>NZ_JFZB01000019.1 GCF_000740785.1 Paenirhodobacter enshiensis | reverse complement strand
TCCACAACCCGATTCCCGGAAACTCACCCCAAAATCTTCCTCCGCCGAAGGAATCGGCCCGACTCGCGCCCCGATTCCGCGATCTTCACCCTCCCGCCACGGAACTGTCACCTCGCCGTTGCATCGCGGGCCTAGCAGGCCCTCAATCTGTCGCAGAAGAGGTCTGACATGAAAAAGACGATTGCCGCACTGGCGGTGCTGAGCACCTCGGCCACCGCGCTCGCGGCCGAGCCGGTCCAGATCAGCTGGTGGCATGGCATGGGCGGCGCGAACGAGCAGGTCATCAATCAGGTGGCGCAGAAGTTCAACACCGCGCAGACCGCCTGCGCGATCACTCCGGTGTCGAAAGGTACCTATGAAGAGGCGCTGGCCTCGGGTATCGCCGCGTTCCGCTCGAAGGAGCAACCGAACATCCTGCAGGTCTTCGACGCGGGCGCCGCCACCATCATCAACGCGAAGGGCGCCACCATCCCGGCCGAGGACATCCTCACCCAGAACGGTTACAAGCTCGACCGCGACGCCTTCATCAACGGCGTGCGTTACTTCTATGCCGACGCCAGCGGCAAGTTCATCGGGATGCCGTTCAACTCCTCGGCGCCGATCATGTACATCAACACGGAGGCGCTGCAGAAAGCCGGCGTCAGCGCACCGAAGACCTGGGACGATTTCGAGAAGATCGCCCCCAAGCTGAAGGATGCGGGCTATATCGGGCTTTCCGCCTCGCAGCTGACCTGGATGTTCTTCGAGAACTTCTTCTCGCGCAACAACGTGCAGATGGCGTCGAACGCCAACGGCTACGACAGCTTCCAGGGCACCACGCTGAACGCCGAGAACCCCGAGCTGATCGCGATGTTCAAGAAGCTGAAGGACTGGCACGACAAGGGGTGGTTCGGCTATTACGGTGCCGGCTGGAGCGACAACCAGAAGCCCTTCGAGGAAGGCAAGGTCGCGCTGTGGATCGGCTCCTCGGGCTCGTTCGGCGGGTTGTCGAAGACCGCCTCGATGCCGTTCTCGGCCGATTTCCTGCCCTATGATGCGGCGGCGAAGGACGGCAACAAGTCGACCTTCATCGGCGGCGCGGCGCTGTTCGCCATGTCGGGCCATCCGGCGGCCGAGAACAAGTGCACCGCCGATTTCTTCAACTTCCTGACCACCACCGACATCCAGAAGTTCTACCACGAACAGACCGGCTATGTCGCGATCACCAAGGCCGCCTATGAGGCCGCCAAGGCCGATGGCTGGTACGAGCAGCACCCGCAGGCCGAAGTCGGCATCAAGCAGCTGATGCTGCCGCAGGGCGAATGGTCGAAGGGCTACCGCCTCGGCTTCTACCCGCAGATCCGGGTGATCGAGGAGCGCGAGTTCAACAAGATCTTCGCCGGCGAAACCAGCGTCGAGGATGCGTTCAAGGCGATCGAGACCGAAGGCAACGAGCTGCTGGCGAAATTCGCCAAGACCTCCGGCTGAGCCCCTTCCCCCAACGGGCCGGCCCCGCCTTCGGGCGGGGCCGGGTTTTCTTTTCCGGGATCCGCTGACCGTGACCGATCTTTCCCTATCGCCGAAGACACCCGCGCGGCCTTCTGCCCTCGCCGCGCTGAAGGCACGCCTCGCGGCGCCGCCTGCGGCCCCCAAACGCGTGCAGTTCGACCGCCCCCTGATGCCCTGGCTGCTGCTCGCGCCACAGCTGGCCATCGTCGCGGTGTTCTTCTACTGGCCTTCCGCGCAGGCGATCACCTCGTCCTTCTATCTCGAGGATCCGTTCGGCCTGGGCTCCAGCTTCGTCGGGATGGCGAATTACACCGATGCCCTAAGCTCGGCCGAATATCGCAAGATCGCGGCCTTCACGGTGTTCTTCGCGGCGGTGGTCGCGGCGCTGTCGCTGGCGATCGGAATGGTGCTGGCGGTCAAGGCCGACAAGGTGATCCGCGGCCGCTCGGCCTATCGCACGGCGCTGATCGCGGTCTATGCCATCGCGCCGCCGGTCGCGGGGCTGATCGGGATGATGCTGTTCGACCAGCACATCGGGCCTCTGGTGCGCTTCGCCGCGCTGTTCGGCTGGGACATGAAGGTCGGCCTCGATTACTGGGACACCGCCATCGCGATGATCGTCGTCGCGGTCTGGCTGCATATCCCGTATAATTTCATCTTCATCTTGTCGGGCCTGCAGGCGATCCCCGCCGCGGTGCGCGAGGCCGCGGTGATCGACTGCGCAAGCCCGCTGCGCCGCTTCCTCACCGTCGTGTTGCCGCTGCTGACGCCCACGGTGTTCTTCCTGACCATCATCAACCTGACCTATGCGCTGTTCGACACTTTCGCGCTGATCGACGTGATGGTGAAGGACAAGCCCGCGAACAACCCGATGACGCTGGTCTACAAGGTCTATCTCGACGGGTTCCGCGGCAATGACTTCGGCGGTTCCTCGGCACAGTCGGTGATCCTGATGGTGGTGGTTCTGGTGCTGACGCTGTTCCAGTTCCGCTACATCGAGCGCCGCGTTCACTACGGATAGGCATCATGAACAAGGTAACCCCCTTCGACCATCTGGTGCTGATCCTCGGCACGCTGCTGATGGTCACGCCGATCGCCATCGCGGTGATGACCTCGACCCATACCGCCGCCGACATCCATGTGAACGGGCTGAGCCTGCTGCCCGGCGGCGACGGGATAGAGACCTATTCCACCGTCCTCACCCACAAGGGCGGCTTCACCGGTCAGGTCACCGGCGCGCGGATGATGATGAATTCGCTGATCCTCGGGCTCGGCTTCGCGGTGGGCAAGATCGTGCTGTCGATGCTGGCGGCCTATGCGCTCGTCTATTTCCGCTTCCGCTTCGCCACGGCGATGTTCTGGGTGATCTTCACCACGCTGCTGCTGCCTCTCGAAGTGCGGATCATGCCGTCTTATCAGGTGATGGCCGAACTCGGCCTGCTGAACACCTACACCGGGCTGATCGTGCCGCTGCTCGCCTCCGCGACGGGGACGTTCTACTTCCGGCAGTTCTTCAAATCCGTCCCCGATGAACTGCTGGAGGCCGCGCGGATCGACGGCGCGGGCCCGGTGCGCTTCTTCATCGACATCCTCCTGCCGCTCTCGCGCAACATGATCGCGGCGGTGTTCATCATCATGTTCGTCTATGGCTGGAACCAGTATCTCTGGCCGATGCTGATGACGACCGAGGAAAGCTTCTTCACCCTGATGCGCGGCATCAAGCAGATCCTGCAGGTGTGGATCGGCTCGCAAATCCCCGATTACAACCAGGCCTTCGCGCTGGCGGTGCTGGCGCTGTTGCCGCCCGTCGCCATCGTGGTGGTCTTCCAGAGCTGGTTCATCAAGGGCCTGACCGAAAGCGACAAGTGAGGCTGACATGGCATCCATCGACATCGAAAACGTCTCGAAGATCTATCCGGGCAGCACCGCGCGTTCGGTCGCCGACATCGCGCTGAACATCAAAGACGGCGAATTCATCGTCCTCGTCGGCCCCTCGGGGTGCGGGAAATCGACGCTCTTGCGCATGGTCGCGGGGCTCGAGGACATCTCGGAAGGCGAGATCCGCATCGGCACCCGCCGGGTGAACGAGGTCGAACCCGCGCATCGAGACATCGCCATGGTGTTCCAGAACTACGCGCTCTACCCGCACATGAGCGTGCGCGACAACATGGCCTACGGGCTGAAGAACCGCGCCGTCCCCCGCCCCGAGATCGAGGCCCGCGTGGCCGAGGCGGCAAGGATGCTCGAACTCGGCCCCTATCTCGACCGCAAGCCGCGCGCCCTTTCGGGCGGGCAGCGCCAGCGCGTCGCGATGGGGCGCGCCATCGTGCGCCAGCCGGCCGCGTTCCTGTTCGACGAGCCGCTCTCCAACCTCGACGCGAAGCTGCGCGTCTCGATGCGCACGGAAATCCGCCGGCTGCAAAAGCGGCTCGGCACCACCTCGATCTACGTCACCCACGATCAGCTGGAGGCGATGACCCTCGCAGACCGGCTGGTGGTCCTCAACGCCGGCCGGATCGAACAGATCGGCACACCCCTCGAAATCTATCACCGTCCGGCCTCGACCTTCGTCGCAAGCTTCATCGGCGCGCCGGCGATGAACCTTCTCGATGCCGAGATCGCCGGCAACCGTCTGCGCATCGGCGACGAGGTTCTCGACACCCCGGTCTCGGGCGCCGCGGGCAAGGTCACGCTCGGCATCCGGGCCGAGGATCTGATGCCCGCCGACAGGGGCCTCAGCTTCACCCCCGACGACATCGAGGATCTGGGCGCACAGCGGCTGGTGCACGGCTTCGTCGCGGGTCAGCCGCTGACGCTGGTCATTTCGCCCGCGACGCGGGTCGAGGACTGCCGCCGCCTCGCGCCGAAACCGGGGGCGCTGCATGTCTTCGACACGCTTTCGGGCGCACGGCTGGATCTGCACACGGAACACGACAGCCGCCCCGTCCTGCCCGTCGGCCAGGGTCTCTGACCCGCGGCACGGGGTCCGGCCCGGATTGGCGATTGAACGCGGGCGGTTCCGGTGTCAAGGATGGCGGGACAACTCCCCTGCCCGGCCGGGATCGCGACAGCGCATGACGAAAACCGACAAAAGCCCCGCTCTCGACGCGACCGACAGGCGCATCCTCGCCGCGCTGCGCCGCAACGGACGGCTGACCGTGGCCGAGCTGTCGCAACAGGTCGGTCTGTCGCAATCGCCCTGCTGGACCCGTCTGAAGCGGCTGGAGGCCTCGGGCGCGATCGACGGCTATGTCGCCTTGATCAACCCCGAAGCCGTCGGCATCGACGAAATCTTCTTCGTCGAGATCACCCTCGACCATCATGATGAGGCGATCCTCGAACGTTTCGGCGCTGCACTCGCGCGGATGCCCGAGGTGCTCGAAGCGCATCTGGTGACGGGCGATTACGATTATCTGGTGAAGATCGCGGTGGCCGACCGCGCCCATTACGAGCGTTTTTTGCGCCAGACGTTGTATCGCGTCGCCGGGATCAAGCATACCCGGTCGACCTTCGCGTTGCGCGCACTCAAGCGCGAAGTGTCGGTCGACCCGCTGCTGATCTAGCGCGGCGGGCCGACCCCGGTCGCTCAGGCCTTTTCCGCTTCGGCTGCGGCTTCGGCCTCGCGCACGGCGATTTCGGCCATGGCGAGCGCGGCCTCGCGGCTGTCGGCGGTGGCGATGAAGCGGCCGTTATGGCAAAACAGCGCGCCCTTGACGCCCGAGGCGGCCTCGAGATCGCCCTTGGTCAGCCCGGCCCAGCCGGCCGGCAGATCGGCGCGCAGCGCGAAGCCCTCGTCGTCCTTGCGGATGCCGCCGATGGTCCAGTCCGCGCCGCGCGGATTGACCACGAACCACAGATGATCCGCCCCCGCCTTGACGACCGAGGGGCGGAACGGCATCCCGCGCGGCAGTTCGAGGATATGGCCCTCGCCCGCATCGGCGATGGCCTGCATCACCACCGCCTCGGCGCGCAGCTTCGCGGCCGAGCGCGCGACACGCGCCTCGACGAAGGCGCGCGCGATGGCGAGCGCATCGTGGAAGGCGCGGGTCTCGGCGTCGGGCGTCGGGTCGTCGAAGACGGGCTTCAGGCTTTCGAGAAGGCTCGGCAGCGTCAGACCGGCCAGCATCGGCCCGGCCGAGGACGGCGACAGCGCACCGTTGTCGACCAGATCGACCGGCAGAACGAAGCTCGCATCGACCGAGGCATGAACGCCCGCCACCGCCTCTTCGGGCACGTCCGAGGCGCGCAGGTAATCGGTGCCGAAATGCTTCCACACCAGACCGAACGAGCTGTAGGGCCGGCCATCCTCGCGCAGGGGCGCGCCGCGCTGATGGTGGTCGAAGATCGCCAGATCCGGATCGTAGGAGCCGCCCACGTCATAGACGATCCGGTCTTCGGCGGGCGTGATCCAGGCCGGATCGCGGCTGCGGATCAGCTCGGCTTCGGGGAACAGTCGGGTGAGGATCACGCTCGACAGCAGTTCATCGGCGTGGAAACCGCCGTTGTGGGTGACGAGGAACGCCGGGGTCATGGGCTGCCTTTCCTTGGGCTTCGCGCGGCCCGCCGACGCGCGGCAGGCAAGGGGGGAAGCGGCGTTCCGGGGTCTGAGCCCGCGGGGAACCGCTCCGGTCATCGCTTCCCGATAATCGCCGAACGGGGCCGGCGCAAGAACGGGCAGATAAGCGCAGGGCAGGATTTCTTGCCCCGAAAGCGGCCCCACGCCCTTGCCAAGCCGCGCGAAATCGGGCCCGGTCGGGCGACCGATCCGTTCCAGCCCGAAGGTTTGCGCCATGACCCAGCCCGCCCCCCACCGCATCGCCCCCTGTCGCATCGCGCTTGTCTCGCGCCTCAGCGACGCGGCGGAGGCCGGATGGCTCGCCCGGCTGCGCACGCTTCTGCCGGGCGAAAGGATCGACAGCCTGCGCGCCCTCGATGCCGCCGCCTGCGCCGAGGTGGAGATCGCCGTGGTCGCCAACCCCGACCCGGCCGACATCGCGCGGCTGCCGAACCTGTGCTGGATCCACAGCCTCTGGGCCGGGGTCGAGCGCATCGTGGCGGAACTTCCGGACCTTGCCGTGCCGCTGGTGCGGCTGGTTGACCCCGAGCTTGCCCGCACCATGGCCGAGGCGGTGCTGGCCTGGACGCTTTACCTGTTTCGCGACATGCCGGCCTATGCGACGAGCCAGCGCGCGCATCGCTGGCAGCAGCTCGATTATCGCCGGCCGGAGGCGGTGACGGTCGGCATTCTGGGCCTCGGCGAGCTTGGCCGCGCGGCGGCCGGGCGACTGAACGCGGCGGGGTTCCGCGTCTGCGGCTGGAACCGCTCGGCGCGCGCGGTCGAGGGGGTCGAGTGTCATTCCGGCCCCGGGGGGCTCACGCATGTTCTCGGGCAAAGCGACATCGCGGTGTGCCTGCTGCCGCTGACCGCCGAAACGCGCCATCTGCTGAACGCCGAACGCCTCGCGCTGCTGCCCCGCGGCGCGCAGCTGATCAATTTCGCCCGCGGGCCGATCGTGGACACGCAGGCGCTGACCCACGCGCTCGATGCGGGGGCGATGAAACACGCGGTCCTCGACGTGTTCGAAACCGAGCCCCTGCCCGCGCCCTCGCCGCTCTGGGATCATCCGGCGATCACCGTGTTGCCGCATATCTCGGCCCCGACCGACCCGGAAACCGCGGCGGCCATCGTCGCGGGCAACATCGGCCGCTATCGTGCCGAAGGGGTGCTGCCCGCGACCGTGGACTTGCGCCGGGGCTACTGAACCCGCTCGACGCGCAGCAGACGCGCGGCCACGATCGCCAGAACCGCGCTCCCGAGGCTGAACAGCGCGCCCATCTTGGCCGCGTCCTGCACAGCGCCCGCCGGGAAGGCCACCGCGGCGACGAACAGCGCGACGGTGAAACCGATCGCCGCGACGATACCCACCAGCGGCAGATCGCGCAGCGCCATGCCCTGCGGCAGCCCAAGCCCCAGACCGCGCGCCGCGAACCAGCCGAACAGCGTGATCCCCAGAGGCTTGCCGATCACCAGACCCGCCACCACCAGCCAGGTCGGAGCCGAGATCGCCCCGAACTCGACGCCGGCGTTGACCAGACCGAAGCCCATCAGGATCAGCTGAACCGGGATTTTCAGCGCGTGCTCGATGCTGTTCAGAAGATCGGTATTGTAACACTCGTGCTCGGCGAAGATGCCGAAATCGTGCTCGGAATGCGGGATCGCCGGAACGATTGGCAACAGGCCGAGCGCCGGATGCAGGCCCGCGCAATAGAACCCGTACCAGCTGAGCGCCCCCGCCACCACATAGGGCCAGACACCGAGATAGCGGCGCACCCAGGTCGAGACAGGACGTCCCGCCCGCCCACCGTCAAGGCGACGCGGCAGCCAGTTCGCACCGAACCACACGCCCACCGCCGCGACCAGCGACAGCAGCAGCCAGGCCGGAGCGACCTCTCCCGAGGGGTAGAACACCGCCAGAATCGCCAGCCCGCCCGCATCGTCGGCGATGGCCAGAAGCAGCAGGAAGCCGATGGCCGGATGGCGCGCGCCGAACACCATGCGCCCGACGAGATAAGAGAAGGCGATATCCGTCGCCGTCGGGATCGCCCAGCCCCGCCCGACCGTATCGAGCATCCCGAGCACCGCCGCGAGGCCGAGATAGACCGCGACCGGCCCCGCCATGCCGCCGAGCGTGGCGATCAGCGGCGTCAGCGCCTTGCGCCCGCGCAGGCTGCCGCCCGACAGCGCCACCGCCTCCCACACTTCCTTCGCCGCCATCGCGAAGAACAGCGCCATCAACCCGTCATTGATGAGAAAATGCAGCGTCAGCACACGGTGCAGCGCACCGTCATGCTCTTCCATCACGCCGATGGGCGCGTCGACCCACAGCGCATAATGCACCAGATGATGATAACTGTCGGGATCGACATTGGCCCAGACCAGCGCGATCAGCGCTCCGCCGATCAGCAAAAGCGAATATTCGTTCACGAAATTCCAGATACGATACACGGGCATCTCCTTGTTCGGGACCGGGATAGCAGCCGTGGCGCGGCGCGGGAAATCGAAAGCCCTTTCGGCAATTATAGTTTGAATCTATAAGCCCCCATGCCCAGCCTGCAACAACTTCGATATCTGACCGTCTTGGCCGAGACGCTGAACTTCAGCCGCGCGGCAGAGCGGCTGAACGTCACCCAGCCCACACTCAGCATGCAGATCCGCGCGCTGGAAGAGCGCCTCGGCACGCCGTTGTTCGAGCGCAGCCGGGCGCGGGTGCTGCTCACCCCCCTCGGCGCCGAGATCGCGCGGCGCGCCCGCGAGGTGCTGCGCGAGGTCGAGACGATCCGCGAGATCGCCCGCGCGGGCGAGGGCGAACCTTTCACCGGGGTGCTGCGGCTCGGCGCGGTGCAGACCATCGGCGCCTATCTGCTGTCGGTGGCGATGCCGTCCTTGCGCGAAACTTTCCCCGGCCTGCGCATCCATGTCCGCGAGGACCGGCCCGAGGCGCTGATCGCCCAGCTGAGCGAAGGCACCCATGACGCGCTGATCCTGACCGAGGATCCGGGCCGCGCCGAGATCGCGGTGTGGCGGCTGCTCGATGAGGAGCTGCAACTGGTGCTGCCGGCCGATCATCCCCTCGCCGCGCATCCGGTGATCGAGCCCGCGGCGCTGCGCGGCGAGACGGTGCTGACGATGGATGCCGCTCAGGGCCTGCACCGGCAGACCGAGGCGCTGTGCCGCGCGACCGGCGCCCATCTCGCGCGCGATTACGAGGGCACGACGCTCGACACCGTGCGGCAGATGGTGGCGACGGGGCTCGGGGTGGCGCTGCTGCCGGCGCTTTACGTGCGCTCCGAGGTGCTGCGCGAAACGCTGGTGGTGGCGCGTCCGCTGTCGCGGGCGGCGCCGAGACGCACCGTCGTCTGGGCGACGCGGCGCGACAGCCCGAGGCATGGCGATTTCGCCCGCCTCGCCGGGGTCATCGCCGCATCGGTCAGGGATTACGACCGGGCCTCCGGCCCCGAAGCGCAGGGATAGCCCGAGCCCCAGACCGTGGCGGTATCGCGTGCGAGCATCCGTTGCTCGGCCAGATCGAGGCGGCGCAGCACCGCGCGCGTATCGCCGCCCGTCTCGCGATGAAGCCGCGTCCAGATCCGCAGCGCGGAGTTCGGGCTCCAGGGCAGCGCGGCGCGCGCGAGCCAGCCGCGGAGCGGCGCCGGAAGCCGGTCGTAGCGCGCCATCGAGGGCCCGCGCAGCCGCCGCGGCAGTGAACTCGCCAGATTGCCCCGCACCGCGACGGGCTTCGCCGGCTGCCCGCTCATGCCGGAACGCGCCGTTCCCAGACCGGGAAAGGATCGGCCATGCCCTGCCAGGCCCCGGGGGTGAAATCGTCGCTGTCGAGCAGCGCCGCGTTCAGCCGCGCGGCGATCCCCTCGCGGTCGAGGCCCGCGCCGATGAACACGATCTCCTGCCGGCGGTCGCCCCAGGGCTCGGCCCAGTTCTTCGCGATCTCGGCCTGCGCGTCGGGATGGCTCGGCAGCCGGTCCGCGGGCACCGAGGCCCACCACCGCCCGAGCGGCGTGACCGAGGCGCTGACGCCCGCGAGGCTGAACTCGACCGCCCAGTCAGGTCGCGTCGCCACCCAGAAATGCCCCTTCGCCCGGATCACGCCCGGCAGCGGCCCCGAGAGCACCTCATACACCTTCTTCGGATCGAAGGGCGCGCGGGCATGATAGACGAAAGAGGAAATCCCGTATTCCTCGGTCTCGGGCACGTGGTTGGCGAAGCCATACAGCTCTTTCGCCCACATCGGATGCTGATAGGCCTTGTCGAAATCGAACAGCCCGGTGTCGAAGATCATCTCGGGCGGCACCTGCGAGAAATCGGTCTCGATCACCCGGGCATCGGGGTTCAGCGCATGGACGATGCCGCGTGCCTGCGCCAGACGTTCGCGCCCGGCATCGCTCACCTTGTTCAGCACGATCACATCCGAAAACTCGATCTGATCGGTGAGCAGGTTGACCAGCGTGCGCTCGTCCTCATCGCCCAGACTCTCGCCCCGGTCGGAGATGAACTCATTGCTGGCGAAATCGCGCGTCAGGTTGATCGTGTCGACCACCGTCACCATCGTGTCGAGCCGCGCCACATCCGACAGCGAGCGCCCCAGATCGTCGCGAAAGTCGAAGGTCGCGGCGATCGGCATCGGCTCGGCGATGCCGGTGCCCTCGATCAGCAGATAGTCGAAGCGCCCCTCCTCGGCGAGATGTCGCACCCCTTGCAACAGATCGTCGCGCAGCGTGCAGCAGATGCAGCCGTTCGACATTTCGACCAGCTTTTCCTCGGCGCGGTTCAGCTCCGATCCCTCGCGGATCAGATCGGCGTCGATGTTCACCTCGGACATGTCGTTGACGATGACGGCGACGCGGCGGCCGTCGCGATTGTTCAGCACGTGGTTCAGCAGCGTCGTCTTGCCGGCGCCCAGAAACCCGGACAACACAGTGACCGGAAGGCGACGGTCGGCGCGCAGCGGCGGGAGGGACATGGCTTTCTCCATATGTAATGTTATTACGTTTCCAATATCGCCACCGGATCCGGACAGCAACGCCGAATCGCGCGGACGGGCGGAAAGCCGCAGATGCCGGGCTCTGTCTCCCGAACGTCGCCGATGCGACAATGCGCGTCGCAGATGGTCCGGACTGCCCCGACAGCCGCCGCTAACGTAAGGTTCTGACAGTATTTTCCGGTGTTTCATGATCGTTTCGCACAGCCGCAGGATCGGCATGGCCCTCGTCCTCGCGTCAGCCGTCCTGTGGAGCACCGCCGGCCCCTTCGTGCGCATGGCCGGGCTCGACGTGTGGTCGATCCTCGGCTGGAGATCGCTGTTTTCGGTCGTGGTTCTGGGGGGATGGATGCTGCTGCGTCCCGGGGCCGAGACGCGGAATTTGCGCTTCGGTCTGCCCGGAGCGATACTGGTCGCGCTGACCGTGGTCGCGAATGCCACCTACATCATGGCACTGAGCTGGACGAGCGTCGCCAACGTGATGACGGTTTACGCCACCCTGCCCTTCGTCGCGACGGCAATCGCTTTCCTGTGGCTCGGCGACAGGGTGACGATGCGGTTCATCATCGCGGGACTGATGGCGTTTGGCGGGGTCTGCGCGATGGTCGGCGCCTCGTTCAGCCCGGCCGATCTGCGCGGGATCGCGGCAGCGGCAGCGATGACGCTGTTCTTCGCCGCACCACTGGTGGTGATGCGCCGATACCCCAACCTCGACACGCTGAAGATGGTCACCTGGGCCGCGCTCTGCGGTATGGTCGTCGCCGTCCCTCTGATGCCGCACGATACCTTGCCCTCAGGGCAGGCGCTGCTGGCCTGCGCACTCTACGGGGTGGTAGCCACGGGGCTCGGCTATATCCTCGTGCTGATCGGCGGGCGCATCGTCGGCGCGGGCGACGCCGGGTTTCTCTCCATGCTCGATGTCGTTCTCGGTCCGCTGTGGATGTGGGTCTTCTTCGACGAAACGGTCTCGGCGACGACACTGGCAGGAGGGGCGACGGTCCTCGGGGCGGTGCTGTGGTATCTTTCGGGCGGCAGGCGCCGCACCGTGGCACCGGTCTGAGCGCTCAGTCCCCGGAACGCCGGTTCCCCGGCCCCTTCCCTGAATGCCGGTCGAGCGCCGACAGGATCGCCGGCGTCGCGTAGATCGGGATCTGGCCAAGCGCCACGAACAGCGCGAGATCGGGCTGGAACGGCAGCGCCGCCAGCAGAACGGAGATATTGCGATTGCCGAACAGCAACCCCAGCGTGCGCGCCCGTCCGGGCGTCGTCATCCGCCCCGCAAGCCCCCGCACCGCCAGATTGCCCCCGAGGTTCAGCGCCACCCCCAGCACCGCAAGCCAGCCCGCACGCGCCGGATCGGCCAGCACCCGGTCCCACACCCCGTCGAGGACCGGCACCAGAAACACCACCATCAGGATCGCCGCTACCCCGTCGAAGGCACGCGCCCCCTCGGCGATGCGCCGCGCTCCGAGCGTGCGGCGCAGCACGATGCCCAGCACGACGCCCCCTGCCAGCATCCAGAAC
>NZ_JFZB01000018.1 GCF_000740785.1 Paenirhodobacter enshiensis | reverse complement strand
GCGCCCCCTCGGCGATGCGCCGCGCTCCGAGCGTGCGGCGCAGCACGATGCCCAGCACGACGCCCCCTGCCAGCATCCAGAACACACGTCCGGCGATGGCACCGGGGGCCGTGGGCAGCTCCATCCCCGCCCCCCACAGCAGCGCCGGCACCATCAGCGGCGACAGCACCGTTCCCGCCAGCATGTAAAGCAGCGCCAGACGCCCCTCATAGCCCAGCATCAGCGCGATGTTCGGCCCCGAGGTGAGCGGCGGCGATGCCGCGAAAGCCACCAGCAGCAGCACCGTCCCCGCATCCAGACCGAGCCCCCGCCCCGCCAGATACAGCCCCGCCCCCGCGACCGGCTGGAACAGCACCAGACCGAGCCCGAGAGGCCGAAGAACCCGCCGGTCAGCCAGCGCCACAACGATCGCCGCCGGGTCGAGACGGCTCAGCGCCATGCCGGTCAGCACCGCGATCAGCACCGGCAGCAAAGGCACCAGCGCCCCTCCCGTCGAGGGCAGCAAAGGCACCAGCACGAGGCCCGCCAGCAGCAGGCCCCGTGCGTGACACCCGATCCACTCGAGCGCGGAGATCACATCTGCGCCT
Organism: Paenirhodobacter enshiensis; assembly: GCF_000740785.1. Classification (GTDB taxonomy): domain Bacteria; phylum Pseudomonadota; class Alphaproteobacteria; order Rhodobacterales; family Rhodobacteraceae; genus Rhodobacter; species Rhodobacter enshiensis. Next base: position 79,839 of record NZ_JFZB01000018.1, on the reverse strand, counting down.
GTCGCACCATCGACGGCAGCCAGGTCGCAAGCCCCGGGAAAGCCACGAGGATCACCACCATCAGCACCATGATCAGGAACATCGGGAACGCCGCGCGCGCGATGTAGTTCATGCTGTGCCGGGTCATCCCCTGCAACACGAACAGGTTGAAGCCGACGGGAGGCGTGATCTGCGCCATTTCGACCACCACCACGATGAAGATACCGAACCAGATCAGGTCGATGCCGGCGGCGCGGATCATCGGGTCGATGATCGCCATCGTCAGCACCACCGCCGAGATCCCGTCAAGGAACATGCCGATCACGATATAGAACAGCGTCAGCGCCGCGATCAGCGCGACCGGCGACAGATCGAACGACTTGATCCACCCCGCAAGCGCCCGCGGCACCCCGGTAAAGCCCATCGAGAGCGTCAGGAAACTCGCCCCCATCAGGATCAGCGCGATCATCGCCGAGGTCCGCGCCGCGGCCATCAGGCTCGCGATGAAAGTCGTGCGGCTGAGCGAGCCCTGCATCGACGCCAGCGCCAGCGCCCCGACCACGCCGAAGGCCGAGGCCTCGGTGGCCGTGGCGATGCCGGCATACATCGAGCCGATCACCAGCACGATCAGCACGATCACCGGCAGCAGCAGCCGGGAGTTCCGCAACGCGCCGCGAAAGCCGATCTTCGGCTCGGGCGCCGGGCGCTCGGACGGGCGCAGAAAGGACCAGGCGGCGATGTAGAGCATGAACAGACCGGCCAGCACGAGGCCCGGAATGACGCCGGCCATGAACAGGCTGGTGATGCTTTCCTGAACGCTCACGCCATAGACGATCAGCGTCAGCGAGGGCGGGATCATCAGGCCGAGCGTCGCAGCCCCGGCAAGCGTGCCCACCACCATATATTCCGGGAAGCCGCGCTTCCTGAGTTCCGGGATCGACATCTTGCCCACGGTCATCAGCGTCGCCGCGGACGAGCCCGAAACGGCCGCGAACACCGTGCAGCCGACGACATTGGTGTGCAGAAGCCCGCCCGGGAACCTTGCGAGCCAGGGTGCGAGGCCCTTGAACATGTCCTCGGACAGCTTGGTGCGATAGAGGATCTCGCCCATCCAGATGAACAGCGGCAGCGAGGTCAGCGTCCAGCTCGAGGCGCTCGACCACACCGTGATCGCCATCGAGCTGCCGGGATTGCGCGGGGTGAACCCGATCATGCCCATGTAGGCCACCCCCATCAGCGCAAGGCCGACCCAGACGCCAGAACCGAGCAGGAAGAACATCACGAACAGGAAGACCCCGATCTTCAGCGCCGTGGCGTCGCGGTCGAAGCCGGTCATCAGATGCAGCCCGCCCCAGATCGCCAACAGGCTGAGCCCGAAAGCCGCGATGCGCAGTCCGCGGCGGGCGAGCGGGTCGTTCGTCACCGGCTGTTTCGGCCCGTCGACCCCCATCGAGGGCGTCAGCAACACCTGACCGAGATTGTCGAGAAGCGCGATCAGCAGCGCGACGGCACCACAGGCCATCGCGATCTGCGGGATCCACATCGGCGTGCCGTCCTGGCCCTGCGACACGTCGTGCAGCCGGTGGCTGAGCCAGGGCGCGCGCACCGCGTTCCAGGCGAAATAGGCGGCGATGGCGGTGGCGACGGCATAGCACCAGATCTCGGCGGCGCGGCGCCAGCGGCCGGCATGTTCGACGATCAGGCCGACGCGGATGTGCTCGTTATGCGAGAAGGCATAGGCGAGACCGAAGAACGAGGCTGAGGCCATCGCGTAGCCCGCGTAATTCGCGCCGCCCGCGAAGTTGATGCCGCACCAGCGGCTGACCATCTGTGCCACCACCAGGATCAGAACGGCGAACAGGGAAAGGGCAGCGACGACCCCCGTCGCGGAATAGAAGGTATCGAGAAGGCGTCGCATGTCGGATGTCTCGTCTGTGACGTTGCGGCCCGCTCCTGCGCAAGAGCGAAGCAGGCGGGGAAAAGGGAACGGCCCCCGCGAAAGGGGACCGTCCGGCTCAGAGCGCGCGCGGCGCTCCGGTCACTTCATCGCCTTGTAGGCGTCGACGATCTCCTGACCGTCGGTCCCGGTCGACTTCAGCCATTCCGCCGTCATCGTGGCCCCGATCTGATCGAGACCCTCCTGCAGCTTCGCCGAGGCCGGGCCCGTGGTCATGCCATGCTCGGCCAGCGTCTTGACGAACCCGTCGGCGAGCGAAGCCGCCTTGGCGGTGCCGCGGGTCTGTGCCGCATCGGCCGACTTGATCACGCAGTCCTGCGCATCCTTCGGCAGCGCGTTGAACGCGTCCGTATTCACGAAGACAGTGTTGCGCGGCAGCCAGGCCTTGACGTCATAGAAATACTTCATGTCCTCCCAGACCTTCTCGTCGACACCCGTCGAACCCGAGGAGATCATCGAGGCCACCACACCTGTCGCGAGGGCCTGCTTCAGATCCGCCGCCTCGATCTGGGTGGGGATCATGCCGGTCAGCTCGGCCATGCGGGCGGTGGTGGCGTTGTAGGCGCGGAACTTCACGCCCTTCATATCCGCCACGCTGTCGATCTGCTTGCCGAAATACATGCCCTGCGCGGGCCACGGCACGGAATAGAGCAACGTCAGGTTCTGCTTGGCCAGCACCTTCGCGAGAACCGGCTTCGCCGCCTCGCGCAGCTTGTCCGAAGCCTCGAAGGACGAGGCCAGGAACGGCACGGAATCATAGGCGAAAATCGGGTTCTCGTTGGCGTGGGCCGACAGCAGACGCTCGCCGATCTGGGCTTCGCCGAGCTGCACCGCGCGCTTGATCTCGTCGCCCTTGAACAGCGAGCCGTTCGGATGCACCGTGATGTCGAGCTTGCCGCCGGTGCAGCTCTTGACGTCGGCGGCGAAGGCAACGTCGTTCTCGGTCTGGTAATTGTTGGCCGGGTAGGCCACCGGCATGTCCCAGTTTTCGGCCTGGGCCGCGGCAGCGGCGGCGACAAGGGCGCCGGAAACGGCGAGGGCAGTCAGCGCGTGCTTCATGGCATTCTCTCTGTTGGTCTTGTTCACGGGGTGCGGCCGGTCGGGAAACCGGCTGCATGGCGTGTTGTCCGCCATCTTCCGCCGTGATGCCACAGCGAAAGCCCGACCCCCAGACAGGAAATGATCGGTCATTCATGATGAAAAGTCATCTTTCGGGCGCCTTGCCCGGACAGGGTGTGCATGCCCGGCCCCGCCTGCGCAGCGCCAGACACCTCGCGCCTTCCCGCAACGGCACGGATCCGCTCCGGCCGTCCCCCGGGTGACGGCGCCACACCGCAGACCGCCGTCCCCAAATGCTGCCCTCGCGCGAAGCCGATGAAATTTCATCATTTGCGGGTATCGGATGTCGCCGCGGCCAGACTGTCCAAAACCCGCCCCGGGTCAGGGGCGGGTCCGGCATGGCCCGAAGGGCAGAAGGGCCACGCGGCCTCAGTTGGTCTTTTTCGTAGCCTTCAGCTTGTCGATCCCCAGCATCGACATGCCGAATTTCTCATAGAAGGTCTCCGAGGTGCCCTTGCGCAGCTTGTGCATGAAGTAGCGTTCGAAGGCGATCTTCGCCCAATGCACCCACTTGCCCTGGCTCGACCAGTTGACGTTGCGCGGCGGGATCTGCGGCTGCGCGACGAAGGCGATGCCGCTGTCGCCGAAATCGGCGAGACAAACCGCGTTCCAGGTGCCGGTCTCGTCGGGCTCGCGGCCGCGCACGAGGTTGGCGATGTTGTGCGAGGTCGCGGTGACCATCGACTCGATCATGAAGCCGGTCTTCGGCACGCCGACCGGAACCGGGGTCTTGCCGACCGGCGGGATCGCCACGCACACGCCGATGCCGAACACGTTCGGGAAAGCGGGGTTGCGCTGATGCCTGTCGACGATGACGAAGCCGCGCGGGTTCACCAGCCCCTCGATGCCGCGCAGCGCCGGGATGCCGCGGAAGGCGGGCAGCAGCATCGCGTAGCCGAAGGGCAGCTCGGTCACCGCCTTGACCGACCCGTCATCGGCGATCTCCTCGACGGTCATCTTGCCGTCCTCGACCTTCTGCAGCTTGCTCGAGGTCATCCACTTGATGTGGCGCTCGCGCAGGTTGGTTTCCATCAGGCCCTTGGTGTCGCCCACCCCGTCGAGGCCGAGATGCCCGACATAGGGTTCCGAGGTGACGAAGGTCATCGGCACCTGATCGCGGATCTTGCGCTTGCGCAGCGCGGTGTCGAGGATGAAGGCGAATTCATAGGCCGGGCCGTAGCAACTCGCGCCCTGCACGGCGCCGATCACGATCGGGCGCGGGTTCTTGCAGAATTCCTCGAAGGCGCGACCGGCCGCCTCGGCGTGATCGACATGGCACACCGACTGCGTGAAGCCCTCGGGGCCGAAGCCCTCGATCTCGTCGAAGGCGAGTTCCGGGCCGGTCGCGATCACCAGATAGTCATAAGAGATCGACTGACCGTCGGCGAGGGTGACGCGGTTTTCCTCGGGGTGCACACGCTCGACCGCGACGGGGATGAAGTCGATGCCCTTGCGCGCCATGGTGGGCGCGAGATCCACGGTGATTTCCTCGCGGTCGCGCCAGCCCACTGCCACCCAGGGGTTCGAGGGGACGAAATGATACTTCGGATCCTTGGTGACCACCGTCACCTTGTCTTCGGCGCGCAGTTTCTCGCGCAGTTCGTAGGCCATGATGGCCCCGCCCAATCCCGCCCCGAGAACAACAACATGAGCCATCGTATCCTCCCAATCTGTGACCGCAGCTCTCAATTGAATTCACGAATATGAATGTTTATATGTGGCGTCAATGCCGATCTGGGACAATTTGCCACAGTTGAAATGACAGGTCGTTAAAAACCCGTTTCGAAACCCCGGCGAAACTTACCGCTGCGTGCGAAAAACTCTGCGCCACGGCATCTTGCGCGGTTTCGCCGGGGTGCTAGTGTGAACCCGGTCCAGAACGGCGGGAGGCAGCAATGACGCAGGTGCAGGCCCGGGTGACGGCCGTCCGCGGCCCGGTGATCGACCTCCGGATCGATTCGGGCGCTCTTCCGGCGATCAATGAGGCGGTGATCGTCGATCCCGATGGCATGGCCGTGACCTGCGAGGTCGAGGCGCATCTCGACGCCCGCCGCTTCCGCGCCATCGCGCTTGAACCTACTCAGGGCCTGTCGCGACTGATGCTGGCGCGAGCGACCGGGGCGCCGATCACGGTCCCGGTGGGGCCGGCGGTGCTCGGCCGGCTGCTCGACACGCTGGGGCGGCCGGGCGACAACGGAGCGGCGCTGCCCGACGACACCCCGCGCGCCCCCATCCACCGCCCCGCCCCCGAACTTGCCGCTCAGCGCGGCGAGGTGCAGCTGTTCAGCACCGGGATCAAGGTTCTCGACCTGCTCGCGCCGCTCGCGCAGGGCGGGAAGGCCGCGATGTTCGGCGGCGCGGGGGTCGGCAAGACGGTTCTGGTCACCGAACTCATCCATGCCATGGCCGCGGGCTATGACGGCGTATCGGTCTTCGCGGGGGTCGGCGAACGTTCTCGCGAGGGGCACGAGATGCTCCATGACATGAAGAATTACGGCGTTCTCGACCGCACCGTGCTGGTCTATGGCCAGATGAACGAGCCGCCGGGCGCGCGCTGGCGCGTGCCCTTCGCCGCGCTGACCATGGCCGAGCATGTCCGCGACACCGAAGGACGCAATGTCCTTCTGCTGATGGACAACGTGTTTCGCTTCGTTCAGGCGGGGTCCGAGGTGTCGGGGCTGCTCGGGCGGATGCCGTCGCGGGTGGGCTATCAGCCGACGCTCGCGACCGAGGTCGCCGCGCTGCAAGAACGCATTGCCTCCTCGGGCCGGGCCTCCGTCACCGCGATTGAAGCGGTCTATGTGCCGGCCGACGATTTCACCGACCCGGCGGTCGCCGCACTCGCGACGCATATGGACAGCATGGTGGTGCTGTCGCGCGAACTGGCTTCCGAGGGGATCTATCCGGCGATCGACCCGCTCACCACGACCTCGGTTCTTCTCGATGCCGCGGTGGTGGGCGAAGATCACGCCCGCTGTGCCGCCGAGGTGCGCGAGCTGATCGAGCATTATTCCGAACTCAAGGACGTCATCGCGCTTCTGGGCGTCGAGGAGCTCGGCCGCGAGGAGCAGAAGCTCGTGGGCCGAGCGCGGCGGCTGCAGCGCTTCCTGACCCAGCCGTTCTTCGTCGCCGCCGCCTTCACCGGGATGGAGGGGCGCTCGGTCGCGGTGAAGGACACCATCGCCGGCTGCCGCGCCATCATCGCCGGCGAATGCGACGACTGGGACGAGGCCTCGCTTTACATGATCGGCACGCTTGAGGAGGCCCGCGCCCGTGAGGACGCCCGCCGCAAGGCCGCCGCATGAGCCTGCATCTGACACTGACCACGCCCCTGCGGATCGAGGCCGATGTCCCCGATGTCGCAAGCCTGCGCGCCGAGGATGCGAGCGGCGATTTCGGCATACTGCCGGGGCACGCGGATTTTCTGACGGTGATCGGTGCGGGGGTGATGCGCTGGCGCGCCGCCTCCGGCCCTTGGCATTACGCCGCGCTGCGCGGCGCGGTGCTGAGCGTGCACGCCGATGCCGTGCGCGTCGCCGCGCGCGAAGCGATCCTGAGCGACGACCTCACCCATCTGCGCACCGAGGTCAGCGCCGCCCGCGCCCGCGCCGAGGACACCCGCCGCAGCCTGCGCAGCCAGAGCGCGCGGCTGCACGCCCGCGCGATCCGCCAGCTGATGCACCAGCTCGGCCCCGGAGGCGACACGCTGGGGCTGGAGGAGGCCGGAACATGACCGATCCGACCGAAGACGCCGCCCGCCGCGCCGAAGCCCGCGCCCGCGCCGGAAGGGACGATCCCGAACCCTCGCTCGCGCGCCGGTTCGGCCAGATCGGGGTTCTGGGCTGGATGATCGTGCTGCCGACGCTTGGCGGGTTGCTGGCGGGGCGGTGGTGCGACGGGATCCTGCACTCCGGCATCACCATGGCGGCGGCCGGGCTGATGGCGGGGGCGGCGCTCGGCCTGTGGCTGGCGTTTCGCTGGATGCACCGGCAATGAGCGCGGATCTCCCCTTCCTGCACATGGCGCTGGCCGCGGTTGCCGGGGCGGTGGCGGGCACGCTGTTCTTCGCCTCGCTCGGCCCGGTCGCGCGGATGCTCGCCGCCGGGCGGATCGAGGCGGTGGGCTTGCAACTGCTGCGCTTCGTCGCGCTCGGTCTGGTGCTGTGGCTGATGGCGCGCGCGGGCGGCGCGGTGCTGCTGAGCGGGGCGGCCGGCGTGATGGCGGGGCGCGCGCTGGTGATGCGGAGGGCCGGGCGATGATCGACAATCCGATGGTGCTGACATCGGCCTTCAGCCTCGGCCCGCTCACGGTCAGCTGGCCGGTGGTGACGACCTGGGGGGTGATGGCGGTGCTCGGCGTGGGATCGTGGCTCGCCACCCGGCGGCTGAGCCTGCGGCCTTCGCGCGCGCAGGCGGTGCTGGAGCTGGTGGTGAGCACGCTCGACAGCGAGATTTCCGCCACCATTCCGGGCGATCCGGCGCGGTTTCGCACGCTGATCGGCACGCTGTTGCTGTTCATTCTCTGCGCGAACTGGAGTTCGCTGATCCCCGGGGTGGAGCCGCCGACCGCGCATCTCGAAACCGATGCGGCGCTTGCGCTGATCGTCTTCGTCGCGGGCGTCGGCTGGGGCATCCGGGCGCAGGGGCTGGGCGGGTGGCTCGCCGCTTTCGCCCGGCCGAACTGGGTGATGATCCCCCTCAACCTCGTCGAGCAGGTGACACGGCATTTCTCGCTGATGATCCGCCTCTTCGGCAATGTGATGAGCGGCGTTTTCGTCGTCGGTGTCGTGCTCGGCCTCGCCGGGCTTCTGGTGCCGATCCCGCTGATGGCGCTCGACATGCTGACCGGGGCCATTCAGGCCTATATCTTCGCCACGCTTGCCCTCGTGTTCATCGGCTCTGCCGTGGATGCGGAATGAAAGGAACCTCGCATGACTGACATGATCCAGATCGCTTCCGTGCTTGCCGCCGCGCTGGCGATGGGGCTCGGCTCCATCGGGCCGGCACTCGGCGAGGGGCGGGCGGTGGCGGCCGCGCTCGAAGCCATCGCGCGCCAGCCGGAATCGGCGGGCACGATCTCGCGCACGCTGTTCGTCGGCCTCGCGATGATCGAGACGATGGCGATCTACTGCCTCGTCATCGCGCTGCTGCTGCTTTTCGCCAACCCTTTCGTGAAGTGATCCGGGCGCGATGAACTTCGACTGGGCCACATTGGCGCTGCAGCTCGTCAACATCCTGATCCTGCTGGCGATCCTGAAGCATTTCCTGTTCCGCCCGGTGGCCGCGATCATCGCGCGCCGCCAGACCGAGACGGATGCCGCCCTGAAAGCCGCCGAAACCGCCCGCACCGAGGCCGAGGCCGCCACCCGCAAGGCCGAGGCCGAGGAACAGGCGACCGCCACCGCCCGCGCCCGCGTTCTGGCCGAAGCGCAAACCGAGGCCGAGGCCGCGCGGCAGGCCCTCATCGACGCCGCCCGAACCGAGGCCGCGAAGATCGTCGCGGCGGGCGAGGCCGCGCGGCAGGCGGACGATGCGCGGGCATCCGCGCAGGCGCTCGAGCGCGCCCGCGATCTCGCCGGCACCATCGCCGCGCGCGCCCTTGCGGCGCAGCCCCATGACCTTGCGGGCTATGTCGAACGTCTGGCGAAGGCGCTCGACGCGCTGCCCGAGGCCGAACGCGCGGCGCTTCTGGAGGGCGACACCTTGCGCCTGACGACCCCGGTTCTGCCACCCGAGGCGGAGCGCGACAGCCTGATCGCCCCCCTCGCCCGCTTCGGCATCGCGCCCCTCTGGGCCGAGGACGCGACACTGATCGCCGGGCTCGATCTCACCTCATCGAGCGGGGCGGTGCGCAATTCGCTCGCCCATGATCTCGATCTCATCGCAAGGGCACTCGGCCATGAGCGGAACTGACGGTGATCTCGACGCGCTGAAGGCGCGGGTGGAACAGGCGGCCCTCGGCCCCTCGGTCGAGGAACGCGGCACGATCCTCGCGCTTGCCGACGGTCTTGCCACCGTCTCCGGCCTGCCGGGTGCCGAGCTGAACGAGCTGGTCGCCTTTCCGACCGGCGCGCGCGGCTTCGTCATGACGCTCGACGAGGACAAGCTGCATGTGACCTTCCTCGACCCCGCGACCGGGCTTTCGGCGGGCGATGCGGTCAGCCGCACCGGCACGCTGATCTCGGTCCCGGTGGGCGAGGCGCTGCTTGGCCGGGTGATCGACCCGCTCGGCCGGCCGCTCGACGGCAAGCCCGCCCCCACGACGTCCGAGGCCCGGCCCGCCGAGCGCCCGGCCCCCGCGATCATCGAGCGCGATTTCGTCTCGGAGCCGGTCGAAACCGGGCTTCTCGCCGTCGATGCGCTGTTCGCCATAGGGCGCGGCCAGCGCGAGCTGATCATCGGCGAACGCCAGACCGGCAAGACATCCATCGCCGTCGACGCCATCCTGAACCAGAAGGGCGGCGACATGATCTGCATCTATGTCGCCATCGGTCAGCGGCTGTCGGCGGTGAGCCGGGTGATCGACGCGGTGGAGCGTCGCGGCGATCCGGCGCGCACCCTCTTCGTGGTGGCAGAGGCGACGGCCGAACCCGGCCTGCAGTGGATCGCGCCCTTCGCCGCCACCTCCATCGCCGAATGGTTCCGCGACCGCGGCCAGCATGTGCTGATCGTCTATGACGACCTGACGAAGCATGCCGCGACGCATCGCGAGCTTGCGCTTCTGAGCCACCAGCCGCCGGGGCGCGAGGCCTATCCGGGCGATATCTTCTATCTGCACGCCCGGCTTCTGGAGCGTTCGGCCAAGATGTCGGCGGCGAAGGGGGCGGGCTCTCTCACCGCGCTGCCGATCGCCGAGATCGAGGCCGGCAACCTCTCGGCCTATATCCCGACCAACCTGATTTCGATCTCGGACGGGCAGATCGTGACCTCGGCGCAGCTCTTCGCGGCGAACCAGCGCCCGGCGATTGACGTCGGGCTGTCGGTCAGCCGGGTCGGCGGCAAGGCGCAATGGGGGGCGATGAAGGCGGTGGCGGGGCGGCTGCGCCTCGATTACGCGCAATACCTTGAAATGAAGATGTTCTCGCGGTTCGGCGGGTTCGGCGATGCGGCGATGAAGGCGCGGATGGCGCATGGCGCGAAGATTGCGGCGCTGCTCAATCAGCCGCGCTTCGCCCCGGTGCCGGTGATGGTGCAGATTGCCTTGCTGGCGGCGCTCGACGCCGGGGCGCTCGATGCCGCCGATCCGGCGGGGTTCGAGGCGCTGAAGACCGCGCTCGCCCCCCGCATCGCGGCCGAGCCGCGGCTGAAGGCGCTGTCCGACCACCCCGCGAAGCTGAGCGATGCCGACCGCGCCCTGCTGGTCGATCTGGTGAAGGCGGTGCTGCCGTGACCGAGCGGCCCGAACAGATCCAGAGCCGCCTTGCCGGCCTCGACCAGATCGGGCAGGTGACGAGCGCGCTCAATGCCATCGCCTCGGGCCAGTCGGCGGCGGCGCGCGGTGCATTGCCCGCGATCTCGGCCCATGCAGCGACGGTCGCGGATGCGCTGGCCGTCGCCGCGGCCCTTGCGAGCGCCGGGCCGGGCGGAGGCGAGGGGCCGGGCGGGGGCGAGGGGCCGGGTCTGATGCTGATCGTCGGCGCCGCGCAGGGGTTCTCGGGTGCCTATCCGGCTCGCCTCGCCGAGGCGGCGCGTGCCGCACTGACGCCGGGCACGGCGGTTCTGGCGGTGGGCGGGCGCACCCTCGCGGCGCTTGCCGACAAAGGCGTCGCGGTGCTGTGGTCGGCCGAGCAGGCGCCTTTGCCCGAGGCCGTGCCCGACCTCGCCTCGCGCATCACCGATGCGATTCTCGATCTCGTCGGCACGCATCCCGGCCCGATCCGCGCGCTGACCGGTGCGGCCGATCCCGGCGGCGCGCCGGAAATCGCCACGATCTTCCCGCCCGAGGTCGCCCCCGCGCGCGGCGCCCTGCCCGATCTGACCCTGCCGCCCGCCGAGCTGTTGCAGGGCCTGCTGAGCGAAGCGCTGTTCGCCGCAGTCGCGCGCACGCTGATGCAAGGCCTCGCCGCCGAGGCGCAGGCCCGGATGCAGGCGATGGCCAACGCGCGCAACAACCTGCGCGAGCGGCGCGCGAAGATGCAGGCCGCCTGGCAGCAAGCCCGGCAGGAGCAGATGACCACCGAGATGATCGAGCTGGCCTCGGCCCGGCCTGACGCTGCCGCACAGGACTGAACCCGGCTGGTCAGAGCGGCCGGGGCATGGCAGACTGATCCCGAACGGAGGCCCGGCGATGCTGCTGACCCGACGCGACGACGCACGCAACATGGCGCGGTTCTACGCGCTCGACCTCGGCCCCGACCTGTTCGGCGGCACGGTGCTGTCACGCCGCTGGGGCCGCCTCGGCACGCAGGGGCGCGAGATCCGGGAATGGTTCGCACAGCCCGCAGAGGCCGAGACCGCCCGCGATCTGTGGCTGAAACGCAAGCTCGGCCGCGGCTATCGCGCCGGGGACTGAGCCTCAGATCCAGCCGAGCAGCTTCCACCACAGGAAATCGACCGGCGCCAGCACCACCAGTGCGATCAGCGCGAGCGGGATCGTCACCCGCGCAAGCGCGCCGATCTTCTCGCCCGAGAGCTGCATCGCCACCACCAGCGGCCCGACCTGATAGGGAAAGATCGGCGAGGAGAACCCCACCACCTGCGTCATCAGCACCGCGGGCAGGCTCAGCCCCGTCACATCCGCCAGATCCTGCGCCATCGGCGTGAGCACCGCGGGCGCCCCCGGCACCGTCGAGAACAGCCCCGTCACCATCGTCATCACGGTGAGCGACATGAAGTTGACGAAATCGCGCCCCGGACCGAGCGGCAGGATCGCCTCCATCTTGTGGCCCAGCATCGCGCCGAGCCCCGATCCGTTCACCAGCGCGCCGAGCGCGAGCGCCCCCGTCACGAACAGCAGGATGCCGAAATCGACCGAGCCCTTGAACGCCGTCGGCGTCACCACGCCCACCCCGGGCATCAGCAGCACGATCGCCGTCCCGAGACCGACCCAGGCCGGGTTCACCCCGTGCAGGCTGTCGGTCACCCACAGCGCCAGCGTCACCAGCAGCACCACCGCCACGCGGATCTCGGCCGCCCGGTCGCGCGGGCGGGCACCGTCGAGCCGGCCTTCGGGCGCGGGCAGCGGCGCGCCGATCTCGGCCGGGAACAGCCGCAGGATCAGCACGACGGCCAGCGCCGATTTCAACACGCCCATCACCGGATAATGCAGCACCAGATACTCCATGTAGCCGAAATGCTGCTGCCAGATCGTTTCCGCCGCACCCGAGAAGATCATGTTCGGAATGTTCGAGGGCAGGATCGCGAAACTCGGCACGTTGCAGCCGATGGCCAGCACCGAGGCGATGGCGATCCGCCCGTTCGAGCCCTTGCCGAAGCCACAGCGGTCGGCGATCGCCATGCCGATCGGCACCATCACCACCGCGCGCCCGACCGAGGACGGCATGACGAAGCCCAGAAGCATCGACACCGCCATCAGCCCGCCGATCAGCACCGGATAGCTGCGCATCAGCACCGGCCCCACCGCCTCGGCCAGCCGCGCCCCCCAGCCGGAAATCCCGATGGCCGAGCCGATCACGAAGCCCGACACGATCAGCCAGACCGCGGTCGAGCCGAAGCCCGCGAACACCACCTCGGGCGTCGCCAGATGGGCGATGATCGCCACCGCGAACAGCAGCAGACTGGCCAGATAGCCGGGAACCAGCCCCGTGCTCCACAACACCAGCGTCACCAGAACGATCCCAAGCGTGCGCACCTGAACAATGCTCAGCCCCGCAGGCGGCAGAACCGCCAGCCACAGCGCCGCGAGAACGACAAGCAGCAGAAAGAGCGGGCGGGGAGAGAGAAAACGCAGGGCGGACATGACACGGGGCTCCGGAATCGGCAAGATGGGGTCGGCGAAGACAGGTCAGCCTTGGCTCGGCCCGCGCACCGTGGCACAGTCACCCCCATTCGCCCCGCCCTGCAACCCGAAAAGGTGACTTGCCGATGTCTGAAGCGCACGACACGATGACCGCGATGGTCCTTCACCGGCCCGGCACGCCGCTGATCGCCGAGACCCGCCCCGTGCCGGACCCCGGCCCCGGCGAGATCCGCGTCCGCGTCGAGGCCTGCGCCGTGTGCCGCACCGATCTGCATGTCGTCGACGGCGAGCTGCCCGGCGGTCAGCTGCCCGTCGTGCCGGGGCACGAGATCGTCGGCCGGGTCGAGGCACTCGGCACCGGGGTGACGACGCCGGCCATCGGCACCCGCGTCGGCATCCCCTGGCTTGGCCATACCTGCGGCCATTGCGCCTATTGCCTCGAAGGGCATGAAAACCTGTGCGACACCCCGGCCTTCACCGGCTTCACCCGCGACGGGGGCTTTGCCACCCATGTGGTGGCCGATGCCGCCTATGCCTTCGCGCTCGAAGGGTTTGACGATCCGGTCGCGGCGGCACCGATGATGTGCGCCGGGCTGATCGGCTGGCGCGCGCTGCGGATGGCGGGCGAAGGCCGGCGCATCGGGCTTTACGGCTTCGGTGCCGCGGCGCATCTGATCGCCCAGGTACTCAACTGGCAGGGCCGCGAAGTCTATGCCTTCACCCGTGCGGGCGACAACGCGGCGCAGGCCCATGCGATGAAGCTCGGCGCGACATGGGCCGGCGGCTCCGAGGAGGCTCCGCCCACCCTTCTGGACGCCGCAATCATCTTCGCCCCGGTCGGCGCGCTGGTGCCGCTTGCACTGCGCGCGGTGCGCAAGGGCGGGCGCGTGGTCTGCGGCGGCATCCACATGAGCGACATCCCCTCCTTCCCCTATGACATTCTTTGGGAGGAACGCGAGTTGATCTCCGTCGCCAATCTGACGCGGGCGGATGCGGTCGAATTCCTGGCACTGGCGCCGAAAGCCGGGGTGAAGGCCGATACCGTGACCTATCCGCTGGCACAGGCGAACCAGGCCCTCGACGATCTGCGCAACGGCCGGTTCCAGGGGGCCGCCGTCTTGCTGCCCTGAGCGAAATATCGCAAAATCACAACTTAAATCCGAAAAATCGCCTGCCATGACGCCATGAATGTCGGTTTCAGGATATTCACCTGAAGGCGGAATAATTTCGCCGACCGGTCCGATAAACGCATGACATTCGCGCGGACTGGCCTAAACTCGGGGCATGGCGATCAAAATCCCCCGGGGCCTCGTGATCTTCACCGATCTCGACGGCACGTTGCTCGATCACGAAAGCTATGACTTCGCGCCGGCGCGGCCGATGCTGGCGCGGCTGGCGATGGCCGGGGTGCCGGTGGTGCTTGCCTCGTCGAAGACCGCGGCCGAGATCGCGCTGTGGCAAGAGCGCATGGGGCTGACCGGCTGGCCCGCCATCGTCGAGAACGGCGCGGGCATCAGCGCCGGCACCGACGATCCGGACGCCGGGGAACAGCCCACCTACCCCCGCCTGTGCCGCGCCATCGCGGCGGCACGCGTGCCGTTTCGCGGCTTCGCCACGATGACCGACGCCGATCTTGCCGCGCTGACCGGGCTCCCCCTCGGCGAGGCACGCCTCGCCCGGCAACGCGCCTGGTCCGAACCCGGATTGTGGCAGGGCGATGCGGCGGGCCTCGCGGCGTTTCTGGCGAAGATGGCGGCCGAGGGCATCACCGCGCGCCGCGGCGGCCGGTTCCTGACGCTGAGCTATGGCGGCACCAAGGCTGCGCGCATGGCGGAACTGGCCGAGCGGCTGAACGCACGGCTGACCGTCGCGCTCGGCGATGCGCCCAACGACGCCGAGATGATCGCCGCGGCGAGCCGCGGCATCGTGGTGAAGAACGATCACGGCCCCGGCCTGCCGCCGCTGCCCGGAGAATCCACCGGGCGCATCCTGCGCAGCCGCACCGCCGGCCCCACCGGCTGGGCCGAGGCTCTCGACACGCTGCTCTCCGGCCTCGCCGGCTGAGCCATCCCAACCCCAACACGGAGGTCGCATGGCCGATTTTCACCAGAACGGCAACATCGCGCAATTTCACAACCTGCGCACCCGCGCATTGGACGAGCTGGAATACCGGCTGGAAACCTTCGCGCAGACCCGCAAGATCTCGCTGATCCTGCCGTCGCTGTTCTCGGAGCTGGAAGGCGAGGCGCTGCCGCGCATCGTCGACGAGCTGAACAAGGTGAAATATCTGCACCGGGTCATCATCGGCCTCGACCGGGCGGACGCCGGACAATACCGCCACGCGCGGCAGTTCTTCTCGCGGCTGCGGCAAAACCACGTGGTGATCTGGAACGACGGGCCGCGCGTCAGCGAGATCATGGACCGGCTGGAACCCCTGGGCCTCGGCCCGATCGAGCCGGGCAAGGGCCGCAACGTCTGGGGCTGCATCGGCTATCTGATCGGCTGCGCCGACAGTGCGGTGATGGCGGTGCACGATTGCGATATCGTGACCTACGAGCACGGGCTGTTGTCGCGGCTGCTGTTTCCCGTCGTCCACCCGGCGATGCCCTACCAGCTGTCGAAGGGCTTCTACCCGCGCATCGGCAACAACCGCATGGGCGGGCGCGTCACCCGCAATCTGGTCAGCCCGCTGTTGATTTCGTTGAAGAAAGTGATCGGCGACCGCGATTACATCGACTATCTGCGCGCCTTCCGCTATCCGCTGTCAGGCGAATTCGCCATGCGCACCACCAGCTTGCCGGACCTGCGGATGCCATCGGACTGGGGCCTCGAGATCGGCATCCTGTCCGAGGCCTGGCGCAACATGGGCCCGCGCGCGGTCTGTCAGGTCGACATTGCCGACAATTACGACCACAAGCATCAGGAGCTGTCGGCCGAGGACGCGCAGGCCGGGCTGAACCGGATGTCGCTCGACATCTGCAAGGCGATCTTCCGCAAGCTCGCGGCGGACGGGACGGTGTTCTCGTTCAACGTGTTCCGCACGCTGAAGGCGACCTATCACCGCCGCGCGCTCGACATGCTCGAAGTCTATTCGCACGATGCGCAGATGAACGGGCTCAGCTTCGACCGCCATGCCGAGGAACGCTCCATCGCGCTGTTCGCCGAGAACATCATGCAGGCCGGGCAAAGTTTCCTCGACAACCCGCAGGAGCTGCCGTTCATTCCGAACTGGAACCTCGTCCATTCTGCGGATCCGGCGTTGCTCGCGGATTTCCGTGCCGCCGTCGCCAGCGACATGGACGAGACGGCCGTCACATCGTCGCGGCCGAGCTGAAATAGCTCTCGCCGGCCTTGGCCGCCGGGCCCCGAATGACCATCGGCGCGGCGGCCGAAGACGAAGTCCGCGCGCCAATGCACAGGAACAGGTGACTGGTCGGCCCGAGACTATCGCGGGAATACGTGCTCGAAGCGTATTCCGTCCCGAGACCGCGCGAGGCGCAGATGCGCTCGGCGTGGCGCACGGTATCCGGGTCGGGCTCGCGGCCCTCGCCGGTCAGTCGAACGCTGTAACCGTTGTAATCGGAAACCACCTGCGGTGACGGCGTGCATGCGCAAAGTACCGCCAGAACCATCGGCGCGATCATCAATTTTATTGCGAAATCGAATGTTTGGAAATGTCGTCCGAATGATCTAGCCGGCGTTTTGGCCAAACTGTGGCGCAGGCTGAGCCTCAGACGTTGGTGATCCAGCGGCACTGATAGGGGGCGAGCACGATGGTGCCGTCAGGATCGACCGCCTCGCCGCTGATCAGGTCGCGCCATACCTCGTCGGCGATCAGATTAAGGAGATAGGCGTCCATCTCCACCCGCTCGTCCGAGACGTTGTGCAGCGCGAAAACCGACTGGTTGCGGTCGAGCGATTGCCGCCACACCCCGAGCACCCGGTCGTCGAGCTGCAAGGTCAGCTGCGTCGCGTTCGGATGGAAGGCCGGTTGCCGGGCGCGCAGCCGCAGCCGCCGTTGCAATGCCGTCAGCACCACCGACTGATCCGAACCCGGATCGGCGAGCCGGGCGGCGAGCGCGGCCTCGTCCCAGCGGTGGCGGTTGATCGCCCGGTTCATGCCGCGCCGCACCACCCCCTCGCGGTCGTTCGGCGTGGCGAGAAACGAGTGGATGTAGAACGCCGGCACCCCCTCGATCGACATCACGATGGTCTGCGAGCACAGGAAGCGCGCGATCTTCATCGCCGTCTCGCCGGCGAAGCTGCAGCCCATCGCATCGAAATAGGCGCAGTTGAGTTCATAGGGCGCCTCCCCTCCGCCGGGCAGCGCACGCATCGACACGAGGCCGCCGGCGGCGCGGATCGCCTCGATCAGACGTGCGGTTTCCTCAGGCGGCAGCAGCCCTTCGGCCGGACGCATCCCGATCCCGTCATGACTGGCAGTAAAGTTGAAATATGAACATCCTAAAGGCGCAGGTGGCATGGACCGCAGCCATTTGCGCAGAAAAGTGACAGTCCCCGCCAGCATCGCATGAAGCACCAAAGGTGGCAGCGGGAAGTTGTAGACCATATGCGCCTCGTCGCGCCGGCCGAAATAGCTGAGGTTCTCGGCCTTCGGAACATTGGTCTCGGTGAGCACGATCACCGGCTCGGCGGCGAAATCGGCAAGCACCCGTATCAGCTTCACCACCGCATGGGTCTGCGGCAGATGGATCGAGGGAGAGCCCGGCTCCTTCCACAGGAACGCCACCGCGTCGAGGCGGATGATCCGCACCCCGTGGTCGATATGCAGCCGCAGCACGCGCAGGATTTCGAGCAGCACCTCGGGGTCGTGAAAGTCCAGATCGACCTGATCGGGGCTGAAGGTGCACCAGACGTGACGCTCGCCTTTCGCGGTCTCGACGGCACGCAGCAGCGGCGTGGTGCGCGGCCGCACCACGGCCGAGAGGTCATCGGCCGGATCGGCCTCCATGAAGAAGCGATCATAAGGCGCCTCGCCGCGCAGATAGGCCTGAAACCACGTCCCCTCGGCCGAGACATGGTTCAGCACCATGTCCGACATCAGGCCGAAATCCTCGCCGATCGCGCGAATGTCGGACCAGTCACCAAGCGCCGGGTTGACCGCGCGGTAATCCGTCACCGCGAAACCGTCGTCCGAACTGTAAGGGAAGAACGGCAGCAGATGCACGCCGCTGACCGTGCCATGCAGATTACGCTTGAGGAAGCCGTGCAGCACCTCGAGCGGGCGGCGCCCCTCGGCGACGATGCTGTCGCCGTAACTGATGACGAGGGCGGCGCGTTCCGACCACAGATTGTTCGACGGATGGCGCGGACGCTGGCGAAAGCCGCTGCCCGAGGGCCAGAACGCCGCGATCACGCGCTCGGACAGCGCCTCTGCGTCGAGGGAGGGATAGATCTGGGCGAGCAGGGCCGACAGCCGGTGGCTGAGAAGGGCGGGCGTGCTGGGGATCGGTCTGTCCTTTCCGAATGAGAGCCGCGCGAAGGGGCGAGGGCCGGTCGGAAAGCGCGCTGTCTTTCATCGAACGGCGGTTTTCATGTTACAAAGCGTAGCCGGCCGGGCTGGTGGGTAAAGCCAGAACTCCGTGACCTGCCCTGAAACCGGGCGAAATCCGCCGAAGGAGGTGCCAATGATGCAGCCTTTGCCACTCAATCGGGCATTCACCTTGCTGGAGCCGGGCCCGGTGACCTGGGTCGCCACGCGATCCTCGCAGGACGGGCGGGCGAATGTCATGACCATCACCTGGACCATGGTGCGCGATTTCGAGGGTGGCTTCGTCATCGCCACGGGGCCGTGGAACCATTCCTGGCGCGCGCTGACCGAGACCCGCGCCTGCGTCATCGCGATCCCCGGCGCCGATCTGATCGACACCGTGATCGGCGTCGGCATGACCACCGGGGCCGAGACCGACAAGTTCGCCCGGTTCGGGCTGACCGCGCTGCCGGCCGAAACCGTCGCCGCGCCGCTGATCGGCGAGGCGCTCGCCAATGTCGAATGCCGGGTCGAGGAAGTGATCGAGCCCCATGGCCTCGTGCTGCTGCGCGCCGAAGCCGCCTGGACGAACCCCGACCGGGCCGAACGGCGCACGCTTCACGCCGTGGGCGACGGCACGTTCGTGACCGACGGCGACCGCCTCGACCGGCACGAGGCGATGGCCGCGAAACTGCCCGGGGGGCTGTGGCCCGCGACATGACGACGCTTGCCCCGGCCCGTGCGCGCCGGTTGCCCGCGGCGAAGAAACCGGCACAATGGCCGCCGCAACCACGGGAGGAGCCCCAATGTTCTATCTGACCCGCGACGGATCGGGGATGCAGGTCGATCCGCTGACCGCCATCGTCTCGCCGCGCCCCATCGCCTGGATCTCCAGCCGCGACGGCGCGGGGGCGGTGAACCTCTCGCCCTATTCGTTCTTCACCGCCGTCGCCTACGATCCGCCGCAGATCGTCATCTCCTCGGTCGGGCACAAGAGCGACCGCGACATCGGCAAGGACAGCCTGTCGAACATCGTCGAAACCGGCGTGTTCTGCGTCAACATCGCGGGTTACGACGACCGCGAGGCGCTGAACGCCTCCTCTGCCCCCTTCCCGCGCGAGACCGACGAGGCGGCGCGCCTCGGCCTCGCGACGGAGCCGTGCAAGACCATAGACTGCCCGCGACTGAGCCATGCACCCGCCGCACTCGAATGCCGGATGAGCCGGCACATCGCGCTCGAAGGTGCGCACAATCGCCTGATCGTCGCCCGGGTCGAGGCGATCCATCTGCGCGACGATTGCATCGTCGACGGGCGGTTCGACGTGACCCGATACAAGCCGCTGACACGTCTGGGTTATCTCGACTTCGCGGCGATCGAGACGGTGTTCCGCATGGCCCGCCCGACCGTGTGAAATCCGGCGCCGCACCCCCTTGCCCCGGGCCGCCAGGCGGCGCAGGATCGGCCGAAACCGACAGGAGCCCCCGATGGCCGATCTGAAGATCCGCACCCGCGACACCGGCGCCACCGCCCGCATGGAGAAAGGCGCGATGCCGGTGCTCTCGACGCCGACCGGCGGTCAGCTCGATCTGGTGACCGGGGTCAGCGCGCCGGGGTTCAACCCGCTCGATCTGCTCTATGCCTCGCTCGCCGCCTGCCTCGCGCTCAGCATCCGCAGCGCGGCGACCAGGCTCGGGGTGACCGACCGGCTCGGCGAGGTCAGCGCCGAGGTGCGCGGCGAGAAAGCCGCCGAAGGCCCCTCGCGCGTCGCGAGGATCGAGGCCGTGTTGCACATCGGCGGCGATTTCGACGACGCGACGCGCGACCAGCTGATCCACATGGCGGAAGGCATCTGCACCGTCAGCAATACCCTCGCCGGCGGGCCGGAAATCGCGGTGCGCCGCGGTTGATCTGCGGCTGATCTGCCGCATTTTCGCGCGTGACGCCGCCGTTGCACCCCGTCTGACCGGCGCGGCGGTTGTCAAAGCCCGCCGTTGCGCCGATACCCGGAGGATGCCCGCCTCCGCCGGCACAATCGGGGTTTTCGCGACATGAGCAGACCGCAGCGCATCGGCCACGCGCGCCGCGCCTACAACAAATGGGTGGCGGATCAGACGCTCGAAGATTTCTCGTTGCGCTTCACCGCGACCGAGGCGCGCAAGAGCCCGTTCCGCATCGGCAATACCGCGCTCGGGGCCATCGCGTTCCTGGCCTGCGAGTCGATCGGCGGCACGCTGTCGCTGGCCTATGGCGTGCCCAATGTGATCGTCGCGGTGATCGCGATGACGGTGCTGACCTTCGCGCTTGGCCTGCCGGTGGTCTATCACGCGGCGAAGGCGGGGGTGGACATCGACCTTCTGTCGCGCGGCGCGGGGTTCGGCTATCTCGGCTCGACCATCACGTCGCTGATCTACGCCTCGTTCACCTTCGTGCTGTTCTCGATCGAGGCGAGCATCATGTCCGTCGCGCTGACCATGGTGTGGGGGATCCCGCTGTGGCTTGCCCATATGATCAGCGCGCTGGTGGTGATCCCCTTCGCGGCCTTCGGGGTGCGGATCATCAGCCGGATGCAGATCGCGACGCAGCCCGTCTGGCTGATCCTGCAGATCGCGCCGCTCGTCTATATCGCCGTCGCGGGGCACGCCGAGATCCCCGGCTGGATCGGATTTTCCGGCCATTGGCAGGGGCCGGGCGCAATCAGCCTGCTCGGCTTCGGCGCGGCCTTCTCGATCCTGTTGTCGCTGCTGCCGCAGATCGGCGAACAGGTCGACTATCTGCGCTTCCTGCCGCCCGAGACCCGGCACAACCGCGCCCGCTGGTGGGCGGCGATGCTGATCTCGGGGCCGGGCTGGGTGTGGATCGGGGGGCTGAAAATCCTGCTCGGCTCGTTCCTGACCTATCTGGCGCTGAACGCGGGGCTGAGCGAAGACCGCGCCGTCCAGCCGGCCGAGATCTACAACCTCGCCTTCCTGAACCTGCTGCATTCGCCCGGCGTCGCGCTCGCCCTGACCGGGGTGTTCGTGGTGGTGTGTCAGGTGAAGATCGACGTGACGAACGCCTATGCCGGCTCCATCGCCTGGTCGAATTTCTTCTCAAGGCTGACGCATTCGCATCCGGGGCGCGTGGTCTGGGTGGTGTTCAACGTGCTCCTCGCGCTGTTGCTGATGGAGACCGGCGTGTTCAGCATCATAGAGGGGATGCTGTCGCTTTACGCCAACCTCGCCGTCGGCTGGATGGGGGCGCTGGTCGCCGATCTGATGGTGAACAAGCCGCTCGGCCTGTCGCCGAAGCGGATCGAGTTCAAGCGCGCCCATCTTTACGACATCAACCCCGTCGGCACCGGGGCGATGGCGCTGTCGGTCGCGGTTTCGACGGCGTGTTTCTTCGGCCTGTTCGGCGAGGCGGCGGCGGCGTTGTGTTCGCTCATCGGGCTGACGGTGGCCTTCGTGGCCGCGCCGGCGATCGCCTGGGCGACGGGAGGGCGGTATTACATCGCGCGCCGCTCGCCCGATCTGGCGACGACGGGGGGAAAGGTGCGTTGCTCGATCTGCGAAAACGCCTTCGAGCCCGCCGACATGGCGTTTTGCCCGGCCTATGACGGGCCGATCTGCTCGCTGTGCTGCACGCTTGAGGGGCGCTGTCACGACCTGTGCCGGCCGGGCGCCGATGTCGCCTCGCAGACCGAGGGGATCGCGCGCCGCTGGTTGCCCGAAGGCGTGGTGCAGTTCGGGATGTCGCGGCTCGGCCGGTTCGCGGCGACGCTGGTGACGTTTGACGTCATCGTGGCGGCGATGCTCGGGCTGATCCACGCGAACGTCACGCAGGGCATGAACCCGGCCGGGCGCGCCACGGTCGATGGCGTCTTGTGGGCGGTATTCCTGACGCTGTTCATCCTGTCGGGCATCGCCGCCTGGCTGCTGGTGCTGGCGAACGAAAGCCGCCGCGTCGCCGAGACCGAGTTCGAGCGCCAAGCCGTCACCCTGATGGACGAGATCGAGGCGCATGAACGCACCGACAGCGCGCTGCAAAAGGCGAAAGAGGCGGCGGAATCGGCGAATTTCGCCAAGACCCGCTATATCGCCGGCCTCAGCCACGAGATCCGCACGCCGCTGAACTCGATCCTCGGTTATGCGCAGCTGCTCGAACGCGACACGCAGGGAAGCGCGGCGCAGGGATCGGGCACACGCGGTCAGGGGGTGCGGGTGATCCGCCGCTCGGCCGAGCATCTGGCCGATCTGGTCGATGGGCTGCTCGACATTTCCAAGATCGAATCCGGCACGCTGATGCTGACCCGCGACCGGCTGCGGCTGCGCGAGATGCTCGATCAGCTGGCCGACATGTTCACCTTGCAGGCGCAGGCCAAGGGCATCGCGTTCCGCTATCAGTGCCCGGATTACCTGCCCGAAACCGTGCTGACCGATGCCAAGCGGCTGAAGCAGATCCTGATCAACCTGCTGTCGAACGCGGTGAAATTCACCGAGGCCGGCGAGGTCACCTTCACCGTGCGCTACAAGGGCCACACCTGCCTGTTCGAGATCGCCGATACCGGCATCGGCATCCCGCCCGAGGACATCGAGCGCATCTTCAAACCGTTCGAGCGCGGCTCGTCGAGTGCGGCGCGTGCGGTGCCGGGAACCGGGCTCGGGCTGACCATCACCAAGCTGCTGACCGAGATCATGGGCGGCGAGATGGAGTTCCGCAGCAGCCCCGGCACCGGCACCACGGTCACCGTGCGGGTGCTGCTGTTCGCCGCCGCCCCCGAGCGGGCGGAAACCACCGGGGGCCAGCTGATCTGCGGCTATGCCGGGCCGTCGCGCAAGGTGCTGGTGGTCGACGATGACGAGCTGCACCTCGGGCTGATGCGGCAGTTGCTGGCGCCGCTCGGCTTCGTGGTGACGGTGACGCCGAGCGCGTCCGAGGCGCTGCGCCTGCTGCCCGGGCTGGTGCCGGATCTGGCGATCCTCGATGTGTTCATGCCCGAGATGAACGGCTGGGAGCTGGCGGCGCGGATCCGCGCGACCTGGCCCGAGACCCGGATCCTGATGCTCTCGGCCAATGCCTATGACCGCCCGGCGACCGAGGGGCGCAGCACCGATGGCAGCTATGACGCCTTCCTGGCGAAACCTTTCACCGAGGCGCGGCTGCTCGCCCAGATCGGCGAATTGCTGGGACTGGCGTGGCTGCACGGGTCTGACGTGAGCGGGCCGGAGCCCCTCGACCTTGCGCCGGCCAAAGAGGCGCACGCGCCAGCGCCCGGCCCGGCCCCGACCGCCACCGATCCCGCCCGAGACCTCGACGAACTCGGCAATCTGGCGGAAATCGGTTATGTGCGGGGCATCCGCGACAAGCTCGACGCGATGGAGGCGGCGGGTTTCGCCGATGCCGGCCTGCTCGCGCGGTTGCGGGCGAAGCTCGACGCATTCGATCTCGACGGTTTCGCCGCCATCCTGAGGGAGGACCGATGACCCCCGATGCCACGCGGCGCGACCGCATCCTGATCGTCGACGATTCCCCCGACAATCTGGGCCTTCTGACCGAGACGCTGGAACAGGCCGGCATGACCGCGCTGGTCGCGACGAGCGGCGAGGCGGCCTTGCGCAGGCTTGAGCGCATCACGCCCGACCTGATCCTGATGGATGCGGTGATGCCCGGCCTGTCGGGCTTCGAGACCACCCGCGCGATCAAGCGCACGCCGGGCGCCGAGCATGTCCCGGTGATCTTCATGACCGGGCTGAGCGAGACCGAGCATGTGGTCGAGGGGCTGGCCGCGGGCGGGGTGGATTACGTGACGAAGCCTATCGTGCTTGATGAGCTGGTGGCGCGGATCCGGGTGCATCTGGCGAATGCGCGGGTGGCCTTCGGGGCACGGGCGGCGCTCGACGCGACGGGGCGCAACCTGCTGTCGATCGACGGGCGCGGCCGGCTGTTGTGGTGCACGCCGCGCACCGAGAGCCTGCTCGGCGAGCTGTTCGGGACAGGCGAGGGCGGCGCGCCGGGGCTGAGCCCGAGTTTCGCCGAACGGCTTCTGGCGCTTGGCGGCGCGGGCGGGGGGCAGGTGGTGACGCTGCGCCTCGGCGCGCGGCAGGTGGATTTCGCCTGGCTCAACGCCATCGGGCCGGACGAGTTTCTCTATCGGGTGAGCGAGGAGACGCCGGGCCTGCGCGAGGGGCTGTTGCGCACGCGCTTCGGGCTGACCGGGCGCGAGGCCGAGATCCTGCTGTGGCTTGCCGAGGGGAAGGCGAACCTCGACATTTCAGAGATCCTCGGAATCAGCCCGCGGACGGTGAAGAAGCACCTCGAACAGGTGTTCGACAAGATGGGCGCCGAGAACCGGGCGACAGCGGCCGCGATGGCGGTGAAGGCGCTGGCCGAGCGGGGGTAGCGCGGGCGGTGGGGGAAGAAGGGGGCTCTGCCCCCGTCTCCTTCGGAGACTCCCCCGGGATATTTATGGAAAGCCGAAAGGGGAAGAGCCCGCGCCGGATTGCGGCGCGGGGGCTTCGGTTTCAGACGTTGACCAGGTGGGCGACGTCGGCCGCGCTGTCGGTGCGGGTGCTGCCCTGACGCTCCACCCGGCCGTTCAGCAGCACGCAATAATCGTCGGCGAAGGACCAGGCGAAGTCGAGATATTGCTCGACGATCACGATGGTCACGCCGAGCTCGCGGCGCACGCGGCGCAGCGCCGCCTCGATCTGCTGCACGACATTGGGCTGGATGCCCTCGGTCGGTTCGTCGAGGAGGAGGAGCTTCGGCTGGCCGCAGAGCGCGCGGCCGATGGCGAGCTGCTGCTGCTCGCCGCCCGAGAGCACGCCGCCCTTGCGGGCGCGGATCTGCGCGAGTTTCGGGAACAGGTCGAAGATGTGATCGGGGATGCCCTGCCCCATCAGCCCGCGTCCGCGCCCTTCGAGCGCCGAGAGGCCGGAGAGCAGGTTCTCCTCGACCGTCAGATGCGGGAAGATGTGGCGGCCCTGCGGCACGAAGCCGATGCCCGCGCGCGAGCGGCCATGCGCCGGGGTGCGTGTCACGTCCTCGCCGTCGAAGGTGATCGCCCCGCCCGAGCAGCGGTGCACCCCCATGATGGTGTTCAGAAGCGTGGTCTTGCCCACGCCGTTGCGCCCGATCAGCGCCGTCGCCCCGCCGCGCGCGATGGCGAGGTCGATGTCCCACAGCACCTGCGACTGGCCATAGGCGGCCGAGACCTTGTCGAGTTTCAGAAGCGTGTCCATCTCAGGCCTCCTCGCGTTCCGAGCGGCCGAGATAGACCGCCGCCACATCCGGGTCGTTGCGGATCTGCTCGACCGTGCCCTGCTTCAGGAACTTGCCCTGATGCATCACCGTGACCTTGCCGCCGAGTTCCTCGACGAATTTCATGTCGTGGTCGATCACCAGAACCGCGTGCTTGCCGAGCAGCGACTTGATGAGTTTCGCGGTGCGGCTGGTCTCGTTCGGGCCCATGCCGGCGGTGGGTTCGTCGAGCAGCAGCAGCTCCGCCCCGGTGGCGACGACCATGCCGATTTCGAGCCACTGTTTCTCGCCATGCGCCAGAAGCCCGGCGAGCGTCGTCGCCCGGTCCTCAAGGCCGATGGCGGCGAGGATCTCGTCGACGCGGACGCGCTCGGTGGCATCGACGGCATGGCCGAAGCCGGTCCACCAGCGCCGGTCGCGCCGCGCGGCGAGCGCGAGGTTGTCGCGCACGGTGAGCGAGGGCAGCACCCCCGGCGTCTGGAACTTGCGGCAGATGCCGCGGCGCACGATCTCGAACTCGGGGAGCGCGGTAATGTCCTCGCCGTTCAGCCAGACATGGCCCGAGGCGGCGCGCACCCGGCCGATGATCGTGTCGCACAGCGTCGACTTGCCCGCGCCGTTCGGCCCGATCAGCACCCGCAGCTGACCGCGTTCCAGCGTCATCGAGAAATTGTCGATCGCCTTGAAGCCGTCGAAATCGACGGTGATGCCATCGACCTTCAGGATGAAGGGATCGGCGGGGGTGGCGTTCGCGAGGGCGGCGTTCATTTCTGCACCTCCTGGGGCTTCGTGGCGACGAGGGCGCGGCGCCCGGCCAGATCGCGGACGAGGCCGGCGATCCCCCTGGGCAGCAGCGTCACGACAAGGATGAACACGGCACCGAGGACGTAGAGCCAGGCCTCGGGCAGGGCCGAGGAAATCTCGTCCTTGGCGAAGTTCACGATCAGCGCGCCGGCGACGGCGCCCCACAGGCTGTAGCGCCCGCCGACCGCGACCCAGACGATCATCTCGATCGAGGGGACGACACCGACGAGGGCGGGCGAGATCACCCCGGCGTGCAGGGTGAAGAGCGCACCGCCAAGACCGGCAAGCGCCGCGGCGATGGCGAAGGCGACGACCTTGTAAGGCGTGGTATTGTAGCCCAGGAACCGCACCCGGTTCTCGCCGTCGCGGGTGGCGCGCAGCAAGATGCCGTAGCGCGACCCGATCAGCCAGCGCGCACCGAGGAAAGCCAGCACCACGAAGCCGAGCGTGACGAAATAGAGCGCAATGGGGGCGCCGGGCGATGCCAGATCCTGCCCGAACAGCGTCTTGAAATCGGTCAGCCCGTTGAACCCGCCGGTGACGTCCTGCTTGCTGACCAGAAGCGTCGCGAAGCACAGCGCCAGCGCCTGGGTGATCAGCGAGAAATACGTCCCCACGATGCGGCGGCGGAACACCAGCCAGGAGAACAGCGCCCCCACGATCGCCGGCAGCGCCACCACCGCAACCAGCGCGAAGACCGGATTGGCGAAGGGCACCCACCACCAGGGCAGCGCGTCGAGGCCAGACCACATCATGAAATCGGGCAGCTCGCCCTCGGGCAGTGACACCAGCTTCATGTGCATCGCGATGGCATAGCCGCCGAGGCCGAAGAACACCCCCTGACCGAGCGACAGGATCCCCGCCTCGCCCCACAGCAGCACCAGCCCGATGGCGAGGATCGCCATGGCGAGGAACCGGCCGAGCAGGCTGAGTTCATAAGACGAGATCAGCCAGGGCGCGGCGACGGCCAGCACCAGCGCGACGATCCACAGTTGCGACAGATATTTCGGCATGGCTCAGTCCTCCAGCGCGCGCGAGCGCACGGCGATGACGCCCTGCGGACGGAATTGCAGGAACACGATGACGAAGAGCAGCACCAGCACCTGCGAGGTGCTGACGTCGAGGAAGATCTGGCTGAGCGCCGAGACCATCCCGAGGATCAGCGCCGCGACGGTCGTGCCGACCATCGAGCCGAGCCCGCCGAGCACCACCACGAGGAACGCCGGCACGATGTAGCTTTGCCCGACCGAGGGCGTGACCGGACCGAGCAGCGCCAGCACCACGCCCGCAAGCCCCGCGATCCCGGTGCCGAGCGAGAACACCACCAGATCGACCCGGCGCACGTCGATGCCCGAGGCCGCCGCCATCATCCGGTCCTGGTTGACCGCGCGCACCAGCAGGCCGATGCGGCTTTTGGTGATGAACAGACCGAGCGCGAGAAGCACCGCCACCGCCACCACCATGATGAAGATCCGCGTCGCCGGCAGCGTCAGCCCGGCGAGCGGCCCCGTGGCGATGCTGATCGTGTGGTTCAGCCAGCCGGGCGCCGTCACGCTGACCCCGATGGCCCCGAAGATCGAGCGCGCCGCCTGTTGCAGGATCAGGCTGACCCCCCAGGTCGCGAGCAGCGTATCGAGCGGGCGCGACGCCAGCCGGTGGATCACCGTCACCTCGAGCACCGCGCCAAGCGCCGCGGCACCCAGAAACGCGACCGGCAGCGCGATCAGGATGGCCAGCGGGCCGGGAACCAGCAGGAAGGTCAGATAGGCCAGGTAACCGCCCAGCATCAGCATCTCGCCATGCGCCATGTTGATGACCCGCATCAGCCCGAAGCTGAGCGCGAGTCCGAGCGTGGCGAGGATGAACAGCGAGGCGACGCTGAAGCCGTTGAACACCTGACCGACGAGAAGGGGAAGGTCCATCATGGTCACTCTCTCCGGGTGTCGGGGTGAAAATCGGATGTTTCAAAGGAAAGGCCGGGGCGCACGGCCATGACGGCGCGCGCCCCGGCCCCGGATCTCGGCGGCTCAGTGCAGCTTGCAGCTCTTGCCCGGGAAGGCGACCGGATCGTAGGGATCGGGCTGGATCGCGCCTTCCGACTGCCAGACGATCTCGAACTGACCGTCGGCCTTCAGCTTGCCGACGAGGGCGGGCTGCACCAGCGACTGGTTCGCGGCGAACTCGACGTCGCCCATCGGCGAGGGGAACTTCAGGCCGACCGCGGCGGCGCGCACCTTGTCGGGATCGAAGCTGCCGGCCTTCTCGACCGCGGCCTTCCAGGCGTAGACGTCGAGGTAGCCATGCACCATCGGGTCGGTGATCGCGGCATCGGCGCCGAACTTCGCCTGATAATCCTTCACGAACTTGGCGTTGGCCTCGCCCGGCAGGCTCTGGAAGTAGTTCCAGCCGGCGAAGCTGTCCTTGACCAGCTCGGTGCCCATGGCCTTGGCTTCCTGCTCGCCGATCGAGAAGGACATCACCGGCAGTTTCTCCGAGGTCAGGCCGGCGGCGGCGAGCTGCTTGAAGAACGACACGTTCGAGTCGCCGTTGAGCGTGCTCATGATGATCTCGGGCTTCGCGGCCTGGATCTTGGCGATGACCGCCGAGAAGTCGGTGCCGCCGAGCGGCACGTATTCCTCGCCCGCCATGGTCAGGCCGTCCTTGGCGATATGCTTCTTCAGGATCAGGTTCGCGGTGCGCGGGAACACGTAATCCGAGCCGACCAGGAACATCTTCTTGTAGCCCTTGGCCTTCGCCCAGTCATAGGAGGGCACGATCTGCTGGTTCGGCTGGGCGCCCGAATACATGATGTTGGGCGAGCATTCGTTGCCCTCGAACTGCACCGGATACCACAGCAGGTTCTTGGTGCGCTCGAACACCGGCAGCATCGCCTTGCGCGAGGCCGAGGTCCAGCCGCCGAACACCGTGGCGACCTTGTCGTCGGTGATCAGCTTCGTCGCCTTCTGCGCGAAGATCGCCGGATCGGAGGCGCCATCCTCGACCACCGGGACGATCTTGTTGCCCATGACGCCGCCGGCGGCGTTGATCTCGTCGATCGCCATCAGCTCGGCGTTCTTCACGGTGACTTCCGAGATCGCCATGGTGCCCGAGAGCGACTGCAGCACGCCGACCTTGGTGTCCTCGGCCTGAGCGGCGCAGGTCAGCATCGTCGAGGCGGCAAGCGCGCCGAACAGCGTGTGGAATGCCATCTTCATCGTGGAAGTCCCTTTCCCTGTGTGGTTGCGGCCGGCGTTCAGGCGCGGCCGGTTGTGGCCGGACGGGTTCGCGGGGGGTGTCGCGCCCTGTCCTGTAGCTGCACCCTAGGCCGGGGGGCGGTCGGGCCATATACGCCTTTCGGCGTAGGTTTGCCGCCGCGGCAGCGCCGGAAAAGGCTGCACGAACCGCGCGAGCGTGCTATTTTGCGGATATGAAACACCCCCTGCCCGATATGGACGAGAGCGCGCCGCGCTCGATCTACGACCGCGACGAGACGGCGGACGAAGATCCCTGGTTCCTGCCCCCCACCGACGAGGACGAGCCTCCCCTGCCGATCCCGCGCCGCGCGGTGCGCAGTCTGGCGGACCCCGCCGAATGGCTGGCGGCCGAGGCGCGGCTTGCGGCGGACCTTGCCCGCGCGGCGGCCGATCTGGCGCGCCTCGATGCGGTCGTCGAGGGATCGGGCGAAGGCATGGTGACGCGGCTCGCGCTGATCGAGGCCGAGGCGATGATCCTCGCCGAAGGCGGCCGGGTGCGTCGCGAACAGATCGGGCGCGACATGATGGGGCGCGGCGGGGTGCCGGGGCTGGCGGCGGACCTCGGCCGCGCAAGATGGGCGCTGCGCCGGCTGAGCGCACGGCCGGGCGCGCCCGAGGGATTGCGCGGGTTTCTCGGCCTGCATGAGACCGAGGCCCCCGCCGCCCTGCCCGAAAGCGCCCGCACCCGCCCGGCGGGGCCCGAATTCGACGCCGCCGAGGCCGAGTTCCGCGCCGGCATGGACGAGATGGCGGGTGCCCATCCGCTGACCCGCGCGGCCTATGCGTTCCGGTTGTGGCAGCTCGCGGGGCTCTCGGCGCCGGGTTCGGTCGCCGAACCCGCGGTGGCGGCGGCGCGCATCGCGGCGCAGGAAAACCGCCTCCTCGGCTTCGCGCCGATGGCGGCGGCGCGTGCGGTCTGGACCTCGGGGGGCGAGGCGGACGAGCGGCTGTCGCGCTGGCTCGGCGCAACGGGAAATGGCGCGATGTCGGCGCTGATGTCGGTGCGCCGGGTCGATGACTGGGCAAAGGCCACATCGGCGGTGGTTTCAGGATGGAAGGGCGGCACGCCGCTGCGCATGGTCGAGGCCCTGCGCGCGCGTCCGCTTCTCGATACCGAGGATGCGGCCGTTCTGGCCGGGATCAGCCGCGACAGCGCCGAAAGGCTTCTGGCACGGATGCAGAGCCATGGCATGATCCGCGAACTGACCGGACAGGGCCGGTTCCGGCTGTGGAGCGCCGCCGCCTGAGCTTTTCAGGCGCCGTTCTGTCCCCGTCGCGCTAATCCTCCCCATCGCCCCGGCGACGCCCCTTCCAGCCGGGCCCTCATCCGCCAAACGCCGCTATCTGCCCTGTCGCACCGGCCGGCAAAGAAGATCCGTCGTCGCGGCTCCAGCAGTCCCTGCCCTGCCAGCCTCTGACTGCCGGCCCTCTCCCATGAACTCAGGCGACCAGAGGCTTGCAATTTTGCACATGGCGTTCGACCAGTTTCCGCGCCCGCCCGCCGGCGACAAGACGCCGCGCCGGCAATGGCAGCACCCCGGGTGTGCGCAGCTCGGGGAACAGGGTCAGCACTTCCTCCAGCGCCGGCGCAGAGAGCGCCTTGCGCGCCTCAGCCCCGAGATAGAGAGATTCGCTCTCCAACCCCTCCGACAGCAGAATATGATGACGGTCGAGCAGCAGATGGACATAGTGCACCTCGGCCATGTCCTGTGCCACCTCGACACCGCTGACCCGCAACAGCCGGATCGCCGGCACCAGAACCTCGGATACCCCGAACATCCGCCCTGCGATTTTCGAGCGCAGCAGCACCCTGTGCTGAGGCGAGACGACCAGATCGCGTGCCGGCAACCCAGGACCGAGCGCCCCCGCCCGGATCCGGATCGGACGCAGCCCCGGTTGCTGCGCCAGTGCCGCAGCGTCGAGGAAACGGCCCCCCACCCAAAGCACCGGCTGCAACCCGCCATCGCGGGTCAGCACACGCATTCCGGGGCGGATTTCGCCGGCGGGGCACGGTCCGTCCTCCGTCTCGAGCCGGCAGTCGGCAGCGAAACAGGGCACCGGCGTGCGCGACGCCGAACCCGTCGCCGCAGTCAGCGAACTGGTCAGCGGCGCGGCATCGGGGTTGTTGATATAGGTGGACTGGCCAAGGTGGTAATACAATACCGTCCCCGCCGGCGGTGCTGCACCGATGAAAGCCACCCCCGCGACGGTTGGCGACCAGCCCTGCACGACAGACACCCCGGCCATGGTGTAAACCGTCCCCGACGCGTCATAAAGCGTGACGGTATATTGCAACTTGACGTAGATCGCGGCCGGGCTGTGCCACAGCACGGTGTCGCCGTTCGCGGTATAGGTGGTGCCGTCGATCGTCGTCGTGGCGGCGAGCTTCTGGTCCTGCACGGTGTCGTTCGCGACCGGATTCGAACTGAACAGCCCGTCGCCGTCATCGAAGCTGACCGAGGCGTTCGCGGTTCCGAAACTCAGCGCCGCCGACGGGTTCGGATCGCCGCTGAGTTCCCACGAGAACGCATCTCCATAGGCCGAAGAGACCGGATCGTTTGCCATCATCGAGGCCCCGGTGCTGACCCGGGTCACCGCCACGCTCTGCGTGGAGTAAAGCTGAAGCGTATAGGACATGGCTGGTTACACTCGTCTCGGACGCGGATCCTCGGGCGGTCAGGCGGTCAGGCGGTCAGGCGGTCAGGCGGTCAGGCGGTGCGCGATAGCAGGGCACACGGCCGATTGTAAAATCACATGTCTGAAGATTTCCTCAACGCAGGCAGGAAACAATCGCATCGCGGACCGGCGGAAACGCTGCGGGAACCGGCACCGGCGCGGCCCCGCTGCCGGCCGGGGCCCTGCACGGCCAATGCCGGCAGCAGCACTACCTTTTCAAGACGTTAGCGACACATTCCGAAGGCCGGCTCCGTCCGTGTGGCCAAGCCCCGACGGACGCGTTATCCGGCATCGGAAATGCAATATATACAGGCCTCTGCATCGTATTGACGTGGCCCCGGGGGTGTAGAATACTCCCGAACGGAAATTGACTTTCGCGTCACGAGAATCGCGCGGTTCCGCCGGGCAACCGGAAAACGCGGGGCCACACCGGCCGGTGCCGTGCTTGTCCGTCTTTAACCAGTGTGCCGCGTGCCGGAACCTTGCGGGGATCGCCCGTTCTCTGGCGGCCTTGCTGAACCGAGGGAGCGATTGCCATGACCGACGGACCCATCCTTTCCGGGCCCACCCCCGTGCAGCACGACGACGGCTTCGGCCCGCTGCGCGAGCTGGAGCGGTCGCTGACCA
The DNA here is from genome assembly GCF_000740785.1 of Paenirhodobacter enshiensis. Lineage (GTDB taxonomy): Bacteria > Pseudomonadota > Alphaproteobacteria > Rhodobacterales > Rhodobacteraceae > Rhodobacter > Rhodobacter enshiensis. The sequence continues at coordinate 46,774 of NZ_JFZB01000018.1, read as the reverse complement.
CCGTTCGCGCCGGACTCGCCGACATCGCGCTGATCGCCTCGCCGATCGCCGCCACGCAGGCGCGCGACGTCATCGGGGCGATCGACGCCTTCCGCGTCACGGTCACCCTGTTCGGCTCCGAGAGCGTGGGCAAGCCCGGGGTGCTGGCCGCCATCGCAGGGCAGTCTCTGCCCGAAGGCGGCACGGTTCGGGCGCTGCGCCCGGTTTCCGACAACGGCGAGCCGGCAGTTCCGGCGCTGTTGAGTCTTCGGCAGACCCCCGACATCGACGCCGTTCTGACCCAGCCGCAGCTGTGTCTGGTCGTGCTCGGCTCGGGCGCGGTGCCGTCGGTTCCGGAGGCGGCCCTGATCCGCAAGGTCTATGCCCGTCATCCGGCCGAGACGATCTGCTTCGTCAACAGCCCGGCCGGCAGCACTGCGGAAACCGCCGCGCTCGTCGGCTGGCTCGCGGTCGAGGGGCTGGACGACGTGCCCGTCTTCGCCGGGCAGGCCGCGACGGGCGACGGCATCGTCGCGCTGCGTGCCGCGATCTCGGCCCATTTCGCCGCCGCGGAAGGCCGGATGCTGCGGGAAACCGTTCTCGCGCGGACCAGGCGCATCATGACGCTGATGGAGGGCCAGCAGGCTGCCGCCCCCTCGGCGCAGCCGCCGCTGCGACTGTTGCCCGACGACCTCGGAGCGCGGATCGCCGCGATCCGCTCCGAGGCGGGCGAGGCCTGCGACAAGGCGCTGGAGCGGCTGAAGCTGGAACTCGATCTGCGCATGGACCGCCGTCAGGGCGGATTCCAGAACCTGTGCACCCGGCGCCTGACCTCGTGGGTCGAGACCCGCGGCGCCGATGCCGACTGGGCGTGCAGCACGACGGAACTGCGCCTGCATCTGCGCGCCACCTACCTGTGGTATTCGACCGAGGTGATCCGGGCGTTGCGCCAGATTGCGGCCGAAACCGCTGCCCGCACCACGGAAATCTATGCCGCCCGCTTCGGCGTCGACGATGCGACATTGCCGGTGCCGGATTTCGCGCCTCCGCGCATCGCACTGCCCTGCGGCCTCGACGAACCGCTGATCAACATCGCCCCTGCGCCGGCGCGCCGCTCGATCATCCCGTTCCGACGCGCCGACACCGGCGCCGGAACGCTCGATCACCGCCTGAACGAGATGACCGCCGCGCTCGGCCGGCTCATCGCGGGGATCCGCGGCTCGGTCGAACCCACCTTTGAGACCGAAAGCCGCGAGGCGCTGATGAAATTCACCGGCGAGTGCTGCCGTCTGCTGACCGAGCAGTCGATGCGCCCGACGGTTGTCGGCCTCCGGGCCTGATTGGATGGACGACCTGTGATGACCTTTTCCATTGATCCGATTGCCGAGTCCCCGCGTCGCCGCATCGACACCTTCGCCGGCGATCTCGCCCCGGCCACCGCCGGCGACGAGGCCGAAGCCAAACCGCTGATCGGGCGCGCGCTGGAACGGCTGCGGGCCGCCTCGGCGACGGTCTCGGTCGTCGGTCAGGTCAAATCGGGCAAAAGCTCGCTGATCAACGCACTGACCGGGCTCGGAAATTTCCTGCCGACCGAGGTCAACCCCTGGACCGCGGTGATCACCAACCTGTATTTCGGCCACCCCAACAAGCCGGCCTCGGGCGGCGAATTCCAGCTGTTCAGCGAGTCCGAATGGCTGCGGATGATCGAAGGCGACGCCGAAACCCGCCGCCTGACCGAGGAGCTTCTGCCCGGCTTCCGCCGCGATATCCTCGAACGCCAGGTGCTGGAGATGCAGCAGAACGCCGAGCGCCGCCTCGGCGCGCTTTACCGGCTGCTTCTGGGCAAGACCCATCGGTTCAACGAGATCACCCCCGAGGTGCTGGAGCGTTACGTCAGCGCCGGCTATGACGCCGAGACCAACCCCGGATCGACCGCCGGCCGGTTCTCGGGCATCACCAAGAGCGCCTCGATCTTCCTGCCGCCGGGACCGTTCCGGGTGCCGGTGACAGTTTCCGACACCCCCGGCATCAACGATCCCTTCCTGGTGCGCGACGAGATCACCACCTCGAGCTTCAAGCACGCCGACATCTTCGTCGTGACGCTTTCGGCGCATCAGGCGCTCGGTCCGGCGGATGTGGCGCTGCTGAAGATGCTGTCGGTGCATCGCGGCAAGCGCACGGTGATTTTCGTCAACCGCATCGACGAGCTGCCCGATCCGGTGAAGGATGTGCCCGAGCTTCTCGGCGCACTCGATGCCCGGCTGAAGGATGAACTCGGCCAGACCGGCTATGTGCTGCTTGCGGGCAGCGCGGGCTGGGGGCGGATGGCGCTTCTGGGGACGGATGCCGAGGTCGAGGCAGCCGTGGCTGCGCCCGCGGTCGCGCATCTGGCGCCCGAAGGCGGCACCGCACGCGAACGGATCTATCGCGCCTCGGGTCTGCCGCAGCTGGCGGCCTGCCTGTCGCAGCTGATCGAGGCCGGACCGATCCGCGCCGCCCTGTCCGAAGCCGCGACGGAATGCGATTCCGCGCTGGATCTGATGGACAAGCTGCTCAGCGCGCGGCTTGGCAAGGAACGCAGCCATCTGGTGGACACCTCGGACATCCCGAACCTGATCGCCGTCGAGAAAGAGCGCATCGACACCCGCCTGACGGCACTGTCGGACGTGGGCCGGGGCCTCGACGCGGTGTCGGGGCATGGCCGCAACGCCATTCTGGCGAATGGCGATGTGGCGATCGTGTCGGTGTCGAATGTCGTGCAATCGACGCTGAACGCCTTCGTGCAGGAGCAGGTCCGCGCCCTCGGCACCGCGATGCAGGCCGAAGGTGCCCCCGAACGCTGGTCAATCGACATCGAGGCACTGTGCCGCCGGGTCGAGGCACAGGTGATGTCCGGCTATCGCAATGCCCGCATCGAGATCGACCGCATCCTGATGCGCCATGCTGAGGCGCTGAACGACCGCATCCGCCCGATTGCCGGCGAGATGGATGTTTCGAAGATCCTCGACAGCCTGCCCTCGGACGAGATCCTGCCCGGCTTCAAGCCGCATTCCGCGCTGGTCGAGATGGACTTCACCGCACAGCGTGGCTGGAAGTTCTGGCGTGCCCGGACGATGAGTGCCGAGGAGGCGATGGAGCGGCTGAGCCAGATCATTCACGCCGAGATGCGCCCCGCAGTCGAAGCCCTGAACCGCACCGTTCAGGAGGCGCTGGCCGCACGCAACAAGGCGGCGATGGACCGGCTGGCGGATCTTGCCCGGGCGGCGCATGTGCTGATCGAATCCGAAGCCGGTGCGCTGAAATCCGACGCACTGGCCCTGACGCAAAGCGGCACGCGCGAACGCATCGCTCAGATCCAGGCCGAGCGCACCCGCCGCGCCGAGGCCATCTCGGCCCGTGTCGCGGTGATCGGCGCCGCACGCGAGGCTCTGGAGCGCGACTTCGGCGATCTGGTGGCAGCCGCCCCCGCCGCTGCCGGGGCCGTGCCGGGCAAGGTCTGATCCGTCATGCCTGTGACTGACCTGCGCACCCCTCCGGCCGTGGATCCGGCCCCGTTCCGCGTCGCGATCGCCGGAGAGTTCAACTCCGGCAAATCGTCGCTGGTCAACCTGCTGCTGCGCCAGCCGGTGATGCCGGTGGGGGTCACCTGGTCGCGCCAGCCGCCGATCTCGCTGGCGATGGGCAACGGCATCACACTGGTCGAAATCCCGATCGACGAGAACGGCCACCTCGACCCGGCCGCCCGGGCCGAGCTGGAAAGCGCCGATATGCTGATCTGGTGCACCATGGCGCAACGTGCTTGGTGCCTGAGCGAATCCGACCTCATCGAGACCCTGCCGCCCCGGCTGTTTCACAACGCAGTGATCGCGGTGATGCGCAGCGATCTGCTCAGTGCCGACGCGCGCGAGAAGGTGCGCGCCCGCGTCGCCGTGCTGACCCGCGACCGGTTCGCCGCGCTCGTCATGATCGAGGCGGGCAGCGCCATTCAGGCCGGGCTGTCCGAGGATGCAACCTGGCAAGGCAGCGGTGCCAGCCGGATCGTGGCGGCAATCGAAGCCGCCCGGGAGACGCCGCGTCCGGTCCTGGTGCTGACGCCGGCGGACAGTCTGCCGCCCGATACGCCCGCTCCGGAGCTGCGTCCCGCCCCCCGCTGGAGCGACACCTTCGACATCCTCGAAGCCATCGCGCTCGACCCGGAGGCAGGGGAAGGCCGGCTCTGGAGCGAGATGACGCGCCGTCTCGACGCTCTGCGCTCGACAGCCCCAGACAGCCCCGAGGCCCCGCTTTTCCAGCGTGCGCGCGCAGCCCTGGACCGGTTCGCCTATGCGCCCGACCGCGACACCTGGGCCTGGGATCTGGCCGTTCAGATGAATGACCGGATCCTGGATCCCTCCCTGACTGCAAACCACCAACAAACTGATTTGCAATAAAATAAATATGCAAACCTGATGAAAGAAGGACAGCCATGTCAACCCTCGACAACGCCATCGCCGTTGCAATGAAATCCATCCCCGAGTGCGTCGCCGGCGCCTATATCGACATGACGTCGGGGATGCTTCTGTCGTGCAAGACGCTCGACACCCATCCGCAGGAAGTGCTCGACATGGTTGCCGCCGTCACCGCCGACATGTTCGAGGGACCCTCGATCCGGCACATCGAGGCGGCCTTCGCCAAGTCCCGTGGCGAGTCGAACGAACGGCCGCGCTATTTCCAGGAGATCCTCGTGTTCAGCACCAACCTGCTGCACGTTTTCATCCGCACCAAGAAATATCCCGAGCATGTCGCGGTTTTCGTGACCACCCGCGACGCCAACGTCGGCATGGTTCTGGCCAAGTCGCGCATGGCGATGGACGGCGTGGTCGCGGCACTCTGACCGGAGGGGAGGATGGCAACGGTGAACACGCTTCAGCACAAGGCACAGCTGCGCCGTGACGAAGGCCCGGGCGGGATCATCGCCGCCGGGCTGCCGCTGCGCCGCAAGCAACTGCTGCTGGCGCGTGCGATCGGCGATACCGTCCTGCCGCAACGGATCTGGCTCGGTTGTGGCGAGAACCGTCTGGGCATCGACGCGGGCTGGCGTCGGATCTACGGCATTACGCTGCAGATCCCCGGCAATGCCGAGGTGAACCTGCATCTCGACCAGATCGACGCCGCCGGGCGCGAGGCCGTGGCCGCCCGGCTGAACGGCTGTATCCGGCAGTTTCTCGCCCGCGATCACGACCTGACCCAGCGGTTCGAGCTGCTCGACGGAAATTTCGGGCAAGACGAGGGGCTCCCCGCCACCATCGTGCTGGAGCCCGACCAGCCAACCCCGGTCGCCGACCCGGCGCCCGCCATCTCCGCGATCCCGGTTTCCGAAACTGCGGTCACACTTACCTCTGTCACCGAAGCCCCGGTCGGGACCGCGCCAGCCACGGAAGCCCCCCAAACCGAGATCCACACCCGTTCGGATCCGATGGCCCCGACCTCGATGGCCGGGGTGATTTCGGGTCTTCAGACGCAGCTCGGTCACGATTTGCTGATGGTCTGGCTGCCTGCAAGCGAGGATCCCGGCCCGGCAGAGGCGCTCAGCGCCACCGAGGAAGGGATCGCGCTGCGCGAATTCCGCCCGCAGGAACTGGGCCTGCTGATCCGGGAATGGGCAAAGGGCTGAGCCCTCCCCGGGCCGCGATCACTCTGCCTGCATGACAAGATGGCCGCCGCCGAGGTCCGCCCAGTGGCGCGCCGGCGGCTCGTAGCCTAGGGCGCGAACCGGGCTTTTCAGCTCGCTCGCCCCGGCATCGCGCCGCATCCGCCGCCGGGCCGGATCGGGGACGGGAACGGCCGCGATCAGGCGCTTCGTGTAAGGATGCTGCGGGTTCGCGAACAGAGCCTCGCGGGTGCCGATCTCGACGATCTCGCCCAGATACATCACCGCGATACGGTGGCTGATCCGCTCGACCACGGCCATATCGTGGCTGATGAACAGGAATGCGATGCCCAGCCGTTCCTGCAGGTCGATCAACAGGTTGCACACCTGTGCCTTGATCGAGACATCGAGCGCCGAGACCGCCTCGTCGGCCACGATCACCTTCGGCTCCAGCCCCAGCACGCGGGCGATGGCGACGCGCTGGCGCTGCCCGCCGGAAAACTCGTGCGGATAGCGGTCGATCGCGGCAGCCGGCAGCCCGACCTGTTCCAGAAGCTCCGCCACCCGCTGACGCCCGGCGCGGCCACGGCCGATCATGCCATGTTTCACCATCGGCTCGGCCACCGCCTGCCCCACCGTCATCCGCGGGTTGAGCGAGGAGAACGGATCCTGAAAGATCATCTGCACATCGCGCCGCATCCCGCGCAGCTGCGCCCCGCCGAGGCTCAGCAGATCGCGGCCCTCAAGCGTGACGGAGCCCGAGCGCGGCTCGATCAGCCGCATCAACGAACGGCCCGTGGTGGACTTGCCGCAGCCCGATTCCCCGACGATGGCCAGCGTCTCGCCGGCCCAGAGATCGAAGCTGACACCCTCGACCGCGTGAACGGCGCCGACCGGGCGGTTGAGAATGCCCGCGCGCACGTCGAACCGGGTGACGAGGTTGCGCACGCTCAGGATCGGCGCGGCGGTGTAATCGACGGACCGGGCGAGCGGGGGTTCGGCCGTAACGGCGCCGGTCTCCATGTCGACTTTCGGGAAGCGCAGCGGCGCCACCTGCCCCGCCATCGCGCCGAGCCGCGGCACCGAGGCCAGAAGCGCGCGCGAATAGGGCTCTGCCGCATCGGCGAAGATCTTCCCGGTGGGGCCGGTCTCGATCAGATCGCCGCGATACATCACCACGGTGCGATCGGCGATCTCGGCGACCACGCCCATGTCATGGGTGATGAACAGGACGGCGGTGCCCTCCTCGGCCTGCAATTCCTTGATCAGATCGAGGATCTGGCCCTGAATCGTGACATCGAGTGCCGTCGTCGGTTCGTCCGCGATCAGCAGTTTCGGGCGCGAGGCCAGCGCCATCGCGATCATCACCCGCTGCCGCATCCCGCCAGAGAACTCATGCGCATACTGATCGAAGCGGCCGGCGGCGTTGGGGATACGCACGCGCTCCATCATGCGGATGGTCTCGGCGCGGGCGTCATGGCGGCTCAGCCCCTTGTGGCGCATCAGCACCTCGGCGATCTGGCGCCCGACGGTATAGGCCGGGTTGAGCGACGTCATCGGCTCCTGGAAGATCATCGACATGTCGTTGCCGCGGACGTTCTCCATCTCGGCCTCGCTCAGCCGCAGCAGATCGCGCCCGTTCAGCAGCACCTCGCCCGAGACCCGCGACAGATGCGGATCGAGAAGCCGCATCGCCGAAAGCGAGGTCACCGACTTGCCCGAGCCGCTTTCACCCACCACCGCCACCGTCTCGCCGGCGTGAATATCGAACGAGATATCGCGGATCACCTCGCGCCAGCCGTCATCGGTGCGAAACGCCGTGGTCAGCCCGCGGATCGACAGCACGGGCGTATCGGCCATCGGCCGGGCATCGGAGGCAAGGCTGTCGGGGGCAAGGCTTGGGTGCATCGGAGGTCTTCCTGTCTGTGCTGTCCGACCGGGCGGACCCCCGCCCGGCGGTTGGTTGTGCTACCGGCCGGCGGCATAGGCCTGCATCAGACGCGGCGTCGCCGCGGCGTGAAGCAGCCCGTCCGCATCACGCCGTGCCGCGGTCAGACGGCCGATGTCCCACGGCCCCGCCACCTTCACCTCGTGACCGCGAGCGCGCAGATCGGCGATCACCTCCGCGCCGATCCGGTCCTCGATCATCATCTGGCCGGGCGCCATGGTGCGCGGGAAGAACGAGCCGGGAAAATGCGTCGAATGGAACAGCGGCAGGTCGATCGCCTGTTGCAGGTTCAGCGCGTGATGGACGTAGCGCAGGAAGAACGACAGCTGCCACTGGTCCTGCTGGTCGCCGCCCGGTGTGCCGAAGGCGAGCGTCGGGCGCCCGTTCAGCAGCGCGAGCGAGGGCGTCAGCGTGGTCCGCGGCCGCTTGCCCGGCGCCAGCGAGGCCGGCAGCCCCTCTTCGAGCCAGAACATCTGCGCCCGCGAGTTGAGGCAGAAACCGAGCGTCGGCAGCACCGGCGAGCTTTGCAGCCACCCGCCCGAGGGCGTCGCCGAGACCATGTTGCCCCAGCGGTCGACAATATCCATGTGCACGGTGTCGCCGCGCTTCTCGGTCGGCTTGTCATTGGAATTCGCCAGATGCGCCATCGTCGGCTCGTAGACCGCACCGCCCTTGCGCGCGGCGAGCATGGCCATCGTGCGCTCGATCTGCGCCTCGAAGCCCGGAACATGGCCGGGACGCAGTTCAAGCGAGGCGGCCGGGCCGATCAGCTTCGCCCGTTCGGCGCCATAGGCATCCGACAGCAGGGTGTCGAGCGGCACCTCGCTGAACCCGGAATCGCCGTAATAGACTTCACGGTCGGCGAAGGCGAGCTTCATCGCCTCGATCACGGTATGGACGAAATCCGCGCCGTCGGGGGCCATCGACGCGATGTCGGTGTGCTTCAGGATCGCCAGCGTCTGCAGCAGCACCGGGCCCTGACCCCAGGGGCCGGTCTTGCACACCGTCCAGTCGCCATAGTCGGCGCGCACCGGATCCTCGATGGTGGCATGATAGCCGGCCATGTCATCGCGGTTCAGCACTGCGCGGTGGCGCCGGCCGCTCGCGTCCATCACCTCGGCCGTGTCGAGATAGGCCTGCATCTCCTCGGCCACGAAGCCGCGATAGAAGGCATCGCGGGCAGCGTCGATCTGCGCCTCGCGGCCCTCGACGGCCTCGGCCGCCTCGATCAGCCGGGTCCAGGTGCGGGCAAGGACCGGATTGCGGAACAACGCGCCCGTCTTCGGCGCCGTGCCGCCCGGCAGCCAGGTTTCATAGGAGGTCGGCCATTCGGTCTTGAAGAACGCGCCGAGCGCCTCGATCGAATTCGCCACGCGTTCCAGCACCGGATGCCCGGTCTCGGCGTAGTGGATCGCGGGGCTGAGAACGTCGCGCACCGTCATCGTGCCGTAATCGCGCAGCATCAGCATCCAGCCGTCGAAGGCGCCCGGAATGACCGTCGCGAGCAACCCGTCGCCGGGGATCAGATCGAGCCCCTCGGCGCGGTAATGCGCGATGGTGGCGCCGGCGGGCGCCGGCCCCTGCGCGCACAGCACCTGCACCTTGCCGGTCTTCTCGGAATAGAACACCGCCGGCAGATCGCCGCCCGCACCGTTCAGATGCGGCTCGACCACGTTGAGCGCAAAGCCCGTCGCGACCGCGGCGTCAAAGGCGTTGCCGCCCTTTTCCAGGATCGCCATACCGACCGCCGTCGCGATCCAATGGGTCGAGGTGACCATGCCGAAGGTGCCGGTCAGTTCGGGGCGGGTGGTGAAAGCAGCCATGATCCGTCTTTCTGTCTTATTGCTCGCGCGGGTCGAGCGCATCGCGCAGCCCGTCGCCGAGAAGGTTGAACCCCACCACCGTCAGGAAAATCGCGACGCCGGGGAAAAGCGCATAGGTGGGCGCCTGGGTCAGGAAGTTCTTCGCCGTGTTCAGCATCGCCCCCCAGGACGGGGCCGGCGCCTGCTGACCGAGGCCGAGGAAGGACAGCGAGGCCTCGGCGATGATCGCGGTGGCGATGGTCAGCGTCGCCTGCACGATGATCGGCGGCACGATGTTCGGGAACACGTAGCGCGACATGATTTCAAGGTGATTGAGACCGATGGCACGGGCGCCCTCGACGTAATCCTCGGCCTTGACGGCCATGACCTGGCCGCGGGTCAGCCGGATCATCACCGGCATCGCCGAAAGCCCGATGGCGATCATCGCATTGGTCAGCGACGGCCCGAGGAAAGCGGCAAGCGCGATTGCCATGATGAGAAACGGCAGCGCCAGAAGGGCCTCGGTCACGCGCGAGATCACCATGTCGACCCAGCCGCCGAAATAACCCGCCAGAATGCCGAGCGGCACCCCCGTCACCAGTGCGATGGCGATCGACACCACCCCCGCCAGAAGCGAAGCCCGCGCCCCCCAGATCATCCGCGACAGGATATCGCGGCCAAGCTCGTCCGTGCCGAGCCAGTGGAGCGCCGAGGGCGCCTTGCGGATCGCGGTCCAGCTTGTCGCGTCGGGCGATGGGATCGGCAGCACCGGGGCGAGAAGCGCAAGGATCACGATGGGCAGGATGATCGCCGCACCGGCGATGGCGCTCGGGTTGTGGCGCAGGCTGCGCAGCACGCGCGAGGACGCACGCGGCGGCAGCGCGGCAGAGGTATCGCTCATAGCTTGGCCCTCAGGCGGGGATTGAGAAAGGCGTAAAGCACATCGGCCACCAGGTTCATCGCGATGAAGGCGACGGCCGTGCACATCACCACGCCCTGCACGACGGCATAGTCGCGGGTGAACACCGCATCGACCGTCAGCTTGCCGAAGCCGGGGATGGTGAAAATCTGCTCGGTCAGCACGGCGCCGGCCAGAAGCTCGCCGAACAACAGCGCCATCAGCGTGATGATCGGCAGGATCGCGTTGCGGAACGCGTGGCCGAGGATCACCTCGCGCGGGCGCAGGCCCTTGGCGCGCGCGGTGCGGATGTAGTCGGATTTCAGCACCCCCGACATCGACGACCGGGTATGGCGCAGAAGCGTCGCGCTCAGCCCCGTGCCCAGAACCAGCGCGGGCATCAGCATCGTCTTCATCGACAGCCAGAAGTTTTCGACCGGCGAGACATAGCCCGAAGCCGGCAGCCAGCCGAGATTTACCGACACCAGCAGGATCATCATGATACCCAGCCAGAAGTTCGGGATCGACAGCGCGGAAAGCGCAAGGATATTGACGATGTAATCGCCCTTGCGACGCTTGTGCACCGCCGCGTAGATGCCCCCCGGAATGCCGCACAGCACCGCGACGATCATCGACATCACCGCAAGCTGGATGGTCACCGGCAGCTTTTGCGCGATCAGCTGCGTCACCGGCGTGTTGGTGCGCAGCGACATTCCCAGATCGCCCTGCAGCGCCGCCCAGATCCAACGGCCGTATTGCACGACGATAGGATCGTTCAGATGCAGCTGAGCGCGGATCGCGTCGAGCGTGGCAGGATCGCGTTCCTCACCGGCAAGCGCGAGAACCGGATCGCCCGGCAGCAGTTTCTGCAAGGTGAACACGAAGATCGACACCAGGATCAGCGTCGGAATCGCGATCAGCAGGCGTTTGGCGATGAAAATGTGCATTCCTGGGCTGTCCGGCAAACGGCAAGGCGGCCCGCGCGGTTCGCCCGCACGGGTCAGTGTCTGAGGAAATGTCAGTCGGCTTTGCTGACGCCCTGCAGGCGGATCATCGCATCGGGCAGCGGCTTGAAGCCGTTCAGCTTCGCGGTGAAGCCATAAAGATACTTCTGCGTGCCGAGGTAAACGATCGGGTTGTCCTCCAGCAGATGGCCGACGAAAGCGTCATACTTCGCCTTGCGCACCGCCGGATCGGTCGAGGCGCGGGCTTCGTTCAGCAGCCGGTCGACCTCGGGATTGGAATATTTCGGATCGTTCAGCCCGCCCTTCGTGGTGAAGAACTGATAGACGTTGCCGTCCGGATCGGGGCGGCCCGACCAGTCGGACCGGCTGACCTCGAAATTGCCCGAGGACTGATCGTCGAGCAGCGTGGCGAATTCCGTCGACTGCAACGTGACGTCGAAGCCCGCCTCGGCGGCCATTGCCTGAATCATCTGCATCGCCTGCGTGACGACGGGGTTGTTGGCGTGCTTGATGGTCACCTTCACACGGTCGAAACCGGCCTCTTTGACCAGCGCACGCGCCTTGTCGATGTCGCGCGGCGGAACCGGATGGGTCTTGTCATACCACACCGAGGTCGGCGGCCAGGGCTGGTTGCCGGGCAGCGCGGCGCCGTTGAACACCACCTCGTCAATCGCATCGCGGTCGATCGACAGCGAAAACGCCTGCCGCAACAGCTTGTTCTCACCCATCGGATTCTTCGCACCGGTGCCGTTGGCCAGGTTGAAATAGATCCCCATGTTGCCCAGCCCCGCGACCTCGGCATAGCCGAGCTTCGGGTTCGCCTTCACCGTATCGGCATCGGTCGAGGCGATCCGGTCCACCAGATCGACATCGCCCGATTGCAGGTTTGCCAGACGCACCGTGGTGTCGGGGATCGGCAGATAGGTCACCTTGTCGAAATGAATGTCCTTGGCGTTCCAGTAGCCGTCGAACTTCTCCAGCACGATGCGGTCCTGCGGCACGCGCTCGACGAATTTGAAGGGGCCGGCACAGACCGGATGCGCGCCGAAATTGGCACCCTCCGCCTCCGCCGCCTTCGGCGCGACGATCATGCCGGCGCGGTCGTAGAGCTGCGCCACCAGCGAAGCATCGGGCTGCTTGAGGGTGAAGGTCACCTGATAATCGCCGGTCTTCTCGATCTTCTCGACCGAGGCGAGGTCGGACTTGCGACGGCTCTCCTTCATCGTCATGTTGCGATTGATCGTGTAGACGACCGCATCGGCGTTGAAGTCCTCGCCATCCTGGAACTTCACGCCCTGACGCAGGTTCATCACCAGCTTCAGCCCGTCATCCGAGAATTTCCAGTCCGTCGCGAGCTTCGGCACGAAATTCACATCGGCGTCGATGTCGACCAGCGCGTCGCACATCGCCGCATAGACGATCCGCCCCACGAAAGAGCGCGACTGCGCCGGGTCCAGCACATCCGGATCGTCCTGCAGCGCGATCTTCAGATCGGCCGCCTGAGCCCCCCCCGCCAGCAGGCCCGCCACCAGGGCCGTGGATGCCAACATCTTGAAATTCATTGTTTCTGTTCCTCACTGGTCGCAATGGGCGGACGGGCGGCAGCCGGCATCAGGCTGGTCAGCCGCAAAAGCCGCATCTGGATGTCCAGAAGATGTTCGTGCATCGTGGCCCCGGCGCGCTCGGGGTCGGCGGCGGCGATGGCGGCAACGATGGCACGGTGCTGGCGCTGCGTGTCGGCAATGGAATAGGGCACCTGCGTGCGGGCCTTCTCGCGCAGGGCCTGCCAGATCTTGTCGCGCCGCGCCCGGTTCACGATGTCGAACAGCGACAGCAGCAGTTGGTTTCCGGCCATCACCGCGATCTCGCGATGGAACGCGCCGTCCCACAATTCGCGGCCCTCGGCATCGGCGATGTCATCGAGGCGGGTCAGGATCTGTTCGAGCCGCGCCAGCCGCTCGGGCGTGGCGCGCAGCGCCGCAAGCTGGGCGATCTGCGGCTCCAGCCGGACGCGGACCTCCATCACCTCTTCGTAATTCGTCATCGGGATGAGAGAGGCGATACGGCCGGTGAACGGATCGGGTGCACTGCCGAGGAAGGTGCCCGCCCCCTGCTTGCGCCAGATCAGCCCCTCGGTCTCCAGCACGTCGAGCGCGCGGCGCAGCGCATGACGGCCGACGCCCAGGGTCTCCGCCAGAGCGCGCTCGGTCGGCAGCTTTTCACTATCCTGCGCCGCGCCGCTGGTCAGATAGCGGCGCAACTCTGCCAATGCGTGGGCGGCGTCGGTCTCCGGCCGGGAAACCGCCTCGCCCGGCGCCGGGGCAGCAGAGAGGGAAACGTTCGGGTGAGTCATGACCAAATCCAGCAATTGGTTCAAAACAATGTGCAGAATTGGTTTGCGATAAAGTCCAAAAGACAGATCCCGGACCAGGAAGGCCGGAATTTCGCGTCAGTGCCTGTTTGTTGGGCGACTCTGGGCAACTCCTGCCCGGTGAATCATCCCCCCCCGCCACTCGCACGAAGGCGAAAGCGGGGGTGGATGGGTCTTTCCCGGCCGCTGTCAGGCGGGGACGATCCGCGTGCCGGCCTGACCCGCGACGATGGCCGCGGCATCTTCAAGCCGGCCGATCCCGGCCTGCCCGCCGGTTGCGCGGACGAACTCGACGCCCGCGCGCACCTTCGGCCCCATGGACCCCGCCGGGAAATCCGCGGGCGAAAGATCGTCCGGATGAACCTGGCCGAGCGCCTCGGCCCCGGGCGTGCCGAAGCCGCGATAAACTGCGGCGACATCGGTCAGCATCAGCAGCATGTCGGCGCCGATCTGGCGCGCCAGCAGACTGCTGGCGAGATCCTTGTCGATCACCGCCTCGACCCCGGTCATCCCACCTTGCGGCAACGAGACGACCGGGATGCCGCCACCGCCGGCGCAGATCGGGATCACGCCCTGCCCGACGAGGATCTTCAGCACCTCGGCCTCGAGGATCGCGAGCGGGGCCGGCGAGGCGACGACGCGGCGCCATTTGTCGCCATCGGGCGCCACCTGCCAGCCGCGCGCCGCGGCGAGCGCCTGCGCCTCGGCCTGCTCATAGACCGGGCCGATCGGCTTCGTCGGATGGCCGAAGGCGGGATCGGCCGGATCGACGCGCACCTGCGTCAGCAGCGTCGTCACCAGCCGGTCGGGCAGCGCATTTCCCAGCTCCTGCTGCAGCACATAGCCGATCATCCCCGCGCTTTCGGCATCGAGCACGTCGAGCGGAAACGGCGATTGCGGCGTGGCCGCCGATTGCAGCGCCAGCAGGCCGACCTGCGGGCCGTTGCCATGCGTCACCACCAGCGAATGCCCCGCCGTCACCAGTTGCGCCAGACCCTGCGCCGCGGTGCGGATATTCGCCCGCTGAGTCTCGCCGGTCATCGGCTCGCCCCGGCGCAGGATCGCATTGCCCCCGAGGGCCGCGACGATCCGCATCGCCTCAGCCCCCGAGCGTGGCGACGAGCAGCGCCTTGATCGAGTGCATCCGGTTCTCCGCCTGATCGAAGACGATGGAGGCGGGGCTTTCGAACACCTCCTCGGTCACTTCCATGCAGTCGATGCCGTAATCCTTCAGCACCTGCGCACCGACCTCGGTCTCGGCGTTGTGGAAGGCGGGCAGGCAGTGCATGAACTTGACGTAGGGGTTGCCGCTCGCGCGCATCAGATCGGCGGTGACGCGATAGGGCGTCAGCAGGCGGATCCGTTCGGCCCAGACGGCGGCATCCTCGCCCATCGACAGCCAGACGTCGGTGTAGATGAAATCCGCCCCCTTCACCGCGGCCACCGGATCCTCGGTGATCTCGAAGTGCGCGCCGGTTTCGGCCGCCATCTTGCGGATCCGGTCGAGGAACGCTTCCTCGGGCCAGAGCGCGCGCGGCGAGGCGATGCGGAACGACATCCCCACCTTCGCCGCCCCGATCGCCAGCGACAGCGCCACGTTGTCGCGCCCCTCGCCGGTGAAGGTCAGCACCATGTCGGAAAGATGCTTGTGGGTGAATTCACGCATCGTCATGAAATCGGCCAGAACCTGCGTCGGGTGGGTCTGGTCGGTCAGCCCGTTGAACACCGGCACGCCCGAGAACTGCGCCAGCGTCTCGGCATCCTTCTGCGAAAAGCCACGATATTCGATGGCGTCATACATCCGGCCGAGAACGCGGGCCGTATCCTTCATCGTCTCTTTATGGCCGATATGGCTGCCCGAGGGGCCGATATAGGTGACATGCGCCCCCTGATCGAAGGCCGCCACCTCGAATCCCGAACGCGTGCGCGTCGAATCCTTCTCGAAAATCAAGGCGATGTTGCGCCGGTTCAGCCGCGGGACCTCGGACCCCGACAGCTTCGCGGTCTTCAGATCCGCCGCCAGACGCAGCAGGAAACGGATCTCGTCCGGGGTGAAATCGGCCAGCGTCAGCACGCTGCGGCCATGCAGATTGATCGGCATCGGGGGCCTCCTTACACGGGATCGCGGGCAATCGGGCAGGTCATGCAGTGACCGCCGCCGCGCCCGCGGCTCAGTTCGGCACTCTCGATGGTGATGACCTCGACGCCCGCACGGCGCAGCAGAGTGTTGGTGTAGACGTTGCGGTCATAGCCGATCACCACGCCCGGTTCGACCGCGACGACGTTGTTGCCATCGTCCCACTGCTCGCGCTCGGCCTCGTAGCCGTCGCCGCCGGTCGCGACGATGCGCAGCTTCTTCAGCCCCATGGCCTCGGCCACGACCTCGACGAAGGGGCGCTTCTCCTCGGTCACGGTGACGGAGCGCTCGCCCTCCCCCGGCCGGATCGAGAACGGACGGATCCGGTCCACCACCGGCGGATACATCGTCGCAAGGTCGTGGTCGCACAGCGTGAACACCGTATCGAGGTGCATGAACGAGCGGTCGCGCGGCATCAGCGCGGCGATGACATGGCTGGCCTGCCCGGTCGCGAACAGGTTGCGCGCGAGGCTGCCCACCGCCTGCGGGGTCGAACGTTCGCCCATCCCCACCAGCACCACGCCGCCGCCGATCGGCATCACGTCGCCGCCTTCGAGGCTGCAGTGCATCCCCGGATTGTCCGGCGTGACGAAGGGAATGCCGGCATCGCGGAACCGCGGGTGGAAGCGATAGATCGCCTCGGCATTCGCGGTCTCGGGCCGGCGCGCGGGCCAGAACATCGGCCCGACCGAGACCGACCCATAGATCCAGCACGAGGAATCGCGGGTGAACAGCTGATTGGGCAGCGGCGGCAGCACGAAGTCCTGGCCAAGCAGCGTCTGCCCGAACAACCCGTCCGGCGCGAAGGGCAGCTCGGCGCGGGTGATGCCGCCGATCAGCCGGTCGGCCAGTTCCGCCGCCGGCATCTGACCGAGCCAGTCGCGCAGCTGCGGCCCCATGTCATAGCCCACCATATCCGGACCGATCCGGCGTTCCAGAAGCCACTGGCGCGCGGTCTCGTCGGCCAGCGTCTCGCCGAGCAGCTCGCCGAACAGATGCACCTTCACACCGCGCTCGCGCAGGGTGTCGACCAGAACGTCATGTTCCTGCCGGGCGCGCTTCACCCAGATCACATCGTCGAACAGCAGATCGTGACAGTTGTCGGGCGTCAGGCGCCGCAGGCTGAGGTCGGGGCGGTGCACGATCACTTCGCGCAGCCGCCCGGTTTCCGAATGAACACCGAGATCGGTCATGACAGGTCCTCCCTTCGTCGCAATTTCAGATGTCACAGCGCGCTGACCGCGCCGGTCCACATCTCGTAGCCGGCATAAAGGCCGACCAGCACCAGCGCCGCGGCCAGAACGGCCTCGACAGGAGTGAAGACGCGGGCGTCCTTCTCGCGCCGTGCCCAGACATAGAACACCAGCCCCGGCGCGTAGAGGATGGCGCACATGAACAGGTAAGACAGCCCCGCCGCATAGACGAGCCAGATGCCGTAGACCGTCGCCAGCCCGCCGATCAGCATCGGCCACAGCCGGTTTTCGCCCGGTGCATAGCTTTCACCGGTGATCGCCAGCTTTGCGGCATAAGCCCCCGAGAAGATATAGGGCACGAGGATCATGCCCGAAGCGATGGAGAACAACGCCTGATAGGTGCTGTGGGCGTAGAAGGTGACGATCAGGAAGGCCTGCACCAGAAGGTTGGTGATGAGGAGCGAGGTGACCGGCACCTTGCGCGTGCTTTCCGCGGCGAAGAAGGCGGGCATCGTGCCGTCCTTGCCCGCGACATGGGGCACCTCGGCGGCGAGCAGCGTCCAGCTCAGATAGGCGCCGAGAACCGAGACCACCAGCGCGAGGTTGATCACCACCGCACCCCAGGGGCCGACGACTTTCTCCATCACCCCGGCCATCGAGGGGTTCTTCATCCCCGCCAGATCGGCCTGACTGACGATGCCCAGAGACAGCAGCGAGATCAGCGCATAAAGCACGATGCAGGTCACGAAGCCCAGAACCGTGGCGCGCGCGATGTCGCGCCGCTTGGCTGCGCGGGCGGAATAGACGCTTGCCCCCTCGATGCCGATGAACACCCAGAGCGTGACCAGCATCGTGCTCTTCACCTGATCGAGGATCGAGCCGAGGTTCGCCGATCCCTTGAAGTCGAGCGCGAACACGTCGACCTTGAAGGCCAGCGCGATGACGATCACGAACAGCACGATCGGCGCCATCTTGGCGATGGTCGCGACGGTGTTGACGATCGCCGCCTGACGCACGCCGCGCAGGATCAGAAAGTGCACCGCCCAGACCAGGACCGAGGCGCCGAGGATCGCCTGCCAGGTATTTCCGTCGCCGAAGGCGGGGAAGAAATAGGACAGCGCGCTGAACACCACCACCGCATAGGATACGTTGCCGACCCAGGCACTGATCCAGTAGCCCCAGGCACTGTTGAAACCGATGAACGGGCCGAAGCCCGCCTTGGCATAGGCATAGGGACCGGAATCGAGATCCGGCTTTCGTGTCGCCAGCGTCTCGTAGACGAAGACCAGCGCCAGCATACCGACCGCGGTGATGCCCCAGCCGATCAGGATCGCCAGCGCGCCGGCGCCTGCCGCCATGTTCTGCGGCAGGCTGAACACCCCCGAACCGATCATCGAACCGATCACCAGCGCAACCAGCGCCCCCAGATGCAGCTTGTCCGACACCGGACGTCCTGCTGTCTCGCCGTTCTGTTCCATATCGCCCTCCGGGCAAAGATTCTGCTGAAATGCACAAACAATGAGCAGCCAGATAGTGCCGCCTGCCTTGACATGGATCAAGACATATCGCGTAGCCACCACGGACGTCGCGTTGCCCGCCTCCACACCCGCGCCGTCCCCGCGCTGACGTCGGGGCGCGCGGATCGCTCTGGACGCGCGCCCCGAAAGCGGGGCAAACCGGCCCGGAACGACGAAAGGACTCGCCATGGACAGGACGATCATCGAGGTTCCCGTGATCTCGGACACGCTGCGCCGGATCGGCGCACCGGTCGCCGCACTCGTGCGCACGAACGGGATGCTCTATACCTGCGGGATGCCGCCCATCGACCTGCAAACCGGCGACATCGTCTCGGCCGACATCGAAACCCAGACCCGTCTCAGCCTCGAGGCGCTCGCCTTCGCGCTCGAAACCGGCGGCGGCACGCTCGCCGACACGATCCGCGCTACGGTCTATCTGACCGACCCCGCCCTGACGGCCCGCATGAACAGCGTCTACCGCGACTATTTCCCGAACGGCTTCCCGGCACGCAGCTGCGTCGGCATCGGTCCCTGGCCGGGCTTCGACATCGAGATCGAATGCACCACCCCGATCCGGTGAACCCCGCTCCGCGAAGACACCCCGCCATCCCTTTCGATTCGCGAAAAATATCCCGGGGGTGAGGGCGAAGCCCGAGGGGGCAGAGCCCCCTCTTTATCACTTCTCCGCGGGGCAAAGCCCCCTCTCCCCGCCTCAGGCCCGCACCGGGCCCTTGTCTTCCAGCCGCCGCGCGAAGCGCGCGAGCGGGAAACACAGCACGAAATAGATCACCGCGACGAAGCCATAGACGCGGAACGGCTGGAATGTCGCGTTGTTCAGCGCGTCGGCCGTGCGCACCAGCTCCTCGAAGCCGAGGATCGAGGCCAGCGCCGTCGCCTTGATGAGCTGCACCAGAAACCCGACCGTCGGACCGAGCGTGATACGAAACGCCTGCGGCAGGATGACCAGACGCAGCTCCTGCCAGCGCCTAAGACCAAGCGCCGCGGCGGCATCCCATTGCCCTATCGGCAGCGCCTCGACCCCGCCGCGCCAGATCTCGGCCAGATAGGCCGAGGCATAGAATGTCAGCCCGAGCGCCGCCGCCGTCCAGGGCTCGATCTGCACACCGAACTGCGGCAGGCCGAAGAAGATCAGGAACAGCTGCAGCAGCAGCGGCGTGCCCTGAAACAGCTCGATGTAACCGAAGGCCGCGCGCCGCCACAGCTTATGCTCCGAGATCCGCGCGAACAGCACCGCAAGCCCAACAACCGTGCCGCCGATGAAAGCGACGACCGACAACAGCACCGTCCAGCGCGCCGCGAACAGCAGGTTGCGCAGAATATCCCACAGGGTGAATTCGATCATGTCAGCCCCGGCCCCAGATAGCGCGCCGCGATGCGGTTCAGCACGCGGCGCAGCGCGATCGACAGCGCCAGATAGATCGCCGCGGCGATCAGGAAGGTCTCGAACGGGCGGAAGGTCTGACTCTGGATCAGGTTCGCGCGCATCGTCAGTTCGCGCACCGAGATTTGCGACACCACGGCCGAATCGAGCATGGTGATCACCACCTGGCTCGCCAGCGCCGGGAAGATCACCGCCATCGCCTGCGGCAGCACCACCTTGACGAAAACCTGCCGCGGCTTCAGCCCGAGTGCCTCTGCCGCCTCGCGCTGACCGACGGCGACCGCCGCCAGCCCCGAGGCGACGATCTCCGTCGCATAGGCGCCGACGTTCAGCGTCATCGCGACGATCGCCGCCACCACCGGGTTCAGGTTCACCCCGAGGCTCGGCAACCCGAAGTAGATGAAGAACAGCTGGACGATGAACGGGGTGTTGCGGATCGCCTCGACATAGACGCCGACGGTGGCCTTCAGCCAGCCGATGCGCCCGCGCCGGGCGGCGGCGCCAAGGACGCTGATCGCGAGCCCCAGCACCGTCGAACAGGCCGTCAGCCACAGTGTCATGCCCGCGCCTTCGACAAGCGCGCGCCACCCCGTCAGCAGCCAGCCGAAATCCAGACCCGAGCCCATCGTCCCGCCCGTTCTTCGCTCTTAGTTCTTGGTCTGAAGGTTCTCGACCTTCATCGGCGTCTTCAGCCACTTCTCGGACGCCGCGTTCAGCGTGCCATCGTCGATCATGGTCTTGATCGCGCCGTCGATGGTGGAGATCAGCGCATCCTCGCCCTTGCGCACCGCGATATGCGACGGCGAGGACATCAGCTGGAACTTCTCCTCGGGCTTCAGCGCGGTCTGCTTCTCCAGCACCTGGGCACCGACGTTGTTGCCAACCGCCATCAGATCGGTCTGGCCCGAGATGAAGGCCTGAATCACCGCGGCATAGTTCGGGAAGCGGCGGATCGTGGCGCTCTCGGGGGCGGCCTTGGTCAGCGAGGTATCCTCAAGCGTGCCCTGATTGACCGCGATGGTCTTGCCGGCCATGTCCGCCGGGCCCTCGATCTTCGTCGCCTGCGGGCCGATGACCGCGATGTAATAGGGCGCGTAGGCGCCGGCGAAGCCGATGGCCTGAGCGCGCTCGTCCGAGTAGCCGACGCTCATCAGCATGTCGACGCGCTTGTCGTTCAGGAAGGCGATGCGGTTCTGCCCGTTGATCGGCACCAGCTTGACCTTGACGCCCAGAACCTTGCCGATGTCATTGGCGACGTCGACGTCATAGCCCACGGTGCTCATGTCGGCCGCGACCGAGGAGAACGGCGGGAAGTCCGGGAAGATACCGACGTTGATGACGCCGGCGGCCTTGATGTCGGCCATCTCGTCGGCCTGGGCGGCAACGCCGAAAGCGGCGACGGCCGTGACCGCAGCAGCGACGAGGCAGCGGAAACCCGAAGTGAAAGTCATGGAAAACCCCCTGGGGTAGTCGTGTTCTGTTTTGTCCCGACACTTTACAGCGGCCGGGCACCGCCGTCCCGGCCGACCTGCGCCCGGAACCTCTGGCTGTCATAGCCTTTGCCCCTGCCGGATGCCAGAGCATGACCGCCCTCTCGCACGGCTCCTGCGTGCCCGGCGCGGGGGCGCTCAGCTTTCCTGCGCCCGCGTCTCCAGCAGATCGACCTCATGGACCAGCCGGCGCGCCACGTCATCCGGGACCGCATTGCGCCGCGCCTCGCGGTAGATCGCCTCGCGTTCGGCCTGCAGCGCAGCGAGCCAGACCTCGCGCTCGGCCCGGGCGGCAGCGCGGAACCGGTCCATGTCGGATTGCTCCTTGGCGGAATAGCCGGCAATGCGCTCCTTGTAGTAGTCGATCAGCCGGGCCGAGGCATGGGTGTAAAGGTCGTTGTCGGCGCCATCGCGAGGCAGCGTGCGCATCATCGCCTGCGCAGCCTCGATGGCGGCCGTGGCAGCGGCAGCGCGCACCGCATCCTCCTGTTGGCGCTCGTGCGGTTCGGCGGGAACGGCAAGCCCCTTCAGCAACGGCGGCAGCGCGACCGAGGCCAGCACCAGCGACACGATGATCGCGCAAGCGGCAAGGAAGATCACCAGATCGCGCGCCGGAAACGGATCGCCGTCGGGCAGGAGGAAGGGAATCGTCAGGATACCGGCCAGCGTGATCGCGCCGCGCGCCCCCGCGACGGAGGTCGCCGCCACCAGCCGCCAGCCCGGCGCAGGCGGCGGATCTCCGCGCTTCAGCGCGGCACGGATGCTGAAGCGCAGCGCCACCCACACCCACAGAAACCGCAGCGCCACCAGCGCGACGTTGATCAACAGCACATAGACGATCATCCACAGCGGGCTGACATGGCCGGTTTCCGAAACCACCTGAGCGGCGCTCGCGACGATGCGGGGCAGCTGCTCGCCCAGAACGACGAACATCATGCCGTTCAGGGCGAACTGCACCATGTCCCACACCGCGTTGCGCCGGATCCGCGTCGTGGCGAGGGCGCGGCCGCTTTGCTCGGAGTAGCTCATCGTCATGCCCGCCGCGACCGCCGCGAGAATGCCCGATCCCCCGACCTTCTCCGCCGCCAGATAGGCCACGAAGGGAATGAGCAGGCTGACGAGAATCTGCGAGCCGGTATCCTCGCCATAGTCGCGCGCGACGCGGTTCTTGCTCCAGGTGAGGATCCAGGTGACCACGATGCCGATCGCCAGTCCCCCGAGCACCAGCCACACGAAGCTCGCCGCCGCGTCGGCAAGCGAGAACGCTCCGGTCATCGCCGCCGCCACCGCGAAACGCATACATACGAGGCCCGATGCGTCGTTCAGCAGCGACTCGCCTTCCAGCACGTGCATCAGCCGGCGCGGCACGTTGACCCGCGCGGCAATCGCCGTCACCGCGACAGGATCGGTCGGCGACAGGATCGCGGCCAGCGCGAAAGCCACCGGCAACGGGATCGCCGGGATCAGCCAGTGCACCAGGAACCCGATGCCGAGCGTGGTGAACACCACCAGCCCGAAGGCAAGTTCCAGAACCGTGCCGATATCGCGAAACAATCCCTCCTTCGGGATGCGCCAGCCGTCGAGGAACAGCAGCGGCGGCAGGAACAGCAGGAAGAAGATGTCGGGCTCCAGCCGGATGCCGCTGCCGGTGATACCGCTGACCGCAAAGCCGATGGCGATCTGGATCAGCGGCAAAGGAAGCACGCGCGGCAGCATCCGCGCGGCGGCGGCACTGATCACGACGGCAACCAGAAGCAGCAAGACGGTGGTGATGGTTTCCAAGGCTTTGTCCCGGGCAGGAATTGCGGTTTGCCACACACTATAGCTGTTGCGCGTTCCGGCCGGCCAGAGGGGCGCCCGTCACGTTCGGCTGACCGCCCGTGAGCGGGCCGGGCGAAACGGTGCGGTGCCGGAAACCGGCCGTGAAATTCCGCCCGGACGACCGGCGAACTGTCATCGCGCTGTCACAGCAGGCGCGCAAAAGGCCGCCAGTCGTCTCCGACAGCCGCGGGGACGTTTCCCTTTCGTCCGGCGCAGGGCATCGTGCGCCCGCCCGCAACCCGACCGAGGCCGCCGATGTCCGATGTTCCGTTTCTCCTTGCCCATATCTCGGATCTGCATATCGCGGCGGGCAGGCAGGCCGGGGGCCATGTGCGCGCCGATGCGGTCGGCCGCGCCCGCGCGCTCGTCGCAGATCTGGCGGCGTTTCGCCCTGCGATCGGGCTTGTCGTCATCACCGGCGATCTGACCGACGGCGGCACGGCGCAGGATTACGCGCTGTTGCGCGAGGTGCTGGCGCCGCTCGGCCTGCCCGTCGTGCTGTTGCCCGGCAATCACGACGCTCGCGCGCCGATGCACGCGGCCTTTCCCGAGGTGGCCTTCGCCGCCCCCGACATGCTGTGCAGCGAGACGAAGATCGGGCCGGTTCGGGTGCTCGGCCTCGACACGCTGGTCGAGGGCGAGGTGGCCGGGCGTCTCGATGCGCGGCAGCTCGGCTGGCTCGAAGGCAAGCTGAACGAGCGTTTCGCCGGGCCGACGGTGATCGCACTGCATCACCCACCCTGCGCGGCGAACCTCGGCGCGCTCGACCGCAACGGGCTGACCCGGGGGGCGGAGGCGCTGCTTGCGCTGATCGAGGCGGCCCCCGGCCCGGTGACGGTGCTGTGCGGCCATGTGCACCGCCCGTTCATCGCCCATTGGGGCAAGGCCACGGTCTTCGCCGCCTCCAGCACCGCCTTCGAATATGCTCTCGCCCTCGATGCCGACAACGAGCCCGGACTGTCCACGTCCGCCTACGGCTACCGTCTGCATCTGTTCGACGCCGCGGGCGGACGAAGCGTGCACCGCGTCACCCCGGATCTGAGCCTGAAACATTGAAGGAACCCCGCATGTTATCCGATCTGATCCCGGTCGTCGAAGAGGCGGGCGCGCTGGCGTTGACGCATTTCGGCCGCCTCTCCGCCGCAGAGATCGCCGAAAAGGGGCATCTCGATCTGGTCACCGTGGCCGACCGCGCGGTCGAGGCGCTGATCTCCGCCCGGCTCGGCGCGCTGTTCCCCGAGGATGGGATTTACGGCGAGGAAGGCGGGCGCGCCGCCGGAACCTCGGGCCGGGTCTGGGTGATCGACCCGATCGACGGCACCTTCAACTTCGTGCGCGGCGGCATCGACTGGGGCGTCTCGGTCGGGCTGTTCGCGGATGGGCGGCCGGTGCTCGGCGCGGTGCTGCAACCCGCGCGCGGGCGGCTGTTCGCGGGCGGGCCGGACGTGGGGGCGTGGCTGGATGGCCGCCCGCTCGCGGCTCTCTCCCCGTTTCGCGCCGGTATCGCCTCGGCCGGGCTCGGGCTTGGCGGGGGCCAGCCGGTGGCGGACGGGATGCGCGCGATGGCGGCGCTGCGCCACGGCGGCCGCGCCATGGTGCGGATCGGCAATTGCTGCACCGCGACGATGGCCGAACTCGCGACGGGCGAGATCGACGGCTATGTCAGCTGCGGCGAATCGAGCTGGGACGTGATGGGCATGTGGCCGGTGGTCACTGCGCTCGGCGCGGTCTCGACGCTTGAGTGGGCAGACCGGGGGCTTGAGGGGCGGATGCGCTTCCTCCTCGGCAAGCCGGGCTTCGTCGCGGCTTTCGATGAGCGGGAAATTTTTGGCACCGACACGATCTGAGGCGAATATCGGCTTTATTCGCCTCACAAATTACATCAATATGAGGCGAATAATCGGGATAATCGCCTCATGGCCTGGATCTGGCAAAGCGCACACTGGCCGAATTTCACCTATGACGCCGCCGCAGTCGCCCCGGCGCTGGCCGAAGCCATGGCCGCGATGGGTGAGGTTTCCGGCCTCGAACAGGGCCTCTCGCCGGCGGAGGCCGAAGAGCTGCGTCTGCGCCGCATCGTCGGCGAGGCGCTGGCGTCCTTCGGCATCGAGGGGGTGGCGCTCGATCCGGACGAGATCGAGGCTTCGGTCATCGCCTCGCTGCGCCACCGCGACGGCGAGGCGCTGGCGCGGCGCTCGGACGCCATCGCCTCGGTGATGATCGAAGCCCGCGCCGCCACCGCCCCGATGAGCGCCGAAACCCTGCAAGCCTGGCACCGGCTGCTGTTCTTCGGCATCGAGATCGAGGACCCCGGCCGCTGGCGCCGCAGCGGGATCGAGATCGTGCGTTCCGCCGCCGCGGGCCGGCAGGACGTGCTGTTCATCGCGCCACCGCCCGAAAGCCTGCCGGCCGAGATGGAGCGGTTGCTGAACTGGCTCGGCACGGAAACCCGCTTGCCGGTGGCGATCCGCGCCGCGCTGGCGCATCTGTGGTTCGAGACGATCCACCCGTTCTCGGACGGCAACGGCCGGATCGGCCGGGCGCTGATCGAGCATGTCTTCGCCCGCGAGCGGGTCTTGCCGTTCTCGCTGTCGCGCCGGATCGAAGTAGAAAAACGCCAGTATTATCAGGCGCTTCAGGATGGCCGCCGCGAAGGCCCGGCGGGCATCGACGCCACGCCCTTCGTCGCCTGGTTCCTCGGCTGCCTCGCCCGCGCGGCCGATGGCGCGCGCGGCGAAGCGGTCTTCCTGCTCGCCCGCAACCGCTATTTCCTGCGCTTCGGGCCAGAGCTGTCGCCGCGTCAGGAAACCGTGCTGCGCCGGCTGTTCGGGCAGGGCCCGCGCCGCATCGCCGAGGGGCTGAGCGCGCGCAGCTATGCGAAGATCGCCGATGTCTCGGGCGCGACGGCCACGCGCGATCTGACCCGGCTGGCCGAGATCGGCGCGATCATCCGCCGTGAGGCAGGCGGGCGCTCAACCGGCTACGATATCGCAACGGTCTGAGAAAACGTCGCCTCAGCCCCGGGTCTCGGGGGCGGAACCGGGTTGTGCTGCCAGCGCCCGAACCTCGGCGATCAGCGCCTCCTGCTGCGCCGACATCGCGTCCAGCCGGGCAAGGATCACGTCGTCGATCTTGGCGTGCAGACGCAGGATCTCGATCTCGGCGCGCAGGTTGACCTCGTAATCGAGCCCCGCCGCCACCCGGTCCTTGTCGGCCTGCCGGTTCTGACTCATCATGATGATCGGCGCCTGTATCGCGGCGATGGTCGACAGGATCAGGTTCAGGAAGATGAACGGATAGGGGTCGAAGGACAGCCCCAGCCAGGCCAGCGCCCCGCTGTTGAGCATCATCCACCCCGCCAGCACCACCGTGAACAGGATGATGAAGGTCCAGGAGCCACCGAAGGCCGCCACCTTGTCGGCCGTCCGGTCGCCGAAGGTCGCCTGCTCCTCTGCCACCGCCCCGGCGTCGCGGCTGGTCGGCCGGTGCTCTGCGATCTGGCGCAGGACGCGCTGTTCTTCCTCGGCGAGGGTATCGACGCTCTTGTTCAGATATCGCGCCGCAAGGTCTTTCAGTCTGGTATTCGTCATCGCCCGCTCTCTCCCGATGGCCGGCCTCCGGCTGTGCCGGGGCCTCGCGCGGAGAGGCTACACGAACTCTGCCCTGCGCCGGAAGTCACCGCGCCGCGATGACGCGACGGCGCAGCGACCGGGCTCAGGGATTCGGGCAGCCCCGCAATGCCCGCCCCGGCCCGGTCGCATCGGAGAGGGGCATGAACCGGGCCGCTTCCATATCTGTTCTCGCACCTGCTCCGGGCAGGTCGCGGGCGTCACTCCACCGCAATCATACGGGAAATCCAGCGCGCGAATTCGTAATTCGGCCGCTCCAGATGCGACAGCGCGCCCGGCACCGCGAACCGGCTCTGCATTCCGCGCCAGACCCGTTCGGTGCAGCCGCGATCCTCATCATTGACGTGATCGAGCAGCCCCTTGAGCGCGGCGAAATGCTTCGGCGCCTCGGGATCGGCCATGTAATCGGGCGACAGCCCGCCGCCATACAGGATCTTCACGTGATCGGTGCCGTCGGGCATCAGCGACAGATACCAGAAATAGCCGGGCGTCAGCGTGATCAGCAGCGAGGGGTAGATCGACAACAGCCAGGTCCGGCGCCGTTCCTCGCCCGTCAGCGCCGTGTTCGACGGATGCGCCAGCGCCAGCGGCACCGAGTCGTCCTTCAGGATGTGGTGATAGTTGAAGGTCGAAAATCCCTCGGGACAGACCATCTCGCTCAGCCGGCTCGCCCCTCCGATGGTGCCGCGGTGGCACATCGGCAGGTGATAGCTTTCCATGAAATTCTCGGCGAGGATCTTCCAGTTGGTGTTCCAACGGTGCTCTTCGCGGAAGGTCTCGGTATAGGATCCCATGTCGAGATAACCGACCAGCTTATCGACATCGGCATGGAGTTCCGCAGGCTCCGGCAGATCGGGATCGAGGGTGACCATGATCCAGCCCTGCCAGTCGACGCAACGGATCCCCGGCAGCGCCACGTCCTGCTTGCAGAAGCTCTCGTTCAGCTCCATCGCCGGGGCGCCACGCAGCGACCCGTCGAGCGCATAGGTCCAGGCGTGATAGGGACAGGTGATCGCCGCGACATGACCGCGCCCCTCCAGCAACACCGACATCCGGTGCCGGCACACGTTCGACATCGCCCGCAGCGCGCCCTTCGCATCGCGCAGCACGATCACCGGCTCCCCGGAGATATCGAGGGTCAGGTAATCCCCCGGCGCCTTCAGCGCATCCGCCCGCCCGGCACAAAGCCAGCTTCGGGCGAAGATCCGCGACTGTTCCAGCGCCAGAAATTCGGGCGAGGTATAGATCGACACCGGCATCGCGCCGGCGCGCTCCAGCGGCAGAGCCGCCATGGCGGCAAGTTCAGCGACGGGATCGTGCAGCATGGAGGGTCCTTCCGGCTCAGGCGCAATGACCTGCCCACCCTGCGGCGGCCCGGCCCGCCCCGGAAAGCAAGACCTCGATCATCACCGCTTAGGAAAAGACTAACATCGCGGGCACCTTTCCCGCCCCCCCTTTCGCCTTTCCGCAAATATCCCGGGGGAGTCTCCGGAGGAGACGGGGGCAGAGCCCCCTGCCCGCGCCAGACCCGCAAACCCGCCCGGGCTCAGCCGCGCGCAGTATGCAATTGCAGGCCGGGCAGATTTTCCGGGGTAATCTCGGTGCAGGCGTGATCTATGAACGCCGAGATGGTGCGCGAATTGCGCGCCCCCCCGGTCGTCAGCAGACCGAGCTTCAGCGTCCGCACATGCCCGCTCAGCGGCACGAAGCGCAGGCGGCGCCCGTCGGGAGCGATTTCGGTGCGCGGCATCACGTTCAGCATCCCGTAGCCGAAACCGTTCGCCACCAGCGAGCGCATCACCGCGATGTCGCGGGTGCGCTCGGCGATCGACGGAGCCACGCCGGAGGTCTCGAAGAACGACAGGAAATATTCGCTGCTGATCGGCAGATCCAGCAGCACCATCGGCCAGGGCGCCAGATCCTCGGGGGTCAGGCTGTCGCGCCCGGCAAGCGCATGGTCTTCGGGCAGGAGCGCGAAGGGCGGCAGATCCATCAGCGGCACGAAGTCGATGTCCGAGGGGATATTCATGTCATAGCTCAGCGCCAGATCCAGCCGCGCGGCGCGCAGCCCGTCGATGATTTCCTGCTGGTCGCGCTCGAACTGATGGAATGCGACCTCGGGATAAAGATCGACGAAGCTGCGCCGCAGCTGTGGCAACACGATCTGCGCAAAGGTCACCAGACAGCCGACGTTCAGCGGCCCGCGCACCTTGCCCGAGATATCGTTTGCCAGCTCGTTCAGCGCCCTGACCTGCTCTAGCACGGCCCGCGCCCGCTCCATGAAGCGCAGGCCGCCTTGCGTCAGCGACAGCCCGTGCGCATGGCGGCGCACGAAAAGCTGCAAGCCGAACTCGGATTCCAGCTGCGCGATCGCTGCCGAGATCGAGGGCGAGGACACGTTCACCCGCTCCGCCGCCAACGCGATCGAGCCCGCCTCGCCGACGGCGACGAAATATTCGAGTTGTCGCAGGGTGACGCGTGAGGCCATAACTTATCAAACTCGCGAAGGGATTTGGTTCGGTCTATGATCGGCTCCCGGGCCGGTCAACCTCGGCAACCGATCCGTCTTGCAGGGGGCAACGGAAATGATGCTCTTTCAGGCGTAACGCCGCAAAAGCAGGCAGTGACGACATCTTCCCCCGGCTATCGCCGTCGCCAGGAGTGCGCGGACTGCAAGATCCGCACCGCGATCCCTGCCTGAAATCCCGCAGGTGCCGGGCAGACGAAAGGGCCGCCCGACGGGCGGCCCCGGAAAAATCGCGTCCCGGCCTCAGTTGTGCAGCGAGGACAGGAACTGTTGCAGTTCCGGCGTCTTCGGCGCGCCGAACAGCTCGTCTGGCGTGCCGATCTCGTGCACGCGGCCCTGGTGCATGAACACCACGCGGCTCGACACCTTGCGGGCGAAGGCCATCTCATGGGTGACCATGATCAGCGTCATGCCTTCGTTCGCCAGCCCTTCGACGACGCGCAGCACTTCTCCGACCAGCTCGGGATCGAGGGCCGAGGTGATCTCGTCGCACAGCATCACCGCGGGCTCCATCGCCAGCGCCCGCGCGATCGCAACGCGCTGCTGCTGACCGCCCGAGAGCTGATCGGGCATCGCGTCGAACTTGTCGGCCAGCCCCACCCGGTCAAGCAGCCGGTGCGCCTGCGCCGCCGCATCGGGGCGCGCGGACTTCTTCACCAGCGTCGGCGCGAGCATCACGTTCGCCCCCACCGTCAGATGCGGGAACAGGTTGAAGCTCTGGAAGATCATGCCGACGCGCTGGCGCAGGTCGCGCATCGCGGCGGCGTTGTCATGCAACAGCGGCCGGCCGTCGACGGTCAGCCCGCCGTCCTGGAACACCTCCAGCCCGTTGATGCAGCGCAACAGCGTCGACTTGCCGGAGCCCGACTTGCCGATGATGCAGACCACCTCGCCCTTCTGGACGCGCAGGTCGATGCCCTTGAGCACCTCGACATCGCCATAGGATTTGTGCAGCCCCGCGATATCGACGATGACAGGGGCCGAGGCTTCAACGACGGACGGCATTCATCTTCCTTTCGAGAAAGCGGGCGTAAAGGCTGATCGGATAGCACAGGATGAAATAGCACATCCCGACCAGCGCGAAGACGGTGAAGGGGGCGTAGGTGACATTGGCGATCATGTTGCCGGCCCGCGTCAGCTCGACGAAGCCGATGACCGAAGCAAGCGCCGTGCCCTTGATGACCTGCACGGCGAAGCCCACGGTCGGCGGGATCGCGATGCGCAGCGCCTGCGGCAGGATCACGTAGCGCATCTGCTCGTAGAAGCTGAGCGCGAGGCTGGTCGAGGCCTCCCACTGCCCTTTCGGGATCGCCGCGACGCAGCCGCGCCAGATCTCGGCGAGGAAGGCCGAGGTATAGAGCGTCAGCGCCAGACCCGCCGAGACCCAGACCGAGACCTCGATGCCGAACAGGCGAAGACCGAAGTAGCTCAGGAACAGCTGCATCAGCAGCGGTGTGCCCTGGAAGAGGCCGACATAGCCGTTGAACAGCCGCGCGAAGGAGCGTTCGCGCCACAGCCGCAGCGACAGCAGCACCAGACCGACGATCCCGCCGCCCGCGAAGGCGATCAGCGACAGAACGACGGTCCAGCGCGCTGCGAGCAGCAGGTTGCGCAGGATATCCCACAGGGTGAAATCGACCATGGCGTCACCTCCCGAAGATGAAGCGCGGACCGACCCAGTTCAGCGCCCGGCGCACGGCCCAGGCGAGTCCGAGGTAGATCGCCGTCGCGACGATGTAGGATTCGAAGGTGCGGAAGGTGCTGGCCGAGATCACATTGGCCGCATAGCTCAACTCGCGCGTGGCGATCTGGCCGCAGACGGCGGAGCCGAGCATCACGATGATGATCTGACTGACCAGCGCCGGCCACACCTTCTTCAGCGCGGGCGGCAAGATCACATGGGTGAAGATCTGCACCCGGCTCATCGCCAGCGACAGACCCGCCTCGATCTGGCCGCGCGGCGTCGCCTCGAGCCCGGCGCGGATGATCTCCGTGCCATAGGCCGCGAGGTTCAGCGTCAGCGCGAGCAGCGAAGCCGTCACCGGCGACAGCCGCACCCCGGCCGCGGGCAGGCCGAAAAACACGAAGAACAGCTGCACGATGAACGGCGTGTTGCGGATCAGTTCAACATAAGCGCCGACGACGAAGGCCAGCCATCTCGGCCCGTTCGCCCGCGCCCAGGCACAGAAGACGGCGACCAGCAGCCCGAGGACCACCGCCACCGCCGTCAGGCCGAGCGTCCAGACGACACCCGTCACCAGCATCGGCCAGTCCCTGAGGACCGCCATGAAGTCAAGTTGGACTGTCATCCGGATCGCCCTTTCGGCTCAGAGCGGCAGATCGCCCGCCGGCTTCTTCAGCCATTTCATGCTCAGCTTGTCGAGCGTGCCATCCGCCTTGGCGGCGAGGATGATCTCGTTGACCTTGCCAAGCAGCGCATCCTGCCCCTTGTTGATGCCGACGAAGCAGGGGCTTTCCTTGATGATCAGCTTCATCTCGGCGTCGAGCTGCGGGTTCTTCTGCGCCATCAGCGCCGCGTTCGAGGTCGAGGTGGCGATCAGCTGGGTCTGACCGGCGACGAAGGCCGCGGTCGCGGTCGCCTGATCCTCGTAGCGGCTGAACACCATGCCGGCCGGGCCGAGCTTGGCGAGTTCGGTCTCTTCCATCGCACCCTTGGCAACGGCGATGGTCTTGCCGTCAAGCGCGGCGAAATCCTTGATCTCCATGGACTTCGGCCCATAGACCGCCTGGAAGAACGGCGCATAGGCATGGCTGAAGTCGATGACCTTCTCGCGCTCGGCGTTCTTGCCGAGGGTCGAGATCACCAGATCCACCTGCGCGGTCTGCAGATAGGGGATGCGGTTCGCGCTGGTCACCGGAACCATTTCCAGCTTGGCCCCCATCTTGTCGGCGATCAGCTTGGCCATGTCGATATCGAGGCCCTGCGGCTGCAGGTCCAGCCCGGCGAACCCGTAGGGCGGGTAATCGGTGGGCACCGCGATGCGAATGGTCTTGGTCTTCTCGATATTGGCAAGCGCATCTTCGGCACGCGCGGCGGTGGCCGCCAGCAGCGTCGCTGCGGTCACGGTTGCAACGAAGGAACGTCGGTTCAGCATGGTGGTCTTTCCCCGTCTGTCTTTGCGCGGCTGTCCCGCTGCAGCCCGGCCCCGGCCCGCAGCGCGCCCGCTGGTTTCATCAGGCCATGGCCCCCGGAACGGGGCAAGCCTTCGCCCCCGGACCAGACCAGCCCCAACCACTTTGGTTAAATATTATGCACAAACTGGTCTATATTTGTGCGTTATTCGTCTGATGGAGCTTGCGGTCTCGTATTCTATCCGTTTAAGTAATTGTCAACACAAAAAGCCATAACCATTTCGTATACAATATCGTGACCGATC
Organism: Paenirhodobacter enshiensis; assembly: GCF_000740785.1. GTDB lineage: Bacteria > Pseudomonadota > Alphaproteobacteria > Rhodobacterales > Rhodobacteraceae > Rhodobacter > Rhodobacter enshiensis. Next base: position 14,068 of record NZ_JFZB01000018.1, on the reverse strand, counting down.
CAAAGGACCATCTGACCCGAAGCGGTGTGACGCTGCGCGAGCTGGAAGTGCTGCGCGCGCTGGTCGAACGCGGCACCACCATCGCCGCGGCCGAGCGCCTCGGTCTGTCGCAACCGGCGATCAGCCGCAGCCTCGGCCAGCTCGAGGCGCGGCTCGCTCAGCCGCTGTTCAACCGCCGGGGCGGGCGCCTCTTCCCCACGGCCGAAGCGCGCCGCATCGACGCCGAGCTAGACACCCTGTTCGAGACGCTGGCCCGGATCGAGGATCCGGACGAGACGCTGGCCCAAAGCGCGCGCCCGCTGCGCATTGCCGCGCCCCCCACCATCGCGCATCGGTTCCTGCCCGGCGTGGTCGCCGGCTTCACCCGTCGCCACCCCGGCCAGCACCTGATCGTCGACGTGAATTCCGGGGATATTCTTGTCAGCTACGTGGCCGACAGGCGGTGCGATCTGGCCATCGTCGACACCGAGCCCTCGCACGCCGGCGTCAAGGCCGAGACGCTTCATGCCGCGGACATGGTGTGCGCCATTCCCTGCGATCACCCGCTGGCGGCGCGCAGCGAAATCACTCCGGCCGATCTCGACGGGGTGCCGTTCATCGCCCAGACCCGACGCCATTCGGCACGTGCGGCACAGGACAGCGTGCTGTTCGCGGCCGGGCTGCATCCGTCGTCGGTGCTCGAGGTCGACACCGCCGTGCTGACGATCGAGCTGGTCCGGCAAGGCGTCGGCGTCGCGCTGGTCAACCCTTTCCCGATCGCGCTGCACCCGGAGCCGCGCCTGTGCCTGCGCCCGTTCCGGCCGCGAATCGCACAGTGCACCTGGTTCCTGACCCCCGCCGCGACCCGCCCGACGACCGCCCTTCTGGCGTTCATGCAGATGGTCCGCGAGGCGGCGGCAGGCGAAACACCCCCCACCGCACCGCCTCCGACCGGATGGGCCGATTGATACAGCAGTGATGCGAATTTGCGCATCTGCCCGAAATCTGACCCCAATATGGTCTCTGAAGACTTTTCGTGACTTTACCCAGCGGAAACTATTTTTCCAAAATTTCACCATCCCCATGATGGAGGCATCTGCCAATCCAACATGGGAAAACCAATGCACCTTCGAAAACTGATTCGAGCCGCGGGCATCCTGAGCATCCTGCCCGTCGCCGTTCACGCTCAGGATGCCGCACCCGCGTTCAGTGCGGGCGATACCGCGCTGGTGTCGACCTGCGCACTGATCGTGATGCTGATGATGCTGCCCGGGCTGGGGCTGTATTATGCCGGCATGGCGCGCGCCAAGAACGCGCTGTCGGTGCTGACGCAGGTGTTCGCGTCGATCTCGCTGATCGCGGTGCTGTGGACCGCGGTGGGCTACTCGCTGGCCTTCACCGAAAGCCCGCTGAACGCGGTCATCGGCGGGTTCGGCAAGCTGTTCCTGACCGGGATCACCCCGGACGATCTGGTGCTGACGCTGCCGGAATATCTGTATGCACTGTTCATGATGATGTTCGCCGCGATCACCCCGCCGATCATCATCGGCGCCTTTGCGGAACGCATCAAGTTCTCGGCGGTGATGGTGTTCATGGCGCTGTGGTTCCTGCTCGATTACGTGCCGATGGCGCATATGGCCTGGGGCGGCGGCTGGGTCATGGGGATGGGGATCCTCGATTTCGCGGGCGGCAATGTCGTGCACCTGAACGCGGGCATCGCGGCTCTGGTCTGCGCGCTGGTCGTGGGCCCGCGCAAGGGTTACCGCACGACGATGATGGCGCCGCACAACATGACGATGACCTATACCGGCGGTGCGATGCTGTGGGTCGGCTGGCTCGCGTTCTGCGGCGGCTGCGCCTATGCGGCGAACGGGCTGTCGGCGCTTCTGATGGTGAACACGATGCTGGGCGGGGCCGCGGGTGCGCTTGGCTGGATGCTGACCGAATGGGCGCTGCGCAAGCGCGCCAGCACCTTCGGCGCGGTCACCGGCGCGATTGCCGGCCTCGTCGCGGTCACCCCGGCCTGTGGCTATGTCGGCCCGGGCGGAGCGATGGCCGTCGGTCTGATCACCGCACCGATCTGCCTTTATGCCGTCGAGGCGATCAAGCCGCGTCTCGGCTATGACGACAGCTTCGACGTGTTCGGCGTGCATGGCGTCGGCGCCGCGGTGGGCGGCATCCTGACGGTGATTTTCGCGCTGCCGGTTCTGGGCGGCACGGGCTTCCCCGAGGGACGCACGCTGCTCACCCAGATGGTGCCGCAGGTCGCGATCATCGCCTTCAGCATCGCGGTTTCGGTGGTGATGACCTTCGTCGCGCTGAAGATCACCGCGCTGGTCTGCGGCGGGTTGCGGGTCGAGGAAGAAGAGGAATACGAGGGCCTCGATACCTCGGCGCATGGCGAATCCGCCTATCGTCTGACCGACAGCGTGTTCGGCGGCGGCGCGGTCTATCCGGTCGCGGCGGCGATGGAAGGTGCGGGTGCGATGAGCGCCCCGGCCAAGATGACATCGGACAAGTTCGCCGGCTGAGCCGGAAGGGCGCGGGCCCGGACCCGCGCCCGAACCCCGAAACGAAACGACCGAAACGGCACGGGCGGTCCGCCGCCCTGCCCTCCCCCGGTTCCTCGCGCGTCGATGCGTGCAGCGGCCGGCGGAACGGACCAAACCCGACAGTCCCGGTCGCGAACAGGTGCGACGACCGGGAAACTGTCGGGCGGGAACCCCCGCGGGCAGGGCGGGCGTTCAGCGGCGGGGCGGCCTCTCAAGCGGGCCGCCCCTGTCCTTTTGCCGGGGACTCTCCGCCCCCGGAAAGACCGGTCTGAAGATCGGCCGGGGCCTCAGTCGGGGAAGATCCCCGGCGAAGTCTCGGCCCCGTCATCGAAGCGCGCGAGGTAATCGACGATCACGCCGCGATTGACGGCGAAGCCCTTGTATTCGGCGAGCTCGTCCGGCAGGTCGCGCAAGACCCGGTGCAGCCGCCGGCCCCATTTCGGCACCGTCACGATGTCGTCGAGCGCACACAGATAGCACCGGATCGGAAAGGCGATGGCGTTCGAGCGCGGCAGCCGCCACAGCGTCTGCAGCTCGACGCGCAGATGCTGCTTCGCGCCCACGGTCTCGGGGGTGACGGTGCGCTTCTCGGGGCCCCATTCGGGATAGGTCTCGGGGCTGGTGTCGAGGCGCGGGTTCACCGTCATCGTCCAGTTCAGCCGCCTGACCGGCGCGCCCTGCTGCAGGTTCAGAAGGAACTTCAGCGCGCGCTGGAACACGCCCATCTCGTTCGCCTTCGGCACCGGGGCGTGCCATTCGAAGAAGTTCATCCCGATGTCGAAATCGAGCGACCAGTCCGCCTGCGCCGTCACCATCCCGGCATCCATCCACAGATTGCCGTCACGCTGATCGAGAAGCGCGTGATCGCCCTGGGTCTGACGGGTGATGTATTCCATCGGCCCGCAGGGCAGCGTCGTCGCGTCGAGGAAGGTGAACCGCTGCTCGATCCCGAGCGGGCGGTTGATCCAGTGCCAGCGATCGCCGTCGCGGTTCAGCGTGAACAGCTCGGGGTAATCCTCGGCCTTCGAGGTCATCACCAGTTCGAGGAAATCCCACCCCGCCAGCTCCATATGCGGCAGCGACTGGCAGCGCAGCGGATCGCGTTCGAGCGTGATCGCCCGGTCGCGCATCTCGGCGACGTAATGCTCGTCGACATCGAAGCGATGCTCGAACACCGAGCCCGCCCGCGTCTTGCGGTGCGGCTCGATGTTGACGGAATACATGTAGCTGTCCTGATCGAAGGGGAACGGGAAGCGGCGCACGGCCTCTGGCGAATTGCGGAAGGTGTAATCGCCGCGGAAGGTCTCGTCGTTGAAACGCATGGTCATGGGATCACCTGTCGATGGTCAGATCCGCCCCGCGAAAGCGCGAGACGCAGGGCATGATGGCACTCTGGCTGGCACGGGCCTCGTCGCTCAGCCAGTGGTCGTGGTGCTCGATATGGCCCGAGCAGGAGGTCACATGGGTCTCGCACTGACCGCAGGCGCCGCCGCGGCACAGCCAGGGCACCTCGACCTCGGCGGCTTCGAGCGCCTCCAGCAGGCTCTGATGCGGGCCGACCGCGATCTTGCGGCCCGAGCGCGCCAGCGTGACCTCGAACGCCTCGCCGGGCGGCGGGGCGAGGAAGGCCTCGGAATGCAGCGCCCCCTTCGGCCAGCCAAGACAGCGCGCGGTGTCGAGAACGCCATCGACCAGCCCCTCGGGGCCGCAGACATAGACATGCGTGCCGAGCGGCTGACCCGAGAGGATCTCGCCGAGGTCCATCCGGCTGCCCTCTTCCGAGATATGCAGATGCACCTGCGCGAGATCGGGCAGCAGCCGCGCCGCCGCGGCCTCGGCGCGCGAGCGCACCGCGTAATGCAGTTCGAACGGCAGTTGCAGCCGGATCAGCTGCCTGATCTGGGCGAGGAACGGCGTGATGCCGATGCCGCCCGCGATCAGCACATGCCGGCGCGCCCGCAGATCGAGCGCGAACAGATTGACCGGCGCCCCCACCCGCAGCAGATCGCCCACCGCAACCTCAGCGTGCATGAAGCGCGAGCCGCCCCGCCCGGCCTCGTCGCGGCGCACCGCGATCTCGTAGCCGGAGCCGTCGAGCGGATCCGAGATCAGCGAATAGGCGTTGCGCCGCAGCACCGCGCCATCGGGCATCTCGACGACGACATGCGCGCCACCCGAGAACAACGGCAGCGCCTCTCCCTCGGGATGGACGAAACGGAACCGGGTGACGAGGGGCGAGAGCGCCTCGACCTCGGCGACTTGCAGCACCTGGGCGCTCATCGTTGAATGCTCCGCGGTTCGGGGACGATGCCGGGGGTCTCGGCGTCGATGGCGACGCCCTGGAAGGCGCCGAGGCGGCGCGAGAAATGGTCGCGCACGAAGAGCGACCGGCCGCAATGGGCGCAGGTGAAGGGATCGGTCGCGACCTCTTCGGTGATGCCCTTGCAATGGACGCATTGCATCCGGCGGGTGACGGGGCCGCGATGCTCGCTCAGGATGGCGTCGGCGGGCAGACCTGCCGCCGTCGCCTCGGCCGCGGCCTGACCGATCAGCCCTTCGCTGCCGGCCAGATACAGCCAGGTGCCCATATGGGCATCGGCCAGCGCCTTGCGATAACGTTCTAGGCAGGCGGCATAGCTCGGCGCCTCGTGATACATCTTCGCACCGAGCTGGCCAAGGCGCGCCCCCGTCGCGCTGTCGCCGCGCGCAGGGATATAGATCACATGAGCGCGGTCCATCACCGAGGCATCGGCGAGCGCAAGGTCGATCAGCGCCTCGGCGCCCGCGCCTTCGGCCAGCATGATCGCCGGCACCGCCCCTTGCGAGATCAGCCCCGGATAAACCGGGCGGCTGAAGATCGCGGGGCTGAATTCGGTTCGTGGCATGTCCATCTCCCTGTCAGCGGACGGAACGGAACGAAAGCCGGGACACTGGTGTGCCCCGGCGGACGGATCAGTCCTTCGCGGTGCGGCGCGCCTTGTCGATGTCGAAGAACGGCATCGCGGCGGTGGTGGCGGCGATCTCGCCGGCTTCGGCGCTTTGCACCGTCAGCGCCGTGCCCTCGTTCGCGCAATCGACCGGCAGGCGTGCGATGGCGACGGTCCAGTCGTTGAGCGGCGAGTGCATCGCCTGCGTCACCACGCCGACCTTCTTGCCGTCGCGCAGCACCGGCGCGCCGTTCTCGGGCGCGACATCGCCCGCGAGCTTCAGCCCCCAGATCCTGAAGCGCTCCTTGCCCCTCAGGCGGTAATGCTCCTCGGCGCCGCGAAAGCCCGTCTTGCCCGGCGAGACGGTGAAATCGAGACCCAGTTCCCACAGCGTGTCGCCGCAGGGCTCGTCCTCGAACGGATACATCTCGGAATTGTCATAGGGGAAGAACAGCAGATAGCTTTCGGTGCGCAGCAGATCGAGCGTGGTGAACCGGCACGGGATGATGCCCATCGCAGCACCTTCCTCGAGGATGCGGTCCCAGACCATCGGCGCGTCCTGACCGCGCACGAACAGCTCATACCCCCGTTCGCCGGTGTAGCCGGTGCGCGAGATCATCGCCGGCACCCCGAAAAGCGAGGTCTGCATATGGCCGAAATAACGCAGCTGGCGGATGCCGGGGACGTATTTCTCCAGATAATCCACCGCGAGCGGCCCTTGCAGCGACAGATCGTGCAGGTTGTCGTCGAACCGAACCGAGACATCGCGGCCATAGGCGGCCATGGTCAGCTGCTCGAACCCCTGACCCGAGCCATGCACCACCATGAAGGCGTTCGGGCCGGTGCGGTAGATCACGCAATCGTCGATGAACTTGCCGGCGTCGTTGAGCATCGCGGCATAGACCGCGCGGCCCGGCATCAGCTTCTCGACGTTGCGGGTGGTGGCGCGGTCGATGACATGGCTCGCGCCCGGGCCGGTGATATGCACCTTCTTCAGCCCCGAGACGTCCATCAGCCCGGCCTTCGTCCGGATCGCCATGTATTCCGCCACGGGGTCGCCGTCATAGCTCCAGGCGGTGCCCATGCCGGACCAGTCTTCCAGCTTCGAGCCAAGCGCGCGGTGGCGCTCGGCGAGGGTCGAGAATCTCCAAGATGCAGTCATTGTTCTGTCCTGTCGGTTGATGGTGCGGCGGCCCTCACGAACGGGGCCGCTCTTTCTTCGGGTCGTAGTAGGGGAAGGGCGCGATGCGGGCGGCGAGGCGCTTGATATGACCGTCGAGCCGGCCGACCTCGACCGCCGTTCCCGGCGCCGAGACCGAGACATCGACTCGCGCGAGCGCGATCCACGTCCCCGTGCGCGGCGAGCGCATGGCCGAGCAGACCTCGCCCACCTGCGCGCGGCCGATGCGAATGCAATCGCCATGCGCGATGGGCTCCTGCCCGTCGAGTTCCAGCCCGACGAAGCGACGCGCCGGGGTTTCCTTGCGCCGGATCAGCGCCTCGCGGCCGACGAAATCGGCGGTCTTCGATTTCAGCGGCACGGTGAAGCCGATGCCGGCCTCGAACGGGTCGGTCTGGTCGCTGAAATCGTAGCCCGCGAAGACGAGCCCCGCCTCGATCCGGCACAGATCGAGGCCGGCAAGCCCCATCGGCCGGATGCCCAGAGGTTCGCCCGCACGCCAAACCGCGTCGAAGACCGCCCCGGCATCCTTCGGGTGGCAGAAGATCTCATAGCCGAGTTCGCCCGTGTAGCCGGTGCGCGACACCACGACCGGCGCCCCGGTCGGCCCGCCGATCCGCCCGACGGTGAAGCGAAACCACCCCATCTCGGCGATCGCGGTCTGATGCGGCGCGGTCCAGACGATCTCCGACATCAGCGCGCGCGATTTCGGCCCCTGCACCGCGATGTTGTGCATCTGATCGGTCGAGGAGCGCACCAGCACATTGAGGCCGAGCGCCTCGGCCTGCTCTCGCATCCACACGCCGCCCTCGTCGGTGCCGCCGATCCAGCGAAACGCCTGATCGCCCAGACGGAACAGCGTGCCGTCGTCGATCATGCCGCCATGCGGGTGACACATCGCCGAATAGACCACCTGCCCGTGACCGAGCTTCGAGACATCGCGCGTCAGCACCCAGTTCAGAAGCGCCTCGGCGTCGGGGCCGGTGACCTCGAACTTGCGCAGCGCCGACAGGTCCATGACCACGACGCCCTCGCGCGCCGCCCAGTAGCTTTCCACCGGATCGCAGCCCGGGAAGGAGTTCGGCAGCCAGAAGCCGCGATAGTCGACGAAATCGCGCGTCATCGCGGCGAAACGGGGGTGGAAGGCGCTTTCACGCGTCATGATCGGCTCCGCGTCGGGGGTGGGGCGCCAGGCCGAGGCGCGGCTGAACCGCTCGGCCCCGGAATAGCTGCGCACGTGAATGTCGCTCGGGTTCCAGCCATTGGCGGCCGAGGTGTCGTCCGGGCAGGCCGAGGACACGCACACGATGTCGCTGAGCGCGCGCAACAGCACATAATCGCCCGGCCGCGACCAGGGTTCGTCGGCATACATCACGCCATGCGCGTCGATCCCGGTGTTGAAGAAGAAGTTCGCCGCCATCCAGCCGGCGCGACCCTCGATGTCATAGGGGGCGAGCGCGCGGTTGAAATTGTCGGTGCAGTTGGCGTGACCGGGATAGCCGATGTCGTCGTAATACTTGGCCGAGCAGGCCAGCCCGAAAGTGTCGTGCCGCCCGCAGGTATCCTGCACCACCTCGACCAGCGGCTGCATCTGCTGATCGAAGTATTTCCCGTGCAGCCCCGGCATCGGGTAATTGTGACCGAGCAGCGTGCGCGTCACCGTGACGTCGAGCGGATGGACGATCCCGCGGTCGAGCTTGCGGGCGTCGAAGCACTGGAAATCGGTGCATTGCCGGCCGTCGACGTCGAGGATCTGGATGTAATCGCCCGCGCGCACCAGATAGGCCTCGGCACTCGAGGATTTCACCCGCAGGTCGATCTTCGGATCGGCCAGAGGATCCGGGAGCGCGAAATGTGCCAAAGCGCGCGGCGCGGCGCGCTGGACGCTCAGCGACAGGGGCGTCGCGGTGTCCTGCCCCTCCGCCGCCATCGGCGCGGCGGGTGCGGCGACGATCAGCCAGCCCGGCCCCTGCGCGACGAAGGCCGCCGCCTCGCCGGCGCGCGATGTCGCCCCGAACAGCCCGATGGCGCGCGCGTCGGTCAGCCCGATCGCCCGGCGCGCAAGCGCCAGACGCAGTTTCGGCAGATCGGGCAGCAGGGCGCGCAGCCCCTCGGCCGGGGTATCGGCCTGCCAGCCCAGAAGGCCGCAATCGAGCCGGCCATCGGGATGCGCGGCCACAAGCTCGCAGCGTTGGCCGCCCTCGTCATTCGTCACCGAAATCCGGTCGCCGGCGGCGATCTCGACCACGATGGCGCCACGGCCCGGCACGGAATACCGCTCCGTCCCCGGGGCGCGGGAAAAGCCTGCGACCCGGCGGGCGGGGGCCGCGCGCGGCGGGCCCGGACGGAACGGGGCATCGCTGAACGTCAGGGTCATCTCGTCTCCTGCACGGAAAAAAGGCGGGGGGACCGAGGCCCCCCCGGAGGAGGACAGCTCAGTTCGCGAGATAGGCTTCCATCGAGTCGTCGAGCGCATCCTTCCACGGCGTGTGATGGGCGGGCGCCATCGTCCCGGTCATCACCGATTTGTAGCTGTGGTTGCGGAACGCCATGATGTCGTCCTTCTTGTGGTGCTTCCATTCGAGGAAGGCCTCGATCGCGCCATCGACGTTGAAACTCGGGTAATCGGTGTCGGCGATCAGCTCCTTGACGTAATCGCCCTGATACTCGATCGCGTATTTCACCTCGTCCGAGGCTTCCTCGCGCGCCTCGCGCTCGGCCACGTCGGCCATCAGCACCTGCTTGTCGGCGGGCACCGCGATCCGGCCGAGGATGATGTCGCGCACATACCAGGCCTGGGCGTCGAACATGTTGAAGGTGAACCACTGGTCCTGCATCCCGAGGTAGAACATCTTCGGATTGTGGACATAGACCACGCCCTTGTAGAGGTCGGCGGTCGCGAGGCGGTTCTTGGTCTTCAGCCGCAGCTCGTCGGGCAGGAACGGGAAGTAGTGCTTGTAGCCGGTGCACAGGATGATCGCATCGACATGGCGCGAGCTGCCGTCCTTGAAGAAGGCGGTCTTGCCCTCGACCCTGACGAGGGCGGGCTTCTCTTCCCAGTTCTCGGGCCAGTCGAACCCCATCGGCGCCGAGCGATAGCACGAGGTCACCGTCTTCGCGCCGTATTTCCAGCACTGCGAACCGATGTCCTCGGCCGAGTAGGACGAGCCCACCACCAGCACGTCCTGACCGGCGAATTCGCGCGCGTCGCGGAAGTCATGGGCATGGACGATGCGGCCGTAATAGTGATCGAAGCCCGGGTAGTCCGGCACGTTGGGGCTGGAGAAATGGCCCGAGGCGACGATGACGTTGTCGAACCGCTCCTTGTAGACGTGATCTTTCGTCATGTCGTGCACGGTGATGGTGAAATCGTCCGCGTCCGCATCGTATTCGACCCAGCGGATCACCGAGCTGAACCGGATCCACGGCCGGATGCCGGCCTTGTTCACCCGCCCCTCGATGTAATCGAACATCACCGCGCGCGGCGGGTAAGAGGCGATCTGCTTGCCGAAATGTTCCTCGAACGGATAATCGGCGAATTCGAGGCCCTCCTTCGGACCGTTGGTCCACAGGTAGCGATACATCGAGCAGTGAACCGGTTCCCCGTTCTCGTCGACGCCGGTGCGCCAGGTGTAGTTCCACAGCCCGCCCCAGTTCGACTGTTTCTCGAAACAGACGATCTCCGGAATTTCCGCGCCTTTCCTGGCGGCGGACTGAAAGGCACGCAGCGCGGCAAGGCCCGAGGGACCGGCACCGATCACGGCAACGCGTTTGGTCATGGTAGTCTCCCTGTTGGTCTGTTCTTGTTCCGAATTGGACCTGTTATGATTATTGGCTCATTCGGTATGGACCAATTAAGCCGGCACGGTGGTGTTTCCTGTCAATTATTTTTCTTGCCTGAATGTTCATGTGACGCAAAAATGGGCCAAGACTTCCGCCTCCGTCCTGCTTCGGGTGATTTTATGGGCAGCGCCTCCTTCGCCTTGCGCCTTGCCGCCGCCGGATCGCTGCCGCGCGGGCGCGACACGGCGCCGGTGCGGATCGGCTTTCTCGCGCCGCTGTCGGGGCCCGAGTCGGGCTGGGGGCGGCCCGGTCTCGCCGGCGCCGAGCTGTGGGCCGAGGAGATGAACGATCACGGCGGGCTGACCCTCGGCGGGCGGACGCGGCCGATCGAGATCGTCGCCCGCGACAGCGCGCTCTCCCCCGAGACCACGTTCGAGGCCGCGCGCGAGCTGATCGAACTGCGCCGGGCGCGGCTGATCCTGACGCTCGGCGGCGATACGCTGGCGCCGGCGCTGCCCTGGCTGATGGCGCGCCGCGCGCTGGTGGCGACGCTGCTGCCTTCGGACCTCGGGCCGGACACGCCCTCGCTGATCGCGCCGGCGGAGCTGCATCCGCTGTTCAACGTCACCGGGGTGGAGTGGCTGGCGCGCAACCGTCCGGCGCTGAAACGGGTGGCCCTGTGCGCGCAGACCGACAGCCTCGGGCTGCCCTCGCTCGCGGTCTATCGCGCGGCCTTCGAGGTCGCGGGGTTCACCCGGCTGCGAGAGATCCGCTATGCGCCCGACAATCATGACGCAGACGGCATCGTCGCCGCGATGCTGCAAGACGACCCCGAGGTGCTGTGCTGGTGCTCGTCAGCCCCGCCGATGATCGCCGCGCTGACCGAGGCCGCCCATGCCCGCGGCTTCCGCGGCGAGGTCATCGCCTGCACCGCCGACGATTATCCGAAGATGATCGCGCGCACCTCGGCCGGGTTCATGGCGCGCTACACCTTCCAGTTCCCGGATTTCGACGATCCGATGCTGGCCGATACCGCCTTTTTCTTCCGCAACCCGCGCAGCTTCTTCGACAGCTACACCCGGCGGTTTCCGGGGCTGTGGTCGGCGGTGAGCTGGGAATATGCCTCGATCCTCGATCTGTGGCACGGCGCGGCCGAGGTCGCGGGCAGCGCCGATCCGGTGCGGGTGCTGTCGGCGATGCAGCGCGGCCAGAAGATGCCGCATATCTTCGGCCCGGCCGAATGGTGGGGGGCGGAGCTTTACGGCATCGACAACGCGCTCGTCGGTGACTGGCCGGTGGTGCGCCTGCGCGAGGGCCGGGCGAGGATCGCGGAATTCGGCTCGGTTCTCGGCTGGCTCGGGCGCCATCACGGGGTGCTGATGCGGCACATGGCGGAGCTTGGGCAAAGCTGGCAGCACCGCGCGCGCGGCAAGATCGCGGCTCAGTCGTCCTCGCCGAGCAGGATCTTCTGATCCTCGACCAGCCCCAGCCGCATCAGCTCGCAGCCGGTCTCGATGTCGCGCGCGGCGATGGCGTCGAACAGCGCGCGCGTGCGGCGCAGGCTGGCCGCGATCCGCGCCGGGCCGAGGCGGCGGCGATAAAGAGCGGTGCGGAATTCCTGCCGCCGCGCCTCGATCACCAGCGCGTAACAGGCGATCAGCAGCGGATTGCCGGTCGCCTCGGCGATCAGGCGGTGGAACTCTTCCTCAAGGCGCAGGAAGGCCGCGACATCGCCCGATGCCTCTTCCATCCGGCCGAGCGCAGCGCCGAGCGCCTCGATCCGGCGCGGCGGCATGGCGACGATGGCGAGGCGCACCATCTCGGGTTCCAGGATCCCGCGCATCACCTGAAGCTGCAACGGCCCGGTCTCGGCCGCGACCGGCGCGGTCGAGGCCTTGCTGCCCGCCGGGTCATGAGCGACGAAGGTGCCCGCGCCCGCACGGCGGCGGATCATCCCCTGCCCTTCCAGAATATCGAGGGCCTCGCGCACCGTATTGCGCGCCACCCCCATGTCCTGAGCGAGCTGGCGTTCCGACGGCAGGCGCGCGTCGAGCGGATATTCCCCGGCGACGATCCGGCCCTTCAGCGTGTCGAGCACCTGACGCACCGTCGCCCCGAGGGCCGGGGTGTCAGCGAAAAGGCGCGAGGGGACGGTCACTGCAGGCTTCCTTCGGTTCCGCCCGAAAATCGGGCAAAGCGAGGATAGACCGGCCCCGTCGCGCGATCCAGCCCCCCTTCGCGCGAAGAGAGGCCGGGATGCGGCGAGCCTCAGCCCATCCGTTCCGAAGCGTAGGAGCCGGGCGAGGCCGGGAACACCACGGTCTTGTTGCCGTTCATGAACACCCGGTGGTGGATATGGGCGTGGATCGCCCGCGCCAGCACCTGGCTTTCCACGTCACGGCCGAGCGAGACGTAATCGTCGGGCGACTGCGCATGGGTCACGCGGATGGTGTCCTGTTCGATGATCGGACCCTCGTCGAGGTCGGCGGTCACGTAATGCGAGGTCGCACCGATCAGTTTCACGCCGCGCTCATAGGCCTGCTTGTAGGGGTTGGCGCCCTTGAACGACGGCAGGAAGGAGTGATGGATATTGATGATCCGGCCCGACATTTCCTTGCACATCTGATCCGACAGGATCTGCATGTAGCGCGCGAGCACGATCAGCTCGGCCCCGGCCTCGTGGACGATGCGCATCTGCTCGGCCTCGGCGGCGGTCTTGTTTTCCTTGGTGACCTTGATGCAGTGGAACGGGATGTCGTGGTTCACCACGACCTTCTGATAGTCCATGTGGTTCGAGATCACCGCCACGATGTCGATCGGCAGCGCGCCGATGCGCCAGCGATACAGCAGATCGTTCAGGCAGTGCCCGAAGCGCGAGACCATGATGATGACCTTCATCTTCTCGCGCTCATCATGGAACTTCGCGGCCATGGCGAATTCCTTGGCGATCGGGGCGAAACCGGCTTCGAGGTCGGCCTGCGCGAGGCCCTGCTCCGAGGCGAAGCTGACCCGCATGAAGAACCGCCCGGTGCCGGTGTCATCGTATTGCGAGCTGTCGGTGATGTTGCAGCCGGTCTCGGCCAGATAGGTCGAGATCGCGGCGACGATGCCGCGCTTCGTCGGACAGGCGACGGTGAGGCAGTATCTGGACATGGTGAACTCCCGTTGGATTTTCTTGTGTGTTGGGTGCAGTTTCAGGGCCGGCGGATGCCGGTTCGACCCGTCCGGGCAGGGAGCGGATCGGAGCAGACCTCAGGCGGTCAGGCCTTCGGGTTCGGCGAGGCCGTTCGCCCGGCAGCAGGCGGTGAGTGTGTTGGCCAGAAGGCACGCGATGGTCATCGGACCGACACCGCCCGGAACCGGGGTGATCGCGCCCGCGACCTCGACCGCCGAGGCGAAATCCACATCGCCCACCAGACGCATCTTGCCCTCGCCACGTTCGGGCGCGGGGATGCGGTTGATGCCGACGTCGATCACCGTCGCGCCCGGCTTGATCCAGTCGCCCTTCACCATCTGCGGCCGGCCGACGGCCGCGACCACGATGTCCGCGCGGCGGCAGACCTCGGGCAGATCCTTCGTGCGGGAATGCGCGATCGTCACGGTGCAGCTGTCGCCGAGCAGCAGTTGCGCCATCGGCTTGCCGACGA
>NZ_JFZB01000017.1 GCF_000740785.1 Paenirhodobacter enshiensis | reverse complement strand
CGGGCGTCGTCTCGAAGATCCTCAAGTAATCGGGCGAAAGCCCGCCGGCGGGGCCTTCGGGCCCTGCCATCCCCTGAAACGCCCCGTCCGCATCGCCGGACGGGGCGTTTTCGTTGCTGCGGAGCCGTGCCGCGGCAAGGATACCTTCCCCGGGCGCGCCCCTGCCGGACCGCCAAGGTTGTCAGCCCGGAATTTTTGCGCTACCCCTTGGGAAACCGGATCCTTTTTCGGTTTGTGCCGCCCGGGCCAAGGCCCATGGGTGGAGCACGTCTGCGGCGCCTTCGTGTCGCTTCGGTCCCGTCGTTTCGTGCGGCATTTTCCGGGACCACACCAATCCAGCGGGTCGTCGCGGGGCAGCGCCACGGCGGATCCAGGGCTTGCGCTGCACGACGACGGAAGGACAGTCCTGTCATGACGAAGTTGGAAAATCCGCAGTCGCTCCGGCCTCGTTGGCCAACCCGCTGGCACAACGAAAACAGCGAAGCTGGAGACAGTGAAATGACCGAGATCCTCAAATCCTGTGCAACCGCGGCTCTGTTCGTGATCGGTTCGGCGCTGAGCGCCACGGCGGCCCCGAAGCTGAGCAGCACTCAGCAGGACTGGAGCGTGTTCACCGACACCAGTCCCATCGAATGCTGGGCCGTTACCGCTCCGGTATCCAGCGTGGCGACGAAGGCCGGCAAGGCCACCACCGTGCAGCGCGGCGAAATCGGGCTGTTCGTCACCTATCGCCGTGGCGCGCAGAGCGGGGAAATCTCGTTTCGCGGCGGCTATCCGTTCGCCGCCGGCTCACAGGTGACGATGGCGCTCAACTCGGGGGCGACGTTCACCCTGTTCACCCAGGGCGAAGGGGCCTGGCCGAATACGCCGGCCGATGACGCGAAGATCCTCGCGGCCCTGAAGGGGGCGGGAACCGCAGTCATCACCGGAACTTCCGCGCGCGGCACGGTGACGACCGACAAGATTTCGCTGATGGGCGTGTCGGCGGCAACGGATGCGGCGCGCGGACTGTGCCGCTGAGGCGCGCCGCCTGACGACCCCTGGGGGCGGCTACCCCCGCGACGCCACCACCGCCGCGATGCGGCCCAGCACACCGGCCGCATCGACGCGATCGCAGATCGTCTGAACCGGAATGCCGTCCCAGGCCCCGGGGGGAAAGGGAATACCCTCGGGGCGCAGCACCGTCATGCCGGCGCCGATCCCCTCGGTCAGCACCCGAACCGCGCCGCGCCGGGTGCCGAAGAGCTGCGGATCGGTCACGAAAACGCAGGCACAGGCGTCATGAACGACCATGCCGTCCGGCACCAGCCCCTCGTAGAAGCGCACATAGCCTTGCGACAGATCGCGCACCATGCGCGCGGGCGTCCCCCCCGACACCCCGAGCGCATCGAGCCCGGCACGCGTCATCACCACCTGCATCGTGACATCGAGCCCGACCGCCACCACCGGCCAGCCGGCCCCGAAAACCGCATCGGCCGCCTCCGGATCGCCCCAGATATTAGCCTCGGCCGCGGGGGTCACATTGCCATGCCGGCCAAAGGCCCCGCCCATCAGAACGACCTGACGCACCTTTTGCGCAATATCCGGGGCCTCTTGCAGCGCAAGCGCCAGATTGGTCATGCGCCCGACGGCGATCAGGGTGATCTCACCCGGGCAGGCGCGGATCTCATCGACGATCAGCCGATGCGCCGGACGAGGATCGAGGGGGGCGGCACCGGCCTGCCCGAGCCCGATGTCGCCAAGCCCATCCTGACCGTGGATCGCGACCGGCCAGTCCTCGTTCCGGCGGGACGGGTTCAGCGGCCCCTCTGCCCCCATCGCGACGGGCGCGGAGAACCCCCAGACATGCTTGAACATCGCAGCGTTGCGCGCAGTCTGGTGCGCCGCCGCATTGCCGAAGACGGTGGTCACCGCGCGCAGCTCGATCCCGGGATGGCGGTGCAGATAAAGCAGTGCCAGCGCGTCGTCGACCCCCGGATCGGTGTCGAAAATGACCTTGTGCATGGGGGACCTCCTGTCTCGGTTCGGGTCAGTCTTGCCGCCGGAAACCGGGCGGCGCAAGGGAAGACGGCGAACGGAAAGGGGGAGCCCTGCCCCGCAAAGAGTAGCACAGAGGGGGCTCTGCCCCCTCGGGCCT
>NZ_JFZB01000016.1 GCF_000740785.1 Paenirhodobacter enshiensis | reverse complement strand
GCGCAAGGGAAGACGGCGAACGGAAAGGGGGAGCCCTGCCCCGCAAAGAGTAGCACAGAGGGGGCTCTGCCCCCTCGGGCCTTTCGGCCCTCACCCCCGGGATATTTGCGGCGAATCGAAAGGGAGAGCGCGCTTTTGCATTCATCTTTCCGAAAATATCCCGGGGGAGCCCGAAGGGCGGGGGCAGAGCCCCCTCCTCAGGTGCCGTCGCGCCAGCGGTTGACGATCGGGTAACGGCGGTCGAGCCAGAACGCGCGCCGCGTCAACTTGGGCCCCGGTGCCGACTGGAAGCGTTTCCACTCCGAGATATAGAGCAGATGCTCGACGCGTTTGACGGTGGCGCGCTCAAACCCTGCGGCGACGATCTCCGCCACCGACTGCTCGCCCTCGACGAGGCGCTCGAGGATCGCATCGAGGATCTCGTAGGGCGGCAGGCTGTCCTGATCGGTCTGGTTGTCGCGCAGCTCCGCCGAGGGCGGCTTGTCGATGATCGCGACCGGGATGATCTCGCCCGCCGGCGCCAGCATCCAGGGCCGGTGATGGGCATTGCGCCAGCGGCAGGTCTCGAACACCCGGGTCTTGTAAAGATCCTTGATCGGATTGTAGCCGCCGTTCATGTCGCCGTAGATCGTGCAATAGCCCACCGCCATCTCGGACTTGTTGCCGGTGGTCAGCAGCATCTCGCCGGTGCTGTTCGACACCGCCATCAGCAAAACGCCGCGCAACCGCGACTGGATGTTCTCGGCCGCGATCCCGGGCATCCCCTCTGCCATCATATGGGCGAGCGCCGCCCCGGTCGCGGCACGCGGCCCCTCGATCTCCACGGTATCGAGCCGCGCGCCGAGCCGATGCGCGAGTTCCGCCGCATCGTCGAGCGAGCCTTGCGAGGTATGGCGCGAGGGCAGCATGATGCAATGCACGTTCCCCGCCCCGATGGCATCGGCCGCGATCGCAGCGACCAGCGCCGAATCGATGCCCCCCGACAGCCCCAGCACTACCTTGCCGAAGCCCGATTTCGTCAGATAGTCGCGCGTCGCCAGCACCATCGCGTGATAGTCCTGCTCCCACTCGTCGGGCTGCGCCACCAGCGCGCCCGGCACCGCGCGCCAGCCCTCCGCCCCCGCCTCGAAATCGAGATGCACGAGGCTTTCCTCGAAGGCCGGCATCTGCAACGCCAGCTCGCCATGCGGATTGAGCGCGAAGCTCGCCCCGTCGAAGACCTGATCGTCCTGCCCGCCCACGAGGTTGAGATAGACCAGCGGCAGCCCGGTCTCGATCACCCGCGCGACACAGACATTCATCCGCACGTCCTGCTTCGCCCGCGCATAGGGCGAGCCGTTCGGCACCAGCAGGATCTCGGCCCCGGTCTCGACCAGCGTCTCGGCGACCTCGGGGTGCCAGGCGTCCTCGCAGATCGGCGAGCCGATGCGCAGCGGCCCGATGCGGTAAGGGCCAGAGACCGGACCGCTGTCGAACAGCCGGTATTCGTCGAACACCTCGTCATGCGGCAGATCGTGCTTGAGGATGCGGCACGCGACCGCGCCGTCCTTCAGCACCCACCAGGCGTTGTAATGCCCGCCCGCATCGTGAAACGGCCCACCGATGCCAAGCGCCGGGCCATCCGCCGTGCGCGCGGCGAGCGTCTCCATCGCCGCCATCGCCTCGGCCACGAAAGCGGGTTTCAGCACCAGATCCTGCGTCTGATAGCCGGTCAGGAACATCTCGGGCAGCGCCACGAAATCCGCGCCGGCCTCGCGCCCCTGCTGCCAGGCCTCGAAGGCACGCTCGGCATTCGCGGCGATCGCCCCAACCGTCGGGTTGAGCTGAGCGAGGGTAAGGCGGAATCTGTCGGCCATCGGGGGCTCCCTTGTCGTCTGCCCCTGATGTAGCGCGCCCGGCCGCGCGAAGAAAGACTTCGCGCCGGATCGGGGCCGGGTTGCCTCGGGCATCGCCTCCCCCTAGGGTCGCGCCACCCTGCGCCCGGCCCGAGTCACCCGCCGGCCCCGCGGGGCGCAGGACAGGCCGGGCAGGAAAGAGCATGACAGGGACGCGACATTACGGTCTGGGGCTTGGGCTCGGACTGATCGGGGTGCTGATCGGCTGGAGCAGCACCGCGCAGGAGGTCGTGACCAAGCAATACGACAACGGCGGCCTTTACGAAGGCAGCTTCCGCGACGGCAAGCAGGACGGACACGGCAGCTACCGGCTGCCCTCGGGCTTCGAATACGACGGCGAATGGGTGAACGGGACGATGCAGGGGCCGGGGCGGGCGAAATACCCGAACGGCGCGATCTACGAGGGCAATTTCAGCGCCGGCAAACCCGATGGCCAGGGCCGCATCGTCTTCGCCGACGGCAGCAGCTATGACGGCAGCTGGGTCGCGGGCCAGATGACCGGCGCGGGCACGCTGCGCCTTGCCGACGGCACCAGCTACACCGGCCGCTTCGCCAATGGCACACGCGACGGTCAGGGCGTGCTCAGCCGCCCCGACGGCTATCGCTGCGAAGGCGACTGGTCGCAGGGCCAGCCGCAGGGCCGGGTCCGGATCAGCTATCCCGACGGATCAACCTACGAAGGCGAGATGCAGGGCGGCAAACGGGCGGGCAAAGGCCGGATGACCATGCCCGACGGCCTCGTCTACGAGGGCGACTGGCGCGACGGGCAGATGACCGGCACCGGCCATCTCGTCCAGCCCGACGGCGACAGCTACCGGGGCGGCATGAAAGACGGCAAGCGCGACGGCACCGGACGGCTCGACTATGCCAATGGCGACAGCTACGAGGGCGGCTTCGTCGCCGACCGGCGTCAGGGCCGGGGCGTGTTCCGCGGCGCCGACGGCTACAGCTACGATGGCGACTGGATCGACGGCCATGTCGAGGGCCAGGGCCGCGCCACCTACCCCGACGGCACCGTCTACGAGGGCGGCTTTCGCAACGATCAGCCCGACGGCGCCGGCCGCATCACCTACAAGGACGGCTCCTCCTATCAGGGCAGCTGGTCGCAGGGCACGATCGAGGGCAGCGGCAGCGCGCATTACCCCTCGGGCCAGACCTACGAGGGCAGCTTCGCCCACGGGCGGATGAACGGTCCGGGCAAGATGACCGCCTCCGACGGCACGGTCTATGACGGCGATTGGGTCGATGGCCGGCGCGAGGGTCAGGGCCGCATCGCCTTCCCCGACGGCAGCAGCTACGAAGGCGGCTTCGTCGCCGGCCTGCCCTCGGGCACGGGCATCTTCACCATGCGCAACGGCTTCCGCTACGAGGGCAGCTGGCTCGCCGGCCGGATGCAGGGCGAAGGCAAGGCGCATTACGCCAACGGCGACAATTACGAGGGCAGTTTCGCCGCCGGCCGGCGCAACGGTCAGGGCACACTGCGCAGCCGCCGCGGCGCCATCGCGGCGGGCATCTGGACCGCAGACGCGCTCACCCAGCCCGACACCGACGCCTCGTCGAAAAAGCCTCCCCTTGGCACGCCCACGCCGCAGCTCCCTGAAACCGCCCTTCCCTGACCCCCGACCCCCCTTCTCTTTTTCGGCTTTCCCCAAATATCCCGGGGTGAATTCGCGGCTTGCCGCGAAGAGGGGCAGCGCCCCTCCCTTCCCCTTTCGCCGGAACCCCCTCAAAGGTAAGCAAAACTGCCATAAATTAAGGCTTTTCTTTCGCTTCCTGCCCGCTATAGTCGCCGCCATGACACGGACGCATGACATATCGACGCTGATCGCCGGGGCCTCTGCCTCTGGCCTCTCCGTCCGTGGCCTCCTTCTTCTTAGCCTTCTCTGAGCGTGCCCCCGGGCGCGACCGCTCAGAGATGTCCAGCGCCCGACCGAACCGGCAGCCCGCGACCGCGGCCGCCGGCATCCCTCCAAGACCTGCTGAGACGAAGAGATCCCCAAATGACCGATAACACCCGCGTCCTGATTTTCGACACCACCCTGCGTGACGGCGAGCAGTCGCCCGGCGCCACCATGACCCATGACGAGAAGCTGGAGATCGCCCAGGCCCTCGACGAGATGGGCGTGGACATCATCGAAGCCGGCTTCCCAATCGCCTCGGAAGGCGATTTCGAGGCGGTCTCGGACATCGCGAAGAACGCGAAGAACTCGGTGATCTGCGGCCTGTCGCGCGCCAATTTCAAGGACATCGACCGCTGCTGGGAAGCGGTGAAACATGCGCCGAAGCCGCGTATCCACACCTTCATCGGCACCTCGCCGAGCCACCGCGGCATCACCAACCTCGATCAGGAGCAGATGATCGAGCGCATCCAGCAGACCGTGACCCACGCCCGCAACCTGTGCGAGGACGTGCAATGGTCGGCGATGGACGCCATCCGCACCGAGCGCGACTATCTGTGCCGCGTCGTCGAGACCGCGATCAAGGCCGGCGCCACCACGATCAACATCCCCGATACCGTCGGCTACACGCTGCCGCAGGAATCGGCCGACATCATCCGGATGCTGCTGGAGAAGGTGCCGGGCGCCGACGAGATCGTCTTCGCGACCCATTGCCACAATGACCTCGGCATGGCGACGGCGAACGCGCTGGCGGCCGTCGCCGCGGGGGCGCGCCAGATCGAATGCACCATCAACGGTCTGGGCGAGCGCGCCGGCAACACCGCGCTCGAGGAAGTCGTGATGGCGATGAAGGTGCGCCGCGACCTGATGCCCTACACCACCGGCATCGACACCACGAAGATCATGAACCTGTCGCGCCGCGTCGCGCAGGTCTCGGGCTTCCCGGTGCAGTTCAACAAGGCCATCGTCGGCAAGAACGCCTTCCTGCACGAATCCGGCATCCATCAGGACGGCGTGCTGAAGAACGTCGAGACCTTCGAGATCATGAAGCCCGCCGACATCGGCATCACCGAAACCAACATCGCGATGGGCAAGCATTCGGGCCGCGCGGCGCTGCGCTCGAAGCTGAAGGATCTGGGCTTCGATCTGGCCGACAACCAGCTGAACGACGTCTTCGTGCGGTTCAAGGCGCTCGCCGACCGCAAGAAGGAGATCTACGACGAGGATCTGATCGCGCTGATGTCGGACTCGGCCGCGAACACCGAAAACGACTACCTGCAGGTCAAGTGGCTGCGCGTCACCTGCGGTTCGGACGGTCAGGAAGCCGAGCTGAAGATGACCGTCGACGGCGTCGAGAAGAGCGCCCGCGTTCCGGGCGACGGGCCGGTCGATGCCTGCTTCAAGGCGGTCAAGGCGATATATCCGACCAACGCACGGCTGAAGGTCTATCAGGTGCAGGCGGTGACGCAGGGCACCGACGCGCAGGCCACGGTCAGCGTCCGGCTGGAGGAAGACGGTCGCATCGTCACCGGCTCGGCCGCCGACACCGACACGATCCTCGCCTCGGTCAAGGCCTATGTCGGCGCGCTGAACCGTCTGCGGGTGCGCAGCCAGAAGACCGCGCCCGACGCCGACATGAAGCAGGTCAGCTTCAAGGAGTGAGCCCCCGGAAACCCTCCCACGGGAGTTGACATCAGGGGGCGGCCCGGCGACGGGCCGCCCCTTCCGCTTTCCGCCGGATTTTCACGGGATTCCGGCGCTTTTCGACACGGCTTCGTGAAATATTGAAAAATGGAAATTATTGTCGGCAAAAGACGCTGAAATATTATAGAAAAGTCGCAAATGTGAATGCATTCCGACAAAGCTCGGCGAAAGACCGCAGAGCGTCATGAAATGATCTTTCACCGAGGGTTTCCTTTGCCTATATGGGCGCAAAGGCCGCTCTCTGCCGAGTCGCGGCATTTATTGCATCGGGAACCGAAAATGGCAGGCTTTGGCGGAATCTTTTCCTCGGACATGGCGATTGACCTCGGGACGGCGAACACGCTCGTCTACATGAAGGGCAAGGGGATCGTGCTGAACGAACCCTCGGTGGTCGCCTATCACGTGAAGGACGGCAAGAAGCAGGTTCTCGCGGTCGGCGAGGATGCGAAGCTGATGCTCGGCCGCACCCCCGGCTCGATCGAGGCGATCCGCCCGATGCGCGACGGCGTCATCGCCGATTTCGACTCGGCCGAGGAAATGATCAAGCATTTCATCCGCAAGGTGCACAAGCGCTCGACCCTGTCGAAGCCGAAGATCATCGTCTGCGTGCCCCATGGCGCGACGCCGGTCGAGAAACGCGCGATCCGGCAGTCGGTGCTTTCGGCCGGCGCGCGCCGCGCCGGGCTGATCGCCGAACCGATCGCCGCGGCGATCGGCGCGGGCATGCCGATCACCGACCCCACCGGCTCGATGGTGGTGGACATCGGCGGCGGCACCACCGAGGTGGCGGTGCTCTCGCTCGGCGACATCGTCTATGCGCGCTCGGTCCGCGTCGGCGGCGACCGGATGGATGAGGCGATCATCTCCTATCTGCGCCGCAACCAGAACCTGCTGGTGGGCGAATCCACCGCCGAGCGGATCAAGACCACCATCGGCACCGCGCGCATGCCCGACGACGGGCGCGGCGCCTCGCTGATGGTGCGCGGCCGCGACCTGCTGAACGGCGTCCCGAAGGAAGTCGAGATCAACCAGGCGCAGATGGCCGAGGCGCTGTCGGAACCCGTGCAGCAGATCTGCGACGCGGTGATGCAGGCGCTGGAAGCCACCCCGCCCGATCTGGCCGCCGACATCGTCGACCGCGGCGTGATGCTGACGGGTGGCGGCGCGCTTCTGGGCGATCTGGATCTGGCGCTGCGCGAACAGACCGGGCTGTCGATCTCGGTCGCGGAGCAGTCGCTGAATTGTGTGGCGCTCGGCACCGGCAAGGCTCTGGAATACGAGAAGCAGCTGCGCCATGTGATCGACTACGACAGCTGAGGCCGGGGTCCGGCCGGACCCTTACCCGGAGGCGAACGTGGCCAACAACAGAGACGAGGATTACGCAGGCCCCCTGCGCCGGATCGCTGTCGCGATTCTGGCGCTGTGCCTTGTAGCGACCTTCCTTGTCTGGCGCATCGACAATCCCCGCGTAGAGCGGTTCCGCGAAGCCTTCCTCGACCGCTTCGTGCCCACCTTTGACTGGGCGATGGTGCCGGTGACCAAGACTCTCGCGATGGCGGAGGGCTTCCAGTCCTACGCCCGCATTTACGAACAGAACCAGGAACTGCGCCGCGAGCTGCAACAGATGAAGTCGTGGAAGGAGTCCGCGGTTCAGCTGGAACAGCAGAACGCCAAGCTCCTGGCGCTCAATCAGGTGCGGCTCGATCCGAAGCTGACCTCGGTCTCGGGCGAGGTGCTGGCGGATTCGGGCTCGCCCTTCCGGCAGTCGGTGCTGCTCAACGTCGGTTCGCGCGACGGCATCGTCGACGGCTGGGCGACGATGGACGGTCTGGGCCTCGTCGGGCGGATCTCGGGCGTCGGAGACAGCACCAGCCGGGTGCTGCTGCTGACCGACCCGTCGAGCCGCGTTCCGGTGACGATCCAGCCCTCGGGCCAGCGCGCCATCCTGACCGGCGACAACTCGCCCTACCCGACGCTCGATTTCATCGAGAACCCCGATCAGATCCGTCCGGGCGACCGGGTGGTCAGCTCGGGCGACGGCGGGGTGTTCCCCTCGGGGATGCTCGTCGGACAGGTGCTGCAGGGCCAGGACCGGCGGTTCCGGGTGCGGCTCTCGGCCGATTACGGGCGGCTCGATTATCTGCGGGTGCTGCGCTCGCATCCGGCCGAGGCGCTGCGCGACGTCGGCCCGCTCATCACTCCGAACGGCCCGGTTCCGCGTGCCGCCGGAGGCCCCAATGGTTGATCCGAGGAGCGCGCGGCGACTTGGCCATTACGCGATCTTCGCCGCCATCGCCGCGCTCACGACTTTCCTGCGCCTGTTGCCGGTGAACCCGGCACCGGGCGGCATTCCGGGGCCCGATCTGATGGTGGCCTTCACCTTCGTGTGGCTGATGCGCCGCCCCGATTACGTGCCGGCGCTGCTGATCGTCGCGGTGTTCCTGTTCGAGGATCTGATCTACTGGCGCCCGGTCGGGCTGTGGACGCTGGCGATGCTGGGCGGAACCGAGTTCCTGCGCGCCCGGGTGCGGCCGGGCCGGCACATGCCCTTGCCGGTCGAGATCGCGCTGGTGGGCGCGGTGACGCTGACGATGCTGCTGGGAAACCGGCTGATCCTCGGCCTCGTGATGATCGAGCAACCCGGCCTCGGCCCCGAGATGCTGCGCTGGCTGATGACGCTGGTCGCCTATCCTTTCGTCGTGGCGCTGTCGGAGCTTGCCTTCGGGCTGCGCCGGCCCGCACCGGGCGAATCGGCCGTGCGGCACGGCGCGTAAGGGGGCGGCGATGAAGACGACCTCGCAGATCAATTCGCAGGCCGGGCGCTCCTCGGTCACGCGCCGGGCGTTGATGCTGGGCGCGGCGCAGACGGCCATCGTCGCCGTTCTCGGGATGCGGATGCGCGAGATGCAGCTCGAACATGCCGACGAGTATCGCATGATGGCCGAGGGCAACTCGGTCAAGATCCGGCTGATCGCGCCGCCGCGCGGGCTGATCTATGACCGCAACGGGATGCTGCTCGCCGGCAACGAACAGAACTATCGCGTCACCATCACCCGCGAGGACGCCGGCGACACCGACAAGGTGCTGTCCGACATCCGCGCGCTGATCCCGCTCAGCGATGCGCAGATCGCCGACATCCAGACCGAGATTCGCCGCCAGCCGCCCCATGCCCCGGTTCTGGTGGCCGAGCGGCTCGGGTGGGAGGAATTCTCGCGCATCAACGTCAACACCCCTGCCCTGCCCGGCGTGCAGCCCGAGGTCGGCCTGTCGCGGATCTATCCGCACGCCTATGACTTCGCCCATGTGATGGGCTATGTCGGCGCGGTGTCGGATTACGACCTCGGCCAGATCGAGAACCCCGATCCCCTGCTGCGCATCCCGAAGTTCCAGATCGGCAAGACCGGCGTCGAGAACAAGATGGAAGACGCGCTGCGCGGCAAGGCCGGTCAGCGCCGGGTCGAGGTCAACGCCGCCGGCCGCGAGATGCGCGAGATCGACCGGCGCGAGGGCGAACCGGGCGCGAACCTGCAGCTGACCCTCGATGCGCGGTTGCAGAACTTCGCCCATCAGCGGCTGAAGGGCGAATCCGCGGCGACCGTGGTGATGGACGTGACGAACGGCGACATCCTCGCCATCGCCTCGGATCCGTCTTACGACCCGAACATGTTCGTGCGCGGCATCACCGTGCCTGAATACAAGGCGCTGACCGAGAACGATCACCGCCCGCTCGCCGACAAGACGGTGCAGGGTCTTTATCCGCCGGGCTCCACCTTCAAGGTGGTCAGCGCGCTCGCCGCGCTCTCGAACGGTGCCATCGGCCCCGACGATACCGTCTATTGCCCGGGCTATTACGAGGTCGCCGGCCGCAAGTTCCACTGCTGGAAACATTCGGGCCACGGCCGGGTGAACCTGCAAGGTGCGCTCGAACAGTCCTGCGACGTGTTCTTCTACGAGGTCATCAGCCGGATCGGCGTCGACAAGCTCGCCGAGATGGCGCACCGCATGGGCGTGGGCGTCAAGCACGATCTGCCGATGTCGGCGGTGGCCGAGGGGCTCGTGCCGACCAAGGACTGGAAACAGCAGCGCTACGGCAAGCCCTGGCTGATCGGCGATACGGTGAACGCCTCGATCGGACAGGGCTATGTGCTGGCCTCGCCGCTGCATCTGGCGGTGATGACCTCGCGCGCGGCCTCGGGGCTGGCGATCCAGCCGCGGCTGATCCGTTCGCGCGATGGGGTCGAGGAGAAATACCCGTCGCCGAAACCTCTGGGCATCCCGAACGCGATGCTGGAACAGGTGCGGCGCGGCATGACCGCGGTGGTCAACGGCAGCCATGCCACCGCCGGCAAGTCGAAGATCGTGCGCTCGGACTGGAAGATGGCGGGCAAGACCGGCTCGGCGCAGGTGCGCAACATCTCGGCCGCAGAGCGCGAGCGCGGCGTGATCGCCAACTCGGCGCTGCCGTGGAAATATCGCGATCATGGCCTGTTCGTGTGCTATGCCCCGGTCGACAATCCGAAATATGCCGTCAGTCTGATCGTCGAGCATGGCGGCGGCGGTGCCTCGGCCGCGGCGCCCATCGCGCGCGACATCATGCTGTTCGCGCTGGCGGGCGGGGTGCCGCCGATGGATGCCTATCCGGCCGATCAGCGTGCCGAAGCGAAGAAGCGGTTCGACGCCCTCGACCTGATGGACCCCGACACCCCGTCCGGTCCCGGACGCAGCCGGGCCTGAGAGGAGGACGCGCGATGAGCTACCTGCAACACAGCCTCAAGACCGTTCCGACCGGCATCCGCAAGGTGCTGTATCTGAACTATCCGCTGATCGTGCTGCTGTCGGCGGTGTGCGGCTTCGGGTTCCTGATGCTGTATTCGGTCGCGGGCGGCAGCCTCGAACCCTGGGCCGATCCGCAGATGAAGCGCTATGCCGTCGGGATGATCCTGATGGTCGCCATCGGCTTCACCCCGATCTGGTTCTGGCGCAACATCTCGGGGGTGGCCTATCTGGTGGCGGCGGTGCTGCTGCTGGCGGTGGACCTGATCGGCGCGATCGGCATGGGGGCGCAACGCTGGCTGGAGATCGGACCGCTGCGCCTGCAACCCTCCGAGCTGATGAAGATCGCCATGGTGATGCTGCTTGCCGCCTATTACGACTGGCTGCCGGTCGAGAAGGTCTCGCGCCCGCTGTGGGTGATGATCCCGGTGGTGCTGATCTTGCTGCCGACGGCGCTGGTGCTGAAACAGCCCGACCTCGGCACCGCGGTGATGCTGGTGCTGGGCGGCGGCTTCGTGATGTTCGCGGCCGGCGTCAGCCTGTGGTATTTCGGCACGGTGATCGCGCTGGTGGTGGGGCTGGTCTTCGTGGTGATGGACAGCCGCGGCACCGACTGGCAGCTGCTGCACGACTACCAATACAAGCGCATCGACACCTTCATGGACCCGGGGCAGGATCCGCTCGGGGCGGGCTACAACATCATGCAGGCGCAGATCGCGCTCGGCTCGGGCGGGTGGTCGGGGCGCGGCTACATGCAGGGCACGCAAAGCCGGCTGAACTTCCTGCCCGAGAAGCACACCGACTTCATCTTCACCACGCTGGCCGAGGAGTTCGGCTTCGTCGGCGCGTTCACGCTGCTGATGCTTTACGCCGGAATCATCGCCTTCTCGATCTATGCCGCGCTGGTGAACAAGGACCGGTTTTCCAGCCTGCTGACACTGGGCATCGCGGGGACGTTCTTCTTCTACTTCTCGATCAACATGGCGATGGTGATGGGGCTGATGCCGGTCGTGGGCGTGCCGCTTCCGCTGGTCAGCTATGGCGGCACGGCGATGATGATCATCCTCGGCGCCTTCGGGCTGGTGCAAAGCGCGAACGTGCACCGGCCAAGGTGACCGGATCCGAAAACCGCGCTCAGCCCCAGCCGAGCGCGACCGCCACGTTGTAGACGACGAAGGACGCAGCATAGGCCAGCGCGAACATGTAGCCGAAGGTCAGCCACATCCAGCGCGCCCCGCCCGCCTCGCGCCGGATCACAGCGAGCGTCGAGACGCATTGCGGCGCGAACACATACCAGGCGAGGAACGACAGCGCAGTCGCGAGGCTCCAGTGCGTCGAGAGGCTGTGACCGAGCGCGCCCTCGTCGCCCTGGATCGCATAGACCGTGCCGAGCGCCGAGACCGCCACCTCGCGCGCCGCCATCCCCGGCACCAGCGCCATGCAGATCTGCCAGTTGAAACCGATGGGGGCCATCAGCGGCTCGATCCAGTGGCCGATGATCGCGGCGAAACTGTAGGCGATGGCGGGCTCGGTCGCGCCGTCGGGCGGGCGCGGCAGCGTCGCCAGCACCCAGATCAGCACCGTCATCGCGAAGATCGTGGTGCCCGCGCGCTTGAGGAACATCTTCGCCCGCGCCATCAGCCCGATGGCGACATCGCGCAGCCGCGGCATCTTGTAGTCGGGCAGTTCCAGCATGAACGGCGGGGCTGGCCGGTCGCGCCAGAACAGCCGCTTCGCCACGAAGGACACGCCGAGCGCCGCGGCGATCCCGGCGGCATAAAGGCCGAACATCACCAGACCGCGCAGATCGAACACCCCCGCCACCCGCCGCGCCGGGATGAAAGCCGAGATGATCAGCGTATAGACCGGAATGCGCGCCGAGCAGGTCATCAGCGGCGCGACGAGGATCGTGGTCAGCCGGTCGCGCCGGCTGTCGATCACCCGCGCCGACATGATGCCCGGGATCGCGCAGGCGAAGCTCGACAGCAGCGGAATGAAGGCGCGGCCGTGCAGCCCCGCCCCGCCCATGATCCGGTCCATCAGGAAAGCCGCCCGCGCCATGTAACCGAGGTCTTCAAGCAACAGGATGAACAGGAACAGGATCAGGATCTGCGGCAGGAACACCACCACCCCGCCCACGCCCGCGATCACCGCGTCCTGGATGAAGCTGAGCAGCAGCCCCCTGGGCAGCGCCTGCCCGGCCAGCGCGCCAAGCCCGTCAAAGGCCGAACCGATCAGATCCATGACCGGCGCCGCGCCGGTAAACACCGCCTGGAACATCGCGAACATCAGCCCGAGCAGCACCGCCAGCCCCCAGACCGGGTGCAGCAGCACCGCGTCGATGCGGGCCGTCCGGGTGTCGGGACGCGCGGGTTCGGTCACCGTCGCCGCGATCAGCCCCGAGACCTCGCGGTGGATGCGGCGCAGCTCCGCCCCGTCGGGCTCGGCCCAGCGGTTCAGGCCGGGCGCAGCCAGCCCCTCGGCAAGCGCGGCATCGAGCGCGCGCCACAGCTCATCCTGCCCGCCACGGCGCACCGCGGTCGCGGCCACCACCGGCACGCCGATGAGGCGCGCCATCCCGGCGATGTCGATGCCGATGCCGCGATGACGGGCGATGTCGATCATGTTCATCACGAGAATCATCGGCCGGCCGACCTTGCGCAGCTCCATCGCCAGCCGCAGTCCCGATTGCGGCGAGACTGAATCGGCCACCACCAGCAACAGATCGGGCGCGGGCTCCGCCCGGTGCCGGCCGAGGACAACATCGCGCGTCACTTCCTCGTCCGGGCTGCGGGCGCGCAGCGAATAGGTGCCGGGCAGGTCCACGATGTCGACGCGCCGTCCGGCCGGCGTGATGGCCGACCCAACCTTGCGCTCGACCGTGACGCCCGCGTAATTGCCGACCTTCTGGCGGCTGCCGGTCAGCGCGTTGAACAGCGCCGTCTTGCCGCAGTTCGGCGCCCCCACCAGCGCCAGTCGCGGCACGGGGGCGGTCCCGGCCCCATCGCCGGCACTCTGAATATCTGTCATCTTGTTTCGATCACGTGAATGGCCATAGCCTCGCGCCGGCGCAGCGCCACGGTGGCGCCGTTGACCCGGACGGCGATCGGATCGCGACCGAACGGGCCTTCGTGCAACAGCCTCACATGCGCCCCCTCGACGAAACCAAGCTCGATCAGGCGACGCTCCATCTCGGCGGGCGGCATGGCACAGAAGGCATCGTCCACGGCGATCGCGCGCACCACACCCTGAAAATCCCGCCCCGCCTGGCCGAGGCACATGTCGCCGAAACTCGTGTGATCCATTCCGCTTAGGTGTCCCTGGCCAGATCCGCACAGCCGATGACACAGGCGAACCTGCCCCGGGCTTCGGGGCAGATGATAGTTTCCCACAAAAAAAGTCAAGATAGATCCGGCCACAGAGGATACCCTCCGGGCGATGCGGCACACCTGCCCCCGGCGGACCCGGGGCCCGCCGGGGCAAACCTGCCGGCACCACTGACGAAACAAACGACTTGCGGACGCCGGACGGGGGATCTCTCGCGACCGTTGCGACGTCCGCACACATGGCCGCGAACGGCCTCACTCGTGACGACACCACTCAGGCCAAACAACGGCCCAAACCGCCGGACCGGCCGAAACGGCCCGCGCCCCGCGATTACCTCTCTGTCATGCCGCAACTTGCCATCCGGCGAAATTCGCAACATTACCTAGGCAAGGTTGCCCACCGGCGGGATTTGCCCCTCGCGACGCCACCCGATAGAAGCACACCAAAACCGAGCCCCGCCCGCCTGTTCGTCCAGGGCAGGCTCTTCCGCCCGAAACAGGAAGCCCCGCGATGAAGAGATCCCTCGGAGCGCTGCTGGCGCTCGGTCTGGCCGGGCTGCAGTTCATTGCCGTGCTGATCGTGGTGTTCTCGTCCTATGTCAGCTCGGAGAGGGCGCTGCTCGATCATGCGCGCGACTTGCTGCGCGATGTCGGCAACAACACCATCGAGCATTCGAAAAGCTTCCTGATGCCGGCGCATGGCGCGGCCGTGCTGGCGGCGCGGCTGGCGCAAAACGACGTCGTGGCCAGTGACGATCCCGCACTTCTCGAACAGTTGCTGTTTCAGCAACTGCAGATCGCCACGCAGTTCTCGGGGCTATATTATGGCGCGCGCGACGGCAGCTTCGTCTATGTGATGCGCGCGAAGGGACCGGCACCGTTCCGCACCAAGATCATCACCTTCCGCGACGGGCAGCGCCACACCGAGCTGATCTGGCGCGACGACAGCTACAACGTGGTGCTGCGCGAAAGCGACCCAAGCGATCTCTACGATCCGCGCACCCGTCCCTGGTACATCCGTGCCAGTGCCGAACGCGCAACGATCTGGACCGATCCCTATATCTTCTTCTCGTCGCAACAGCCCGGCATCACCCTGGCGGCCCCGGTTCTGGACGCCTGGGGAGGCGTGCGCGGCGTGATGGGCGTCGATATCGAGATTTCCAACATCTCGGAGTTCCTCTCGCATCTGAAGATCGGCGAAACCGGCAAGGCCCTGATCATCCATGACAATGGCGACGTGATCGCACATCCCACGCCCTCGCTGATCAAGACCGAGAACGACGACGGCACGCTGCGCTTCGTCAAGATCGGCGAATTCAGCGACCCGATCGCGCGCGCCGCCTTCGGGCCGCTGTTCGCAACGGGCAAGGTCGCCGCGATCACCAAGCCGGTGATGGGAAGCCTGACCTATGACAAGCGCACCTACGTCGCCGTGGTCATGCCCAAGATCAACGATCAGCTGCCCTGGACCATCGCCGTCTATGCCCCCGAGGACGACTTCACCAATGTCATCCGGCAAAACCGCGCCACCAACATCTGGATCGCGGCGGCGGTGGCGGCGATCACCGCTCTGATCGGGCTGGGACTGGCCGATTACATCCACCGCCCCGTGCGGGATTTTGCGGCGCGTTCGGCACAGCTGTCGCAAGGTGCGCTCGACCCGGCCGAGCCGGCTCCGAAAACTTACAAGGAGCTGGAAAAGGCCAACAGCGCGCTGCTGCAACAGATCAGCGAACGGCGCAAGACCGAGTGGGAATACGGCCAGACCTTCGACAAATCGGTGCGCGGCATGGCTCAGATCGAGCCCGCCACCTGCCGCTTCCTGCGCGTCAATGCCAGGTTCTGCGCGATCACCGGCTATTCCGCGCAGGAGCTGTCCACGATGAGCTTCCTTGACCTGCTGCCGCCGGCCGAACGCGCCGCCCTCGCCCCGGACGGCCATACCCGGCAGGAGGAGTTCCCCGAAATCGAGGACCTGCCCTGCATCCGCAAGGATGGCGTGACCATCCGGGTGCGGCTGAACCTGATCGTGGTGCGCGGCCAGGACGGCGTGCCCGAACACGGCGTCATCACCATGGACGATGTGACCCAGGCCCGCGCCCAGCAGATGCAGATCGACCGGCTGAACCGGGATCTGTCGCATCTGGCGCGCGGCAATACGATGGGGCAGATGGCCTCGGGCCTCGCCCACGAGCTGAACCAGCCGCTGACGGCAATTGCACAGAATGCCGATACGGCGCGGATGATCCTCGATGCGACCCCCGTCGATACCGCCGAATTGCAACAGATCCTCGACGAAATCGAATCGCAGTCGCTGCGCGCGGGCGACATCATCCGCGCGCTGCGCTCTTTCATCCGCAAGGACGACGCGGGCCGCAGCGCGCTCGACCTCGGGCCGCTGGCCGAACAGACCTGCCGCCTGATCCAGGCCGAAGCCTCCGAAGCCCGCGTCACCGTGCGCCAGACCATCGGCCGGCTGCCGCCGGTCCATGCCAACCGCGTTCATGTCGCGCAGGTTCTGGTCAACCTGATGCGCAACGCCATCGAGGCCATCGCCGCCGCCCCCGGGGCAGAGCGGCGCATCACCCTCTCGGCCAGGCGCATGGGGCCGACCGTCGAGGTCTCGGTCAGCGACACCGGCCCGGGCGTGCCGGCGAACCTCGATCTGTTCGCCCAGTTCGAAACCACGAAACGCGACGGAATGGGCCTCGGACTGTCGATCTGCCGCTCGATCGTCGAGGCGAATGGCGGCCGGCTGTGGCACGAATCGCTTCCCGGCGGCGGCGCGAGGTTCAGTTTCACCCTGCCGGTCGCGGAACCGGCCGGGTCCGGACCGGAAGGCGCGGAGGCGATCCCCCCGCGACCGGCCCCATCCACGGAGGACGTTGCATGACGCAACCCGCACCATCGGGCGAACCGGAAACCGCGGCGCCGGTCCTTGCCCTCGTCGACGACGACGACGACATCCGCAGTTCGCTGTCGCGCGCCTTGCGACTGCGCGGTTTCGAGGTCGAGACATTCGCCTCGGCCGCCGCTTTCCTCGGCACCGACATGCCGCTGCGATTCGACTGCCTGATTCTCGATTACGGAATGCCCGGGATGAACGGGCTGGAACTGCAATGCGAGCTGAACGCCCGCGGTGCGGCGCCGCCTATCGTCTTCATCACCGGCCACGGCGGCGTGCCCGAATCGGTGCAGGCGATGAAAGGCGGCGCCATCGACTTTCTGGAAAAGCCGTTCCGTCAGCCGGTGCTGATCGAGCGCATCCAGGCCGCCTGCGAGATTGCGGCCGAACGGCGTCTGCGCAATGCCGCCGACCGCGCCCTGGCCGAACGGTTCTCGCGGCTGACCGCACGCGAGATGGAGATCGTCGAGCGGATGATCGAAAGCCCCTCGGAAAGCTCCAGCAAGGAGGTGGGCCGCCATCTGGGCATCAGCCCGCGCACCGTCGACCATCATCGCGCACGCATCCTGGAAAAACTCGGCGTGCGCTCCGTGGCCGAGCTGATCGACCTCGCCCGCCAGCGCGGCTGAGGCCGGTCCGCGGCCCGCCGCGGAGGTCGGAAGCGCAATCCCTCAGAAAGAACCGCCCCCCAGAAAAACCGCGGGCCGTAAAAGCCAAAAGCCCCTGTGAACCGGCAATGCCTTGTTCACAGGGGCTTTTTGAATGGTGCGGTCGAGAAGACTCGAACTTCCACGGGAGTTACCCCACAGCGACCTCAACGCTGCGCGTCTACCAATTCCGCCACGACCGCATATCTTGGCTTGGTGAAGCGCGATGTATCCGAGGCTTTCGGGAATGAAAAGCGGATTTTTCACCGGGATGCAATTTTTCGGTCCGGGACCCCACCGCCACCCGCGGTTTCGGCTTGAGCCGCACCGCCTTTGCCCCTACCCCGATCCCGATACTGTGCGCCGCCGATGACGCCCGCCCTGCCGATGAAGAAGGAGCCAGCCATGCCCGAATGGATCCATTCCGACGCGCCCGTTCCCTATGACGAGGCCCTCGCCTTCATGGAGGCGCGGGTCGACGCCATCGCCCGTGGCGAAGCGGACGAAGCGATCTGGCTGCTCGAACATCCCCCGCTTTACACCGCCGGCACCTCGGCGCACCGCGAGGATCTGCTCTGGCCCGACCGGTTTCCGGTCTATCAGGCACGCCGCGGCGGCCAGTATACCTATCACGGCCCGGGCCAGCGCGTGGTCTACGCGATGCTCGACCTCAACCGCCACGGCAAGGACGTGCGCCGCTTCGTGCAGGCGATGGAGGGCTGGGTGATCGCGGCGCTCGCCGAATTCAACGTCCGCGGCGAGATCCGCGACGGCCGCGTCGGTGTCTGGGTCACCCGCCCGGAACGTCCGCTCGGTGCCGACGGCTCTGTCGCCGAGGACAAGATCGCCGCCATCGGCGTCAAGATGCGGCACTGGGTCAGTTATCACGGCCTGTCGATCAACGTCGAACCGGACCTGAGCCATTTTGCCGGAATCGTGCCCTGCGGCATCCGCGACCACGGGGTGACCAGTCTGGTCGACCTCGGGCTGCCGGTGACGCTCGAAGACGTCGACGCGGCGCTGATGCGCACTTACGAGCGGTTCTTCGGCCCCGAGCCCGCCGCCGGCACCCCCTTCGCCGCCTGAGCGCCCGGATGACGACCGCGCCCCGCCACCTCGCCGCCGCACTGCTTCTGGCCCTGATGCCGGGCGCCGCACCGGCGGACCCGGCCGCCCCCTCTGGCGATGTCGACGCCGGAGAGCGGCTGTTCACCCGCTGCAAGGCCTGTCACTCGATCACCGCGCCCGACGGCACGGCGGTGATGCGTGGTGGCAAGGTCGGACCGAACCTTTACGGCGTGGTCGGGCGCACCGCCGGCACCTATCCGGGCTTTGCTTACAGCGCGGGCGTGAAGCAGGCGGGCGAAGCCGGGCTTGTCTGGTCCGAGGCACTGATCGCCGAATACGTGCGCAACCCCACCGCCTTCATCGACGCGCATGGCGGATCGGGCCCGGCGAAGATGGCGTTCCAGCTGCCCTCGGGCGGCGCCGATGTCGCGGCCTATCTGGCGAGCGTCGCCCCGCCCGCCGGGGTGCCCGCCGCCGGCGCCGGTCCTGCGCCAGACGCGCCCCCCGACACGCTCCCCGACGGCGCGAAACAGTTGCCCGAGGCCGGCTCTGACGCTAGACAGCCCTGAAAACCGGGCAGGTGCGACACCCTGCCGCGGCGCAGGAGATCCCGAATGCACGACTCACAGCTCCGGCAACATGGCGGCACACGTGCCCTGACCCGCGGCGGCGCGCGCCTCGCGGGCGTCATGACGCTGTGCGCGGCGGCGTTGGCGGGCACCGCGGGCGGCGCGCTGACCGGATATATGCGGGTCGTCGCGCTGAGCCGGCCCCTCGACACCGCGCCCTGGCAGGCGCTGGTGACGGCGCACGGGCTGGTCATGCTGTTCTTCGCCGCGATCCCGGCGCTGATCGGCGGCATCGGGATGCTGGTGCTGCCGGGGATCCTCGGCACGCGCGACATCGCCTTCCCGCGCCTGGCCGTGGCGGCGGCGGCACTGCAGGGACTGGCGACGGCGCTTGCGCTCGCAGCCCTGGCGGTCCCCGGAGCCGCGGTGGAAAGCGCCACCGCGACGACCCTCGGCTCGTTCGCGCTGCATCTGAGCGGCATCGCCATGCTGGGGTTGGCGGCGGTCGCGATCACCTCGATCCTGACCCATCGCGCCCCCGACCGACGGCTGAGCGAGATGCCCGTGCTCGGCTGGGCGCTGCTCTCGGCGAATGCGATGGTGCTGATGTCGATGCCGGTGCTGGCGGCGGCCATTGCGCATCTCGGTGGGCCGGTGACGCAACCGGGCCTCGGCTGGGTGTTCGGCCATCCGGCGATCCTGATGGTGGTGCTGCCTGCGCTCGGCCTTGCCGCGCAGGGGATCGAGGCGGAGACCGGCCGCCCCCTCGCCGGGCGTCGCACCGTTGCGGCGACGATGCTGGCGGCGACGGGGATCGGGTTCTTCGTCTGGGCGGGGCGGCTGTTTTCGGAAGGGCTCGGACCCGATGCGCTGGCACCCTGGCTCGGGGCGTTGTGCATCGGCGGACCGGTGCTCGCGGTGCTGTTGGCCGCGCTGAGCAGTCTGCGCCACGGGCCCAGATCGGGCTGGAGCGTCGCTCTGACCCTGCTGATGGCCGCGGGGCTGACCGGCACCGTCGCGCTGGCGCTTGCCGGGCGCGAGGTCACCGGGCTGATGCACCAGACGATCGGCCTCGGCGCGGCTTTCGCGGTGATGGCGGTGCTCAATGCGCGGCTCGGGCCGGCGGCGGGGCGCCTCGGCCGGGGGCAGTTCGCGCTGATGGCGGCGGGGGCGGTGCTGTTGCTGACGGCCGAGATCTTCGGTCTCGGGCGGATGACCACGGCCGGCGCGCTGCTGTGCCTTGCCGGGGCGGCGCTGGCCGTGCCGCTGACACTGCGCCTTGCCGGCGCCCGGACGCGCTGAGCCCGGTTCGGTCGCGTCCTGAGCCGGCCCAAATCTTGGGCACTCCGGCCGGGAGACGTGACGCTTCGGTGACAGAGATGTTGCAAAGCCGGCGAAAAGCGGCAAGCCTTGCCCCACCGATCAGGAACAAGAACACACCGGCCCGGCTGTCGCGAAACTGTCACCAAACGGGCCTAGGTGCTGCTGGTGCCCATTCCGGGCCCTGACTTCCGAAACTGGGGAGAGACCACATGAACACGAACCCGATGCGCTGGTTCACCAAGGGCATCGTCGGGGCGACCGTCCTGATGATGACGACCGCCATGGTGCAGGCCGAGGACATGGCCGCTCTGGAAGCGGCGGCCAAGAAGGAAGGGATGCTGACCACCATCGCGCTGCCCCATGACTGGTGCGGCTATGGCGCGGTGATCGACGGCTTCAAGGCGAAATATCCGGGCATCTCGGTGAACGAACTGAACCCCGACGCGGGCTCGGCCGACGAGCTGGAAGCGATTCGCGCCAACAAGGGCAACACCGGCCCGCAGGCGCCCGACGTGATCGACGTCGGCCTCGCCTTCGGTCCGCAGGCCAAGGAAGAAAAGCTCGTCCAGCCCTACAAGGTCTCGACCTGGGCCGAGATCCCGGACGCGGTGAAGGATGCCGACGGCTACTGGTATGGCGACTATTACGGCGTGATGTCGTTCATGGTGAACAAGGACCTCGTCGACAAGGTTCCGACCGACTGGAGCGATCTGCTCGGCAAGGACTACGCCGGTCAGGTGGCGCTGGCGGGCGATCCGCGCGCCTCGAACCAGGCGATTCTGGCGGTTCTCGCCTCGGGTCTGTCGGAAGGCGCCAAGGCCGGCACCGAATCGGGCGAGAAGGGCCTCGGCTACTTCAAGAAGCTGAACGAAGCGGGCAATTTCGTCCCCACCATCGGCAAGGCCGGCACGCTCGCGCAGGGTGCGACGCCGATCGTGGTGATGTGGGACTACAACGCGCTCGCCGCGCGTGACACGCTCAAGGGCAACCCGCCGGTCGAAGTGGTGGTGCCGAAGTCGGGCGTTCTCGCCGGTGTCTACGTGCAGGCGATCTCGGCCTATGCGCCGCATCCGAACGCCGCCAAGCTGTGGATGGAATACCTGTATTCGGACGAGGGGCAGAACCTCTGGCTGAAGGGCTATTGCCACCCGGCGCGCTTCAACGCGATGTCGAAGGCCGGCAAGGTTCCGGAGGCGCTGCTGAAGGCTCTGCCGCCGGCCGAGAACTACGCCGCCGCCTATTTCCCGACCATCGCCGAACAGGGCGACAACAAGGCCGCAGTCACCGCCGGCTGGGACAAGGTCGTGGGCGCGAACGTCCAGTAAGACCGACACCGGGCGGGGCGCGGATGCGCCCGGCCCTCTGATCCAGACCGCCGCGCTCCGGGCCACATGGCCCGGCAGGCGCGGCGGACCGTTTTTCGGACCAACCGGACGTTTTATCGCGTGACCGACACCCCATCGCCTGCCTCCCCTCCCCTCGCCGCACCCGCGCGCCGACGCCTGCCGCTGACCTGGCTCGGGCTGCTGCCCTTCGCGCTGTTCATCGCGCTGTTCCTGATCGCGCCCACGATGAAGATCGTGATCGGCGCGTTCCAGCGGGCTGACGGAAGTTTCACCTTCGAGAACGTCGCCGGGCTGTTCACGAAATCCATCCTCGGCAGCTATTGGATCTCGATCAGGATCTCGGTCGCGTCCTCAGCGCTCGGCTGTCTGATCGGGTTCCTGATGGCGGCGGCGGTGGTTCTCGGTGGTTTGCCGAAATGGGTGCGTTCGCCCTTGCTGACGTTTTCAGGGGTCGCGTCGAACTTCGCGGGCGTGCCGCTCGCCTTCGCGTTTCTCGCCACGCTCGGGCCGCTCGGTCTGGTGACGGTGTTCCTCAAAACGCATCTGGGCATCAACCTGCGCGCCTACGGGTTCAACATCCTCAGCTTCTGGGGACTGACGATCACCTATCTGTTCTTCCAGATCCCGCTGATGATCCTGATCGTGACGCCGGCGCTCGACGGGCTGAAGCGCGAATGGCGCGAGGCGGCGCAGTCGCTCGGCGCCTCGGGGGCGCAATACTGGCGCATGGTGGCGCTGCCGATCCTGTTTCCGGCGATCCTCGGCACGTTCGCGCTGCTCTTCGCCAATGCCTTCGGCGCCGTCGCCACCGCCATCGCGCTGACCGGATCGAGCCTGAACATCGTGCCGATCATGCTGTTCGCGCAGATCCGCGGCGACGTGCTGGGCAATCCGCATCTGGGTTATGCGATGGCGCTTGGCATGATCGTCATCACCGGGTTGGCGAACGTGATCTACATCTGGCTGCGGATGCGCTCGGAAAGGTGGCTGAAATGAAGAAGCTGGCTGCCTGGGCGATCCTGCTGCTGGGGATGGCCTATTTCATCCTTCCGCTGCTCGGCATGACGGAATTCTCGCTGTCGATGAAACGCGGCGAATATTCCGCCGAGGCCTATCGCGTGGTTCTGGCCGATCCGCGTTTCGCGCAGACCTTCGTCTATTCGCTGGGGATGGCGCTGGCGACGATCGTGTTCTCGGTGCTTCTGGTGGTGCCGACGGCGTTCTGGGTGCGGCTGAAGCTGCCGCATCTGCGCCCCTATGTCGAATTCGTCACGCTGCTGCCGCTGGTGATCCCGGCCATCGTGATCGTGTTCGGCTACATCCGGCTTTACAACACATCGAGCTGGCTGCCGCTGACCGGCACGGTGTTCGGCACCAACCTGCTGTTGCTGTTGGGCTATGCGACGCTCGCCCTGCCCTACATGTATCGCGCCGTCGACACCGGGTTGCGCACCATCGACGTCGCCACCCTGACCGAGGCGGCGCAATCCCTCGGCGCCGGCTGGCCTACGATCATCGGCCGGGTGATCTTGCCCAATGTCATGGTCGCGGTGATGTCGGGGGCCTTCGTCACGCTGGCCATCGTGATCGGCGAATTCACCATGGCGGCACTGCTGAACCGCCCGGCCTTCGGGCCTTATCTGCAGCTGATGGGCGCCAACCGCGCCTACGAGCCGAACGCGCTGGCGGTGATCTCTTTCGTGATCACCTGGGCCTGCATGGGCCTGATCCAGCTCGTCTCCCGTTTCTCGAAATTCGACAAGGCGCGCGCATGACCTTCCTGACGATCCGTCACCTCGAAAAGTCCTTCGGCCCGACCCGCGTGGTCAAGGACTTCAACCTCGATGTGGAGAAGGGCGAATTCATCTCGCTGCTCGGGCCGTCGGGCTGCGGCAAGACCACGGTGCTGCGGATGATCGCCGGGTTCGAGACCCCGAGCACGGGCGAGATCCGCATCGCCGGCGCGCCGGTCACCGACAAGAAGCCGAACCAGCGCAACATCGGCATGGTGTTCCAGGCCTATGCGCTGTTTCCGAACCTGACGGTGGCGCAGAACGTCGGCTTCGGGTTGAAGGTCAAGGGCACCCCCGCGCGCGAGATCGCACCGCGGGTCGAGGAAATGCTGTCGCTGATCGGTCTTCCCGACCTTGGCGCGCGCTATCCGTTCCAGCTGTCGGGCGGCCAGCAGCAGCGCGTGGCGCTGGCGCGCGCGCTCGCCCCGAAGCCGCAGGTCCTGCTGCTCGACGAGCCGCTTTCCGCACTCGACGCCAAGGTGCGGGTCAGCCTGCGCAACGAGATCCGCGCGATCCAGCGCGAGCTGGGCATCACCACGATCTTCGTCACCCACGATCAGGAAGAGGCGCTGTCGATGTCGGACCGCATCGTGGTCATGCACCAGGGCATCGCCGATCAGGTCGGCACGCCGTTCGAGATCTACAACCGCCCCACGACCCGCTTCGTCGCAAGCTTCGTCGGAACGCTGAACACGCTCGAGGCCCAGGTGCTGGACCCGACGGCCGGGCGCGTCGCCGTGGCGGGAACGGAACTCACGCTCGGACGTGCGCTGCCTGCGGGCAAGGTTACGCTCGGCCTGCGGCCCGAGACGATCAGCCTCGGCCGGGAAGGCTGCGACAGCGGGCTCGGCGGCACGATCACCGAGGTCGACTTCCTCGGTGCGGTGATCCGGCTGCGCGCCGAGGTGGCGGGCCAAAGCATCGCCTTCGACACATTCAACACCTCGGACAAGCAGCCGCCGAAGGTCGGCGAAGCGGTCACCCTGGGCGTGCGCGCAGCCGACATGCTGGTGATCGGCGCCTGAGATTTCCGGCCGGGCCGCGGCGGACTGGGCGGCGATCCGCCCAAAGGGTGCGCTTTCCCCCCTCGCCCCGCGGACAAAGCCGTTGTAATGTCCGCAAAACCCTTGGAGGTGAACCAGGTGACGGTGGGACAGAAAAGCAGGCGCAAGCGGCGTCTGGCGCGCACGATCGGAGCGGTGTCGCTGACGCTCGCGGCCGTTCCGGCGGGCCATGCCGATCCGCTTCTCAATCAGGCGCGCAATACCTACGGGATGCCCGGCCTGATCGACATGCCGACGGCCGAGACGCGGACAGATGGCGAATTCGCCGTCTCGATGACGCGGCTCGACGACAATACGCAGCGCAACCAGATCACCTTCCAGATCACGCCCCG
The DNA here is from genome assembly GCF_000740785.1 of Paenirhodobacter enshiensis. Classification (GTDB taxonomy): domain Bacteria; phylum Pseudomonadota; class Alphaproteobacteria; order Rhodobacterales; family Rhodobacteraceae; genus Rhodobacter; species Rhodobacter enshiensis. The sequence continues at coordinate 86,692 of NZ_JFZB01000016.1, read as the reverse complement.
CATCAGCGCGGCGTTCCGCTATTCGCGCGTGCCGGGGCTGCAATACAACGCCCCCGGAGAGGCCTGGACGGCGCTTTACGACCGCTCTTTCGACGTGCAGTGGACCTTCCTCGATGAGGGGCAATATCTGCCGTCGATGGCGGTGGGCCTGCGCGATTTCGTCGGCACCGGGATCTATTCGGGCGAATATCTCGTCGCCACCAAGAGCCTCACCGAGAAGCTGCGCGCGACGGCCGGGATCGGCTGGGGGCGGCTCGGCACGTTCGGGGAGCATTCCGGCTGGGGCACGCGCCCGGCCTACGATTTCAGCTCGACCGGCGGGCAGCTGAACGGCACCTCGTGGTTCAAGGGCAATTATGCGCCGTTCTTCGGCCTGTCCTACGCGCTGACCGAGAAATGGACGCTGAAGGCGGAATATTCCTCGGACGACTACCCGCGCGAGAAGAAATACGACGATTTCGACCGCAAGAGCCCGTTCAACTTCGCGGCTGCCTACAGCCCGAACGAGTTCGTCGATCTGCAGATGTTCTACATGTATGGCACGCGGGTCGGCTTCCAGTTCTCGATCAACATCGACCCGAAGAGCGCTCCCTTCCCCTCGGGGCTGGAGACAGCCCCCCTGCCGGTGAAGCCGCGCCCCGCCTATGCCGCCGATCCCGATGGCTGGTCTGGCACCTGGGCCAGCGACCCGACGGCGCAGCCCGCGATCCAGACCGCGCTTGCCGATGCGCTGAAAAAAGACGGGCAGATCCTCGAATCGATGTCGCTGAGCAAGGACCGGGCAGAGCTGCGCATCCGCAACAATCGTTATCTGTCGACGCCCGAAGCCGTGGGCCGAGCGGTGCGCATCGCGACGCGCGCCCTGCCCTCCTCGGTCGAGACCATCGTCATCACCCCGGTCAACAAGGGGATGCCGCTGGCCGCACTGACCTTCCGGCGCAGCGATGTCGAGAAGCTGGAAAACACCAGCTCTTATGACATGCTGGCCCGCACCGGGGTTGGCGATACCGGCCGCGACCCGGCACAGGTGCCCACCCCCGGCGTCTATCCGCGTTATTCCTGGGCACTCGGCCCCTATACGGCGGTCTCGCTGTTCGATCCGGATCAGCCGCTGCGCCTCGATGTCGGCGCCGAGCTTGCCGGCCGGTTCGAGGCTGCGCCGGGCGTGGTGTTCTCGGGCGTGCTGCGCCAGAAGGCCTTCGGCGATGTCGGCGACGGCACCGCGGCCGATCCGACCGGAGGCGTGCCGCAGGTGCGCACCGACACGACGCTTTATTCGCGCTATCCGGGCACCACGATCCGGCAGATGCAGGGCGCCTATTACGCCAAGGCCAGCGACGACATCTACCTGCGCGCCACCGCCGGTCTGTTCGAACAGATGTATGGCGGCGTGTCGGGCGAAATGCTGTGGAAGCCGGCGGACAGCCGGCTGGCGCTTGGTCTCGAAACCGACTGGGTGAAGAAGCGCGATTATAACCAGCGCTTCGACTTCCAGAGCTATTCGACGGTGACCGGCCATGCCTCGGCCTATTACGACCTCAGCAACGGCTACCTCGCCGAGCTGGACGTCGGCCGCTATCTTGCCAAGGACTGGGGTGCAACGATGCAGCTCAGCCGGGTGTTCTCGAACGGCTGGAAGGTCGGCGCCTTCGCGACCAAGACCGATATCTCGGCCTCGGATTTCGGCGAGGGTTCGTTCGACAAGGGCATCTTCTTCTCGATCCCGCTGTCCTGGGCCTCGGGCACGCCGTCGACCAGCAGCATCGATTCGACGATCCGTCCGCTGACCCGCGACGGTGGGCAGAAGGTTTACGTGGACGGCCGCCTCTACAGCGTGGTCAGCCCGGCCCAGGGTGGGCAGATCTACGACGACTGGGGGAGGTTCTGGCGATGAGCACTCGGTTCCCGATCCTGCGTCCGGCGCTTGTCGCGGCCGGCGCGGTGCTGGCGCTGGCAGGATGCAGCGGTGGCGATCAGATGGGCAATTCGCGCGGCGCCTATCTGGGCGGGCTCAGCAAGCAGGTGGCGAAGGACATCACCTCGATCGGCAAGGCAAAGCCCGCTCCGGCGAAGCCCGACCCCGAGGCCGAGTCGCGTTCGGCCCTCGGGCTGAACAAGGGGCCGCTGGTTTATATCTCGATGGAGGGCAACGGTTATGCCTCGGTCATCGGCATGGCCGGCGAGAACGGGGCGATGCGCACCTACTACACCCCCTACAAGCAGTCGATCGTGCTGCGTAACGGGTTGGTCGCGGCGACGCGGGGCTTTGGCTTCGACATGGAATCGGCCGATACGGCCTCTGTAGAATCGCTGATCCGGTCGCGGCGTTCGGGAACCGCGCCGAAGGTGATCCGCTATCTCGACGGGCTCAGCCTCGAACGGCCGATCCCGCTGAGCTGCCAGGTCAGCAACACCGGCAAGACGGTGAGCTATCCCTTCGCCGGCACGACCTGGAGCGGCATCCAGATGGTCGAGCACTGCACCGGCATCGCCGGGCTGAAACTCGACAACAGCTATGTCGTCTCGGCCGCCGGGGCGATCGTGTCCTCGCGCCAGTGGGTGACGCCTCAGCTCGGTTACATGACGATCCAGACCGTCCGGCCCTGAGCCCACACCCGAAACCGGACCGTTGAACGCGGCCCGTGCCTTTCGCAGGCACGGGCCGTTTTCGTGTTCCGCGGTCCGGTCCGACCAAAGCCGGACACCGAAACCGGAGCCGGACAAAAGAAAAGGCCGGGGCGCATTGCTGCGTCCCGGCCTTTCACTCCCCGCGAGGGGAAGCGGATTACTTCGTGGTCGTGGTCGACGACGACGACGAGTCCGACGAGTCCGAAGCGGCGATCGCCAGAGCGGCGAGCAGCACAGCCGGGATCACGTAAGCCGGGTTCGACGACGAAGCCTGCTTCACGACAACGGGTTCCGGCTCGACGACCGGGGCGGTGTAGCCGCCAGCGAAAGCGGTGGTAGCCGACAGGCCGAAGGCCAGGGCGAGCGTAGCGATCTTCTTCATGATAATCTCCGTCATTACATTTGACAGCCACCCTTGCGGCGGCATCTTGCGAAAACTGGCACAGTCCCCCCAAAAAGCAAAGGGAAAATCATGGACCTTCCCGAGGCCTTAACCGACTGTTGCAGTTTGGCACAAGGCAGCGGCGAACCGGTCACAAGATGGCCCGGAAAGCCCGCGGGGCAAGGCCGGATACCGATATTTCACGGCACACCCCGGCCTGCGCGCAGCCCGCGGAACCGGCGCGGCCCGCATCTGCTGCATGACCGCTCTGCGCCGGGCGCAGCCGCTGCAGAAGGCGAGTCGCCCCCCTTCAGCGCAGCCGCCGGAACGGCAGGGTCAGCCCGAAGATCGCCGCCGCCGCCCCGACGATCGAGGGGCCACCGGGTGTATCCCAGTTCAGCGAAGCCGCGAGCCCTCCCAGCACGGAAGCCACGCCGATCGCCACCGCCCACAGCGCCATCGCCTCGGGCGAACGCGACAGCCGCCGCGCGGCCGCGGCCGGAACGATCAGCAGCGCCGCGATCAGCAGCGCGCCGACGATCTTGATCGCCACCGCCACCGTCAGCGCCAGCGCCAGCGTCAGCACCAGCTGCTCGCGCCGCGGGTCGATTCCCGAGGCGCGGGCGAGTTCCTCGTTCACTGTCGCGGTCAGCAACGCCTGCCAACGCCACGCCAGAAGCCCCGCGACGACCGCCGCCCCCGCCCAGATCAGCCCCACATCGCCCCAGCCGACCGACAGGATGTCGCCGAACAGGAAGCTTTCCAGATCGACCCGCAGCCCCGCGACGAACGACGCCGCGATCAGGCCGAAGGCCAGCGCCGAATGCGCCAGCACGCCGAGCACCGTGTCCATCGCCTGTCCGCGCGACGCCAGCCCCGCCACCGTCACCGCCATCGCCAGCGCGACCGCCAGCGTGCCGACATAAACCGGCAGGCCGAAGGCGAAGCTCAGCGCCACGCCCAGCACCGCCGCATGGGCCGTCGCATCGCCGAAATAAGCCATCCGGCGCCACACCACGAAAGACCCCAGGGGGCCCGTCGCCAGCGTCAGCCCCAGCCCCGCGGCTGCGGCACGAATCAGAAATTCATCAATCATCGAAGGCTCCCGGGGGCGGGTTCATCGGCCGCGGCCGGCAGCGGATGCGGATGCGCCGCATGGGGATGGATGGCATCGTGGCCGTGCCCCTCGTCGTCGTCATGGCTGTGGTCGTGGACATGGCGATACAGCGCGAACGCCCCGCCCGTGCCCAGCCCGAACAACGCACGATATTCCGGCGCGTCAGCCACGACGCGGGGCGTTCCCGCGCAGCACACATGCCCGTTCAGACACACCACCCGGTCCGAGGCCGCCATGACCACATGCAGATCGTGACTGACCATCAGCACCGCGCAGCCGGTTTCCGCCCGGGCCTCCTCGATCAGCCGATAGAAGGCCGCCGTGCCGGGCTGGTCGAGGCCCTGCGTCGGCTCGTCGAGGATCAGGATCTGCGGCCGCGACAGCAGCGCGCGCGCCAGCAGGACACGCTGGAACTGCCCGCCCGACAGCCCGGCAAGCGGTCGGGGGCCGATGCCCGCCACCCCGGTACGCACCAGCGCAGCCTCGGCCTCGGTATCGCCGACGCGGCGCGGCAGCGAAAGAAAGCGGCGCACCGTCATCGGCAGGCTGGCATCGATCGCCAGCCGCTGCGGCACATAGCCGATCGCCAGCCCCGGGGCGTGATACACCTCGCCCGCGGCCACCGGCTGGGCGCCGATCAGGGCGCGCAGCAGCGTCGACTTGCCCGAACCGTTCGGCCCGATCACCGTGACGATCTCGCCCGGATGGATGGCGAAATCGACATGCGACAGGACTTCGGCCGCGCCATGGCGCACCGAAATCCCCCGCGCCCCGATCAGCGGCGGGCGCTGTGTCGCAGTCACGATGCCAACTCCCTGGCCTTGCATTCCGGACACAGGCCGAGCGCCTCGATATTCGCCCGTTCGACGGTGAAGCCCGCCGCCGCCGCCGCCGCGTCGAGCGCGGAGCGCACCGGCTGCCCCGCCGCCTCGGCCACCACATTGCACGAGCGGCAGATCAGGAAGACCGGCGCATGGGTCTCGCCCGGGTGCATACAGGCCGCGAAGGCGTTGAGCCGCCGCACCCGATGCGCGAAACCGTTGTCGACCAGAAAATCGAGTGCCCGATAAGCCACCGGCGGCTGATGGCCGAACCCCTCGGCCGCCAGCCGGTCGAGCACCTCATAGGCGCCCATCGCCCGATGCTGTTCGAGCAAGATCTCCAGCACCCGCCGGCGCACCGGGGTCAGCCGCAGACCGAGACGGACGGCCTCGGCCTCGGCACGCGCCAGCGTGTCGGCGGTGCAATGCGCGTGATCATGCGCGCCAAAGGCCGGCTGCGGCTGCTCTGCTTCGCGGGTCATCGGATCCCATCGGGGCGAAAGGGAGAGGTTATCATGTAACAATCCGGCTTGACGGGTTATGAGGTAACATAGATAACCCGCCTCCGCACCACAAGGCCGCCACCCCCGGATCAAGGAGACTCAGATGCCACGTCCCGCCCTCGCCCGTCCGCTGACCCTGACTGCGCTGGCCCTGTGCTTTCCCGCGCTGGCCTCGGCCGGAGTGCCGAAGGTCGCCACCGACATCGCACCCACGCAATCGCTGGTGGCGCTGGTGATGGGCGACCTCGGTCAGCCGTCGATCCTGCTGAGCAAGGGGGCAAATGCGCACAGCTATCAGATGCGCCCCTCCGAGGCCCGCGCCCTCGATCAGGCCGATCTGGTGATCTGGATCGGGCCGGAGATGACCCCCTGGCTCGACCGGGCCATCGCGGCCTCGGGGCCGGCCCGGCCGCAGCTGGCGCTGCTGCACGCCGAAGGCACGAAGACCCGCAGCTTCGCCGGCGACGGCGACGAGGACGAGCACGAGGAAGGCCACGACCACGGACAGGACCACGAGCACACCGCCGGTGCGGATGGCACGATCCTCGACCCGCACGCCTGGCTGAACCCCGGGAATGCCGAGACCTGGCTGACCGTCATCGCCGACCGCCTTGGCACGCTCGACCCCGAGCACAAGGCGACCTATGCCGCCAATGCCGAGGCGGCGCGCGCCCGGATCGCGGAGATGGATGCCAGTCTCGAGGCCCGGCTGAAACCTGTCGCCGGCAAGCCCTTCGTCGTCTACCACGATGCCTATGGCTATTTCGCCGACCGCTACGGCCTTGCGGATGCGGGATCGGTCTCGCCGGGCGACGCGACTGACCCGGGCGCGGCGCATCTGTCGGAGCTGCGCGCCGAGCTGTCCGCGAAGCAGGTTGTCTGCGCCTTCCCCGAGGCCGCCCATGACCCGCGCCCGATGCAGCGCCTGATCGAGGGCACGACCACCCGCCTCGGCGGTGCACTCGACCCGGCCGGAACCGAGATGGAGCGCGGCCCCGATCTCTATGTCCGGACGCTCGAAAGCCTCGGCGATACGCTGCTCGCCTGTCTCGACAGGTAGGTCCCCGCACGCTTCGGGGCTTGCGCCCGCCGGCGCCCCTTCGCATGGTGGAGCCGGTCAGCGAGGAGCCCCCACCCCATGTCCGAACCCCTGCCGCCTCAGTCAGACCTCGTCCGGCTGTTTGCCGAGATCGCGCCCCGCTTCGGCCTGTCGCGGCCGGCCGGGCAATGTCTGGCCGCGATCTGGCGCGCGGCACAGGCGCCCTCGGCCGAGATGCTGACCGAGCAACTGGGGCTGTCGCGCACCAATGTCTCGGTCGCGCTGAAAGAGCTGCGTGGCGCCGGGCTGGTTCGTGCCGCGCGCAGCCCCGGATCGCGGCGCGATTATTTCGTCGCCGAAGCAGATCCCTGGGCGCTGCTGCGCGCGCTTCTGACCGAGCGCCACCGCCGCGACATCGCTCCGGTTGCCGACAGCCTTGCGCGGCTGGACAGCTCGGACCCGCGCATCGCGCCGCTGGCGGCGATGGTCACGCAGGCGGCGGAGTGGTTCGGCCAGCTGGCGCAGCTGGCGCCCGAAGACCTTGCCCGCACCCTTGCCGCCGCGCCCGAAGGCCGCAAGAAAAAGAAGAAGCGCGACAAGGACTGACCGCGCCATCTTTTGCACCCGTGGCGTTCACAAGCTGAGAAAGCCGGACGCCGGAATGAAAAGCCCCCGTCCGGGCGGGACAGGGGCTTTCGGTTCGGTCTGCGCTGCAGTGGCGGTCTCAGACGGCCATCTCGACGCCGAGATGCTTGGCCACGGCAAAGATGTCCTTGTCGCCGCGCCCCGACAGGTTGACCACGATGATATGGTCCTTCGGCAGGCCCGGCGCGATCTTCGTCACATGGGCGAGGGCGTGGCTCGGCTCCAGCGCGGGGATGATGCCCTCGGTCTTGCACAGCAGCTGGAACGCCGCCAGCGCCTCGACATCGGTGACCGAGACATATTCGGCGCGCCCGGTCTCATAGAGCCAGGCGTGCTCCGGCCCGATGCCAGGATAATCGAGCCCGGCCGAGATCGAATAGCCTTCGAGGATCTGGCCGTCCTCGTCCTGCAACAGATAGGTGCGGTTGCCGTGCAGCACGCCCGGACGCCCGCCGTTGAGCGAGGCACAATGCTCCATCCGCTCATCGACGCCCTTGCCGCCGGCCTCGACGCCGATGATCTTCACCGACTTGTCGTCGAGGAACGGGTGGAACAGCCCCATCGCGTTCGAGCCCCCGCCGATCGCTGCGACCAGCGTATCGGGCAGGCGGCCCTTGCCTTCCTGCTCTTCCAGCTGCCAGCGGGTCTCGTCGCCGATGATAGACTGGAAATCGCGCACCATCGCCGGATAGGGATGCGGGCCCGCCACCGTGCCGATGCAATAGAAGGTGTCGCGCACGTTGGTCACCCAGTCGCGCAGCGCCTCGTTCATCGCGTCCTTCAGCGTGCCGCTGCCCGAGGTGACGGCATGGACCTCGGCGCCCAGCAGACGCATCCGGAACACGTTCGGCGCCTGCCGCTCGACATCGGTCGCGCCCATGTAGACGACGCATTTCAGCCCGAAGCGCGCGCAGGCGGTGGCGGTCGCCACGCCATGCTGACCGGCGCCGGTCTCGGCGATGATCCGGGTCTTGCCCATCCGGCGCGCCAGCAGGATCTGCCCGATCACGTTGTTGATCTTGTGCGAGCCGGTATGGTTCAGCTCTTCGCGCTTGAGGTAGATCTTCGCCCCGCCGAGATGCTCGGTCAGGCGCGGCGCGAAATACAAAGGCGACGGCCGGCCGATGTAATACTTGCGCAGGTAGTCCATCTCGGCCCAGAAGTCCGGGTCTTTCTTGGCGCGCTCGTATTCGGCTTCCAGATCCAAGATCAGCGGCATCAGCGTCTCGGAAACGAAACGCCCGCCGAAGATGCCGAAACGGCCGTTTTCATCCGGCCCGGTGCGGTAGCTGTTGGGAAGGTCTTCGGCCATCGTCTTACCTCGCGTTGTTCTGAGAGGGCTTATCGCGATTGCTCCGACGGGTAAAGCGGCGGACCGGAGGAGGATGCGGATTCCGTCCCCGTCCGCCCGCATTCAGCCGCGCGCGGCGGCGATGAAGGCGCGGATCAGCGCCTCGTCCTTCACACCCGGCGCGGTTTCGACGCCCGAGGACACATCGACCTGATGCGCCCCGGTCAGCCGGATCGCCTCGGCCACGGTATCGGGGCGCAGCCCGCCCGCGAGCATCCACGGCTTGCTCCACACCCGGCCGGCGATCAGCCGCCAGTCGAAGGCGAGACCGTTGCCGCCGGGCAGCGCCGCACCCTTCGGCGCCTTGGCATCGAGCAGGATCTGATCGGCCACCGCCTCATAATCCGGCAGCGCGTCGAGATCGGCAGCCCCGGCCACCCCCACCGCCTTCATCACCGGCAGGCCGAAGCGCGCCCGCACCTCGGCGACGCGTTCGGGCGTCTCGTGGCCATGGAGTTGCAGCATATCGAGCGGCACCCGCTCGAGGATCGCCCCGATCGCGGCATCGTCTGCATCGACCAGCAGCGCCACCTTGGCGATGCCCGCGGGGGCCTCGAGCGCCAGCCCGCGCGCCGTTTCGGCAGTCACGTTGCGCGAACTTTTCGGGAAGAACACGAAGCCCAGATAGCTTGCCCCGGCTCCGGCGGCCCAGACGACATGCTCGGGCCGGGTCAGACCGCAGATCTTGACGCGCACGCCTTCGGGGCGCGCCGGACGGGACACGGCGACACGGACCATCTCAGCGTCCCGACTGATCGAGGAGCGCCAGAACCTCATCGCGCGGCTTGTCGGTCGTCGCACCGGCCTTCGCCGTCTCGCGTTCGATCTTGCGCAACTGCTTTTTCGCCGCCTGCCCCGAGGCCCGCGTGCGATGGGCGCGCAGCCATTCCCAGACGAAGCCCAGCAGGACACCGGCCAGAATGCCGCCGAAGATCACCAGGAACAGCGGCAGCCGCAGCGTCCAGTCCTGTCCGATGAAATCGCCGACGGCCGCGGGCAGCAGGTGCAGTTCCACGATATTGCGGTTCGCGAGCGCCAGAACCACCAGAACCAGCGCGACAAGCACCAGAACGAGACTGCGCAGCAGGCGGATCATGGTCATTCGTCGTCCGTCGGTTCCAGCCCGTTCAGCCGGTCGCGCAAGAGCTTTCCGGTCTTGAAGAACGGCACGTGCTTCTCGTCGACATCGACGGAATCGCCGGTGCGCGGGTTGCGCCCGGTGCGCGCGTCGCGTTTCTTCACCGAGAAGGCGCCGAAACCGCGCAGCTCGACCCGGTCGCCACGGGCCATCGCCTCGATGATCTCATCGAAGACGGTGCCGACGATCTTCTCGACGTCGCGCTGGAACAGGTGCGGGTTTTCCTCGGCAATCTTGGCGATCAGTTCGGAACGGATCATGCGGTTCTCCCCCCAGGGCCTTCCGGGTGGCAGCCCGGCGCATCGGATTCGCCGTGAACTATACGAAGATTTTTGTCGCGCTCAAACAGCAATGCGTTGAAATGCAACGAATTGCCGGCAGTTTGCGACGAATGGGAAACAAAAAGGCCCTGCCCGTCGCCGGGCAGGGCCGTGCGGAAAGGCCGAAGCCTTTCCGACAGAGATCACTCGCGGCCCTTGAGGGCGGCGCCGAGGATGTCGCCGAGCGACGCACCCGAATCGGACGAACCGTACTGTTCCACGGCTTCCTTTTCTTCGGCGATCTCGCGCGCCTTGATCGACACGCCGAGCTTGCGGGTCTTCGAGTCGACGTTGACGACGCGCACGTCGACCTTGTCGCCGACCTGGAAACGCTCGGGGCGCTGATCGGCACGGTCGCGGGCCAGGTCCGAACGACGGATGAAGGACTTCATGCCGTTGTATTCGACCTCGATGCCGCCATCCTCGATCGCGGTGACGGCCACGGTGATGACCGAACCGCGCTTCACGCCGTCAACGGCGTCCGAGAAGGTGTCGGCGTCCAGAGCCTTGATCGAGAGCGAGATACGCTCCTTCTCGATATCGACTTCGGTGACGGCGGCCTTGACCACGTCGCCCTTGCGATATTCCTGGATCGCTTCCTCGCCGCGCTTGTCCCACGACAGGTCCGACAGGTGCACCATGCCGTCGATGTCGTTGTCGAGGCCGACGAACAGACCGAATTCGGTGATGTTCTTGACTTCGCCTTCGATGACCGAACCGACCGGATGCGTTTCAGCGAACACTTCCCACGGGTTGCGCATGGTCTGCTTGAGGCCGAGCGACACGCGACGCTTCGCGGTGTCGATCTCGAGGACCATGACGTCGACTTCCTGCGAGGTCGAGACGATCTTGCCGGGGTGGACGTTCTTCTTGGTCCAGGACATTTCCGACACGTGGACCAGACCTTCGACACCGGCTTCCAGCTCGACGAACGCGCCGTAGTCGGTGATGTTGGTCACGCGGCCCTTGTGGACCGAACCGATCGGGAACTTCTGCTCGACCGAATCCCACGGGTCGGCCTGGAGCTGCTTCATGCCCAGGCTGATGCGGTGGGTTTCCTTGTTGATCTTGACGACCTGGACCTTGACGGTCTCGCCGATCGACAGGATCTCCGACGGGTGGTTCACGCGGCGCCACGCCATGTCGGTGACATGCAGCAGGCCGTCGACGCCGCCGAGGTCAACGAACGCACCGTATTCGGTGATGTTCTTGACCACGCCCTCGACCACCTGCCCCTCGGTGAGGTTCGAGATGACTTCGGCGCGCTGTTCGGCACGCGATTCTTCCAGGATGGCGCGACGCGACACGACGATATTGCCGCGGCGACGGTCCATCTTGAGGATCTGGAACGGCTGCTTGAGACCCATGAGCGGGCCGGCGTCGCGCACCGGGCGGACATCGACCTGCGAACCGGGCAGGAAGGCAACGGCGCCGCCGAGGTCGACGGTGAAGCCGCCCTTGACGCGGCCGAAGATGGCGCCTTCGACGCGCTCTTCGCTGGCGTAGGCCTTCTCCAGACGGTCCCAGGCTTCCTCGCGGCGAGCCTTCTCGCGCGAGATCACGGCTTCGCCGCGGGCGTTTTCGACGCGGTCGAGGTAGACTTCGACTTCATCGCCGACGGCGATGGTCGGGGCCTCGCCCGGGTTCGCGAATTCCTTCAGGTCGACGCGGCCTTCCATCTTGTAGCCGACATCGATGATGGCCTGGCCCGCCTCGATGGCGATGACCTTGCCTTTGACGACCGAACCCTCCTGAGGGGTGTCGATCTCGAGGCTTTCGTTGAGAAGGGCCTCGAATTCGTCCATGGACGTTTTATCAGTCATAAAGAAAAGTTCCTTTCGGGTCTGTTTCACGGGCCATGCGGTTGTCTCCGCCGGTCTTTGTCTGAATATGCCCCGAGACGCCGGTGCATCGGCACGGGCGCGGGACGCGGCCGATATACGCACGAATGCCCGTTCTGCCAAGCGAAGATTGGCCGCGCACGGGCCCGCGCGGCCCGAAACCCCCGCCGTTCAGCCGAAAAGCCGCGCCCGGCGCTGCCCGCCGGCCGAGGCGGCGATGCGCAGCAGCCGTCGCCGGTCGCCCGCAAGCGCCGATTCGACCAATCCCGCAAGGGCGCCGCGCGCCTTCAGATGCGCCACCAGATCGGAATGACCGAGGTCCGGGAAGAGCAGATGATCGACGTTTTCCGCGACGGGAAAGGCCAGCGCCTGCGCGAGATCGTCGCGCGCACCATGAAACAGCACCGCGCGGGTGGGCGGCGCGGGCAAGGGCGTCACCGGCCAGATCGCGGGCGGCAGCGCGTCGCTCCAGCGCGACCAGCGGCGTTCTTCGGGCATGTGGTCCGCGCGCACCGACCATTGCGGCCCGAAGGCGAGAACCGCCGTCACCGGCACCGCCTGCGCCGCGATCAGCGCCGAGACCGCCCCCATCGACAGCCCTATCGTCAAAACCCGACAAACCGGCGCGCGTTCTGAGACGAGGCCAAGCGCCTGCCGCAGCACCTCGGCGAAGCCCGGTGCATTTCCCCAGCTGCGGCTGTCGTCCGAGACGAACAGCGCCCGGCGCGGCGCGGCAGCCGTCCCCCGCCCGGTCGCCGTCGCGACGAATTCGGGCGAAGGCGTGCGGTCCGGGTCATGGCCGACCGAGGCGAAGCTGACGACCAGATCGCCACCCTCGCCGTCGCTGAAATCCACCTGCCAGGGCGCGGCCGCGACCAGCCGCGTCAGCGCGGCCATCGGCGCTCAGCCCAGACGCGCCGCGACCAGGGCGATGGCGCGGGCGGTGGCCTCTTCGATGCTCAGATCCGAAGTGTCGAGGCGCGTCGCATCCTCGGCCGGACGCAGCGGCGCATCGGCGCGGTTCATGTCGCGCTCGTCGCGCTCGCGCACCTCGGCCAGAACCTGCGCCGCGTCACCGCCGACTTCGAGCCAGCGGCGATGCGCGCGGACCTCGGGACTGGCGGTCACGAACAGCTTCACCTCGGCCGCGGGACAGATCACCGTGCCGATGTCGCGCCCGTCGAGGACCGCGCCGCCCTCGCGCCGGGCGAAGCGGCGCTGAAAGTCGAGAAGCGCCTGACGCACCTCGGGGATGACGGCGACCTTCGAGGCCGCCTGCCCCGCCGCCAGCGTGCGCAGATCGTCGCGCGCGAGGTCTTCGGGCGTCAGATCGCGGGCCGCGGCAACCGGATCGCCGCCCTTGACGCCGACGGCACGATAAAGCGCCCCGGTGTCCAGATGCGCGAAGCCGAAACGCGCGGCAACGGCACGGCTGATCGTGCCCTTGCCCGCCGCCGCCGGCCCGTCGATCGCCACGGTGAAGATCACAGCGATCCCTCCGCGACATCGGCGCCGAGGCCGCGCATCAGATCGCCGAACACCGGGAAGGAGGTCGCGATGGGCGAGGCGTCGTCGACCGCGACCGGCCGGTCGGTGACCAGCCCCAGAACCAGAAAGCTCATCGCGATGCGGTGGTCGATATGGGTGGCGACGATGGCACCGCCCGGCACGCCCGCCGCGCCCCGCCCATGCACCACCAGAACGTCCCGCTCTTCCTCGACCGTCACGCCGCAGGCTTCGAGGCCGCGCGCCATCGCGTCGATGCGGTCGGATTCCTTCACCCGCAGCTCTTTCACGCCGCGCATCACCGTCGTGCCCTCGGCCAGAGAGGCGACCGCCGCCAGCACCGGATATTCGTCGATCATCGAGGCCGCGCGCTCCGCCGGAACCTCGATGCCCTTCAGCGCGGAATGGCGCACGCGCAGATCGGCGACGGGCTCGCCGCCCTCCTCGCGCGGGTTCTCGAAGGCGATGTCGGCGCCCATCTCGACCAGCGTGGTGAACAGCCCGTTGCGGGTCGGGTTCTGGCTGACGCCGGGGACCACGATCTCCGATCCCGGCACGATCAGCGCGGCGCAGACCGGGAAGGCGGCCGAGGACGGATCGCGCGGCACCGCGACGCTCTGGCCGGTCAGCTCGGGGCGGCCCTGCAAGGTGATGACGCGGCCCTCGGGGGTGTCCTCGACGCTCAGCTCGGCGCCGAAGCCCTTCAGCATCCGCTCGGTATGGTCGCGGGTGGCTTCGGCCTCGACGACGACGGTCTGACCGGGCGCGTTCAGCCCGGCGAGCAGCACCGCCGACTTGACCTGCGCCGAGGGCACCGGCAGCACGTAGCGAACCGGCACCGGATTGCGCGCGCCGACCAGCGTCAGCGGCAGCCGCCCGCCCTCGCGCCCGACCGCCTGCGCGCCGAACAGCGCCAGCGGATCCGTCACCCGCCCCATCGGCCGCTTGCGCAGCGAAGCGTCGCCGGTGAACGTGGCATTGATCGGCGAGGTCGCCATCGCCCCCATGATCAGCCGCACCCCGGTGCCCGAATTGCCGCAGTCGATCACATCCGCAGGCTCGGCGAAGCCGCCCACGCCCACGCCATCGACGATCCAGTGACCGGGGCCAAGGCGTTCGACCGTCGCGCCGAAGGCCTGCATCGCCTTCGCGGTGTCGAGGACATCCTGTCCCTCCAGCAGCCCGGTGATCTCGGTCCGCCCGACCGAAAGCGCGCCGAGGATCAGCGCGCGATGCGAGATCGACTTGTCGCCGGGCACTTCGGCCACGCCGCAAAGAGCCGCGCCCTTGCGCGCGATCATGGGAACGGGGTCACCGTGGCCGGACATGAGGAACCTCCCTGTTTGGTCGTTCCCCTGTTAGCGCAACGGCGCGCCTGCCGGAAGGGTCAGCGGCGGAAGGTGGCGTAATCGGGCACCCGGCCCTCGCGCAGGGCCTTCTGCTCGTAGCGGGTGGAGATCCAGTCGGACCAGGGCGTGCCCGAATGCGCCTCGAGCCGGAAGCCGGCCTTCGGCACCTCTTCGAGGGCCTGTTCCATGTAGCTCGGGATATCGGTGGCGACGCGGAACTCGGCGCCCTCGGCCATGACGCGGAACAGCGGCACGAGGTAATCCTGATTGACGAAGCGGCGCCGGTGGTGGCGCGCCTTGGGCCAGGGATCGGGATAGTTCAGGAAGGTGCGCGCGATGGTGCCGTCGCGCAGCACATCCATCAGGTCGCGCACATCGCCCGGATGCACGGCGAGGTTGCTCACCCCCGCCTCGCGGATCTTGCCGAGCAGCATCGCGACGCCGTTGATGAACGGCTCGCAGCCGATGATGTTGATGCCGGGATAGGTCTTCGCCATGTGGACGAGATGCTCACCGCCGCCGAAACCGACCTCCAGCCAGACCGGATTGTCATTGCCGAACAGCGCCTGAAGGTCGAGCGGGCTGCGTTCCGGGTTCTCGTCGCGCCCGATGCCGCGCGGACGCAGCCGGTCGAGATCCTCGTCCAGATAGCTGCGCTGGCTGTTGCGCAGCGTCTTGCCGGAGCGCCGGCCATAGAAGTTGCGCCACTCCTGCACGGGCTGGGTGGACTCGGGGCCGTCTTCGGGCGGGAGGGGGGTGTCATCGGTCATGCGCGCGCCTCTAGGACGGGGCGCGGTGCCGGTCAAGCGGCTTGGACGGGCGATTGACCCGAAACGTGAACGGTGCTAGAACTTAAAGAGAACACTTGTCACTAGCCCGCAGGATGATCCCGATATGCTGACGCGCAAGCAGATGGAACTGCTCGACTTCATCCAGAAGCGCATGGACGCCGACGGCGTGCCGCCCTCGTTCGACGAAATGAAGGACGCGCTGGAGCTGCGCTCCAAATCCGGGATTCACCGGCTGATTACGGCGCTGGAAGAGCGCGGCTTCATCCGCCGCCTCGCCCATCGCGCCCGCGCCATCGAAATCGTCCGCCTGCCCGAGGCGATGGAGAAGGCGCGCCAGACAGCGGCAGGAAAGCCCGTGGCGAAACCCGCCGAACGGGCCGCGGAGACGAAGAAGGCCGCGGGCGGCAAAGTGGCCGATCTCGCCACGGCGCGCGACGGCAAAGCCGCGGGTGCAGCCGGGGCCGTCCAGGCGCTGGAACTGCCGGTGATGGGCCGGATCGCCGCCGGCGTGCCGATCGAAGCGATTTCCGAGGTCTCGCATCACGTCGCGGTGCCTGGCGCGATGCTGTCGGGGCGCAAGCAGCATTACGCCCTCGAGGTGCGCGGCGATTCGATGATCGACGCCGGCATCAACGACGGCGACATCGTGGTGATCTGCGAGCAGGACAGCGCCGACAATGGCGACATCGTGGTGGCCCTGGTCGATGAGCACGAGGCGACGCTGAAAAAATACCACCGCAAGGGCGGGATGATCGCACTCGAAGCGGCCAACCCGGCTTACGAGACGCGGCTTCTGCGCGAAGACCGGGTGCGCGTGCAGGGACGGCTGGTCGGTCTGATCCGCACCTATTCCTGATCCGCACCTAGCCCTGAGCAGAGTGGACAGCCCGGCAGCGGACGAAGAAGCGGTCGGGATTCAGCCCGTGCGGGACCACACTGGCAAGTGCGCAGGAACGGCGCAGGGCCGCAGACCTCAACCGATCACGAAACGGCCAAATGCAGACACAGGGGGCGGGTGGTTTCATGCGCTCCCAGCCTCCGGTGTCCGCCCGAACCGCGGTCATAGCGGCCGCGGCGCGCCAGGCGGGCGTCTTGCCGGGAAGTTTCCGGATCCGCAGGGCAATCTCCCGGGCAGAACGCAGACGGCCGACGACCGTGCCGCAGATCCGCGCCGGTCCGGCTGCGCCCTGAGGCGACGCCAGCCCCTTCAGATCATGGCGGTCACGGCGCATGACCCACTCAGGGCCCCGTAGAAACCGGCAAAGCACGGGTGGACGGGCCTGAAGTCTGCAAAAGAAGGCGCCGCTTCTGCGTTGTCCACTGCAGATCTTGAGACTTCACAGGTCAGCACGCCGGCAGACCATGACGGATAGAACCGGCCGTTCTCGCCAGCGCCTTCCCGTCTGACGGGCAATCCCCCCGAGGCGCACCTCGGGGATGCGCCGAACACATGGCGGACCACCAAGGAACCGCATCTGCGCCACCGCAACCGCGCGAAGGCTGCTGCCCCCCGGATACCCCGCCCAGGTCAGCACGGTCAGAACCGGTTGCCCCGGAGCGACCACAACCGAAGCCGCCCGGGCACATCCGTGACCCGGACCTGCCGCCGGGTGTCATAAGCCACCGCGCCGCTCTGGTTCAGCCGCGGCAGGTCCCACAGGGTGCACCCCGCCACATCCTGGTCCGCCCCGGCCCTGCCCGCGAGAATCACGATAGCCCCATCGTGACACACCGCCCGAACGGCCTCCGGCCCGGCCTTGCCACTCAGATGAACAACGACATGATTCTCCCAGACAGCGCTGCGCTGAGCGCGCGGCCCCTCGAACCCGATACGGGCGAAGGCTGTAGCAGGGGAAGACGCGTCGCCGTCCGCCTGCAACCATTCGGCAACGGCAAACTCTGCCCCGGGCTTCGAAAGGACCCGGCCCGCCGGTGTCATCAGACCGACCGCCTGCCCCCCGGACGCGATCAGCAGCGCGGGACGAGACGCGGCCAACCACAGTCCGGCCGCCACCACGATCGCCCCGACAGCCACCCCCCGCACCACACCGCGACCGACCACGGCGACCGCGGCCCCCACCGCCATCAACGGCAGAACCGCCGGGCCGGGCTGCACAACATAGCCCTGCGCCCCGTCAAGCGCTGCGATATGCCCGGCCACGAAGATCATCCAGCGCGTGCCCATTTCCATCAGCCACAGCGCCGGTGCGGCCAGACCGAACGGCGCCAGCACCGCGGCGATCACCCCCGCCGGCATCACCGCAACCCCCATCACCGGCACCGCCAGCATATTGGCGATCAACCCGTAACCCGACACCCGGCCGAACTGCGCCGCGGCAACCGGCCCCGTCGCCACCCCCGCCACCACCGAGGTCAGCGCAAGCCCCAGCACCGGCACCAACACCGGGCGCAGCCGCGCGGGCAACCTCTGTGCCCACCGCGTCCACGGGCCGAGCATGACGATCAGCCCCACCGTTGCCGCGAAAGACATCTGGAACCCCGGCTCGGTCAGGCTTTCGGGGCGCAGCAGCATCACCGCGACGGCCGCCAGCGCCACCGTTCGCAACGACAGCGCGCGCCTGTCGAACAGCACCGCCGCCAGCATCACCGCCGTCATGATATAGGCGCGCTGCGTCGCGACCTCGGGCCCGGCGATCCACAGATAAACCGTCGCCGCGATCAGCGCCGCGACCGCCGCGATCTTCTTCGTTGGCCAGCAGAGCGCCGCCGAACCCGCCAGCGCCAGCCCGTAGCGGACCGCCGCGAAGACGAACCCCGCCAGCATCCCCATGTGCAGCCCCGAAATCGACACGATGTGATACAGCCCCGAGGCCCGCATCGCATCGTTCGTCGCCGTCTCGATGCCGGAGCGGTCGCCCGTCATCAGCGCCGCGGCGACGGCCCCCGCCTGCCCCTCCATCCGGGCCTGCATCGCCTGCGACAACGACCGGCGCAGCCGGTCGCCGGCGAGCGACCAGTCGCCCGGAACCGGCGGTTCAACCACCAGAACCGGCGCCTGCGCGGAACCGACCGCGCCGAGCCGCGCAAACCACGCCATGCGGCGAAAATCCCATCCGCCCGGCTCTGCCGGACCGGGAGGCGGCTGCAGATGCGCCGTGGTCATCACGCGAAAGCCGGGCTCGGGCGGCGGGCCGGGGCCGAGCGTCAGCCGCACCCGCGCGGGCGTCTTTTCCATCGCGACACCCGACAGCACCAGCTGATCGAGCGTGATGCGCAGCTTGTCGCGCGCCGAACGGTCGACCTCGATCACCCGTCCTTCGACCGGGCCGTAATAGCGAAACGTCAGCACAGGTGCCGCGACCGAATGCGCGCGCCACACCGCCAGCAGCGCCCCGAAACAGACCAGCACCAGAAGCGCCGAGGGAAACCGCCCCGCCTCCGGCGCGAGGATCCAGGCCGCGAGACCGGCCGTCCCGAGCAGCACCAAAACCAGCACCTCAGGCCAGCCGGGCTCTCCGGGCCAGGAAAAATAGCCGCCGATCCCCAGCCCCATCGCGATGGGCGCCCAGAGGACGAGATCCGTCCGCGCCGCGATCAGCGCCGCCCCCCAGCCCGCGGCGCGCGCCGACAGCCAGAGTGGCACGGCCAGCCGCCCCCCTTGCCCGCCCGTCCCGATGGCCTCCTGCTCGGACACCTTGTTTCTCTGCCTCCGCACGCTTAGACAGTCCGGGAACAAGCCTATCGGCTTCACGGTTTACAGAAGGTTAACGCGCCCCCGCCCCAGAGACGGGCGCGCAGGAAAGGCCCCGATGTCGGATCAGATCGTTACCCGTTTCGCCCCCTCGCCCACCGGCTACCTGCATATCGGCGGCGCGCGCACCGCGCTGTTCAACTGGCTTTACGCGCGTGGCCACAACGGCAAGTTTCTGCTGCGTATCGAGGATACCGACCGCGTGCGGTCGACCCAGGCGGCGACGGATGCCATCCTCAAGGGTCTGAAATGGCTCGGCCTCGACTATGACGGCGAGGTGGTCAGCCAGTTCGAGCGCGTCCCCCGTCACGCCGAGGTCGCCCGCCAGATGCTGGAGCGCGGCTCTGCCTACAAATGCTTCTCGACCCAGGAAGAGATCGAGGCGTTCCGCGAGAAGGCCAAGGCCGAGGGCAGCTCGCAGCTGTTCCGCTCGCCCTGGCGCGATGCCGATCCCGCGACCTACCCGACCGATCGCCCCTATGTGATCCGCCTCAAGGCGCCGCGCGAGGGCGTCACGGTGATCCACGACAAGGTGCAGGGCGACGTGACGGTGAAGAACGCCCAGCTCGACGACATGATCTGCCTGCGCTCGGACGGCACGCCCACATACATGCTGGCCGTGGTGGTCGACGATCACGACATGGGCGTGACCCATGTGGTGCGTGGCGACGACCATCTGGTGAACGCGGCGCGGCAGATGCAGATCTATCTGGCGATGGGCTGGCCGGTGCCGAGCTACGCGCATATCCCGCTGATTCACGGACCCGACGGCAAGAAGCTGTCGAAGCGTCACGGCGCGGTGGGCCTGCACGAATATCAGGCGATGGGTTACCCGGCGGCGGGGATGCGCAACTATCTCGCCCGCCTCGGCTGGAGCCATGGCGACGACGAGTTCTTCACCGATGAACAGGCGAAAAGCTGGTTCGAACTCGACGACATCAACCGCGCGCCGTCGCGCCTCGACTTCAAGAAGCTCGAGAACATCTGCGGCAAGCACATGGCGATCATGAGCGATGCCGACATCCTCGAAGGCCTAGACGGCTATCTGGAGGCCGCCGGCCTTGACCCCATTCCCGCGACGCTGCGTCCCGGGCTGGAGGCCTCGCTGCCGTTCCTGAAGACCGCCTCGAAAACCTATGTGCAGCTGGTCGACAAGGCGGCGTTCGTGCTGTCCGGGCGGCCGATCGTGCCCGACGAGAAAGCGGCGAAGGCGCTCGATCCCGTATCCCGTGGTATACTCTCCGAATTGACGGAACAGTTGCGAAATGCTAGCTGGACGCGCGAGGAACTGGAGGCCATTGTCACCAAGGTGGCCGAGGCTCACGGGGTGGGAATGGGAAAAATTGCCGCACCCCTGCGCTCGGCACTGGCGGGGAGGTCAGTGACCCCCAGTCTGTTCGACATGATGATCGTTCTCGGTCGGGAGGAGACTCTGGCGAGGATGGAGGATCAGGCGGCCTGAGGCCCGGCCGCCTTTCCGGCGCGAGACCGGAGACGACATACCGGCGTGGCCACGCCGGACGACAGGAAAGGGTACCTCATGGCAGACACGAAGCGCGTTGCCACGCTGACGCTGGACGGGAAGACCTACGACGTCCCGGTCATTTCTCCGACCGTCGGCCCCGACGTTCTGGACATCCGCAAGCTCTACGGCCAGTCGGGCATGTTCACCTATGACCCCGGGTTCACCTCGACGGCATCGTGCGAATCCTCGATCACCTACATCGACGGTGACAAGGGCGAACTGCTGTATCGCGGCTACCCGATCGAACAGCTGGCCGAGAAATCGCATTACCTCGAGGTTTGCTACCTGCTGCTGAACGGCAGCCTGCCGAACAAGCAGGAGATGGACAGCTTCGAGACCATGGTGACCCGTCACACCATGGTGCACGAGCAGATGCACTACTTCTTCCGCGGCTTCCGTCGCGACGCCCATCCGATGGCGACGCTGGTCGGCGTGGTCGGCGCAATGTCGGCCTTCTACCACGATTCGACCGACGTCTCGGACGAGCGTCAGCGCGAGATCGCGGCGTTCCGCCTGATCGCCAAGCTGCCGACCATCGCGGCCATGGCCTACAAATACTCGATCGGTCAGCCCTTCGTGTATCCGCGCAACGATCTGAGCTACGCGGCGAACTTCCTGAACATGTGCTTCTCGGTCCCGGCCGAGACCTACACCGTCGCGCCGGAACTCGCCCGTGCGATGGACCGCATCATGATGCTGCACGCCGATCACGAGCAGAACGCCTCGACCTCGACGGTGCGTCTGGCGGGGTCGTCGGGTGCGAACCCGTTCGCCTGCATCGCGGCCGGCATCGCCTGCCTCTGGGGTCCGGCCCACGGCGGCGCCAACCAGGCCTGCCTCGAGATGCTGCGTCAGATCGGCTCGGTCGACCGCATCCCCGAGTTCATCGCCCGCGCCAAGGACAAGAACGATCCGTTCCGTCTGATGGGCTTCGGCCACCGGGTCTACAAGAACTTCGACCCGCGCGCGAAGGTCATGAAGCAGTCGGCGGATGAGGTGCTCGACCTGCTCGGCATCCACAACAACCCGACGCTTCAGGTTGCCAAGGAACTCGAGCGGATCGCTCTGGAAGACGAATATTTCGTCTCGAAGAAGCTCTATCCGAACGTCGACTTCTACTCGGGCATCATCCTCGAGGCGATGGGCTTCCCGACCTCGATGTTCACCCCGATCTTCGCGCTCAGCCGCACCGTGGGCTGGATCGCGCAGTGGAAGGAAATGATCTCGGATCCGACCGGCAAGATCGGCCGTCCGCGTCAGCTCTATACCGGCTCGCCCGCGCGCGATTACGTTCCGGTCGAGAACCGCTGATCGCAGCGACCCTGCGACACGAGAAGGCCGGGGATCTCCCCGGCCTTTTTCATGCCCGCCCCCCTTCACCCCCGGGACCGAAGCCTCGGCAACAGGGTTTAGCCCTGTGAACCGGATTTTCACTTGTCTATATCTCATTGTTTTAATTGACAATTGGCGTGAATTGCCGGACAGGGACCGCTCTTGCTGTCCGATCCGGAGACGCCCCATGACCCCCGCGACCATCGGCCTTCTGGCGCTTGGAATGTCCGTCGATGCCTTCGCTGCCGCACTCGGGCAAGGCGCCAGCGCGCGCCGGCGCGGGCTCGGTGCGCTCCTGGCGACGGGGGCGATCTTCGGCCTGGTCGAGGCCCTGACGCCGCTGATCGGCTGGGCGCTCGGGGTGATGGCAAGCTATGCCATCGCCGCCGTCGATCACTGGGTGGCGTTCGGGCTGCTGGCGGCGGTGGGGCTGCGCACCATTGCCGAGGCACTGCGCCCCGCCCCGGCACATGAGGCCCCGCGGCGGCTGTCCAACGGCTGGCTGCGGATCGTCGCGACGGCCGTGGGCACGTCGATCGACGCGATGGCGGTCGGCGTCTCGCTTGCCTTCGTAGACGTGCCGATCCTTGCCGTCGCAGCGGCGATCGGGGTGACGACGACGGCGATGGCGCTGCTCGGCCTCGGGCTCGGGCGCAGGCTCGGTCAGCGCTTCGGCCGGGGCGTCGAACTGGTCGGCGGCCTCGTGCTGATCGGTGTCGGCGCGACGATCCTTGTCGAACATCTGAGGGCCTGACCCCCCTTTTTCCGTGGCCGGAACGACTCAGCGCCCGGCTTTCCGTCCCGCCCGGCTTGCCCGATGCGCCCCCGGAGGGTAATCAATCAGCAAGCGACCCAGGGGGAACGGATGCGCATTCTCATCACCAACGACGACGGCATCCACGCACCGGGCCTCGACGTTCTGCACGACATCGCGGCCGATCTGGCGGGCCCCGAGGGCGAGGTCTGGACCGTCGCGCCCGCCTTCGAGCAGTCGGGCGTCGGCCATTGCGTCAGCTACACCCGGCCGATGCTGCTGGCAAAGCACGGCCCGCGCCGCTTCGCGGCCGAGGGCAGCCCCGCCGATTGCGTCCTTGCCGGCCTTTATGACGTGCTGCATGACGGCCGGCCGGATCTGGTGCTGTCGGGCGTCAATGCCGGCAACAACTCGGCCGAGAATGCACTTTATTCGGGCACGCTCGGTGGTGCGATGGAAGCCGCGTTGCAAGGCGTGCCCGCTATCGCCCTGTCGCAGTTCTTCGGCCCCGAAAGCCGCGAGAACCCGTTCGACGCCGCCCGCACCCTAGGCCCCGATCTGGTGCGCCGGCTGTGGGAAAAGGGCGTGTGGGACAACGGCCCCTATCGGGTGTTCTACAGCATCAACTTCCCGCCGCTGCCGGCCGCACGGGTGCGCGGCTTCAAGGTCGCGGCGCAGGGCTACCGCACCGACAGTTTCATGAGCGTCGAGCCGAGCCTGTCGCCCTCGGGGCGGCGCTTCCTTTGGGTCAAGGGCGGAGAACAGCACGTCGCCGCCCAGCCCGGCACCGATGCGACGGTGAACCTCGACGGCTGGATCTCGGTGACACCGATGCGCGCCGATCTGACCGCTCATGACGTCCTCGCCGAGCTGGAGGCCAGCCTCGCATGAGCACAGGGCCCGGCGCCGAGGACAGTCCCCCCCCGGGCCCCGTCTCGCCCGCAGAGCTGGCCGAGCGCAAGATGCGCTTTCTGTTCGCGCTGCGCCAGCAGGGCCTGACAGACATGCGTGTGCTCTCCGCGATGGAGCGCATCGACCGCGGCGCCTTCGTGCGCGGCATCTTTGCCGCCCGCGCCTACGAGGACACCCCCCTGCCGATCCCCTGCGGCCAGACGATCTCGCAACCTTCGGTCGTCGCGCTGATGACCCAGGCGCTGCAGATCGGGCCGCGCGATACCGTGCTCGAGGTCGGCACCGGATCGGGCTATCAGGCGGCGATCCTCGCCTGTCTCGGCCGGCGGGTCTATACCGTCGACCGTCACCGCGATCTGGTGCGCGCCGCGGTGCAGCGCTTCGAGGCGCTCGGGCTGAGCAACATCGTCGCCATCGCCGCCGACGGCTCTCGCGGGCTGCCCGATCAGGCGCCGTTCGACCGCATCCTCGTGACCGCCGCCGCCGAGGACCCGCCCGGCCCGCTGTTGTCGCAACTCAAGATCGGCGGTATCATGATCGTCCCGGTCGGTCAGTCCGATACCGTCCAGAGCCTGATCCGCGTCACCCGCAGCGAAACCGGCTTCGACTACGAGGAGCTGCGCCCGGTGCGTTTCGTGCCTCTGGTCGAGGGAATGGCCACCGACTGAGGCCTGCCCGGCGTCTGGCCTTCCCGGCCTGACCGCAGGCATGACAGCGACCGGCAAGACCAAGGCCCCGGCGAACAGGGGCCGCAACCAGACGACGAGGACCGAGCATGACAGCGACCCTTCCCTTCCCCGGAGCCGTCGGCACCGCAGCCCGCCGGACCGGCTTTCGTGCCCTGTCGCGCCCGGCGGGCCTGATCGTGGCCGGCGCTGCGGTGCTGGCTCTGTCGGCCTGCGGCGACCCCGATCTGCGCCGCTACGGCAAGCTTGGCTTCGACACGTCCTCGGCGGCGAGCGAGGCGACGCTCAGCCGGCCGACGCCCGACGACCGCGGCATCATCTCCTATCCGAACTACCAGGTCGCGGTGGCGCGGCGCGGCGACAGCGTTGCCTCCATCGCCAACCGCATTGGCATGGATCCGGCGACGCTGGCGAAGTTCAACGCCCTCGACACCGGCACGACACTGAACAAGGGCGAGGTTCTGGCCCTGCCGCAGCGTGTGGCCGAGCCGGTCGCACCTGCCGGTGCGGCCACAGCCCCTGCCGCGGGCGTCGACATCGCCTCGCTTGCGTCCTCGGCGATCGAGCGTGCGCCCACGGCCCCGGCCCCGGCCGCACCGGCCAGCAGTCCCGCACCGCAGGCCCGCACCGCGGCGATCCAGCCGGCTGCGGCCGAACCTCTGCGTCATCGTGTCAGCCGTGGCGAAACCGCCTTCACCATCGCCCGCGCTTACAACGTCTCGCCGAAAGCGCTGGCCGAATGGAACGGGCTGTCCTCCGACATGAGCGTGCGCGAAGGCCAGTATCTGCTGATCCCGCCGAGCGCGGGCAAGAATACCGGCGCACTCAGCACCGTCACCGCGCCCGGCGAAGGCTCGCCGACGCCGCTGCCGCCTTCGGCCTCGCAGCCGCTGCCCGCCGACGACACGCCCGCCGCCTCGACCCCGGTCGACACCTCGTCCGCCCCCGATCTCGGCAGCAGCCGCAGCGCCTCGGCGCAGTCGCAGCTGATGATGCCGGTTCAGGGCAAGATCGTGCACCCCTACGTGAAGAAGAAGAACGACGGCATCGACATCTCGGCCCCCGCCGGCACTTCGGTGAAGGCCGCAGAGGGCGGCACCGTCGCGGCGATCACCAAGGACACCGAGGGCGTGCCGATCATGGTGCTGCGTCACCCCGACGGGCTCCTGACCGTCTATGCCAATGTCGACGCCATCGCCGTCGCCAAGGGGGACAGCGTGAAACGCGGCCAGAGCATCGCGAAAACCCGCCCGGGCAGCGACAGCTATCTGCATTTCGAGGTGCGAAAGGGCTTCGACAGCGTGGATCCGGTCCCCTACCTGCAATAGACGACGGCCATTCACGAAGCGGAAATCGCGCCGGGGGCTCTGCCCCCGCTGCGGCAAGCCGCAGCTCCCCCGGGATATTTGGGGCGAATCGAAAGGCAAACGAGACGCCCGAGCACCGGCTGCCGGTTCCGGACCTGCCCTGTCCGCCCCCCCTGCTTTCATCTTTCCCAAAATATCCCGGGGGAGTCCGGCGCAGCCGGACGGGGGCAGAGCCCCCGCGCCCTCACCGCCAGCGCCCCCCGCCCCCTTGTCGCCCCGGCCGCTTTTCCCTAGCATGATCCGCGTTTCCCGGAGACCGCAGAGATGACACAGGAGCCGCAGGGCGCATCCGTCCCATTCCATGCCGCGCCACAAGAGTTCATCGCCGGCGCCGGGGCGTCGGGCGATGCGGCCTGGCGCGATGTGCTTGATGCGGTCGACCGCACCTATGCCGATCTCGTCAGCCATCACGAACAGCTCGAACGCCAGAACCACGAGCTGGAGGCACTGCGCTCGTTCCATGCCTCGGTGCTGGCCTCGGTGTCGGATGCGCTTGTGGTGGTGTCGCGGCAGGGCACGGTGGTCGAATGTTCCGCCTCGGTCACCGATCTGACCGGGCGCGATGCCGGAGAGATCGCCGGACTGCCGCTTGCCGATCTGTTCACCGCCACCGACATTGTCCGCCTCGATACCGCGCTCGCCGAGGTCGCGGCGAGCGGCCAGCCGGTGACGATCGAAGCCGCCCTCGAAGCCCGCGGCCAGCCCGCGCCGCTCGATCTTTCCGTCGCGCCACGCTTCGACGAGCGCCATCGCCTCGCCGGCTGGGTGCTGAGCGGGCGGCCCCTGGGCGAACTGCGCCGGGCCAATGCGCGCCTCGAAGCCAGCCTTGCCGAACTGAAGTCAGCCCAGACCATGCTGGTGCGCAACGAGAAGCTCGCCTCGCTCGGCCGGCTGCTCGCGGGCGTCGCGCATGAGCTGAACAACCCGATCAGCTTCGTCTATGCCAATGCCCATGCGATGGCGCGCTATGCGGGCAAGCTCGAAACCTATTTCGGGCGGGTGCAGGCCGGCGCCAGCCGGGCCGAGCTGAGCGCGCTGCGCGGCGAGCTGCGCCTCGAACGCGACATGCGCAACCTGCGCGAGGCCGTGGAGGGCACCAGCGAAGGCGCCGCGCGGGTGCGCGACATCGTCGAGGATCTGCGCCGGCTGTCCTCGGACGGCTCGGGCGAGATGGTCGCCTTCGATCTGGCCGAGGCGGTGCAGATCGCCGCGCATTGGGTGTTGCGCGGCAGCCGGGCGCATGTGGCGCTGCGCCTCGAAGGGTTGCCGCGGCTGATGGTGCGCGGCCGGCCCGGCCATATCCAGCAGGTGGTGATGAACCTCGTGCAGAACGCCGCGGACGCCATTGCCGGCGCCGGCACGGACACCGCCCCCGCGACCGATGGCGCGATCACCGTCACGCTCTCCGCCACGGGTGGCATGGGCCGGATCGAGGTCGCCGACACCGGCCCCGGCATCCCCCCCGCCATCGCCGCCGAGATCTTCGATCCGTTCTTCACCACCAAGGAGGTCGGTCAGGGCACCGGCCTCGGGCTGTCGATCAGCGCCAAGATCGTCGAGGAACATGGCAGCCATCTGGAACTGGTTCCGGGCACGCCCGGCGCGCGGTTTCGCTTCGAGCTGCCGCTCGCTCAGGAAGAGGCAAGATGAACCTGCTTTGGCTTCAGGCCGCCGGCTGCGGCGGCTGCACCATGTCGCTTCTGTGCGCCGAGGCGCCCGATCTGTTCTCGCTGATGGAGGGCGCGGGGATCGAGTTGCTGTGGCATCCCTCGATCAGCCTCGAAACCGGGGGCGAGGTCCGCGCGCTGCTCGACCGGATCGAGAGCGGCGCACAGACCCTCGACATCCTCTGCATCGAGGGCGCCATCGCGCGCGGGCCCCGCGGCACCGGGCGGTTCCAGATGCTGGCGGGCACCGGGCGCTCGATGCTCGACTGGGTGAGGTCGCTCGCGCCCAGGGCCGGCCATGTCGTCGCGGTCGGCACCTGCGCGGCCTATGGCGGGATGACGGCGGCGGGGGGCAACCCCTCGGACGCGGTGGGGCTGCAATACGATGGCGCACTGCCGGGCGGCATCTTGGGCGAAGGGTTCCGCGCCCGGCTCGGGCTGCCGGTCGTCAATGTCGCGGGCTGCCCGACGCATCCCGACTGGGTGAGCGAGACGCTGATGATGCTCGCCGCGGGCGACTTCGGCCCCGAGGCGATGGATGCCCTCGGCCGGCCGCTGTTCTACGCCCGCAACCTCGTCCATCACGGCTGCCCGAAGAACGAGTTCTACGAATACAAGGCCTCGGCCGAGGCGCTGTCCGAGATCGGCTGCATGATGGAGCATCTGGGCTGCATCGGCACGCAGGCGGTGGGCGATTGCAACATCCGGCCGTGGAACGGCACCGGATCGTGCACCCGCGGCGGCTACCCTTGCATCAACTGCACCGCGCCCGAGTTCGAGGACCCGGGCCACGCCTTCACCGCCACGCCGAAGATCGCGGGCATCCCAGTGGGCCTGCCGACCGACATGCCGAAGGCCTGGTTCATGGCGCTGGCCTCGCTGTCGAAAGCGGCGACGCCAGCGCGCATCGCGAAGAACGCCCATGCCGACCGCATCGTCGCCCCGCCGACGCTGCGCCCGCCGCGGGGGCGCGCATGAGCCGCCTTGTCGTCGGACCGTTCAACCGGGTCGAGGGCGACCTCGAAGTGCATCTCGATGTCGAAAACGGTCGGGTGCGCTCGGCCGAGGTGTCCTCGCCGCTCTATCGCGGGTTCGAGGCGATGCTGATCGGCCGCGATCCGATGGATGCGTTGACCATCGCGCCCCGGATCTGCGGCATCTGCTCGATCAGCCAGTCGGCGGCGGCGGCGCAGGCGCTGGCGGCGGCGGGCGGGGTGCAGCCGGCGCCGCAGGGCGCGCTGATCGCCGCGCTGATCCAGGCGGTCGAGAATGTCTGCGACCACCTGACCCATTTCAACCTGTTCTTCATGCCCGATTTCACCCGGCCCTGCTATGCCGGGCGGGGCTGGCACCGGCGCGCCCTCGACCGCTTCACCCCGGCCGAGGGCGGCGCGCAGCGCGCCGCCCTGCGCGCGCGGGCGGAGCTGATGCACATCCTCGGCCTGCTCGCGGGCAAGTGGCCGCACACGCTGGCGATCCAGCCCGGCGGCGTGACCCGCGCCCCCGACGAGCGCGACCGCACCCGCATCCGCGCCACGCTGCGCGCCTTTCGCGACTATCTGGAGACCACGCTGTTCGGCGCCCCGGTCGAGGAGTTCATCGCCCTTGCCACCCCCGCCGATCTGATGCGCTGGAGCCGCGGCGACGCCGGGCTGTTTCTGGAAATCGCCGCGGATCTCGATCTCGACACGCTCGGCCGCGGGGCGGGGCGATACCTCAGCTTCGGGGCCTATCCGCTGGACGGGGGGCCGGTGTTCGCCCCGGGGCTGTGGCAGGACGGCGGGCTCGCGCCCCTCGACACGGCGGCGATCGCCGAGGACCTCAGCCATTCCTGGATGCTCGGCCCGACGGCGCATCCTTTCGCCGGCGACACCCGCCCGGACGAGGCGATGCGCGAGGGCGCCTATTCCTGGTGCAAGGCGCCGCGGCTGAACGGTCAGCCGGCCGAGGTCGGCGCGCTGGCCCGGCAGGTGATCGACGGCCATCCGCTGGCGGTGGCGCTGGCGGGCGGCGGGGTCCTTGCGCGCGTGGCCGGAAGGCTGCTGGAGCTTGCCCGCACCCAGATCGCGCTCGAACGCATGGCCGGGGCGATCCGCCCGGCCGAGCGGTTCATGATCCGCACCCCGCCGGTGCGCGAGGGGCAAGGCGCCGGTCTGGTCGCGGCGGCGCGCGGTGCGCTCGGCCACTGGGTCCGGATCGAAGGGGACGTGATCGCAAGCTATCAGATCATCGCGCCGACGACCTGGAACTTCTCGCCCCGCGATGCGGCGGGGGTGCCCGGGCCATTGGAGGCCGCGCTCGTCGGCACCCCGGTCGCGGAGGGCGAAGAGACGCCCATCGCCGTGCAGCATATCGTGCGCTCCTTCGATCCGTGCATGGTCTGCACGGTGCACTGATGGCGGGGCACTGATGGCTGGGCATTGATGACAGAGCGCAAGGGAACCGAAATCCGCGTGCGCGGGCAGGTCCAGGGCGTCGGGTTCCGTCCCTTCGTCTGGCGTCTGGCGCGCGACCGCGGCCTTCGCGGCTGGGTGCTGAACGATGCCGCAGGGGTGCTGATCCGGATCTGGGGCGAGACCGCGGGTTTCACCGAAGCCTTGCGCGACGAGGCCCCGCCGCTGGCCCGGATCGACCGGATCGAGACCCGCGAAGTCACGGAAAACCCGCCCGACGGCTTTGAAATCCGTGCCTCGGAGGGCGGCGCAGCCGATACCCGCGTCACGCCGGACGCCGCCACCTGCCCCGATTGCCTCGCCGAGATCCGCGCCCCCGGCCGCCGTCACGGCTATGCCTTCACCAATTGCACCCATTGCGGACCGCGGTTCTCGATCCTGCGCGGGCTGCCCTATGACCGGGCGCAGACCACGATGGCGGGCTTCGCCCTGTGCCCCGCGTGCCGCGCCGAATACGACGATCCGGCCGACCGCCGCTTTCACGCCCAGCCCGTCGCCTGCCCCGCCTGCGGCCCGCGGCTGTGGTTCGAGGCGGACGGGGTTGAGCTCTCGGGCGATCCCGTCGCGCTGGCCGTCGCCGCCCTGAAACGCGGCGAGATCGTCGCGGTGAAGGGGCTCGGCGGGTTTCATCTGGCCTGCGACGCGCGCGACCCGGCAGCCGTCGGGCGGCTGCGCGCGCGCAAGCACCGCCCGGCGAAGCCCTTCGCGCTGATGGCGCGCGAGGCCGACCTCGATCGGCTGGTGCGCGTCACACCCGCTGACCTTGCCGCCCTGCGCAGCCCCGCGGCGCCGGTGGTGCTGATGCCCGCGCGCGGCACGCTGCCCGGGGTCGTGGCGCCCGGCATCGACACTCTGGGCGTGATGCTGCCCTATACGCCGCTGCATCACCTGCTCCTCGACGCGTTCGGCGGGGTGCTGGTGATGACCTCGGGCAATCTCTCGGGCGAGCCGCAGGTGATCGACAATGCCGAGGCGCGCGCGAAGCTCGCCCCTTTCGCTGACGGCTTCCTGATCCATGACCGCGACATCGCCCGGCGGCTCGACGATTCGGTGCTGCGCTGCGATCCGCCGATGGTGCTGCGCCATGCCCGCGGCCGGGTGCCGGGCGTGATCGACCTGCCAGAGGGCTTCGCCGACGCGCCCGAGGTGCTGGCCACCGGCGCGCAGATGAAAGGCGCGATCTGCCTGATCCGCCACGGTCAGGCGATGCTGTCGCATTATCTCGGCGATCTCGATGACCCGCTGTGCCTGAGCGAGTTCGAGCGCGCCATCGCTGATTATCGCGCGCTCTTCGCCCATCGCACGTCGCATGTGGCCGTCGACGCCCACCCCGGCTATCGCGCCAGCCAGATCGGCCGCGACATCGCCGGGCGCGAGGGGCTGCCCGTCACCGAGGTCTGGCACCATCACGCCCATATGGCCGCCTGCATGGCCGAGAACGGCTGGCCGCTTCGGGGGGGCAAGGTGGCGGGGATCGTGCTCGACGGTACCGGGCTCGGCCCCGATGGCACGCTCTGGGGCGGAGAGCTGCTTCTGGGCGATTACCACGCGGCGCGGCGCATCGCGCATCTGGCGCCCGCGCCGCTGCCGGGGGGCGACCGGGCGGCGCGCGAGCCCTGGCGCAATGCGGTCATGCGGCTCGATCAGGCGGGGCTTGCGCTGCCCGAGCCTCTGGCCGCGCTGCCGGTTCAGGTGATCCGCGCCGCCGCCCGCGCCGGGCTGAACGCGCCGCTGTCGTCCTCGGCCGGGCGGCTGTTCGATGCGGCGGCGGCGATCATCGGGCTCTGCGTGCAGGCGCAAAGCTACGAGGGCGAGGCCGCGATGCGGCTCGAGGCGCTGGCCGGCACCGCGCGCGAGGCCGCTGAGGTCGAGGACCAGACCGACGGGCCGCAGATCGACCCCGCCCCGATGCTGCGGATGCTGTGCGGCCCTGCCCCCGCGGCGGAGCGCGCCCGGGCGGTTCATCTGTGGCTCGCGCAGGCCTTCGCCCGCCGCGCCCGGAAGCTCATCGAGACCGGCGCGGCGCAGGCGGTGGCGCTGTCGGGCGGCTGCTTCCAGAACGCGCTGCTGCTGCGGCTGACGCTGACGGAGCTGTCGGGCCTGCGGGTGCTGATCCACCGCGAAACCCCGGCGAATGACGGTGGACTGGCGCTTGGACAGGCGCTGATCGCCTCGGCGCAAAGCATGTGACCACCCCGGACCGAGGATCGGTCACACGCTAACCATGCAAAACCGACACAAAGTGGCTAAAGCACTGAATTCACGGGAATAATTCAGCTGCGACAATCTGTCCGTTTGTAGTTCACCGGCGATCACGTCCCCGGCATATCGGAAGTCATACCTCGGTGCGGCCCGCCTTCCGGCCCGACACCGGCAGAGATTGCGGGAGGGACGGATGTCCGAAATCGAAACCTTCTACGAGGTCATGCGCCGCCAGGGGATCACCCGGCGCAGCTTCATGAAATTCTGTTCGCTGACGGCGGCGGCGCTCGGCCTCGGGCCGGCCTACGTGCCGAAGATCGCCGAGGCGATGGAGACCAAGCCGCGCACCCCGGTGATCTGGGTCCACGGCCTCGAATGCACCTGCTGCTCCGAGAGCTTCATCCGCGCCGCCCATCCGCTGGCGAAGGATGTCGTGCTGAGCATGATCTCGCTCGATTACGACGACACGCTGATGGCCGCGGCCGGCAAGGCCGCCGAAGACGCGATGCGCGACACCATCGAGAAATACAAGGGCAACTACATCCTCGCGGTCGAGGGCAACCCGCCGCTGAACGAGGACGGGATGTATTGCATCGTCGGCGGCCGCCCCTTCGTCGAGCAGCTGAAGGAAGCCGCCGAGCACGCCAAGGCGATCATCAGCTGGGGGGCCTGCGCCTCTTACGGCTGCGTGCAGGCCGCCGCGCCGAACCCGACGCGCGCGACCCCGGTGCACAAGGTGATCCTCGACAAGCCGATCATCAAGGTGCCGGGCTGCCCGCCCATCGCCGAGGTGATGACCGGCGTGATTACCTACATGTTGACCTTTGACCGAATGCCGGAACTGGACCGGCAAGGGCGGCCGGCGATGTTTTATTCGCAGCGTATCCATGACAAGTGCTATCGCCGGCCGCACTTTGACGCGGGACAGTTCGTCGAACACTGGGACGACGAGAACGCGCGCAAGGGCTATTGCCTTTACAAGATGGGCTGCAAGGGCCCGACCACCTACAACGCCTGCTCGACGGTGCGCTGGAACGACGGCGTGTCCTTCCCGATCCAGTCGGGCCACGGCTGCATCGGCTGCTCGGAGGACGGGTTCTGGGATCAGGGCTCGTTCTACGACCGCGTGACCGACATCAAACAGTTCGGCATCGAGGCGAATGCCGACAAGATCGGTGCCACCGCCGCCGGCGTCACCGCGGGTGCGGTCGCGGTGCATGCCGCGGTCTCGGCGCTCAAGCGCGCCCAGAAGAAGAACGAGGAAAAGTAATCATGGCGATCTCCACTCCCAACGGTTTCAACCTCGACGCTTCGGGCAAGCGAATCGTCGTCGACCCGGTCACCCGGATCGAGGGGCACATGCGCTGCGAGGTCAACGTCGACGACAACGGCGTGATCACCAACGCGGTCTCGACCGGCACGATGTGGCGCGGCCTCGAAGTCATCGTGAAGGGCCGCGACCCGCGCGACGCCTGGGCCTTCGTCGAGCGGATCTGCGGCGTGTGCACCGGCACCCATGCGCTGACCTCGGTGCGCGCGGTGGAAGACGCGCTCGGCATCCAGATCCCGGACAACGCCAACTCGATCCGCAACATGATGCAGCTGGCGCTGCAGATCCATGACCACGTGGTGCATTTCTACCACCTGCACGCGCTCGACTGGGTGAACCCGGTCAACGCGCTGAAGGCCGATCCGAAGGCCACGTCGGAGCTGCAGCAGATGGTCAGCCCGAGCCATCCGCTCTCCTCGCCCGGCTATTTCCGCGACGTGCAGAACCGGCTGAAGAAATTCGTCGAATCGGGGCAGCTCGGGCTGTTCAAGAACGGCTATTGGGACAATCCGGCCTACAAGCTGCCGCCCGAGGCCGATCTGATGGCGACGACCCATTACCTCGAGGCGCTCGACCTGCAGAAAGAGCTGGTGAAGATCCAGACGATCTTCGGCGGCAAGAACCCGCATCCGAACTGGCTGGTCGGCGGCGTGCCCTGCCCGATCAACATCGACGGCGTGGGCTCGGTCGGCGCGATCAACATGGAGCGGCTGAACTACGTCTCCTCGATCATCGACCTGGGGGCGGAGTTCTGCAAGAACGTCTACATCCCCGACGTGATCGCCATCGGCGGCTTCTACAAGAGCTGGCTCTATGGCGGCGGTCTGTCGTCGAAGGCGGTGATGTCCTACGGCGACATCCCGGAGCACGCGAACGATTTCTCGGCCGAGCAGCTGCATCTGCCGCGCGGCGCGATCATCAACGGCAACCTGAACGAGGTGCTCGACGTCGATCCGCGCGACCCGTCGCAGATCCAGGAATTCGTCGATCACTCCTGGTACACCTATGGCGAGCCGGGCAAGGGCCTGCATCCCTGGGATGGCGAGACCTCGCCGAAGTTCGAGCTCGGCCCCAACGCCAAGGGCACCAAGACCAATATCGAAGAGCTGGACGAGGCCGCGAAATACAGCTGGATCAAGGCGCCGCGCTGGAAGGGCCATGCGATGGAGGTGGGGCCGCTGTCTCGCTACATCATCGGCTACGCGAAGGGCCACGAGGACATCAAGGGCCAGGTCGACGGGCTGCTGCGCACGATGGACCTGCCGGTCGATGCGCTGTTCTCGACGCTCGGCCGCACCGCGGCGCGCGCGCTCGAAGCCGAGTATCTGACCCGCGTGCAGCGTCACTTCTTCGACAAGCTGATCGCCAACATCAAGAACGGCGACGAATCGACCGCCAATGTCGAGAAATGGGATCCCTCGACCTGGCCGAAGGAGTGCAAGGGCGTCGGCATGACCGAGGCACCGCGCGGCGCACTCGGCCACTGGATCCGCATCAAGGACGGCCGGATCGAGAACTATCAATGCGTCGTTCCGACCACCTGGAACGG
The DNA here is from genome assembly GCF_000740785.1 of Paenirhodobacter enshiensis. Classification (GTDB taxonomy): domain Bacteria; phylum Pseudomonadota; class Alphaproteobacteria; order Rhodobacterales; family Rhodobacteraceae; genus Rhodobacter; species Rhodobacter enshiensis. The sequence continues at coordinate 51,772 of NZ_JFZB01000016.1, read as the reverse complement.
TTCGCCGCGCGACGCTCAGGGCAATATTGGCGCGTTCGAGGCCTCGCTCCTCAACACCCCGATGGAACGCCCCGAAGAGCCGGTCGAGATCCTGCGCACGCTGCACAGCTTCGATCCCTGCCTTGCCTGCTCGACCCATGTCATGTCGGCCGATGGCGAGGATCTGACCACCGTCACCGTCCGCTGAGGAGGGCGCCATGCGAGATTTCGAACCGGAGGGCCGTCCATGACCGACAAGATCGTGCGCCGCAACTCGGTCTACGTCTACGAGGCGCCGGTGCGGCTGTGGCACTGGGTCAACGCGCTCTCGATCACCGTGCTGTGCGTGACGGGGTATTTCATCGCCTCGCCGCCGCCCTCGATGCAGATCGCAGAGGCCTATGACCAGTTCGTCTTCGGCTATATCCGATTCGCCCATTTCGCTGCCGGGATGATCCTGACGGTGGGCTTCTTCGGGCGACTCTACTGGGCGTTCGTCGGCAACCGTTATGCGCGCGAGCTGTTCGTGCTGCCGGTGCACCGCGCGAGCTTCTGGCGCGGTGTGCTGCACGAATTGCGCTGGTATCTGTTCCTGGAACGCGAGCCTGCCAAGATCGTCGGGCACAACCCGCTGGCGCAACTGGCGATGTTCGTGTGCATCACGCTGGGGCTGATTTTCATGATCGTCACCGGCTGGGCGCTTTACGCTCAGGGCGCGGGTCAGGGCAGCTATCCCGACATGGCCGCGGGCTGGGTGCTGGGGCTGATCTGGAACAGCCAGTGGTTGCACACGCTGCATCACCTCGGCATGTGGATGATCGTCATCTTCATGATCATCCACATCTATGTGGCGATCCGCGAGGACATCATGTCGCGTCAGACCATGGTCTCGACGATGATTTCCGGCCACCGCATGTTCAAGGATGACGAAGAGGCCTGATCTTAGCCGCCATTCCGACATCGCGACAATCCCCCCGGATGGAACACATGTTTCCATCCGGGTTTTCTTTTGGAAATTTACTTTTCATGAACCTTTCGGACGAATTCCTGTAAAAGGAAAATTAACCATTGCCGTTCAAGGTGATGACAGATTGCCGCAGTTTTCACCGATCCCCGGTTCGCAAGCCGGATGACAGCGTTACTTTCATCTGAGAACCGGGGCGCAAAGCCTCTTGCCAGCACCGCCCGGGAGGGGACCATGCCAGCAAGCCATCACGACCTGCCCCGCAGGATTCTGATCCTGGGGATCGGCAATGTCCTTTGGGCCGACGAGGGGTTCGGCGTGCGCTGCGTCGAGGCGATGGCCGACCGTTTCGCCCTGCCTGAAAACGTGCGGCTCCTCGACGGCGGCACGCAGGGGCTCTACCTGCTGCCGTTCCTTGAGGAAGCCGAAGCCGTCATCATCTTCGACGCCATCGACTTCGGCCTTGAACCCGGCACGCTGCATGTGCTGCGCGACGGCGATGTGCCGGCCTTCATGGGCGCGAAGAAGATGAGCCTGCATCAGACCGGCTTTCAGGAAGTGCTGTCGACCGCGCAACTTCTGGGCCGCTGCCCGGACAAGCTGACGCTGATCGGCTGCCAGCCCGCCGAGATCGAGGATTTCGGCGGCAGCCTGCGTCCCATCGTGTCGGACCGTATCCCCGAGGCGCTGTCGGCCGCCGTCGCCGAACTCGCCCGCTGGGGCGTCGAGGCCCGCCCCGGCCGGACCGAAAGCATCGACCTCGTCGATGCCTCGCTCGCCCGCGCCGCCTATGAGGACGGCCGCCCCGATGCCGCGCTCGCCTGCCGCAGTGGCGACGAGCGGTTCTTCCCGGAGGATAGCTGATGTGCGTCGGCGTTCCGGCCCTGCTGACCGGCTGTGACGGCATCCGCGGCGAGGCGGTGATAGAGGGCGAAGCCACCCTCATCGACCTGTCGCTGACGCCCGAGGCGCGCCCCGGCGACTGGGTGCTGACCTTCCTCGGCGCCGCGCGCGAGGTGATCTCCGCCGATCAGGCGCAGAAGATCGCGGCCGCCCTCGGCGGGCTGCGCGCGCTGATGACGGGCGGCGACCTCGGCGATGCCTTCGCCGATCTCGAAGCCCGCGAACCCTCGCTCCCCCCCCATCTCGCCGCCGCGCTCGCCGCCGGCCGCACCACCGCCTGAGGCCCCCGATGCACGACATTGCCCCCGCCCCTGCCGCCCCCTCGGGACAGATGCACCCGCTGGTCGCCCGGCTGATCCACGAGATGAACTATCCGCTGCTGTCGAACCTCTCGGATCTCGCGGAGTTCACTGCGCGCCCCGGCGCGCATTGCCTGCTGGTGCCGGGCGACGCCGCGCGCAACCTAGAAACCCCGGATGCGGCCGTGGTGCTGCCGGAACTGCGCATGACCTTCCAGCACGCGTTTGATTGCGCCGTCGTCGGCGACGCGATCGAGGCCGAGGTGCGCCAGCGCACCCATGCACTGAAAACCCCGTCTTTCCTGTTCTGGCGCGACGGGGAATTCCTCGGCGCGATCGAGAAGATCCGCGACTGGGACGATTACATCGCCCGCACCACCCATATCCTGACGACGAAGGGCTGAGACATGGCTTCGAATTTCCATCTGCCGCCCGTGGGCTTCGGCCCCGGTTCCCAGCCCGACGAGGAAGAGGGTCTGGACTACATGCACCTGCCCTCGGGGATGCGCACCTACGAGACGCATCTGCCCGAGGTGGACGACCCGTCGGCGCTCAGCCCGGCGCTGAAGACGCTCGCCGATCTCGCCACCGCCTGCGAGGCGGCCGCAAAGGGTGGCATGGCGCGTTTCGATCTGTCGAAGCTCGATCAACAGAACCGCGCGCTGATGGCGGAAACGCTGGGTCAGGGCGAGGTCGCGATGAAGATCCGCGGCATCCCGGCGCTGCGCGTGCAGGAGGCGGTCTTCGCCGGGGTCTGGGCGATCTCGGGGGCGGGCATCGACGCGGTCGAGGTCGGCCCCGTGCCCGCGGCCGCGCTCAGCCGCGCGTTCGAGCCCTATCGCGCCGGCCTCGGCGCCGATCTGGCACGCCCGGCCGGGGTGGTGAACGCCCCCGCGCTGCTGGCCGAGCTGACCGACCATTCCGCCCGCTACAAGGGCGGCGCGGCCCATGTCATCAACCTGACCCTGCTGCCGCATACCGAGGAAGACCTCGACTGGCTCGACCGCACGCTTGGCGAAGGGGCGGTGACGGTGCTGTCGCGCGGCTATGGCAACTGCCGGATCACCGCGACGGCGCTTTCTCATGTCTGGCGGGTGCAGTTCTTCAACTCGATGGATCAGCTGATCCTCGACACGTTCGAAGTGACCTCGATGCCTGAGGTGGCGCTGGCCGCGACCGAGGATCTGGAGGATTCGGCATCCCGCATCCGCGAAGTGCTGGAGGCGATCCGTTGAGCGGTTTCGAAGGCAGCTACCTCGGCGCGAACGACCGGATCTCGGACCGGGCGATCATGGAATGCAAGATCTGCTGGACGCCCTACGAGCCCGATCATGGCGACGACACCCGGCAGGTGCTGCCCGGCACGCCGTTCACCGCGCTGCCCGACGACTGGAAATGCCCGAACTGCGACGCGCCGAAGGAACAGTTCATCGTGCGCGAGGATCCGGGCGCGCCGGCGCTGCTGGAATCGCGCCGGATCGAGGAGCGCGTCGCCCTTCTCACCGCCGATTTCCGCGAGATCTGGAACTCCACCATGCGCGACGTGCCCCTTGTGAACAAGGTGCTCTCGGTCGAGGCGGTGGGCTTCATCAGCCATGAGGGGCGCGCGCTCGGGGTGCTGATCTCGCCCTGGTTCATGAACCTGATCGAGCTTCCGGCCGAGGGCGAGGACTGGTCGACGCTGGTGCCCGGCGCGAAGGAGATGATCGACTTCCCCTCGGGGCGCTACGAGTTCATCCACAACGTGCGCGAGATGGTCGGCGGCTACAAGGCGTGCTCGCTGTTCTCGCCGATGGGCGAATTCCAGAACCAGATGCAGGCGCGCGACGTCGCTCGCGCGGTGATGGCAGAGCTGTTCAACCCCGAGAACATCGCCGAGACCGACCGCGCCGCCGAGATCCGCGCCACCCGCGAGGCAGAGATCGCCGCCGCCGAAGCCCCTGCCGAGGCGCCCGCCGAAGCGGCGGAAGCCATCGAGACCGTCGAGGCCCCGACCCGGCGCCAGCTGCTGACCGGGGGCCTCGCCGCCGAGCCGGTGGCCGAACCCGAAACCGGCGGCGCCGAATGAGCGGCTCGCTGCGCATCGCCCTGACGCCTGCGGGGCCGCGGATCTTCCGCCCGGCCGATCTGCCGGTGGCACGGCTGTTGCGCGGTCGCGATGCAGCAGAGGTGGCCGAAATGCTGCCCCGGCTGTTCAACCTTTGCGGTGCCGCGCAGGGCGAGGCCGCGCGCCTCGCCCTCGGCATCGAGACCGACGACAATCCCGGAAACGCCACCCGGCGCGAGGTGCTGCGCGATCATCTGGCGAAGCTGTTCATCGCCTGGCCCCGGCTTCTGGGGCTTGCGCCGCAGCCGCTGCCCCAGAACTGGGCCGAGGGCGGGCGCCGGCTGTCGCGCGCGATCTGGGGCCATGCCGAGATGCCGGGCGATCTGCGCCGCTGGCTCGGCTGGGACGAGGGCGTGGCCCCGGTCCTCTCCGCCATCGCCGAGACGTTCTCGAAGGGCGAGGCCGAAGCCGCCCTGCCCGCGCTTTCGGACCCGTTCACCGTGAGGGCCGAGGACAATTCCCCCGCCGCCCGTGTCGCGGATCACCCCCTGATGCAAGAGGCCGAGGCACGCTTCGGCCGCGGCCCGTTCTGGCGCGCGCTCGGCCGCGCGGTCGATCTGCAAGCGGCGATCGAGGACGTGTTCGGCGCCGAATCCCCCGCCCCCGGCCGCGCCACGGCACCCGCCGCGCGCGGCACCTATGCGATCGAGGTCGCGCTTCAGGACGGCCGGCTGACCGATCTGACCCGGATCACGCCGACCGATCATCTTCTGGTGCCGGGGGGCGTGCTGGAACGCAGCCTCGCCACCCTGCCCGCCGCCAAGGCGCGTCTGGCGCCGCTGGTCGTCGACATTCTCGATCCTTGCGTGCCCTGGGAGGTCGCCGATGCATGAGATGTCGATCGCCGAAGGCATCCGCTCGGTCGTCGAGGATGCCGCCCGGACCCACGGCTTCGCGCATATCGCCCGGCTGCGGCTGGAGATCGGCCTCTTCGCCGGGGTGGAGAAACGGGCGCTCGAATTCGCCTTCGACGTGGTGATGCGCGGCTCTGCGGCCGAGGGGGCGGTTCTGGAGATCATCGACCTGCCCGGCCGGGCGCTGTGCTATGACTGCGGCGAGACCGTCGAGATCGCCGAAAGGCTGGACCCCTGCCCGCTGTGCGGCGGCGGCCGGCTGCTGCCGCAGGGCGGCGATGAAATGCGGATCAAGGACATGGAGGTGCAGTGATGTGCACGGTTTGCGGATGCGGCGAGGCCCCGGTCTTCATCGACGGGCGCGAGATCAGCCATGAGGAGGCCCATCGCCTCGGTCTGGCGCACAGCCACGGGCATGAGCACGGGCATGAGCATGAGCACACGCATTCCCATGACCACGACCATGCTCATCCGCACGACCACGCCCATGACGAGCAGCATCATTACGGCCTCGGTGCGGCGGGGGTCTCGGTTCCGGGGATCAGCCAGACCCGCCTGATCGAGATCGAGACCGGCATCCTCGCGAAGAACGACGCGCTCGCGGTGTCGAACCGGCGGGTGCTGAACGCGCTCGGCGCGCTCGCGGTCAATCTGGTGTCCTCGCCCGGTTCGGGCAAGACGACGCTGCTGTGCCGCACCATCGAGATGCTCGGCGATCAGCCCCTCGCGGTGATCGAGGGCGACCAGCAGACCACGAATGACGCCGACCGCATCCGCGCCACCGGCGCGCGTGCGTTGCAGGTGAACACCGGCAAGGGCTGCCATCTCGATGCCGATATGGTCGGCCGCGCGATGGATACGCTGCACCCGCGGCCGGGCTCGATCCTGTTCATCGAGAATGTCGGCAATCTGGTCTGCCCGGCCTCGTTCGATCTGGGCGAGGACGCCAAGGTCGCGATCCTGTCGGTGACGGAAGGCGAGGACAAGCCGCTGAAATATCCCGACATGTTCACCGCGGCGAAGCTCGCGATCCTGAACAAGACCGATCTCGCGCCCCATTGCGACGCCGATCTCGACGCCTATGAGGCGAACCTGCGCCGGGTGAACCCCGAGATCGAGGTGATCCGCCTGTCCGCCCGCACCGGCGAGGGGATGGATCTGTGGCTCGGCTGGCTGCGCGCGCATCTGGCGCAAAAGGCGCTCTGATGGCCGAGGCACCGCGCCCCACGATCCTGCTCGTCGATGACGAGCCGCATTCGCTCGCCTCGATGCGCATGGCGCTCGAGGACGAGTTCGAGGTGCTGAGCGCACCCGGCGCGGGCGCGGCGCTCGACATCCTCGAAGAGGAATGGGTGCAGGCGATCTTCTGCGATCAGCGGATGCCCGGCCGCACCGGGGTCGAGTTCCTGACCGAGGTGCGCGACCGCTGGCCCGAGACGGTGCGCATCGTCATCACCGGCTACACCGACCCGCAGGCGATGATGGCGGCGATCAACGACGCCGGCATACATCAGTTCATCCCCAAGCCCTGGCACCCCGAGGAACTGCTGATGGCGGCGCGCAACGCCACAAGGCTGTTCCAGCTCGCGCGCGAGAACGAGCGGATGTCGCTCGAGATGAAGGTGCTGACCTCGACCGCGGAAAGCCGGGTCGAGAAGCGGCGCAAGGCGCTGCGCGAGGGCATGGGGTTCGAGACGATCCTGCGCACGCCGACCTCGGCGATGAATCAGGTGGTGGCACTTGCCCGGCAATATGCGAGTTTCGACGTGCCGGTGCTGCTCAGCGGCGAGGCGGGGACCGGAAAGGGCCAGCTTGCCCGCGCGATGCACTTCGGCTCGCTGCGCTCGGAACGGCCGTTCTACGAACTGGCGCTCGCCGGTCTGCCGGAAGAACTGGCCCTGATCGAGATGTTCGGTGCCAAACGCGGCGTTCTGCCCGGCGGCGCGAACCGGATCGGTCTGGTGCAGAAAGCCGACCGCGGCACGCTCTATCTGGGCGGGATCGAGGCGGCCGGCCCGGCGCTGCAACTGCAACTGCTGAAACTGCTGACCGAGGGCGCGTTCAGCCCGGTCGGCGGGCAGGAGGTGATCGGCTCCAACCTGCGGCTGATCGCCGGATCGAACTGCGCGCTGCGCGAGGCGGTGGCCGAGGGGCGGTTCCGCGCCGATCTGTATTACGCCCTCGCCGTCGGCGAAATCGCCCTGCCGCCCCTGCGCGCGCGGCGCGGCGACGTCGCGATGCTGGCGCAACGGATGCTGAGCGACATCGCCACCAGCCACGGCAAGCCGATCGCCGGCTTCGACGCGGCGGCACTGGAGTTTCTGGAGAATTACGACTGGCCCGGCAACCTGCGCGAACTGTCGAACGAGGTCACGCGGATGATGATCTTCGCACAGGACCGCGTGCTCGGGGCAGAGCTGATCTCGCGCCACATCCTGCAGGCGGAACCGGGCGAGGAAGGCGCGGACCGCTCGGCCGAGAGCGTGATGGTCTCGGGCGGAACGCTGAAGGACAGGGTGGAGCTGATCGAGATGCGGATCCTGCGCGAGACGCTGACGCGGTGCCGCTGGAACAAGAGCCGCGCGGCGGCGGAACTCGGGCTGTCGCGGGTCGGGCTGCGCGCCAAGCTCGACCGATATGGCATCGCCGCCCCCGCGGGCCGGCAGGACGAAGAGGAGGACATCTGATGTGTCTGGGCATACCGGGGCAGATCGTGGCGATCACGGCGCCCGAACGGATGATGGCGATGGCCGAGGTCTCGGGCGTGCGGCGCGAGGTCAACGTGGCCTGCGTGGCCGACGGCCCGCTTGAGGCGCTGATCGGCGAATGGGTGCTGATCCATGTCGGCTTCGCGATGAGCCGGATCGACCCGGAGGAGGCCGAGAAGACGCTGATCGCGCTGCATGAACTGGGCGAGGTCGCCGAGGCCACTGGCCAGATGGCCGAGGCGGACCGGGCGCTCGCGCAATGAAATACGCCACCGAATTCCGCGACCCCGCCGCCGCGAAGACGCTTCTCGCCCGCATCGCCCATGTCGCCGACACCCTCGGCGCCAGCCGCGAGGCGCCGATCCCGATCATGGAGATCTGCGGCGGCCACACCCATTCGATCTTCCGCTACGGCCTCGACAAGCTGGTGCATGAGGGGATCGAATTCGTCCACGGCCCCGGCTGCCCGGTCTGCGTCCTGCCGCGCGCCCGCGTCGACGAGGCGATCCAGCTCGCCACCCGCCCCGAGGTGATCTTCACCACCTTCGGCGATGCGATGCGCGTGCCCGGCGCCAGCCAGTCGCTGTTGCAGGCGAAGGCGGCGGGCGCCGATGTGCGCATGGTCTACAGCCCGCTCGACGCGCTCGAACTCGCGCGCCGCAACCCGGAGCGCGAGGTGGTGTTCTTCGGCATCGGCTTCGAGACCACGACGCCCTCGACCGCGCTCGCGATCCAGCAGGCGGCACGCGAGGGGCTGACGAATTTCTCGGTGTTCTGCAACCACATCACCGTGCCCGAGCCGCTGAAGGCGATCCTCGACGATCCGTTCATGAACCTCGCGGGGTTCATCGGGCCGGGCCATGTCAGCATGGTGATCGGCACCCATCCCTATGATTTCATTGCCCGCGACTATCACAAGCCGGTCGTCGTCGCCGGGTTTGAACCTTTGGACATCCTGCAATCGGTGCTGATGCTGCTCACCCAGATCGCCGAGCAGCGCGCCGGGGTCGAGAACCAATATGCCCGCGTCGTGCCCGAGAACGGCAACCCCGTCAGCATCGCCGCGATGGCCGATGTCTACGAGAAACGCCCGAGTTTCGAGTGGCGCGGTCTGGGCGAGATCGACAGCTCCGGCCTGCGCATCCGCCCCGCCTATCGCGCCTTCGACGCCGAGGAGAAATTCGGCATCGGCTATGCCGGCATCCGCGCCGAGATCGCCGACCCCGAGGGCTGCGCCTGCGGTCAGGTGATGATCGGTCATCTGAAACCGACGCAATGCCCGCATTTCGGCAAGGGCTGCACGCCGGAAACGCCGCTCGGCGCGCTGATGGTGTCCTCGGAAGGCGCCTGCGCGGCCTATTGGCAATATGGCGGGGCGCGCGCGGCGGCCGAATAGGCCCCCCGGCTCCGGGAAGGACAGGAACAGATGGCATTACGCGACGACAAGGTGACGCTCGCCCATGGTGGTGGCGGCAAGGCGATGCGGGACCTGATCGAGGAAGTGTTCACCTCGGTCTTCCAGCCGCCGGGGATGGAGGATCAGGCGCGTCTTCAGGCCGAGGCTCTGGCAGAACCGGGCGCGCGGCTCGCCTTCACCACCGACGGCTTCGTCGTCACCCCGGTCGAGTTTCCCGGCGGCGACATCGGCACGCTGGCGGTCTGCGGCACGGTGAACGATCTGGCCGTGGGCGGGGCACGGCCGCTGTGGCTCTCGGCCGCCTTCATCATCGAAGAAGGCACCGAGGTCGCACTTCTGCGCCGCATCGTCACCTCGATGGCGCGCGAGGCAGAGGCCGCGGGTGTGCGCATCGTCACCGGCGACACCAAGGTCGTCGGGCGCGGCGCCTGCGACAAGGTCTTCGTCACCACGGCGGGCGTCGGCGTCATCCCACCCGGCCGCGACATGGCGGCGGCACGCGTGCGGCCCGGCGATGTCGCGCTGGTCAACGGCGTGCTCGGCGATCACGGCGCGGCGCTTCTGGCGGCGCGCGGCGATCTGGCGCTGTCGACGGAACTCGAAAGCGACTGCGCCGCGCTCGGCCATCTGATGGAAGCGATCCTCGCCGCCGCGCCGAATGCCCGCGCCGCGCGCGATCTGACCCGCGGCGGGCTCGCCTCGGCGCTGAACGAGATCGCCGAGGCCGCCGGCTGCGGTATCGAACTCGACGAAACCGCCCTGCCGCTGCGCGCCGAGGTCACCGGCATGTGCGAACTTCTGGGCCTCGATCCGCTGTATCTGGCGAACGAGGGCCGGCTCGTCGTCTTCGTCCCGCCCGAGGAGGCCGCGGCCGCCCTCGCCGCGATGCGCACCCGCCCCGAGGGCGAGGGCGCCGCGATCATCGGCACGGCGACGCCCGAGCATCCCGGACAGGTGCGGATGCGCACCGGCTTCGGCGGCGCGCGCATCGTCGACATGCTGGTCGGCGAACAACTGCCGCGGATCTGCTGACCGCCGGGGGCGGCCCGCTCGCCCCCCGCACACGCCCCGCAGCGATAGTCGGGCCCCATCCGATGCGCCTTATGGCAAGGGCACGCCCCGCCCCCACATCATTTGACAAAGCGCCCCCGGCCGAACCTCCCCACCCGAAGCCGCCGCCGGGCGCCCGCACACCCCGCCTCCCCCGGCGCCTTTCCCTTTCATCTTTCCTCAAATATCCTCGGGGGTCCGGGGGCAGACGGCCCCCGGCGCTCGACATAAAAGCAGCGTTCGGGGGCAAAGGGTCCGATGGACTGGCAAGACCAAGGCACGATCCTCTCCGCCCGCCCGCATGGCGAAACCTCGATGATCGTCGAGGCCTTCACCGCCCGGCACGGCCGTCACCTCGGCGTGGTGCGCGGCGGTGCCTCGCGCAAGATGGCGGCGATGCTGCAACCGGGCAGCCATGTCGCGCTTGCCTGGCACGCCCGGCTCGACGATCAGATCGGCACGCTGAAGGTCGAACCGCTCGCCTCGCGCGCCGGCGCCATGGAAGACCGTCTGGCGCTCTCGGGGCTCAGCGCGGTCTGCGCGATGCTGTCCTCCTCGCTGCCCGAACGCGAGCCGCAACCCGACCTTTACGCCGCGACGGAGCCTCTGTTCGACGTCATCGGCCGCGCCATCGAGGGCTGGCCGCTCGATTATCTTCGCTGGGAGGCCGGGCTTCTCGACACGCTCGGCTACGGGCTCGACCTCAGCCGCTGCGCGGTCACCGGCAGCCGTGACGATCTCGCCTATGTCTCGCCGCGCACCGGCCGCGCGGTCAGCCGTGAGGGCGCCGGAGACTGGGCACCGCGGCTGTTGCCATTGCCGCAAGCCCTTCTCGGGCAAGGCAGCGCCACCTGGGCCGAGATCGCCCAGGGCCTGCGCCTGACCGGGCATTTCCTCGCGCTCTTCGCGGCCGAACACCACCACGCCCTGCCCGAGGCCCGGGCAAGGCTCCTCGCCGCGATCGAGCGCAGAACCTGACCTCAGGGCGCGGTGCGGTCGTCGAGCTTCAGCTGCAACAGCGCCAGATCGAGCCAGCGGCCGAACTTCTGCCCGACCTCCGGCATCCGGCCGACCGGCACGAACCCCAGCCGCTCGTGCAGATGGATCGAGGCCGCGTTCTCCGCCTCGATCGCCGCGACCATGATGTGCCGGCCATCCTCGCGCGCGAAGGCGATCAGCGCCTCCATCAGCATCCGGCCGCGCCCGCCGCCGCGCTTGTCGGCGCGAATATACAGCGAATGCTCCACCGTCTCGCGGTAACCGTCGAAGGAGCGGAACGCGCCATAGGTCGCGTAGCCGGTCACCTCGCCCTGCTCCTCCAGCACCAGAACCGGCACGCCTGCATCGTGATGCGCGGCGATCCACCGAACGCGGTTATCGGCATCGACCACCACATCGTTCCAGATCGCGGTCGAGTTCAGCACCGCCTCGTTGTAGATTTCGGCAATCGCCGCGGCATCGGCGGGGGTGGCATCGCGGATCATCGGCGCATCCTTCGGCAGGGTCTCGGGCAACAGGTCTTCGGCCGGCAGATTGCGCTTTCCCCTGCCGGGTGCAAGCCCCGAGCGGCGCCGCACTCTGGACGCGCGGCCGCGCGCGCATTAGGTGAAGGACAGCCAAGGAGAGCCCGATGAAACCTGCCCTGACCCTTTACCTCGCCGCGCCGCGCGGGTTCTGCGCAGGCGTCGACCGCGCGATCAAGATCGTGGAGATGGCGCTCGAGAAATGGGGCGCGCCGGTCTATGTGCGCCACGAGATCGTGCACAACAAGTTCGTCGTGGACAGCCTGCGCTCGAAGGGCGCGGTCTTCGTCGAGGAGCTGGACGAATGCCCCGACGACCGCCCGGTGATCTTCTCGGCGCATGGCGTGCCGAAATCCGTCCCGGCCGAGGCCGCGCGCCGCGATCTGATCCAGATCGACGCCACCTGCCCGCTGGTGACCAAGGTCCACAACGAGGCCGCGCGACATTACGAAAACGGCCTGCAGATGGTGATGATCGGCCATGCCGGCCATCCCGAGACGCTCGGCACCATGGGCCAGCTGCCCGAGGGCGAGGTGCTGCTCGTCGAGACCGTCGAGGACGTGGCGAAGATCGCGCCGCGCGATCCGGCGAAGCTCGCCTTCATCACCCAGACCACGCTGTCGGTCGATGACACCGCGGATATCGTGAGCGCGCTGCGCGCGCGCTTCCCGGCGATCATCGGGCCGGGCAAGGAAGACATCTGCTACGCCACCACCAACCGCCAGTCCGCGGTGAAGGCGATCGCCGGCAAGATCGACGCGCTTCTGGTGATCGGGGCGCCGAACAGCTCGAACTCGCGCCGTCTGGTCGAGGTCGGCCGGGCGAATGGCTGCGCCTACAGCCAGCTTGTGGGGCGCGCTTCGGAGATCGACTGGCGCGCGCTCGAAGGCGCGAAGGCGATCGGCGTGACCGCCGGCGCCTCTGCCCCCGAAGTGCTGGTCAACGAGGTGATCGACGCCTTCCGCGAACGGCGCGACGTGACCGTCGAGATGGTCGAGACCGCGCGCGAGGACATCGAGTTCAAGGTGCCGCGCATCCTGCGCGACCCCGCCGCCCAATGACGCCGCCGGTTGCCCGGCAAGCCACGGAGACGACGATGAAACTTTATTCGATGCCTTCCTCGGGCAACAGCTACAAGGTGCGGCTGCTGCTGGCGCTGAGCGGGCGCGCCTATACCCGCGAGGATGTGGAATACGGCTCGCCCGCGCTGGAGGCAGCGCATCGCGACGGGCATCTGCCCTTCGGCAAGGCGCCGGTGCTGGAGCTCGACGACGGGCACCTGCTGCCGGAATCGAACGCGATCCTGTGCTGGCTCGGCGAGGGCACGCGCTTCGTGCCGGAAGACGCGCTGACGCGGGCCGAGATGCTGGCCTGGATGTTCTGGGAGCAGAACCAGCACGAGGGCACCATCGCGGTGCGCGCGGCGCTTCTGACCTACGACCACCGCAAGGCCGATGCGACGCCGGAACGTCTGGCGGCGCTGCTCGATGCCGGGCACCGCAACCTCGCGGTGATGGAGCGGCGGCTGAGCGGCCGAGACTGGCTGGTGGGCGATGCGGTCAGCCTCGCCGACATCTGCCTTTACGCCTATACCCATACCGCCGGAAGCAAGGGCGGGTTCGGGATGGAGCGCTTCCCCGCCATCGGGCGCTGGCTGGCGCGGATCGCGGATCTGCCGGGATATGTTGGACTGAATGACTGAATTTCACGCATGGACGGACGGGGCGTGCTCTGGCAACCCCGGCCCCGGGGGCTGGGGGGTGCTGATGCGCGCGCTCGACGGCGAGACGGTGCTGAAGGAGCGCGAGCTGAACGGCGGCGAGGCCGACACCACCAACAACCGGATGGAGCTGATGGCGGCGATCAGCGCGCTCGAGGCGCTGACCCGGCCGACCGAGATCACCATCACCACCGACTCGGCCTATGTGAAGAACGGCGTCGGCGGCTGGATCCACGGCTGGAAGCGCAACGGATGGAAGACCGCCGACCGCAAGCCGGTGAAGAACGTCGATCTGTGGCAGCGGCTGGACGCGGCGCAGGCGCGCCACAGCGTGACCTGGAAATGGATCAAGGGCCATGCCGGCCATCCCGAGAACGAGCGCGCCGATGAGCTCGCCCGCGCCGGGATGGCGCCGTTCAAGCCGGCGCGCTGAGGCGACAGGCTTCGCGAAACGGGCAGGCCTTGCGCAGGGCGGGGCCGGCGAGAGGGGCTCTGCCCCTCGGCCTGCGGCCTCACCCCGGGATATTTACGGAAAGCCGAAAGACCGAAGGGCGGGTTCATCGCCCCCTGTCTTTTCGTTTCACTGGAACAGCCTGAGGAACAGCGGCGCGAGGAAGGCGGTCAGCACCGCGTTCAGCCCCATGCCGATCGAGGCGAAGACGCCCGCGGTCTCGTTTACCTGGAAGGCGCGGGCGGTGCCGAAACCATGCGCCGCGACGCCGACCGAGAAGCCGCGCGCACGCCAGTCGCGCACCCCGATCAGATTGAGCAGCGGCGTCACGCAGATCGCCCCGACGATGCCGGTGATGATGACCATCACCGCGGTCAGCGTCGGTTCGCCACCGAGTCCTTGCGAGATGCCGATGGCGACCGGGGCGGTCGCGGATTTCGGCGACAGCGTGGCGAGGAGCGTGTGATCTGCCCCGAGCAGCCAGGCGATGCCGAGCGCCGAGCCCACCGCCGCGCAGGAGCCCGCGATCAGCGCCGCCGCGATCGGCAGCAACGCGCGCCGGATCGCCATCAGGTTCGCCTGCAGCGGGATCGCCAGGCACACCGTCACCGGCCCGAGCATGAAATGCACGAATTGCGCGCCGTCGAAGTATTTCTCGTAGCTCGTGCCGGTTGCCCAAAGCATCAGCGACAGCAGCACGATGGCGATCAGCACCGCGTTGACCAGCGGGTTGCGCCCGGATTTCACGAACAGCGCATCGCCGATCCAATAGGCGAAGAGCGTGGCGCACAGCCACAACAGCGGCTGGCTGGACAGGTAGGACCAGATCTTGAAGGCATCAGTCATCGGCTTTGCTCCCGGTCAGGCGGGCGACGAAGACGAAGGTCAGCGCCCCCACCACGATGGCGAAGAGGGTCGAGACGACCACCGAGGCCGAGATCGCCAGCCAATGCGCCTCGAGCGTCGGGATATTGGCGACGATGCCGACGCCGACCGGCACGAACATCAGCGCGAGATAGCGCAAGATCCCCTGCGCGATGGGCGTCACCATATCGCCGAGCTTCGGGAACATGCTGAGCGCTATGACCATGAACACCATGCCCAGAACCGGCCCCGGCAACGGGAGCGAGAGCGCGCGCGAGATCACCTCGCCGACGAGCTGAAACAACAATATGATGGCAAAGGCGGGAACGAGCATCATGCCTCTCCTGACTGTGTTCCTCCCGCGGGGGCAGTCCATACGCCAAAGCGGAAGGCGGGAACAGCCCCTTATATCTTGGGGATAAGACTGGGCATACCTCCAGATGAAGGGGAAGCGGCGTTGACTTGGGGCGTCCCTGCCCCGAAACTCACGCAAACGCGACGGAATCGGAAAGGGGGTCGCGCTTGCGCTTCACCCGGCTGCGGCTGAACGGCTTCAAGAGCTTTGTCGACCCGACGGATCTGGTGATCCGGGACGGGCTGACCGGCGTTGTCGGGCCGAACGGTTGCGGCAAGTCGAACCTGCTCGAAGCGCTCAGATGGGTGATGGGAGAGACCCGCGCCTCGGCGATGCGCGGCGGCGGCATGGAGGACGTGATCTTCGCCGGGGCCGCGACCCGGCCCTCGCGCCATTTCGCCGAGGTCTCGCTGCTGATCGACAATACCGAACGTCTGGCGCCGGCGGGGTTCAACGATGCCGATGCGCTGGAGGTGGTGCGCCGCATCACCCGCGACGCGGGCTCGGCCTACAAGGTCAACAGCAAGGACGTGCGCGCGCGCGACGTGCAGATGCTGTTCGCCGATGCCTCGACGGGGGCGACCTCGCCCGCGCTGGTGCGACAGGGCCAGATCAACGAGCTGATCAACGCCAAGCCGCGGGCGCGACGGCGGATTCTCGAAGAGGCGGCGGGGATCTCGGGGCTGTATCAGCGCCGCCACGAGGCGGAGCTGAAACTCTCGGGGGCCGAACAGAACCTGCTGCGCGTCGATGACGTGATCGAGCAGATGGGCGCGCAGCTCGGTCAGCTGGCACGCCAGGCCCGGCAGGCGGCGCGCTATCGCGAGATCGGGGCGGAGCTGACGCGTGCCGAAGGGATGCTGCTGTATCGGCGCTGGCGCGAGGCGGATATGGCGCGCGCCGAGGCGGAGGATGCGTTGCGCACCGCGCTGATCGCGCTCGCCCGGGCCGAGGCGACCTCGCGCGCCGCGAGCGAGGCGCGCACCGCCCGCGATGCCGCCCTGCCCCCCCTGCGCGAGGAAGAGGCCATCGCCGGCGCCATCCTGCAACGGCTGACCATCCAGCGCGACACGCTGAAGGATCAGGAGGCGCAGGCCGCGCAGCGCATCGAGACGCTGAAGAACCGGGTGCAGCAGCTTGACCGCGACATGGAGCGCGAGGCCGGGCTGAACCGCGATGCCGGCGAGACGATCGAACGCCTCGACTGGGAGATGGAGCAGCTCTCGAAGGCGATGGAGGGGCATGACGCGCGCCTCGACGAGGCGGCGGAGATGGCCTCGGAAGCGGCCACGGTGCTGCGCGAGCGCGAAGCGGAGCTCGACGCGAAGACCGAGGATGTCGCAAGGCTCGCGGCGCGGCACGGCTCGCTGACGCGGCTGGTCGATGACAGCCGGGCGGGTGCCGAACGCGCGCAGGCCGAGGCGGATCGCGCCACTGAGGCCGCCGAAGCGGCTGCCGAAGCGCTCGAAACCGCGGCCGAGGCCTTCGGGGAAGCCCAGCAGCGTCAGGAAGAGGCGCAGGCCATGGCCGAGGCGGCCGAGGAAGCCCTCGAAGCCGCGGAAGAGGCCCGCGCCGGGGTGCAGGGCGAGGAAACCGCCGCCCGCGCCGCCCGCGCCGAGGCCGAGGGCGAGGCCGGCGCCCTGCGCGCCGAGGTCACCGCCCTCGCCCGTCTGGTGGAGCGCGAATCGGCCTCGGGGCAGCAGCTGCTTGACCGGGTGACGGTGGAACCGGGGTTCGAGGCGGCGCTCGGTGCCGCGCTTGCCGACGATCTGCGCGCCCCCGAGGTCAGCGAGGAACCGACCGGCTGGGGCGTGCTGCCCGATTACGAGACCCCGCAGCCGCTGCCCGCCGGGGCACGGCCGCTGTCCGCCCATGTCGGCGTGCCGCCGGTTCTGGCGCGCCGGATCGGCCAGATCGGTCTGGTCGCCGACCGCGCCGAGGGGCTGCGGCTGCAACCCGCGCTTGCCCCCGGTCAGCGGCTGGTGACGGTCGAGGGCGATCTGTGGCGGTGGGACGGCTACCGCGCGGGGGCGGAGGATGCGCCCTCGGCCGCGGCGCTGCGGCTGCGGCAGCTCAACCGTCTGGCGGAGCTGCGCCACGATCTGGACGCGGCCGAGGCCCGCGCCGAGGCCGCCCGCACCGCGCATGAGGCGCTGTCGGCCGCGCTCGCCGACGCCGCAAATGCCGACACCCGCGCGCGCGAGGCGCGCCGCACCGCCGATCAGCGTCTGGCGGACTCCGGTCGCGCCCTGTCGCGGGCCGAGGCGGAACGCTCGATCTCGGCCGGGCGGCTGGAAACTGCGCGGCTCGCCAGCAAGCGCCATGCCGAGGATATCGGCACCGCGCGTCTCGCGCTGGCCGAAGCGCAATCGCAGCTTGCCGCGCTGCCCGATCTCGAGGCCGCGCGCGGCGAGGTCGACGGGCTGCGCATCGCCGTCGAGGCCGCGCGGATGACCATGATGAGCCGCCGCGCCGCCCATGACGAGATCCGCCGCGAAGGCGATGCGCGCACCAAGCGCCGGCAGGAAGTGACCAAGGAGCTGTCCGGCTGGCGCCACCGGCTGGAGACCGCGGAGAAGCGCAGCGCCGAGCTGGCCGAGCGCCGCGAGCAGACCGCCGAGGAGCTGGAAGAGGCCCGCGTTCTCCCCGAGGAGCTGCGCGCGCAATACGAGGAACTGTCCGAAGCCATCGACACCGCCGAGGAGCGCCGCAGCATCGCCGCTGACCGTCTGGCCGAGGCCGAGACCGGGTTGCGCGACGCACAGTTCGCCGAGCGCGAAGCCGAACGCCTCGCCGGCGAGGCGCGCGAGCTGCGCGCCCGCGCCGAGGCGCGTCTGGAGGCCGCGCGTGAAGGCGTCGCCCAGACCGCGCAGCGCATCGAGGAGGCGCTGGAAACCACGCCCGAAGCCCTTCTCGACACCCTCGGCGTCGATCCCGACCGGATCCCGGCGACGGGGGCCTTGGAAGACGACGTCGCCCGCCTGAAACGGGCGCGCGATTCGCTTGGCGCGGTCAACCTGCGCGCCGAGGAGGACGCCCGCGAGATCCAGACCGAATATGACGCGCTGGTGCAGGAAAAGGCCGATCTGGAGGAAGCCATCCGCAAGCTGCGCGCCGGCATCTCCAGCCTGAACCGCGAGGGGCGCGAACGTCTGCTCGCCGCCTATGAGCAGGTGAACGAGAGCTTCCGGATGCTGTTCACCCATCTGTTCGGCGGCGGCATGGCCAATCTGCAGCTGATCGAATCGGACGATCCGCTGGAGGCCGGGCTCGAAATCATGTGTCAGCCGCCCGGCAAGAAACTGTCCACGCTGTCGCTGCTGTCGGGGGGCGAACAGACGCTGACCGCCATGGCGCTGATCTTCGCGGTGTTCCTCGCGACGCCCGCGCCGATCTGCGTGCTCGACGAGGTGGATGCGCCGCTCGACGATGCCAATGTGACGCGGTTTTGCGATCTGCTCGACGAGATGACCCGGCGCACCGACACGCGTTTCCTGGTGATCACCCACCACGCCGTGACCATGGCACGGATGGACCGGCTGTTCGGCGTGACGATGCAGGAACAGGGCGTCAGCCAGCTGGTTTCGGTCGATCTGAAACGTGCCGAACAGCTTGTCGCGTGATCTCGCCTTTGCTTTCGGGCAGGCTTATAAGGGGCGGCAAATCATGATCGTGAGCGCCATGTTCCGCCTGTTGTCCGTCGCCGCCTGTTGCCTCTCGATCACCGCCACCAGCCTGCCCGCGCAGGTCACCGGCGATGTCGATGTGATCCAGAACCTGTTGGAGACCTACGGGCTGAAGACCAAGCGCGGCACCGATCCGGCCGGCGATGTAATGCTGACAAGCCGCATCGAGGGGATCAGCTTCGACGTCTATTTCTACGGCTGCGGCAAGAACGCGCCCTGCGATTCGGTGCAGTTCTCGGCCGGATTCGATCTGCCGAACGGGCTGAGCGCGGAGCAGCTGAACAACTGGAACCGCGACCGGCGCTATGGCAAGCTTTACACCGACGATCACGGCGACCCCTATCTCGAATACGATATCAACCTCGATGGCGACGGGGTGGGGCCGAAGAACTTCGACAGCTCGCTGGAAATCTGGCATTCGCTGATTACCGACTTTCGCAATTACATCGGCTGGTAAGGCCGGATCACTGACCCGACGACAGGAGAGACAGACATGGCATCGAAGATCGCAGCCCGCCTCGAAGAGCTTGGCATCGCACTTCCGGCGGCCCCGGCCCCGGCGGCGAATTACGTTCCCTACGTGCTCAGCGGCGGGATGCTTTACGTCTCCGGGCAGATCTCGCAAGACGAGGCCGGGCTGATCACCGGCAAGCTCGGTGCCGAGCTCGACACCGCCGAGGGTGCACGTGCGGCGCGCCGCTGCGGTCTGTCGCTGCTCGCTCAGGCGCAGGCCGCGCTCGGCGATCTCGACCGGGTGGCGCGGGTGGTCAAGCTCGTCGGCTTCGTCAATTCGGTCCCCGGCTACACCGATCAGCCGAAGGTGGTGAACGGCTGCTCCGACCTGATGGTCGAGGTGTTCGGCGATGCCGGCCGCCACGCCCGCAGCGCGGTCAGCGCGGGGTCGCTGCCGCTCGGCGTCGCGGTCGAGATCGAAGCGATCTTCGAGGTCGCATGATGGCGGGCCTCGATCCGGCCTTCCGGCATCTGCCGGTGGCACACCGGGCGCTGCATGACGCGGCGCTCGGCCGTCCCGAGAACAGCCTCGCGGCGGTGCGCGCGGCGGTTGCGGCGGGCTATGCGATCGAGGTCGACCTGCAACCCTCGGCCGATGGCGTGCCGATGGTGTTTCACGATTACGACCTGCGCCGGATGACCGGCGCGGGCGGACGGGTGCGGGCGCACAGCGCGGCCGAGCTGTCGGCGCTGTCGCTTCTGGGCACGGACGAGGGTATTCCGACCCTCGATCAGCTGCTCGAAACCGTCGCGGGCAAGGTGCCCCTGCTGATCGAGCTGAAGGATCAGGAAGGCGCGATGGCCCCCTCTGACGGCCTTCTCGAACGGCGCTCGGCCGAAATCCTGTCGCGCTACCGGGGTCCTCTGGCGGTGATGTCGTTCAGCCCGGCGGCGATCGCGGCCTTCCGTCCCGGCGCGCCGGATGTGGCGGTGGGGCTGACCACCTCGGCCTACACGGCTGCCGACTGGCCGCTGATCCCCGCGAAGACGCGCGAGCGCCTGCGCGACATCCCCGATTACGAGCCCCTCGGCTGCAGCTTCGTCTCGCATGAGGCGATAGACCTCGGTTCGCCGCGCATCGCCGCCTTGAAGGCCGCAGGCGCCGCGATCCTGTGCTGGACGATCCGTTCCCCCGAGGAAGAGGCCGGCGCCCGCGCGGTGGCCGACAACATCACCTTCGAAGGCTATCGCCCGGTCGTGAGCGCCTGATCGGCCCTGCCCGTCTTGACCCTCACGCGCCGCGCCCCATCATGGGGCCGGGCATGGGCACAGCCCCCGGCAGGAGGCGCAGATGACAGCAGAGATCGAGGTTTCGGTCCATCCCGGCGTGACCGCGATCCCGGCCGCCGACTGGGACGCCTGCGCCTGCCCCGAGGCGGCAGACGGCGGCCGCCCGCTCGACCCGTTCACCACGCATCGTTTTCTGAGCGCACTTGAAACCTCCGGCTCGGTCGGCGGCGACAGCGGATGGACGCCCTGCCCGCTCGTCGCGCGCGAAAACGGCCGGGTGATCGCCGTCGCACCGCTGTATCTGAAAAGCCATTCGCAGGGCGAATACGTCTTTGACCACTCCTGGGCCGCGGCTTACGAACACGCCGGCGGCAGCTATTATCCGAAGCTGCAATGCGCCGTGCCATTCTCGCCGGTCACCGGGCGGCGCCTCCTGACCCGACCGGGGCACGAGGCCACAGGCCGCGCCGCGCTGATCCGGGCGATCGAGACGCTGACCGAGCGCGAAGGCCTGTCCTCGGCTCATGTCACCTTCTGCACCGAAACCGAGGCCGCGGATCCGCCCCCCGGCTGGCTCTCCCGCACCGGCGAGCAATTCCACTGGCACAATCGCGGTTACGGCAGCTACGACGATTTCCTCGCCGATCTCGCCGCGCGCAAGCGCAAGGCTTTGCGCAAGGAACGCGCCCGCGCGCAGGAATTCGGCGGCACGATCCACAGCCTGACCGGCGACCGGATCCGCCCCGAACACTGGGACGCGATGTGGGATTTCTATCAGGACACCGGCAGCCGCAAATGGGGCCGCCCCTACCTCAGCCGCGCGTTCTTCGACGCGCTCCACGCGATGCGTGACGAGGTGCTTCTGGTGCTGGCCGCGCGCGACGGCGAACCCGTCGCCGGTGCGCTCAACCTGATCGGGCGCGATGCGCTTTACGGCCGCTACTGGGGCTGCACCGAGGATCACGCCTTCCTGCATTTCGAACTGTGCTATCACCGCGCCATCGACTGGGCGATCGCGCACCGCCTGCCCCGCGTCGAGGCCGGCGCGCAGGGCGAACACAAGCTCGCCCGCGGCTACCTGCCGGTTCTGACCCATTCGCTCCACTGGATCCCGAACACCGGCTTTCGCCGCGCGGTGGCGGAGTTCCTGCGCCTCGAACGCGCCTCGGTCGCGGAAGAGATCGCGGACCTCACCGCACTCGGCCCGTTCCACCGCGGCGATCCCCCCGCCGCCTGACCGCGCCCCACCCGGCCAAAGCCCCCTCCCCCCTTTCGATTCGCCGCAAATATCCCGGGGGTGAGGGCCAAAGGCCCGAGGGGGCAGAGCCCCCTCTCTTCTGCCTTCTGCGGGGCAGAGCCCCCTCTCTTCTGCCTTCTGCGGGGCAGCGCCCCCTCTCTTCTGCCTTCTGCGGGGCAGAGCACAAAACGAAACGGGGGCCGTCGCCGGCCCCCGTCTCACATCACGCCGCACGACACAGCCGGGCGTATCGCCCGGCCGCCGGATCACATCTCGGCCAACAGTCCCTCGCCCGCCGAGATTTCACAGGCCCCCGGGCTCAGCTCCTTGTTCAGGATCTTCACCACGCCATCCTCGACCAGCATCGCGTAACGCGACGAGCGGTTGATCAGCCCCGCACCCGGGGCCGAGAACTCCATCCCGATCGCCGAGGTGAAGGCGCTTTCCGGATCCGCCAGCATGGTGATACCCGCCGCCGTCGCCCCGGTCTCGTCGCCCCAGGCCTTCATCACGAAGGGGTCGTTGACCGCGATGCAGATGATCTCGTCGACGCCCTTCGCCTTGAACTTGCCGAAGGTGCGGATGAAGCTCGGCACATGGGCGGTGGTGCACACGCCGGTGAACGCGCCCGGCACGGCAAAGATCACCACCTTGCGGCCCTTCATCTTCTCGCCGAGGCTCACCGCCTCCGGCCCGTGATCGCCGACACGCAGCAGCGTTGCCCCCGGCAGAACGTCACCCACAGAAATGCTCATTTCATCCCTCTCCGTTGCACAGGATTGCCCTGAGGATATAGGGTCCGCCGGGCAACGGACCAGAGGATAAATCATGACCGGGATCGTGATCGTCGGCGCGGGACAGGCGGCGGCAGCGCTGACGGCAAAACTGCGCAGCGCCGGATATGTCGGTGAAATCACCGTGATCGGTGCCGAACCCGTGCCCCCCTATCAGCGCCCACCGCTGTCGAAAGCCTATCTTCTGGGCGAGATGCCCCTCGAACGGCTGGCCCTGCGCTCTCCCGAGTGGTGGGAAGCGAACGCGATCACGCTCCGCACCGGCACCCGCGTCGCGGCGATCGACCGCGCCGCCCGTACCGTCACGACCGACACGGGCGAGGTCATCGGCTATACCCAGCTCGCGCTCTGCACCGGGGCGAGCCCGCGCCACCTGCCGGCCCCGGTCGGCGGCGCGCTCGGACATGTGTATCAGGTCCGCTCGCTCGCCGATGTCGATGCCATGCGCGCCGAGTTCCGTCCGGGCGCCCGCCTCGTCGTGATCGGCGGCGGCTACATCGGCCTCGAAGCGGCGGCGGTCGCACGCAAGCTCGGCCTCACCGTCACCCTGGTCGAGGCGGCTGCGCGCATCCTCGGCCGCGTCGCCTGCGCCGAGACGGCGGACGCGATCCGCGCGTTGCAGTGCCGGCACGGCGTCACCCTGATCGAGGGCACCGGCCTCGCCCGGCTGACCGGCGAGACCGATGTCACCGGCGCCGAGCTGACGGACGGGCGCCATATCCCGGCCGATTTCGCCATCGTCGGCATCGGCGTGACGCCGGACACCGACCTCGCCCGCGCCGCCGGCCTTGCCGTCGAGGACGGCATCGCCACCGATGCCCATGGCCGGACCTCGGACCCGGCGATCTGGGCGGCGGGCGATTGCGCCTCTTTCCCGTGGCAGGGGCGGCGGCTGCGCCTCGAAAGCGTCGGCAATGCCATCGACATGGCGGAAACCGTCGCGCAGAACATGCTCGGCGCCGAGAAGGTCTATACCCCGAAGCCGTGGTTCTGGTCGGATCAGTTCGACACCAAGCTGCAGATCGCCGGGCTGAACAGCGGTTATGACGAGGTGGTCTCGCGCGGCGGCGACACGCCGTCGTTCTGGTATTTCCGCAACCGCCAGCTGATCGCCGTCGACACGCTGAACGATCCGCGTGCCTATATGGTCGGCAAGCGGCTGATCGAGGCGGCGAAACCCGTCACCCCCGAAACCATCGCCACCGCGACCGATCTGAAGGCCCTGCTGAAATGAGAATCATCGGCGGCGAGCGCCGCGGCCTGAAACTCGCCGATGTCGGCGAGGGCGACAGCGCCGCCCATCTGCGCCCCACCACCGACCGGGTGCGCGAGGCGATCTTCAACCTGCTGATCAACGGCACGCATGGCAATCCGCTGCCGGGGGCGCGGGTTCTCGACCTGTTCGCGGGCACCGGCGCGCTCGGCCTCGAAGCGCTGTCGCGCGGCGCGGCGCGGGCGGCCTTCGTCGATGACGGCACCGCCGCGCGCGCGCTTCTGCGCCGCAACATCGAGCTGATGCGCGCGATGGGGGTCACCGACGTCTGGCGCCGCAATGCCACCGACATGGGCCCGTGCCGCGGCGCGGGCTATGACCTCGTGTTCCTCGATCCGCCCTACGGGATGGGACTTGGCGAGAAGGCGATGGCGTCGTGCCTCGCGAACGGCTGGATCGCGCCCGGCGCGCTGATCGTGTGGGAGGAAAGCCTCCCCCCCGTCGTTCCCGCCCCTCTCGAACAGATCGACCAGCGCCGCTATGGCGACACGATCATCACCCTTGCCCGGAACCCCGCCTGATGCCCCAGCCCCCCGAAGCCGTGCTGTTCGACTGCGATGGCGTCCTCGTCGACAGCGAGCCGCTGACCTTCGCCCAGATCCAGGAAGAATTCGCCGAGCACGGTCTGCACATGACGATCCCGGAGCTTGAGCCGCTGTTCATCGGCCATACCATCGAAGAGACCGGCGATTACGCCCGCGCCCATGGCGCCATGCTGCCCGCCGACTGGGCCGATGGGTTCTATGACCGGATGTGCGCCCGCCTCGCCCGCGGCACCGCGCTGATGCCGGGGGTGGAGGCGCTGCTCGACCGTCTCGATGCGGCGGGGGTGGGCTATGCGGTGGGCTCCAACGGGCGGATGCAGAAGATGCGCGCGACGCTCGGCCAGCACCCGGCGCTGTGGGCGCGGCTCGAAGGGCGACTGTTCTCGGGGCAGGATCTCGGGATGCCGAAGCCGAGGCCGGATCTCTATCTTCATGCCGCGCGCTCGATCGGGGCCGATCCCGCGCGCTGCGTCGTCATCGAGGATACCGCGACCGGGGCGAGCGCCGGCATCGCCGCCGGGATGCGGGTTCTGGGCTATGCCCCCTCGGGCGAGAACCCGCGCCTGAAAGCCGTGGGCGCCGAGATTTTCCGCGACATGGCCGAGGTGCCGGGGCTGCTCGGCCTCGAATAAGACCCCCGGAAAGACGACAGGCGCCCCGCGGGGGGCGCCTGTCATCGGGTTCATGAAGGCCGGGCGATCACGCCCAGGTCTTGTAGAACATATCCTTGGGCGAGTCGGTGAAGATCACGCAGCCATCCTCGGTCACGCCGACGGAATGTTCATACTGCGCGGTCAGCGAGCGGTCCCGCGTCACCGCGGTCCAGCCATCGGCGAGAACCTTCACCTCGGGCCGGCCGAGGTTCACCATCGGCTCGATGGTGAAGATCATGCCCGGCTCCAGCACCGCGCCATGACCCGGCTTGCCGTAATGCAGCACGTTCGGCGCGCCGTGGAACATCCGCCCCACGCCATGGCCGCAGAAGTCGCGCACCACGCTCATGTGGTTGCTTTCGACATATTCCTGAATCGCGTGGCCGATATCGCCGAAGGTGTTGCCGGGTTTGACCTGCTCGATGCCGATCATCAGCGATTCATAGGTCACATCGACCAGACGCTGCGATTTGCGGTCCATCTTGCCGGCGGCATACATCCGGCTCGAATCGCCATACCAGCCATCGTAGATCACGGTGATGTCGATGTTGAGGATGTCGCCCTCGTGCAGCACCTTGTCGCCCGGGATGCCGTGGCACACCACGTGATTGACCGAGATGCAGGACGCGTGCTTGTAGCCGTTGTAGCCGATCGTCGCCGAGACCGCGCCGAGTTCGACAACCCGCTTCGCGATGAAATCCTCAAGCACCTGCGTCGTTACGCCGGGCTGAACGAGGGGGGCGACCTCGTCGAGGATCTGCGCCGTGATCTGGCAAGCGGCCCGTTCCCCGGCGAAGTCCGACAATTCGTAAATGCGGATGCCGTCCTTGGTCATCCGACCATGACTTTGTTCCACTGGACTTCTCCTGATTAGTTTCGCCCTAGATAGTCACAAACGCATGGCTTGGCCAGTGGCGGGCTTCCCCGTGACGGGGCGGAAGCCTATAGATTCTGCGAAAAGGAGGCCCGACATGTCCAATCCGACCGCTGCAATCCTGATCATCGGTGACGAGATCCTCACCGGCCGCACCCGCGAGGGCAACGCCTGGGTCCTGGCTGGAATGCTGGCCGAAGCCGGGATCGAGCTGCGCCAGATCCGGGTGATCGGCGACGATCACGGCACCATCGTCGACGCGGTGGCGGAACTTGCCGCGCGCCACGATCACCTGTTCACCTCGGGCGGCATCGGGCCGACGCATGACGACATCACCGCCGACGCCGTGGCCGAGGCCTTCGGGCGCACCATCTCGGTGCGCGAGGATGCGCGCGCACTGCTCGCCGCCTATTACGCCGGCCGCGGCCAGGAGCTGACCGAGGCGCGGCTGCGCATGGCCCGCATCCCCGCGGGCGCGACGCTGATCGACAACCCGGTCTCGGTCGCGCCGGGGTTCACCGTGCAGAACTGCCATGTCATGGCGGGCGTGCCGGCGGTGTTCAAGGCGATGGCCGAGGCGATCGTGCCCACCCTCAAAGGCGGCGCGCCGCTGCGTTCGCGCAGCCTGCAGATGATGCGCCCCGAATCGCAGATCGCCGAGCCGCTGCGCGCGCTCGCCCTGGCGCATCCGGGCGTCGGCTTCGGCTCCTATCCGTTCGAGACCGAGGGCCGTTATGGCACCAATCTGGTGGTGCGCTCGACCGATGCGGGGGCGCTCGACGCGGCCTTCGCCGCGCTGAAGGCCGCTTTCCCGGAGGGCAAATGAGCGCGGATCTCTTTCAGGTCATCGACGCCACCTGGCCCGCCGCGACCCTGCACGAGGCCGGCGGATTTCTGGTCCGCGAGGGGCTGGGGGGCGGCTCGCGGGTCAGCTCGGCCAGCCTGATCGCACCCTTCGAGAGCGCCGACATCGACGCCGCCATCGCGGCGCACCGCGCCCTCGGCCAGCCGCCGAAATTCATGATCCGTCCGGGGGAAGAGGCGCTCGATGCCGCGCTCGGCGCCCGCGGCTTCGAGGTGTTCGACCCGGTGACGGTCTACGAAGCGCCCCTCGACGTGCTGTCGGACGATGTGCCCCCGGTCAGTGCCTTCGCGCATTGGCCGCCCCTCGCCATCGCCGCCGAAGTGTGGGAGCGCGGCGGGATCGGTGCCCCCCGGCGCGCGGTGATGACGCGCGCACAGGGCGCGCGCGCGGCCGTTCTCGGCCGGGCCGAGGATCATCCGGCCGGCGCAGCCTTCGTCGCGGTCCATGACGGCACCGCGATGCTGCACGCACTGGTGACGCTGCCCGAATTCCGCCGCAAGGGCCTTGGCCGCGCGATCATGGCCGAGACGGTGCGATGGGCGCGCGCGGCAGGGGCAGAGCGCCTCGCCCTCGTCGTCACCCAGGCGAACGGGCCGGCGAATGCACTTTATCGCGGCCTGGGGATGCGACCCGCCGCGCAGTATCATTACCGGAGACGCCTCGCATGAAGGCCCTGTGCTGTGCGCTCGGCGCACTGATCGCCGCCACGGCACCGGCGCTGGCCGATCCGCTGGCGCTGAGCCTGCCTCAGGGCGCGCAACAGACCGACAGCCGCGACACCGCGGCGACGGATTACCGGATGCTGACCGGGGCATGGAACAGCGAGGGGGGCAAGTCCGTCCTGCTTGCCGGCACGCGGCACGACACCGCCTGGCAGCTGCCGGGCGATGCCACCGCGACCCTTGATCTTCTGAACCCGCTGCGCGACCAGATCTCGGCCGCGGGATATGACATCCTCTACAGCTGTGCCACCGATGCCTGCGGCGGGTTCGATTTCCGCTATGCGCTCGATCTGCTGCCGGAACCGGAAATGCACGTCGATCTCGGCGATTTCCGCTATCTGGTGGCGCGGCACGGGGGCGAGTGGCTGGCGCTGACGGTCTCGCGCTCGTCCCAGACCGGCTTCGTGCACCTCACGACACTGAGCGTCGGCGGCCCGGAAATCGGCAATCCCGACGCCCCGCCCCGCCCGGCGCCGAAGCCCGGGGCAAGCGACACCCCCCCGGCGGCCAACCCCGACCTCGCCCAGACCCTCGAAACCGAGGGCCACGTCGCCCTCGACGATCTGGCCTTCGAAAGCGGCGATGCCACGTTGCTGGCGGGCGATGCCGCTTCGTTGCAGGCGCTGGCGGAGTATCTGAGCACGCACCCCGAGGCGCGGATCGTCCTCGTCGGCCACACCGACGCGACCGGTGCCCTCGAGGCCAACGTGGCACTGTCCGAGCAGCGCGCCCAGACGGTCATGGGGCTGCTGGTCAGCCGCTACCGGGTGCCGGCGCCGCGGCTCAGTGCGCGCGGTGCGGGCTGGCTGGCGCCGCGGGCGAGCAACGCGACCGAAGCCGGGCGCGAAAGCAACCGCCGGGTCGAGGCGGTCCTGCTGCCGGACTGAGACCGGGCCGCCGGCAGGTCCGTCAGCTTTCGGTGCAGTGACGCCGGAACGCGGATTTCAGCAGCTCCAGCTCGTCGCGCAACAGTGCGATCTCGGCGCGAAGATCCGCCTCCAGCGGCGCACCCGAGACGATGGCAAAATCCCCCACCCGCTCGCCGTTCGCGCGCAGAACGAAACTTTGCACCCCGTCCGAGATCAGCCCCGCCGGCACCGGCACCGAGACCAGCCACTTTCCCTCGCCATGCGCGGCAATCTCCAGCCCGGCGAGGGGCTTGCCCTGATGCAGGACCTCGAAGCGCGGCTCTGCCGGCCCGGCCCAGATCCCTTCCCATTTTCCGGCCCGCAGCCGCGACACTTCCAGCATTCGGTTCTCCCTGCTCCCGCCGGTCAGATTTCCGCCCGGGGGTGGCGGGCAAGAGACAGGTCGCGCAGCACGACCCGGTTCATCCGGGCATTTTCGAAGATCAGATCGACCCAGGCCGATTCGAGCCGCTTCTCGTTCAGCCGCGCGCTGCCGAGATCGAAATCGACGAAGCTCGCCCCCGAATTCAACGGCATCTCGCGGATCATCTGCGCGGTGTTCGGGCCGTGCCGGATGTTGAGCCGGCAAAACACCTTCAGCGGGCGTTCCACATCGGCGGTCATCGCCAGCCGGATCAGGTGGTTGCGCCGCAGCCCGTCGAGCAGACTTTCGGGCAATGCCAGCACCAGAGACAACAGCGTTCCGCCGAAATCATAGACATCGAGCGCGACCGCGCAGGGCGCGGCCTTGTCGGGACGCACATCGCCGAACTGACGCAAGGCGAGCCCGGCGCCGGGGTCGTCATGAAACAAGGTCAGCTCGGAGCCGAGGCTTTGGCGCGTGCCGGTGGCGACGAAGCCCGCCGGGTTGACCGGCCCGGACCACAGTTCCGGCCGCCACGCCCAATCGCAGCCGAGCGGGCGCCTGATCCCGTCACCGCCCTCGAATGGCATGGCAAGGCGTCCATCGGCCTCGTGCAGGACCCTGTCGATGTCGCGCCGCAGCAGCCGCGCATCGGTGCGCATCCGCTGCAACTCGCCCGCATCCAGCTGCGGCGCCAGCCGCGCCGCACGATTCCAGCGCGCCAGCGTCCGCCGTTGCAGCAGACGGTCGAGAAAGGTGCCGTTATTGCCCGACATATGTGCCGAAATCCCAATCGCCCGAGACAGATACCCGACAGACCGCCATCCCGTGGCCGGAGGCGGTCCGAACCTGTCGGCACTATCCGAAGTTTGGCTCAGTTGTGCAAGCCGCCCGCCGCGTCCGCAGCGCGGATTGTGTCCTCGAACCGACCGAGCAACGCGATCTGCGCGGAATCGCTCATCGCCGCGCCGCGCTGCGGCAGCACCGACAGCGCCGCGATATGGCCGTCGAAATCGGCGATGGCACGCCAGTAGACCGGGCTGACCGGCGCCCCGCCCGAAACCGAGCGGTCGCGGATCTTCAGCACCATCATATCGCCGGCCTGGCGCACAGCCAGAATATCGACATCCTTCGCCAGGCCGGAGCGTGCGATCGCCGCCCGCCCTGCGGCCGAATGGAAGAACGCTTCGAAGGCCGGGAAGCTGCGCACGAGGGGCGCGGCGGCTTTCGGACCGACAGTCGCCGACAGCATCGCCGGATAGGGCGCGCGCGGCGACGAAGCATCGCCCGAGATCGCCGCGCAGCTGCCGAACAGCACGAAATCCCCCTGCGCCGAGGATTTTCGCGCCGAGGGATCGACGCAATAGCCGGCCGGCGCGGCCACGGTCATCGCGCCGTTCAGCACTCTTACCCGGTCGGTCGCACGCGGGCTCGTCGCGCAACCGGCGACCAGAGCGGACACGGCCAGCACGGCAAGAAGACGAGGAAGGAAACGGTTCTGGATCATGCAGCAAGGCTTAGGTGGCCTTGCCGGTTCCGGCAAGTCACCTTTCGCCCCCCGCCCCACACGGATCGGCACAATTCCGCGAGTGCCTGGCTCAGGCCGTGACGAAATCGGCCTCGGCATAGCCCTGCAGATACAGAAGCGCCGTCAGATCGCCGAAATTCACCCGCACGTCGCATTGCGCCGCGACCGAAGGTTTTGCATGGAGCGCGACGCCGGTTCCCGCGAGATGCAGCATCCCCAGATCGTTCGCCCCGTCGCCCACCGCCATCACCTCGTCAGCACGCAGCCCGAGGCGTTCGGAAATCTCGTGGAAGGCCTGCACCTTGGCCTCGCGCCCGAGAATCGGCCGCGCCGGAACGCCGGTCAGCACGCCGTCCTCGATCAGCAGCGTGTTGGCGCGGTTTTCGTGGAAGCCGAGCGCCCCCGCGACATGGCCGGTGAAAGCGGTGAACCCGCCCGAGACCAGCGCGCAATACGCGCCGTCCGCCTTCATCGTGGCGATCAGCTCGCGCCCGCCGGGGGTGAAGCTGAGCCGCTCTTCGATGACGCGGGCGATGACGGTTTCGGGCAGGCCCTTGAGCAGACCGACGCGTTCGGTCAGCGCGCCCTCGAAATCGAGCTCGCCGTTCATCGCGCGGGCGGTGATCTCCTTGACGCGGGCACCGACGCCGGCGACATCGGCCAGCTCGTCGATGCACTCCTGCTGGATCATGGTCGAGTCCATGTCGGCGAGCAGCATCTTCTTGCGCCGCCCCGCCGCGGGCTGGACCACCATGTCGATGCGCTGCGCCTGCAAGGCGTCCCACACCGCCCAGCGGTCGGCGGGCATCGCCTCGAGGTCAAACTCGGCCGCGACGCCCGGCTTCAGCCAGCGCGGCGCAGAGCCCGCCCAGCCCGCGACGATCCCGTCGAGGGTGGCAGCATCCAGATTGGCGGCGGAGGGGGCGGCAAGAAGCGTCGCGATATACATGGCAGGGCCCGGATATGGTTCGTTCGGGGGCCGGCTTAGCGCATCTCGGGGCAGCGCGCCAGCTTGTCCCGCCCCCGTTCCGGGCCCCGAAGGCGCACCGCCCGCCACAGGGGCGACGCGCCGAGGCTTTTGCGGGCTCTGTTACAGCTCGCCGGTCAGGAACTGCGCGCGGCCGTGACCGAACGACCAGTCCTCATCGGTGTTCTCGGTGAACGAGATCATGACGTCGGTCGGCTCGATGCCGCATTTCGCCTTCAGATCGTCGGTGAGGTTCTTGTAGAATTCCTGCTTGGCTTCCTTGCCGCGCGGACGCGACACCACATGCAGCAGCACGAAGTTCTTGGTGCGCGGAATGCCCAGCCCGGTATCGAGCGCGCGCAGATGCGAGGGCTCGTATTCCGTCAGCGTCTGATAGCGATCGCCTTCCGGCACCTTGAAGGTGCGCACCATCGCGGTGTGCGCGGTGTCGAGCAGCAGGTCGATCTGTTCGGGCGTGCGGCCCTTGATGACGTGATACTGCATGAGCGGCATGGGGGTCTTCCTTCCTGTTCCTGCCCGTCAGGGGCTTCTTTTCCGGCAACCGCCCCCGAAAAGGGCGGGCCCGCCCCCGCTGGTAAGGCGCGGGCATGGCACGGGGCAAGGGTAACGGCCGGCGCGGACATCGCAAGACGCGATTTTCCGGGCGGCGGCGAGGAATCTTGCACAAGGAACGGGCAACTGCCTCTGGCACGCTGCGGTCCTGCGCTTGCACCCGGCGCCGGTTCGGCGTCTAGTCCAGGAAACCCCGCCTTTCCGCCCCCGAGGACCCATGATGACCCCTGCCCGGCTGCCCCTGTTTCTCGGCATTGACGGCGGTGGCACCGGCTGCCGTGCGGTGCTGGCGGACGGGCGGGGCGAGATCCTCGGGCGCGGCACAGCGGGGCCGGCGAACATCGCCTCGGATTTCGAGGGCGCGCTCGGGAATATCCTGCAAGCGGCGCGCGAGGCAGCGGGCGAGGTGTCGCTGACGGCGCTGCGTGCCGGCCTCGGCCTCGCCGGCGCGAATGCCGGCGCGGCGGCGGATCGGCTGCGCCCGCATCTGCCCTTCGCCCGTTCAACGGTCGTCACCGATGCCGAGACCGCCGCACTCGGCGCGCTTGGCGACAGCTGGGGGATCGTCGGTGCCATCGGCACCGGATCGGTCTATGCGCGCCGCGACGGCGCGGGATTGCGCCAGATCGGCGGGCGCGGCCTTGCCGTCGGCGACGAGGCAAGCGGCGCCTGGCTTGGCAAGATGGCCCTGTCGCGGGCCTTGCGGGCGGCCGATGGGCTGATCCCCGGCACACCGTTCCTGAGCGCGCTGATCGCCCGGTTCGGGGGCGTCGATGCGGCGGTCGCCTGGGCGGTGACGGCGCGCGGCGCGGATTTCGCCACCCTTGCCCCCGAGATCGTCGCAAGTCGCGATCCCGCGGCCCTCGCGCTGATGGAGGAGGCGACGGCCGAGGTGAATGCCGCCATCACTGCGCTGCAGCCCAGCCAGCCCCTGCCGGTCGTGCTGATCGGCGGCCTCGGCCCGGTGTTCGCACCGCGCATTGCGGCGCACTGGACAGTGCGCCCGGCGGTGGGAAGCGCCCTCGACGGGGCGCTCGCGCTGGCGCATCAGATCCCGGACTGAGCCCCTTCCCTGCGCAGGCGAACAGCTCCCGGTGCGAAGCGGACCCTTGTCGCCCCCCGCCGCGACCTTCATATGAGCGCGGACAGGGGCGCCCTTTGACGGCCCGCCAAAGCCAACAGCCCCAAGGATTTCCATGCCCGGACCCAGACTCGCCGCCGCCCTGACAGCCATCCTGTGGGGGTTCACCTATCTCGTGACCACGGACATGCTGCCGCCGCATCCGACGCAGGCGGCGGCGCTGCGCGCCCTCGGCGGCGGGGCGTTCCTGCTGGCCGTCGGGCGCGAGGCGTTGCCCCGCACCTGGCTGTGGCGGCTCTTCGTTCTCGGCACGCTGAACACCGGCATCTTCTTCGTGCTGTTCTTCATCGGCGCGATGCGCCTGCCAAGCGGGGTCGCCGCGATCTTCCAGGCACTCGGCCCGATCGCGACGCTGCTGTTCGCCTGGGCGCTGCTGCACCGCCGCCCCTCGGGCGCGCAGTTCGCGAGCCTGATTCTCGGCGCTGCCGGGGTGACGCTGGTCGTGCTGAAATCGAGCGCCGCGCTTGACCCGATCGGGGTGGCGGCGGCGCTTGGCAGCATGGTCGCCCTGACGCTGAGCGGCATCTTGATGAACATGTGGGGCCGCCCGCCGATCGGATTCTCCGCGTTCTTCGGCTGGCAGCTGATGATCGGCGGGATCGAGCTGGCCATCCTGACCGCGCTGAACGGCGATTACGGCGGAACCGCGGACGCGATGACGCTCGGCGCCTTCGCGCTTCTGGCCGTGGTGCTGACCGGGGTGCCGTTCCTGCTGTGGTTCCGCGCCATCAGCATGATCGGCGCGGTGAACGTGATGCCCTTCATCCTGCTGACGCCGGTAACGGCGCTGGTGATCGACGCGGTGGTGAAATCCGTCGTGCCCACGCCGCTGCAGATGCTGGGCATCGTCGTGGTGATCGCGGCGCTTTTGCTGAACTACCGCGCCAGCCAGCCGAAGGCCTGAGACCGATGCTTGCCGTTCTGAACATCACCTTCCCGATCTTCGCGCTGATCGCGCTTGGCCATGTGATGACCCGCCGCGGCTGGTTCGTGCCGCAGGAAATGAGCACGCTCGGCCATTTCACCATCAACGTGGCGCTGCCGGCGCTGATCTTCAACGCGATGGTGTCGCGCCCGCTCGCCGAGGTGGTCAACCCGGGCTACCTGCTGACCTATGCGCTGGCGACGGTGCTGACGATGGCGCTGGCCGGGCTGGCGCTGAAGATCGCCGGGTTTCGGGCGCGGCGCTGCACGGTCGGAATGCTTGGCGTGTGCTGCTCGAACTCGGGTTACATGGGCTATCCGATCCTGATGCTGGCCTATCCGGACCTCGCGGGGACGGTGCTGACCATGCAGGTGGTGATCGAGAACTTCCTGTCGATCCCGCTCGGTCTGATGGCGGTCGAAAGCACCACGCCGCGGGTGCGCGCCGAACCGCTGCGGCTTCTGGTGCAGATCCTCGGCGGGGTGCTGCGCCGGCCGATGGTGCAGGCGGTGATTCTGGGGCTGATCGTGAACCTGTCGGGGATCCACCTGCCGCAGGCGGTGGGGCACATGGTGTCGATCCTCGCGGTGTCGACCAGTGCGGTGGCACTGTTCTACATCGGCGGAACGCTGGTCGGCGTGCCGCATGAGCGCGGCGACGGGCTGTTCGTCGGGCTGGTGGTGACGGTCAAGCTGATCGCCATGCCGCTCATCGCCTTCGGGCTGAGCGCGGCGCTGCCACATCTGGGGGTGCCGGCGGTGGCGACGGTGCTGGCGGTGCCGCTGCTGATCTCGGCCGCGATGCCGACGATGGGGATCTTCCCGATCCTCGCGCAGGATTACGGCGAGGGCGGGGTGGCGGCGGTGACGCTTCTGGTGGCGACGGTGGTATCGTTTTTCACCATCTCGGCGCTGCTGGCGCTGGTGCATTCGCCGGCGCTGTAATCCGCTCCCGGGGTCCGGGACGGGCGCACGATTTCGTCTTGCAGCCGCCCCGGCAAGACGATAGTCAGGGCTCAGCGCGGGTATGATGTAATGGTAGCCTGTCAGCTTCCCAAGCTGAACGCGCGGGTTCGATTCCCGCTACCCGCTCCAGCCTCCTGACAGTTCGAGACGTGTTTTCCACCGCAGCCACCTGCCCCCGCGCGGTATACGGGCATCCCTCTATGCGCCGCGCAGGCAGGGCTCGAGCATCGACCGACAGCCTTTCAGCAGCGCCAGACCGCGTTCGATCTCGGCCTCGCGAAAGGCCGAGAAGCCGGCGATCAGGCCGGGCTGCGGCGCGCGCTTGAGGAAGTAGGGCGAAAGCGGACGCAGCACCAGCCCCGCCTCGGCCAGCTTGCGGCACAGCGCCCGGTCATCCGTTCCCATCGCCAGCGGCACGATCAGGTTGGTGCCGCTCTCGCCGCTGTCGCCCCACACGCCGCGCCCGAAGATGTCGAACAGCCCCTCGCGCAGCATCTGCCTGCGTGCCTCGTACAGCTTCTTCATCCGCCGCATGTGCGAGCTGAACAGCCCGCGCAGCATGAACTCGGACAGCACCATCTGCTCCATCAGCGCGGCGTGGCGGTCGACCACGGCGCGGGCGGTGGCGAAAGCCTCGCTCAGATCCTTCGGCACCACGATGTAGCCCAGACGGAACGACGGAAGCAGGATCTTCGAGAAGGTGCCCATGTGGATCGTGCGCTCCTCGGCGTCGAGGGCGAAGACCGAGCGGTGCATCCCGCCCTCGTAGACGAATTCGTAATCGTAATCGTCTTCGATGATCCAGGCGCCGCAACGATGGGCGACCTCGATCAGCTCGGCCCGGCGGTCGAGCGACATCGGCGCGCCGCGCGGGTAGTGGCACGAGGGCGAGCAGAAGATCACCCGCGGCACCGGCAGGGTGTCAAGCGCCTCGCGCGCGCAGATCCCCTCGCCGTCGACCCGGACCGGATACATCTGCGCCCCGTTCGCGCGCAGGATCGAATGCGCCCCGATGTAACCCGGATCCTCGAGCCATGCCGGATCGCCCGGGTCGAGCAGCATCCGGCACACCAGATCCAGCCCCTGCTGGGTGCCGGTGGTCACGATCACCTGCGAGGGATCGCAGTTCATCCCGCGCGCCGCGTTCAGATGCTGGGCGATGGCGGTGCGCAGCGGCATGTAACCGGCGTTCGAGGCCTCGGCGAGGATCGGGCCGGTCAGCCGCCCCGAGGTCTCGTTCATCAGCCGCAGCCAGGTCTTGATCGGGAATTCGCGCAGATCCGGCATGTCGGGCATGAAAGGCGTCGGGCGTTCGCGAAAGGCGCCGGTGGCCGAATGCACCAGGTTCTTGCCGCGCCGCGACAGAGAGCGGAACCGCCCCGGTGCCGGCGAGCGAGGGTCGGGGGGGATGTCTTCCTCGAACCCGCCGGCCGAAGCCGCCCCTGACGCAGCCGCCACCCCCGTGACGAAGGTGCCCGAACCGGTCTGACTGTCGAGCAACCCCTCGTCCTTCAGCAGCTCGAACACCTGCAGCACGGTGTTGCGCGACACCTGCAGATCATCGGCGAATACCCGCGTCGAGGGCAGCCGCGTCCCCGCGAGCAGACGTCCGCTCAGCACCGCCTCGCGCAGGGCATCGGCGATCTGGCGATAGACCGGAACGGAACTGTCGCGGTCGAGTTCCAGCGAGAACTGGAACCCCGCGCGGGTGGTCTTGGGCATGGCGGATCTCGTGTGGCTGGGCCGAAGAAGGGCGGTGCGGGCGATGTTACATCCTTCGCCCCCGGGTGAAAGCGATCCGGGGCCAGTTTCAAAATGGTGCCCCGGGTTTATCGCAAAATGGTTCTCACCCGGCGCGCAGGTGCCGCCCTAGGGTCGAACTCGCCGCAACGGACGGCATGTCTCATCCCCGGAATTTTCGTTTCCGGCCAACGGGAAAGCCCTGCTTCCCCGACCGGGGGAAGGCATGACCGCAACAACGACCTGCGCATTTTCGGTGCAAGGGCAAAACAGGGAAGGCAAACGGATGATCAAGAACCGCAATGAGATCCTCGACACCGTCGCCAAGATGGACTCGGGCGCGCTGAGCCGGCGCGGTTTCCTGCACAAGATGGGCGCGCTCGGCGTCACGGCGACGATCGCGAACTTCGTCGCACTGTCGCCGCTCGGCGCGCGCAAGGCCTGGGCGCAGGTCTCGGGGCCCGAGGAACGGGCCTGGGCGCTCGCCACCGAGGCGGCGGCGAAGGCCGGCAAGAAGACCCTGACGGTGCTGATCCCGACGGGCTCCATCGGCAACATGACGCCCTATGTCGACAAGTGGAAGACCGAGCTGGGCATCGAGATCAAATTCATCGAGGAACCCGACGAGGTGGTTCACACCAAGGGCATGCAGGAAGCCGTCGCCAAGACCGGCAATTACGACGTGATGATGCCCACCGCGATGTCCTATCCGGACTGGATCGACTCGGGCGTGATCTACGATCTGACCGACTGGGTCGACAAATACGACCCGATGCTGTTCGACAAGGACGTCGGCGTGGTGTTCCCGGCCTCCTATCACGCGCAGGTCTACAACGGCCGTGTCGCGGGTCTCTTGTGCGACGGCGATCAGATCACCTTGCTGTGCCGTCAGGACTACATCGACAATGGCGACAAGGCGAAGGCCTTCGAGGACAAGTTCGGCTACAAGCTCGGCACGCCGGACACCTGGAAGCAGTATCGCGAGATCGCCTCGTTCATGCACGATCCGGCGAACCACTTCTACGGCTCGCTCGAATACCGTTCGCCCTATTACGTGAAGTGGATGTTCATGCAGCGCCTCGCCTCGAAGGGGAAGCTGTGGTTCGACAAGGAGATGAACCCCACCTTCAACTCCGACGAGGGGCTGCAGGTGATCGAGGACATGCTGGCGATGAACCAGTATCTGCACCCCGATGCCTTCTCCTTCACCTGGTCGTCGAATTACAACGCCTTCGGCCGCGGCGAGGGGTTCATGAACATCGCCTGGCCGTCGGGCTTCAAGTATTCCAAGGCGCCCTCGACGGGGCCTGCGACCTCGGGCCATATCGCGGCGACGGTGATGCCGGCCGACATGCTGAAGGACGGCACGAAGCTCTATGCCGGCATGTTCTGCTGGGGCTACGGCTACGCGGTGTCGAAATATTCGGCCAACCCGGAACTGTCCTACGCCTATGCGCAGTGGATGACCTCGCCGACGATCTCGATGGACGCGATCCCCTATCTCGGCGGCTATTCGGACCCGTATCGGGTGAACCACATGCTCGCCCCGACGCAGCGGATGGTCGACACCTACAGCAAGGATTACCTCGACATCCTGTACAAGAACATCGTCAACACCGTGCCCGATTTCTGCCTGCCCGGCGGGTTCGAGTATCAGGACGCCCTCGACAAGGCGATCCACGGCGCGATGACCGGCGAGCTGAAGCCGCAACAGGCGCTCGATCAGGCGTCGAAGAACTTCGAGCGCATCACCCGCCGCCACGGCAAGGACAAGGTGCAGAAGTCGTGGCTGGCGCTGGCGAAGAACCTGGCCGACCCGATCAAGAAGGCGTCCGGCGCCGACGGCTGGGAGTAAGCGCGACCCGGGCGGGGCCGCGGCGCGATGCCGTGGCCCCGGCTCCCGTTCCGCCCCTCCCCTCAGCCCGCCCCCGGAGACCGACATGTCCGACAGCGCACAGATCGCCCCCATGCACAGCGGCCCCGCGACAGGCGCCGCCGCCCTCGCCCCGCCCCCGCCGGCCCATCCGCCTGCCCCCCGCGCGCCGCGCGCCCGAAAGCCCGCCCTGCGGTTCCTGACGCTGCCCGGCAACGTCATCTCGCTTCTGGTGCTGGTGGTGCCGCTGCTCGTCGCGCTTTACATGAGCTTCACCGACTGGTCGCCCACCGGCGGATCGCTGCTCGAAGCCTCTTTCGTGGGGCTGGAGAATTACGCGGAGCTTCTGGTCTACGATACCCGCTTCGTCGAGGCGGTCGGGCGCACGCTGTTCCTCGCGGTGGTCTGCCTCAGCCTCGAATTCACCCTCGGGCTCGGGCTCGCGGTGATCTTCCTGCGCGAGTTCCGCGGCAAGTCCATGCTGTTCTCGGCCTTCCTCACGCCGATGATGATCCTGCCGGTGGTCGTGGGCTACACGTTCTGGATGCTGTTCCAGTCGAACGGGCCGGTCAATCAGCTGCTCGGCGCGCTGATCGGGATGCAGAACGTGCCCGAATGGTTCCGCTCCGCCCCCTTCGCGATGCTCGCGGTGATCGTGACCGAGGTCTGGCACTGGACGCCGCTGTTCTTCCTGATCCTGCTGTCCGGGCTGAACGCGGTGCCCGAGAACCCGGTGCGCGCGGCGATGATCCTCGGCGCCAGCCCGCGGCAGATCTTCTTTCGCGTCGTGCTGCCGATGCTCAAGCCGGTGATCGTCGTCGCCTTCGTGATCCGCGGGATGGAGATCCTGAAGCTGTTCGACGAGGTGTTCATGCTCACCCGCGGCGGGCCGGGCTCCTCGACCGAGACGATCAGCCTCTACATCTACAAGCTCGCCTTCAACGACTTCCAGCTCGCCTATGGCGCGGCGGGCGCGTTCCTCGTGCTGATCGGGACGCTGATCGTCATCAACCTGATGCTGCTGCCGGTGCGCGACCAGCTGGTGAAAGGAAAAGCGTGATGGGACCGAAGAGTCTGACCCTCGCCCAGCGGCTGATCCTGCTCGTCGCGCTGACGGTGACGATGTTCCCGATCTTCTGGATCGTGATGACGGCGCTGAAACCGCCGACCGACTGGAACGCCGCCCCCGCGGTCTGGCTGCCGTCCGAGCCGACGCTGGTCAATTTCGCCACGCTGTTCGACCCCGACGCGATCAAGGCCTACGGGCTGAGCGGCGTCAGCCAGCCCGCGACGCCGGCGATCCTCGGCTCGATCCTCGCCTCGGTCAGCGCGACGGCGTTGTCGATCGCGATCGGCCTCGCCTCGGCGATCGGGCTGTCGCGCTACGCGAAGATGACGAAATGGACGCCGCTGATGATCCTGTCGGGGCGGATGTTCCCGCCCGCCGCCATCGCGGTGCCCTTCGTCATCATGTTCTCGGCGACGCGGCTGATCGACACCTATGCCGGGCTGATCGCGATCTATGTCGCCGTGACCCTGCCGTTCTCCACCTGGATGCTGAAAAGTTTCGTCGACGACCTCCCGCGCGAGATCGAGCAGGCGGCCATGCTCGACGGCCGGTCGCGGCTGATGGCGCATGTGACGGTGACCATTCCGCTCATCAAGGGCGGGCTGTTCGCCACGACGATGTTCATCTTCATCCTGAACTGGTCGGAATTCATGTTCGCGCTGGTGCTGAGCTATTCCAACATCTCCACCATCCCCGTGCAGCTGGCAAAATACGTCACCGCGACGGCGGGCACGCTTTACGGCGTGCAGGCGGCCTTGGCCGTGGTGGCGATGATCCCCCTCATCGTCGCGGGCTACGCCATCCAGTCGCATCTCGCCCGCGGCATGACCTTCGGAGCGATCAAGCGATGACACCGAAACTTTCCCTGCGTCAGCTGAGCAAGGTCTATCCCGGCTCCGAAGTGGCGGCGGTCGACCGCATCGACCTCGACGTGCAGCCGGGCGAGACGCTCGCGCTGCTCGGCTCCTCGGGCTGCGGCAAGTCGACGACGCTGAACATGATCGTCGGCCTCGAACAGCCAAGCTCGGGCGACATCCAGATCGACGGTCAGTCGATCGTCGCCACCCCCGCCGGCAAGCGCAATGTCGGGCTGGTGTTTCAGGACTATGCCGTCTTCACCTCGATGTCGGTGCGCCAGAACCTCGCCTTCGGGCTGAGCGTGAAGGGCCGGCCCAAAGCTGAAATCGCCCGCGCCGTCGCCGAGACCGCCGAACTTCTGGGCATGCGCGACAAGCTCGACGCCCGCGCGCAGGATCTGGGCGGATCCGAGCTGCAGCGCGTCGCCATCGGGCGCACGCTGGTCACCCGGCCGTCGCTTCTGCTGCTCGATGAACCGCTGTCGAACCTCGAGACCGCCGCCCGCCTCGCCATGCGCCGAGAGCTGCGCCGCCTGCAAAAGGAGATCGGCCTGACCATCGTCTATGTCACCCACGACCAGATCGAGGCGTTGTCGCTCGCCGATCGCATCGCGGTCATGTCGGCAGGCAAGATCCGTCAGGTCGAGGCCGCGACCCGGATCATGGACAACCCGGCCCATGTCTTCGTCGCCTCCTTCCTCGGCGATCCGCCGATGACGCTGATCCGCGGCAAGGTGGGCGGCGGGGTGTTCCGCGCCGACGGGTTCGCCCTGCCGCTTGGCGATATCCCCGAGGGGATCGTGACCCTCGGGCTCCGGCCGCAGGCGCTGCGCCTCGTGGCGCCGGGGGAAGGCGCGCTCACCGGCCGGCTGAGCCAGGTCGAGCCGCGCGGCGCCGAGGCGGCGCTGACCCTCGATTGCGCCGGCAAGGCGATCCGGCTGCTGGTTCCCGCGCAGACCCGGCCGGTTCCGGGCGAGACCTGCGGCCTGAGCATCCCCGAAGGCGCGCTCGTTGCCTTCGACGGAGACACCAACCTGCGGCTGCCCGGCGCGCCGCATGTCGCGGAGGCGGCCCGATGATCCCTGAAATCCCCCGGAGCCTGCCGCTGCAGCTGAACGGGCTGCGCAAGAGCTATGGCGCGACCGTCGCGGTCGCGGGCACGACCCTCGATGTCGAACCCGGCACGATGACGGTGATCCTCGGCGCGGCCGGAGCGGGCAAGACGACGACGCTGAAGATGATCGCCGGGCTGGAGACACCGGACGCCGGACAGGTGATCCTCGCCGGTCACGATCTGACCGCGGCCGAACCGCGCGCGCGCAATGTCGCGATGATCTTCGACAATCTGGCGCTTTACCCGGACCGCAGCGGCTTCGACAACATCGCCTATCCGCTGAAGCTCGCCCGCCGCGCTGCGCCCGAGATCGAGGAGCGCGTGCGCCGCATCGCGGTGCTGCTGAAGATCCCGCATGTGCTGGGGCGGTTGCCGAAAACCATGTCAGGCGGCGAAAAGCAGCGCGTGGCGCTGGCGCGGGCGCTGGTGCGCGAGCCGACGGTGTTCCTGCTCGACGAGCCGCTGTCCTCGCTCGACGCGATGCTGCGCATCGAGCTGCGGGCGGAGCTGCGCCGGTTGCAGCGCGAACAGGGCCATACCTTCGTGCTCGCCACCCCGGATTTCCAGGAGGCGCTGGCCGTCGCCGACCGCATCGTGATGCTGCGCGCGGGCCGGGTGGTGCAGATCGCGGCGCCGCAGGATCTGTATGACGCCCCGGCCGATATCGAGACCGCGCGTTTCGTCGGCGCGCCGCAGATCAACCTCGTCGATGCGGAATGGACCGGCGGGGCGCTGATCCTCGCGGGCCAGAGCCTCGCCCCCGGCGCGTTCCGCGCCCCGCCGGCGCCCTGCGCCTTCACCGCCGGCATCCGGCCCGAGCATCTGACCCCATGCGCCGCCGGTCAGGGCGATTTCGACGCGACGGTCAGCGATCTCGAACCGCTCGGCCATCTGGTCGCGGTCACCGTCACCCTGAGCGCGGGCACCGAGCTGCGCCTGACCGCCCCCGCCGCCGGGGCCGCCGGCTTCGGCATCGGGACCACGCTCGGCATCGCGGTCGGGCGCGCGGGCCTTCTCGCCTTCGATCCCGCGGACGGGCGGCTGATCCCGCCCGCCGCCTGACGCATCCCCTCACCACTCACCAACCAACGGATTCCCGGACATGAAAATCCTCGTCTTCCAGCATCTTCCCGTCGAACATCCCGGCGCGCTGCGCGATTTCTGGGCCGAGGCCGGCCATGACTGGACCCCGGTCGAACTCGACGCCGGAGAGCCGATCCCCGAGATGGAGGGCTTCGATCTGCTGGTCGCGATGGGCGGTCCGCAGGATCTGTGGCAGCAAGACGAGCTGCCCTGGATGAAGGCCGAACTCGCCGCGATCCGCCGCTGGGTGAAGGACATGGGGCGGCCCTATCTGGGGATCTGCCTCGGCCACCAGTTGCTGACCGAGGCGCTCGGCGGCAGGGTCACGCCGATGCGCACCCCCGAGGTCGGACTGGCGCAGGTGCAGCAGACCGCGGCCGGGCGCGCCGATCCGCTGTTTCAGGGCATCGCCCCCGACATGCTGACCTTCCAGTGGCACGGCGCCGAGGCGAGCGTGCTGCCCGAAGGCGCGGTGGTTCTGGCCGCGAATGCCGCCTGCCCGACCCAAGCGATCCGCTGGGGCCGGCACGCCTACGGGCTGCAATACCATGTCGAGATCACCCCGGTGACCGTCGCCGACTGGCAGCAGGTTCCGGCCTATGCCGAAAGCCTCGAAACCGCCCTCGGGGCGGAGCGCGCCCGCGACCTCGCGGCCGAGGTGGCGCCGCGCCTGCCCGAGTTCGCCCGCGCCGCGCGCGCGCTGAACGACAATCTCGAAACCATTCTTCAGGGCCGCGACGCCTGAGGCGCAGCCCCTACAGGGAGCAAGAAGATAATGATAAACGAACCTGCCACTTTCGACGCCGTGCCGCCCCTGCGCACCGCCACCCCCGAGGAGGCCGAGGCCTTCGTCGCCCGGCTGAAGGCCGAGGGCTACGATTTCCTGCGCTTCGAGATGGCCGACATGGCCGGTATGT
The DNA here is from genome assembly GCF_000740785.1 of Paenirhodobacter enshiensis. Classification (GTDB taxonomy): domain Bacteria; phylum Pseudomonadota; class Alphaproteobacteria; order Rhodobacterales; family Rhodobacteraceae; genus Rhodobacter; species Rhodobacter enshiensis. The sequence goes on along the minus strand of NZ_JFZB01000016.1, from coordinate 8,162 downwards.
CGCGCGGCAAGACCATCCCGATCCGCCATGTCGCGGGCTATCTGAAAAGCGGGCTGAACCTCTACGGCGGGACGGTCGCGCTCGACAGCGGATCGGTTCCGGTGCGCGGATCGGGCTACAACGAGGAGATGAATTATCAGGACGGGGTGATGGTCGCCGATCTCGACACGCTGTCGCCGGTGCCCTGGCTCGATCGCACGGCGCGGGTGATCTGCGACACGATGTGGTATGACGGCACGGTGCAGCTCGCCTCGCCGCGGATGCTGCTCAAGAAGATGCTGATGATCGCCGATCAGATGGGCTACAAGGCGCTGATGGGCCATGAATACGAGTTCTACGTGGTCGATGCGAAGACCCGCGAACCGCTGTGGGGCAATCAGCCGATCTTCGCCACGATCCGCACCCATCAATATCCCGAACTCGACGATCTGATCCGCGTGCTTCAGGCCGAGGGCATCGACATCATCACCAGCAACGTCGAGCACGGCCCCGGTCAGGTCGAGATCAACTATGCCGCCGAGATCGGCGTGACCGCCTCGGACACCGGGTTCAGGTTCAAGAACACGGTGAAGGAATATCTGCTCAGGCGCGGCATCCTCGCCACCTTCATGACCAAGCCCTACAAGGGCAAGTCGGGAAGCTGCTCGCATTTCCACATCTCGCTGCTCGACAAGGAGACGGGCGAGAACGTGTTCCTCGACAAGACCGATCCCGACGGCATGTCGCAGGTGTTCAAGAGCTTCATCCAGGGCGTCCTCGACCATACCCGCGGCGCGATGGCGATCTGGAGCCCGACGCCGAACTGCTATCGCCGGATCCGGCCGCGGACCTATGCGCCTTCGAACATCTCCTGGGGGATTCAGGACCGCTCGGCCTCGGTGCGGGTGAAGGCGTCGCAGGACAAGTCGACCCATATGGAGGTCCGCGTCCCCGCGGCGATGGCGAACCCCTATCTGATCGCCGCCAGCGCCATCGCGGGCGGGCTTCTGGGCCTTTTGCAGAAGCGCGAGCTGATGCCCGCCGGGCAGGGCCCGAAGGAGGACGATTCGAGCTATGCGAAACTGCCGACGGAGATGGCCGACGCGCTCGACGCGCTCGAAGCCGATACCGCGCTGCGCGAGATGCTCGGCGAGGAATTCATCAAGGTTTACATGGCGATGAAGTGGCAAGAGGCGACGCGCCTGCGCGACGAGATCCCGGCGGCGGAAACCGATGAATATTTCGACCTCTACTGAAGAGCGCTTCGCCTGGGCCGGGATCGGGGAACTGGCGCAGGGCTACCGCACCGGCGCCTTCACCCCGGTCGATGTGGCGCAGGCGCTGCTCGGACGCATCGCGCGGCTGAACCCGCGCGTCAACGCGGTGATCGACCTCGCGCCAGAGCGGACGCTCGCCATGGCCCGGGCCTCGGCCGCGCGCTGGCAGGCGGGGGCGCCGCTTTCGGTCCTCGACGGGGTGCCGGTGACGATCAAGGATCTGTCGGCGATCCGGGGCTGGCCGCGCTGGCGCGGCGGGCGGCTCGCCGATGACACACCGATGGCCGAGGATACCCCGGCCGTCGCCCGGCTGCGCGAGGCGGGGGCGGTGTTTCTGGGCCGCACCGCCACGCCCGAGGGCGGAACCAAGGTGGTGACGCGCTCGCTGCGCTATGGCGAGACGCTGAACCCCTGGGATCCGGCGAAGACGGCCGGCGGCTCCTCGGGCGGGGCGGCGGCGGCGCTGGCGATGGGGTTCGGGCCGGTCGCGCTCGGCTCGGACGGGGCGGGATCGCTGAGGATCCCGGCCAGTCATTGCAACGTGGTGGGGGTGAAGCCCGGCTTCGGCCGGGTGCCGGCCTTCCCGCCCGATCCCGACATGCCGCATTCCGTGGTCGGCCCGATGGCGCGGCGGGTGCGCGATGCGGCCCTCATGCTGGCCGTTCTGTCCGAACCGGAGCCGCGCGACCCCCATGCCTGGCCCCTGCCCTTCGACACCCCCGATCTGAGCGCCCCCGGCGCCGTGGATCTGTCGGGGATACGCATCGCCCATTCGGCGCGGATGGGCTGCACCGCGCCCCTGGTCGATGCCGAGGTCGATGCGCTGGTCGCCGGAACGGCCCCTCTTCTGCAACACGCCGGCGCCACGCTGCGCGAGGACGCCCCCGACTGGCCCCTCGATCCTTTCGGGCCGTTTCAGGTGTTCTGGGTCACCGCCTGCATGGAAGCCTTGCGCAAGACCCCCGCGGACCGGCGCCCGCTTCTCGATCCGATCATCGCCGATGTCGCGGCGCTCGGCGCGGGATACGGGCTCGACACGCTGATGCAGGCCATCGAGGACCGCACCCGGATCGCGGCGGCGGCGAAGGCGTTCTTCACCCGCCACGACCTGCTGATCGCGCCGGTGATGCCGGTCCCCGCCTATGCGACCGGCCGCGACACGCCCGAGGGCTTCGCCGCCACGGACTGGAGCTGGTGCCCCTACACCTACCCGTGGAACATGACCGGCCAGCCGGCGCTGTCGGTGCCGATCGGCTTCACCCGCGCCGGGCTGCCGGTCGGGGTGCAGATCGTCGGCGCGATGGGGGCGGAGCCGCTGATCCTGCGCACCGCCGAGGCGATCGAGCGCGCCCGCCCGCTGTGGCAGCGCCACCCCGCGCTTGCCGGATGACCCCCGACAGCCCCCCGCGCGGGGGCTGTCTCTTGTCCCCGAAACGCATCCGGCCCCGGCAAACGCTGCCGGGGCCAGGGCTTGTCCGCCTGTCGCAGCCCTCAGGCGTCGACGAAAGCCTTCTCGACCACGAAACTGCCCGGCGTCGAGGTATTCCCTTCGGTGAACCCCCGCGCGCGCAGCGCAGCCGTCAGATCGGCGTTCAGCCCCATGCTGCCGCAGATCATCACCCGGTCGGTCCCGGGGTCCAGCTCCGGCATCCCGGCATCGTGGGTCAGCCGCCCCGAGGCCAGAAGATCGGTGATCCGGCCCTGACGCCCGAACGGCTCGCGGGTGACGGTCGGCAGATAGCTGAAATGGCCCGAGACGATCTCGCCCAGAATCTCGTCCTGCGGCAGATCCTGCGACAGGAAATCGCGAAAGGCGAGTTCGCTCACCTGCCGCACGCCGTGGGTCAGGATCACCTGATCGAATTTCTCGTAGGTCTCGGGGTCGCGCAGGATCGACAGGAAGGGCGCGAGCCCGGTGCCCGTCGCCATCAGATACAGCCGCCGCCCCGGCAGGAGATAGTCGATCAGCAGGGTTCCGGTGGGCTTGCGCCCCACCAGCACCCGGTCGCCCGGCCGGATATGCTGCAGCTTCGAGGTCAGCGGCCCGTCCGGCACCTTGATCGAGAAGAACTCCAGATGATCGTCGTAATTCGGCGAGGCGATGGAATAGGCGCGCAGCACCGGGCGCTCGCCGGTCTCGAGGCCGATCATGGTGAAATGACCGTTCGAGAACCGGAACCCCGGATCGCGGGTCAGCGAAAAGCTGAACAGCCTGTCCGTCCAGTGCCGGACGGACAGCACCGTTTCGGTGTTGTAACCTTTCATGAGGAGCTCAGTATTTGAAATTCTTGACGAAATCCGGCATCGCGATGGCCGGATCGAGACGCGGATCGGCGACCGGCGCACCCTGCACCAGCGTCAGCGGCACATGCCCCGCCCAGCGGTCCGAGGCGTAATCCTCGGCATCCTCCTCGGGCAGGCCGTCGGCGACCTTGGCCGACACCTCGTCAAGCTGCATCCGGATCACCTTCGACGCCTTCCACTCCTGATCGGTCGGCGGGCGGGCGTAATCCCACAGCCCCGGCGCCAGACCGTCGGTGAAGGTGCGCAGTGCGCTGCGCTTGGTCTCGTCGTCGCACATCTCCGCCTCGCCGAAGGCGATGACAGAGCGGTATTGCAGGTTGTGATTGAACGCCGCGCGCGAGAACACGATCCCGTCGAGATGGGTCACGGTGAAGCACACCTTGATGCCCTTCGCCTGCGCCTTCAGCATCCGGCTCGCCGAGGAGCCGTGCCAGTAGACGTGATCGCCGATCCGCCAGTGGCTGGTCGGCGTCACATAGGGTTCGCCGTCGATCACATATCCGACCTGGCAGACCTTGCTCGCGTCGATGATCGCATTGATCGTGTCGCGGTCGTATTTGGCCAGCCAGTTGTAGCGGCGCAGCCGCGTCCGGTCGGTCGGCGCCTTGGCAGTCTCCGACACGTTTGCCTCCTTGGGTCAGGTTCGTCCTGCGACCCACCCTAGCGGCAGCCACTCGGCGCCATGAGAACCATTTAGCGATCCGCTTGGGGACCAATCCCGGGACGCGAAAGGCGCGCCCGGTTGCCCGGACGCGCCCTGAAAATTTCGTCTCCGCCCGCGGCTCAGAGCGCGATATCGGACACCGGCTTGATCGTGCCGGTGGGAACCGGAGCCGCCAGCCCGCCCGAGACCACCGGAACCGGCGCGATGGCCAGTTCCAGAAGCTGCGCGGTGCGCTGCCATTCGGCATCCAGCATCTCGGGGTTGTCGTTCAGCTTCAGCCCGTAGCTCGGCACGATGGCGCGGATCTTCTCCTGCCACTCCGGCGTTGCGAGCTTGTCCCGGAACGAGCGCCCAAGCAGATCGAGCATGATCGGTGCCGCGGTCGAGGCCCCCGGAGAAGCGCCCAGAAGCGCCGCAACCGTCCCGTCCTGCGAGCTGACGACCTCGGTGCCAAGCTTCAGCACCCCGCCCTTCTTCGCATCGCGCTTGATCACCTGCACGCGCTGCCCGGCCTGCACGAGGCGCCAGTCTTCGGCCTTCGCGTTCGGGTAGAAATCGTGCAACTGCTTGATCTTGTCGGTTTCCGACATCAGCAGCTGACCGGCCAGATAGGTGACCAGATCGAAGTTGCTCATGCCGACGCGCAGCATCGGCAACAGGTTCGTCGGCCGCACCGTCGCCGGAAGGTCGAGATAGGAGCCGGTCTTCAGGAACTTGGTCGAGAAGGTCGCGAACGGCCCGAACAGCACCACATGCTTGCCGCCGTCGAGAACCCGCGCATCGAGATGCGGCACCGACATCGGCGGCGCGCCGACGCCCGCCTTGCCATAGACCTTGGCCAGATGGCGGCCGGTGACCTCGGGGGTTTCGCTCACGAGGAACGAGCCGCCGACCGGGAAGCCGGCGTAATCGTCCGCCTCGGGGATACCGGTCGACTGCAGCAACGGCAGCGTGCCACCGCCGGCGCCGATGAACAGGAACCGTGCGTCGATGCTCCGGGTCTCGCCGCTTTTCAGGTCGCGGCTGGTGATGCGCCAGCCGCCTTCGCCGTTGCGGCGGATCTTGCGGACCTCGCAACCGGTGCGCAGGGTGAACTGCGTCAGACCGGACAGATAGGCGATATACTGACGGGTAATCTCGCCGAAATTGACGTCGGTGCCGGCCGGCGACCAGGTGGCAGCGAAGACCTGATCCTCGGGCTGGCCCTCCATGGTCAGCGGTGCCCATTCGGCGATCTTCGCGCGATCGGTCGAGAATTCCATCCCCGAGAACAGCGGGCTGGCCTTCAGCGCCTCGTAACGCTTGCGCAGATAGTCAACGTTCTCTGCGCCCCACACGAGGCTCATGTGCGGGGTCGAATTGATGAACTTGCGCGGCTCGCTCAGCACGCCCTGCGACACCTGATAGGCCCAGAACTGACGCGAGATCTGGAACTGTTCGTTGATCGACAGGGCCTTCTCGACATGCACGACACCCTGGTCGTCCATCGGGGCGTAATTCAGTTCGCACAGTGCCGAATGGCCGGTGCCCGCGTTATTCCAGCAGTTCGAGCTTTCCGAGGCGGGCGTGTCGAGCCGCTCGATCATCTCGAACGTCCAATCGGGTTCAAGCTGATGCAGCAACACGCCGAGCGTGGCGCTCATCATGCCTGCGCCGATCAGAACGACGTCGACCTTAGCGGATCCGGGGTTAGTAACTGACGTTCCTGCCATCGAGGAGATCCTGGCTTTTTTGCGCGGGGATTGACGGCACCGGGGCGGCACGACGGCGCCCGAACGTTCTCTCCCCCTGCGGGTTTCTATAGTCGCCGTGACAATGTGTCACAAGCCGAAATATTCCGTGTATCCTATATGCAGCTTCACCTCTCCGGCGACCCGGCCCTTGCCGAAACAGGCCGGACGGGATGGGCGGAACGGCCCGTCTCGCCCTGCGGGCCCGGCCCGGACTCGGCGCCCGGACTCGGCGGTGGTAGACACCATAATCCGCGTCCGGTCAAAGGGCGTCGCGCCCGCTCCGCGCAATAAAATTGCTAGCCATGCACCGAGCGGGAGGCAGATCGACCCCTGTCGCAAGGCTGCGCCATTTTGCGCCGATCCGGCGCCACGACCGGCACCGCCCGCCCGCCCTCTGATGCACCGTTGCCGCCCGCCCCGGAAGGCGTTAGCCCTGTCGGACCAGCCCGGAGGAGCGCCCTTGCCGAAAGCCTCGATCCTGACCCCGTTCCGCATCGCGACGTTCCGTTCGCTCTGGACGGCCACGCTGATGTCGAACCTCGGCGGTCTGGTGCAGGCGGTGGGGGCGGGCTGGCTGATGGCGACACTGACCTCCTCGCACGGGATGGTGGCGCTGGTGCAGTCGTCGAACACGCTGCCGGTCATGGTATTTTCTCTGATCGCAGGAGCGCTTGCCGACAATTTCAACCGCCGCCGGATCATGATCTTCGCGCAAGGCTTCATGGCGCTGACCTCGGTGGCGCTGGCGCTCTGTGCCTGGGCGGGGCTGCTGAACCCGTGGCTGCTGCTGCTGTTCACCTTCCTGATCGGTTGCGGCACAGCGCTGTTCAACCCGTCCTGGCAGGCCTCGATGGGCGATATCGTGCCGCGCGCCGAGCTGCCCTCGGCAGTCAGTCTGAACAGCATGAGCTTCAACATGATGCGCAGCCTCGGCCCGGCCGTCGGGGGCATGATCGTGGCGATCGCCGGGGCGGCGGCGGCCTTCCTGTGCAACGCGCTCAGCTATATCCCGCTGATCTGGGCGCTGCTGCGCTGGAAGCCGGCCTATCCGGCCGCGGCACTGCCGCCCGAATCGCTTGGCTCGGCGCTCGGAGCGGGGCTGCGCTATGTGCTGATGTCGCCGGCGTTGCTCAGGGTTATGGGGCGCGGCGCGGTGTTCGGATTCGCCGCAGCCTCGGTGCTGGCGCTGCTGCCTCTGGTGGTGCGCGACAGTCTGGGGGGCACGGCGCTGACCTATGGCATCACGCTCGGCGCCTTCGGGCTCGGCGCGCTTGGCGGCGCGATGATGAACGGCCCGCTGCGGGCCAGACTGCGCAACGAATGGGTGGTGCGAATCGCCTTCCTCGGCTTTGCGGCAGCGGTGGCGGTGCTGTCGGCCTCCACCGAAATCGCGCTCAGCATGGCAGCGCTTCTGGTGGCGGGGGCGTGCTGGGTGCTGGCGCTGTCGCTGTTCAACGTGACGGTGCAGCTCGCCACGCCCCGCTGGGTGGTGGGGCGCGCGCTGTCCTTCTACCAGACCGCGACCTTCGGCGGCATGGCGACCGGTGCCTGGATCTGGGGGCTGATCGCCGACCGGTCCGGAGTGACGGTGGCGCTCGCCCTCGCGGCGGCGATGCTGGTGCTCGGCGCGCTTCTCGGTCTGTGGCTCGAGGTGACGGACTTCTCCCGCCTCGACCTCGACCCGCTCGACCGGTTCCGCGCGCCTTTGCCGCGCATCGACATGGTGGACCGCAGCGGGCCGATCATGGTGATGATCGACTATGACATCGCTGCCCCCGACACCGACCGCTTCCTTGCCCTGATGCGGGCGCGGCGCCGGATCCGGCTGCGCGACGGCGCCCGGCAATGGGCACTCCTGCGCGACATCGAAGAACCCGAACGCTGGACCGAAAGCTATCATGTTCCCACCTGGGTGGATTACCTGCGCCACAACCAGCGCCGCACCAAGGCCGATGCCGAGAATGCCGACCAGCTGCGCGCGCTGATCCGCGGCCCCGACAAGACGCCCCGCGTTCACCGCCTGATCGAGCGCCAGACCATCCCCGAAACCGAAGATGCCGTCCTGCGCGCCAGCACCGATCTGCCCGACGTCTGACGCCCCGCCCCGTCCCCCCCCGCGGAAAAAATTCCGCATCGGCCCTTGCGCCCGGCCTCAATAAGCGTAAAAGCGCCCCCGGACCGGTAGCTCAGTGGTAGAGCAGCTGA
>NZ_JFZB01000015.1 GCF_000740785.1 Paenirhodobacter enshiensis | reverse complement strand
CTGAGCCGCGTCCCGGTTCCCGAACCGGGGGGCGTCTCACCAAAACGAAGGGGGCCGCAAGGCCCCCTTTTTGCATTCAGCGTTCGACCTTGCCGCCGCCAGAGACCCAGTCCGACAGGCCGCCGAGGTTGTAGACCGTCTGATAGCCCATGCTCAGCAGCTCGGCCCCGGCGCGTTCGGCCCGGCCGCCGGCCGCGCAATAGACCACCACGGGCTTGTCGACCGACAGCCCCTTGACGCAGGACGGGCTGTTCGGGTCGCATTTGTTCGCCACCGCAACCAGCGGCACATGCAGCGCGCCCTTGGCCTTGCCGCTCGCGCTCAGCTCGGCCGCCTCGCG
>NZ_JFZB01000014.1 GCF_000740785.1 Paenirhodobacter enshiensis | reverse complement strand
GTCGCATTTGTTCGCCACCGCAACCAGCGGCACATGCAGCGCGCCCTTGGCCTTGCCGCTCGCGCTCAGCTCGGCCGCCTCGCGCACGTCGAGCAGCGTGACCTCGCCCGCCGCCGCCATGCGCACGGCATCGGCCGGGGCGATCCTTTGCACCTTCGGGCCGCGGCCCATTCCGAACATGCCGAACATCGTCAGTCTTCCTTTCATGCGAAATCCGCCGCAGGGCGGCATCTTCCCGCTATTTAATTCAATCCCGTGAATGTGTAACTGCAAAATTCCGTGCACCTGCCCGGATCGGGGCAGGACCAACGGGGCAGGGTGACACGTTCTCTTTGTGTTCGCACATTTCGTTTGGAAAGCCCGCCGCCATCGCCTATCTAGAGGGCAGGTAAACGGGGGCGGTCATGGCCGAGCAGAAGTTCATCGAGGTCCGCGGCGCGCGGCAGCACAATCTGAAGAATGTCGACCTCGATATCCCGCGCGACAGTTTCACCGTCATCACCGGGCTGTCGGGGTCGGGGAAATCCTCGCTCGCTTTTGATACGATCTATGCCGAGGGTCAGCGGCGCTATGTCGAAAGTCTTTCGGCCTATGCGCGCCAGTTCCTCGACATGGCCGGCAAGCCCGATGTCGACCGGATCTCGGGGCTGAGCCCGGCAATCTCGATCGAGCAGAAGACCACCTCGAAGAACCCGCGTTCGACCGTCGGCACGGTGACCGAGATTTACGATTACCTGCGGCTGCTGTTCGCGCGCGTCGGCGTGCCCTACAGCCCGGCGACCGGCCTGCCCATCGTGGCAAGCCAGGTGCAGGACATGGTGGACCGGGTGATGGCGCTTCCCGAGGGGACGCGCGGCTATCTGCTGGCCCCGGTGGTGCGCGACCGCAAGGGCGAGTATCGCAAGGAATTCGCCGAATGGCAGAAGGCGGGCTTCCAGCGCGTCAAGGTCGACGGCAAGTTCTATGAGCTGGAGGAGCCGCCGGTCCTCGACAAGAAATTCCGCCATGACATCGACGTGGTGGTGGACCGGATCGTGGTGCGTGAGGGGCTGGAATCGCGGCTTGCCGACAGTTTCCGCACCGCGCTCGACCTCGCCGACGGGATTTCGGTATTCGAGCGCGCCCAGACGGCCGAAGAGACCGAGGCCGGCGCCGAGCCCGAGCGCATCACCTTCTCCGAGAAATTCGCCTGTCCGGTGTCGGGCTTCACCATCCCCGAGATCGAACCGCGGCTGTTCTCGTTCAACGCGCCGTTCGGGGCCTGTCCGGTCTGCGACGGGCTGGGGATGGAGCTGTTCTTCGACGAACGTCTCGTGGTGCCGGATCAGTCGCTGAGCATCGCCGCCGGCGCCATCGCGCCCTGGGCCAAATCGAAAAGCCCCTATTTCACCCAGACCATCGAGGCGCTCGCGAAGCACTACGGTTTCGACAAGCGCAAGGCCTGGAAGGACCTGCCGGAGGCGGTGCGCAACCTGTTCCTGAACGGCTCTGGGTCTGAGGAAATCCCGTTCCGGTTCGACGAGGGCGGGCGGGTCTATCAGGTCAGCCGCACCTTCGAGGGGGTTTTGCCGAACCTCGAACGGCGCTACCGCGAGACGGACAGCGCCTGGGTGCGCGAGGAATTCGAGCGCTATCAGAACAACCGCCCCTGCGGTGCCTGCCACGGCTACCGGCTGAAGCCCGAGGCGCTGGCGGTGAAGATCGCCGGGCTGCACATCGGTCAGGTGGTCGAGAAATCGGTGAAAGAGGCGCACGCCTGGATCCAGACCGTGCCCGACACGCTGACCGGCCAGCAAAACGAGATCGCCCGCGCGATCCTCAAGGAAATCCGCGAACGTCTTGGATTTCTTGTGAATGTCGGGCTCGACTATCTGACGCTCAGCCGCGCGGCGGGCACGCTCTCGGGCGGCGAGGCGCAGCGCATCCGACTGGCGAGCCAGATCGGCTCCGGCCTCACGGGCGTGCTTTACGTGCTCGATGAGCCTTCCATCGGGCTGCACCAGCGCGACAACGACCGGCTGCTGAAGACGCTGAAGAACCTGCGCGATCAGGGCAATACGGTTCTGGTGGTCGAGCATGACGAGGATGCGATCCGCGAGGCCGATTACGTCTTCGACATCGGTCCGGGGGCAGGCGTGCACGGTGGCAATGTCGTCGCCAAAGGCACACCCGAGGAGCTGGCGCGCGATCCGGCCTCGATCACCGGGCAGTATCTGTCGGGTGCGCGCCGCATCGAGGTGCCCAAGACCCGCCGCAAGGGGAACGGGAAAAAGCTCACCGTCGTAAAGGCTTGCGGCAACAACCTGAAGAACGTCACGGCGGAGTTCCCGCTTGGCAAGTTCGTCTGCGTGACCGGCGTGTCGGGGGGCGGCAAGTCGACCCTGACCATCGAGACGCTCTACAAAACCGCGGCGATGCGGCTCAATGGCGCGCGCGAGGCGCCGGCGCCGTGCGAGACGATCAAGGGCTTCGAGCATCTCGACAAGGTCATCGACATCGACCAGCGGCCGATCGGGCGCACGCCGCGCTCCAACCCGGCGACCTATACCGGCGCGTTCGGCCCGATCCGCGACTGGTTCGCGGGGCTGCCCGAGGCGCAGGCGCGCGGCTACAAGCCGGGGCGGTTCAGCTTCAACGTCAAGGGCGGGCGCTGCGAGGCCTGTCAGGGCGATGGCGTCATCAAGATCGAGATGCACTTCCTGCCCGACGTCTATGTCGAATGCGAGACCTGCCACGGCAAGCGCTACAACCGCGAGACGCTGGAGGTGACGTTCAAGGGCAAGTCGATCTCGGACGTTCTCGACATGACGGTCGAGGACGCGCAGGAGTTCTTCAAGGCCGTCCCCTCGATCCGCGACAAGATGGATGCGCTGGTCGAGGTCGGCCTCGGTTATGTCAAGGTCGGTCAGCAGGCGACGACGCTTTCGGGTGGCGAGGCGCAGCGCGTCAAGCTGGCGAAAGAGCTGAGCCGCCCCGCGACCGGGCGCACGCTTTACATCCTCGACGAGCCGACCACGGGGCTGCATTTCGAAGACGTCCGCAAGCTGTTGGAAGTGCTGCACAAGATCGTCGACAACGGAAATACCGTGGTGGTGATCGAGCATAACCTCGACGTCATCAAGACCGCCGACTGGATCATCGACATTGGCCCCGAGGGCGGTGACGGCGGTGGCGAGGTGGTCGCCGTGGGCACGCCCGAGGACATCGCCGCCAGTCCGCGCAGCCATACCGGGCGTTATCTCGGACCGCTGCTGCGCCGGTTTCAGGCGGCGGAATAACGACCGGGCGCGGCCTGTGAAGTCCGCGCCCGGTTTTTGAACGCCGATCCGGCCTCAGCGTGCGCCGAGCAGATCCCTCGTCAGGCCGATGATTGCGACGATTCTGGCGGTCTGATCGTCGACGCGCACGACCCGATCGTCCATGATGCGGTAATGCTGGCCCTTCGGCGGCGGCGGCAGGCGGCTGTCGCGGGCCTGTTGCAGCATCGGGGCGCGGCGCGCCGATTCGCCGACATGTGGAGCGTGATTCTGCGGCTTGCGCAGCTTCTGCTGCGGGGCTGCGTTTTGCGCGTTGCGATGCGTGGGGGAAGGTTGGGCCGCGCAGGGCTGACCGCCGGGGCAGGCGGTCGCCGGAGTCTCCGCCGAGGCTGTCGACCCGAGCCCGAGCGCCAGCCCCGTCGCCAGAGCGGCGATCATCGCACCATTCGCCATCTTTCGCATGTCCTTCTCCTGTTCGGATTGCGGTCATGTAACGCGCCGGAGCGACGGTTCCGTCGCGCCGGCGGCATGGCCTTCCGGCGGCAGCCGGTTCAGGCGAAGTCGATCCGCCACTCTGCGGGCACCGGGGCGAGCATGGCGTCGACCAGGTCGGGCGGCAGTGTCGCGAGGCTCCAGCGCCAGCGTGGGGTGCGGTCCTTGTCGATGATCTGGGCGCGCACGCCTTCGAGGAAATCGCTGTGCTCGGCCGCGCGCAGCGTGAAGCGGAACTCGTTCGACAGCGCGTCGCGGATTGTCGGAGTGGCACGGGTCATCCGCACCAGACGCAGCGTCGCCTGCTCGGACAGGGCGGATTTCTGCAAGATCACGTCCAGCGTCTCGCGGGCGAAATCGCTGTCCATCGCCCGCAGGCGTTCCACGATTTCGCGGACATCCGCGCCCGAGAAGGCCGCGTCGATCTCGGGGCGCAGCGCCGCAAGGCGGCCGGGCTCGGGCGGCATCAGCCCGGTGGGCAGCACTCCGGGGTCGCCGGTCTCGGCCAGCTTCGCCTTCAGCGCGGGCCAGTTCGCCTCCGGGATGAACAAATCGGCGAATCCCGCATAGATCGCATCGGCTGCGTTGATGCGCGATCCGGTTACCCCGAGATATTCGCCGATCCGCCCGGGAGACAGCGCCAGCACCAAAGAGCCGCCGACGTCCGGCACCAGCCCGATTCCGGTTTCGGGCATGGCGACCTGAGTGGTCTCACCGATCACCCGGTGCGAGCCGTGCCCCCCGAGGCCCACGCCTCCGCCCATCACGAAGCCCTGCATGAAGGCGATCACCGGCTTCGGGTATTCCTTGATCTTGGCATTCATCCGGTATTCGTCGCGCCAGTAGGCCCCCCCGGCGGCGAAATCCCCGGCCTTTCCGGCATGATAGACCGCAGCGATGTCGCCGCCCGCACAGAAGGCACGGCTGCCTTCGGCATCGATCAGGATCAGATCGACCTCCGGATCGTCGCGCCAGGCATCGAGTGCCGCCTCCAGCGTCTGCGCCATCTCGTGGTCGAGTGCGTTCAGCGCCTTCGGACGGTTGAGGGTCAGCCTGCCGGCCCGGCCCTCCTTGCGTGCGATCATCGTTTCTGTCAACGGTCCCCTCCCGAACTGTGGACGGCACGGCCACCTGGCCGCGCTCCGGCCCCTACCGTGCCGCCCGTCGTGTCGTCGTGCAATCCCAAAGCGGTGGCGACCGGGGCGGGCTTGCTGCGTTTCGCCGCGTTCTTCGCGGCGAACGGGGTTGCAAAGGCCTCGGGATTGCTGTTCTCGTGCGACCGAATTATCGCACAACGTGTCCAGGGAGGACCTCCATGCGCATCGGCCTTTATCCCGGCACGTTCGATCCGGTCACGCTCGGTCATCTCGACATCATCGAGCGCGCGGCGGCCCTCGTGGACCGTCTGGTGATCGGGGTGGCGATCAACCGCGACAAGGGGCCGCTGTTCTCGCTGGACGAGCGGGTGGGGATGCTCGAAGCGGAATGCGCCGGGCTGACCCGGCGTCTCGGCACCGAGATCGTCGTCCATCCGTTCGAGAACCTGCTGATCCATTGCGCGCAGGACGTGCAGGCGAACGTGATCGTGCGCGGATTGCGCGCCGTCGCCGATTTCGAATACGAATTCCAGATGGTGGGGATGAACCGCTCGCTGAATGCCCAGATCGAGACGGTGTTCCTGATGGCCGATGCCCGCCGGCAGGCGATCGCCTCGAAGCTGGTCAAGGAAATCGCCCGGCTCGATGGCGACGTGTCGAAATTCGTCACCCCTCTGGTCGAGGACAAGCTTTTGAAAAAACTGGGGAAGCGCTGAAGGGAAGGGCAGGGCGCAAAGGCCCCGCCCCCCGGATCAGATCAGCTTGCCCATCGCGAGCGCGGTGTCGATCATCCGCTCCGAGAAGCCCCATTCGTTGTCATACCACGACAGGATGCGCACCATCGTGCCGTCCAGCACCCGGGTCTGATCCATGTGGAAGACCGAGGAATGGCTGTCGTGGTTGAAGTCCATCGAGACGTTCTTCCACTTGGTATAGCCGAGGATACCCTTCATCGGCCCGTCGGCAGCGGCGCGGATCGCTTCGTTGACCTCTTCGACGGTCGTCGGTCGGGAGGCTTCGAACGTCAGATCGACGACCGAGACATTGGGCGTCGGCACCCGGATCGCCACACCGTCGAGCTTGCCGTTCAGCTCGGGCAGGACCAGCCCGACGGCCTTGGCCGCGCCGGTCTTGGTGGGGATCATGCTCAGCGCCGCGGCGCGGGTGCGATAAAGATCCTTGTGCAGCGTGTCGAGCGTCGGCTGATCGCCGGTGTAGCTGTGGATCGTGGTCATGAACCCTTTCACGATGCCAATCGAATCGTTCAGCACCTTGGCGACCGGCGCGAGACAATTGGTGGTGCACGACGCGTTCGAGACCACGATATCGGCGCTGGTCAGGACGGAATCGTTGACGCCGAACACCACGGTCTTGTCCGCGCCCTCGCCCGGGGCCGAAATCAGCACGCGTTTCGCTCCGCTTGCCAGATGGGGCAGGCACTTCTCTTTCGACGTGAAGATCCCGGTGCATTCGAGCGCGACATCCACCCCCACCCAGGGCAGTTCGGCGGGATTGCGCAGCGCGGTCACCTTGATCGGCCCGCGGCCTGCGTCGATCCAGTCTTCGCCCGTGGTGACCTCATGCGGGAAGCGGCCATGCACCGAATCGAAGCGCAGCAGATGCGCGTTGGTTTCGACCGGCCCGAGGTCGTTGATCGCCACAACCTCGATATCTTCGCGCCCCGATTCGACGATCGCGCGCAGCACGTTGCGCCCGATCCGGCCGAAGCCGTTGATTGCCACCTTCACCGTCATCGCCATCTCTCCTGGAATCGCCCGGCGCATCCCGCTGCACCCGCACGGCCGAGTGCAGCACAATCAGCGCCAGAACGCTACCCAGTTGATCAGATCGAAGGTTTTCTGAGCCAGGAATAACAGCCCCTCGCCGCCGTCGAAAACAGCATCCGCGGCGGCGCCGAGCACAATCACAGCGGCGAGCCCCAGGGCAATGCGGTTGGTCATCGACACTCCCCCAAGGTTCACCGCCCTGTCGGGCTGTCGGATCAGCGCGTCAGCCGGCCCATCGCCTCGGCCACGTCGGCCATGCGGCAGGAGAACGCCCATTCGTTATCATACCACGACATCACCCGCACCAGACGGCCGCCGGTGACCTTGGTCTGCTCCGGCGCGAAAATCGAGGATTGGGTGGTGTGGTTGAAGTCGATCGAGACCTTGGGTTCCGGATCGTAGCCCAGAACCACGCCCAGAGGGCCCGCCGCGGCTTCGCGCATGATCTCGTTCACCTCGTCGCGGGTGACCGATTTCGCGGCGACGAAGGTCAGATCGACCGCCGAGACATTCGGCGTCGGCACCCGCAGCGAGGTGCCATCGAGGCGTCCGGCCAGTTCCGGCAGCACCTCGCCGATGGCCTTGGCGGCGCCGGTCGAGGTCGGGATCATCGCCAGCGCCGCAGCGCGGGCGCGATAGAGATCCTTGTGCCGGCGGTCGAGCGTCGGCTGGTCGCCGGTATAGCTGTGGATCGTGGTCATGATGCCCGATTCGATGCCAATCGCGTCATTCAGCACCTTGGCGAGCGGCGCCAGACAGTTGGTCGTGCACGAACCGTTCGACACCACCAGATGTTCGGGCGTCAGCTCGTGGTCGTTGACACCGAAGACCACGGTCTTGTCCACGCCCGTCGCCGGAGCCGAGACCAGAACGCGCTTCGCCCCGTGCTGCAGATGCACCGCCGCCTTGTCGCGCGCGGTGAACTTGCCGGTGCATTCCATCACCACATCGACGCCGGACCAGTCCAGATCGTCGGGGTTGTAGGTCGACATCACCTCGATCGGGCCCTGACCGAGGTCGAGCGTATTGCCCTCGACCGCGATGGTTCCGGGGAAGCGGCCGTGGACCGAGTCGTATTTCAGCAGATGCGCGTTGGTTTCGATCGGGCCGGTGGCGTTGATCTTGACGACCTTGACATCGGTGCGTGCGGCCTCGGCGATATGGGCCAGCGTGCAGCGACCGATGCGGCCGAAACCGTTGATGCCGATGGTGACGGTCATGTGCGCTCTCCTGTGCGGCGCGGGCCGGGGGGCCTGTGCCTCTCCATGATTTCGGCGCAGCAGATAGCACGGCCGGAAGCACAGGAAAACACGCTTCCTCAGGGTGATAGCGGAAACATGGCCTGGTTGCGATAACATCGGCGAGGTTTGGCGAACGGCGTCGTTCCGCGCCTGCTTTTCGCTGCCGGCCCCCGGCGGTGAAAACCGTCCGGGACATGGGGCAGGGATTGGCATCGTGTCACCGAAACGCAGGGTAAAGCTGTGCCGGCGGCGGGCAAAGGGCACGATTCGGACTGCCTGCTTCCCGAGACCGGCCCGTGGCCTCGTCCTGAACCGGCTGGTCATTCCTCGTCTCCGGCGGCAAAGCGGATCTCGCCAGACGCTTCCAGATCGCGGATCGCTGTGACGATCTCGTTCTGAGCCGCCTCGGCCTCCGACGGACGGGTCTTCTCGCGTTGCGACATCTCTTCGCGCAGGCTTTCGGCCATGCGCTGCGAGATATTCGCCAGAATGAAGTCGCGCGCCCCGGTCTCGGGCGGGGCCGTGGCGGCGGCCAGCGCAGTGATCAGAACGCTCTGATCCACCGCTCGCAGGATTTTCGGGACGTCTCTCGGCTCGATCCGCTGAGGGATCAGTGCGAAGGTGAAGATCGCCTTGCGCACCTGATCGGCAAAGCCGCGGTCCTGCTCCTCCAGCCCTTCGAGCACGCTGTCGCGCACCGCCGAGGCCGACTGGTTGAGAATCGCGCCCACCCGTTCCACCGGCCCCTCCTCGAAGGCGCGCGCGGGCACCGCATCGAGCTGTTGCAGCAGCACGACACCGATCCGCAGCACCACTTCGGGCGCGATGTTGCCGGTCAGGGACACCGCATAGGCCAGCGCACGGGCCTTTTCGCCGGGCACCTGGCCGAGAAGCTCCGCCGCCCGTCCGATCGGCAGCTTCGACAGCATTACCGCCCCGACCTCGACACTCTCCTCGCTCAGCACCCCCGCGAGCGTCGCCCCCGACAGCTCGGCGATCCGCTCCCACGGATCGCTTTGCCCGGTGCTCGACACCATCCGCCTCAGCCGGCTCGCCGCCGTGGTCGACAAATGGCCGTCAAGCAGGCTCAGCGCCTTGTCCAGACTGTCGGGGAAAGTCAGACCGATCCGCTCGATCTCCGAGCAGAACTCCTCGACGATCTCGTTCAGCGTATCGCGGTCGACCGGGCGCATCTGCGTCATCTGCCCGGCGAGCAAGGTCTGGATCTCGTCGCTCAGCGTCGCGAGGGGCAGTTCCACCCCTTCGGAGGCCAGCAGCCGCACGATCACCGCGGCCTTTTGTCGGGGCGACAGCATCGGCCGCAGGTTTCCCTCGACCGAAAACTGCTCTCCCGCGCCCTTCCGTGCGATGACGGTCATCGGTCCTCCTGCCGCTCACGGATCCGCAGCTTGCCCCGGCTCAGGTTAACGTCCGGTTTCCAGGTGCCGCTTTTTCTCTTTCGGCTTTCTGCAAATATCCCGGGGGTCAGGGGGCAGCGCCCCCTGGCGGCGCTCTCCGCCGGTGATCCCGCTCCCGAATCTGCTCACGCGATGTCGCGCCGAAGGGGCATGGTCCGGGGCGGGATGTGCGCCTATGGTGAAGCCGAATCCGGAGGCCCCCATGGATCATTACAGCGAACTCCTCGGCCGCTGCGCACAGCTTCCGCCGTTGCGCACCGCCGTCGTCCACCCTGTCCAGCACACCGTCTTCGAGGCGGTGCGCGAGGCGATGGAGCAGCACCTCATCGCGCCGGTGCTGATCGGCCCGGCGGCGAAGATCCGTGCGGCCCTCGCTCAGGCCGGAGAGCGCGAATCGGATTACGAGATTGTCGACACCGAGCACAGTCACGCCGCTGCCGCGAAAGCGGCCGAGATGGCAGCCTCGGGCGTGGTCGGCGCGATCATGAAGGGCTCGCTGCATTCGGACGAGCTTCTGGCGGCCGTTGTGGCCCCCGAGGCGGGGTTGCGCACCGAGCGGCGCATCAGCCACGCCTTCATGATGCTGACCCCGGACTATCCGCGCCCCTTCCTGATCACCGATGCGGCCGTCAATATCGCCCCCGACCTGACCGGCAAGGCCGATATCGTGCGCAACGCCGTCGGGCTGTGGCGGGTGCTGTGGGGGCCGGCGTTACCCCGGGTTGCCATTCTCGCTGCGGTCGAGACGGTCAATCCGAAGATGCAGGCGACGCTCGATGCGGCGGCTCTGTGCAAGATGGCCGACCGCGGCCAGATCGCACAGGCTGTGCTTGACGGTCCGCTCGCCTTCGACAACGCCGTCAGCACCCGTGCGGCGCAGGAAAAGGGCATCGTCTCGCCGGTCGCGGGGCAGGCCGACATTCTCGTCGTGCCCGATATCGAGGCCGGCAACATGCTGGCAAAACAGCTTATTTTTCTTGGCGGCGCGGATGCTGCGGGGATCGTTCTGGGCGCACGCGTGCCGGTGATCCTGACCAGCCGCGCCGACAGCGTGCGGGCGCGGCTGCTGTCTTGCGCGCTTGCCGTGCTGATGGACGAGGGCCGCCGCCGCGGGACGCTGAAATGACGCCTGTCATCCTGACGCTGAACGCGGGCTCGTCGAGCCTGAAATTCCGGGTCTTCTCGCGCGACGGGCTGGTGCGCCTGGCCAAGGGTGCGGTCAGCCGCATCGGCGGTGCTGCCACGCTGAAGGCGGGGCTGACCGGCTCCGAAGAGGTGCCTGTCCCGCTCGCAGAGGGGGCGGATCACGCGGTGGCACTGAAGGGGGTGCTCGACTGGGTGATGGCGCATGGCGCCGACTGGCAGATCGGTGCGGTCGCGCACCGGATCGTGCATGGTGGCACCAAATACACGGAATCGACCCTCGTCACCCCCGAGGTGATGGCCGATCTCGAAGCGCTGATCCCTTATGCGCCACTGCATCAGCCGCATGGGCTCGAGGCGATCCGGGCTTCGGACGCGCTGCTCGGCCATATCCCGGACGTCGCCTGCTTCGACACCGCTTTCCATACCGGGCGCGACCCGCTGTTCACCCATTTCGCCCTGCCGCCCGAGCTTTACGAGATGGGCGTGCGCCGTTACGGCTTTCACGGGCTGAGCTATCAGTGGCTTGCGCATGTGCTCGAAACCGACCGGCCCGATCTCGCCCGCGGGCGGGTGATCGCGGCGCATCTGGGCAACGGGGCGAGCCTGTGCGCGCTTCACGACGGGCGCAGCGTCGATACCACCATGGGCATGACCGCGGTCGACGGGGTGCCGATGGGCACGCGCTCGGGCGCGGTGGATCCGGGCGCGATCCTGCTGCTGAAGCGCAGCTTCGGCATGAGCCTGACGAAGATCGAAGACCTTCTTTACAACCGTTCGGGGCTGCTCGGTCTGTCGGGCAAGTCAAACGATGTCGCGGCGCTTCTGGCGGATGGCAGCGAGACCTCGCGTTTCGCTCTCGACTATTTCTGTATGCGGGTGGCGCAGGCCGCGGCGGGGCTGGCGGTGTCGCTCGGAGGTGTGGATGCGCTGGTGTTCACCGGGGGCATCGGCGAGAACGCCGCCCCGATCCGCGAGCGCGTGGCCGAACGCCTTGCCCCCTTGGGCACGTTCGAGACGCTGGTGATCGACGCCAACGAGGAGCGCATGATGGCGATGGAGGCGCTGCGTCTGATCGGCTGAGCCGGTCGGGGCGCAGCCGGCTGTTAACCTTTCGTCAACCATCCCGCGCCTAGCCTTGCCTTCGGAACCTGTTGCAGCCCGGGGGGCGTCATGGTCTCGCGCACATTCACCGTTGCCTTCGAAGGCGCCGAGGCCCGCCTGGTCGAAGTTCAATGCGCGCTCTCGCCGGGGCTGCCGGGATTCGCGGTCGTCGGGCTGCCCGACAAGGCGGTGAACGAGGCGCGCGACCGGGTGCGCTCGGCGCTCGGTGCGCTTGGGGTCGCGCTGCCGATGCAGCGCATCACCGTGAACCTCTCGCCCGC
This sequence comes from Paenirhodobacter enshiensis, assembly GCF_000740785.1. Taxonomy (GTDB): domain Bacteria; phylum Pseudomonadota; class Alphaproteobacteria; order Rhodobacterales; family Rhodobacteraceae; genus Rhodobacter; species Rhodobacter enshiensis. Next base: position 156,510 of record NZ_JFZB01000014.1, on the reverse strand, counting down.
CGATCTGCCGAAGATCGGTTCGCATTTCGATCTGCCGATCGCGTTGTGCCTGCTGGCCGCGATCGGGGTGCTGCCGCCCGAGCGGGTGGAGGCGGTGATGTCGTTGGGCGAGCTGTCTCTCGACGGGCGGCTATTGCCGGTGGCGGGCGCGCTGCCTGCGGCGGTGGCCGCGGCCGCGGCAGAGGTCGAACTGATCTGTCCGTCCGAAAGCGGGGCAGAGGCCGCATGGGTGCCGGCGGCACGGGTGGCGGCGGGGGCGACGCTCGATGCGCTGATCGCGCATCTGAGCGGCCGGATGCCACTGCCGGAAATCCGCCCGGGCCTTGTCGCCGCGCCTGCGAGTGGCGGAGATCTTCGTGACGTGCGCGGCCAGATGCGGGCGAAACGGGCGCTGGAAATCGCGGCGGCGGGCGGGCATCATCTGCTGATGGTCGGTCCGCCGGGGGCGGGAAAGTCGATGCTGGCGGCGCGTCTGCCGGGCCTTCTGCCCGAGGCGACGGCGCGCGAAGCCCTTGAAACCTCGATGATCCATTCGGTAGCAGGGCTGCTCGGTCCGGGCGGGATCACCCGCGCGCGGCCGTTTCGCGAGCCGCATCACACCGCCTCGGTCGCGGCGATGGCGGGGGGGGGGCGCGGCGCGCTGCCGGGCGAGATCAGCCTCGCCCACAATGGCGTTCTGTTCCTCGACGAGCTGCCGGAGTTCCCGCGCGCCGTTCTCGAAGTGCTGCGCCAGCCGCTGGAGACCGGCACCGTCACCGTGGCGCGGGCGAATTCGCATGTGAGCTATCCCAGCCGCTTCCAGCTGGTCGCCGCGGCCAATCCCTGCCGTTGCGGTCATGCCGGGGACGCGGAGCGCACCTGTTCCAGCGCACCCGATTGCGGGGCGAAATATCTCGGACGGATCTCGGGGCCGCTGCTTGATCGGTTCGATCTGCGCTTCGAGGTGCCGCCCGTGCCCTGGGCCGATCTGGCCGAGGCGCCGGCGGGCGAGGATTCGGCCACGGTCGCGGCCCGTGTCGCCGCAGCTCGGGCACGGCAGGCACAGCGCTATGCCGCGCTCGGCGAGGGGCGGGCGAATGCCGAGGTGCCGGGGGCCGCGCTCGATCAGGTGGTGGACCTCGATGCCGAGGGGCGCGGGCTTCTCGGTCGCGCGGCGGAGCGTCTGGGGCTGAGCGCGCGCGGCTGTCACCGGGTGCTGCGCACCGCGCGCACCATCGCCGATCTGGCGGGTTCGGCTTCTGTGCGCGCCCCGCATCTCGCCGAGGCATTGAGCTTTCGGCTGCCCGTCGGCGCCGCTGGCTGAGGGGGCGAGGGGCACAGGCAAGGGGAAGATCGGGAGAAACAGAAAACGACTCAGGCGGGCCGACCTGCCTGTTTCTGCGGCGGGGAGGAGGCCTTGTTTTCCTGGCCGTATTTCCGGGATGCCGTATTTCTGTGCAAATATTCCGCCGCTTCCCCGTATTCTTGCCCAAAACCGCGCTTGCCCGGCTCGGGGCCTCTTGTCCCCTCCGGACACGCCTGTCTAATCGGTCTCATGCACGGGCGAAACCTCTCGTGCTGTTCAGGAATTCTCCAGGACGCAAGACCATGACCACCGTTTCTCCGATCCCGGTTGCGCCTGCGGCCCCGGTGCCGCCGATCCGCCCGCAGACCAGGCCGCCGATGGGGCCGCTGACCGATCCGGCCTTCCTCGCCCGCCACGGCGATGTCTATGCGGGGGCGCTCACTTTCCGCAATTCCGACGCCGGCATCCTGCGCTTTCCCTTCCCTTTCGCGGCCGACAGCCACCGGATGTATGTCAACATCGAGCCGCATGACCGCACCGGCGCGACCGAGGCCTTCCACGCCGCCTTCGACATAGACGAACATTACCTCGCCGCCGTGGCCGAGCGTGCGAACACCATCGCGCGCGATCCGACCCGCTCTCAGGCACTGCCCCACATGATGGAAGCGCAGTGGGAAGCGATGGAATTCGTCATGGAAAACATGGCGATGGACTTCCCGCAGCAGTTCTCCTTCTCGCGCGAGGGGGACAGGGGGCTGTGGATCAACCACCCCCTCGGGATCGAGCGGCGCCTCACCTTCGGCGATGCGACGACGCTGCCCTGCGATCCGCTCGAATACATCGCGCGGCAGATGCAGGGCGATATCATCTTGCTCGACCAGCGCGGCGACACGTTCTTCGCCGATGCCGGCGTGGTGACCGAGGCGAGCGGCTGGTCCTTCGATTTCATCGTCGGCGCGGATTGGATGAGCATCCACGGCCCGGTCCCCGGCAAGTCCGAGAACAGCGTGATCGACCGTGCGCGCCGCATGACGCTGTCGCTCGCCCCGGGCGCGCCGCAGCGGCGGGTGAACTGGATGTTGCAGATGCGCCCGCGGATGGATGTCTCGATGGAGAACCGGCCGGTCTGGATGCACGATTACGACGACCGTTCGGCCGCACATCTGCCCGATACCGTGGTGATGCGGGTCGAGTTCCAGCAGCTTTACCGCCTGCCGCGCAGCAATGCCGTGGTCTTCGTGCTGCGCAACTACCTCGCCACGATGCGCGAGCTGTGCCGGGTGCGCAAATGGGCGGTTCGGATGCACCGGGTGTTTCGCGATTTCGATCCGACGCTCGACCGTTACGCGACGCTGCCGGAACGTCCCGCGCTGGTCGAGTGGCTCGCGCGCTTCGACGACGGACGCGAGACGAGCCCCGGCCGCGGCCCTGACCAAAGCGTGCTGGACGCGCCCGCATCATGAGCGAAACCGCGATGATCCCGCCTGCGAAGCCCGCGCCCGCGAATCCCGCGCCCACGATGCGCACAATGGTCACGCATCGCTTCGGCGCCTCGACCTTGCCGAAGCGGCAGCCGCTCAGCTGGAAACCCGCACTCGACCATATCGTCGTGGGCTCGGGTCCGGGCGTCGGGGTTCTGGCGCGGCTTCTGGACACGCCGCCGGAGGGACGGGTCGAGGGCGTGATCCTCGGCTCCGATGCCGCGGATCTGCCCGAAACCATCGCCCGCACCGAAGACCCGGCCCGTTTTGCGGCACTGCTCGCCGAGTGCCTCGCGAATGCGCCGATGGGGGCCGAGCTTTACGCCGCCGGCCCAGAGGCCTTCCTGACCGAGGTTCAGCGCATCGCGACCGCCGCGGGCTTTCCCCCCGATGCCGTTATGACCGAGCGCGCCGGCAGCGCCGCGCGCGATTGCCAGTGCGCGCATTGCAAGACCGTCATCCGCGGGTTGACGCACCGGTTCTGCATCTGCCCCGCCTGCGGGCTGTCGCTTCTGGTGCGCGATCACTTCTCGCCCCGGCTCGGGCTGTATCAGGCGGTGGCGATCTCGCCCACGGATCCGCGCATCGCGATTTATCGGGAGACCGTTCTGGAATGAGCCTCGCGACCGAATTCCTCGACCTCGTGGTCGAGAGTATCGAGCAAGTCTCGGCCACCGCGCGCCGGTTTCGCTTCGTCCATCCCGAGGGCGATGAACTGCCGCCGTTCTCGCCCGGCGCGCATGTGACGTTGTTCCTAGACACGCCCGAAGGGCGGCTGAGGAATGCCTATACGCTCTCGGGTCCGGTCGATGACCGGCTGGGCTATTCGGTGACGGTGCAGCGCGAAGAGGCAGGGCGGGGCGGCTCTCGTTTCCTGCACGACCGGGTGCGGCCGGGCGACCCGATCCGCCTGCGCGCGCCGCTGAACTACTTTCCGATCAACCACCTGGCGCGCCATCATGTGTTCATCGCCGGCGGCATCGGCATCACGCCGTTCCTGAGCATGATCGCCGAGGTCGCGGCCCATGGCACCGGGTTCGAGCTGCATTACGCCTTCCGCAGCCCCGATCACGCCCCCTATGCCGAGGCACTGCGCGCGCGTTACGGACAAAATATCCACCTGTGGGACAGCAGTCAGGGCAACCGGATGGACCTGCGCGCGATCCTCGCCTGTCAGCACGCGGGGGCGCAGCTTTACACCTGCGGGCCGCTTCGGCTGATCGACGCGGTCGAGGACACCGCCGCCGCCATCGGCTGGCCGCGCTCGCATGTGCAAAGCGAGCGGTTCCGCGCCGTCACCGACGGGGCGCCCTTCGCGGTCCGGCTGGCCTCGAACGGCGAGACGGTGCGGGTCGGCGCGCATCAAAGCCTGCTCGACGCGCTCGAAGAAAGCGGCCATCCGGTCGATTACATGTGCCGGGTCGGCCATTGCGGGCGGTGCTGCGTCGGCGCGCATCCGGGGCGGGGCCAGCTGATCCACAACGACCAGACCCTGACCGAGGACGAGCACGCCGCGAACGACTGCATCATCCCCTGCGTCTCGCGCTATCGCGGCGAGGATCTGACGCTCGATCTTTAAGGCCGGCGATCTTTAAGGCCGCTCCGCCAGCTGCGCCGCGAGCGTCAGCCCGTTGGTCACGCAATCGGTCATGCTGATGCCGCCGCGCCAGTTGCCGGTGAGCGTCAGGCCGGGCATCAGCTCTTCGCGCGCGGCGATTGCGGCGATGCGGTCGAGATGGCCGATCTCGTATTGCGGGATCGCCTCGGGCCAGCGCCGGACATGGCGCCAGACCGGCGGCGCGCTCAGCCCCAGCAGATCGCCCAGCTCGCGCATCGCGATCCCGGTCAGCTCGTCGTCCGAGAGCGTCACCGCCCCGGGATCGAGCCGCCCGCCGATGAAGGCCGAGATCAGCTTGCCCCCCTCGGGCGCGCGGCCCGCGAACAGCGTCGAGGGGAACAGCGCACCGAGCGTGCGACGCCCCTCGGGGCGCGGCAACAGCACCCCGAAAGCGTCGAGCGGATGCGCCACCGTGCCGGGCGCGAAGCCGAGCGCCAGCGACGCCATCGGCGCATAGACGATCTGGTTCAGCAGCGCGGCGATTTCCGCATCGAGCGGTTCAAGCAGTGCCGCCGCGGCCTTCGCCGGCACCGCCAGAACGAGCTGCCGCGCCTCACGGATCTGGCCCTTCGCCTCGACCTGCCACAGATCGCCCACCCGCGCGATCCGGCTGACGGGGGTGTCGAGCATCACCTCGGCATGGTCGGCCAGACGGTCGGCCAGACGCTCCGGCAGGGTCTGCAACCCCTTCGGAAAACTCGCGATTACGCTGCGCCAGCCCTTCGGCGGGCGCGGGAAGGGCGAGGGGGCGGGTTTCGTCACCATCTTCGCCAGCGCGCCGCGCAGGATCGAGCCATGCCCGCTTTCAAGCGCCGCAAGCCGCGGAAACGCCGCCTGCACCGACAGCCGCGCCGGATCGCCGCCGAAGATCCCCGACACGAACGGATCGACGAAAGAGCGCAGCATCGCCGGACCGAGACGGCGCGACACGAACCCCGCCACGGTTTCCTCGCCCTTGGCCGGTGCGATCCACGGCTCGCGCAGCAGCCAGGGCCAGACCGGGCGCATCAGCGGGCTCGTGAGCGCCGAGACCGGCCCCGAGGGCAGCGCGACCATCTGCCCCTGCGAGACGACATAACGGCGCGCCGCGCGCTGATCGGCGAGGATCGCCTCCTCCGTCAGTCCGAGATCGGCAAGCAGCGCGTAAAGCGGCGCCTTGACCATCAGCGTGTTGGGCCCGGTCTCGGTCTGCCATCCGTCTTCGCGAAGCGTGCCGATCACGCCGCCCGCGCGCGGTGCCGCCTCGATCAGCGCGATGCGCTTGCCTGCGCGGGCAAGCCCCCAGGCTGTCGTCAGCCCGCTGATCCCGCCGCCGATCACGATGGTGTCGAGAGGGGCGGCATCGGAAGGGGTGCCGGTCTGGTCATGGTCGGTCATGTTCGGGTCTCCGGTGGAGCGGCGTGGGTTCGGGGGGCAGGATAGACCAACGCCCGGGGCAAGGCCATGTCGTCGCTGTCGCAACCCACCCGCAGGATCTTGCGCCCGGCGCGGCTGCGGCTAAACCTGAGAGCACCACGGCCCGCCACAGGAGATCCCCGATGCGCCCGCCCCGGACATCCGCACCGGCCCGTCCGGACGGCAAGACCTATGTCGCCCCGGGTGTCGCGCATGTGACGCTGGCGGGGCAGCCCGGTTGCGTGCCCGGTTGTGTGCAGGTCTCTTTCGTGCTGATGCCACAGTTTACCATGCTCGCCTTCACCTCGGCGCTGGAGCCTTTGCGCGTCGCCAATCAGCTGGTCGGGCGCGAACTGTTTCGCTGGAATGTCTATTCGGCCACCGGCACCGCGGTTCCAAGCTCGAACGGCGTCGCGGTGATGCCCGACGCGGCGTTGCCGCCCGAGCCGCCCGAGGGCTATATTCTGGTGTGTGGCGGGGTCGAGCCAGACCGCAATACCGGCCCCGAGATCGCCAGCTGGCTGCGTCTCGCCTGGCGGCGGGGCCGCACGGTGGGCGGGCTGTGCACCGGGGCCTATGCCCTCGCACGCGCGGGGATCCTGTCGGGGCGCAAGTTCACGCTGCACTGGGAAAACATCCCCGGATTCGCCGAGACCTTCCCAGACCTCGCCCCGGTGCGCCAGCTTTACTGCATCGACGGACGCATCGTGACCTGCGCGGGCGGCGTCGCGGCGGCCGATCTCGCGCTCAAGATCATCAGCGACAGCTTCGGCGCCGAGCTTGGGCGCATGACGATGAACATGTGCCTGCTGTCGCAGCGCCGCCCGGCCGACGAGAACCAGATCCCCTCGATCGCCGCGCGCCTTGGCACCCGCAACGAGAAGGTCGTCGCCGCGATCCGCTACATGGAGGCGGGGCTTGCCGAGGGTATCGACCTCGACGATTGCGCCGCCGCGGTGGGCGTGACGCTCAGGCAGTTGCAGCGGCTGTTTCGCCATCACCTCGGCATGACGCCGGTGCAATGCCTCAACGACATGCGGCTGCGTCACGGCCGGGCGCTGCTGGCGGAAACCGACATGCCCGTCCTCGAGGTGGCGCTGGCCTGCGGCTATGCCTCGCGGTCGAGCTTTTCCAAGGGCTTCAGCCGCAAGTTCGGCATCTCGCCGCAGCGGTTCTCGACCTTCGGCGACTGAGGCCCCCAAAGGTCGCCCCCCCCCGCGTCAGCTTGCCGTAAGCTCTGCATGTCACAGCGGCGCTCGAAGAGGGGCGAAGCCCTTGACAGGATGTCGCTTCGCCCCTGCAATGCCATCATACGGCAGGCCCCGATCCGCGGCGCGCCTGACCGAACAAGGAGGACCCGAATGGGCAAGGTTCAGGGATACAGCGGGCTGCAGATCGCGGTGCACTGGATCACGGCGATTCTCGTCGTTTTCAACTATTTCTACAGCGAGGGCATGGGCTCTGCGCTGGATCAGAGGCTGGGAGAAACGCCGGAACATGCCGTCGAGATCAACCCGCAGATTCACGTCTGGGTCGGGGTTGCGGTGCTCGCTCTGGTCGTGCTGCGTCTGGTGCTTCGGATGAAACGCGGGGCACCGGCTGCTCCGGGGCCGGAATGGCTGGCGATGGCAGCCCTGTGGGGGCACCGGCTGCTTTATGCGCTGCTTCTGCTGGCGCCGGTGCTGGGCGGGCTGACCTGGTTTGGCGGGATCGGTTCGCTCGGCGATGTTCATGCGCTTGTCGCGAACGGTCTGCTGATCGTCGCGGGCGGCCATGCGGTGATGGCGCTGTTCCACCAGTATGTTCTCAAGGATCACCTGCTGCTGCGGATGATGCGCGCGGACTGAGCGCGCCCGGACGGAGCCGGTTCCGGAAAACTTCATGCGGCGCGCGCCTGTCGGGTGCGCGCCCTTTCGCAAGCCAGTTCAGGCCAGCCGCATCGTGCCCATCCTGTCGCATCGCTTCCATGACTTCACGCGCCTGTCGCTTGTCGTGATCGCTCTTCTGGGGCTGGCGGCGGGGAGCGGGGCGTATTGGCTCGGCCGGCCGGACGTCGCGGCGCCGGTCTGGGCGGTGGCGACGTTGCCCGCGCTGATCGCGCTGCTGGTCGAGATCGTCACCGATCTGCGCCGCGGTCAGGTCGGGCTCGATATCATCGCGGCGCTGTCGATGGCAACGGGGCTGGCCTTCGACGAACCGCTTGCCGCGAATGTCGTCGCGTTGATGTATTCTGGCGGGCAACTTCTTGAAATATATGCACAGGGACGGGCGCGACGCGAGATGACGGCGCTGCTCGGACGGGTCGCGCGCACCGCGCAGCGCCGCGATGCGGGCGGGCTGACCGAGGTCCCCATCGCCGAGCTGCGCCCCGGCGAGACGGTGCTGATCCGCCAGGGCGAGGTGCTGCCGGTCGATGGCCGGATCGCCTCGGCGGTCGCGGTGCTCGACGAATCCGCCCTGACCGGAGAGCCCTTGCCCGTTCGCCGGACCCGCGGCGAGGAGGCGATGAGCGGCACAAGCTGCGCCGCCGAGGCCTTCGATCTCATCGTGCTGCGTCCGGCCTCCGAGAGCACCTATGCCGGTATCGTGCGTCTGGTCGAGGCTGCACGCGACAGCCGGGCGCCGATGATGCGGCTGGCGGATCGCTATGCGATGGCCTTCCTCGGGGTGACCGTGGCGCTGGCCGGGCTTGCCTGGGGGCTGTCGGGGGACCGGCTGCGCGCGCTGGCGGTGCTGATGGTGGCGACGCCGTGCCCGCTGATCCTCGCGGTGCCCGTCGCGATCATCTCGGGGATGTCGCGCACTGCCGCGGCGGGGGTGATGGTCAAAAACGGTGGCGCTCTCGAGGCGCTCGCGCTGGTGCGCACGGCGGTTCTCGACAAGACCGGCACGCTTACCGCGGGCCGGGCCGAGGTGACGCGGATCGTGCCCTGCGCGGGTTTCACCGAAGACGAGGTGCTGGGTGCGGCGGCGGCTCTCGATCAGGCGTCGAACCATGTGATGGCCCAGGCGCTGGTGTCGGCGGCGCGCGCCCGCGGGCTGGCGTTGCCCGCCCCCGAAGCCGTGACCGAAGCGGCGGGCTCGGGCATTCGCGGCCGGGTCTCGGGTCGCGATGTCGTCGCGGGGGGCGAGGGGCATCTGCGTGCCCTCGGCCATGATCTGCCCGAACGGGAGTTCGCGCCGGGCACGGCGACGGTGGTCGTGGCGATCGACGGCCGTCTCGCGGGGCTGATCGCACTGGCCGATCCGCCGCGCGCCGAGGCGCTGGCGGTGCTTGCCGCGCTGCGCCGGGCGGGCGTCGTGCGCATCGTCATGGCCTCGGGCGACCGGCCCGAAGTGGCGCGGGCGGTGGGCGAGGCGCTCGGTCTCGATGCGGTCGCGGGCGGGCTTGCGCCCGGTGACAAGGTGGCTCTGGTCAGCCGCGAGGGGGCTGCGGCTCCGGTGATGATGGTGGGCGACGGGGTGAACGACGCGCCCGCGCTGGCCGCGGCCGATGTCGGCATCGCGATGGGCGCGCGCGGTGCCGCGGCGTCTTCCGAGGCAGCCGATGCCGTCCTTCTTGTCGACGATCTGGGCCGTCTGGCACAGGCGGTGGCCATCGCGCGCCGCACCCGCAAGATCGCGTTCGAGAGCGTCGCGCTCGGCATGGGGTTGTCGGCGCTGGCGATGCTGTTTGCGGCTGCGGGCGCGCTGCCGCCGGTTCAGGGGGCGCTGCTGCAGGAGGCGATTGACGTCGCCGCGATCCTGAACGCGCTGCGCGCCCTGCGTCCGGGTGCTGGCGAAAATATGAACGCCGCCTGAGCGGGCACGGCTTTCTTGCCCGCGGCCTCCCCGCTAGAACGGCCCGGACCGGCCCGGTGCCGGGACTGCGCGGAGGATCCCATGCGGCTTCTGGTGATCGAGGATGAACCGGATCTGGCTTCGGCTGTGGCCGAGCATCTGCACGCGCATGGCAATGCCGTCGACATCGCCCCCGATCTGGCGGGGGCCACGGCCGCGCTCGACGGGGCCGATTACGATCTGGCGCTTCTGGATCTGCACCTTCCCGATGGCGACGGCATCGGCTGGCTGCGCGGGCTGCGCCGGTCCGGGGTGCGGGTGCCGGTGCTGATCGCCACCGCGCGCGACCGCATCACCGAACGGATCGCCGGCCTCGATGCCGGGGCGGACGATTACGTGGTGAAACCCTATGACCTCGACGAGCTGACGGCGCGCATCGGCGCGATCCGGCGCCGCCACGACGGCCGGTGCGAGGCCGAGCGCCGCTTCGGCGCGCTGCGGCTGCTGCCGGAGCGTCAGGCGGTGTTCCTCGGCGATGTGCCGGTGCGTCTGACCCCGAAGGAGTGGGCCGTGCTCGAACGGCTCAGCCGGCGCGAGGGGGTGACGGTGACCCGCGCGCAGCTTGAAGATACGCTCTATGCCTTCGATGCCGAGGTGGAGAGCAACGCCATCGAGGCCCATGTCAGCCGGCTGCGCGCCAAGCTCGGCCGTCAGGCCATCGAGACGGTGCGCGGCTTCGGCTACCGGATCGGCCGGGCATGAGCGCGCGCCGTCCGCGTCTGTCGCGCCGGCTTGCGGGGCTGGTGGGGGCGGTGTTGGGACTGTTGTGGCTGGTGAGCATGGCCGCGACCGGGCTGGCATTGCGCTTCGAGGAGGGCGAGCTGTTCGATCAGCAGCTGGTCGTGGGGGCGGAGACCCTGTTGCCGATGCTGAGTGCGCAGATCGCCTCGGGCGGTGCGGTCGTGCCCGGGGCCGCCAGCCTGCGCGAGGCGCCGCGCGAGGCCCTTGCCTGGCGGATGATCGACCGCGACGGGCGGGTGCTTGCGGCCTCCGAGATGGCGGCGCGGGCGAAGTTTCCCACCGATCCGGCCCCGGGCGGATTTCAGAGAAGCGCCACGCACCGCATTTATACCACCGCTTTCGACGCGGCCGGTCATGCGGTTCAGTTCGCCGACCCGATGGCCGAGCGGCACGAGGCCTGGCGCGTGACCTTCCTGTCCTTCGCGCTGCCGATGCTGGCGCTGGTGCCGCTTGGCGGGCTTCTGGTGTGGGGCACGGTCGGGCTGGGGCTGCGGCCGCTGACGGGGCTGCGCGCCGAGATGGCAAGGCGCGACAGTCACACCCTCGCGCCGATCGGAACCGGACGTCTGCCCGAGGAACTCGCCGCCATGGCCGAAGCGATGAACGGGTTCATGGCGCGGCTCGGGCAGGCGCTGGAAGGAGAGCGCGCTTTCGCCTCGAACGCGGCGCATGAGCTGCGCACCCCCGTGGCGATCGCGCTGGCGCAGGTGCAGCGGTTGCGCGCCGAGGCGACGGATCCCGCGATCCGCGCCCGGGCCGAGACCATCGAGACCGCGCTGCAACGCATGTCGCATCTGGTCGGGCGTCTGTTGCAGCTTGCGCGCGCCGATGCCGGCGTCGGCCCGGGCGAGGCGGCGGTCGACGCCGGGGTTTTGCTGCGGCTGGTGGTGCGGGGGCTCGCTTCGGGCAGCGCGCGGCTGCAGCTGACATTGCCCGAGGCACCGGTGCCGGTGCATATCGACGCCGACGCCTTCGCCATCGTCGCCGGCAACCTGATCGAGAACGCCTTGCAGCACAGCCCCGCGGACACCCCCGTCGAGGTCGGTCTGATCCCCGGGCCGGCGGCGGAGCCGGGCGCAGATCCCGGGGAGGGCACCGGCGCCGTGCTGTGCGTGCGCAATGCCGGCCCGGTCGTGCCGCCCGGCGAGCTGGTGCGCCTCACGCAGCGCTTCGTGCGCGCACCGGGGGCGGGCGGGGCCGCGGGCTTCGGCCTCGGGTTGTGCATCAGCCATCAGATCGCGGCTCAGGCGGGCGGGCGGCTCGATCTGTCGTCGCCGGTGCCGGGGCGGACGGAGGGGTTCGAGGCGCGGCTGACCCTGGCCTGAGCGGCGATCCCCCCTACAGCTTCAGCGCCTGGCTGAGCGATGTCGGCGCCGAAGTGCGGTTGCGCAGGTCGAGCGACGTCAGCAGGTCGACCAGATGCGACTGCATCAGCTCCTCGGCGCGCGCCCCGTCATGCTCGGCCAGCGCACGCAGCAGGGCGTGATGGGCGTGGCTTTCGCACAATGCGCCGCGCCGTTCCCAATACAGCGCGATTACCAGCGACGAGCGCGACACCAGCTGACCGATGAATTCGGCGATGGTCGCCTGATCGGCGATGCGCGCGATCTCCAGATGGAACCGCCCCGACAGATAGAGCGCGCGCCCCGCCGATCCTTCGCGCACCGCGGCATGTTCCTCGTCGATGTGGCGTTGCAGGATCCCGATGTCGTCAGGTGTCGCGCGTCGCGCGGCCGAGCGGGCGGTGCGCGGCTCCAGAAGGGCGCGCGCCTCGAACACCTCGCGCGCCTCGGTCACGCTCGGCTGGGCGACGAAAGCGCCGCGGTTGCGCTTCAGCTCCACCAGACGGTCATGCGCCAGCCGTTGCAGCGCCGCGCGCACCACCGTGCGCGACACGCCGAACACATGGCCCACCTCGTCCTCGGAGAGCTTCGATCCCGGTGCCAGACGGTGTTCGTGCACCGCGAACGCGATATCCGCGGCGATGGTCTCGGCCGTGATGTCGGAGCCTGCCCCGTCCATGTCGTCACCTCCTGTGGCTGATTCGAGGATGGGGGCCGGGTGGGGCAGTGGCAAGGGCACGGGTCCGAATCCAAAATTGGATACAATTTAGAGTGCGCGAATGAGCATATCGTATACAATTTTGCCCAGAATTTCGGCAGTGCATGAAAACGCTTCATGGGCGGCGCTATCTTCTGGCCGACGGGGGCCGAACCGGGTCAGCCTGATCCCATCCAGCAGCGAGGACCAGCGATGCGCACCCCCAACGATCTCGAACTCGTGCATTTGACCAAGCGTTACGGCACCACGGTGGCGGTGAACGACATCAACCACGTGTTCGCGCCCTCGACCTATGTCTGCCTTCTGGGGCCGTCGGGCTGCGGCAAGTCGACGACGCTGCGCATGATCGCCGGGCACGAGACGGTCAGCGAAGGCGGGATCATCCTGAACGGCACTGACATCTCCAGGCTGCCGCCGGCCGCGCGCGGGACGGCGATGATGTTCCAGAGCTATGCGCTGTTTCCGCATCTGACGGTGCGCGACAACGTGTCGTTCAGCCTGAAGATGAAAGGCGTCGACAAGGCGACGCGGGCCGAGAAGGCGATGAAGCTGCTCGATCTCGTGGCGATGGCGCATCTGGCCGAACGGATGCCGGCGCAGCTGTCGGGCGGCCAGCAGCAGCGCGTGGCGCTCGCCCGCGCGCTGATCACCGAGCCGCGGGTGCTTTTGCTCGACGAGCCGCTCTCCGCGCTCGATCCGTTCCTGCGCATCCGGATGCGGGCCGAGCTGAAGAAGCTGCAACGCGAGACCGGGATCACCTTCATCCACGTCACCCACGGTCAGGACGAGGCGCTCGCGCTCGCCGATGAGGTGGTGGTGATGAACAACTCGGTGATCGAGCAGGCCGGCACTCCGCGTGAAGTCTGGGGCAGCCCGCGCACCGAATTCGTTGCGCGTTTCATGGGCGGGCACAATGTCGTCACCTTCGGCGGCCAGCGCGTCGCGCTGCGTCAGGATGCGGTGCGCATCGCCGCGGGTGGGCAGCCGGCCACGGTGACCGCCTCGGTGACGGGCATCGAATATCAGGGCGACCGTGTGGCGGTGACCAGCCGCACCGAGCTTGGCGAGGAGGTGGTGGCTCTCGTGCCCGATGCCGCCTTCTTCGCGCAACCGATCAACCCCGGCGAGACCCTCGGGCTTGCCTGGGATGAGGGGCGGGTCCACCGCCTCGAAGCCTGACAATTCCATCGCAACGACAGACAGACAGACAGACAGACAGGGGAAAGTTCATGTCGAAGATGAGATATTCGCGCCGTTCGCTTCTGGCCACGGGTGCGGCCGTTGCCGCCGCCTCGGCCTTCCCGGCGCCGATGATCTGGGCGCAGGAGATCAAGAACATCAAGCTGCGTCAGGTCGGCACGGGCGTGTCGAACCTCAACGAGGTCGGCCAGAAGGTCAAGGAAGACCTCGGATTCTCGCTCGACATGACGGCGCTGGATTCGGATGCGGTGACGCAGCGCGCCGCGACCCAGCCCGACAGCTATGACATCGCCGATATCGAATACTGGATCTGCAAGAAGGTCTGGCCGACGGGCAACCTGCAGGCGATGGATGTCTCGAAGATCAAGAATTACGACAAGATCGTCGGCATCTTCCGCGACGGCAAGCTGACGCCCGACAGCAAGATCGCCCAGGGCACCGCGCCGAACACCGTGGGCTTCGTCGAAGGCCCCGGCTCGAAGAAATTCGCGCCCGAGCAGACCCAGTGGATGACGCTGGTTCCGACGATCTACAACGCCGACACGCTCGGCATCCGCCCCGACCTGATCGGCCGTCCGATCGACAGCTGGGCGGAGCTCTTGAACCCCGAGTTCAAGGGCAAGGCCTCGATCCTCGACATTTCCTCGATCGGCATCATGGACATGGCGATGGTGTGCGAGGCGATGGGCAAGATCAAATATGGCGACAAGGGCAACATGACCCGCGCCGAGATCGACCAGACCATCGCGATCTTCACCGAGGCGAAGAAGGCCGGCCAGTTCCGCGCATTCTGGAAGTCGTTCGACGAGTCGGTGAACCTGATGGCCTCGGGCGAGGTGGTGATCCAGTCGATGTGGTCGCCCGCCGTCACCGCGGTGAAGTCGCGCGGCATCCCGTGCGTGTTCCAGCCGCTGAAGGAAGGTTATCGCGCCTGGGGCGGCGGCCTCGGCCTGTCGAAGTCGCTCAAGGGCATGGAGCTCGATGCGGCCTATGAATACATCAACTGGTATCTGTCGGGCTGGGTCGGCGCCTTCCTGATGCGTCAGGGCTACTATTCGGCGGTTCCCGAGACCTCGAAACAGTTCATGGACGCCAACGAATGGGGCTACTGGTTCGAGGGCAAGGCGGCCACCGCCGACATCGCCAACCCGTTCGGCAAGGTCATGGCCAAGGCCGGCGAGCTGCGCGACGGCGGCTCGTTCTATGAGCGCATGGGCCATGTCGCGTGCTGGAACTCGGTGATGGACGAGAACCAGTACATGGTCCGCAAGTGGAACGAGTTCATCGCCGCCTGAGGCGGCTGAGCGGCCGGGGGCGGTGACACACCGCACCAGGCGTTGCCAGACCCGCGGCGAAGGGGGACACCCCCTTCGCCTTTCCCGACCGGATGAGGAGTTTCCCCCATGTCGAGCAGTCCCGTGTCGCACACGATGTCGGAATCGGCGAAAGGCTGGCTTCTGGCCTCGCCTCTGGCGCTTGTTCTGGGCGCGTTCCTCGTCCTGCCGATCGGGATGATCTTCGTCGTCAGCTTCTGGCAGGCGACGGAATTCTCGATCGAGCCGGCGTTCTCGTGGGAGAATTACGAGTTTCTGCTGACCTCGCCGGTGACCTGGAAGGTGTTTCTCGCGACGTTCAAATATGCCTTCCTGACCTGGGTGTTCACCCTGCTGATCGGTTTCACCGTCGCCTATTATCTGGCGTTTCACATCCGCAGCGCGGCGTCGCAGACGGCGCTGTTTTTGCTGTGCACCATTCCGTTTTTGACCTCGAACATCATCCGGATGATCTCGTGGATCCCGTTTCTCGGCCGCAACGGCATCGCCAATCAGGCGCTGATCAGCCTCGGGGTGATCGACCAGCCGCTCGAATGGCTGCTCTATTCGGATTTCGCGGTGGTGCTGGCCTTCGTGCATATCAACACGCTGTTCATGATCACCCCGATCTTCAACACCATGACCCGCATCGACCACCGCCTGATCGAGGCGGCGCGCGATCAGGGCGCGTCGGGCTGGCAGATCCTGTGGAGCGTGATCGTGCCGCTGTCGAAGCCGGGCATCATGATCGGCTCGATCTTCGTGGTGACGCTGGTGATGGGCGATTTCATCACCGTGCGGTTCATGTCGGGCTCGCAATCGGCCAACGTCGGGCGGCTGATCTCCAACGACATCGGGCTTTTGCAATATCCCTCGGCCTCGGCCACCTCGGTGGTGCTGCTGATTACCGTTCTGATGATGATCGGGATCGTGCTGCGCTTCGTCAACATCCGCAAGGAGCTGTGACATGGAACCGCGTTCGAAAAGTTTCTGGTGGTTGACGGCCTTCTTCGCGCTGTTCGTGCTGTTCCTTTACGGCCCCACGGTCACCATCGGCATCCTCAGCTTTCAGGGGCCGGACGGCGGGCTGACCTTCCCGATGCGCGGCGTCTCGACGCACTGGTTCCATGCGCTGTTCGCTCAGCAGGCGGTGGGCGACATCTGGGGGGCGTGGCGGCGGTCTTTCGTGCTCGGGCTGATGGTGATGGCGGTGACGGTAGTCGTCTCGGTCATGGCGGGTCTGGCGTTTCGCAAGCATTTCGTGGGCTCGGGCGTGCTGTTCTATCTGGCGATCGCGTCCCTCGTGATCCCGTCGATCCTCGTCTCGCTCGGCGTCGGGCTGATCTTCAACGAAGGCGGGCTGCCGATCCACTGGGCGACCTCGGCCTTCGGCGCGCAGCTGACCTGGACGCTGCCCTTCGGCCTTCTGGTGATGTTCGCGGTGTTCAACCGTTTCGACAAGCGTTACGAGGAAGCCGCCCGCGATCAGGGCGCGTCGGCCTGGCAGACGGTGCGCCACGTGATCTTGCCGATCATCGCCCCGCCGGTGATCGGGGTGGCGCTGTTCGGCTTCTCGCTGTCCTATGACGAATTCGCCCGCACGCTGCTGACGTCGGGCAGCTACAACACCCTTCCGCTCGAGATCTTCGGCATGACCACCAACGTGACCAATCCGGTGATCTACGCGCTCGGCACGCTGACCACGCTGTTCTCCTTCGCGATCATCGCGGTGTTCCTCGGCGTGGTCTGGGCGCTCGGTCTGCGCCGGCGGCGCGGCGGCTCTGACGCCGGCAAGAGCGTGTGAGCCTGACGCACTGAAACGACCCGAGGGGCAGGGCGCCGCCTTGCCCCTCACGCCTTGCCTGCCGCCGTTCCGGTTGGCCGCATTTTGAAGACGAGACGATGAAACTTCTCTACCTGAACCCGAATTCGACCGCCTCGATGACCGAGGCCGTGGTGATCGCTGCCCGTGCGGCGCTGGCGGGCACCGCGCCCGGAACCGAGATCCTCGGCTGGACCAACGCGGGCGCGCCGCCGGCGATCCAGGGGCCGGAGGATGGCGCTGCCGCTGTGCCGGGGCTTCTGGCGCAACTGCCGCGCGCGCGGGCCGAGGCGGTCGATGCCATCGTCATCGCCTGTTTCGACGATACCGGGCTCGACGAGATGCGGGCGGCGGCGCATTGCCCGGTGCTCGGCATCGGTCAGTCGGCCTATGCGATGGCGGGGCTTCTGGGGCTCAGGTTTTCGGTGGTGACGACGCTCGCGGTCTCGGTCCCGGTGATCGAGGGGAATATCCGCCGGCTCGGCTTCGCGCCGGGCTGCACTTCGGTCCGGGCGAGCGGTCTGCCGGTGCTGGCGGTCGATGCCGGCGGGCCCGAGGTCTGCGCGCGCCTGACGGCCGAGGCCGAGGCCGCGCGCCGCGACGACGGGGCGGAGGCCGTGGTCCTCGGCTGTGCCGGCATGGCGCATCTGCACGCCGCGCTGTCCGAGACCGCATCCTTACCGCTGATCGACGGGGTGGCGGCGTCTGCGCGCCTCGCACTTGCGGCCGCGCAGACGGTTGCGGGTTCGGCGCGGGGGTAATCCCCCCGCGCGCCCTTCCTCAGGCAACGCGCTCGCCGCCGACCCAGGTGCCGCGCAGCCGCGCCGTGACCGGGCCGAGCGGGCGCACCCGGATCACATCGGCGCGCAGCCCCTCGGCGATGCGGCCGCGGTCGGTCAGCCCCGCGGCCGCGGCGGGCGTCGCCGTCACCGTGCGCAGCCCGCGCGGCAGATCCCCCCACAGCGCGCCCAGATGCAGCGCCCCGGTCAGCAGCGCCGCCGGCACGTAATCCGACGACACGATATCGAGATGCCCCGCATCCGCGAGCGTGCGCGCCGCCACATTGCCCGAATGCGAGCCGCCGCGGATCAGGTTCGGCGCACCCATGATGACGCGGATCCCGGCCTCGGTGCAGGCCTCGGCGGCCTCGGTCGTCGTGGGGAATTCTGCAAGGCGAATGCCGTGGGCGGCCGAGGTCGCCACCTGCGCGCGGTCGGTGTCGTCATGGCTCGCGAGCGTCGCGCCCACCGTCCGGGCGAAATCGAGGACCGCCGCCTCGTGGCGCGCGCCATAGGCCGCGCTCAGCTCCATCTGCCGCGCGACGTGGTCGCGGAAGGCCTCGGGGCTCATGCCGCGCTTGCCGCGCATGTATTGCTCGAGTTTCGACAGATCGCGGAACTGGCGCTGGCCGGGGGTGTGGTCCATCAGGCTGACGATGCCGATGTGATCCCCGGGGCCGAATTCGGAGAATTCCTCGATCAGCGTCTGCGAGCAGACCTCGGCCCTCAGGTGGATCAGATGGGTGATGCGCAGCGCATCGGCCGCGCGCAGATCGAGGATCGTGCTCGCCACCTCGCGGGCATATTTGCGATATTCGCTGTCGCCCCCCAGAATCGAGCCCACCCGCAGCGCGTCGAACACCGTGGTGATGCCGGCGCCGGCAAGTTCCGCGTCATGGGCGAGGATCGCCGCCTCGCGCGGCCAGCTGACGCCGGGGCGGGGCTCGATATGGCGTTCGAGGTTGTCGGTGTGCAGCTCGATCAGCCCGGGCATCACCAGATCGCCTTCGCAATCGGTGGCGCCCGCGGGCACCGCGGTGCCGGTGTCGATCCGCGCGATGCGGCCGTCTTCCAGCACCACGGTGCCGGTCACGATCTCTTCGGGAAGCACGATCCGGGCGTTTGCCAGTATGGTCTGCGTCATTTTTCTGTCCATTGGCGCCAGATGCGCCGCCTGTTTGTTGGAATTGTCGCATTCGGGCGTCATACACGCCCCAGCATGTCAGCCGCGCGACAGCCGCGCGGCAAATCTGTCACTCAGAGGTTCCGATGCCGGAGTTCACCCGTTACGCCGTCTATTACGCCCCCGAGCCCGGCCCGCTGGCCGATTTCGCGGCAAGCTGGCTCGGCTGGGATCCGGTCGCGGGGGCGGAGTGCCCCCGTCCCGCCGTGCCCGGACTTCAGGCGGATATCCCCACCCTGACCGCCGAGGCGCATAAATACGGCTTTCACGGCACGCTGAAGCCGCCGTTCCGTCTGGCCGGGGGGCGCGACGAAGCCGCGCTGATCGCCGCCGTCGATGCGCTTGGCGGCACGCTCGCGCCGGTCGAGATGCCGGCGCTTTCGCTGCGCCGGATCGGCCGGTTCCTCGCGCTGACGCCCGAAGGCGATACGGCCCCCCTCATGGCGCTGGCCGCGCGGGCGGTCGAGGCGCTCGATCCGTTCCGCGCGCCGATGACCGCGGCCGACCGCGCCCGCCGCCACCCCGAGAAACTCTCGCCCGCGCAGGTCGCGCTTCTCGACCGCTGGGGCTATCCTTACGTCATGGACGAGTTCCGCTTTCATCTGACGCTGACCGGCAAGCTGACCGAAGCCGAGGCCGAAGCGGTGCGCGCGGCTCTCGCGCCCGTCCTCGCGCCGATTCTGCCGGTGCCGTTCCGCATCGCGTCCCTGTGCGTCTTCGGCGAGGCGGCGGACGGGCGGTTCCATCTGGTTCATCGCTCCCCCCTCATCTGAGCTTCTGATCTTCGGGCACCGCGAGCGCGGCGATCAGCGCCGCCGCCGCCGTCTCGATGGCGCCGTCATTGTCGATGCGGATCACCCGCAGCCCGGCGGGCAGCTCGAAGGCCGGCGCGCGCGCCAGACGCTCGCGGATCTGCGCCGCACTCTCGCGTCCTCGGGCTGAAAGGCGGGCGGCCAGCGTCTCGGGGCTTGCGGTCACGAGGATCACGCCAAGCCCCGGAAACCGCCGGGCGGCCTCGGCCAGCGTCGCGCGCGAGGCGTTGAACAGCACCGTCTCGCCCGCCTCGGCCGCGCCGAGCGCCGAGATGGGGATGCCGTAGCGCAGCCCATGCGCACGCCAGTGCAGCGCCAGATCGCCACGTTCCACCATTTCGGAGAACTCGGCCTCGGTCGCGGGCACGAACGGCTCGCCCCCGGCCTCGGCCGGGCGGGTGACGATGCGGCGCACCACGCGGATATCGGGCCGGGCGCGTTCGAGCGCGGCGATCAGCGTGTCCTTGCCCGCCCCCGAGGGGCCGCAGATCGCGAAGACCGCCATCTCAGCCCTCCCGCCCGGGGGTGAAGCCGGTGACGTCGATCAGCCGGTCGCAGACCCGTTCGCGCGCGCCCTCGTCGTGGAAGATGCCGACGATGGCGGCGCCGCGGTCCTTCGCTTCCTCGATCAGGGTCAGCACGGTTTCGCGGTTCAGCGCATCGAGGCTCGCCGTCGGCTCGTCGAGGAGCAGCGCCGGGAACGGATGGGCGAAGCCGCGGGCGATGTTGACGCGCTGTTGCTCGCCGCCCGAGAAGGTGGTGGGCGAGAGCGACCACAGCCGTTCGGGCAGCCGCAGCCGGGCAAGCAGCGCGGCGGCGCGGGTGCGCGCCTCTTCCTCGGGCCGGCCGAGCGCGATCAGCGGCTCCGCCACCACGTCGAGGGCGGGAACCCGCGGCAGCACGCGCAGGAACTGGCTGACATAGCCCAGCCGGTCGCGGCGCAGCGCCACGATCTCGCGCGGATCGGCGCGCGAGACATCGGTGCCCGCGACCTCGATGGTGCCCGCAGCCGTCAGATAGTTGCCGTAGATCATCCGCATCAGCGTCGACTTGCCCGCGCCCGAGGCGCCCACCAGCCCGACGCATTCGCCCGCCGCGACGGCAAGCGTGGCGCCCGCCATCACCTCGATCACCGCGCCGCCCTGATTGTGCAAGGTGAAGGTCTTCGCCACGCCCCTGAGGCGGATCACCGGATCCATGCCATTCATCTGCATCGTCATCGTTCCATCCTCACACCTGCAACACCGAGGAGACCAGCAACTGCGTATAGGCATGTTGCGGATCGTCAAGCACCTGATCGGTCAGCCCGGCCTCGATCACCCGGCCTCCCTTCATCACCATCAGCCGGTCGGCCAGAAGCCGCACCACCGCCAGATCGTGCGTCACCACGATGGCCGACAGCCCCATCCGCCGCACCAGCCCCCGGATCAGATCGAGAAGCCGCGCCTGCACCGAGACATCGAGGCCGCCCGTCGGCTCGTCCATGAACACCAGCCGCGGCCCCGTCACCAGATTGCGCGCGATCTGCAACCGCTGCTGCATCCCGCCCGAGAAGGCCGAGGGCCGGTCGTCGATCCGGTCGGCGGCGATCTCGACCCGGCCGAGCCAGTCGGTGGCGGTGTCGCGGATCTTGCCGTAGTTGCGCCCGCCGACCGCCATCAGCCGCTCGCCGACATTGCCGCCGGCCGAGACCGACAGCCGCAGCCCGTCGCGCGGGTTCTGATGCACGAAGGCCCAGTCGGTGCGCGCCATCCGGCGCCTCTCGGGTTCGCTCATCGCCAGAACGTCGCGCCCGTCATAGGCGATGGTGCCGGCATCGGGCGCCATGTGCCCCGCGAGACAGCCGAGCAGCGTCGACTTGCCCGAGCCGGATTCGCCCACGATCCCCATCACCTCGCCGGGATACAGATCGAAGCTGACGCCGGTGCAGCCGATGCGCGCGCCGTAACGCTTTTCGAGGTCGCGGACGCTGAACAGGGGGCGGGTCATCTGAAGATCAGTCATTTCACGTCCTCCGTGCCCGCGCCAAGCCGTCCGACATGGCCCGCGGCGCGCCGTCCGGCGCAATGATCGGTGTCCGAGCACACGAACATCCGCCCGCCCGCATCGTCGACGATCACCTCGTCGAGGTAGCTGTCTTCGGCGCCGCACAGGTCGCAGGCGTGATCGGCTTTCGAGGCCTCGAACGGGTGGTCCTCGAAATCGAGGCTGCGCACCTTCGTATAGGGCGGCAGCGCATAGATCCGCTGTTCGCGCCCGGCGCCGAACAGCATCAGCGCGGGCGATCGGTCGAGCTTCGGATTGTCGAAGCGCGGGATCGGCGAGGGCGACATCACGTAATGCTCCTCCACCATCACCGGATAATCGTAAGCCGTGGCGATATGGCCGTTCTTTGCGATGTCTTCATAAAGCTTCACATGCATCAGCCCGTAATCCGACAGCTCGTGCATCTTGCGGGTTTCGGTCTCGCGCGGTTCGAGGAAGCGCAGGGGCTCCGGGATCGGCACCTGAAAGACCATGATCTGGTCTTCGGTCAGCGGCTCTTCGGGGATGCGGTGGCGGGTCTGGATCAGCGTGGCGTCCCGCGTGTGCTCGGTCACCGCGACATCGGCGGTGCGCTGGAAGAACCGCCGGATCGAGACCGCGTTGGTGGTGTCGTCGGCGCCCTGGTCGATGACCTTCAGCGTGTCCTCGGGGGTCAGGCAGGCGGCGGTGACCTGCACGCCGCCGGTGCCCCAGCCGTAAGGCATCGGCATCTCGCGGCTGGCGAAGGGCACCTGATAGCCGGGGATCGCCACGCCCTTCAGGATCGCGCGGCGGATCATGCGCTTGGTGTCCTCGTCGAGATAGGCGAAGTTGTAGGCCTGATCGGTCATGCCCGGTCCTCCGGTTCAGTGGTGTCCGCGGTGCCTTGTTTCAGCGCTTCCGCCCGGATGCGGCGGATCAGCTCCAGCTCGGACTGGAAATCGACGTAATGCGGCAGCTTGATATGTTCGAGGAACCCCGTCGCCTGGATGTTGTCGCAATGGCTGAGGACGAATTCTTCGTCCTGCGCCGGGGCGCCGGTGAAATCCTCGCCAAGCTCCTTCCAGCGCAGCGCCCGGTCGACGAGAGACATCGCGATGGCCTTGCGCTCGGACTGGCCAAGCACCAGCCCATAGCCGCGGGTGAACTGCGCCGGTTCGGTTTTCGAGCCGAGGAACTGGTTCACCGTCTCGCATTCGGTCAGCTCGACCTCGCCCAAGGCGATGCTCAGCCCGAGTTCGGGGATCTCCATCTCGACGGTGACGAGGCCGATGCGCAGCTCGCCCACGAAAGCATGGGTGCGGCCATAGCCGCGCTGGGTCGAATAGGCGAGCGACAGGATGAACCCTTCGTCCGCACGCGCGAGTGCCTGCAGCCGCAGCGCCCGGTCGGCGGGCAGCGACAGCGGCGTGCGGGTCAGATCGCCGGGTTCGGTGTCGTCGGGGTCCGCCGCCTCGATCAGCCCGTCGCGGCCGAGGAACCCCGTCACATGCGGCATCGTTTCCGGATCGCGCGGCGGCGGCACCGCGCCTTCGGCCAGCAGCGCGAAGTCGATCAGCCGGTGGGTATAGTCAAAAGTCGGGCCGAGGATCTGCCCCCCCGGCGCGTCCTTGAACGTGGCCGAGATGCGCCGGATGCAGGCCATCGCCGCGGTCTCGACCGGCACCGAATGCCCGAAGCGCGGCAGCGTCGTGCGATAGGCGCGGATCAGGAAGATCGCCTCGATCAGATCGCCGCGCGCCTGCCTTATCGCCAGCGCCGCAAGGTCGCGGTCGTACAGCGAGCCCTCGGCCATCACCCGGTCGGTGGCGAGTTTCAGTTGCCCCGCGATCTGATCGTTGCCGATCTCGGCAAGCTCGGGCGCGCCGCGCCTTTCGCGGGCGAGCCAGTCATGGGCGGCGTCGATGGCGCGCTCGCCCCCTTTGACGGCGACATACATCAGCAGACCTCCACGTGGGTGGTGCGGGGCAGGGCGGCAAGGTGCGCGCCGCAGGTGAAGAAGAAATCGAGCCCGCAGGGGAAGGCGGCGGCATTCGCGGCGAAGGCCGGGCTGTCGGGCAGCGACAGGCGGGCGCTGTCGCGGATGCCGGGGCCGGTCAGGCGCGCGCCGGTCTTGCTCAGGCTCTGGCATTCAATGATCGGCGTGGCCGAGCGGTCGGGATAATCCGGCTGTCCCGCGGGCAGGCGCGGCAGGATCGGTTCGATCTCTTCCCAGGGCCCGAGGGCGAAGGTGGCGCCCTCAGGTGCGGTGAACCCCGCCCCGGTGTGGAAGGTGATCCAGCCGCGCAGCCCGGGCGTGTCGAGCGCGGGCGCCAGCCAGATCCCGGTGCCGCGGTCGGCGAGCGTCAGCACCAGCGCGGCCGCGGCGGGCGACAGCCCGGTGCCCGAGGGGCCGGCGATCTCCACGATCCGCCCCGGCCGCGCCATGGCGTCGAGGGCGGCGCGAAACGCCCGTGCCGCCTCGCGCGGCGTGTCGGTGAAAGCGGGTGCGGTCATCTCATTCCCCTCGGACCATGGTGAAGAACTCGACCTTCGTCGCCGCGGCCTCGCCGGCGCGCGCGCGTGCCCGCGCGGTCGCACTTGCCTGCAACGGCGCCAGAACGGCGGCGCGCAGCGCCACGGCCTCCGGCCCCTGCATCAGCGCGTCGATCAGCGCGGCGTTTCTGGCATGATCCTTGTCGCGGCCCTGCACATAGCCATGCCCCTCGACCCCCGAGGCCAGCCGCACCGCGCAGCGCGTCACCGTCATCTCGCCCAGATTGAACGCCGCCCCCGTCGCGCCGGCCCGGCCGCGGATCATCGTCGTGCCGATCTCGGGGGCGCGGATCGTGTCATGGGGCGGCAGCGCCGGCATCAGCCGCGCCAGCTCCGAGGGTTGAGAGCGCGCCAGCAGCCCCATCCAGGCCGCGCGCTCCGCTTTCTGCTCATCGGTCATTTCAGACACCTTGCGGAGTTGTCGAATTAAATATACAACTAGACAAATATCCGGTGGAGCCTGAGTCGGGCAAGCCCCGGCCGCATGAAAGTTCGATGACATGGGACGCACCGCGCTCTGGATCGCCATCGCCGACACGCTGAAGGAGGAGATCGCCACCGGCCGCCGCCGCGCCGGCGACCGCCTGCCGACCGAGGCGGAGCTGTCCGAGCGCTTCGGCGTCAACCGCCACACCGTGCGCCGCGCGCTCGCCCAGCTCGCCGATGAGGGGCTGGTGACCAGCCGGCGCGGTGCGGGGGCTTTCGTGGCTTCCGCGCCGGCGCTCGATTACCCGCTCGGCCGCAGGGTGCGGTTTCGCCAAAACCTCGAGGCCTCGGGTCGGGTGGCGGGGCGGCGGGTGCTGTCGCTCGAAACCCGCCACGCCGATGCGGCCGAGGCCGAAGCCCTCGCGTTGTCCGAGGGCGAAAGCGTCCATGTCCTCGAAGGGGTGTCGCTCGCCGATGGGGTGCCCTTGGGCAATTTCCGCTCGGTCCTGCCGGCGGCGCGGCTGCCGGGTCTGCTCGACGTGATGGCCGAAGAGGTGTCGATCACCCGCGCCCTCGCGTGCTGCGGCGTGCCCGATTACACCCGCGCCTGGACCCGGCTCGATGCGCGCCTCGCCACGGCGACACAGGCGGTCCTGTTGCAGATCGCCGAGGGCGCACCGCTGATCCGGGCGAAAAGCCTCAACCTCGACCCGGAAGGCCGCCCGCTCGAATACGGCCTGACCTGGTTCGTGGGCGCGCGCGTCACCCTCACCGTCACCCCCGAGGGCTGAGCCCGCTCTCTTTCGGCTTTCCGAAAATATCCCGGGGGAGTCTCCGAAGGAGACGGGGGCAGAGCCCCCATCCGCCCGCGCCGCTGGCCCTGCGGCCCGTCAGCGCTCGTATTTTTCCAGAAATGCCGCGACCGGCAGGGTGCGGAAATCGCCGATCCGCTCGCGCAGCGTCTCGTGATCCCAATCCCACCAGGCGAGTGCGATCATCCGCTGCGCCAGATCCTCGGGCAGGCGGAACCGGATCACCTTCGCCGGCACGCCCGCGACGATGGCATAGGGGGCCACATCCTTCGTCACCACCGCGCCCGAGGCGACGACCGCGCCCTCGCCCAGCACCACGCCCGGTTTCACCATCGCGGCATGACCGATCCAGGTGTCGTGGCCGATCGTCGCGCGCCGCGCCTCGCGCCGCTGCCAATGCTCGGGCCAGGGGGCCACGCCGTCCCAGTAATAATCCTGCCGGTACATGAAATGATGCAGGCTCGCGCGGTCGAGCGGATGGTCCGTCGCCCCGATCCGCACCATCGCGGCGATATTCGCGAACTTGCCGATTTCTGCGTTGGCGATGTCGCACAGCCGGTCGCAATAGCTGTAGGCGCCGAAATGGGCGTTCTGCACCCGGCTGTCCTCGCCCACCCTGGTGAACGGGCCGAAGCTCGCGTTGTCCAGCGCGCAGCGCGCGCCCAGCACCGGCCCGTCAGGCGAAAGTTCAGGCATTGTCTTTTCCTTTCAGCAGCTTCTGCCGCAGCCAGCCGGACAGGCTGTCCATCGTCATCACCAGCATCAGCACCAGCACGATATAATAGCTGACATCTTCCCAGTTGGTCTGGGTGATCATCGCCTGGGTCAGCAGCAGACCGATCCCGCCGCCCACCAGCGCACCGATCACCGTCGCGCCGCGGGTGTTCGATTCCAGCATGTACAGAAGCTGCGACACGATCACCGGCGCGATCTGCGGCAGCACGCCGAACCGGCCGCGTTGCAGCGCATTCGCCCCGGTCGAGCGCAACCCCTCGATCTGGCGCTCGTCGATGTTTTCGAGCGATTCCGAGAACAGCTTGCCGAACGTGCCGGTGTCGGTCAGCAGGATCGCCAGCGATCCGGTCAGCGGCCCCGGCCCGAAGGCGCGCGACAGGATGATCGTCCAGATCAGCCCGTCGACACCGCGCAGAAAGTCGAACAGCCGCCGCACCGCGAAGCGCGCCGGCCCCAGCGGGTCGAAGTTGCGCGCCGCCAGAAACGCCAGCGGCAGGCCGATGATGGCCGCGCCGAAGGTGCCCAGAAACGCCATCAGCAGCGTCTCGAACAGCGCCTGAAACACCATGTCATGATGCCACATCCCGTTGTGCCACCAGTCGCCCAGCATCGCCGAAAGGTTCGACTGGCCGGGCCGGATCTCGGGGCCCGAAACCAGCGCGCGGCCGATCTCGGGCCAGCTCATGTAATGGAACGGGCTTTGCAGATCGAAGAACCACATCGCCCAGCCGAAGGCGCGGCGCTGCACCTCGGAGCGCGATTTCGTCACGCTCAGCCGCCCGGCGCCGGGCACGGTGATGTCGAACCGGGTGTTCGAGGCGCTGAGCCAGTCCGCTGGCAGCCCGTCTGGCACGGTGGCGGTGACGCCATGCGGGCCGGCCGTGACGTTCACCGTGCCGCGCCCGGCGATGTCGAACCGCGCCTGACCGGGCGAAAGCGTCACCGCGCTGCCGTCGGGCAGGGCGACGCGGGTGGTCTCGCCGGTGCGGCTCACCCAGCCGGGCAGGTGGGTCGCGTCATAGCTCGCCCGGCGCTCGCCCTTGATCGCGACGGTGGTCTCGCCGCTGCGGTTGTCGGTCGTGACATGGGTGCGATAGCTCCAGCTGTCGTTGAGCAGAACCACCGCGTTTTCCGGCCGGAACCGGCCGGCAAGCCCCGCCACATCGAGCGCGAAGGCGGCATAGACCAGATAGGCCAGCACCGTCAGCGGCAGCACGAACCCCATCAGCCGCCGGCGCGAGAAGCGCGACAGGATCGTGCGCTCGGTTCGCGGCAGCAGGGTCGGATCGGTGGCCACGGTGCTCATGCTTTCCCCCGGATCAGGCGGTTGCGCAGACGTTCGGAACTCTGGTCGATGAGGATGATCGACAGGATCAGCAGCACGAAGATCGCTGCCGCCGCGTCGTATCGCCCCTGTCCCCAGCCGATGGCGACCTTCAGGTCATAGCCGATACCGCCCGCGCCGACGAACCCGAGGATCGCCGAGGCACGCACGTTGATCTCCAGACGCAACAGCGCGTAGCTGAGCCAGTTCGGCGCCACCTGCGGCACCACGGCGAACCACATCCGTTGCACCCAGCCCGCGCCGACCGAGGCCAGCCCCTCGACCGGGCGGGGATCGGCGTTCTCGTTCACCTCGGCGAACAGTTTGCCGAGCGCGCCGAAGGTGTGGAGCGTGATCGCCAGCATCGCAGGCACCGGCCCGCCGCCGAGCGCGAAGATCAGCGCAAGCGCGACGACGATCTCGGGCAGGGCGCGGAACAGATCCATCACCCGGCGCACCGGCGCGACGATCCAGCGCGCGGGGGCCAGATTGCGCGCGCCCAGAAGCGACAGCACCACCGCCCCCGCCGTGCCGATGATCGTCGAGGACAGTGCGATGTTCAGCGTCTCGATCAGCGAGGGCAGATAGTGCGCCATCAGCCCCGGAATGCGGTCGGCGCGGGCAAGCGCCTCGCTCAGCAGCTCAAGGGGGAAATCGCCGATCCGGTGCAGCCCGTCGAGAAACCCGCCCGCGTTGCGGCTGTCGGCCAGCCCGAACCCCGCCGCCAGCATCGCCAGCAGAACGATCCCGAGAACCGTCGACAGCGCCCGCCGGCGCCGGCTTTGCGCCAGATATCCGGCCTCGATCCGGGACAGCCCGCCCGGCACGGTTGCATCGCTCATCGCCCGCTCCGTCGCTGAAAAGACGAAGGGCGGCACCGGCCGCCGGGTTGCCCCGGGCCTGCGCCGCCCTTCTGAAGGTCGATCACTTGCTCGACATCTTGCGCGCTTCGATGATCGAGTCGTAATCGGCCTTGGTCACCGGCACGAAGCCCTTGATCTCGCCGCCCGCGACGCCGTAGGCACAATCCTTGTCGAGGCCGGTGGTCAGCTCGATCACCTTCTTCTTCACGTCCTCGGGCAGGGCGTTGCGGATCACCAGCGGCCCGTTCGGGATCAGCTTCGACTTCCAGATCTGCACGTAATCGTTCATGTCGATCAGCCCGGCATCGACCGCCTTGCGCAGCGCGCCGACGTTGTAGCCGTCTTCCCAGTTGCCCTGAGCGTCGGCCCAGGTCACGCCGCCGTCGATGTCCTTGTTCTTCACCGCGACGATGGTCTGCTCATGCCCGCCGGTGAACTTGACGTCCTTGAAATAGGCGCCCGGCTCCGTCGAGATGCCCTGCGCCTTGAATTCGACCGAGGGGATCAGATAGCCCGAGGTCGAGTTCGGATCGCCGAAGCCCATGACCTTGCCCTTCATGTCGGAAAGCGACTTGATCCCCGAGTCCTTGCGCGCGATCCCGACCGAGTAATAGCCGAGCGAGCCATCCATCCCCTCGGTGGTCAGCACCGGGCTGACGGCCTTCGGGTCGGTCAGGTAGATCTTGGCATAGCCCGAGGCGCCGAGAACCGCGGCGTCGATGGTGCCGCCGAGCAGCCCCTGAATCACGCCGTCATAATCCGCCGGGGTGAACAGCTTGACCGGCACGCCGAGGGTGTCCTCGATCTTCTTGCGGTAGCATTCGTTCGAGTTCACGCGGTCTTGCGCGTTCTCGCCGCCGAGCACGCCGACGTTGAACTGCTTGATGCCTTCGGCATGGGCGGCGGGCGTCACGACGGGGCTCAGCACGGTCGCCGCGAGGAGCGCGGCCAGGATCTTCTTCATCTGTCTCTCCAGGGATATTGGGCCGCGCCCCCGTCCGGGGGAAGCGGCCGGGGGAAAAGGGTCAGTCGGCGAGCATCGCCTGTTCGTAGCGCCGCCCCTCGGGCAGCACGTCGAGCGAGGTCGAGGTGGTGGCTTCGGAAAAGCTCGCGTCGGCGCCATAGATCTCGCGCGCGACATCGAGGGTCAGTTGTTCGGGCGTGCCGTCGAACACCATCCGCCCGGCGCGCATCCCGATCACCCGGTCGCAATAGCGCCGCGCGGTGTCGAGGGTGTGCAGGTTGGCGATGACGGTGCGGCCGTCCTCGTCATGGATGCGGCGCAGCGTCTGCATCACGATCTGCGCGTTCATCGGGTCGAGCGAGGCGATGGGCTCGTCGGCGAGGATGATCTGCGGCTCCTGCATCATCGCGCGGGCGATGGCGACGCGCTGCTGCTGGCCGCCCGAGAGCGCCTCGGCGCGTTTCGGCGCCTGTTCGGCAAGGCCCAGCCGGTCGAGAATGGCGATGGCGCGGCGGATGTCGCCCTCGGACCACAGGTTGAACAGCGTGGCGAGCGTCGGGCGCCGGTTCAGCAGCCCGTGCAGCACGTTCGACACCACATCGAGGCGCGGCACCAGATTGAATTGCTGGAAGATCATCGCGCAGCGGCTTTGCCAGGCGCGCCGGGCCTTGCCGGTCAGCGCGAGCACGTCCTCGCCCTCGACGAGGATCTGGCCCGCGCTCGCCTCGGTCATGCCGTTGATCATGCGCAGGAAGGTCGACTTGCCCGCGCCCGAGCGGCCGATGATGCCGATCATCGCCGGGCGCTCGATGCTGAAGCTCAGCGCGTCGACCGCCGTCGCCGTGCCGAACCGCCGGGTCACGCCCCTGACCTCGATGTGCATCGTGCCGCTCTCCCTTGCCGTCGTCTTCGGGGCGGGGATAGGCGTGGCAGGTAACGGATGCGTGGCGGGTCTGTATCCGTTTCGTGAAACCGGCCGGGGCCGGGGATCAGTTGCCGCTGCCGGACAATCCGCCGAGCAGATCGCCGAACGGATCCTCGCCGCCCGCTTCGGCGGTGTCGTCCTGCCCGTCGTCCGAACCGTACTCGGCATGGCTGAACCGGCCGGTTTGCAGGAACACCAGCGTCTCGGCGATCACCTGCGGCGCGTTCATGATGAAGGTATGGCTGCGGTGCACCACCAGCTGATCGGCCATCCCCGCAAGCCGCGTGCTGGCGACCGAGACCGCATTGTCGTTCGGCCCGTCGAACATCCAGCCCCGCGTCGGATCGACGCTGCGGTCGCCCGCGATCACGCCCAGATCGAAATCGGCGCGCTGCGGCAGGCGCCGGACGATGCCGCCGGTTCCCAGCTCCATCCCGGCGGGGCCGATGAAGGCCTCCGCGCCCGGCCAGTCGGCGATGCGGTCGACGACCTCGGAGCCGTGGTTGGGCGGTGCAAGCATCACCACCCGCCCGAGATTGGCCGGCCGGGTCTTCGCCAGCCAGGCTCGCAGCACGATCCCGCCCATCGAATGGGTGACGAAATCGACCCGCTCTGCGCCGCATTTCGCGACCATCCTGTTCAGTCGCGGCGCCAGCGCCTCGATCCGCGCCGCGCCCGAAGGGTAGCCGTCATTGACCACGCGGTAGCCCGCATCTTTCAGCGCATCGCCGATCTTCGACATCGAGCCGGGGCCGCGGTTCAGCCCGTGCAGCAGCACCACGCAGTCCGCGCGCGCCGGCAGCGGCAGGCTCAGCGCCGCGACAAGGGCACAGATCAGGGTGGGAAACAGGCGGCCAGCCATGGACGACTCATCGGCAGTTCGGACCGGGCGATCATGGCGGGGGGCCGTCGGGGCCGCAAGGCGCTCTGCCCGGCATCGGCGAGAGGGCGCCTTGTCATGACATTCCATATACTGCATATGTAAGCCATGCACAGGCCGCTGCGCCAGAGTCTGATCGGGATCGCCGCGCTGATCCTTGTCGTCGTTTCGACGGCTCTGGCGGGTTTTGCCCATCGCGGGCCAGATCTCCAGCAGCAGGCGCTGGAGATTGCGGCGCTTCAGGGCCTCGATGTGGCACAGATCTGTCACCGGACCGGTCAGGTTGTGCACGAGGGGCATGATTGTCCGGCCTGCCATCCGGTTGCACTGCCGCCGGTCGGCCTGCCCGCGGGGCCGGCCCGCGATGCCGGGCTGAACGCGGCGCTGCATCTGGTTCCGCGCGCTCCTGCGCCCTTGCCGCCGAGGCCGGTTCTCGATCCGGCGCGCGGCGGGATGCGTGCGCCGCCTGTCGTCGCGATGCCGAGCGCCCGCGCCTGAGCGCGCGGGCCGATCCGGCACGCCGGGGCTTCGGCGTGCCTTGCGCACTGACAGGCAGAAAGACCACCCATCATGACCCGTTACGACGATCTCCTTCCCGGCTCCTCGCAGGAAGCGGCCGAGGTTGCCGCGCTCGACATCAACCCGCGGGCGCGCAACATCTTGCTGAACATGGGCATCACCACCCTGGCCGAGCTGCACAAGCTGACCCGCGAGCGCTTCATGGCCGAGTGGCGCGCCGGTGACCGGCTGTGGCAGCAGGTCGCCCCCTATACTGCCGAGGCGGCGCGCCATGTCCGTATCGTTCATCCGCTGCGCACCCGCGGCCTGCGCTGAGGCCGCCCGTCGCAAGTTCATGCCGAAAAGCGGCGGGCCGGCCCCTGACGGAGGCCGGCCCGTTCGTCTCTTGTCTTCGGGGCGCCGCTTCGGGGCGCTCAGCGTCCGATGCGGGTGCGCAGTTCCTCGGTCTCGCGCCGGGCGAGGCGCAAACCGTCCATCGCGGCATCGAGTTCCGCTTCGGCCTGGGTGAGGCGGTTGGTCAGCTCGGCCTCGCGGGTTTCGATGTAGGAGACGGCGCGGTCGCGGGCCTCCTCGGCCTCGTGCAGTTCCTGCGCCATGCGGTCGATCTCGCCGATGTCGGCGCGCGACACCCGGCTGAGCCGCATCCACAGCCAGCAGGCGAACCAGCCGAGGCAGAAGAACAGGAACAGGATGATCGCCGTCGCGGTGACGAATTCGGTTCGGTTCATGCGTCGTCTCCTGTCTGCGCGGCGCGTGCGGGCGTCCGGCGCGAGGTCATTTGTGGGCCCGCTTGTGAGCGGTCGTCGCGGCCTTGCCCTTGCCCAGACCTGCGGGGCGCTTTTGCGGCCGGGGCGAGGTCGTGGGGGCGGTTTCTGGCTCGGAGGCGGTTTCGGCTGCTGCGTCGGTCGCCGGCCCCGTCGCCGGCCCCGCCGCCTGTTCTGTCACGGGCGCGGCCTCCGGCATGGCAGGGGCCGGAGCACCGGTTTCCGCGGCCGGGGAAGCATCCTGCGCCGGGGCCGAGACGGTCGGAGCGGCGTCCGGCTGCGCGACGTCTGCTGTCTGCGGCGGCGCTGCCGGTTCCGCGGCAGCCCCGGTCGGGGCGACTTGCGCCGAAGGGGCGGCGGGCAGCGTTCCGGCCGGGGCCAGATCCGCGGGCGCCGCAGAGGTTGTCGCAGAGGCTGCCGCAGAGTCAGTCGCAGTGTTGGCGGCAGAGTTTGCCGGGGCGGTGTCGTCCTCGGGGGCGCCATCCATCGGGGCGCCGTCACCGCCGTCACCGCCGTCACCGTCGGTTCCGTCCATCGGAGCGCCATCCTCACCCGCTTCGGCGGTGGCCGGGCCCATCTGATCGGAGCCCATCTGATCGGGCATCAGCCCCTCGGGGCGGGCGGCAGGCTTCGGGGCGCTGTCGGGCGCCGAGCCGGAAACCGGCTCTGCGCCTGCGGCATCCGCATCGGCGATCAGGCGAAACTCGATCCGGCGGTTGTTCTCGCGCCCGGCTTCGGTGTCGTTGGTGTCGATGGGCCTGGCTTCGCCGTAGCCCTTCGCGGTCAGGTTTCCGGTCCACAGCCCGCGTCCCTGCAGCGCCGCCAGCACCGACTGCGCCCGGTCCTGGCTGAGCGCGAGGTTCATCTCGTCGCTGCCCTGGCTGTCGGTATGCCCGCCGATTTCCATCGGAAATTCCTGGCAATCCTTCATCGCTTTCGCGAGCAGGTCGATCACCGGCAGCGCATCCTTCGCAATCACCGCGGATCCGGGTTCAAAGGCGATCTTGTGCGCCTTCAGCACCTCGTTCAGCCGCGCCGTGCAGCCCGGTCCGTCAGGCAGGTTCAGCGCCGGGTCCAGATGGCGGTCGTAATGCACGTCGATGGCGATCCGCGATCCGCTGCCGAGCCCGCCGCTCAGCACCCGGGAAATCGTGTCGGAGGCCTGCGGATCGCCGCTGACGCCCGCGATATGAACGCTGTCGGGCGTCACCTCGACCGTGCCGGAGCTGAGCGAGGAAAGCGCCTGAAGCGCGGTCATCACCCGTGTCGGCCAGCCCTGCGGCATCTCCGGGTCGAGGCGCATCGCGCCATGCACAGCCTCGGCGCCGAATTCGGCGCGGGCGAAACTTTCGGTCGCGGTCCGGGCGCGGGTATCGGTCATCCGGCCGCGCAACTCGATCTTGCCGTCATCGTTCAGCACCGCCGAGAATCCGGCCGCGGCGGGCTTTTCGGCGGGCTTCGCCTGCAATTCGGTATGCAGGGTGAAAACCTTCGGCAGGTTGGATTCCAGCTCGCCGATGGCGTGGTCGTATTGCGCGGTCGCGACCTCGGGGTTGGCGCTGAGGAACACGTCGGTGTCCGAGAAGGTCACCACGCCCGAACCGATCTGACCGAGCGCGCGGATCGCCAGATCCACCGCCTCGCCCCATTGCGGCGAGGGGCTGCCCATGCCGATGGTGCAGCCGAGCGTGCCCGTGGCGCCGGCGGCGCGGGCGGCGTCGAGGATGCGGTCGCGGGTGCGCTCGCTGTCGGCGGAACAGGCGTCGAAGCGCGCGCCCATCTTGTCGATCAGGAAACGCAGCGTGAAGGGGGCAATCACCGGCCGCGGTGCCGAAATCTCAGAGCTGAGCCGCACATCCGAGGGCCGGGCGCGGGCGAGCGAGGTCTCGATGCGGGTTTTCTCGGTCGGGCTGTCGGCCATCGCCTCGACGCGCACTGCGCCCGGATCGACCGAGACCTTGGCGCGCTGGATCATCTGCATCGCGTCGGCGCCGTAGTTCAGCGCGGCCGTCCATCCCGGCGGGGCGGGGAAGCTTGCGGTTTCCAGCATGTCAGTGACGGCGCCGCCCTTCAGCGCGGCACGCAGCCGGGCGACGAGGCCCGCCCGGTCGGTGCCCGCGGGCACCAGCCCGATCAGCTGGATGCCGTCCTCGTTGCGCAGCATCCGCAGCGAAAACGCCGGCGGCGTCATCGCGTCGATCGAGGCGACATCGGTATTGTCGACGATGCGCGAGGCATCGACCACGGCGGTGGCGCGGGTGACGGCGCGGAACCGCTCGGCCTCGGTGGGCGCGGTGCCGAACAGGATCACCTGAAGGCCGTCGGTCTCGACATGGACCCAGCCGTGACCGCCTTCCTCCATCGCGACGCGGGTGGCGAGGCGCGAGCGCTTCTCGATGATCGTCGCCGAGCCGCCCGCGACGAAGGCGGCGGCGACCGCCGCCAGCAGGAAGGCGAGGACGATGAGGACCGTGGTGCGCAGCCGCATGAAGGGGGAGGCTCCTTTGGAATGACCCGCCCCACATAAGGAAGGCGGGCCCCGGGTGCAATTCGTCAGCGCTCAGGCAAGGGCGGCGGCGGCAAGAAACAGCGCAGCGATCAGCCCGGCGTCGCGGTTGGCGCGAAACAGCATCAGGCAGGTGTCGGGCGCGTCGATGTCGAGCCGGCGCATCTGCCACAGCATATGCGCAGCCATCGCCCAGGGCGCGATCAGCGCCAGCACCAGCCGCGGCCCGCCGACGCCAGCAGGCAACAGGGCGGCCAGCACCGCCGCCGTGGTCAGCGCTACCGTCACCACGAGAAAGCCGTAAAGCCAGCGCCCGGTGTTCGCGCCGAACAGGCGCGCGGTTGATTTCACCCCGATCAGCGCGTCGAATTCCTTGTCCTGATGGGCGTAGATCGTGTCATAGAACAGCGTCCAGGCGATGCCCGACAGCCACAGCAGCACGGCGGCGAGGCTCAGATGGCCGCTGTGCGCCACCCATCCGACCAGTGCGCCCCAGTTGAAGGCGACGCCCAGAAACGCCTGAGGCCACCAGGTGAAGCGCTTGGCGAAAGGATAGACCGCAACCGGGATCAGCGCGGCGATGCCCATCGCGATGGCCGCGCCGTTGAAGGTCAGCAGCACCGCGAAGGCGACGAGGCACTGCGCCGCCAG
The DNA here is from genome assembly GCF_000740785.1 of Paenirhodobacter enshiensis. Lineage (GTDB taxonomy): Bacteria > Pseudomonadota > Alphaproteobacteria > Rhodobacterales > Rhodobacteraceae > Rhodobacter > Rhodobacter enshiensis. The sequence continues at coordinate 121,051 of NZ_JFZB01000014.1, read as the reverse complement.
GAACACCAGCGCCTGACGCACCGTCACCTGACCGGAGGGAATCGGCCGCGACGCGGTGCGCCCGACCGAGCCGTCGATGTCGCGGTCGGTGATGTCGTTCCAAGTGCAGCCCGCGCCTCGCATCAGCACCGCGCCGATGGTGCAGCCGAGCCCGAGCCACAGATCCGACAGCCGCCCCTGATCCGCCGTCGCGGCGAGCGCGATGCCCCACCAGCACGGGATCAGCAGCAGCCACGTCCCGATCGGGCGGTCGACGCGGGCAAGCCGCAGATAGGGCCGCCAGCTGGCCGGGGCGCGGGTATCGACCCAGTTTCCGGAAACCGCGTCGGCGACCTCGCCCGTGGCGGGCGGCTCTGGTATATGATGGCTGGAAGACTTCATAGAGACCGCCTCATGGAACGCGCAAAGATCAGACTGCATGTAGATCACCCCTTGGGTCAGGGGCAAGCCGTGCCGCTCACGCAAGATCAGGCGCATTACCTGTTCAGCGTGATGCGCGAAGGGCCGGGCAGCAAGGTCGCGCTGTTCAACGGCCGCGACGGCGAATGGACCGCCGAGGTCGCCGAGGCCGCGAAGAAGGGCGGGCGGCTGGTCTGCCTCGAACAGGCGGCGGCGCAGCTGAACCCGCCGGATCTGTGGCTGATCTTCGCCCCGATCCGCAAGGAGCGCACCGATTTCATCGTCGAGAAGGCGACCGAGCTTGGCTGCGCCCGCGTGCTGCCGGTGCAGACCGATTTCACCAACGCGCAGCGCATCCGACAAGACCGGCTGCAGGCCCATGCGCTCGAGGCGGCGGAGCAGTGCCTCGGCACCTACGTGCCGCCGGTTGACGATCTGGTGGCGCTCAATGCGCTCATGAAGGGCTGGGATCCGGCGCGGCGCATCCTGTGGGCGGACGAGAGCCTCGTCGGGCCGGCGGAGACGCTCTCGGGCCTCGCGCCCGGTCCCTGGGCGATCCTGATCGGGCCGGAGGGCGGGTTTTCCGAGGCGGAGCGGGCCAGGCTGCGCGGGCTCGATTTCGTCACGCCGGTGTCGCTCGGGCCGCGGATCCTGCGCGCCGATACCGCCGCCTGCGCCGCGATCACGCTGTGGCAGGCGGCGCTTGGGGACTGGCGATGACGGGGACGGACGATGATGGACGCTCGGCGATGATGCTGCCCATCGGACAGCCGGCGAACCTCGATGAGGCGCCGCGCGCGGACAAGCCGGTGGAGCATGAGGCCCCGCAGACCGGTGCCCCACATACCGGCGCGGCCTTCGTCGCGCGCCATGGCGAGGCGCTGGCGGGGCTTGCTCTTGCTGCTGTGGGGCTGTGGATCGCGACGCGCGGTGGCTGGTTTCTGGCAGGCGTCGGGTTTGCGGTCGCGGCGCTCGGCCTCGGCTGGGCGGTGGTGGCCTCGCGCCGGTCGCGGTTCCGGCACGGCACCTCGGCCCCCGGTCTGGTCGAGGTGATCGAGGGCCGGATCGGCTATTTCGGCGCGGGGACCGTGATGGGCGGCGAGATCGGCCTCGATGAGCTGGCCGAGATCCGGCTGATTACGCTGCGCTCGGGCCGGTCGTGGCGGCTGCGCACGCTCGACGGTCAGGCGCTGCTGATCCCGCTCGGCGCGGCCGGGAGTGAGGCGCTGTACGACGCCTTCGCCGCGCTGCCGGGGATCGACATGGGCCGGCTGAGTGCGGCGCTCGCCGAGACGCAGGACGCAGAGGCGAGCCAGAGCCTGTGGCTGCGTCCGATGCTGCGCCCCGGGGCTTCGGTCGCGACGCTGCGCTGAGCTTTCGCGACATCGGCGCGGAGTTGCCCCGACATTCGGGTTTTCATTCGATGCGCTTCCCTTGACTTGTGTCGGGGATCGCGCCACCTGTTCGCACCGACGCCGCGACATGTTCCGGCAACCACTCCGACACCAGAAGACGAGGGCACCATGTCCATTCCCCAGCAGGGCGGCGGCCCCATCGAACGGTTCGAGCAGCTTGCCGAATATATCGCCTCGGGCGAGAAGCCGGCCGCCGACTGGCGCATCGGCACGGAGCACGAGAAATTCGGGTTCGATACCAAGACCTTGCGCCCGCTTCCTTATGCAGGCGAGACCTCGATCGAGGCGCTGCTTCAGGGCTTGCGCACCCGCTTCGGCTGGGAGCCGCTCTTCGAGCAGGAGCATCTGATCGGGCTGACGCGCAACGGTGCGAACGTGAGCCTCGAACCCGGCGGACAGTTCGAGCTGTCGGGCGCGCCGATGGCGACGCTGCACGAGACGCGTGCCGAACTCGACACTCATCTGGCGGAGGTCGCCGAGATCGCCGGGCCGATGGGCGCGGCCTTCATGGGGCTTGGCGCCGCGCCGGTCTGGCGCGAGGCCGAGATGCCGATGATGCCGAAGGGGCGCTACCGGCTGATGACGGCCTACATGGACCGCGTCGGCACGATGGGGAAGACGATGATGTATCGCACCTCGACGGTGCAGGTGAATCTCGACTTCGGGTCTGAGGCGGACATGGTGAAGAAGATGCGTGTCGCGCTGGCGCTGCAGCCGGTGGCGACGGCGCTGTTCGCGAATTCGCCCTTCCTCGACGGCAAGCCGAACGGGTTCCGCTCGTGGCGCTCGAACGTGTGGTCGCATCTCGACGATGCGCGCACGGGGATGTTGCCCTTCCTGTTCGAGGATGGGGCGGGCTACGAGAGATATGTCGACTACGTCCTTGATGTGCCGATGTATTTTGTCTACCGCGACGGGCATTACATCGACGCGCTCGGCCAGTCGTTCCGCGATTTCCTGAAGGGTGAGCTGCCGGCGCTGCCGGGCGAGAAGCCGACGTTGTCGGACTGGGCCGATCACATGACGACGGTCTTCCCCGAGGCGCGGGTGAAGAAATACATCGAGATGCGCGGTGCCGATTGCGGAGATCGCGATCATCTGGTGGCGCTGCCGGCGCTGTGGACCGGGCTGATGTATGACACGGGTGCGCTGGATGTCGCCTGGGATCTGGTGAAGGGCTGGACCGATGCGACCCGCGAGGGGCTGCGCCGCGCGGCGGCGAAATCGGCGCTGCAGGGCGAGGCGGAGGGCGTGCGTCTTCTGGATCTGTCGCGCCAGGTGGTGGCGATCGCGCGCGAGGGGCTTGCGCGCCGCGGGCTTGGCGAGGAGAGCTGTCTCGACGTGCTGGAGCCTGCGCTCGCGACGGGTGCGGTGGCGGCGGATCGGCTGCTCGCGCTCTACAATGGCGAATGGGGCGGCGATCTGAGCCGGATCTATACCGCCTGCCGGTTCTGAGCTGTCGAGGATGAAGAGGGGGGGCGCTGCCCCCTCTTTGCCCTGACGGGCAAATTCACCCCCGGGATATTTATGGCGAATCGAAAGGGCGAGAGGGCGGACGCGGGTTGACCTTGCGATCAGATCACGGGATCGTGCGGCATTGGTTCAATGTCTGTCCGGAGCGATCCCATGCGTCAGTTCTTCATCAATTCCCTCGACAAGATCATCACGGTGTTTCTGGCCCTCGGCTGCCTCGGTGTGCTGCTGTCGGGTCTGTCCATGATGATGCAGAACGGCTTCCTCGCCGGGCTTATGGTGCTGATCGGTGGCGGTCTTTACATCGTGCTGATGGGGGGATTTTGCTATCTGTTCATCGGCATCCACGAGAATACCCGGCGCACGGCGGAAGCGGTCGAGAAGCTGGCTGCGCGCGGATGAAGCTGTCAGGCGGGGGCGTTGCGCCCCCGCCTGAAATTCATTTCTTGCCGCCGATCCGGGGTTCGGTGCCGTGGGCGAGGCGCATGATGTTGCCGCGGTGGCGCCAGAAGATCAGCAGCGCCATCACCGTCACCAGAGGCATCAGCTCGCGCTGGCCGAGGACGAGAGCGAGCGGCACCGCCGCCGCAGCAGCGACGAGCGCCGAAAGCGAGCTGATCCGCGTCACCACCGCCGTCGCCAGCCACACGAGGCAGGCGGCGATGCCGACCGGCCAGCCGAGAGCGAGCAGCGTTCCGAGGAAGGTGGCCACGCCCTTGCCGCCCTGAAAGCGCAGCCACACCGGGTAGAGATGGCCGATGAAGGCAGCGCCGCCGGCGAGCTGTGCGGCATTCGGACCGAACAGCGCCCCCGCGACCAGCACCGCCACCGCGCCCTTGCCGCCGTCGAGCAACAGCGTCGCCACCGCGGCCGCCTTGTTGCCGGTGCGCAGAACGTTCGTCGCGCCGATATTGCCAGAGCCGATCTTGCGCAGATCGCCCAACCCCATGATCCTGGTGACCAGAACGCCAAAAGGTATGGAGCCGAGCAGATAGCCCAGCACTGCTACCGCGCCCAGAATTGCGGCCCCGTATTCCGTCGCCGGCATGACTGCCCCTCGTGCCCGATTTGTTATTGGTTATTTGAAGTATATACCTGCACCCCGGCAACGAATGTGGCAAGCACCTTTCCTTGCATCCGGGCGCCGTCGAAGGGCGTATTCTTCGATTTCGACTGCAATGCGAAGCGATCGAGCACGAAAGGTGCATCCGGATCGAACAGCACGAGATCGGCGGGCGCACCTTCCTCGAGCCGGCCCTGCGGCAGGCCGAGGAGCCTCGCGGGGTTGAGCGAGAGCGCGCGGAACAGCTGCGCGAGGCTGAGCGCGCCGGCATGCACGAGCCGCAGCGCCGCGGGCAGCAGGGTTTCGAGGCCGACGGCCCCGGCCGCGGCCTGTTCGTAGGGCAGGCGCTTCGATTCCTCGTCGGCCGGCGTGTGCATCGAGCAGATCACGTCGATCAGCCCGTCCGCCACCGCCTGAACTGCGGCCATCCGGTCGGATTCCGCACGCAACGGCGGGGTGAGCTTGAAGAAAGTGCGGTATTCGCCGACGTCGATCTCGTTCAGCGTCAGATGATGAACGGAAACGCCCGCCGTCACCTTCAGCCCCGCGGCCTTGGCGCGTTCGAGGGCCGGAAGGCTTGCCGCGCTGGTGATCTGGTCGGCGTGATAGCGCACGCCTGTCATCTCGACGAGGGCGAGATCGCGTTCGAGGCCCATGCGCTCGGCCATCGGGCTGACGCCCGGCAGGCCGCGCAGCGCGGCGAACTTGCCGGCGGTGACGGCGGCGCCGTGGCTGAGGCCCGGATCCTGCGGATGGCCGATCACCAATGCGCCGCGGGCGCGGGCATAGGTATAGGCGCGGCTGAGCACGCGGGCATCGGTTGCGACCGCATCGGCGTCGGTGAAGGCGACGGCACCGGCATCTTGCAGAAAGCCGATCTCGGTCATCTCGCGGCCCTGCCGGCCCTTGGTGAGCGCGGCCATGTGCAGGATGCGCACCGCGGCCTCGGCGGCGCGCTTGGTGGTGAATTCCAGAAGTTCCGGCGTGTCGATGGCGGGCAGGGTGTCGGGACGCGCCACGACGGTAGTCACGCCGCCGGCCGCCGCCGCGCGCCCTGCGGAACGGAAGCTCTCCTTGTGGCGCTCGCCCGGTTCGCCGATCTTCACGCCGATGTCGACGATCCCGGGTGCGAGGCAGCGCCCGGCGCAGTCGATCACTTCGGCGCCCTCGGGGGCCTCGGTGATGCCGGTGGCGGCGATCAGCCCGTCGCGCACCAGCAGGTTTCCGGGTGTCTCGGTGCCGGTGGCCGGGTCGATCAGGCGGGCGTTTTCGAAGAACAGGGTCATTTCATCCCCTTCTGGATGGAGCGCAGCAGGTCAAGCACCGTGCCGGCGTCGTGAATGTCGCTCAGGACGAGGCGTTCGCCCTGCCTGAGATGTTCGATATGTTCGTCCCGCGGCAGCGGACGGTTCAGCGCGACGGAGACCGAGGTCTCGTCGCCGCTGAGGGTCATGCCCGGGCTGAGGCGCAGGCTGCGCACCTCGGGGGCCATGCCGGGGCCGAGACGGGCGATGTAAACCGCCTGATTGCTGACGAGATAGCGCGTCCCCTCGATCCGGCCGAGGTCGACGGGACGCGCGCGCAGCCCGAGGATCAGCGCGCCGCAGGCGACCGCCATCCCGGCGATGCGCACCCCCGCGCCGGAGCCGCCGAGCAACAGCGCCCCCCCTGCAAGGGCCGCGCCATACCACAGCCAGGGCCCGATCCGGCCGCCTTTCGGGGCGCGCGCGGCGGCCAGCATCGGATCGGGCCGGCCCGACCACAGCACCCGCTCGTCGCTGCACACGATCCCTTGCCAGAACGCTTCGAACCCCGGCTGCCCGGAGCTGTGGCCGAGCTGCACCGGATCCTCGTCGCGCAGCGCGTCGGGGCAGTGCGGCACGGCAAGCGCCGTGTCGGTTTCGGAAGGAGTTTTGGCCGGAAGGCTCATCGCGATGCGCGCTCCTTCAGGCGTAGGTGCCGTCGACGGCGGCACGTCCGCGCTCGGCGCGCAGGTTCTGCGCCAGAAGATCCATCACCGCCATGCGCACGGCGACGCCCATCTCGACCTGCTCCTGAATGACAGAGCGGGTGATGTCATCGGCGATGGTGCCGTCGATCTCGACGCCGCGGTTCATCGGGCCGGGGTGCATCACGATGGCATCGGGCTCGGCATGGGACAGCTTGTCGGCATCGAGGCCGTAGCGGTGGAAATATTCCCGCTCCGACGGAATGAAGCCGCCGTCCATGCGCTCTTTCTGCAGACGCAGCATCATCACCACGTCGGCGCCCTTCAGTCCGCTCGCCATGTCGTCATGGATCTCGGCGCCCATGTCGCCGAAGGCCGAGGGCACCAGCGTCGGCGGCCCGATCAGCCGCACCCGGTTGCCCATCTTGCCGAGCAGCAGCATGTTCGAGCGCGCCACCCGGCTATGCGCCACGTCGCCGCAGATCGCCACGGTCAGCCCGGTGATCCGCCCCTTCGAGCGCCGGATCGTCAGCGCATCGAGAAGGGCCTGCGTCGGATGTTCGTGCTTGCCGTCGCCGGCGTTGATCACCGCGCAGTTGACCTTCTGCGCCAGCAGATCGACCGCGCCCGAAGACGCATGGCGCACCACCAGAAGATCGGGGTGCATCGCGTTCAGCGTCAGCGCGGTGTCGATCAGCGTCTCGCCCTTCTTCACGCTCGAGGTCTGCATCGACATGTTCATCACATCGGCGCCAAGACGCTTGCCGGCAAGCTCGAAGCTCGACTGCGTGCGGGTGGAGTTCTCGAAGAACATGTTGATCTGGGTGAGCCCGGCCAGAGCCTCGGTGCGTTTCACCGTGCGCCGGTTGAGCGCGACGTAACGCTCCGCCAGATCGAGAACGGTCACGATCTCGTCGGGCGCCAGATGCTCGATCCCCAGAAGATGCCTTGCGCGGAATGCCATGTCTGCCCCCGAATCCAACGGCGAAAACCAACGGTCCGGCCCGCCGCTGTCGCCCGCCGCTTGGTTCGGGCAGCCGCAGGGCCTTTACCGGCCGGGGCCGCTTATGGCAGGCAGCCGCGCGCGCGTCCAGCGCCTTTACCCCGCCCGCGTCCCGGCATAGGCTGCCACCATGACACAACCCGCCCGCGATCTCGATTTCTTGACCGCCTGCGCCGCGCTCGAATGGATGGTCGAGCTCGGCGCGGATGCGGCCGTGACCGATACGCCGGTCGATTGCTACGCGCTTGCCGAATCGCTTGCGCCGAAGGCCCCGGCCGTGCCGGTGGCCGAGGGCAGGGCACCCATGGCTCCCGCGGCCCCGCGGGCGCCCTTGCCGGTCGAGGGGCCCGATCCGGTCGAAAGCGCGCGCGCCGAGGCCGCCCGCGCCCATGACCTCGACGCGCTGCGCGCCGCCATCGCCGGTTTCGATGGCTGCGAGCTGAAGAAGGGCGCGCGCAACACCGTCTTCGCCGACGGCAATCCGAAGGCGCGGGTGATGATCGTGGGCGAGGCGCCCGGGCGCGACGAGGATCAGCAGGGCCTGCCCTTCGTCGGCCGCGCGGGCCATCTGCTCGACCGGATGTTCGCGGCGATCGGGCTCAGCCGCAGCTCGCCCGATCCCGCGTCGGCGCTCTACATCACCAATGTCCTGCCCTGGCGCCCGCCGGGCAACCGCGATCCGGAACCGGCCGAGATCGCGATGATGCTGCCGTTCCTGTCGCGTCACGTGGCGCTGGCCGATCCGGATGTGATCGTGCTGATGGGCAATGCGGCCTGCGCCGCGGCGCTCGGCCGGCGCGGCATCCTGCGTCTGCGCGGCACCTGGGCCGAGGCCTTCGGCCGCCCGGCGCTGCCGATGACGCATCCCGCCTATCTGCTGCGCCAGCCGCAGGCGAAGCGCGAGGCCTGGGCGGATCTGCTGTCGCTGCGCGCCCGCCTCGACACGCTGCCCGGCTGAGCGCGCAGACCGATCCTGTCCTGCCTTTCGGCTTTCCCCAAATATCCCGGGGGAGCTGCGGCGTGCCGCAGCGGGGGCAGAGCCCCCGGCGACGGTGCCGTTCAGGGCGCCGGGCAGCCGTCGATCTCGATGGCCCGGGAGGGCTCCGGTCCGGGACCGAGAACGGTGATCCGCAGGTCCCCGGGGTCCAGATCGAAGGGCTTCGGGGTGGCGGGGACGAAATCCGCGCTCGCCTCGAGCACGGCGCCGTCGCGGGTCTCGACCGGATCCGACGTCCACATCGGCTGCGAGCGCAGCTCGAACAGCGTGGCGGTTTCGCGGGCTGTGTCCGGCGGGGCGGAACCGGAGGACGGGGCCAGCCCGGCGCCGGTTTTCCGGCCCGCCCCGGGCAGAACGATGCGGGCGGTAACGCGCATCCCGTCGGCGATCGGCTCGATGCGGCAGTGCGCGATGGCGCTGTCGACGCGATGCGGCACGGCGTCGAGCGCTTGCGAGATCGTGGCATCGGCCGCGCCGGGTCCGTCGAGCGTGCGGCTCAGCACCAGATCCGCCGGCACGCAGATGTCGTGACAGATCCCGATGCCGAGACCGAGATGCAGCACCACCGGCCGCGTCGGATCGGCCGGCGTGATCCTGAGAGGCAGCACCATTCCCCCGAGATATCCGACAGAGCGCATCCCGTTCTGGTCAAATGCCTGAGGAACGGGCCATATCACTTCGATATTCTTGAGATTTTCGGATTCCGAAAAATCAAGGGACGGGGGCACGCCGGCCTCTCCGGGCACCCGCCAATAGGTCTTCCAGCCGGGATCGAGCACCAGCTTCAGCGCTGCCGTGCGGCGTCCGTTCGCGTCTTGCCATCCCGGCGCGATCTCGGCCGAGACGAGGCCCGGCGGCAGTGGCGCGCCGGCATCGGGCGGGGTGGAAATCTGGGCCTGCCCGGCTCCGAATCCGGAAACCAGAACCAGGAGCGGGGCGACAAGGGCGGCAATCGGGCGAAGCATGGCCTGTCCTAGCGCCTCGGGACGGGGTGGGCCAACTCACATTTACGTCGAATGGCGGGTGACGGGGCGGCACCGGTCGCGGCGGGTCCCGCGGCCTGCGGGGGGGGCGTCTGGCGCGTATGGAGGCCTTGATTGGCACCGGGTTTGCAACCACCTTGAGAGTCAGGCGCATTTCGCGCCAGCAGGAGGGAAATCCGTGGAGTTGACCGGAAAGCTGCTGATCGCCATGCCCGGAATGCCCGATCCGCGGTTCGAACATGCGGTGGTTTTGGTCTGCGCCCATTCGCCCGAGGGGGCGATGGGCCTCATCGTCAACAAGCCGCTGCCGCAACCCGCACTCGGCGAGCTGATGGGGCAGATCGGGATTCACATGACAGCCTCGGACCGGGGCGAACGCGCGAGCGCGGGCAGCGCGCCCATCCTGTTCGGCGGTCCGGTCGAGACCGGACGCGGCTTCGTGCTGCATTCGCGCGACTGGCCCTCCGCACGCCGCGATGCCGGGGCGGGCGGGATGATGCAGATCTCGGAACAGGTGGCGATGACGGCGACACGCGATATCCTTGAGGATATCGCCGCGGGCGAGGGTCCGCGGCTGGCGCAGTTCGCGCTCGGTTATGCCGGGTGGGGGCCGGGGCAGCTGGAGGGCGAGATCGCCGCGAACGGCTGGCTGGTGGCGGAGGCGGACGATACCCTCGCACTCGATCCCGATTACGCGACCAAGTGGCAGCGCGCGCTTGCGACGATGGGCATAGACCCGCGCAGCCTGTCGGCGACGGCCGGGCGGGCCTGACGTTTTCCTCAGGCCTGAGCGTTTCGTTCAGGGATGGGCCGGGCAGGGATGGGCCGGGTCCTCCGGGCGCGGCGCGGCGGCGCGGATCAGCCGGTCGTTGATCGCCCGGCCGAGCCCTGCATCGGGCACAGGTGCCACGGCAATCGCGCGCGCGCCCTTTTCCCCGGCGATCCGGTCGGCGGCGCGCAGCGCACCGAACAGCCGTGCCGCGGCTTCGGTCGTATCGCCGGTGAGTGACAGGTTCAGATCCGCCCCGGCGCAGTCCGGGCCGAAGCCGATCCAGACCTCGCCCGGCGCGCGTTCCGTCGCGTTGAGCCGCACCGCTGCGCCCGGCGCATAATGCGATTTCAGCTGTCCGGGGGCATTCGGCTTCGCCGCATCGCCTCCGGTCGGCAGGGAAAGGCCAAGCGCGGCCTCGACCGCCTCGACCGCCAGTCCGCCCGGGCGCAGCAGCATCGGCGGATCGAGTTGCACGATGGTCGATTCCAGTCCCACGGCGCACGGACCGCCGTCGACGATGGCGGCGATGCGCCCGGCCAGACCCTCGACGACGTGGCACGCCGTGGTCGGACTGACCTTGCCCGAGGGATTGGCCGAGGGCGCCGCGACCGGCCCGCCGAATGCCTTCAGGATCGCGCGGGCCACCGGATGGGCCGGCACCCGGATCGCGATGGTATCGAGCCCCGCCGACACCAGATCCGAGATCCCCGAGCCCGGCCGCAGCGGCAGCACCAGCGTCAGCGGCCCCGGCCAGAACCGGCGTGCCAGATCGCGTGCCCGGTCGGAGAACACGGCGATCGTCTCGGCGGTTTCCAGATCCGGCAGATGGGCGATCAGCGGGTTGAACCGCGGCCGGCCCTTGGCGGCATAGATCGCGGCGACCGCGCTGTCCGAGCGCGCATCGCCGCCGAGGCCATAGACGGTCTCGGTCGGGAAGGCGACGACCTTGCCGGCGTGCAGAAGCTCGCAGGCGCGGGCGATGCCCGCGGGCTCTGTCCCGAGGATTTCGGTAGTCTCGTCCAGAACGTCCATGGTGCTCCCCCGATGCCAGGCCGGCGCGGGTAAGGCTGCGGCGGGCCGTGACGCTGCGTTGCGGTTGAAGGCGGCGCGCGCGCGTATACTGTGCCGCCGTCAATGACCAGCCAAAGGTCTTATGCGCCTTGACGCGATTTCTCAAGCGTCGAGACACTATGGAGGAGCAAGCAATGCCCTATCGTTCGCCAGTGGCGGAACTTCGTTTCATTCTGGACAAGGTGGTGCCGCTCGCACCCGTGGCAGCGACCGAAAAGTTCTCGGAAGCGACGTCGGATACCGTCGAGGCGATCCTGACCGAAGCCGGCAAGCTGTGTGACGGCGTTCTGGCGCCGATCAACCGCAACGGCGATCTGCATCCGGCGAAGCTGGAAAACGGCGTGGTGCGCGCGTCGCCGGGCTTCAAGGAAGCCTTCAACCAGATCGCCGAGGGCGGCTGGGTTTCGGTCGCCGGTCCGGCCGAGCATGGCGGCATGGGCCTGCCGCTGACGCTGGCGATTGCGGTCAACGATCTGATGGCGGGCGCCAATATCGCGCTGCATCTGCATCCGCTGCTGACCCAGGGCCAGATCGACGCGCTGGAGCATCACGCCTCGGACGAGCTGAAGGCGCTGTATATTCCGAAGCTCGCCTCGGGCGAGTGGTCGGGCACGATGAACCTGACCGAGCCGCAGGCCGGTTCGGACGTCGGCGCGCTGCGCACCAAGGCCGAGCCGAACGGCGATGGCACCTATTCGATTACCGGGCAGAAGATCTTCATCTCCTGGGGTGACAACGATCTGGTGTCGAACGTGTGCCATCTGGTGCTGGCGCGGCTGCCCGACGGCGTGCCGGGCACGAAGGGCATCTCGCTGTTCATGGTGCCGAAGTTCATCCCCGATGAGAACGGCAACCCGGGCGTGGCGAACACGCTCAAGGTGGTGTCGCTCGAGCACAAGATGGGTCTGCACGGCTCGCCCACCTGCGTGATGAGCTTCGAGGGCGCCAAGGGTTGGCTCGTCGGCGGTCCGCACAAGGGCATGGCCGCGATGTTCACCATGATGAACAACGCCCGCCTGAACGTCGGCGTCGAGGGCGTCGGCATTGCCGAGGCCGCCTATCAGAAGGCGCTCGAATACGCTCAGGACCGGGTGCAGTTCAAGCCGATCATCGAGCACGCCGACGTGCGCCGGATGCTGGCCGAGATGCGCGCCGAGACCTTCGCCGCCCGTTCGATCGCCATGGCCTGCGCCGTCGCCATCGACCTCGGCCATGCTGCGAACGATGCCGCTCAGGCGGCGCGCGCTGCGCTGCTGACCCCGATCGCCAAGGCTTACGGCACCCAGACCGGCATGTGGGTCTCGGATCAGGGTATCCAGGTCCACGGCGGCATGGGCTTCATCGAGGAGACGGGCGCCGCCCAGTTCTACCGCGATGTCCGCGTCACCGCGATCTACGAAGGCACCAACGGCATCCAGGCGATGGATCTCGTGGGCCGCAAGATGATGGATCAGGGCGCGGCAGCTTTCGCGCTGCTCGATGAGGTGATGGTCGACGCCAAGGCCGCGACCGGCTTCGCCGATCTGGCGACGGATGTCGAGAAGGCCGCTTCGACGCTGCGGGCCCATGTCGAGATGCTGCTCAAGCAGGACACGCAGGACCGTTTCGCCGGTGCCGTGCCGACGCTGATGGCCTTCGCGCGGGTTCTGGGGGCGCATTTCCATCTGCGTGCCGCCGTCGCCGCGGGCGAGGGCAGCGCCTATGCGAAGCTCGCTCAGGTCTACATCAAGCGTCTGCTGCCGCAGGCCTATGCCTCGATGACCGAGGCCGAGGTCGGCGCCGCCGATCTCTATGCGCTCTCGGTCGAGGATCTGGCGATCTGAGCGGGCAGGGCACATCCCTGAGCGAACGGGGCGGGCTGCGGTTTCCGTGGCCCGCCCCGCCCGATGACGGCACCCCGCGCGAGGTCGCGCCGGGGGTGCTGTGGATCCGGCTGCCGCTGGAGATGGTGACCGATCACGTCAATGTCTGGGCGCTCGACGATGGCGCGGGCTGGACGCTGGTCGATACCGGGCTCGATACGCCGGGGGCACATGCGGCACTGGGGCGGGCACTGGCCACACCGCGGATGGCAGGCAAGCCCGTCACCCGGGTCATTGCGACCCATCATCACCCCGATCATGTCGGCCAGGTCGCGCGCTTCGCCGCTGCGGGGGCAGAGTTGTGGACGACCCGCTCTGCCTGGCTGAATGCGCGGATGCTTCATCTTGACGCGCGCGACGGCATCTGCCCCGAGACGGAGGTGTTCTGGCGCCGCGCCGGGATGGCCGAAGATCAGCTGGCGCGCCTGGCCGCGCATTCGGCCGAAAGTCTGTGGCGCCATGTCGGCCCGCTGCCGCCGAGCTATCGCCGCATCGCAGCGGGCGACGAGATCGTCGCGGGAGGCCGGCGCTGGCATGTGGCCACCGGCCATGGCCATGCGCCCGAACATGCGGTGCTGTTCTCGCTCGATGACGATCTGGTGATCGGCGGCGATCAGATGCTGCCCTCAATCTCGGCGAATATCGGCGTTCTGGCTTCGGAACCCGAGGCGGATCCGATCGGCGAATGGCTCGACAGTCTGCACGCGATGGCGGCGCTGGCCGAGGAGCGCCATCTGGTGCTGCCGGGCCACGGGCTGGTGTATCGCGGGCTGCCGCTGCGGCTGGAGCAGATGATCGCGCGCCGGCGCAGCGGCCTCGACCGGCTGCGGGGGCTGCTTGGCGCGGGGGTGCGCACCGTGCCGGAGTGTTTTCCCGCGCTCTATCGCCGGCCGATCACGGATGAGTTGTTCACCCTCGCGCTCAGCGAGGCGGTGGCGCATCTGAACCACCTTGCCCGGCTCGGTCAGGCGCGGCGCGACACCGGCGCGGACGGGCTGTGGCGGTGGAGCGCAGTTTGATCCCCGGCCGGGCGATGGGATGGGAAGGCGGGCTCACAAGGGGCGTTGCCTCTGCCGGCGTTCTCGTGTTTTGTGCGCTCCCGTATAACCGGCGCGGATGACGCCGAAACGAGGGGCGACGATGCGTTTTGCAATGCGGCAGATAGGGCGGCAGATGGGCCGCCTGTTGCTGTGTCTGGTGGTTCCGCTGCTGCTGGCGGCCTGCGGCGCGCAATCCGTCTGGGCGCCTGACGCCGAGGTCAACAAGGCGATTTACCGCAGCGGCAATCCGCCTTCGGTGACGCTGATCACGGTGATCGAGGCGAACACCGGCGAAGGCGGTCATTCGGCATTGATGATCGACGGCTCGCAGAGGGTGATCTTCGATCCGGCGGGCAGCTGGTATTATCCGGGCGTGCCCGAACGCAACGATGTCGATTACGGCATTACCGACCGGATGCACCGGTTCTATGTCGAATATCACGCCCGCGACGTGTGGTTCGTGCGCGAGCAGAAATTGCCGGTGACGCTGGCGCAGGCCGATGCGCTGATCGCCGCGGCCGAGGCGAACGGCCCCTCGCCGAAGATGTTCTGCGCGCGCTCGGTTTCGGGGGTGCTGCATCAGGTGCCGGGCTTCGAATCGCTGCCGCGCACGTTCTTCCCTGTCAGTCTGTCGGATGCTTTCGGCCGGCTGCCGGGGGTGGTGAGCCAGGATCATTACACCACCGATGCCGACATCAAGACCGGCATTCCCACCATCGACGCGACGAAGCCCAAGACGGTCGAGATCCGCGAATCCGACCGCTGATCGGATCTGAAGTTTTGCGGAATGAAAGACGGGCGGCCCTGTGCAGGGCCGCCCGTTCGTCATTCTTGCGCCGGAACGCCGCAGGCTCAGCCAAGCAGCCACAGCATCGCGTAAAGCGTCGCGAACCCTGCGAGGATCGCCCAGATCACCGAGCGCGTGACCAGCCCCGCCAGAAGCGTCGCCGCTGCCGCGATCAGTCGCGCGGGATCGGGGGCACCTCCGGTCGCTGCCGGCCAGACCACCAGCGGCGCCACCATCGCCGGCAGCACCCCGACCGAGGTATAGCGCAGGTATTTCAGCGCCCAGGCCGGCAGCGCGCGCTTGCCGCTGAGCCCGAGGAACGAATAGCGCAACACGAAGGTGCCGATCGCCAGCACCAGGATGATCGTCCAGACCTGCGCTTCGGAATATACGGTCTGGGTCATTTCGGCCCCTCGCTTGTCGCGCGCGCGGCGCGATGCGCCAGCCAGTCTTCGGTCCGCGCGCCGGCGATCATCGCCAGCACCGCGGCCAGCAGCACGCCCGTGCCCGCCGGCAGCCCCACGAGCGCCAGCGCCGCGATGCAGGACACCGCCGTCGCCACCAGATGCGGCACCGAGCGCAGCGACGGTCCGATCATCGCCAGAAATGTCACCGGCACCGCGAAATCGAGCGCCAGCCCCTTCGGCAGGGCCGGGCCGAACAATGCGCCGAGCAGCGTCGCCCCGAGCCAGGCCGGCACCAGCAAGCTCGCGGTTCCGGCGTAATAGGCGAGCTTCGTCGTGAGCGGCGCGCGCGGCGCGCTCTCGTTCAGCGCATCGGCCAGAACGAAGCTCTGATCGGTCATCGAATAGGCCATCAACGCCTTTTGCCAGGGGGTGGCGCCGCCCAGATGCGGCGCGAGGGCGGCCGAATACATCGCCATGCGCAGGTTCACCGCGACCGAGGTCACCAGCACCATGATCGTCGGCGCATGGGCGTCCATCAACTGCACCGCGGTGAACTGCGCCGCCCCCGCAACGACGAAGGCCGAGAACCCCATCACCTGCGCGAAACTGAGCCCGAGCACCGTCCCCGCCAGACCGAACAGTATCCCGAACGGCAGAAACACCAGCAAGAAAGGCAGGGCATCGAACCCGCCACGCCAGAAGGCGGGACCGGGGGGCAGCGGGACGGGACGGGACATGATCGGGGACTTGCTCGTGGCGGCGGGATGAGCCAGTTGTAGCGGCGCAGCGTTCAGGCGCAAGGGGCGGTATGAGGGCGCGCGCGTTCGGGACTTTGCGCGGCGGGGACGCGAGAGGAGAAACGTCGGTCATGTCAGCGTGGGGCAGTCAGGCGGCGGAGGTGGCATCGTCATTGCAGATCGCGCGCGGCCTGCCAGCCGGCAGCGCAGCCGAGGCGGCGCGGCTTTACTGGCTGGCGTTCGGCGGCAAGCTCGGCCCGGTGATGGGGCCGGAGGCGCGCGCGATCCGCTTCATCGAGAGGGTGCTTTCGCCGGCCCATGCGCTCAGCGCGACGCGCGACGGCCGGCTGCTCGGCGTGATCGGAGTGCGCGGTGCGGGCGGGGCGTTCGTCGGCGGCACGGCGTCGGATCTGCGCGCGGTCTATGGCCGCTTCGGCGGCAGCTGGCGGCGGCTGGCCTTCAGCGTCGTGGCGGACGAGTTGCCCGCCGACACGCTGGCCATCGACGGACTGGCGGTCGATACGGAGGCGCGCGGGCAGGGTGTGGGGGCGGCGCTGATCGGTGCCCTTGCCGGCGAGGCGCGCCGTCAGGGCTATACCCGCCTGCGCCTTGAGGTCGCGGCCGGAAATCCGCGCGCGCGCCGCCTCTATGAACGCCTCGGCTTCGAGGTCGCGGGCGAAACCCGCAGCGCGCTGAGCGCGGCCCTGTTTCACGTCCACACCCGCACCCGGATGGAGCTGGCACTCGGCTGAGCGTCAGGAAGGGAAAGGCCCGGGCGTCGCGTCGTTTCGGGGGCGGGAGCGGTCCCTGAGGAGCATCGCCGGCCGGGCCGGAGGAGGGCCGTTCCCGCAACCGCAGGTCTCAGAACCACTGCCCGGGTTCGATCAGGCCGAGGTCCATCAGCTGCTGGCTTTTCCAGCTGAACGGGACCGAGTGATACCAGCGGAAATCGTGGATGTCGAAGGTCGAGGCAGGATTGTATTTCAGCCCCTTGGCCACGCGAAACGACATCAGCGCCGCGGTCAGGTTGTGATGCCAGGGGCAGGAATAGGTGTTGTATTCCTCGTCGCTGAAGGTGTGATCCGGGCGCAGTTCCAGCCCCGGCGCGGAACGGAACAGCGCGATCCGGTCGATCTTGCGATGCGTCGGGGGCACGAATTCCTCATAGCGCCAGCGCAGGCCCCCGAAGAAGTCGAGTTGCCGGTCCATGATGCGGTCAGGATCGGCCCGGTCGGTGCGGTTGAGCGCGTAATAGCCGCTGCGATCGAGAAGTGCCGTCCCGATGTCGACGCCGTTCGGATGTTGCCCGAGATCGGCGGCGTAGAGGTCGATGACATAGGTCAGCATTGCGGCGCGGCGCTCTTCGGTGTGGAAGGCCAGCAGTTCGCCGATGCTGCGCGTCTCGCTGAACGGAAAGAACAGGTATTCCGCATTGTAGCAGTAGAACATCCAGGTGCCCGGGGGCGCGGCCGCGATCAGGGGATTGATCGTCGAGACCTTGGCGCGCCGGCGGTGCATGGTGCGGTTGACCCGGTGGATCCGCGGTTCCAGATCCGCGGCGATGGGAATTTCGTCCTGGGCAAAGACGATCAGGCTGCGAAAGCCGAGGTCCAGATGGTGGCGGATGGTGCTGTCGACTTCGACGGCGTCCTCGACCAGGATGATCCCGACCGGGCCCTTCGCGAGGGCAGCCGTGCCGGTTTCGAGGAAGGTTCCGAGCGAATCGTATTTCATCTGCCGTTCCGTGCGCCTGTGCCCGCGCCGCCTTGTCCGCGTGCGAGCTGTGCCCGACCATCCCGGAACCGGCGCCCGAATGCAACGGTCGAAGCGTGCCGGTTGCGCAGGTGCGGGGTTTTGACGTATCAGGCGGGCCTGAATTCGTAAGGGGACGCCCGCCATGACGCAAGCGCCGAAGAAGCTGCACATCAAGACCTACGGCTGCCAGATGAACGTCTACGACAGCGAGCGTATGGCCGAGGCCATGGCCCCCGAAGGCTATGTGCTGACCGAGGATCCGGCCGAGGCGGACCTGGTCCTGCTCAACACCTGCCACATCCGCGAGAAGGCCGCCGAGAAGGTTTATTCCGATCTCGGCCGGCTGCGTCCGCTCAAGGAGGCGAAGCCCGATCTGAAGATCGGCGTGGCGGGCTGCGTCGCGCAGGCCGAGGGCGAGGAGATCATGCGCCGGATGCCGCTCGTCGATCTGGTGGTGGGCTCGCAAAGCTATCACCACCTGCCTGGTATGGTGCGCGCGGCAGATCGGGGCGAGCATCCGGTCGAGACCGAATTCCCGGTCGAGGACCGCTTCACCCTGCTGCCCGAACGTCCCGCCCCGTCCCGTCCCACGGCGTTCCTGACGGTGCAGGAGGGCTGCGACAAGTTCTGCGCTTTCTGCGTCGTGCCCTATACCCGCGGCGCGGAGATGAGCCGTCCGGTAGACCGTATTCTCGCCGAGGCGCGCAAGCTGGTGTCGAAGGGCGTGCGCGAGATCACCCTCCTCGGGCAGAACGTCAACGGCTATCACGGTCAGGCGCAGGACGGCGAGACCTGGGGCCTCGGCCGGCTGTCGCGCGCCTTGGCCGAGATCGACGGGCTGGACCGGATCCGCTACACCACCTCGCATCCGAACGACATGTCCGACGACCTGATCGCCGCCCATGCCGAGGAGCCGAAGCTGATGCCTTACCTGCATCTTCCGGTGCAATCGGGGTCCGACCGGATCCTGAAGCTGATGAACCGCCACCATACGGCCGAGTTCTATCTGCGACTGATCGAACGCATCCGTGCCGCGCGCCCGGACATCATGCTGTCGTCGGATTTCATCGCGGGCTTCCCGGGCGAGACCGAACAGGATCACCGCGACACTCTCGCGCTGATCGGGGCGGTGGGCTATGGCATGGCCTATTCGTTCAAGTATTCGCCGCGTCCGGGAACGCCCGCCGCCGGCCGCGATCAGGTCGATGCCGAGACTGCGGACCGCCGGCTCCATGAGATCCAGGACCTCATCACCCGCCAGCAGCGCGCCGCACAGGAAAGCATGGTCGGGCGCGAGGTCGGCGTGCTGTTCGAGAAGCCCGGCCGCCTGCCGGGACAGTGGGTCGGAAAGTCCGATTATCTGCAGGCCGTTCATGTCGAGGCGCCTGAGGATATGCGCGGCCGCATCGCGCGGGTGCGCATCGCCGCGAGCGCGCCGAATTCTCTGGCGGGTGCACTCGTCTGAGCGGGCGAGGGGGCTCTGCCCCCGTCTCCTCCGGAGACTCCCCCGGGATATTTGGAGAAAGCCGAAAGACAGGCGCGCGCTTTGCCTTTCGGCTTTCCATAAATATCCCGGGGGGAAGGCCGCAGGCCGCGGGGGCAGAGCCCCCGTCCGAAGAAGACGCGAATCCCGTCGGTGCACGGCTTGAACTGCGACATATGCCTACTATTTGAGCATTGACGCCCCGTTAAGCATTCGGCAGGGCAGTTTATGGCAGAGTGATGAAATCTTGCCCTGCGCGGCCCGTGACCGGAACCAGTGCTTGCGGGGGCGACAGGGCAGGCGCACAATATCTGTGTGAAACCTAGCCAAGGGAGACGTTATTGGGCTTCAGCGCGATTACCCCCCCGCCTCGTTCCCAGGACAGCTACGAGACGCTTCTGGAGTTTCCCGACAACCGGTATCTGATCGCGCTGTGCGGCGAATACGACCGCAATCTCGCCCAGATCGAGCACAAGCTGTCGGTGCATATCCTGCACCGCGGCAATCAGCTTGCCATTGTCGGCACGGCAGAGGCGCAGATTCAGGCGCAGGCGGTGTTGAACCAGCTTTACACGCGCCTCGAACAGGGCAAGGCCATGGGCATGGCGGAAATCGAGGCGGCGGTGCGAATGGCCGATCTCGGCAATGCGGGTGTCAGTGTCGACGAGCAGCTCGAGATGTTCGCGGCCGGAAAATACGAGATCCGCACCCGCAAGAAGCAGGTCGAGCCGCGCACCGAGGCGCAGAAGGCCTATGTGAAGGCGCTGTTCGAGAACGAGCTTGCTTTCGGCATCGGCCCGGCGGGTACCGGCAAGACCTATCTCGCCGTCGCGGTGGGTGTGACCATGCTGATCGGCGGCCATGTCGACAAGATCATCCTGTCGCGTCCCGCGGTCGAGGCGGGCGAGCGGCTCGGCTTCCTTCCCGGCGACATGAAGGAGAAGGTCGATCCCTACATGCAGCCGCTTTACGACGCGCTGAACGATTTCCTGCCGGCCAAGCAGATGCAGAAGCTGATGGAGGAGAAGCGCATCGAGATCGCGCCGCTCGCCTTCATGCGCGGCCGCACGCTGTCGAATGCCTTCGTCGTCCTCGACGAGGCGCAGAATGCCACCACCATGCAGATGAAGATGTTCCTGACCCGTCTGGGCGAGGGCTCGCGCATGGTCATCACTGGCGACCGCAGCCAGATCGACCTGCCGCGCGGCGTGCCCTCGGGGCTGCAGGATGCGGAGCGCATTCTCGACGGCGTGAAGGGGATCTCGTTCAACTACTTCACCGCGGCCGACGTGGTGCGCCACCCCCTTGTCGCGCGGATCATTGAGGCCTATGACCGCGTCGATGGAGCCGCTGGTTGACATATTGATCGAGGACCAGCGCTGGCAGGACATCCTGCCCGCGCTGGCCGAGCGTGCCGTGGCGGCGGTTCTCGCCGATCAGGGCCTGTCGCCCGAGACCTTCGAAGTCAGCCTGATGGGCTGCGACGACGCCCGCATCCAGGTGCTGAACGCCGAGTTCCGCGCCAAGGACAAGGCGACCAACGTTCTCAGCTGGCCATCGCAGGATCTGGCGGCCGAGGACGAGGGGGCGGCCCCCGAGGCGCCCGAACCCTTCCTGCCCGATGAGCGCGAGAGCCTCGGCGATATCGCGATCAGCTACGATACCTGCCTGCGCGAGGCCGAGGAACAGCACAAGCCGATGGCGGAGCACGTGACCCATCTGTTGGTTCACGGCACGCTGCATCTGCTCGGCTACGATCACATCCGCGAGGGCGATGCCACCTTGATGGAATCGATTGAAGTGCGCATCCTTGACCGGATGGGCATTTCGGACCCATATGAGGGATGATGCGGCCATTCGCGCCGTGTGACCTGGAAAGGACAAATGGGACAAGTCGCTGACGGAGCCAGCTCCGCCACCGTGCCCGCGTCGGATACCGACGCCGGCGACAGTAGCAACCCCGAACCGCACTCGCGCGGGATCTTCGGGCGTATCCTCGGGGCGTTCGGCGCCTCGGCCCCTGAAACGGACATCGACGCGGCCGCCAATACCGATGCGGCCACGGTCGTTTCGCCGGCCCATCCGGGCATCGGCAACCTGCGCCGGCTTCGCGTCGGCGACGTCGCGATCCCCAAGGTGGAGATCGTTGCCGTTCCTTCGACCATCACCCGCGACGAACTGGTCGAGGTCTTCCGCAAGGAAGGCTATTCGCGCCTGCCGGTCTTCAAGGGCACGCTCGACACACCGCTTGGGCTGGTTCACCTCAAGGACCTCGCGCTCGAATACGGGTTCGGGGCGACGGGGGGGCGGTTCTCGGTGCGCAAGCTGTTGCGGCCGCTGTTGTATGTGCCGCCGTCGATGCCGATCGGGGTGCTTTTGCAGAAGATGCAGGTGCAGCGCATCCACATGGCGCTGGTGATCGACGAATACGGCGGGGTCGACGGTCTGGTGACTCTCGAGGATCTGATCGAACAGGTCATCGGCGAGATCGAGGATGAGCATGACGAGGCCGAAAGCGGCTACTGGAAACAGGAAAAGCCCGGCCAGTGGGTGGTTCAGGCCCGCGCGCCCCTGCGCGAGTTCGAGACGGCCATCGGAATGACCCTCGCCGATCCAGAGGATGAGCAGGAGATCGACTCGATGGGCGGTCTGGTGTTCATGCAGATCGGCCGGGTGCCTTCGCGCGGAGAAGTGATTTCCGCTCCGAACGGGGTCGAGTATGAAGTGATCGACGCCGATCCGCGCCGGATCAAGCGGCTTCGTGTCCGTATGCCCGGTGTCGCGGCCGAGTGATCTGACCCTGACGACCTGAGGGCGCCCCGCCGCGCGGGCGCCCGCGACGATGAAGGACCGGCTGCGAATGCCTTTGCCTGCTTTCCTGCGCCCGCCGGCGCGGCCCCGTTGGGGGCGACTCGCGGTTGCGGCAGGGCTGGGCGCGGGGGTGGCGCTCGGTCAGGTGCCGTTCAGCCTCTGGCCGGTGGCGATGGTCGCGCTGAGCGTGCTGTTGCGGATGCTGGCGACGGGCTGGGCCGGCTGGACCGCCTTCGCGGCGGGCATCGGCTATGTCGCGGCCGGCATGTTCTGGATCACCGAACCCTTCATGGTCGAGGCAAAGGTCTACGGCTGGATGGCGCCTTTCGCGCTGATCCTGATGGGTGCGGGGATGGGGGCGTTCTGGGCGCTCGGTGCCGGGCTCGGCGCGAAGCTCGGGCACACGACGGGGCGGCGCGCGCTTGGCGCGGCGGTCGGGCTCGCGGCGTCCGATGCGCTGCGCAGCTATATTTTCACCGGGTTTCCGTGGATTCTGTTCGGGCATATCTGGATCGGCACGCCGGTCGCGCAGGGCGCGGCCTGGATCGGGGCGATCGGGCTGAGCCTGTGCACGCTGCTGGTCGCGGCGCTGCCCTGGCTGCGGCCGGGACGGGCGGTGCAGGGTGTGGCCGTCGGTGCCGTTGCCATCGGACTGGCGTGGTGGGGCGGCTCGCTGCGCCTCGATGCGAAAGTGCCGCCGCGCGATCCCGCGATCAACCTGCGTCTGGTGCAGCCCAACGCCACCCAGGCGCTGAAATGGGATCCGCGTTACGCGCTGCCGTTCTTCTACCGCCATCTCGATCTGACTGCCGAGCCGCCGGCCGCGGGCAAGCCGCGTCCCGATCTGGTGATCTGGCCGGAAACCGCGGTGCCGTTCCTGCTCGACAATCCGGGCGACGGGCTGAACATGATCGCCGAGGCAGCGGGCGGCGTTCCGGTCGCGCTCGGCATCCAGCGTTCGGAGGGCGAGCGCTATTACAACAGCCTCGTCGTGCTCGGCCCCGATGCCCGGGTCGAGGATCTTTATGACAAGTCACACCTCGTGCCGTTCGGCGAATATATCCCCTGGGGGGATGAGCTGTCGCGCTTCGGCATCTCGGCCTTCGCGGCGCGCACCGGCAACGGCTACACCCCGGGCGCCGGCGAGACGATTCTCGACCTCGGCCGCCTCGGCAAGGTCGAGCCGCTGATCTGCTACGAGGCGGTGTTCCCGCAAGATATCCGCCGCGTGCCCGAGCGCCCCGACTGGATCATGCAGGCGACGAACGACGCCTGGTTCGGCAATCTCTCGGGGCCGTGGCAGCACATGGCGCTGAGCCGGCTGCGCGCCATCGAATTCGGTCTGCCGGTCGCGCGCGCCGCCAACACCGGCGTCAGCGTGATGATCGACGCGCGCGGCGAGGTGACGGCGGAACTCGGGATGAACCAGCAGGGCGTGATCGACGCGGCCCTGCCGCCCGCGCTGCCCGAGACCTTCTATGCCCGCTGGGGCGATCTTCCGCCCATCGCGGCGATTGTCGTTCTGGCGTTCATAATTCTTTCATGGCCTCGCCACTATGGCGTTGACCGGTCTTTCCGTCAGGTCTAGCACTGGCCGGAACCGTCCCAACGGCTTCCTGGCGGGACGGGGGTAGAACGAATGGAGCATATCCCCGATGTCCAGACAGAATTACGTCTTCACCTCTGAATCCGTTTCGGAGGGGCACCCCGACAAGGTCTGTGACCGCATTTCGGATGCCATCCTTGACGCCTTCATCTCGCAGGAGCCGAACGCGCGCGTCGCGTGCGAGACCTTCGCCACCACCAACAAGGTCGTGGTCGGCGGCGAAGTCGGGCTGAGCGACCGTGCCGTGCTCGACGATTTCCTGCACAAGGCCGAGACCATCGCGCGCGACTGCGTGCGCGATATCGGCTACGAGCAGGAACACTTCCACTGGAAGACCTTCGATTTCGAGAATTACCTGCACCCGCAGTCGGCCCATATCAGTCAGGGCGTCGACAAGGACGGGGCGGGCGATCAGGGCATCATGTTCGGCTATGCGACCGACGAGACGCCCGAGCTGATGCCGGCGCCGATCCTTTACGCTCATGCCGTGCTGCGCCGCCTTGCCGAGGTGCGCAAATCGGGCGAGCAGCCGACGCTCGGCCCGGATGCGAAATCGCAGCTTTCGGTGCGCTACGAGAACGGCCGCCCGGTCGGCGTGACTTCGATCGTGCTCTCGACGCAGCATGTCCATGAAAGCCAGACCTCGGACGACATCCGCGCCATCGTCGAGCCCTATATCCGCGAGACCCTGCCCGAGGGCTGGATCACCGACAAGACCGAATGGTGGGTCAACCCGACCGGCACTTTCGTGATCGGCGGGCCGGATGGCGACGCGGGGCTGACCGGGCGCAAGATCATCGTCGACACCTATGGCGGGGCCGCGCCGCATGGAGGCGGTGCGTTCTCCGGCAAGGATCCGACCAAGGTCGACCGCTCGGCCGCCTATGCGGCGCGCTATCTGGCGAAGAACGTGGTCGCGGCGGGGCTGGCGAAGCGCTGCCTGATCCAGGTCTCTTATGCCATCGGCGTGGCGCGCCCGCTGTCGATCTATGTCGACACCTACGGCACCGGCGAGGTGCCGGACGAGCAGATCGAGGCCGCGGTCGCCAGGAGCATGGATCTGACGCCGCGCGGTATCCGCACGACGCTGGATCTGAACCGGCCGATCTATGCGCGGACCTCGGCCTATGGCCATTTCGGCCGCGCGCCCGAGGCCGACGGCGGTTTCTCCTGGGAGAAGACCGACCTCGCCGATGTGCTGAAAAAGGCGCTGTGACGCGCCGCCCTGCCGGTCCGGCATCTCCCTCATCGGGGCCGGATCGGCAAGGCTTTGCCCATCGCGGCCGCCGGTGCGTGGCCGGGGCTTTGCCGGGTCATGCGTCCGGGCTATAGTTCGCCGCGATCGGGACCGGGATAACCGGGATCGGGGCCGCAACCGCGGCCAAGGGTGGGGACAGATCGAATGCGCATGATTTCCGGGGCTGCGGCCCTGAGCCTTGCGGTTGTGATGACCGCTCATGCCCCGGGGGCCGCCCGGGCCGAGGGGCTGGTGCTGTCATCGAAACCGCAGACCTCCGTGCGTTCCCGTGAGAGCCTGTTCCGCAGTCAGACCGCGCTGATGGACAGCCGCCTGTCGGCGCAATACGCCCCGGCACCCGGTGGGCGGGTCGAGGCGGGCGATGCCGCGGGGCTTGGTCTCGCGGGGGTGACGCCGCGCTACAGCGGCAATTACAGGGGCCAGTATCTGCGCAGTGCCAAGGCAGCCGCCGCGCGCCATAACGTTCCCGAAGATCTGTTCCTGCGTCTGGTTCAGGCGGAAAGCGGCTGGAACCCGGTCGCGATCTCGCCCAAGGGGGCGCGGGGGCTGGCGCAGCTGATGCCGGAAACCGCGGCGCTTCTGGGCGTCAATCCGATGGATCCGGAGGAAAACCTCGAAGGCGGGGCGCGTTATCTGCGGATGATGTATGACCGGTTCGGCAACTGGCGGCTGGCGCTTGCGGCCTATAACGCGGGGCCGGGCGCCGTCGATCAGCATGGCGATATCCCGCCCTTCGCCGAAACCCGAAATTACGTTCAGGCGGTGTTCGGCGGCTGAGCGGGCGGATCCGGACGGAACAATGCGAAAGGCGCGAGGGGGCTGTCCTCCTCGCGCCTCTTTTCTATCCGGGTCTTCTCGGGGCCACACGCCACGCCGTGTCGGTGCGGGGTGTCCCCGGGATCGTGGCCCGGGATCAGGGAATAATTCGGGTGTATTTCGTTCCGGCGAGCGAGGCCCCGGCGATCAGCCCGGACTGGCCGAACACCAGCGCGATCACCGGCGAGAGCGAGGTCGTGGTGTCCGTCCCGAGCGAGCCGCCCCGGTCGGGCAGCGCATAGCGCGCATCGGCCCGCATCGCCCAGCCCGAAGCCGAACGGAAATCGGCCAGCGCATCCTGTGTCATGAAGAACAGGGCATGGGCATATTGCTGCGCGCCGATCTGGAACCCGAGCGAGGCGGAGGCCGCCGAGTAGTAATCGACCGTCGCGTTGTGGATGCGCAGCGCGCCGCGTCCGTAAGAGCCGCCTACGCCAAAGCTCGCCTCGGTCATCAGCGGCATGTAGAGAACGCCGGCGGCCTTGCTCTCGAGGTCTTTCGTGCTCGGATAGGTCGACATCAGGTAGTCGCGGGTCGAATCGACGCGGGCGTCGATCTCGGCCGCACCGTTCGAACCGATGCCGTTGCTGCAGGCCGCGAGACCGATCCCGGCGCCGCCAAGCACAAGAAGGTTCCGTCTGGTGAACTGTGTCATCTGCTCGCTCCGATCCTCTGGGGCTGTCGTTGTGGCTGGGCCTTGTTCCGGCCCTGTTGCCCGAGACTATAGGATACGGCCCGTGCCCTGTCACTTGCCGGACGCGTGATCGCCCGCGCGTCCCGGCAGAAAACCGCGCGGGCAGGGCAACTGCCCGCGCAGACGTCGCTCATGCGCCGGCGTGAATCAGCCGCGCGGCCTCGGGGGCGAAATAGGTCAGCACGCCGTCGCAGCCGGCCCGGCGGAAACACAGCAGACTTTCGAGGATGGTTTCCTCGCGCTTGATCCAGCCGTTGTTCATCGCGCCCGCGAGCATCGCGTATTCGCCCGACACCTGATAGGCATAGGTCGGCACGCCGAAGGTGTCCTTCACCTGCCGGCAGACGTCGAGGTACAGCATCCCCGGCTTCACCATCACCATGTCGGCGCCCTCGCTGAGGTCGCGCGCGACCAGACGCAGCGCCTCGTCGGCATTGGCCGGGTCCATCTGATAGGTCTTCTTGTCGCCCACCAGCTTGCCCGAGGCGCCCACCGCATCGCGGAACGGTCCATAGAGCGTCGAGGCATATTTGGCCGAGTAGCTCATGATGGTGACGTTCTTGTGGCCGTTCGTCTCCAGCACGTCGCGCAGTGCCGCGATGCGCCCGTCCATCATGTCGGAGGGGCCCAGAATGTCGGCCCCGGCCTCGGCCTGGGCGAGGCCCATGCGGACGAGACATTCGACGGTTTCGTCATTGACGATCTCGCCGTTCACCACCAGCCCGTCATGACCGTTGGCATTGTAGGGGTCGAGCGCGATATCGGTCATCACCGCGATCTCGGGGACGGCGGCCTTGATCGCGCGGATCGCGCGGTTGGCGATGTTGTCCGGGCTCCAGGCCTCGGCGCAATCCTCGGTCCGGCCTGCGGGGTCGGTGTAAGGGAAGAGGCATACGGCCGGAATGCCGAGGCCCGCGGCCATCTCGGCGGCGCGCACGGCGCCTTCGACGGTGTAGCGCGTGACGCCGGGCATCGAGGCAACCTCGACATCGGCGCCGGGAACGTCGGTCACGAAGATCGGCCAGATCAGATCCTTCACCGACAGGTGATTTTCCTGCACCAGAGCGCGCAGGGCAGGCGTCGCGCGCGTCCGGCGCAGGCGGGCGACGGGGAAGGGCGGAATGATGGGTTGCATGGCTGCTACCTCCTGATGAGGGCATCGGTGCCACGGATCGCGGCCGGGCTCAACCCCGCAGTGACGCAGCGGCGGAAACGGTTGCGCGATCCGGCGCGATTCGCGTTGCGGTTGCATGGGCGACGACATGGGCGGTCGCCGGCTGCCGGCGGCGGAGTGTGTCGCGCGATGCGGGGTTGGCCTTGCCCCCGGCGGGCGAAACGCTAGGGTCCGGAGCGGGACTCAGGGGATGCGCCGATGGACGAGGTCTTGCGGTTTATGGACATGCGCTCGTTTGCGAGCCTGTGGTACTGGATGTTTCTTGCGGTGATGTGGTCGATGGTTTCGCACCGGCCGCTCGGGGTGCCGTTCGATCTGATCGGCCGGGCGCGACGCGACGCGGCGGCGCGGGCCGATGTGATCACGCTGGTCGGCATCGGGGTGCGGCGGGTGCAGGGCTTTGCCTCGGACGGGGCGGGGTTCGTCGCGGCGGCCTTCGGGATGTTCGGCTGCATCGCGGTGCTCGGCTTCGGGTATGGCTATGAATTCTGTCAGGCGCTGGCGCTGATCCTGGGGCCGATGCTGGGGGTGGCGATGTTGTCGCTGCGCACCGTTCACCGGCTGGCACCGATGCTTCCGGGGCAGGCCGATCCGGCCGGGGTGATCCGCGTTTTGCTGCGCCACCGGCGGGGGGTGCAGATCCTCGGGATGGTGTCGATCACGCTCAGCGCGTTCTGGGGCGGCGCGCATACCGTGACCTTCGTCAACTGATCCGGCGCACGCCGGACCTACTGCCCCGCGATCACCGTCACCGGTGGATCGAGGGTGACCTCCTCGAGGTTCGCCGTGGTGCCGATGCGGTCCACGACAGCGAACAGACCGGGTTCGGCAAGCGGTGTCAGCACCCCGTGCCAGGTGCCGCGGTGGAAGTTGATCGCCTGCGCCCCGTCGGTGAGGAAGGCGCGCGGCTGACCGGGTTTGCCGCCCGCATCCGGGGCGACGATCACCAGAAACGGATCCGCCGTCATCGGCACGAAACACTGGCTGCCCTCGGGGTGGCGTTCGAGCAGATCGAAGACATAGGGCAGCGCGCGTGGGATCGCCTTGAAGATCGACACGCCCGCCCGGCCTTCGGGGCCGAAGTCGAGGCGCGCGCGGTCATGGAAGCGGCCGCACATTCCGGCGTTGATGATCCGGTCAGGCGCGCCCGTGGCGGCGAGCACGTCGCCGAACGGGGCGAAGGCCTCGGGTGTCAGGGGTTCGGTCGAGATCTGCATCTTCGGTCTCCGGCCCGGCGGGGTCAGGGGGCTCTGCCCCCGTCTCCTTGCAGGAGACTCCCCCGGGATATTTGTGGAAAAACGAATGGGAAAGCGGGGGTTCGGTCCCGGGCCGGGCGGGGGGGCCGGACGCGGATTTCGCACCCCGGGCAGGGTGCGAAATCGTCGTTTCCGGATGGTTCAGCGGCCGAGCATCCCGCGCAGCGGCACGTGACGGTTCATGTCCTTGTAGAGCAGGTAGCGAAACCGCGTCGGTCCGCCGGCGTAGCAGGCCTGCGGGCAGAAGGCGCGCAGCCACATGAAATCGCCCGGGCCGACCTCGACCCAGTCGCGGTTGAGCTTGTAGACGCCCTTGCCTTCGAGCACGTAAAGGCCGTGCTCCATCACATGGGTTTCCTCGAACGGGATCACCGCGCCGGGTTCGAGGGTGACGATGTTCACCTGCATATCGTGGCGCATGTCGTCCGAGCTGACGAAACGGGTCGTGGCCCAACGCCCGTCGGTGCCGGGCATCGGGGCGGGGGCGTGGTCCTGTTCGTTGGTCACGAAGGCTTCGGCCGGAATGATTCCGGGGACGCGCTGATAGAGCTTGCGCACCCAGATCAGCCGCGCGGGCGCGCTGCCCGTCGCACGCAGGCTCCAGGCGCAGCCGGGCGGCAGATAGGCATAACCGCCCTCGGACATGTCATGAACCGAGCCGTCGGGCAGCGTCAGGCTGAGCGTGCCGCGGGTGACGAAGAGCACGCCCTCGGCCTCCGCCTCGGGTTCGGGGCTGTCCGAGCCGCCGCCCGGCGCGATCTCCATCACGTATTCGGCGAAGGTCTCGGCGAAGCCCGAGAGCGGACGGGCGATCACCCAGACGCGGGTCTTGTCCCAGCCGGGAAGCGAGCTGGTCACGATGTCGGTCATCACCGCCGCCGGGATCACCGCATAGGATTCGGTGAAGACCGCGCGGCCGGTGTGATATTCGCTCTGGTCGGGCAGCCCGTCGCGGGGGCCGGCGTAGGAGGTCATGCGAACAGGTCCTTGAGACGGAGATAGGCGATGCGTTCGACCTGGCGGGCGGCCTCGGCGCGCTCGGTGTCGGGATCGTTGGCGAGGCGACGATAGAAGGCTTCGAGGATCGAGCCCTTCGCATGGTCGCGCACCGCGATGATGAAGGGGAAGCCGAACTTGCGGGTGTAATCGGCGTTCAGCGCCTCGAAGGTGGCGCGTTCCTCGGCGGTGAGGGCATCGAGCCCGGCCGAGGCCTGCTCGGCGCTGCTGTCGGCGCTCAGAAGGCGCGCCTGCGCGATCTTGCCGGCAAGATCGGGATGCGCCTTGAGCACCGCGAGACGCTCGTCGGCCGAGGCCGAGCGGAACATCCGCGCGAGCACCGAGGCCACGCCTTCGAGGCAATCGTGCGCCGGGCCGAGTTCCAGCTCCCACGCGCGTTCCGCGATCCAGGGGCTGTGCTCGTAGATCGCGCCATAGGCCTCGACGAAGCGTTCCTTCGACATCTGCGAGGGGCGTTCGGTCCGGGTGTGGGGGTGATGCGTGCGCCAGTGCGCCGCGATCTCGCCGCGGGTGGCGAACCACACGCCGCCCTTCGCCCGGGCGTAATCGAGGAAGCGCCTGAGCCCCGCCACCTTGCCCGGCCGGCCGATCAGCCGGTTGTGCAGCCCGATGGTGAACATCTTCGCCTCGCCCTCGACGCCCTCGCGATAGAGCGTGTCGAAGCTGTCCTTGAGGTATTGGAAGAACATCTCGCCCTCGATGTAGCCGGGCGAGGTGGCGAAACGCATGTCATTCGCTTCGAGCGTATAGGGAATCACCAGCTGATCGCGCTCGCCCACTTCGAGCCAGTAGGGCAGATCGTCGTCATAGGTGTCGGCGATCCAGTCGAACTGGCCGGTCTCGGCGGTCAGGCGCACGGTATTGGCCGAGCAGCGCCCGGTATACCAGCCCTTCGGCGCCTCGCCCACGACCTCGGTATGCAGCGCGATGGCCTTGCGGATCATCTCGCGTTCCTCGGCCTCGGGCATGTCCTTGTGCTCGACCCATTTGTAGCCGTGCGAGGCGATCTCCCAGCCGGCGGCCTGCATCGCGGCAAGCTGCTCGGGCGCGCGGGCCAGCGCGGTCGCGACGCCATAGACGGTGATCGGGATCGCCATATCGGTGAACAGCCGATGCAGCCGCCAGAACCCGGCGCGGGCGCCGTATTCATAGATCGATTCCATGTTCCAGTGACGCTGGCCGGGCCACATCGAGGCGCCGTTGACGTCGCTGAGGAAGGCTTCGGACGCGGCATCGCCGTGCAGGATGCAGTTCTCGCCGCCTTCTTCGAAGTTGATGACCAGCGAAACGGCCAGCTTCGCGCCGCCCGGCCAGGCCGCATCGGGTTTGTTCTGGCCATAGCCGCGCAGGTCGCGGGGATAACGGATCATGACAATGCCTTCCGAGGAACCATCTGTGGGGTTGGCGCGATCAAAGGACGAAAGAGCGCCGAGTTCAAGACGGGTTGCGCTTGTGGGCGGACGGGGGGCGGGCCATAGTCGGGCCGAAAGCGGAGGGGTCATGAGCGGATTTCTTACCACACATGTGCTCGATACGGCGCGGGGACAGCCCGCCGAGGGTGTGCAGATCGCGCTGTTCCGGCTGGGCGAAACCGGTGCCGAGCGGATTGCCCGGGCGGTGACCAATGCCGACGGCCGGACCGATACGCCGATTCTGCCTGCGGCCGGATTCGCGCCGGGACGGTATGAGCTGGTGTTCTCGGTCGGTGCCTATTTTCGCGCCACCGGGCAGGCGGGGGCGGAGCCCATGTTCCTCGACGAGGTGCCGGTGCGTTTCGGCATCTCGGACGCCTCTTCGCATTACCATGTGCCGCTGCTCATCTCGCCTTACGGCTACTCGACCTATCGCGGCAGCTGAGACCTTTCGTCCGCCCGCCCTTGCAGGGGGCGGGGCGCGCAACTAAGACTCCGATAACGATCAGCGTTTAACGCTTACAGACAGTTCTGGGAAAGGCGACCATGAAAGACCCGATCGAAACCTTCACCAACACGCTCGTGCCGATGGTCGTCGAGCAGACCTCGCGCGGCGAGCGCGCCTATGACATCTACTCGCGCCTGCTCAAGGAGCGGATCATCTTCCTCGCGGGTCCCGTCGAGGACAACATGGCGACGCTGATCTGCGCGCAGCTGCTGTTTCTCGAGGCGGAGAACCCGTCGAAGGAAATCAGCATGTACATCAACTCGCCGGGCGGCGTGGTGACGGCTGGCCTGTCGATCTACGACACGATGCAGTATATCCGGCCGAAGGTCTCGACGCTGGTGATCGGGCAGGCGGCCTCGATGGGTTCGCTTCTGCTGACGGCGGGTGCGGCGGGGCAGCGTTTCTCGCTGCCGAACTCGCGCATCATGGTTCACCAGCCCTCGGGCGGGTTCCAGGGGCAGGCCACCGACATCCTGATCCACGCCCGCGAGACCGAGCGCCTGAAGCAGCGCCTGAACGAGATCTACGTGCGCCACACCGGCAACGATTACGAAACCGTGGTCGGCGCGCTTGAACGCGACAACTTCATGTCGGCCGAGGAAGCCAAGTCCTGGGGCCTGATCGACCAGATCCTCGAAAGCCGGAGTGCGCCCGAGGAAGCGAAGTAAGCCGCTTTTCCCGCGCGGCGGCCCTTCCGGGGGCCGCCTTTAAGGGTGGGGGAAATTTGGCGTTGTGGTGACACTGGCGCTGTCCTAGAGTTTCCGGGACAGCCCGACCAAGGACCCGGTCCCGGGCCAATGCAGAGGAAGACGATGGCGAACAACTCCGGCTCGGACAGCAAGAACACGCTGTATTGCTCGTTCTGCGGCAAGAGCCAGCACGAAGTGCGCAAGCTGATCGCGGGTCCCACCGTGTTCATCTGCGACGAATGTGTCGAACTGTGCATGGACATCATCCGCGAGGAAACCAAGTCCAGCGGGCTGAAGACCACCGACGGCGTGCCCACCCCGCGCGAGATCGCGAAGGTGCTGGACGACTACGTGATCGGCCAGCAGAAGGCGAAGCGCGTCCTCGCCGTCGCGGTGCACAACCATTACAAGCGGCTCAACAACAGCTCGAAGACCGATGTCGAGCTGGCGAAGTCGAACATCCTGCTGATCGGGCCCACGGGCACCGGCAAGACGCTGCTGGCGCAGACGCTGGCGCGCATTCTGGATGTGCCCTTCACCATGGCCGACGCCACCACGCTGACCGAAGCGGGCTATGTCGGCGAGGATGTCGAGAACATCATCCTGAAGCTGCTGCAGGCCAGCGAATACAACGTCGAGCGGGCGCAGCGCGGCATCGTCTACATCGACGAGGTCGACAAGATCACCCGCAAGTCGGACAACCCCTCGATCACCCGCGACGTCTCGGGCGAGGGGGTGCAGCAGGCTTTGCTGAAGATCATGGAGGGCACCGTCGCCTCCGTGCCGCCGCAGGGCGGGCGCAAGCATCCGCAGCAGGAATTCCTGCAGGTCGACACGACGAACATCCTGTTCATCTGCGGCGGCGCCTTCGCCGGTCTCGACCGGATCATCGCGCAGCGCGGCAAGGGCACCTCGATCGGCTTCGGTGCCGATGTGAAAGACCCGGAATCGCGCAGCGCCGGCGAGCTGTTCCAGGAGCTGGAGCCCGAGGATCTGCTGAAATTCGGCCTGATCCCGGAATTCGTCGGCCGTCTGCCGGTGATCGCGACGCTTGAGGATCTCGACGAGGCCGCGCTGGTCTCGATCCTGACGGAGCCGAAGAACGCTCTGGTCAAGCAGTATCAACGCCTGTTCGACATTGAGAGCGTGAAGCTGAGCTTCACCCCCGATGCGCTGATCGCCATCGCCAAGCGCGCGATCAAGCGCAAGACCGGCGCACGCGGGCTGCGGTCGATCATGGAAGACATCCTGCTCGACACCATGTTCGAACTGCCGGGCATGGAAGGCGTGCAGGAGGTCATGGTGAACGAGGATGCGGTCGACGCCGGTGCGAAGCCGCTGCTGATCTATTCGGAAAGCGCCAAGAAGGAACCGAAGAGCGCCAGCTGATCCGGATCCCGGGTCCTCGCGCGCGAAGGAAAAAAAACTGGCCCGGACGGGTATCGGGGAGGGGCTTTGCCCCTCCTTTTTCATGCCGGCCTTTTCATTTCTGCGGTCTTCCGTGCGGTCGGTCAGTCAGGTCCGGACGCTTTCGGCCGGTTCTCGCGTCGGGCCGGGTCGTTTGTCGCGGTGTGTCTCGCGATGCGAAAACCGCCTGACGGTCCGGGGCGCGTCCGGCGCGCGGATATCGGGCGCCGACCCGGAGGCGGTGCGGGCGCGCGTGTTTCGCTCGGATATCTGGAATGACCGCCCGGTTCGCCAGCCCGGGATCGTCGCGCAGGGCGTGCACTTTGGCCGTCATGGCGGCTTTCGCACTCGCCGTGAGGCCACCTGTCGGCGTGTCGGGCAGGAGCAGTTTCGGCGCCGGAGCCAGTGCACGCGCCGGATCGAGTTGCCTTTGCCGCCCGCAAGGCAGCGTCAACGCCGAACGACCGACAAGCGGGCCCTGCCCGAGGCCGACCGCCACCTCTGGCAGCCATGCCGCGCATCCCGGGTTGCCCCGGCAGCCGCGCCCGAGCCCGGAGCGGGACCGCCCGTCCCGAGGCCAGGTTCCGCAGCCCATCGCATCCGGACGGGGCGGGCGGCGGCCCGGTCAGTGGCGCGGAAAGACCGGCCTGCGGTCATGAATGGTCACGTCTGCCCGCCGTGCCGGTCTGCGCGCCGCAGACGGTCGGACCAGTGGGAGAACCGCCCGCAATCGCTTGCCGGTTCGTGTCTTTCCCCGCTGTCCGGTTTTCCGGCCCCTGGTTTTCCGGCCCCTGGTTTTCCGGCGCACGAAACCCCGTTCTCTGCTGTCCCGGCCGGACGATGGTTTTCACCTCTCGCACCGTCCGAGTTTGGAATGGCCGCGAAGGCGTCTCGATCCTATCAAATATCCATGGATTGAATCGTCTTTTGGAGTGCCCATGTCCGGTCCCCGTTTCGTTGCCTTCGCCGGTTCCTGGAGCCGGCCGTCCCGCACCCGCCGGCTGGTCGAGACCGCAGCTTCACGTGCCACGGCCCGCTTTGGTGGCAGTGCCCATGTGTTCGACATCGCCGATCTCGGTCCGGGGTTCGGGGCGGCGCGTCAGGACGGCGAGGCCGCGTTCGAGCGTCACCGCAACGCCTTCCTCGCCGCCGATGCGCTGATCGTCGCGACCCCGGTGTTCAAGGGCGGATATACCGGGCTTTTCAAGCATTTCCTCGACCTGATCGAGCCAGAGGCGCTGGCCGGAAAGCCGGTCCTGCTGGCAGCCTGCGGCGGCGGCGAGCGTCATGCGCTGGTGATCGAGCATCAGCTGCGGCCGCTGTTCGGCTTCTTCGAATCTGTCACCCTGCCGACGGGGGTCTATGCCTCGGCGGCCGATTTCGCCGAAGGGGTGCCGGCGGCCGCGCCGCTGCTCGACCGGCTCGACCGCGCGGTCGGCCAGTTCGTCGCCCATCTTCCCCGAACCGTCGCCGTGCCGCTGCGCGCGGCCGTCTGAGACCGGAGCCCGTCATGACCACGTCCGATACTTCCGCCGTCGCCACCGCCCCCTCTGCCGCACCGGCGAAGAAACGCATCATTCTCAACGCTTTCGACATGACCTGCGTCGGCCATCAGGCGGCGGGCACCTGGCGCCACCCGTCCAGTCAGGCGGCGCGCTACAACGATCTCGACTACTGGACCAATCTGGCGATCGAGCTGGAACGCGGCGCCTTCGACAGCCTGTTCATCGCCGATGTGGTGGGGGTCTATGACGTCTATCGCGGCTCGGCCGAGGCGGCGCTGCATGACGCGGCGCAGGTGCCGGTGAACGATCCGTTCGGCGCGATCTCGGCGATGGCGGCGGTGACGCGCGATCTGGGCTTCGGCATCACCGCCGCGGTGACGTTCGAGCATCCCTATCTTCTGGCGCGCCGGCTTTCGACGCTCGATCATCTGACGAAGGGGCGTGTCGCGTGGAACGTGGTGTCGTCCTATCTCGACAGCGCGGCGCGCAACATCGGCCTCGACCGGCAGATTGGCCACGATGCGCGCTACGACCTCGCCGAGGAATACATGGAAGTCGTCTACAAGCTGTGGGAAGGCAGCTGGGAACAGGGCGCGGTGCTGCGCGACAAGGAGAAGGGCATCTTCACCGATGCCGCGAAGGTGCATCCGATCCGCCACGAGGGCACCTATTTCAAGGTGCCGGGCTTTCATCTGTGCGAGCCCTCGCCGCAACGCACCCCGGTGATCTTCCAGGCCGGGGCGAGCGCGCGCGGTCGCCAGTTCGCCGCCCGCCACGCCGAGGCGATGTTCGTTCTCGCCACCAGCCCCGAGACCGCGAAGAAGCTGACTGACGCGATCCGCGCCGAGGTCGCCGCGGCCGGGCGTGAAGCCGACAGCCTGAAGATCTTCGCGCTGCTCACCGTCATCACCGGCCCGACCGACGAAGCCGCGCAGCGCAAGTATGAGGAATACCTCGATTATGCCAGCGCCGAGGGCGCGCTCGCGCTTTACGGCGGCTGGACCGGGCTCGATTTCTCGACGCTCGATCCCGATCAGCCGCTGACCGCGGTCGAGAACGACAGCCTGCGCACCACGCTCGAATCCCTCGCTGCCGATGGCGAGGCCTGGACGGTGCGCGACGTGATCCGCAAGCGGTCTATCGGCGGTCTCGGGCCGGTGCTGGTGGGCGGACCGCAGACGGTGGCCGATGCGCTGGAACGCTGGGTCGACGAGGGCGGCATCGACGGGTTCAACCTCGCCTATGCGATCACCCCGGCTTCGACCACCGATTTCATCGACTTCGTGGTGCCGGAACTGCGCCGGCGCGGCCGGGCGCAAGGCGGTTACGCGCCGGGCACGCTGCGCGAGAAGCTGCTCGGCGATGCCGGCGGTCTGGTGCGCGACAGCCATCCCGCGGCGGAATGGCGGTGCCATTACATCGGCCGCGAAAGCATCGCCGACGCCTCGCGCCCCTCGGTTTTCGAGGGCATCGGCCGGGTCAGCGATGCGGCCGGAAAGGCCGCCGAATGACCGCCGGTCACAGGTCCGGTCATTGGGCCGGACACCTTGCGGCACGCGGGCCGCGCAAGACCACCTCCCCGCGACAGAAGGAAGACAGAAGATGACCGATATCCGTTTTCGCGCGCTCGATGCGCAGGTTCGTCAGGCTCTGGCCCGCATCGCCGCGGGCGGGCTGGTCATGGTGACCGACGACGCCGGGCGCGAGAACGAGGCCGATCTGATCGGCGCGGCCGCCACCCTGGGGCTCGCCGAGCTGGCGTTCATGGTGCGCCACACCACGGGGATCGTGTGCGCCGCGCTCGATCCCGGGCGCTGCGCGGCGTTCGGGCTGCCGCCGATGGTGGCGGGCAATCAGGATCCGAACGGCACCGCCTATACCGTCAGCTGCGACGCGGCGGCCTGCGGCACCGGGGTCTCGGCGGCGGACCGTCTGCTGACGCTGCGAACGCTGGCCGGGGCCCCCGATCCCGCGCGGCTGCGCCGGCCGGGGCATCTGTTCCCGCTGCGCGCCCGTTCGGGCGGCGTGCACGAACGTCCGGGCCATACCGAGGCGGCCTGGGATCTGGCGCGGCTGGCCGGTCTGCCCGGCGTGGGCGTTCTGGCCGAGCTGGTCAATGACGACGGCACGATGATGCGCGGCGCCGATCTGGCGCGGTTCGCGCGCCGTCACGATATCCCGCGGCTGGCGGTCGCCGATCTGATCGCCTGGCGCAGTGCGCGCGAGGCAGCCGGGCAGGCGGCCCTGCCGGCCGGGGTTCCGGCATGAGGACCGCGCCCCCATCCGCCGCCCCGCCGGTGGTGGCGATCCTCGGCGGCGGTTTCACCGGGGCGAGCACGGCGTTTCATCTGTTGCGCGCGATCGGCGGGCAGCCGGTGCGCATCGTGGTGATCGAGCCGCGCGCCGGTCTCGGTCAGGGGCTTGCCTATTCGACCCGGGACCCGAGCCACCGCATCAACGTGCCCGCCGCGCGCATGACGATGGACAGCGCCGATCCGCAGGGGCTGCAAAGCTGGCTGCGGGCGCATCCGGCGAGCCTCGACACCGATCCCGAGGCCCGTCTGCCGGGCGGAGAGCTGTTCGTCCGGCGCCGCACGGTCGGGGATTACGTGGCCGATACGCTCGGCCCCGCCCTCGCGAGCGGCCGGATCGAGCATCTGCGCGCCCGGGCCATCCGTCTCGGCGTTGCCGGCCCGGATCCCGTGCACTTGAACCGCGGTCGCCGGTTCGAGATCGGCTGCGACGAGGGCACCGTTCTCGTGGCGGATCTGGTGGTGCTGGCGCTCAGCCATCCGCCGCCCGGTCTGCCCGCGGCCCTGGCGCCGGTCGCGGGGTCGGCCCGGCTGATCGCCGACAGCACCCTCGGCGGCGACCGGCTGAGCGGGCTGGCCCGGACCGCGGGGCAGATCCTGATCGTGGGCACCGGGCTGACCTCGGCCGATGTGATCGCCAGCCTCGACCGGCAGGGCTATCGCGGCCGGATCACCGCGCTGTCGCGGCATGGGCTGCGCTCGCGCGGGCATGTGTTCGCTCATGCGGCGTCGCTCGCGGATTTCGCCACCGATCCCGCGCGCAGTGCGACGCCGCTTCTGGCGCGCATCCGCCGGGCCGTGGCGCGCGACGCGGCGGCGGGGTTGCCCTGGCAGGCGACGCTCGATGCCGTGCGCCGCGACGCGCCGGCGATCTGGGCGGCGCTGCCGCTGGCCGAGCGCGCGCGCGTGCTGCGCCATCTGCGGGTGTGGTGGGATGTGCATCGCTTCCGCATCGCGCCGCAGCCCGAGGCCGCGATCGAGCGCCGCCTTGCTGCGGGCGGGCTTGAGATCGTCCGCGGCCGGCTGGTTTCGGCGCATGAGGAAGCGGCGGGGCTGCGGATCGGCTGGCGCGTGCCTGAGGGCGCAGCGCTGCACGAACGGATTTTCGATGCGGTCGTCGTGACCACCGGGCCCGCGCATGGCGAGGCGCTGCACCGGATGCCGGTGCTCGCCTCGGCGGCGGAGGCGCGGCTGATCCGCGCCGATCCGCTGCGGCTCGGCCTCGATGTCGCCGACGGGTGCCGGGCGCTCGGCCGCGACGGCGGGGCGGTGCCGGGGCTGTTCGTCGCCGGTCCGCTGGCGCGCGGCGGTGTCGGCGAGCTGATGGGTATCCCCGAGGTGACGCGCCACGCCGAGCTGGTCGCCGCGCGTCTGGCGGTGGCGCTGGCCGACCGGCTTTCGCCCGCCGGGCAGGGCGCCTGAATCGCCCTGACCGAGATCTTGGGCGCGAAGGCGTCCTGTTCCATCCCGGGCGCGGAGGCGCCCTGTTTCCCATGTCACGCCCGCGCCCGTTGCCGGGCCGGAAAAGGAGATCCTCATGACCTTGCACGACACCCGCCCGGCGAATGCGACGGCGGCCCCCGGAACGCCGCCCGAAACCGCCGCGCTGAAGGCCCGGTTCCGCCCGGTGTTCGACCGTATCGCCGAAGGCGCGCTGCGCCGCGAGCGCGAGCGCATCCTGCCGTTCGAGGAAATCGGCTGGCTGAAGGCGTCGGGGTTCACCGCGCTGCGGGTTCCGGTCGAATTCGGCGGCTCGGGGGCATCGCTGGTGCAGTTGTTCGACCTGCTGATCGACTTGGCGCAGGCCGACACCAACATCGCGCAGGCGCTGCGCGGGCATTTCGCGCTGGTCGAGGACCGGCTGGTCGCACCGCGCGCGGAGGGGGCGCGGTGGCTCGCGCGGTTCGGCGCGGGCGAGATCGCCGGCAACGGCTGGACCGAGGTCGGTTCGGTCCGGATCGGCGAGACGATCACCCGCGTCGCTCCGACCGCCGACGGCTTTCGCATCGACGGCGAGAAATTCTATTCGACCGGCACCATCTTCGCCGACTGGATCGACACCTATGCGACGCGCACCGATACCGGCGAGCCGGTGATCGCCATCGTCGCGACCGACCAGCCGGGGATCGAGCGGCGCGACGACTGGACCGGCTTCGGTCAGCGCCTGACCGGCACCGGCACCACCGTCTATACCGGCGCTTATGTCGGGCCCGATGCCGTGCTGCCCTTCGCCCGCCGGTTCCGGTATCAGACCGCGTTCTATCAGCTGGTGCTCGATGCGGTGCTGGCGGGGGCGGCCGGGGCGGCGGTGCGCGATGTCAGCGAGCAGGTGCGCCGGCGCAGCCGCGGTTTCTCGCACGGGTCGGGCACGGTGGTGCGCGAGGATCCGCAGGTGCTTCAGGTCGTCGGGCGGGCGCGGGCCTTTGCCTTCGCGGCCCGGGCGGCGACGCTCGAGGCGGCGCGCGCCGCCCAGACCGCTTACGAGACCTCGCAAGGCGATGACCGGGCGGCCGACGATGCGGCGAATGTCGCGGCCGAAATCGCCTCGGCCGAGGCGCAGATCGTCGCGGCCGATCTGGCGTTGCGCACGACGAGCGATCTGTTCAACGCGCTCAGCGCCTCGGCCTCGGCGACGGGGCTGGCGCTCGACCGGCACTGGCGCAATGCGCGCACCGCGGCGAGCCATAACCCGCTGATCTACAAGGAGCGGATTCTCGGTGAC
Source organism: Paenirhodobacter enshiensis (assembly GCF_000740785.1). Taxonomy (GTDB): domain Bacteria; phylum Pseudomonadota; class Alphaproteobacteria; order Rhodobacterales; family Rhodobacteraceae; genus Rhodobacter; species Rhodobacter enshiensis. The sequence goes on along the minus strand of NZ_JFZB01000014.1, from coordinate 80,669 downwards.
AATGCGGTCAACGGCACCGATCCGGTCTATGTCTGGCAGATCGGCCGGATCGCGGGCTGACCCCGGGGCGGGGCCTGCGTGCCCCGCCTTTCCCGTGCGGCATGAAAAACCGGCCCGGACACGACGTCCGGGCCGGTTGCTTTCGGGCGGGGCGGACCGGTCGGTCCGCCGTCACGCCAGCCGGGCCCAGGACCGGTCGTTCCGGGGCCGGTCATGTCGGGACGGGCTGCCATAGGTCAGACCGGCGGCGTCGCGCAGCGACGGACGGGCGGTGCTTTGCCCTTTCGGTTCCGGTCCGGGAAAGCCGGGGACGTGGGTGTCGGGGGCAAGGGTTTCGGCGGCCAGCGCATTGCGCAGCTCCTTGCCGCGCGGCCAGGGGCCATAGCCGGCCGCGGCATTGATATGCCCGGCAATCCCCTGATCGACGAAGCGACTGCCCCAGCTTTTCGCCAGATCGCGGGCGCGGCCGAAGCGCATCCAGGGATCGTTGCGGCTGGCGACCAGCACCGCAGGCACCGGCAGGCGTCGTTCCGGCAGCGGCGCAAAGGCCGAGATCCGGCCCGACAGCGATACTTCGGCCGGGGCGACGAGCAGGGCCGCGCGCACCCGCAGATCCGGGACCGAGCCAAGCAGCTGCGCGATCAGCACCGCGCCAAGCGAATGGCCCACGAGGATGCTGTCTGGATGGCGCAAGATCATGCCGATCAGTTCGGTCTCCCAGGCGAGAGGATCGGGGCAGGCCGGCGCAGGCAGATCCACCGCGAGGGCACCCGCCTCGGTCGCGGCCCACCAGTGCTGCCAGTGCGGCGCGGGCGAACCGTCAAGGCCGTGCACGATCAGAGTCTTGGGCAGGGTCATCTGTGCCTCCGTGTCTGCCTGAGTGTCCGTATAATCTACAACATCAGTCGTGATTTTGGTTCCAAAGACACCCCGCGCCGGAGAAGCCGCTTTCGCGGCACCGGCGGGCAAGGGAAAGGTCTGGTGCTGCTCAGCGGTGGGTGGTGTCGATCGGATAGGCGGTCGTATACTTGATTCGCTCCATCGCGAAGGTCGAGGTGACGTTCTTGATTGGCACCATGTCGGTGAGCTGGCGGTAGAACTGATCGAAGGCCTCCATGCTGCCCACCGAGACGCGCAGCAGATAGTCGATGTCGCCGGCCATGCGATAGGTCTCCATCACCTCCGGGATCTTCTCGATGGCTGCGGCAAAGTCGTTGCGCCATTGCGGCGAATGGTCGGGGGCCTCGATGCCGACGAAGACCGTGATGCCGAAGCCAAGGCGCAGCGGATCGGCCAGCGCTACGCGCCCGGTCAGAACGCCGGTCGCATCGAGCTTCTGGATCCGTTTCCAGCAGGGGGTCTGCGACAGCCCGACCCGGTCGGCGATGCGCGCGATGGGCAGGGTGGCGTCGCGCATCAGCTCGGCCACGATCTTGCGGTCGATCAGATCGAGGTCGGTCGGCCCCGGGGCCAGGGGCACGATGCCCGCTGGCGGGCGATTGGTCGGTGGAATGCTGGGCACGGCAAGACTCGCTTGATGAAACCTGTCTTGGCTGAGTATGGCAAAATTAGTCTATATTGCACATTGGTAAAGTCGTGATTATTCCGGCCAACTCGCCCCGACCGGCATGGTTTGCCTGCTTCGGCTGCGGGGGAGGGAATGTCTTCCCGGCAGCGTCCGGCCTGTCAGAGAATATGATTCCGCGATGCCGCGATAAAAAGTGAGGAAATTCCGTTGAAATAATACAGTAATCGTGTCGTGATTATCGTGTATTGTGGCGGACACTCTGTCCGGACTGTTCAGGGAGAGCGAGATGACGATCACCCCGGCGACCGGGCCGCGCTCCGTCACCCCCGCCGCGGCGACCTGCGTCGTGCGTCTGATCGACCGGCGCACCGGCCGCACGCCGCAGCGCGACGGGCTGGCGCTTGCGGTGTTCACCGCAGACCCCGGGGCCGCCGCCGCCGCCCTGCTGCGCGGTCGCGACCGGAGCCTGTGGGAGGCGCGGGTGGATCCGCTCGGCCCGCGGGCGGAGTGAACGCCTCCGCTTCGCCGCCACAGGCCCCCATCCCCGCCGCGGCCTGTGCTGCCGCCATCACTGTGAGGAGTTGAGCATGATCCACGAAACGACGATTCCTGTTGCCGCCTTCACCCGGAGTGCGGACTGGCGCGATGTGCTGGTGATCGGAGGGGGCGCGAGCGGCGTGCTGTTCGCGGCCAGCCTGCTCGGCCGGCGAAGCGATCTCCGGGTGACGGTGATCGAGGGGCGGCATCGGCTCGGTTGCGGGATCGCCTATTCGACGCAGGAGCCGGACCATCTGCTCAACACCCGGGTCCGGCAGATGAGCGCCGATCCCGGGGACGAGGAGCATTTTCTGCGCTGGCTGCGGGCCGGGCCGCAGGGCGAGGGGTTCGGCGGCGACAGTTTCGTCAGCCGGGCGAGTTATGGGCGGTATCTGGCGGGGCTGCTGCGGCCCTATGCGGCCTCGGGGCGGCTGTCGTGCGTGACGGCGGAGTGCATCGCGCTGCACGAGCGTCCCGGTGGGGTCAAGGTGACGCTGGCGGGCGGGCAGGTGCTGACGGGCTCCTGTGCAGTGCTCGCGACCGGCCATGTCCAGACCCGCCCCGACCCTTCGGGGCTGGTGGCGCGGGCCTGGGACGAGACCGATCCGCCCGGCCCCGGCGAGACCGTGCTGATCGTCGGGACGGGGCTGTCGATGGTGGACCGGGTGCTGTCGCTCGAACGGGCGGGGCATCGCGGGCCGATCGTGGCGATCTCGCGGCGCGGGTTGCTGCCGCGCTGCCATGCGCAGGGCACTGCGCTGCCCACCGCGCGCGAGGATCTGCCGCTCGGGGCGCCGCTCAGCCGGATGCTCGGCTGGCTGCGGGGGCGGGCGCGCCAGGCCGAGGCCGCGGGGGGCAGCTGGCGCGGCGCGCTCGACGGTATCCGTCCCTGGATCGGCCTGATCTGGCAATCTCTGTCGGTCGGGCAGCGGGCGCGCTTCCTGCGTCACGGTGCATCGTGGTGGGAGGTGCACCGTCACCGCCTCCCCCCGGCCTCGGCCGAACGCATCGCGGCGGCGCTCGCCTCGGGGCGGTTGCAGATCCGCCGGGCGGCCTTCCTGAGCGCCCGACCGGGCGGTCCGCAGGGCATTCGCGCGGCGATCCGGGGGCATGGCACCGGCGTGGAGGAGACCCTCGACGTGGCACGGATCGTCGACTGTCGCGGCATTCGCAACGATCCGGAGCGCCATGCGAGCCCGCTGATCGCAGGATTGCTGGCCGAAGGTGCGGCACGGGTCGATCCGCTGCGGATCGGGCTCGATGTCAGTGCGCAATGCGCGCTGATCGGGGCGGACGGGCGGGAAAGCCGGCGGATCTTCGCCCTCGGTCCGGTGTCGCGCGCCACTTTCTGGGAGATCACCGCAATCCCCGATATCCGTGTGCAGGCCGCCGAGCTCGCGCTCAGGGTCGCCGCACTGGGCGCGGCGCAGACACTGCAGACCCGACGCTGAGGACCGCTCGCAGTCCGGTCCTCAGTCAGGTCGCCAACCCGGCCCTCAGTCAGGCCCTCAGTCCGGCCCTCAGTCCGGTGCGCCAGCCGGTTCGCCCGCCTGCGCCGCAGCTTCGCGCTTCACTCGTTCGATGTCGCGATAGCGATGCGCGGGATGGCTGTCAGGCAGGCGCGGCCCGTCGCCGAACAGCTTCTCGCGCAACGTGCCCTCGCGGTAGCCGGTCACGTAGACGCCGCGCTTTTGCAGCTCCGGCACGACATGGCCGATGACATCGGCGAAGGTCTCATGCGCCAGCGCATAGGCCAGATTGAACCCGTCGATCCCGGTGTCCTCGGTCCAGTCCTGGAGCAGGTCGGCGATCGTCTCGCCCGAGCCCACGAACAGCGGCCCCATGCCGCCGATGCCGCCCCATTTCGCCAGTTCCTCGATGGTCCATACCTTGTCGCCTTCGGAAAGATGCTCGACCGCCGAGACGATGGCATTGGTGCGCACCTTCTTCACCGTGTCTGTCGGCGCATAGGACCCGAAGTCGATCCCGGTCCAGCCCGACATCAGCACCAGCGCCCCGTCACAAGAGGCATAGCGCTGATATTCCTCGTATTTCGCCCGGGCTTTGGCGTCGGTCTCGTCGGTGATGATGGTGGCCATCGCGTAGATCAGGATCTTGTCCGGATCGCGCCCGGCAGCGGCGGCGCGCTCGCGGATCTCTTTCACATAGGCTTTGGTCGCCGATTTCAGCGGCGTCGAGATGAACACGCATTCGGCATGTCCGGCGGCGAAGGCCTTGCCCGCCCCCGAGGCGCCGGCCTGAAACAGCACCGGGGTGCGCTGCGGCGAGGGCTCGCACAAGTGATAGCCCGGCACGTCGAAATAGCGTCCCTTGTGGCCGATCTCGTGGATCTTCACCGGATCGGCGAACAGGCCGCGCTCGCGCTCGCGCAGCACGGCGCCGTCTTCCCAGCTGCCTTCGAGCAGCTTGTAGAGCACTTCGAGATATTCGGCGGCGACGTCATAGCGGTTGTCGTGACTGCGCAGCCCGCCCTGACCGACGTTCTTCGCCCCGCTTTCGAGGTAGGAGGTGACGATGTTCCAGCCGATCCGCCCCCTGGTGTGGTGGTCGGCCGTGCTCAGCCGGCGCGCGAAGGTATAGGGGTGCTCGAACGAGGTCGAGGCGGTGATGCCGATGCCCAGATGCCGCGTCGCCTGAGCGATCGGATTGGCGAGCTGCAACGGATCGTTCACCGGGATCTGCACGCCTTGGCGCAGCGCTGCGTCAAGGCTGCCCTTGTAGACATCGTAATAGCCGATCACGTCGGCGAGGAAGATCGCGTCGAAGAATCCGGTTTCCAGCAGCTTCGCCAGATCGGTCCAGTATTCGAGATCCTTGTATTCTCCCGAGCGGTCGCGCGGGTGGCGCCACAGCCCGGGAGACTGATGCCCGATGCAGTTCATCTCGAAAGCGTTGAAGCGGATCTGCTTGCTCATGGTTTTGTCGTCTTTCGCACAGGGGTGGCGCAGCGCCCCGCACCCCGGCCGGACGGCCGGAGGCAGGCGGGCGCGGAAGGTGAATCGGGCCGGTTTCCGGCGGGTCGCAGCCCTGGAACGGGCGGGGGAGGGCGCCCGTCCCGGATCGCGGCCCGCCTCAGCTTCGCGGGCCTCTCAGTTCCACGGATGACGCGGCGGATGGGTGCCGTTCAGATACCAGTTGCCGACATGGAAGAACTTCCAGCGCACCGGATCGTGCAGCGTATGCACCCGCGCGTTGCGCCAATGCCGGTCGAGCCCGTTCGCCGCCAGAACCGAGCGCGTTCCCGCCAGCTCGAACAGCCGGTTGGTGGCCTCGATCGCGATCTGGGTGGTGAGCACCTTCGCCTCGGCGGTGCGGATCGTCGCCTCGGTCACGCTGTCGAGCGAGGCCTCGGCATAACCGCGGTCGATGGCGCGGCCGGCGATGTCCAGCAGCGCCTCGGCGGCGTGCAGGCGGATCTTCAGATCGCCGATCGCCTGGATCGTGTAGGGGTCTTCGCCCGCGGTTTCCTTGCCGCTGTCGATCCAGGGCCGGCTTTGCGTCCGCACGAAACGGATGGTCTCGTCGATGGCGGCGCGGGCGATGCCGGCGTCGATGGCGGCCTGGATGATCTGCGAGACCGGGCCCTGAACCGACGGATGCACCGAGGTGTCGCGCAACAGCACCGCGCGCTCGCGCGGGACCCGGACCGCGTCGAGCCGCACCGAGCCCGAGGCCGTGGTGCGCTGACCGAAGCCAGACCAGTCGTTGGTGACGCTCAGTCCGGGGGTCTCGCGGTCGGCGAAGACCAGATAGACCCCCTCGGGACCGACGGCGACGATGGGCACGATATGGGCGAGCAGGGCGCCGGTGGTATAGAATTTCTCGCCGCTCACCACGGCCTCGTCGCCCTCGAAGGTGACGCGGGTGCGGAATTCGCCGACCGATTTGGTGCCGAATTCGGAAAACGCATTGCCGAAGCGCAGCCCGGCCAGCGACCAGCCGAAGACCATCTTCTTCTGCGCCTCGGTGCCGTCGAGGTCGATCAGATCGACGATGGCGATGTGGTTTTGCGAGATCTGCGCCACCGCCGGATCGCCGCTCGCGACAATCGCGATGGCCCGGGCGAGCGTGGCGTGTGACAGCCCCGGCCCGCCATATGCCTTCGGCACCAGAATCGACCACAATCCGCTTTGCGAATAGCGGTCGAGCTCGTCGAGCGGCAACAGCCCCTCGCGGTCGCGAAGCTGGGCGCCGCGGGCCAGCTCGGCGGCGAGCGCGGTCGCGGTGGCGATGGCGTCGGCCTCGTCGCGCAAGAGATGCGGCGGCGCGGTGGGGCGCGGGCGCGGCGCCACCGGATCGGCCGAGTTCACGCGCGGATGCAATCTGTGGTCGATCCCGACCTCTGTCAGCGATCCCATCGGGTTTCCTTTCTGTCCGTTTTCTGGGTCTGAGGCCGATCCTCCATTGCAACCCGTTGAAAAGCGGGTGTTTCGGCGGAGGCCCTGTGGGGTGAAGTTTGCCGGTCGGGGGGGCGCCGGGCAAGGAAGCGGGCATGGTCTTTTGCCCCCCGCCGGCAGCGGCTTCGTTCCCCGGGCGGGCGGACCGGCGGGATGTTTGTTCTGCGCTTCGGGGGGCGGTGGCTGCGACGAATCGGCGGACGTCCTGCGTGGTCGTGACGCGGCGATGCGGCGGCGGGCTCCGGGCGGATTGCGGTTCCGGTGCGCGCGATGCTGCCCTATGCTCGCCGCATCCCGTCACGACCGAGGCAAAGACAATGATCCCCGATTACCAGTCTCTGATGCGGCCGGTTCTGGCCTGTGCGGAAAGAGAGCCGCGCAAGGTCTCGGATGTGGTCGAGGAGATTTCCGACACCCTCGGGCTGAGTGCGCAGGAACGTCGCCAGATGCTGCCGAGCGGGCGGCAGACCACGATCGCCAACCGGGTGCACTGGGCGCGCTCTTATCTGAAACAGGCGGGGCTGGTCAGCAATCTGCGGCGCGGCTGGTATGCGCTGACCGATCGCGGCCGGGCGGTTCTTGACGATCCGCAGGTCGTGCTGAACGCGCGCTACCTTGCGCAGTTCGACGAGTTTCAGGCGTTCCGGGCCCGGGGCCACCGGGATCCGGCCGCCCCCGGCCCCGATGCAGAGGAGGCGCAGCAGGAGACCCTGACCCCGGACGAGACGCTCCTTGCCGCGCATCGCCGGCTGGAAGAGGCGCTTGCCGCCTCTCTTCTCGAGGCCGTGCGCTCTGCCTCGCCGGGGTTCTTCGAGACGCTGATCGTCGATCTCTTCCTCGCCATGGGCTATGGCGGCAGTTCCGAGGAGGCGGGGCGCGCGCTTGGGCGCAGCGGCGACAATGGTGTTGACGGGGTGATCGACCAGGATCCTCTCGGGGTCGATCAGATCTATCTTCAGGCCAAGCGCTATGCGGCGGGCTCTGCCGTGGGGTCGGGAGAGATCCGCGACTTTTACGGCGCGCTTGACCTGCATCGGGCGAAGAAGGGGATCTTCGTGACCACCTCGTTTTTCACCGATGCGGCGACGCGGACCGCGGCCGATCTGGGGGCGCGGATCGTGCTGATCGACGGCGAGCATCTGGCCCGGCTGATGATCGGTTACAACATCGGCTGCCGCGACAAGGATGTGCTGCACATCCGGCAGATCGACGAGAGCTATTTCGACGAAACCGCGTCATAGGCTGCGCTCCGGACGATCGGGGCGGCAGACCGGCGACATGCGAGCCGGAGCCATCGGCAGGCCGGGCCAAAGCTCGGCCTGCCGTCAGTCGTGCGGATGCCGGCGTTCGGGGCGGGCTCTGTCTCAGGCTCTGTCCTTGCGCTCTTCGTCTTTGCGCTGCGGTTCGCTGAGGGCTGCGGGCGTCTCGGGCTGGTCGGCTTCGGCGACGCCCTTCTTGAAGGCGGTGATGCCCTTGCCGACCTCGCCCATCAGCGACGACACCTTGCCCCGGCCGAACAGCACGAGGACGACGACGCCGATGATCAGCAGATGCGGCAGGGTGAGAGCATTCGACAACATGGGGAACTCCGTGTCAGGGGATGAGGGGGAATGTCAGACGTTCATCTGTGTGCCAAGCTCGACGACCCGGCCCGCGGGAATGCGGAAGTAATCCGAGGCGCTGGCCGAATTGCGTGACAGGTAGATGAACACGCGCGCCTGCCAGCGAGGCATAAGGCTGCGGCTCGACAACCGCAAGCGGCGCCGCGACAGGATGAACGAGGTCGCCATGATGTCGAACTTCAGCCCCTTGCGGCGGCACAGCATCAGCGCCTGCGGCACATCCGGATCCTCGGCATAGCCATAGCTGAGCAGGATCTGGCGGAACCGCGGCGCGATCTCGGCGATGGACACGCGGGCGGCTTCGGGGACATGGGGCACATTGGCGGTGCGCACCGTCAGGATCATGTTTTGCTCGTGCAAGGCTTTGAAATGCTTGAGGCTGTGCAAAAGCGCCACGGGCGCCATCGCCGGGTCCGCGGTCAGGAAAACGGCCGTTCCGGGCACCGATGCGACGGATTTTTCGTTGATCTGGCCAAGCAGCGTGGCCAGTGGCAGTGCGCTTTCGCTGTCGCGCGCCAGCATCAGCCCGGTGCCGCGCCGCCAGCTCCACATCACCACCAGCATCGCGGCCGCGATACCGATCGGCACGAACCCGCCATCCGCGATCTTGACCAGATTGGCGCCCAGAAACACCAGGTCGATCAGCAGGAACGGAATCATCAGCGCGACCGAGGCCGGGACCGACCATCCCCAGTGCCGGTGCGCCACCACCATCGTCAGCACCGCGGTGATCACCATCGTTCCGGTGACCGAGATGCCATAGGCCGCCGCCAGCGCCGAGGAGGAGCCGAACATGATCACCAGACTCAGCACACCGATCAGCAGCAGCGCGTTGACCGAAGGCAGATAGATCTGGCCCGGATGCGCCTCGGAGGTGTGGCGGATGTTCATGCGCGGCAAAAGCTGCAGCTGCACTGCCTGCTGGGTCAGCGAGAAGGTGCCGGTGATGACCGCCTGACTGGCGATGATCGTGGCGAGCGTCGCCAGGATGACCAGCGGGCTCAGCGCCCAGTCGGGGAACATCAGGTAGAACGGGTTCGACAGGGTTTCGGGATGCACCAGCAGCAGCGCGCCTTGCCCCATGTAGTTCAGCACCAGCGCCGGGAACGCCACCGCGAACCAGCCGAGCCGGATCGGCCGGCGCCCGAAATGGCCCATGTCGGCATAAAGTGCCTCGGCTCCGGTGACGGCGAGGAACACCGCCCCGAGCACCACCAGCGCGACCGCCGGATGCCCCACCATGAAGGCTGCGGCATACCACGGGTTCAGCGCGGCAAGCACCGCAGGTGCGTCCAGAATGCGCCACACCCCCGCCAGCGCCAGCACCGCGAACCACACCAGCATCACCGGGCCGAAGAAGCGCGCGACCGCATCGGTGCCCTGACGCTGGATCGCGAACAGCCCGGCGATGATGCCGATGGCCGCGGGCACCACGAAGCGTTCCGATCCCGGCATCACCAGAACCAGCCCCTCGATCGCCGACAGCACCGAGATCGCCGGCGTGATCAGCGCATCGCCGTAAAACAGCGCCGCCCCGAGGATGCCGAGGATCAGCACCGCCGCGCTCGGCCGGCCGACGGCGCGCTGCGCGAGCGCCAGCAGAGACAGAGTGCCGCCCTCGCCATCGTTGTCGGCGCGCAGCAGGATGGTGACGTATTTCACCGACACGATGACCACGAGCGTCCACAGGATCAGCGACAGCACGCCCAGAACGGTCTCTGCCGGCACCCGGCCGGAACTCGCGCCCGCGGCCGCCACCGCCTCGCGCAGCGCATAAAGCGGCGAGGTGCCGATGTCGCCATAGACCACCCCCACCGCCCCGAGCGTCAGGGCCAGCGTCCGACTGCGGTGCACCGCAGCCGGGCCGGCATCCGGATCGTGCGTGACGTCCCCGTCGGGGACCGTATGTGCGTCGCTCATGAATTGCCTGTGTCTGACCCGGGCGCGGATGCCCGTCGCGCCAATCTGGCGAGGGTCGCATAAAGAAGCGATACGGAACTGCGCCGTCCGCATCAGGACGGCATAAAGATCATGGACATTCGGGCGAAAACTGCTTTCCTCAGGGCATGGAAACGGTTCGCTCGCCCTATCATCTGCCGCCGCGTGCGCGCTTTCCGATGCCCTGGCCGGGCATCGGCCAGCTGGTGGCGGCGGTGCTGGTGCTGGGGATGGCGACGCTGATCGCGGGATCGGCCGGCGGGCAGATCGGGCCGGCGGTGATCCCTCTGATCCTGCTGACCTCGGTGCTGGTCAATGCCGCGGCTTTCGGGTTCTGGACCGGCGTTCTCAGTGCGCTTGGCGCGTTTTTCCTGTTCAGCTTCTTCTTCATCGAGCCGCGGCACAGCTTTTTCACCTCGCGCCCGCAGGATCTGCTGATGCTTGCGGTGATGCTGGTCTGTGCCGGGCTGAGCGGGCTGATGGCGGGGCGGATGCGCGAACAGGTCGAGGCTGCCGAGGGGCGCGCCGACGTTCTCGAGGTGCTGTCGGCTGCGACCTTCGATCTCAGCTCTGCGACGGACGAGGCGACGGTGCTCGCCCGCGCGGCGGCGCATGTGGCGCGGCTGACGCTCGGTCCGGCGGTGATCTTGCGTGCCGTGCCGGAAAGGACGGGGCGCACGCGGTCCGGGCCGGAGGGAACGGCAGTCGTCGTGGCCGTGCCGGCCGCGTTCCGCCCCGGCGCGATGGAGCTTCAGGCCGCCGATCAGGCGCTCACGCGCGGGACGACCGAATTCGCCAGCAGCGATGACCGGAACGGGTCGGGGCTGACATTTCTGCCTTTCGGCCCCGGCCCCGGCCGGGGCGCGGCGCTGACGATAGGGCATCGTCCGCTGGCCGCGGCGCGCCGTGACACGCCCGACCGCGAGCAGGCGGTGCGCGATATCCTGCATCAGGCGGGGACTGCGCTCGAACGTCTGGCGCTCGCGCGCAAGGCCGAGGCCGAGCGCATCGCGGGCGAGCGCCAGATGCTGCGCTCGACGCTGCTCGCCTCGCTGTCGCACGATCTGCGCACCCCCATCGCGACGATCCTCGGCTCGCTCTCCACGCTGCGCGAGTTCCGCCGCAACCTCTCGGCCGATGCCCAGCTCGATCTGCTGGCCGCCGCCGAGGAAGAGGCTGAGCGGCTGAAGACCTATGTCGAGCGGCTGTTGCAGATCACCCGGCTGATGAATGGCGGCACCGTCACGCTTCACCGCGTGGCGCCGGCCGACTGCGCGCGCGCGGCCGTGGCCCGGGCGCGGCGGGCCTTTCCGGGCCGGACGCTCAGCGCGGATATCGCCGATCTGCCGCTGGTCGAGGCCGATGCCAGCCTGATCGAGCAGGCGGTGTTCGGCCTGACCGAGAATGCGTTGCGCTACACCCCGGGCGCGGTCTCCATCGCCGCCGGGCTGCGTCCGGGCGCGGTGGAAATCACCGTGTCTGACGAGGGGCCGGGGCTCTCGGCCGAGATCCGCGCCTGGCTCGCGACGCCCGATCTGTTGCGTCCGGGCGAGGGCAGCGGCCTCGGCCTGCCGATCGCCAAGGGCATCGCACGCACGCTCGGCGGCCGGATCGAGGCTGCGGCCGGGCGCGCCGCGATCAGTCTGGTCCTGCCGCTGCCCGCGGGGACCGATCCTTCCGCGCCGAAGACGAAGACCGCCTCATGACGACTGCCCAATCCACGCCTGCGCAATCCTCCCGCGCCAGAATCCTGATTGTCGACGACGAACCGCAGATCCGCCGCTTTCTCACCCATGCCTTCGAGGCGGCGGGCTATGAGCCGCTTCATGCCGGTTCCGGTGCCGAGGCGCTGGCGCAATGTGCCGCTCAGGCGCCCGATCTGGTGATCCTCGACCTCGGGTTGCCCGACATGGACGGCAAGGCGGTTCTCGAGGCGCTGCACCGCGACGGCGATGTGCCGGTCATCGTGCTGTCGGCGCGCGACAGCGAGATGGAGAAGATCATGGCGCTCGACCTCGGGGCGAGCGATTTCGTCACCAAGCCCTTCGGCATCGGCGAGCTTCTGGCGCGGATCCGGGCGAGCCTGCGTCATCGCGCCGAACCCGCTGCGGCGGAGGGGACCTTGCCGGGCGCGATCGTGCGCGGCGCGCTGCGGATTTCGGTTGCGCTGCGCACGGTCGAATACGGTGGTACTGCGCTGCATCTGACGCCCAAGGAATATGAACTTCTGGTGGTCCTGGTGCAGAACTCCGACCGGGTGATGACGCATGGCCAGTTGCTGGCGCAGGTCTGGGGGCCGGCCCATGCGGGCGACGTCACCTATCTGCGGGTGTTCATCGGTCAGCTGCGTCAGAAGCTTGCCGCAGCCGGCGCCACGGCAGACCATATCCACACCGAACTCGGCATCGGCTATCGCTGGAAGGACAGCTGAGTGCCGGGGACGGAGAACCGCGTTCTCCGCCCCCTCGGCAGGCAGAGAACGGCCCGGTCTGAATTCCGGTTCGGAGAGAAGACGATCCTCCATCGTCCGGGTGAGATTTATGTAATATATTGTAAATAAATAAAAATATCAGAAGACCTGGAGCGTCTTCGTTAAAAACACGACAATAACGACCTGTTGACTCGTGATAGTTATGAGGTGTCCAATCGGCCTCGCAACAGACACAGTTTCCGAGGTTTCCATGACCCAGATTTCCAGACGCCGCTTCGCCGTGACGAGCCTTGTCGCGATGGGATGCGTTGCGGGGGCGGGAACGCTGCCGCTGCGCGCTGCCCCGGTGAAAACCCTCAAGGTCGGGTTCCAGAAGGCCGGTCTGCCGGTCGTCGCGCAGCGCCTCGGCACGGTCGAGACTGCGCTGCGCCCGCTCGGTATCTCGGTCGAATGGGTGGAGTTTCCGGCCGGCCCGCCGCTGGTCGAGGCGCTGAACACCGGCGCGATTCACCTCGGCTGGACCGGGGATGCGCCGCCGATCTTCGGGCAGGCGGCGGGGGCGGCGATCTCCTATGTCGCGGCGCTGCCGTCGAACGGGCAGGGCGAGGCGATCTTCGCCAAGCCGGGATCGGGGATCGCGAAGGTCGCCGATCTGAAGGGCCGCCGCGTCGCGGTGACCAAGGGCAGCAGCGCGCACAATCTGGTGGTCGCAGCGCTCGAGGCGAACGGGCTGAGCTATGCCGACATCGAGCCGGTCTATCTGTCGCCTGCCGATGCCGGCGCGGCCTTCGCGGCCGACAAGGTCGACGCCTGGGCAGTGTGGGATCCGTTCTTCGCCATCGCCGAGCTGCGCTACAAGCCGGTCATCCTGGCGCGGACCGCGGATGTGCTGAAGGTGAACACCTATTTCCTCGCCCATCGCGATTTCCCGGTGGAGAATGCCGAGGCGGTGCAAAAGACCCTCGCGGCGCTGCGCGAAGCCGCGGACTGGGCGGCGGCGCATCGCGGCGAGGTGGCTCAGGCGCTGCATGAGGTGACGGGCGTGCCGCTCGACGCCGAGAAGCTGGTGGCGGAGCGGCTGGATTTCGGGATCTTCCCGCTGTCGCCCGAGATCGTCGCCGGTCAGCAGGCCACCGCGGACCGGTTCTTCCGCCTCGGTCTGATCCCGCGTCAGATCGCCGTCGCCGAGGCCGTCTGGCCCGGCTTCCAGAGCTGAGGGGGCGCGAGATGACCGTGGTTTCGACGGAGCCCGAAGCGGCCGTCGCCGTCCCGGCGGAGCGGCCGCGCCTGCGGCTCTCGCCCGGGGCGGGGCGCGGCCTTCTGGGCTGGGCGCTGCCGGCGGTGACGCTGCTGGCGTGGGAAGGGCTCGCGCGCGCGGGGGCGATCTCGGCGAATGTGCTGCCCGCGCCCTCGGCGGTTCTGGCCGCGGGATGGGAGCTTGCGTTGTCGGGCGAGCTTGCCCGCCACATCGCGGCCAGCAGCGGGCGGGCTCTTGCGGGTTTCGCCATCGGTGGCGGGGCGGGTTTCGCCTTCGGGCTGGCGAACGGGCTTTCGGCGCGCAGCCGGGCGCTGACCGACACCAGCCTGCAGATGCTGCGCAACATCCCGCATCTGGCGCTGATCCCGCTGGTGATCCTGTGGTTCGGCATCGGCGAGGAGGCGAAGATCTTCCTGGTCGCCCTCGGGGTGTTCTTCCCGATCTACGTCAACACGCTGCTCGGCATTCAGGGCACCGATCCGCAACTGGTCGAGATGGGGCGGATCTACGGCATGGGGCCGCGCGCGCTGTTCGTGCGGGTGATCTTGCCGGGCGCCTTGCCGGCGATCTTCACCGGGCTGCGCTACGGGCTGGGCATCATGTGGCTGACGCTGATCGTGGCCGAGACCATCGCGGCGAAATCCGGCCTCGGTTACATGGCGATGCAGGCGCGCGAGTTCATGCAGCTCGATGTCGTGGTGCTGTCGATCCTGATCTACGCCGCGCTCGGCAAGCTGGCCGACAGTCTGGCGCGCGGTCTCGAAAGCGCAACGCTGAGCTGGCATCCCGCCTTCCAGCGCCCCGCCGCCACCGGACGGAGGGCCCGCTGATGGCGTTCGACAGCTCATCCGCCCCCGCCTTCACGCTGCACGGCGTCCGGCGCAGCTTCGGTGCGAAACGCGTGCTCGACGGCGTCGATCTGAGCGTGCCTCAGGGCCAGTTCCTCGCCATCGTCGGCAAGTCGGGCTGCGGCAAGTCCACGCTGCTGCGCCTGCTCGCCGGGCTCGACCGGCCCGATGCCGGGCGCATCGAGATCGGCCGGTCCGGCGACGGCGCGGGACAGGCCCCCGGCACCCGCATCATGTTCCAGGAGCCGCGCCTGCTGCCCTGGGAGCGGGTCGAGGACAATGTCGCCGTCGGTCTGACCGGCATCGCGACCGGACCCGAGGCACGCGCCCGCGCCCGCGCCTATCTGGCCGAGGTCGGCCTGTCCGACCGCGCCGGCGACTGGCCGGCGGTGCTTTCGGGCGGCCAGCGTCAGCGCGTGGCGCTGGCCCGGGCGCTCGTCGGTCAGCCCGGCATCCTCGCCCTCGACGAGCCGCTCGGCGCGCTTGATGCGCTGACCCGGATCGAGATGCAGCGTCTTCTTGAACGGATCTGGCGCGAGAAGGGGTTCACCGCGGTTCTGGTGACCCATGACGTGGCCGAGGCGGTGGTTCTCGCCGACCGGGTGGTGGTGCTCGAGGAGGGGCGCATCGCGCTCGACCTCGCGATCGACCTGCCGCGTCCGCGCCGGCACGGCTCCGCCGAGGCGGCGGCGCTCGAACAGACGATCCTCGACCGGCTGCTCGGCCGCGACGGCTGAGCCCCGAAGACCCAATTCGCGGCCCCCGGGAACGCCCCGGGGGCGCGCCACGACAGTCAGGGACATATCATGACAAACACCAGCGATCCGCTCGATTTCCTGTGGTTCATCCCGTCCTCGGGCGATGGCCGCTATCTTGGCACCGAACGCCTCGGCCGGCCGGCCGATCCGGCCTATTTCCGTCAGGTCGCGGTCGCGGCCGACCGGCTGGGCTATTCGGGCGTGCTGATCCCGACCGGGGCGGCGTGCGAGGAATCCTTCGTGCTCGCCGGCAATCTCGCCGCGGTGACGGAGCGGCTGCGCTTCCTCGTGGCGATCCGGCCGGGCACCGCCTCGCCCGCCTATTACGCGCGGCTCGCCTCGACGCTCGACCGGGTGTCGGGGGGGCGGCTCCTGCTCAACATCGTGGTCGGCGGATCGAGCCAGGAGCTGGCGGGCGACGGCATCTTCCTGCCCCACGATGCCCGCTACGATCACGCGGCCGAGTTCTTCCAGGTGTTCAACAAGCTGATGGAAACCGGCGAGGCCTCGCTCGACGGCAAATACATCAAGGCGATCGATGCCCGCCTCGGGTTGCCGCCGGTGCAGCAGCCGCGCCCGCCGCTGTATTTCGGCGGCTCCTCCGAGGCCGGCATCGACTTCGCCGCCGACATCGCCGAGAGCTATCTGACCTGGGGCGAGCCGCCCGCGCAGGTCGCCGAGAAGATCGCCCGGGTGCGCGCCGCCACCGCCGCGCGCGGCCGCAAGGTGCGCTTCGGCATCCGGCTGCATTTCATCGTGCGCGAAACCGATGCCGAGGCCTGGAAAGCGGCGGACGAGCTGATCTCGCATCTCTCCGACGAGACCATCGCCGCGGCGCAGGCGGCGCAGAGCGGTCAGTCGGATTCGGTCGGTCAGGCGCGGATGCAGGCGCTGCATCAGGGCCGGCGCGACCGGCTGGAAGTGTCGCCCAACCTCTGGGCCGGGGTCGGGCTGGTGCGCTCGGGGGCGGGGACGGCGCTGGTCGGCTCGCCCGCGACGGTGGCGGCGCGGCTGCGCGAGTATCAGGCGCTCGGCATCGACACGGTGGTTGGGTCGGGCTTCCCGCATCTCGAGGAAGCCTATCGCGTCGCCGAATTGCTGTTCCCCGAACTCGGCATCGCCGCGCCTGAAACCCGGCTGCGCCCGACCTTCGGCGAAAGCTATCTGTTCGGCGGCGGGGGCCATGTCGGCAACGTGCGCGGCGTTTCGGCCTCCTGAGCCCGTCGCCCCTTCCGTGCGCCGGGTCCTTGCCGGCGCACGAGGATCTGTGCACAGCGGAATACAGCTGCTCTCGCACAGGTGACCTCGCTGCCCGGAGCGGCCGGTTTCGGGGCCGGAACGGGCCTTTTCTCCGGTTGTTCCGGGCCGACGATGTCCATGTCATGATATTGATTCAAATATGTTTTATTCGGATACATTTGATGCGCCACGATCTCGTGCATTGTGCGTGTCAACAGCTTGTCGCGGTGCACCAGCGCACAGGCCGATTTCATTCTGGCTGCTGGATTCGCGGGGGATTGTGCTTATCTTCTAATGTGACGAAGCCCGAGAGGATCGCGATCCGAGGATGCTTCGCTCAGGGTGACCGGCGCAATCGCTCCGGTCGACGCAAAGGAGGAACAACATGTCCTACGCAACGATCAATCCCTACACCGGCGAAACCGTCGCGACTTTCCCCGAGGCTACCGATGCCGAAGTGGCGAGTGCGCTCGACCGGGCGGATGCGGCGTTCCATGAATGGCGCAAGACCTCGTTCGCGCATCGTGCGGCGGTGCTGCAAAAGGCCGCTGACCTGCTGCGTCGCGATGCCGATGAACATGCGCGGATCCTGACCCTTGAAATGGGCAAGCTGTTCGCCGAGGCCAAGGCCGAGGTCGAGCTGTCGGCGAAGATCTTCGAATATTACGTCCGCAATGCCGAGAAGCTGCTCGCCCCCGAGAAGCTGCCGGTCCTCGATCCCGAGGAAGGCGAGGCGGTGCTGGTGCACGAGCCGCTCGGCATCCTGCTGGCGATCGAGCCGTGGAACTTCCCCTATTATCAGATCGCGCGGATCCTTGCGCCGCAGCTCTCGGCCGGCAACGTGCTGATCCTGAAACATGCCTCGAACGTGCCGCAGGCGGCCGCGCGCTTCGAGAAGCTGATGGCCGAAGCCGGTCTGCTGGCGGGGGGCTTCACCAACCTCTACGCGACGCGCGATCAGATCAACATGATCATCAACGACCCGCGCGTGCATGGCGTGGCGCTGACCGGCTCCGAAGCGGCGGGTGCCGTCGTCGCGGCCGAGGCGGGCAAGGCGCTGAAGAAATCGACGATGGAACTCGGCGGTGCCGATGCTTTCGTCGTGCTGAAGGATGCCGATCTCGACAAGACCATCGACTGGGCGGTGTTCGGCCGTCACTGGAACGGCGGTCAGGTCTGCGTCTCGTCGAAGCGCATGATCGTGGTCGACGAGGTCTATGACAAGTTCATGGAGGGCTACAAGAAGGGCGTGGCGAAGCTGGTCGCGGGCGATCCGATGGACCCGGCCACCACGCTCGCGCCGCTGTCGTCGCAGAAGGCCGCCGACGATCTGAAGGTGCAGATCGCCGCCGCCATCGCGCACGGTGCGAAGGCCGAGGAAGTCGGTCCCGCCGTGCCGAACAAGGGCGCCTTCGTGCAGCCGACGATCCTGACCGGCATGGACGGCGACAACCCCGCCCGGCTTTGGGAATTCTTCGGCCCGGTGTCGATGATCTTCCGTGCCCGGGACGAGGCCGACGCGATCCGCATCGCCAATGACACGCCCTTCGGGCTGGGCGGCTCGGTCTTCACCAAGGACGAGAAGCGCGGTTTCGAAGTCGCCAGCCAGATCGCTACGGGCATGGTCTTCGTCAACCACCCGACCAAGGTCGAGGCGGATCTGCCCTTCGGCGGGATCAAGCGCTCGGGCTACGGGCGCGAGCTTCTCGGCCTCGGGCTGAAGGAATTCGTCAACCACAAGCTGATCGACGTGGTGAAGATCGACGCCCATTTCTGAGCCCTTCCAGGCACAGAAACAGCACGCAAGCCATGGCCGGCCCCGAAACGGGGCCGGCCGTTTCATGTCCCATGCCTGGCCAGAGTGCGGCGCGGGATGCAGGCTCTTTCTCAATTTCATTAATAAACAATCACTTGTGGAAAATTCGCCTGGCCTTGTCTGGCCCACCCGCGCTGCACTTCCATCATTGCATACCGGATATGCGTTTTTTCGCGAGGGACTGTCTCAGTTCCGGGACGGCGGGCTGCAGAAGCGTTGCCGGAGGGATCCGAAGCAGGCATTCTTTCCTCAGTCGCGGGCCGGGGAGGGCCCGCCCCAGAGGAGGAGAAAGACCCATGGCCACGGATATGTCTGCCCAGTTTCAGGGCGTGATGGTATCGCCTTTCAGGGCGCGCTACGACAACTTCATCAACGGCACCTTCAAGGCGCCGAACGCAGGGCGCTATTTCGACAACATCACGCCGCTCACCGGCGCGAAGATCTGCGAATGCGCCCGCTCGGACGAGAGCGACGTGAATGACGCGCTCGACGCCGCCCATGCCGCGAAAGAGCTGTGGGGCCACAAGATGTCCCCGGCCGAGCGCGCGGGCGCGCTGCTGCGCATCGCCGACCGGATGGAGGCGAATGCCGAGCTTCTCGCCACCTGCGAGACCTGGGACAACGGCAAGCCGATCCGCGAGACCCGCGCCGCCGACGTGCCGCTCGCCATCGACCACTTCCGCTATTTCGCGGGCGTGCTGCGGGCGCAGGAAGGCACGATGTCGGAAATCGACGCCGATACCGTCGCCTATCACTTCCACGAGCCCCTCGGCGTCGTCGGCCAGATTATCCCGTGGAACTTCCCGCTGCTGATGGCGGCATGGAAGCTCGCTCCGGCGCTTGCGGCGGGCAACTGCGTGGTGCTCAAACCGGCCGAGCAGACCCCGGCCACCATCCTCGTCTTCGCCGAGCTGATCGCCGATCTGCTGCCGCCCGGTGTGCTCAACATCGTCAACGGTTTCGGCCTCGAGGCGGGCAAGCCGCTCGCCAGCTCGAAGCGGATCGCCAAGATCGCCTTCACCGGCGAGACGACGACGGGCCGCCTGATCATGCAATACGCCTCGCAGAACCTGATCCCGGTGACGCTCGAACTCGGCGGCAAGTCGCCCAACATCTTCTTCTCGGATGTCGCGCGCGAGGATGACGCCTTCTTCGACAAGGCGATCGAGGGCTTCGTGATGTTCGCGCTGAACCAGGGCGAAGTCTGCACCTGCCCGTCGCGCGCCCTGATCCAGGAAGACATCTATGACAAGTTCATGGAGAAGGCGATCGCGCGCACCAAGGCCATCGTGCAGGGCGACCCGCGCGATGCGGCGACGATGATCGGCGCGCAGGCCTCGGAAGAGCAGAAGAACAAGATCCTCAGCTATTTCGACATCGGCCGGGCGGAGGGAGCCGAGGTGCTCACCGGCGGGTCGGCGGCCGCGCTCTCGGGCGATCTGGCGGGCGGCTACTACATTCAGCCGACGATCCTGCGCGGTCACAACAAGATGCGGGTGTTCCAGGAGGAAATCTTCGGGCCGGTCGTGTCGGTGACCACCTTCAAGACCCAGGAAGACGCGCTCGAGATCGCCAATGACACGCTGTTCGGCCTCGGCGCCGGCGTGTGGTCGCGCGATGCGAACACCTGCTACCGCTTCGGGCGCGGCATCCAGGCCGGGCGTGTGTGGGTGAACAACTACCACGCCTATCCGGCCCATGCGGCCTTCGGCGGCTACAAGCAGTCGGGCATCGGTCGCGAGACCCACAAGATGATGCTCGACCACTATCAGCAGACCAAGAACATGCTGGTCAGCTACAACCCGAACAAGCTCGGCTTCTTCTGAGGCGGGCGCGAACGGACGGCACCGGGGCGGGGCTTCGCCCGGGGTGCCGGATCGGACGGGCAGGATCGACGGGCGCATCGTTCGCGGCGCGAACGCTGATCCTCCCCCGATCCCGAGGTCCGGCCCGGACGGGCGGCGCGCCCCCCGCGCCGCCCGTTTTCGGCGTATGGCGCATGGGCTTTTCATCCCCGGCGCCGGAAAGGCGGATCATGAGCGAGAGTGACACGACAGCGGTCCCCGAAGCCGTCCCGGCGCTGGAGGCGACGGATGCCGCGCGCGCCTTGCTGGCCGCGATCGTGGCGGACCACGGGCCGGTGCTGCTGATCCTGTCGGGCGGATGCTGCGACGGGACGGCGCCGATGTGCTACCCGGAAGGAGAGTTTCTGTTGGCACCGGACGATCTGCGCATCGGTGCGGTCGACGGTGCGGCGGTCTATCTTCCGGCGGGGCTTGCGCCGCTGTGGCAGGGCGGGCTGACCCTCGATGCGGTGCCCGGGCGGGGCGGCGGGGTGTTCAGCCTCGACAACGGGCGTGAGGCGCATTTCGTCGCCCGCTCCGCGGTGTGTCTGAAACCCTGATCTCCGGTTTCAGCCTGCGCGGCGGAAATCCGACGGGGTTTTCCCGGTTGCGGCATGGAAGGCGCGGGTGAAATAGGCGGCAGAGCTGAACCCGAGCCCGGCCGCGATCTCCTGCACCGGGGTGGCGGTTTCGCTCAGCAGCCGGCGGGCCTCGTAGAGGCGGCGGTCGTGCAGCATCTCCAGCGCGGCACGCCCCGAGGTGGCCCGGCACGAACGCGTCAGATGCGTCGCCGTCACCCCGAGTTTTGCCGCGTAGTCGCCGACCCCCTGGCCGGTGCGGAAATCGCGTTCGAGAAGCGCCGAGTAGCGCGCAACCAGCCGCCGTGCGGCATCGTTCGCCTCGACCTCGTTCGGCTGCACCGCGGCCTGACGTTCCAGCCACACACCGATCAGTCCGAGCTGAAACCGCGCCGCGCGTGCGGCACCGGGCCGTCCGCCGTCCAGCTCGCGCGAGGCGGCCTCGATCAGTGCCGACAGCTCGACCTGGGGGGCGGCGTCACGCACCCGCAGGTGCAGCGCCTTTCCGGGCAGGGGGTCGGGTAAGTTGAATCCGAAAAATACCGCAAAGCCAATTGTTTGCGGGGCGATCTCGAAGCCGTGGATGACGCCTGCGGGCACGAAGATCGCGTTGTGCGGCCCGTAGCCGCGGGTTACCCCGTCCAGCGTCACCCGGCCCTGTCCGCGGGTGAACCACAACAGGCAGGCTTCTGGCAGGGCGCGCAGCGCCTCGACCCGCCAGCGCCCGCCCTGGGCCAGCCGGGCGATCGGCACGACGCGCTGTTCCCGAGGCGCCGGAGCGTCGGGCTGGATCGGGGCAGAGTGGGCGCAGGCTGGGGGCACGACGGGGCCATGAACAGGAGGGGAGCGAAAAGAATGCTCGCCCGAAGATAGAAGGGCCGGGCGCGGCTTCCAATCGGAATTTGCGTGGGCGGAATGCGCGCAAAGGAGTCGGGATTGCCGGGGCCTCAGGGCCGGGGCAGGTGGTTCCAGTCGCGCATCCGGGCGCGAAACCAGGTGCGCTGGCGTTTGGCATATTGGCGCGAGGCGGCCTGCGCGCGGGCGATGGCGCATTCAAGACCGATGTCGCCTTGCAGATACGCCATCAGCTCGGGCGCGCCGATGGCTTTCGCCCAGGGGGCGGCGGGCTGCCAGAAAGGCGCCACGGCGCGCACCTCGTCGAGCGCGCCTTGCTCCATCATGATCCGGAACCGGCGGTCGATGCGGCTGGCCAGCCAGTCGCGGTCGGCGTCGAGGACCAGCGCCTCGGCCTCGCTCAGGGCCAGAAGCGGCGCGGGCGTCGCGTCCTGCCAGCTTGCGAGGCCGCGCCCGGTGGCGCGCATCACCTCCCAGGCGCGCTGGATCCGGACCGGGTTCCGGATGTCGATGCGGGCCCGCGTCGCGGCGTCGATCTCGGCCAGCAGCGCCGCCGGGCCTTCGGCCTGCATCCGGGCGTCCGCCTCGGCGCGGACCCCGGCCGGGGTCGGCGGGATCTCGGCCAGTCCCGCAGTCAGCGCGGTGAAGTAAAGCCCGGTGCCCCCGACGAAGATCGGCCGCTCGCCGGTGCCTGATTTCCACGCGCTCAGGATCTCGCCCGCCTCGCGCAGCCAGTGCCCGACGGAGTATTCCTCGCCCGGTGCGCGGTGCCCGTAAAGCAGATGCGGCGCGGCGGCTTCGTCCTCGGGGGTGGGGCGGGCCGACAGCAGCCGCCAGCACGACCAGACCTGCAAGGCATCGGCATTCACCACCACGCCGCCTTGCGCGCGCGCGATTTCCAGCGCCAGCGCCGACTTGCCCGAGGCGGTCGCGCCCGCGATCAGCACCGGGCGGTCGGGGGATATCCGCGCAAAGTTGTCCATGCCGCCCATCCGGTGCAAGGCCGAGGTTGATTCCGGCGGCCATTTGCGACATTTGTCGCCGAAATGACAACCGCAAATGGGAATCCCGGGATGACTGCAGTGGCCGAGCCGACTGTGAAATACAAACGTGTGCTTCTGAAGATCTCGGGCGAGGCACTGATGGGCGATCAGGGCTACGGGCTGCATCCGCCGACCGTCGCGCGCATCGCCCGCGAGGTGAAGTCGGTCCATGAACTCGGCGTCGAGATTTGCATGGTGATCGGAGGCGGCAACATCTTCCGCGGCCTCGCCGGCGCCGCTCAGGGGATGGAGCGCACCACCGCCGATTACATGGGAATGCTGGCGACGGTGATGAACGCCCTCGGGATGCAGGCGCAGCTCGAGGCGCTCGGGCTGCATACGCGGGTGATCTCGGCCATTCCGATGGATCAGGTCTGCGAGCCCTACATCCGCCGCCGCGCCGTGCGCCATCTGGAGAAGAAGCGGATCTGCATCTTCGCCGCCGGCACCGGCAACCCGTATTTCACCACCGATACCGCGGCGACGCTGCGCGCCAACGAGATGAACTGCGAGGCGATCTTCAAGGGCACGAAGGTCGACGGCGTCTACGACAAGGATCCGAAGAAGTTTTCGGATGCGAAGCGCTACGGCGAAGTCAGCTATGACGAGTGCCTTCAGAAGAACCTCGGCGTGATGGATGCCTCGGCGATCGCGCTCGCACGTGACAACAACCTGCCGATCATCGTGTTCTCGCTCGACGAGCCGGGCGGGTTCCGCGGCATTCTGGCCGGGCAGGGCACTTACACCACCGTCCACGCCTGAGCCGGTTTCCCCCTCAATCGGCGGCGGAGTGCCTGTGCGCACCCCGCCGCCCCTGCTTTGCCCTATGCTTCCCATGCAAGAGCGGCTAAAAGAACACCGACACCAAGGAGCCCTGACCGATGGCCGACGAATTCGAAATCGATACCGATGATCTGCAGCGCCGCATGGATGGCGCG
Source organism: Paenirhodobacter enshiensis (assembly GCF_000740785.1). GTDB lineage: Bacteria > Pseudomonadota > Alphaproteobacteria > Rhodobacterales > Rhodobacteraceae > Rhodobacter > Rhodobacter enshiensis. Next base: position 57,018 of record NZ_JFZB01000014.1, on the reverse strand, counting down.
ATGGCCTCGCTCAAGACGGAGTTCGCCTCGCTGCGCACCGGGCGCGCCTCGGCCTCCATTCTGGAGCCGGTGATGGTCGACGCCTACGGTTCGATGACCCCGATCAACCAGGTCGGCACCGTCAACGTCCCCGAGCCGCGTATGGTCACCATCAACGTCTGGGACAAGGGGCTGGTGAACAAGGTCGAGAAGGCGATCCGCGAGTCGGGCCTCGGCATCAATCCGCAGACCAACGGCACCATCATCATGCTGCCGATCCCCGAGCTGAACGAGGAGCGCCGCCGCGAGCTGACCAAGGTCGCCGCGCAATATGCCGAGAGCACCCGCGTCGCGATCCGCAACGTGCGCCGCGACGGCATGGACCAGGTGAAGAAGGCGAAAGCCGCCGGCATGTCCGAGGATGACGTGAAGTTCTGGGAAGGCGAGGTCGATGACCTCACCAAGAAGAACATCGCGCTCGTCGACAAGGCGCTCGAGCACAAGCAGGCGGAGATCATGCAGGTCTGAGAGGACCGGCAGAAAGTGACCCAGATGGCCGCCACCGAGATTTCTCCCGCGCCTGCCGACGTCGATTATGGCGTCGGACATGTCGCGATCATCATGGACGGAAACGGCCGGTGGGCGAAGAACCGCGGCTGGCCGCGTCTCGTCGGTCACCGCAAGGGCGCCGAGCGCGTCAAGCAGATCGTGCGCGCCTGTCCCGACATGGGCGTGAACTGGCTGACCGTCTATGCGTTCTCCACCGAGAACTGGAAACGCTCGACCGAGGAAGTCCTCGGTCTGATGGGCATTTTCGCGCGCTACATCGAGAAGGAAGCCGACGCGCTGTCGGCCGAGGGGGTGCGGTTGCGCTTCATCGGCGCGCGCGGGCGGCTCGACCGGAAGCTGCAGGATCTGATGGCGGGGATCGAGGCGCGCACGGCGGGCAACTGCCGGCTGAACCTGACCGTGGCGATCAACTACGGCGGCCGCGACGAGATCCGCCGCGCCGTGCAGGCGATTGCCGCCGAGGTGGCCGAGGGCCGGCTGAACCCCGATCAGATCGACGATGCGACGATTTCGGCGCATCTCGACACCGCGGACATCCCCGATCCGGATCTGGTGATCCGCACCTCTGGCGAGACGCGGACCTCGAATTTCCTGCCCTGGCAGGCCGCTTATGCGGAATATGAGTTCACCCCCGCGCTCTGGCCCGATTTCACGCCCGAGTTGCTGGCGGGCATCCTGTCGCGCTTCGGTCAGCGCGAGCGGCGCTTTGGCGGGGTCAAGGGATGACGCAGGACGGTTCCGGTCGCTGGGGCGACCTGCGGACCCGTCTTGTCTCGGGGCTGGTGATGCTGGTGCTGGGCGGGGCGGCGGTCTGGCGCGGCGGTTTCGCGATGGAGGCGCTGGCCATCGCGCTGTGCGCTGCCATGATCTGGGAGCTGACGACGCTGTGCGCGCCCGGGCGCGGGCGCCTCGGCTACGAGATCGGCGTGGGGGCGGCGGCGGTCTCCTTGGCGGTGCTGGAGCTGCGCTCGTTGTTTCCGCCCTCGCTCGGGCTGTTGGTGCTTTATCCGGCGGCAGCGGCGTTTCTGGTGACGCGAGACCGGCTGCTGTTCGCGGTCTACGGCTTCGCAATCCTGCTGACGGGTTATGGATTCGTCGCGCTGCGCGAAGGCTATGGCGCGGGCGAAGGGCTGTGGATCATCGTCTGGATCCTGGCCGTGGTCGGCGTATCGGATGTGGCGGGCTATTTCGCCGGGCGCACGCTTGGCGGGCCGAAGTTCTGGCCCGCGCTCAGCCCGAAGAAAACCTGGTCGGGCACCGTCGCGGGCTGGATCGGCGCGGTGATCGTGGGGCTGTGCCTCGTCGCGGCGGGCTCGGGCTGGGGAATCGTTCTGCTGTCCCCGCTGGTCGCCTTTGCCGGCCAGATGGGTGACATCGCGGAAAGCTGGATCAAGCGGCGCGCAGGCGTCAAGGACAGCTCGGGCCTGATCCCGGGCCATGGCGGGGCGCTCGACCGGTTCGACGCGCTGATCGGTGCGATCTTGCTGGTGCTGCTGGTCGTTCAGTTCGGGGCTCTGCCGCAGATCGGAGGCTGAGATGCGCAGGGTATCGGTGTTCGGATCGACCGGCTCCATCGGGGTCAACACGCTTGACTTGCTGGAGCGTCAGGGCGGGGCGGGGGCGTTTCAGGTCGTCGCGCTGACCGGCGGGCGAAACGTGGATCTGCTGGCCTCGCAGGCGCGCGCGCTGCGCGCCGATATTGCGGTGACCGCTTATGAAGAGTGCCTGCCGGCGCTGCGCGCGGCGCTGCATGGCTCCGAGATCGAGGCCGCGGCCGGCCCCGCGGCACTGATCGAGGCGGCGGAACGTCCGGCCGACTGGATCATGAGTGCCATCGTCGGGGCGGCGGCGCTGGCGCCCGGTTATGCTGCGCTGCGCCATGGCACGACGCTCGCGCTTGCCAACAAGGAAAGCATGGTCGCGGCGGGGCCGCTGTTCCTCGAGGCCGCGCGGCGGCACGGGGCGCGCATCCTTCCCGTCGACAGCGAGCATTCCGCGGTGTTCCAGGCGCTTCACGGCGAGGACATGGCCAGCGTCGAGCGCGTCATCATCACCGCTTCGGGTGGCGCCTTTCGTGACTGGCCGATGGAGCGCATCGCACGCGCGACCGTGGCCGAGGCCTCGACCCATCCGAACTGGGCGATGGGGCAGCGTATCACCATCGATTCCGCCTCGATGTTCAACAAGGGGATGGAACTGATCGAGGCGAAGGAGCTGTTCGGCCTGCGTCCCGACCAGATCGAGGCGGTGATCCACCCCGAAAGCGTGATCCATGCGCTGGTGGGCTTCCGCGACGGTGCGCTGATGGCACATATGGGTGTGCCCGATATGCGCCACGCCATCGGCTATGCGCTGAACTGGCCCGAGCGCGCCGAGTTGCCGGTGAAGCGGCTCGATCTTGCCGCGCTCGGCAGCCTCAGCTTCCGCCCGGCCGATCCCGTGCGTTATCCGGCGCTGCGCCTCGCACGCGAGGTGATGGCGACGGGCGGTCTCGCAGGCGCGGTCTACAACGCCGCGAAAGAGGTCGCGCTCGATGGTTTCATCGCCGGCGCCATCGGTTTTCTCGACATGGCGGCGCTGGTCGAACAGGTGCTGTCCGACATGTCCGCCCGTCAGGGGCTGGGCAATCCGGCCACCAGCCTCGATGAGGTTCTCGCCACCGATGCCGAGGCGCGCGCGCTCGGCCGGGCCCGCATCGCCGGCAGACACGGTGCCGGCAGACACGACACCAGCGGCCTTATCCCCCGCGGAAGGATCTGAGCCTTGGACCTGCTTCCCGATTTCGGCAATGTGCTCTACACCGCCGCGGCCTTCGTCGTGGCGCTGTCGATCATCGTCTTCATTCATGAGTTCGGTCATTACATCGTCGGGCGCTGGTCCGGGATCGGGGCCGAGGTATTCTCGCTCGGCTTCGGGCCGGTGCTGGTGTCGCGCGTCGACAGGCGCGGCACGCGCTGGCAGATCGCGGCGATCCCGCTTGGCGGCTATGTGCGGTTCAACGGCGACAGCAACGCCGCCTCGGCCGGGGCCGCCGACGAGGCGGAGCTTGACGCGATGAGCCCCGAGGAGCGCCGGCGCACGCTTGCGGGCGCGCCTCTCTGGGCGCGCTTCGCCACCGTGGCGGCGGGGCCGGTGTTCAACTTCATCCTGTCGGTCGCGATCTTCGCCGGCGCTGTCGCCTGGCAGGGTGTCGCGACCGAAGCGCCGACCGTCGGGCGTCTCGCGACGCTGCCCGAAGGCGAGGGCGCGCTGCAGCCGGGCGACCGGATCCTTGCGCTCGACGGGCATGAGACCCCGGATTATCGCGCCTTCTATGCCGCGCTCGCCGATCTGCCGCCGACGCCCACGGTGCGCTGGAGCATCGAGCGCGACGGCACCGCCCGCGACATCGACGGGCCGCAGCCGATGCCGCCGCTGCTGAGCGGGGTCATGCCGTCCTCGGCCGCGGCGGGGGCAGGGCTGAAGGCGGGTGACGTGATCACCAAAGTCGACGGCGCGCCGATCTGGCGGTTCGAGGATCTGCGATCCCGCGTCGGCGCGAGCGCGGGCGCCCCCCTCGATCTGACGGTGTGGCGTCCGCTTCCCGCGGGGGCGGCGGGCGGCACGGCGGCGACGGGGGCGCAGCTCCTGACGCTGAGCCTGACGCCGAAGCGGATGGACCTGCCCTTGCCCAACGGCGATTTCGAGACCCGCTGGATGATCGGGGCGACTGGCGACATGGCTTTCGCCCCCGAAACCCGCGCGGCCGGCCCGCTTGAGGCGCTGGAGCGCGGCGCGGGTCAGGTGTGGACCATCGTGACCTCCTCGGTCTCGGCGTTCGAGCATATGATCCTCGGCAAGATTTCGTCGTGCAATCTGCATGGCGCGGTGGGCATCGCGCAGGGCTCTGCCGCGGCGGCGCAGGCGGGGGCGATGGATTTCATCTGGTTCATCGGCGTGTTGTCGACGGCGGTGGGGTTTCTGAACCTGTTTCCGGTGCCGGTGCTCGATGGCGGGCATCTGATGTTTTATCTTTGGGAAGCGGTGACGCGCCGCCCGCCGTCGCCGGCGGTGCTGAACGTGCTGACCGCGGCGGGGATGGTGGCGGTTCTGTCGCTGATGCTGTTCGGGCTGTGGAACGACGTGACCTGCTGAGCTTCGCGGCATTTCGCCGGTCCGGCAGCCTGTGCCTGGCTCGGCGCTTTTGACAATCGGCGGCGTTGCCGCTACTCACGGGACAAAGAACTGTCCCAATAGACGGGGTGAGGGAATGACGAAGCGGCGGCAACATGCAGCACCTGCACGGCGGTCGGCCGTGCGTCGTCTGCCGGCGGTGGCGCTGGCACTGACGACGGCGAGCCCTCTGCCCGGGGCGCTGCCCCTGACGGTGGCGGCCGGGATCGCTGCCGGGGCACTGGTTCCCGTCGCCGCGATGGCCGAGGATTTCCGGTTCTCCGCGGTGAAGATCGAGGGCAACAAGCGCATCGAGCCGGCGACGATTCTCGCCTATGCCAAGGTCGCGAAGGGGCAGACGGTCTCGGGCGACCAGCTCAACGATGCCTATCAGCGGCTGGTGGGCTCGGGCCTGTTCGAGACGGTCGACCTGGTGCCGCAGGGCGGCACGCTGGTGATCCGCGTCAAGGAATACCCGATGGTCGGCGTCGTCGCCTTCGAGGGCAACCGCGTGCTCAAGGACGATGCCATCGCCAAGAGCGTCAAGACCAAGCCCAACCACGTGTTTTCGCCCGCTCAGGTCGAGGCCGATGCCAACCTGATCGCCGAGGGCTACACGCAGGCCGGGCGCATCAACGTGCGCGTCGATCCGAAGGTGATCCGGCGCGGCGACGGCCGGGTCGACGTCGCCTTCGAGATCAAGGAAGGCTATACCTCGGAAGTTCACCGCATCAGCTTCACCGGTAATCGCAGCTATTCCGATTTCACCCTGCGTCAGGCGTTGTCGACCAAGCAGGCCGGCATTCTTCACCGGCTGATCCAGAGCGACAATTTCGTCCCCGACCGGCTGGAGCAGGACAAGCAGAACCTGATCGACTTCTATCAGTCGCGCGGCTACCCCGACGCCAAGGTGACGGGGATTTCGTCGGACATGGCGCGGGCGCGCGACGGCTATTTCGTCACCTTCAACATCGAAGAGGGCCAGCAGTATAAGTTCGGCAATATCACGACGGTTTCCGAGGTGCCGGATCTGAACGTCGATGAGTTCGCACCGCTGGCGAAGATCAAGACCGGTTCTGTCTACACGCCGACGGCGATCGACCTCGCGATCACCCGGATGGAGCAGCTGGCGCTGAAGAAAGGCGCGAATTTCGTTCGTGTCGATCCGCGGGTGACCCGCGATCCGGCGACGCAGACCCTGAACGTGCAGTTCGCCCTGGTGCGCGGACCGCGTATCTTCGTCGAACGCATCGACATCAAGGGCAATACCACCACTCTCGATTCGGTGATCCGGCGCGAATTCCGCACCGACGAAGGCGACCCCTTCAACCCGCGCGAGATCCGCAACTCTGCCGACCGGATCCGTGCGCTCGGGTTCTTCAGCAAGGCGGACGTGAACACCAAGCCGGGCACCAACCCCGATCAGGTCGTCGTCGACGTCAATGTCGAGGAACAGCCCACCGGCTCGCTGACGCTCGGTGCGAGCTATGGCGCGGCCTCGGGCTTCGGCGTTCTGGTCGGCGTGCAGGAGGACAACTTCCTCGGCCGCGGTCAGTCGCTCGGCGTGCAGATCGGCACCACCGCGGACAATCAGCAAAGCTCCATCGACTTCGTGGAGCCGTATTTCCTCGGTCGCGATGTCAAGGCGCGGATGCACCTGTGGTATGACACCACAAGCAACGACAATGCCGATTACAATACCCGTATCCAGGGGCTGCAGCCTTCTGTCGAATTCCCGGTGGCCGAGAATTCCCGCCTCGAGGCGCGCTATGCCTATGGCAAGAAGAAGCTGTTCGGCGTCACCGATTATACCGCGGCCAGCGGCACGACGCCGGCGTCGGGCTCTTCTCCGGTGCTGAGCTATGAGCAGAGCCTGGGCGAGCGCACGGCCTCTTCGGTGGGGTATACCTACACTTGGGACACGATGACCACGAACCTCGACCCGCGCTATGGGTATACGTTCAAGTTCGGTCAGGATTATTACGGCCTCGGCGGCGATGTCGACGCGATCAGCACCACCGCGCTTCTGGCGGCGCAGCGCAAGGTGATGCACGAATCCGTCCGCCTGCGCGCCGAGCTGGAGGGGGGCGTGATCACGCCGCGCAGCGGCAGCGACCTGACCATCCTCGACCGGTTCAGCGGTTACGGCAAGGTGCGCGGTTTCGAATCGCATGGCTGGGGCCCGCGCGACGTGGGCGCGCCCAACGGCGATGCGCTCGGCGGTCAGTATTTCTGGGCGCTGCGCACCGAGACCGAATTCCCGATCGGCCTGCCCGAGGAATACGGCATCACCGGCGGTCTGTTCTGGGATACCGGCGCGCTGTGGGGCGTGTCGAGCAGCGAGCGCGCGCTGGCGATGGGGCTCGACGACAGCGACAAGATGCACATCCGTTCGGCGGTCGGCTTCTCGTTCTTCTGGCGCTCGGCGCTCGGTCCGCTGCGGATCGACTTCTCGAAGGCGATCAAGAAGGAAACCTATGACAAGGAGCAGAACTTCGACCTGACGATCTCGACGAAGTTCTGACGACGGCGATGGCACAGCGGGGCGGAACGCGGATCTGGCGGGTGGGCATGGCGGTGCTGCTGTGCCTTGCTGCGCCGGCCGTGGCGCAGCAGGCCACGGCTCAGCCGACCGGCGGGGCTGACGACTATCCGACCGGCGTCGCGCCGGGCTCTGCGGTCGTCGCTGCGCCCCGCGATCCCGGCGATGCGCTGATCCGCCTGCCGAGCCCGGTGCTCACCATCGACTGGGAGCAGCTGTTCGACGGATCACGCTGGGGACAGCGGATCTTGGCCGATATGCAGCGCGATACCGGCGCCCAGAAGGCAGAGAACGATCGCATCGCCGATCAGCTGATTGCCGAGGAACGCGCCCTGACCGAGGCCCGGGGCAAGATCGACGCGGCCACCTTTCAGGCCCGCGCCAAGGAGTTCGACGCCCGCGCGACGAAGATCCGGGCCGAACAGAGCGCCAAGGGCAAGGCGCTCGAACAGCGCTACAACGATGCGCGCAATGCCTTCTTCGGGGCGATGGTGCCGCTGCTCGACGAGGTTCTGCACCGGCGCGGTGCGGTGGTCGTTCTCGACCAGCGCGCGGTGATCCGGGCGCTGCCCGAGGCCGACGTGACCCCGGACATGATCGCGCTCGTCGATGCGCGCATGGGCGAGGGGCCGGCCGACACGGCATCGGCGACGCAGGACAGCGATCCGACGGGCGATCCGGCTCCGGCGCAGGCTCCGGCCTCGCCCTGAGCGCGGCGCCATCCCCTCGGCCCGGCTTGCCAAGGCGCCCCCCGGTTGCTAGCAAGACCCGGAAAGCCCGCGTGCCCCGGCCCGGGCGCTTTGCACATCCCCCGCGCCCCTGTCCGGGCGCCTTGCAGTCCAAGGACATGAGATGACCGAACCCGCTCCTTACAGCTCCGTGGATCTGTCGCTGATCAAGCAGATCCTGCCGCACCGTTACCCGTTCCTGATGATCGACAAGGTGCGCGACATCGTTCCCTTCGAAGGTGGCGTCGGTATCAAGATGGTCACCTCGAACGAGCCGCATTTCCAGGGCCATTTCCCGGAAGAGCCGGTGATGCCGGGCGTGCTGATCGTCGAGGCGATGGCGCAGACCGCGGCGATCGTGGTGGGGGTGTCGACCAATATCATCGGCGGCGACATGCTGACCTATTTCATGGGCATCGACTCGTGCAAGTTCCGCCGCAAGGTGGTGCCGGGCGACATTCTGGAACTGAACGTGAAATGCCTGCGACCGGGCGGCAAGGTGTGGAAATTCCGTGGCGAGGCTACGGTCGACGGCGAGCTTGCCGCCGAGGCCGAGTTCATGGCCATGATGGCCCCGAAGCCCAAGGCCTGAGCTGCACCCCACCGCATCGAGGAGAAGACGCATGTCGATTGATCCGGGTGCCGAGATCCACCCCTCTGCCGTCATCGAGGACGGCGCCACCGTCGCCGCAGGGGTGCGCATCGGACCGTTTTGCCATGTCGGCCCCGAGGTCACGCTTCACGCGGGCGTCGAGCTGAAGTCGCATGTCGTGATCGGCGGCTGGACCGAGGTCGGCGAGGACACGGCGATCTTCCCCTTCGCCTCGATCGGGCAGATCCCGCAGGACCTGAAGTTCAAGGGCGAGCATACCCGCCTGATCATCGGCAAGCGCAACCGCATCCGCGAATACGTGACGATGAACCCCGGAACCGAAGGCGGCGGCGGCGTGACCCGCGTCGGCGACGACGGCCTGTTCATGTCGAGTTGCCACGTCGCCCATGACGTGATCATCGGCGACCGGGTGATTCTGGTGAATTCCGTCGCCATCGCCGGGCATTGCCATATCGAGGACGACGTGATCGTCGGCGGTCTGTCGGGCGTGCATCAGTTCGTGCGCATCGGCAAGGGGGCGATCATCGGTGCGCTGTCGATGGTGGCGGCCGATGTGATCCCGCACGGTCTCGTCGCGGCACCGCGCGCCGGGCTCGAAGGGCTGAACCTCGTCGGGCTGAAGCGCCACGGCGTCAGCCGTGCCGAGATCGGCGCGCTGCGCGAGGCCTACATGGCGCTTTCGGTCGGCAACTTCCGCGAACAGGCCCGCAAGCTCGCCGACGAAGGGACCGACAGCGAAATGGTGCGCGAGGTGCTCGATTTCATCCTCGGGCCGTCGGATCGCAGTTTCCTGGCCCCGAAATGAGCCAGGGCGACATCGCCGCGCCGGACCTTGCGCTGATCGCGGGGACGGGGGCGTTGCCGGCGTTGCTGATGCGCGCGCGCCCTGACATGCTGCTGTGCGAGCTGGAGGGTTTCGCCTCCGGGATCCCGGGGACCGAGCCCTTGCGCTTCAGGGTGGAACGTCTGGTTCCGTTCATGACGGAGCTGACCCGACGCGGCATCCGCAAGGTGTGCTTCGCCGGTGCGATCCGCCGCCCGAAGATCGAACCGGCGAAATTCGATCTGCGCACCGCGCTTCTGGTGCCGCGGATCATGGGTGCGATCCAGCAGGGCGACGATGCGACGCTGCGCGCGGTGATCGCGCTGTTCGAGGAACGCAGGCTGGAGGTCATCGGCGCGGACCATATCGCGCCGGATCTGCTGGGCGGCGAGGGTGTGCTGTGCGGCAAACCCACCGAGACCGACCGCAAGGACATGGCCCGCGCGGCCGAGATCGTCGCCGCTCTCGGCGCGGTCGATGTCGGGCAGGGCGCGGTCGTCGCACGTGGGCTGTGCCTTGCCGTCGAGGCGCTGCCCGGCACCGATGCGATGCTCGATTTCGTCGCCACCACCCGCCCCGAGGCGCATCGCGGCGGCGTGCTGATGAAGGCGCCGAAACCCGGTCAGGACCTGCGTATCGACATGCCGGCCATCGGACCGCGCACCGTCGAGGGGGCTGCGCGTGCGCGCCTGTCGTGCCTGTGCTGGCGCGCGGGCGGGGTGCTGCTGCTCGACCGCGCGGCGGTGATCGCGGCGGCCGAAAAACACGGCATCGCCTTGTGGGGAGTGCAGGCATGAAGGTCTTCCTGATCGCGGGCGAGGCGTCGGGCGACAAGCTCGGCGCGGCGCTGATGGCGGGGCTGAAGTCGCTGGTGCCGGGTGTCGGCTTCGCCGGCGTCGGCGGGCCGCTGATGCAGGCCGAGGGGCTGACCAGCCTGTTCCCGATGGAGGATCTGTCGGTGATGGGGCTGGCCGAGATCTTGCCGAAATATCCGCTGCTGCGCCGCCGGGTGCAGGAAGCGGCCGATGCCGCGATCGCCACCGGGCCGGATGTGCTGATCACCATCGACAGTCCGGATTTCTGCCTGCGCGTCGCGCGCAAGGTCAAGGATGCGCGTCCGGATCTGTTCTGCACCCATTACGTCGCGCCCTCGGTCTGGGCCTGGCGGGCGGGGCGGGCGAAGCGCATGGCACAGGTGATCGATCACGTTCTGGCGCTGTTGCCGTTTGAGCCGCCCTATATGCGCGCGGCGGGCATGAGCTGCGATTTCGTCGGCCATCCGGTGGTGTCCGAACCCCGCGCGACCGGGGCCGAGGCGGCCGCATGGCGCGCCCGCGCCGGTATCGCGGCCGAAGAGAAACTGCTTCTGGTTTTGCCCGGCTCTCGGCGCGGCGAGGTTTCGCGCCTTGCGCCGAAGTTCGGCGAGACGCTCGGGCTGCTGAAGGACCGGGTGGCCGGTCTGCGGGTGGTGTTGCCGACGGTGCGCGGCGTTTCGGACATGGTGCGCGCTGCGGTGGCGGACTGGCCCGTGCCCGCGCTGATCGTCGAGGATCGCTCCGACCGTCTGGCGGCTTTCGCGGCCGCCGATGCGGCGCTTGCCGCTTCGGGCACGGTCAGTCTGGAACTTGCCGCCAATCGCGTGCCGATGGTCATCGGCTATGACGCCAACCGGCTGACCTGGGCCATTGTGTGGCGCATGATGAAGATCGACACGGTGACGCTGGTCAATCTGGTTTCGGAAACCCGTGCGGTGCCGGAATTCCTCGGCCCGGCCTGTCAGCCGGAGGCGATGGCCGATGCGGTGGTCGCGCTGTTTGGCGATGCCGGGGCGCGCGCGGCGCAGATGCAGGCGATGGAGATCACCATGACCCGCCTTGGCGAGGGCGGCGAGGCACCGGGGCTGCGCGCCGCGCGCTCGGTGCTGCGGGCGCTGTCGGGCGGGGCCTGAGCGACCGGGCCGGAGCACGGGCTTTCAGATTTCAGGAGGCACCGCGGCGTCCGGCTCCGCCTGCGTCTCCATGTCGCTTTCGGCGCGGGTCCCGGCCCGCCGCGCGGGCACGCTGCGCACCAGAGGTTGCGCCGTGTCCGGGTCGAGCGGGATCACATCGACCGCCTGATGGCTGTTCTGCCCGCCCGAAGAGCGCAGCACGCCGCGCACCGGGGCGACGTCGGAATAGTCGCGTCCGAAGGCTACGGCGATGTAATCCTCGCCGGCGAACTGGTTATTCGTCGGGTCGAACTCGATCCAGCCGGCATCGCGGCCGACCCAGGCGCGGACCCAGGCGTGCATCGCATCCGCCCCTTCAAGGCGCGGCTGGCCGGGCGGCGGGAAGGTGCGCAGAAACCCCGAGACATAGCCCGCCGGAATGCCGATGCCACGCAGCGCCGCAATCATCACCTGGGTGAAGTCCTGACACACGCCGCGCCGCTTCGCGAAGGCCTCGGCCGGGGCGGTGTCGACGGTGGTGGCTTTCTGATCGAAGGTCATCGTGCCATGCAGGGCCCGGCCGACCGCAACGACCGCCTGCTGTGCGGTGGTGCCGGGCGCGATGGCGGCGCGGGCGAAGGCGGTGGTCTCGGCCATCGGCGCGATGCGCGGGCTTGCGCCGGTGAAATGGTGCGGCGCCCCGGGATCGAGGCCGCGCTCGGCCGCGATTTCCCCCCCGAGATCGCCGAGCGGCACCGACAGATCGAGCGCGCCCGACCCGGCGATCCGCTCGACCCGCGCGGCAAGGCGCACCGACACCGCGTCGATGGGGGCGTGCCAGGCGACGGCGCTCATCTCATTGCCGAAGAAGTCGATGCTGTCGCTGCGCTCGTCGGGCAGCGGATCGAAGGACAGATGGCGCGACAGCACGCGCTGACGCCCGGGCAGGTCATGCGGCAGCAGCCGGACCAGATTGCGGGTATGGTCCGAGGGCGCGGCATAGTCGTAATCTATGATCAGCCGGATGTCGTAAAGCATGGCCTGTCCTAGCGCAGATAGGCGGCGCCGGCGAGGTCGGAAACCCGCGCCAGTTCTCGGCGCAGCTCGTTCAGCCGGCCGGTGTCGATTTCCGAGGGCGCGGCGATCAGGAACGCGCTCTCGAGCGGCACCATCGCGCGGGCGAGCGGCGACAGCCGGCCGTGCTCGGTCGCGCGCGGCAGTTCGGCCACCAGACGGCGCAGCCGCTGGATCTGGAACAGGATCGAGCGCGGGTTGTCGGCATCGAGGGCCAGCAGATCGACCACGGTGTCGCGTGAGGTCTCGACCCGGTAGCGGCGCTGATGGGTGATGACGCTGTCCGCGACCTCGACCGTCAGATCGAGCGAGCCCTCGGGCGCGGCGGGGTCGGCGAAGGTCGCGAGCAGCCCCGCGAGCGCATCGGCCCGTTCGAGCGCCCGCCCGAAGCTGAGGAACCGCCACCCCGAGAAGCGATACATGTTCTCGTGCACGAGGCCCGAGAAGCCGGTGATCTTGCGCACCATCACCGACATCGCCCGCGCCGCGTCGTCGCCCGGCCGCACCGTGCGGGTCATCCGCCGCGCGGTCCGCGCCATGTCGTTCAGTGCGGCCCAGCCATCGGTCGAGAACCGGTCGCGCACCTTGCCGGCACAGCCGCGGGCCCATTCGATGCGGTCGATCAGCGCGCTCGGGAAGGGCTCGTCCACGTCGATGCCATAGCTGTCGAGATAGTCGCCGAGCAGTTGCAGCCGCGCATCCGACGGGTTGTCGGTCTGCGCCAGCCGCAGGTGATAGGCGCGGATCAGCCGGATCGCGTCTTCGGTGCGCTCGACGTAGCGTCCGAGCCAGTAAAGATTGTCGGCCGCCCGCGCCGGCAGCGTGCCGGGCGAGACGCGGCGGAAATCGCCATGGGCGGCCGGAACCAGCGTCTCGGGTTTCACCGGCCGGTCCGAGACCACCCAGACATCGGCGACCGAGCCGCCGCGCTGCATCGCCAGCGCCGTCGCGTCGCCGGTCTTGCCGATCCGGGCATAGCCGCCCTTCATGAAGGTCCAGCCCTCGGGCGTGCGCGCGGCGAAGACCCGCACCGTCATCGGGCGCGGCACCACGCCGCCCGAACGCGTGGCCCCCTCGGCATCGCCGGCGTCCGGGCTTTCGACCCAGGCGGGCGTGGTCGAGAGCGTCACCGCTTCCTGCCCGACGAGGCCCGCCCCCTCGGCCTCCAGCCATTCCTCGATCGAGGCGTGCCCGGTCGAGCGGAATGCGCCGCCGAGCGCCGTCTGCGCCCCGAGATCGAAGGGCAGATCGACGGCATAGGCCGAGCCGATCATCATCCGCGCGGCATTGTCGCGCACATAGGCGCGCTCGGCCGCGCCGCCGCACCACCAGGTCGCGATGTTCGGGATGGCGAGGGGGCGGCCGGTCAGCACCTCGGCGATGCGCGGCAGGAAGGCCATCATCGCCCGCGTTTCCAGCACCCCCGAGCCGAGCGCGTTGACCAGCGCGAGATTGCCGCGCCGCACCGTCTCCATCAGGCCGGGCGTGCCGATATGGCTGTCGGGGTTCAGCTCCAGCGGGTCGGCGAAAGCCGCGTCGATGCGGCGCCACAGCATCCCGATGGGGCGCGGCCCCTCGATGGTGCGCACCATCGCCTGACCGTTTTCGACCAGCAGATCTTCGCCTTCGAGCAGCATCATGCCGAGGTAACGCGCGATATAGGTGTGCTCGTAATAGGTGTCGTTCGACGGGCCGGGCGTCAGAATCGCGGTCGCGCCGCGCTGCCCTGTCGGACTTTGGGCGAGGCGCTCCATCGCGGCGCGGAAGGCGCCGAAGAAGCCGGCCAGCCGGTGAATATGGGCGCGCGGGAAGCGTTCGGGGAAGATCCGCCCCGTCGCCATGCGGTTTTCCAGCGCGAAACCCGCCCCCGAAGGGGCCTGCGTGCGGTCTCCCAGCACCAGCCACGACCCGTCGGGCGAGCGGCCGATCTCGAAGGCGAGGAAATGCAGGTAATGGCCGCCTTTCGGCTCCACCCCGACCATCGGGCGCAGCCACTGGCGCGAGCCCGCGACGAGTTCCGCCGGCAGATGGCCGTCGCGCACCAGACGCTGATCGCCGTAAAGATCGGCGACCACGGCTTCCAGCAGATCTGCGCGTTCAGAAAGGCCCCGGCAGATCCCGGCCCATTCGTCTTCATGCAGGATCACCGGGATATGGCTGAGCGGCCATTCGCGTTCCTGTGTCGGGTCGTTGGAATACTGGCGGAAGAACACGCCGGCATCGCGCAGATACAGATTGCCGCGCTCGAACCGGGCCGAGATTTCGGACGCCGAGAGCAACGAGAACCGCTCGACGAAGCGGCGCCAGACCGGGCGCATCTCTCCGTCGCGGTCGAACAGCTCGTCCGCGACACCGGGCATCAGGCGGTAATCCGCGAACAGGTCCGGTGCGGAGGCGGGAGAAACGGCGTCGGTCATCTGGGTCACTGATCTGGGCCGGGCTGAGGCCCGGCGGATCACATCAGCCCGATCGGTCTGCGAAGGTCAAGGGTCAACGGGAACTCCGGGTGCGGCACTTCGGTCGCGGGGGTGTAGCCGCCCGGGGTATGGCCGAAGGGCTCGAACCGGGCGAGACGGCGCGCCTCGGCCTCGTAGGCATTGACCGGGAAGGTGTCGTAATTGCGCCCGCCCGGGTGCGCTACGCGGTAGGTGCAGCCCGCGATCGCCCGTCCGCTCCAGCTGTCGTAGATGTCGAACACCAGAGGTGCGTTCACCGGCAACGTCGGATGCAGCGCTTCGGGCGGCTGCCAGGCCTTGAAGCGCACGCCCCCCACCGACACGCCCGAGGTCAGCGTGCGCTCCATCGGCACCGGCCGGCGGTTGCACATCACCTTGTAGCGGTCCTGATGCAGCGTCGTCATCTTGACCTGCAGCCGCTCGACCGAGCTGTCGGTATAGCGCACCGTGCCGCCGATCGCGCCGCTCTCGCCCAGCACATGCCAGGGTTCGAGCGCCTGACGGATCTCCAGATGCACGCCCTCGGCCTGGATCTGACCGCAGAACGGGAAGCGGAACTCGGCCTGAGCCTCGAACCACACCGGATCGAACTCGAAGCCATGGTCCTTCAGATCGGCGAGCAGCGACAGCAGATCCTGCCACAGGAAATGCGGCAGCATGAAGCGGTCGTGCAGCACCGTGCCCCAGCGGACCGGGCGCCCCTCGACCGGCGAGGCCCAGCACCGCGCGATCAGCGCCCGGATCAGCAATTGCTGAGCGAGCGACATGCGCGGATGCGGCGGCATCTCGAAACCGCGGAACTCGACGAGCCCGAGACGTCCCGTCGGCCCGTCGGGGGAATACAGCTTGTCGATGCAGATCTCGGAGCGGTGGGTGTTGCCGGTCACGTCGGTCAGCATGTTCCTCAGCAGCCGGTCGACGAGCCAGGGCGGCGGCGCCATGTTCGGGCTGATCTGGCTGAGCGCGATCTCAAGCTCGTAAAGCGTGTCGTGGCGCGCCTCGTCGATACGCGGGGCCTGCGAGGTCGGGCCGATGAACAGGCCGGAGAACAGATAGCTCAGGCACGGATGGCGCTGCCAGATCAGGATCAGTGATTTCAGCAGGTCCGGCCGGCGCAGGAACGGGCTGTCGTTCGGGGTCTCGCCGCCCACGACGACATGGTTGCCTCCGCCGGTGCCGGTGTGACGGCCGTCGATCATGAACTTGTCGGCGCCGAGGCGCGCGGCGCGGGCCTCTTCATAGATCGCCTCGGTGGTGGCGACGCAATCGTCCCAGCTGTGGGCGGGGTGGATGTTGACCTCGATCACGCCCGGATCGGGGGCGACGCGGATCACGTTCAGCCGCGGATCGTGCGGCGGGGAATAGCCCTCGATATGAATGGGCAGGTTCAGATCGGCCGCCGTCGCCTCGGCCGTGGCGATCAGTTCGAGGTAATCTTCCAGCGTGTCGCAGGGCGGCATGAACAGGCACAGGCGGCCGTCGCGCGGCTCGATCGCGATGGCGGTGCGCACCCAGCCCGCCGCCGGGTCGATCCCCGGGCCGAGGTCGTCGTCCTGCGCCTGATAGCGCTGGCGCGGAGTATCGGCATGGCCGGGGACGAAGCCCTGAACATGGCCCTCGCTGATGGGGGGCATCATCTCGGTGCGCTCGGCATCCTCGCGGGCGAGGCGGTCGATCTCGGCCTGAATCTTGTTCCGGCGCGCCATCATCTCCTGATAGTTCGGCAAGGGGCGCAGTTGCTGTGTCGGGTCGGCGGGGTAGTTGTAGGGATACTGCGCCGGCGCGATCCACGGCAGCGCGTTCAGCGGCAGACGGAAACCCACCGGGCTGTCGCCGGGGATCAGGAAGATATGCCCGCGGCGCGGCTTCCACAGCTCGGAACGCCATTTCGACGGCTTGTCCGCCGCCTGCCACCAGCGCCGGATCGGCAGCACATAGCCCGAGGGCTCGGTCAGGCCATGGTTGAAGACTTTCGCGTAACGTGCGCGATCTTCAGGGTTTTTCAGTTTCGAGTTTTCCGGCGTGACGTTCGGCGGGAGGTTCGCCTCCTTCAGGATCCACTCTGCCGGGTCTTCATAGGCGGGCTGGGCGAAGACCGCATCGAGACCGAGTTTCGTCGCGAAACTGCCCAGGAAGCGACCGGCGTCCTCGGGCGTCGCCTTGTGCGGATCGGTTTCCTTCGCGATCAGGTTCGGGTCGGTCCAGACCGGCTTGCCGTCGCGGCGCCAGTAGAGCGAGAAGGTCCAGCGCGGCAGGCTCTCGCCCGGATACCACTTGCCCTGACCGTAATGCAGGAAGCCGCCGGGTGCGAAGCGCGCCTGAAGCCTGCGGATCAGCGTATCGGCGAGGCCGCGTTTCTGCGGGCCGACCGCGGCTGTGTTCCATTCGTCCGACTGGAAATCGTCGACCGAGACGAAGGTGGGCTCGCCGCCCATGGTCAGGCGCACGTCGCCCGCCTTCAGGCTGGCATCGACCTTGCGGCCGAGCGCGTTCAGCCGATCCCACGCCTCGTCCGAGAACGGCCGGGTGATGCGCGGGTGTTCCGCCACGCGGCGGATCTGCATGTCGAATTCGAAGTCGGTCTTGACCTCGCCGGTCGCGGTGAAGCCGCCGACGATGGGTGCGGCATTGCGGTAATGCGGCGTCGCGGCGAGCGGGATGTGGCTTTCGCCGGTCAGCAGGCCCGAGGTCGGATCGAGCCCGACCCAGCCCGCGCCGGGCAGGAACACCTCGCACCAGGCGTGCAGGTCGGTGAAGTCGTGATCGGTGCCGGACGGGCCGTCGAGCGCCTGAACATCCGGTTTCAGCTGGATCAGGTAGCCCGAGACGAAGCGCGCGGCAAAGCCCAGATGGCGCAGCGCCTGCACCAGAAGCCAGCTGGAATCGCGGCACGAGCCGGAGGCGAGGGAGAGCGTCTCTTCGGGCGTCTGCACGCCCGGCTCCATGCGGATGGTGTAATTGACGGCCTGCGACACCTGCCGGTTCAGCCCGACGAGGAAATCGACGGTGCGCTCGGGCGTGCGGTCGACGGTGGCGAGGAAGGCCTGAAGCTCGGGGCCGGCGGGCTCGGGGGTGCGGTAGATCACCAGATCGTCGCGCAGATCCTCGGGGTAGTCGAAGGGCCAGGTCTCGGCGCTTTCCTCGACGAAGAAGTCGAACGGGTTGTAGACCGTCATGTCGGCGACCAGATCGACCTCGATCTTGAACTCGGTCACCGGCTCGGGGAAGACGAAGCGCGCCAGCCAGTTGCCGTAAGGGTCCTGCTGGTGGTTCACGAAATGCCCGCCGGGCGAGACCTTGAGGCTGTGCGAGATCACCCGTGTGCGCGAATGCGGTGCCGGGCGCAGCCGGATGATCTGCGGGCCGAGCATCACCGGCTTGTCGTATTTGTAATGGGTGAGATGATAAATGGATGCGTAAATCGCCATGACGCCTTCCTGCTTCGACTTGCCCCCAGATTAGGCAGCCGCTGCAGGTGTGGGCATCTTAAAACTGCGATTGCGACGAAGATCACGGCAGGTGGCGACAGGGACGCCTGAAAAATGGGCATGTGATGCCGGGCAAGGGCGGAAATCCGCCCGTGCCTCGGCCGGGGACCGCCGGTGCGAAGAGGCGAGCGTGGCCGGTGCGGTTGGCGAGACGCCCGGTTTCTGGCACGATACAGCTGGCCCGCCGAAGACGGGCGCAACCTGTGGGCGAAAAGAGGGCTGCATGAGCGAGGCACAGGCGATTACCGACGACGAGCTGGAGATGATCCGGCGCCAGCTGCGGGGCGTGAAGGTGGTCGACGTGCGTCAGGTCGGCGGCGATGACACGGTTGGCGTGCTGCTCGCCGAAAAGTTGCGCGCGCAGGGGTTCGAGACCGGGCTGAGCCATGTCGAGCGCATCGTGCCGAGCCCGCTGCGCCGCATCGGGATCCGGTTCCGCGGCGACCGCGCCGAGATCACCCTGACCCCGGAGGTGCGTCCGAACGCGCTTTCGCCGCTCGGACGCGTGCCGCTGTGAGCCGCGCTCAGCGGTCGAGCATATCCGGACCGTCGCAGATCTTGTCGTCGATTTCGCCGATCGCGGTCTTGTCCTTGCGGGCATAATCTACGGCGGTGAGCACGGTCTGGATCGCCGCGATGCGGGCGCGCATCTTGTCGTCGGAGCGGATCACCGTCCAGGGCGCGGTTTTCGTATGCGATCGCTCGATGGTTTCGCGGATCGCTGCGCTGTAGTCGTCCCAGCGGTCGAGGCCGTCGACATCGACCTTGCTCAGCTTCCATTGCTTGAGCGGGTCGCGCTCGCGGTCGAGGAAGCGCTTTAGCTGTTCGGCACGGTCGACCGAGAGCCAGAGTTTGATCAGGATCAGCCCGTCCTTGACCAGCATCTTCTCGAAATCCGGAACCTGGTCGAAGAAGCGGGCGCGCTGGTCGGGGGTGCAGAAGCCGAAGACGTGCTCGACCACGCCGCGGTTATACCACGAGCGGTCGAACATCGCGATCTCGCCGGCGCCCGGAAGCTGGTCGACGTAACGCTGGAAATACCATTGCGTGGCTTCGCGCTCGTCGGGTTTCGACAGCGCCACCACATAGGCCGAGCGCGGGTTCAGGTTCTCGCGCAGACGGTCGATGGTGCCGCCCTTGCCGGCGGCGTCGCGCCCCTCGAAGACGACGGCGAGGCGTTTGCCGGTCGCCTTCAGATCCCACAGCATCTTGACCAGCTCGACCTGCAGCGCGGCCATGTGGGATTCGTAATCCTTTTTTTTCATCTCTTCCCGGTAAGGGTAAGATTTCGAAAGGATTTCGTCTTTCTTCGCGGTCAGGATCGCAGTGCGGACATGGGCGGGCGCGGCGGTTTCGAGATAGCGGGTGATCGCGCCGACGAAGGGGATGGGCTCGGCTTGTGCGGGGGGGGCGTCGGTCTTGCCCATGCGTCGGCTCCTCTGGTGGGACGGTCCGACTATAGGCCGGCGGGAGAGAGGCGCAAGGGATCGGGTGCCCGCAGGGGTGCGCAGGGGGGAATGGCGCAGGGGGCTCTGCCCCCGTCCGGCTGCGCCGGACTCCCCCGGGATATTTTCGGAAAGATGAAAGGAAAAAGGGCGGCACCGTCTGGTTTCGGGCGGAGCGGCCGGCGCTGCGACAAGGCAGCGCCGGCCCCGGCAAGAGCGCGGACGCCTTGCCGAAAGCCCGGTGCGGGCGGCTGCCCGCTCAGCGGCCGATCTGCGCCATGTCGTAGGGCGTGCCCTGATAGATCTCGTTGATCCAGTTGCCGAACAGCAGATGCGCATGGCTGCGCCAGCGGTTCGAGGGCTTCCGGGTCGGATCGTCGTCGGGGTAGTAGTTCTTCGGCACGTTGATCGTCTTTCCGGCCGCGATGTCGCGGTCGTATTCCTCTTTCAGCGTGCCGGAATCGTATTCGAAATGGTTGAACACGTAGAGCGCGCGGTGGCTTTCGTCCTCGACGAGGCAGGGGCCGGTCTCGGGCGAGGAGATCAGGGTTTTCAGCCCCGCCGCCTCAATCTCGTCGCGGTGCATCTCGGTCCAGCGGCTGACCGGGACCAGAACCTCGTCGGAGAAGCCGCGCAGATAGGGCGAGGTGGGGGCGAGGTTCTCGTGGCGGAAGCAGCCGAAGGCCTTGTGCTCCAGCAGGTGTTTCTGGATGCCGTGGAAATGATAGGCCATCGCCATGCCGCCCCAGCACACGCCGAAGGTGGAATAGACGTGGCTTTGCGTCCAGTCGAAGATCCGGCTCAGCTCGTCCCAATAGGTGACCTCGGCGAAGTCGATCTTCTCGATCGGGGCGCCGGTCACGATGAGGCCGTCGAATTTCTCGCCCGAGGCCTCGACCTCCTCGAAGGGGCGATAGAACTCCTCCATGTGCTCGGCGGCGGTGTTCTTGGTCTGGTGCGAGGTGATGCGGATCAGCTGGAAGTCGATCTGCAGGGGCGTCGCGCCGATCAGCCGGGCGAACTGGTTCTCGGTCTGGATCTTCTTCGGCATCAGGTTCAGCAGCGCGATGCGCAGCGGGCGGATGTCCTGTGTCGCGGCGCGGCCGGGGCTCATCACCATGACGCCTTCCCGCGACAGGATGTCGAAGGCCGGAAGCGTCTGGGGCAGGGTGATGGGCATTGGAACTCTCCGTTTTCCCGATGTCGGGCAGTCAGGCGGGCAGGGCCGCCGCGATCAGTGATGTAAAGTCTTTCTCGTCCCGAACAAGGGCGACGTCCTCGGCGCGCACCGAGACGCCCCAGTTGCGCGCCATGGCCGCATAGCGCGGCTGGCGGTGGTCGAGCGCCTGGCGATAGGTCCAGCGCACGAAATCGTCGGGGTCGACCCGGGTCTCGCTCAGGCCGCGTTCGGCACGGTAGCCCTCCCACATCCGGGCGAGGAAGCCGGGCTGGTAATACATCGGCTTCGGCGCGCGGTCGAAGCGGCGCACCAGTTCGTCGGTATGGGCCTCCGAGCCCTCGATCCAGACCATCAGCAGGTCTTCGGAGAGGCGCGTCAGGATCGGATCGGCGGGATCGTCCGGATCGACCACCTCGCAGATCGAGCCGCCGGAATCGCACACGAAATGCGGCAGGTCGTAGATCGCGCCGGCGCGTTCGATGAACGGGCGGGTGTCGCGCAGCGCGGCCTTCTCGGCCTCGCGGTGCTGATCCTGCCGGCGCTGGTATTCGCCGAAGGCCAGACCGCCCTTGTCCGGATCGCCGGGCTTGCCGAGATAGGTCGAGAGCGGCGCGAGATTGTCGAAGGTGATGTTCGAGGCGATGTAGACCGAATCCGACATCAGCAGCTCGCGCAGGAAGGGGACTTTCATCGCCTCGCGCTTGAAGTTGTCGGCGATGTGCTCGCCCATGTAGCGGGTGCCGATGCGGTAATCGACCGAGTAGTGGAACCATCCTTCGCCGCCCGCGCGCAGCATCGAGGCGAGGTAGGTCTTGCCCAGCCCCGACATGCCGAACAGCAGCACGCGCCTGCGTGTCGCCGCAAGCCAGTCCGCGCGATTGTAGATCATTGCCGCCATTCCCTGTCCGCCGGTGTCCGGGTGTGCTTGCCCCGGGGTGTTTTCCTGCGGTTCGTTTAACGCCTGCGCGCGGGGACGTCACGGGGTTTCGGGCCCGCGCCCGGTTCCGCCCCCGTGACGGAGAGATGAAGTTTTTCGTGGCTTTTCACGTTTCGCACGGCTTTGGGCTTGCATCCTTGGCGCGGGCGTGAAACAGGGGCTTGCCAAACGTTACCTGCCACGGAGATTACGATGCAGATTCGTGAGGCCCTCACCTTCGACGATGTTCTTCTTGTTCCGGCGGCATCCTCCGTCCTGCCTGCGCAGGCCGATGTTTCCACCTGGGTCACCCGTTCGATCCGGCTGAACATCCCGCTGCTCTCCTCGGCGATGGATACCGTGACGGAATCGCGCATGGCGATCGCCATGGCACAGGCCGGCGGTCTCGGGGTGATCCACCGCAACCTCACCGTCGCCCAGCAGGCCGAGGAAGTCAGCCGGGTGAAGCGCTTCGAATCGGGCATCGTGTTCAACCCGATCACCCTGACCCCGGATCAGACGCTCGCCGACGCGAAGGCGCTGGTCGAGAAATACAACGTCTCGGGCTTCCCGGTGGTGGGCGAGGGCGGCCGTGTCGTCGGCATCGTCACCAACCGCGACATGCGCTTCGCCACCGATGACAAGACCCCGGTGCGCGCTCTGATGACCTCGGAGAACCTCGCCATCCTGCACGAGCCGGCCGATCGCGACGAGGCGATGCAGCTGATGAAGGCGCGCCGGATCGAGAAGCTGCTCGTCGTCGACGAGAACAACAAGCTGACCGGTCTCCTGACGCTGAAGGACAACGAGAAGGCGGTTCTGAACCCGCTCGCCACCAAGGATGCCAAGGGCCGTCTGCGCGCCGCTGCGGCCTCGACGGTGGGCGATGCCGGGTTCGAGCGTTCCTGCGCGCTGATCGACGCGGGCTGCGATCTGATCGTGATCGACACCGCGCATGGCCATTCCGAGGGCGTGGGCCGTGCCGTGGCGCAGATCAAGGCTTATCGCGAGGACGTGCAGGTCTGCGCCGGCAACGTCGCGACCGCGGCCGCTACCCGCGCGCTGATCGACGCCGGTGCCGATGCGATCAAGGTCGGTATCGGGCCGGGCTCGATCTGCACCACCCGTATCGTCGCGGGCGTGGGCGTGCCGCAGCTGACCGCGATCATGGATGCCTGCTCGGGGGCGGGCGACGTTCCGGTGATCGCCGATGGCGGCATCAAGTTCTCGGGCGATTTCGCCAAGGCCATCGCGGCGGGCGCGAGCTGCGCGATGGTGGGTTCGGCCATCGCCGGCACCGATGAGGCGCCGGGCGAAGTGATCCTGTATCAGGGCCGCTCCTACAAGTCGTATCGCGGGATGGGCTCGCTCGGCGCGATGGCGCGCGGCTCGGCCGACCGGTATTTCCAGAAGGACGCCGCGGCCGACAAGCTGGTCCCCGAGGGCATCGAGGGTCAGGTTCCCTACAAGGGCGCCGTGGGGGCCGTGCTGCACCAGATGGTCGGCGGTCTGCGCGCCTCGATGGGCTATACCGGCAACGGCACCATCGCCCAGATGCGCGGCGGCTGCGAGTTCGTGCGCATCAGCGGCGCGGGCCTGAAGGAAAGCCACGTCCATGACGTGCAGATCACCCGCGAAAGCCCGAACTACCGCATCGGCTGATCGGCCCGCGGCTTCGGCCTGACCCACGGCTTCGGCCTGAAACGACAGCCCCCGGAAGGACCGATGTCCTTCCGGGGGTTTCGTTTTGTCCTGTGCCGAGTGTGTGTGCGCGCGCGCGCCCCGTCCGGGGCGCGCCCCCGGCTCAGCGTGTGGTGATGCCGATCATCGGGGCGATCTTGCTGCCGTCGGTGAAGCGCGACAGACGGAACGGCGTCGGGTCGACGATGGGCGCGTGCCCCGAGACCAGATCCGCCGCAAGCCGCCCCGCCGCCGGCCCGAGGCCGAACCCGTGCCCCGAGAAGCCGGTCGCGATGTAAAGCCCCGGCACGCCGTTCTTCACCCCCTCGGTCGCCGAGATCGCCGGGATCACGTCGGGCAGAACGTCGATTTCGCCCGCCCAGCAATGCGCGACCGAGGCCGCGCCGAACACCGGATAGGCGGCCTTGAGCGCGGCGAGCATCCGATCCGCCGCCTTGCGGTCGGGGACGGGATCGAGAATGCGGGTGTCCTCGAACGGCGTGCGGTCGGCAGGCCCCCAGCGGCGGCGCCGGCTCAGCCCTTCGAGGGTCTGGCGCCCGACCGTCATCTTCAGCCCGCGCCACTCGTTCTTCAGCGTCGGCAGAAAGGCCCCGAACAGGCGGAAGCTGTCGGGCGTGATCTCGCACCGGCCGGTGTCGGCGCCGGCGATGGTATAGCCGCCATCGGCACGCCGGCGCGCGGTGAAGGTCTTGTATTTTATCGTGCCCTCCGGCCCCTCGGGGATCGGGGTGGTGCGGATCACCGTGCTGGTGGTGCGCAGCTGCGGCAGATAGATCCCCATGTTGTCGAGGAACATCCGCGACCAGGCACCGCCCGCGAGCAGCACCGCCGAACAGGCGATCTTGCCATGCTCCGTCACCACGCCCGAGACGCGGCCCCCGGCGGTCTCGATCACCCGCACGGCGCAGTTCTGATGCACGGTGCCGCCGCGCTCCTGAAAGGCGCGGGCGACGGCGGGGGCGGCCTTTTGCGGCTCCGCCCGGCCGTCGGCGGGGTTGTACATCGCCCCCTTGATGTCGAGGCTCAGCCCCGGGAAGCGCGACAGAGCCTCGGAGGCCGAGATCATCTTCGCCGGGATCTGATACTTGTTCTGCTCGGCCACCGAGACCTCGGCATCCGCCATCTCGGCGTCCGAGGCGAGGGTGTAGGTGATGCCGCACTGCTTGTAGCCGGTATCGGCGCCGAGGCGCGCATCGAGGCCCTGCCACATCCGCACCGCCTCGACCATCAGCGGCATCTCGCGCGGGTCGCGGTGCGACAGCCGCACCCAGCCCCAGTTGCGGCTGGACTGTTCGGCGCCGACCTCGCCCTTCTCGCACAAGGCGACCTTCAGCCCGCGTTCGGCGAGTTCGAGCGCGGCGCAGGTGCCCGCGATGCCGCCGCCGATGACCACGACATCCACGGATGCCGGCAAGGCGGTGTCACTGATGACCGGTTCGAGTTTCGGTCCTGGCATGACCTGTCTCCTGTCGTTTCGGGCCGGGGGAGCGTGCCCGCCGGGCCTCGGGATGAGGCATCGTCCCGGATCCCCGCGTCATGCGTGGCGGGGGGCGATGTCATATGTCGGTGTCGCCTCAGGCGTGAGGCGGCAGGGGCGCGCGCTGGATCAGTGCGCGCAGATCGTCGCGCAGCCGGTAGCCCCTAAGCGCGAGCTGCGGCGCGAAGCGCATGTAGGCGGGCTGGGCCGAGAGCGGTTCGAGGCGCAGCGACAGATCGGCCTCGGGCACTCCGAGCGCCCATTCGCAGAGCACCCCGCCGAGCATAGAGCCCGTCGGCACGCCGCGCCCGGAAAGCCCGGTCATCGCGACGACACCGGGCGCGAGGCCATAGAGCCGCGGCACGGTCAGGCGCTGCATGTCGAGCTCGCCGAACCAGAAGAATTGCCAGTCCAGCTCCTCGCGGATCCCGGGGTGCAGCCATTTCAGCCGCTCGCTCAGCACCTGGCGGGTATAGGCGGGATCGCGTCCGCGCCGGCCCATCGGGAACATCGAGGCGACGATGCGGTTCTCGCGGTTGTATTTGTAGACATAGATGTCGCCGCGCCCGTCCTGGATGGTGGTGCGGCGCGGCAGGCAGGCGGCCTGGCTTTCGGCCGAAAGTGGCTGCGTCGCGGCGACGAAGACGCGCATGATGCGGAAGGTGTCCTCGAGTTTCGGCCAGCCCGCGACGGTATAGGCGCCGGTGGTGAAGATCACCTTCTCGGCGAGCACCTCGCCCGCGTCGGTGCGCACCGACCATTTGCCGTCGCGCTTTTCGCAGCCGGTGACGCCCGAGCGGGTGAAGATCCGCCCGCCCTCGGCCAGCACCGCCCGGCCGAGGCCGCGGGCATAGCCGAGCGCATTGAGCCCGCCCGCCTCTTCATGCAGCCACCCGCCGTAGAAGCGCGGAGAGCCGGTGATCGCCTCGGTCTCGGCGCGGTCGAGCATCCGGGTGCGGGCACCAACCGCGTTGTAGGCGGCGGCGCGCGCCTCCATCACCTTCATGTGGCCCGGGAACAGCGCGCCCTGAACGTAGCCGTTCTGCTCCCATTCGCAGTCGATGCCGTAGCGGGCGATCATCTCGCCCACCTTGTCATTCGCGCGGGTCTGGCGGTGGATCAGCCGCTCGGCCCAGGGTTCGCCGAGCACGCGGCGCAGATCGGGCAGGCTGTAATGGGTGAAGGTCGGCGTGCAGTGGCCGGCATTGCGCCCCGAACCGCCGAAGCCGATCTCCATCCGTTCGAGCAAGATGACCGACACCCCCTGCCGCGCCAGTTCGAGCGCCGTGGTCAGCCCGGCATAGCCCGCGCCGACGATGCAGACATCGGCGCGTTCGGTGCCGCGCAGCATGTCGGTTTCGGGCGCGGGGGCGGCGGTCGCATACCACAGCGTCGTCTCGAACGGCGAGAAGCGGGGGGCGGCGGTCATTTCAGGTCGGTCCGGCTGTCGAAGGCGTCGCGCAGCCCGTCGCCGATGAAGTTGAACCCGGTCACCGCCATGGTGATCGCGATCCCCGGCACCAGCGCCAGCCACGGCGCCGATTGCAGATATTGCTGCGCACCGTTGAGCATGTTGCCCCAGCTCGGCAGGGGCGGCTGGATGCCGTAGCCGAGGAAGGAGATATAGGCCTCGAGCAGGATCGCACGGGCAACCGTCAGGGTAGCGGCGACGATGATCGGGCCGATGGCGTTGGGCAGAAGCTCGCGGAACATGATCCAGCGGCCGGACAGACCGAGCATCCGCGCCGCCTGCACGAAGTCGCGGTCGCGCAGCGATTTCACCTCGGCCTCGACGATGCGGGCGACTTCCATCCAGCTGGTGGCCGAGATGATCAGCGCGATCATCACCGGACCGGGCTTGATGAACGCGGCGAGCACCAGCATCAGGAACACCGAGGGGAAGGACAGGAAGGCATCGACGACGCGCATCATCACCGCCGCGACCCGGCCGCCGTAGTAGCCCGACACGACGCCCACCACCGCGCCGATGCAGGTGGCGATCACCATCACCGCGAAGCCGATGGCCATCGAGACCTGACCGGCATGGAACAGCCGTGCCGCCAGATCGCGGCCGAGCGGGTCGGTGCCGAAGATATGCGTGCCGGTTCCGGGCGGTGCGAACCGGGCGCGCAGGTCGATGTAAAGCTCATCATAGGGCAGCAGATGCGGACCGATGAAACACGCCGCCGTCAGCACCAGCACCATCGCCAGACCGAGCATGGCGAGCTTGTGGCCGAGGAAACGGCGCAGTGCGCGCGAACGGATGAAGGGGCGGGGCGGCAGGGCCGCGGTCTCTGTCATGGACATGTCGGAAGCTCCTTTCATTCCAGACGGATGCGCGGGTCGATCGCCGCGACGATCAGATCGGCGGCAAGGTTGCCGATCAGCACGAGAATGGCCGAGGTCATCAGAAGCCCCATCACCACCGGGTAATCGGAATACCCCAGACTATCGAGGAACAGCCGCCCCATGCCGGGCCAGGTGAACACCGTCTCGGTCACTAGCGCGCCGCCGAGAAGGGCGGGCAGCTGCAGACCGGCCAGCGTCACCATCGGCACCAGCGCGTTGCCGACGATATGGCGAAACAGGATGCGCGTGCGGCTCAGCCCCTTGGCGCGGGCGGTGCGGATGAAATCCTGATTGACGACGTTCAGCGTCGCGGTGCGCATGTAGCGCGACCACACCGCCACATCGACGAGCGCCAGCACCATGGCGGGCAGCACAAGATGTCGCACGTAATCGAGCAGCGATCCGTCGCCCACGGTGAACATGTTGCCCGCCGGGAACCAGCCGAGCTTGAGCGAGAAGAAATAGATCGCCACCAGGCCGAACCAGAAGGTCGGGATCGACAGCGCGATCATCGCGAAGACGGTCATCGTGTAATCGAACACCGAGCGGCGGCGCAGCGCGCTGACGATGCCGATGGTGGTGCCCAGAGACACCGCCAGCACCGTCGAGGTGCCCATCAGGATCAGCGTTGCGAACAGATGCTGGCCGATGATCGTCAGCACCGGCTGGCCGTCGCGATAGGACCGGCCCCAGTCGCCGGTGACGAGATGGCTGAGCCAGTCGAAATACTGCACCGGCAGCGGGCGGTTCAGCCCCATCTGCGTGGCGATCTTGTCGAGCTGCTCCTGCGTCATGCCGGGAGAGAGCGCGAATTGCGACAGCGGCCCGCCGGGGGCGAGGCTGAGCACCGTGAACCCGATGAAGGACACGATCAGCAGCAGGACAAGGCTTTGCCAGAAACGGCCGAGCACATAACGAAGCATCGGGGCAGGTCTCCCGTATCGAGGACGGATCGGGGTCCGGACGGCACCGGTCAGGCGCCGTTCGGAGCGAAGGTTGTGAAAATGCGGCAGGGCGGAACTGACCCACCCTGCCCGGAGCGCCTCAAGGCCCCCGGGCAGAGACGGATGTCAGATCGTCAGATCTTCCAGTCGCGGATGTTCCAGCTGTCGATGCGGTTGTTGACGTTCGGCGTCGGCCCCGTGACAGAGGTCTTGCGGCCCTTGCACACGGCATATTGGAACATCGGCAGGAACGGCAGATCGTTGCGGATCACTTCCTGGATCTTCCGGTAGATCGCCTTGCGGTCCTCGGGGACGAAGGTCTCTCCGCCCTTCTTCAGAAGCGCGTCGACTTCGGCGCTCTGATAGCAGAAGTTGTTCTGCCCGGCCCCGCCACGCGCCGGCGACGCGGTCGACATGAAGTAGTCCGAGGTATCCGGATCCGCCCCCATCAGCACGTTCAGACCGACGATCACGGTATCGAACTGCGACTTCATCCAATACTCGCCCCACATCACCGCCGGCGGCAGGTTCGAGATCTTCATCTCGACGCCGATGTCCTTGAACGACTGCTGCAGGAACTGCTGCACCTGTTCGCGCAGGTGGTTGCCCGCGGTGGTGGAGTTGGTGAAGCTCAGCTTCACGCCGTCCTTCTCGCGGATGCCGTCGGTGCCCTTCTTCCAGCCGGCATCGTCGAGCAGCTTGTTCGCCTTGGCGATGTTGAACTCATGTTTCGGCAGGGCGTCGTTGTAGTAGGCCGACTGCTGGGGCATGTAGGTCTCGGTCGGGCGCGGGATGCCGTAGTAAAGCGCGTCGATGATCGAGGTCTTGTCGATCGCCGCATAAAGCGCCTGACGCACCGCGAGGTCCTGGAACTGCGGGCGCATCATGTTCAGACCGAAGGACTCGAACGTGCCCGTGCCGGCGATTTCTACGGTCTTGCCGGGCAGATCCTTGGCCTCGGCATAATGGTCGGGGGTGATCCACTGCAGGCCCACGACATCGACATCGCCCGACTTGAACTGCGTGTACATCACGTTCAGATCCGGGATGTACTTGACGATCAGGGTTTTGAAGAACGGGCCGTCCATGTGGTAATCGGCATTGGCCTCGAGCTCGATGTGATCGCCCGCCATGCGTTCCTTCCACTTGAACGGGCCGGTGCCGATGGGGGCGTTGTTGAACGGCGCGGTGTTCTTGTCGGCGACGCCCTCGAAGGCGTGCTTCGGGATGATCCAGGTCGAGGCCAGCACCGCCGACATCGGCGCGAAGGGCTTGGTCATCGTCCAGGTCAGCTCGGTCGGCGAGGTGACGGTGATGTCCTTCAGCAGCTTGTAACCGGTGGTGCGCATCACCCGCAGGTTCGGGTCGAGCGGCAGTTCCAGGCTGAATTTCACGTCTTCGGCGGTCAGCGGCTTGCCGTCATGCCATTTCACGCCTTCCTTGAGCTTGATCTTCCAGCTCAGACCGTCGGCGGAGATGCCGCCGTTCGCCACCGTGGGAACCTCGGCGGCGAGCACCGGGAAGAAATTGCCCGCGGGGTCGAAGTCGAACAGCGTGTCATAGAGCGCGTAATACATGCCTTCGTCGACTTCGATATGAGGCATGAACGGGTTGAAGTTGGTCGGTTCCTGCGAGAAGGCCAGAACCAGCTTGCCATCGGCCTTGGCATTGGCGGCGAAGGCCGCATCGCGGCCGAACATCGAGGGCAGCACGAGGCTGGTGGCGCCGGCCGCGCCCATCATCATCAGCGCCGAGCGGCGGCCGGGGTTGAAGCCGGGTTCGGAGGTCTTGGTATCGGTCATGGTGCATTCCCTGTTGGATTGGCCCTGTCGGGCGGGGAGCGGGGCGCCGGCTCTGTCGGCCGGCTGGCCCGCGATGATGAGACGCGAGGATCAGAAGCCCGAGATCAGTTCGATCTTCGAGCCGTCGGAGAACCGGCTGAACCGGAACGGGGCGGGATCGACGCAGGGCATGTGCCCGGTGACGATATCGGCCATCAGGCGGCCGGCGGCGGGGCTGATGCCGAAGCCGTGGCCCGAGAATCCGGTGGCGATGTAGAAGCCGGGCAGCGTGTCGACGCCCGAGATCACCGGCACCGCGTCGGGGGTGACGTCGATGGCACCGGCCCACCGCTGCGCGACCTCGGCCTTCGCGAACACCGGGAAGGCCTTGCGCAGGTTGTTCAGCGCCCGGTCCTGCAACGAGAACGACGGCTTCGGATCGAGCACGCGACAATATTCGAAGGGCGAGGCCTCGTCCATCTTCCAATGGTTGGGGATCCGCGCCTCGTCGAGGAAACGAAGACCGCCGCGCATCACCAGCGAACGCCATTCGTGCTTCAGCGCGGGCATGAAGTCCTTGAAGAAGCGGAAGCTGTCGGGAACGATGTCGGCGATGTTCTCGAAACCGTTGGCGATGGTGTAACCGCCGTCCTGACGCTTGCGGATGGCGAAACCGTTCGACCAGATCGCGGCCTCGGGTCCGCCTTCGAGGGGCTTCGTGCGCAGAACCGAGTTGATCACCTTGAGCTGCGGCAGACGCAGCCCGGTGTTGCGCGCGAACAGGCTCGACCAGGCGCCGCCCGCCAGCACCGCCGCGTCGCAGGCGATGTAACCGCGTTCGGTGAACACGCCGCAGACCTTGCCGGCCTTGGTGTCGATGCCGCGCACGGCGCATTCGGTCATCACATGGGCGCCGCGCTCGCGTGCCGCTTCGGCGACGGCGGGGGCGACCTTCTGCGGCTCCGCCCGGCCGTCGAGGGGGGTGTAGAGCGCGCCCTTGATCGGCAGCTTGCCGCCCGGGCAGATCGCGTCGAACTCGCGCTGCGTCAGCATCCGCGACTCGATCTGATAGCCTTCGAGGTTCTTCATCCAGCGCTCGTGCTGGGCGAATTCGGTGTCATTGGCGCAGGTGAACATGATGCCGGCGCGGGTGTAGCCGACGTCGCGCCCGAGCCGTTCGGCCTGACCGTCCCAGATCCGCAGCGCCTCGGCCATCAGCGGCACTTCGCGCGGGTCGCGGCGGCTGATGCGCACCCAGCCCCAGTTGCGGCTGGACTGTTCGTGGCCGATGCCGCCCTTCTCGCACAGGGCGACCTTCAGGCCGCGCTCGACCAGTTCGAGCGCCGTCGAGGCGCCGATCGCGCCGCCGCCGATGACGACGACATCCACCTTGGCAGGCAGTTCGGTATCCCCGTGGAAGGGAACGACGAAAGGACCGGGCATCTCAGAAGGACTCCTCAAGCTGACAATTCACGCAGAACTCGGCGACGCTCGCCTCGTTCGGCAACGCGATCAGCAGAGAGATCACCCGGGCGAGATCGCGGGGCGAGGTCATCTGCTCGGCCGGGCGCTCGGTCAGCGCGGCGGCCATGTCGGTGGCGACGAAACCGGGGCAGACGGCTGTCGCGCGCACGCCCTTGTCGAAGCCCGCGTGCCGCAGCGCATGGGCCAGCGCGACGGCGGCGAATTTCGTCATCGAATAGGCGCCGGAGCGGGCCGATTTCACCCGCTTGCCCGAAAGCGAGCCCAGCACGATCACCCGGCCGCGCCCGCTTTGGCACAGCGCCTCCCAGGCGGCGGCGGCCAGACGGCGCGGCGCCTTGACGTTGATTTCCGTCAGCAGGTCGAATTCGTCGTCGGAAATCTCGACCACGGTCTTCGGGATCGAAATCCCGGCGTTTGCAACAAGCGCGTCGACGCGGCCGAAGCGCGTCACGGCATCGGCGACCCAGGCCGCAGGGGCGGCGCGGTCGAGGGCGTCATAGGCGAACAGATGCACGCGCGTGGGGTCCGCCGCGGCCCAGTCGGGCAGGGCGGGCGCCCGCATCCCGAGCGAAACCGCCCAGCCTTCGGCGAACAGCGTCTCGGCCACCGCCGCGCCGATGCCGCGGCTCGCGCCGGAGATCAGCGCCACCCGCGGCGCTTCGGTCATGTCCATTTGCTGCGCATCCTCATGTAGGTCCGCCGCAGGATGCGCATGAACTGCGCGCGATCCTCGGGGGCGATGAAATCGAAGAATTCGGCTTCCTGCTGGCGGATGATCTCGCGCACCTTCTCGGCGAGGTCATGGCCGGCGGGGGTGATGGTCAGCGATTGCGCGCGCTGATCGTGGGCAGAGACGCCACGGCTGACCAGACCCGCCTGCACCATCCGGTCGATGATGCGCCCGGTGGTCGGGCGGTCGCGCATCAGCACCTCGGCGATTTCCGAGGGGCGGATGCCCGGGTAATCGTCGATCAGCAACAGCGCGGTTATCTTGCCCTTGCCCTTCGCCACTTCCAGATGACCCATCCGCGCATCGAGATCGCGCGACACGACCGAGTCGAGCGAGCGGATGAACCAGCTGAACGCCCCGTCGAGGATGTCGATCCGGTGACCGGCAATCTCCAGCGGACGCAGATCCGCGTCGGGGTCTGTATCGGGAGGCGGAGAGTGGGGCGAAGCGTCGGTCGTCATCTGGGGCCTGTGCAGTCTTGCTGTCACAACCGTGACGTGTCTGGCCGAGTCGTCAAAGGATAAGGTTGTGAATCGCAACTGTTATGGTTGTGAAATGCAACTGTGTTTATTTTTTAAGCGGAATTTCAGGTGCAACTTGGGAAATCGGCATGGTTTCGGGCAATGCGGGCATCTGGATGCTTCGGAAAGGAGGTAAACGCCCAGTCCCTGTGCGGTGGGTTCCGGGCATCGGGCGATGGGGCGGAGAGTCCGGCAGATCCGGGGGCGGTGCCCGCAAAATCGCCGATCATTCGCCGAGGCGCCTGAATTTCAGGCACATGCGTCCGGAGAGAGGGCTCCGGGCTGGCTGGACTTGCCGGGGGCGGCCGGGATCGCGGACAGTGGCGGGGCATAATAATGACAAACGAAAGACTGAACTCATGTCCAATGACCTTTCCCCCGCGCAGGGCTCTGCGCCGGTTCTGACGGTGCGTGACCTCACCGTTTCGATCCCCGGGTTGCGCGACCGTCCGCACGCGGTGCGCGACATTCACTTCGACCTGATGCCCGGCGAGATCCTGTGCATCATCGGCGAATCCGGTTCCGGCAAGTCGGTGACGGCGAATACGGTGATGGGGCTCTTGCCCGACGTGATGCGCGTCGACAGCGGCGAGATTACCTTCCACGGCCGCGACCTGCTGAAGATGCCGGAATCGGAACGGCGCCGGATGCGCGGGCGCGAAATCTCGATCATCTTTCAGGATCCGCTTTCGGCGCTCAATCCGCTGATGACCATCGGCGATCAGGTCCGCGAGGTTCTGGATGCCCATGGCGTCGGCTCGCCTGACAGCCGCGCCGCGCGGGTGGTCGAGATGCTGACCGAAGTGGGCCTGCCCGACCCGGCGCTGATCCAGCATCAGTATCCGTTCCGCCTGTCGGGCGGTCAGCGTCAGCGCGTGATGATCGCGATGGCGCTCGCGCTCGACCCCGAGATCCTGATCGCCGACGAGCCGACCACCGCCCTTGATGTCACCACCCAGGCGCAGATCCTCGAACTGATCCGCAAGGTGCAGCGGCGCAAGGGGATGAGCGTGATGTTCATCACCCATGATTTCGGCGTGGTGGCCGATATCGCCGACCGGGTGATCGTGATGGAGAAGGGCAATCTGGTCGAGCAGGGCCCGGCCGAAAAGGTGCTGCACGCACCCGAGCAGCCCTATACGAAGAAACTCCTCGCCGCGGTGCCGACGCTGCGCGACACCGACCGGCCGCGCATCGACGACAAGCCCGTGGTGATGGAGGCGAAGCATCTGCAAAAGACTTATCGCACGCGCTCGGGCTTCCTCGGGCGGATGCGCGAGGTCCATGCGGTCAACGATGTCAGCTTCACCCTGCGCAAGGGCGAGACGCTGGGGATCGTGGGCGAATCCGGCTCGGGCAAGTCGTCGATGGGCAAGGTGCTGATGAAGCTGATGCCGGCCGACGGGGGCGAGCTGCGCTTCGAGGGCGAGGATATCCTGTCGCTCGACGAAACCAACTTCCGTTCGATGCGGCCGCAGATCCAGATGATCTTCCAGGATCCCTATGCCTCGCTCAACCCGCGGTTCACGGTGGGGCAGGCGCTGACGGTGGGGCCCTTGGCGCACGGGCTGTTCACCCATGACGGTGCGCGCCGCCGGGCGTGCGAGATCCTCGAAACCGTGGGGCTGAGCGCCTCGGCCTATGACCGCTATCCGCACGAGTTCTCGGGCGGGCAGCGCCAGCGCGTCGGCATCGCGCGGGCGCTGATGTTCTCGCCGCAGATCATCGTCGCGGACGAGGCGGTCTCGGCGCTCGATGTCTCGATCCAGGCGCAGGTGCTGGAGCTGCTCAACCGGGTGCAGCGCGAAAGCCGGCTGTCGATGATCTTCATCACCCACGATCTGCGCGTCGCGAGCCAGATCTGCGATGATATTCTGGTGCTGCATCGCGGCAAGGTGGTGGAGTTCGGCCCGCCCTCGCAGATCTTCCGCAATCCGCAGCACGAGTATACCCGCACCTTGGTCGCGGCGATCCCGGGTGCCGGTCACTGAAATCTGTTCCGGGGGCGGCATGGTCCGTCCCCGGAGAACTGGCCCCAAAGATCTGACCCCTCCGGAAACTGTCGCAAAGACTTTGGCTGATCGTCACCGAACCGTCGCGTTCGGGCAGGATATGCGCTCCTGAAGCAAGGAGCGCATCCATGACGCCGCAATCACTGGAGCTGACGGGCATCGGCAAGGGCTTTGGCCAGACCGAAGTGCTGCGAGGCATTGATCTTACCGTCCGACCGGGCGAATTCCTGTCCCTCGTCGGCATGTCGGGCTGTGGCAAGTCGACGCTGCTGCGCATCATCGCGGGGCTTGAGACGCCTGACCGCGGCACCGTCTCGATCGGCGGCGCCGATGTGACGGGGGCCGATCCGTCGGATCGAAACCTCGCGATGGTGTTCCAGAGCTATGCGCTCTACCCGCATATGAGCGTGCGAGAGAACATCGCGACGCCGTTGCGGATGCGCCGGCTGTCGGGCTGGGCCCGGCTGCCGCTGGTCGGGCGGATGATCGCCGGGCGCGCGGCGCTCGATGACATCGACGCGGCGGTCGAAGCGGCGGCCGGGGTGCTGGAGATCGGCGCGCTGCTGGAGCGCCGTCCGGCCGAGCTGTCGGGCGGGCAGCGCCAGCGCGTGGCGCTGGCCCGCGCTCTGGTGCGCGATCCGGCCGCCTTCCTGATGGACGAGCCGCTTTCCAACCTCGACGCCAAGCTGCGCGCCCATATGCGGGCAGAGCTGTCGGCACTGCATCGCCGCCTCGGGGCGACCTTCGTCTATGTCACCCACGATCAGATCGAGGCGATGACCATGTCGGACCGGATCGCGCTGATGATCGAGGGCCGGATCGAGCAGTTGGGCACGCCGGACGATCTGTATCGCGCGCCCGCCACGCTGCGGGTGGCGCGCTTCATCGGTCAGCCCTCGATCAACCTCTTGCCGGTCGAGATCGGGCCGGCGGGCCGGCTGAGTCTGTTCGGGCTTGAGATCGGCCTTGCCGCCGCGCTGTCCGGCGGGGCCGAGACGACGGGGCCGGCGACACTGGGCCTGCGGCCCGAAGATCTGCATCTGCGCGCCGACGGTCTGCCGGCGAAGGTGCTTCGCGTCGAGACCCACGGTGCCGACCGCTATGTCAGCTGCGTGCTGCCCAGGGCGCCGGAGTTGGCACTGACCCTGCGTCAGAGCGCCACCGATCCGCTCGGGGCCGATGCCGACGGGGTGCTGCGGCTTGGTTTCGTGGCGGGGCGGGCGCATCTGTTCGGTGCTGATGGCCAGCGCCGGACGCTGCATGTGCTGGAGCGCGTGGCGGCATGACGACGCTTGACGTTTCGGTTTCCGCGGCCGGGCCCGCCCGCCCGGTGCGCAGCGCGGCCGAGCGACGGCTGATCCGCAAGGGGCTGCTGTTCGCCGCCCCTGCGATGGTGCTGATGGTCGCGATCTATGGCTTGCCTCTGGTCATGCTGGGCGGGTTCTCGCTGACCGATTATCAGCTCGGGGCAATCGACTGGAGCTTCGTCGGGCTGTCGAATTTCACCAAGGCCTTCCACGATCCGGTGTTCCTGCGCGCGATGGCGAATACCGCGCTTTATGCCGCCATCGTCATCCCCTGCGGGGTGTTCGGCGCGCTCGGCATCGCGCTTCTGGTGCATGGCCGGCGCCGCTCGCGTGCGCTGTGGGAGACGGCGTATTTCCTCCCCGTCACCGCGACCCTCGTCGCGATGGCGACGGTGTGGCAGTTCCTGCTGCATCCGACGCTCGGCCCGGTCAATGCCGCGATCAAGGCGCTCGGCTTCGAGCCGGTGTCGTTCCTCGGCACGCCCGCGCTGCTGATCCCGACGATGGCCCTGATCGGGGTGTGGCAGATCCTCGGCTTCAACATGGTGCTGTTTCTGGCCGGGCTGACGGCGATCCCGAAGGACCTGACCGAGGCCGCGCGCATGGATGGCGCCAAGAGCCCGGTAGACCGCTTCCTGACCGTGACCTGGCCGATGCTGGGGCCGACGACGATGTTCGTCGTGGTCACCAGCTCCATCACCGCCTTCAAGGTGTTCGAGACGGTGGCAGTGCTGACCAAGGGACGCTCGGGGTCCGAGACGCTGCTTTACGAGCTGTATCTCGAAGGGTTCGACTATTCGAACACCGGCTATGCCGCGGCGCTGACGCTGATCTTCCTGGCGATCGTGCTGGTGCTGTCGATCGGGCAGACGCTGCGGATGGAACGGAAGGTGCATTACTGATGGCCCGTCTTCGTCATTATCTGCCGCATCTGGTGCTGGCGCTCGGTGCGGCGGCGATGCTGCTGCCGTTCTACTGGATGGTGCTGACCTCGATCCGCTCGCCGTCCGAGATCTTCGATGTCTCGCTCTGGCCGGTGCCGAAGACCTTCTCGGGGGGCGAGAATTATGCTCAGGCGGCCAGTTCGGTGCCGATGGCGCGGTTCATGCTCAACGGGCTGATCGTGTGCGGTGGCATTCTGGCGGTGCAGGTGCTGACCTCGGTGCCGGCGGCCTATGCGCTGGCCAAGCTGCGTTTTCCGGGGCGGCGGATCATGCTGGCGCTGGTGATCGCGGCGCTGTGCGTGCCGGTGCAGGCGCTTGCGCTGCCGCTGTTCGTCGGCCTCGCCAGGGCGCAGCTGCTGAATACCTATTTCGCGATGATGGCGCCGTTCTTCCTGTCGGTCTTCGCGATCTTCCTGTTTCACCAGTCGTTCCGTTCCTACCCCGACGAGATCATCGAGGCGGCGCGGATGGACGGCTTTTCCGAGATGGAGATCTGCTGGCGGCTGGTGCTGCGCGGCTCGCTGCCCTCGCTCGCGGCTTTCGCGGTGTTCTCGGTGGTGGCGCACTGGAACGACCTCTACTGGCCGATGATCGTGATCAACAAGACCGAACTCGCGCCGCCGCCGCTCGGGATGCTGTTCTTCTCGGATGCCGAGACCGGGGCGAATTACGGTGCGCTGATGGCCGGCGCGACGATCATCACCGCGCCCATCGTGCTGTGCTTCCTGCTGGCGCGACGCCACTTCATCGCCGGCATCACCATGACCGGGGTCAAGTGAGCCCGGGCCTTTCCCCTTTCCTCCCTCCCCAAAACCTCTTCAGGAGACTTCCATGTCCATGAATCGCCGCACCGCCGTCAGCGGCCTCGCCCTCGGGCTGGCCTTCGCCGGGCTGTCGCGCCCGGCCGCCGCGGCCGGGAAGGTCACGCTCGACGTGCTTTACAACATGCCGGGTTTCACCAAGTTCCATCAGCCGCTTGCCGAGACGTTCCAGAAGAACAACCCCGACATCGCGATCAACTTCCTCGCCCCGGCGGCGAATTACAATGACGGTCAGGCGCAGGTGCTGCGCGCGGCGGTGACGGGCAGCCTGCCGGACGTGTATTTCTCGGGCTACAACCTGACGGCCGAGCTGGTTCATACACTCGCGCCGCGCCATCAGATCACTGACCTCGGGCCGTTCATCGCGGCCGATGGCGGTCCTGCCTTCATCGAGCGCAATTTCAGCCCGAACATGGTCGCGCTCGGTCAGGTCGGTGGCGTGCAATACGGGCTGCCGGTCAATGCGTCCTCGCCGATCCTCTATGTGAATGCCGATCTGGTGAAGAAGGCCGGGGGCGACCCCGAGCACATGCCCGACACCTTCCCCGCGCTGATCGCGCTGGCGAAGAAGATCCACGAGATGGATCCGAAGGTTTCCGGCATGGCCTATGACATCGCCGGCTGGCCCGACGACTGGCTGTGGCAGGCGCTGATCTTCGAGCAGGGCGGCACCCTGACCGAGGGCAACAAGGTCGCCTTCGACAACGAGATCGGGCTTCAGGCGCTGAAATATTGCCGCGCCTTCGTGACCGAGGCGGGCGCGCCCACCTTCGACTGGGATCAGGCGCGCCAGCAGTTCGGCGCGGGGCTGACCGGGTTCATGGTCTCGAC
Source organism: Paenirhodobacter enshiensis (assembly GCF_000740785.1). GTDB lineage: Bacteria > Pseudomonadota > Alphaproteobacteria > Rhodobacterales > Rhodobacteraceae > Rhodobacter > Rhodobacter enshiensis. Next base: position 18,222 of record NZ_JFZB01000014.1, on the reverse strand, counting down.
GCCGGCGCATGTGCAGACCATCGAGGCGCTGGTGGGCGACCGCTTCGCGCTGAAGACCTCGGTGTTCCCGCTCGACAACAAGGCGAAGGGCGGCGTGCCGACGGGCGGCAACTCGGCGGTGATGCTGACGCAGGACAAAGCGAAGCAGGCGGCGGCCTGGAAATACCTGAAGTGGATCACCGGCCCCGAAGCGCAGAACGTCATCGTGCGCATCACCGGCTATCTGCCCACCAACAAGCTGGCGACCGGGCCGGATTACCTCGCGCCCTATTATGCCGAGCATCCGAACGTGAAGACCGCCTCTCTGCAGGCCGACAAGTCGCTGCCCTGGGCGGGCTATCCGGGCGGGGATTCGGTGCGGATCTGGCGCACGCAGCGCGACATCATCGGCACGGTGATGCGCGGCGAGGTGACCCCCGAGGCCGGCCTGAAGCAGATCGTCGAACAGACCAACGCGCTGATGAAATAAGCCCTCGGGCACAGCGGCCGGAGGCGAGGGGGTCCGCCCGCTCGCCTCCGTGTTTTTTCGGGCCCCTGCGGCCCGTTTCGGAGACAGACATGAAGATCATCCAGATCACCGATACCCATCTGATGCCCCCCGGCGAGATCGCGAACGGCGTCGACCCCGAGCGCCAGCTGCGCGCCGCCGTCGCCGATATCGCGGCGCGCCATGGCGATGCCGACCTTCTCGTCATCACGGGCGATCTGTGCAACTGCGGCGACCCCGAGGCCTATGCGCTGCTGCGCGACATCTTGCGCGATCTGCCCTTCGAGGTGCGGCTGCTGCTCGGCAATCACGACAGCCGGCCCGCGTTCGTCGCGGCCTTCCCCGATCATCCGCGCGATGCGAACGGTTATATCCAGTCCTTCCTCGACACGCCCGAGGGGCGGCTGCTGTTTCTCGACAGCCACGAGGCGGGGGTGATCGGCGGCGTCTATGGCGCGGACCGGATGGCCTGGCTCGACACCGCGCTTGCGGGGGCGGGGGACAAGCCCGTCACCGTGTTCATCCACCATCCGCCGGTGCGCGACGGCATCCGGCATTTTCGCGACATCAGCCTGCATGACGACGGCCGGCTCCTCGCGCGGCTCGCCGCGCATCCGGCCGGGGTGCGCCATATCGTGTTCGGCCATATCCACATCCCGCTTGCCGGCACCTCGCCCGAGGGCATCGCCTACAGCTCGGGACAGGCGTGTTCGCACCGCTTCATCATGGATCTCGACACGCCGAACCCGTGGTGGACCGGCGGCCATCCGACCTATCGGGTGATCTTCATCGACGGGTTCGGGCTGCGTGCCTTCACCGCCGAGGCCGGCCAGACCCCGACCGAGCAGGCGCCGATCTGCACCGGCCCCTGAGCCTGCTGCCTCCGCCTCGCCGGCGACACCGGCCCCGCCTTTCGGCGGGGCCTTTTCGTTTGCGGGACGGGGCAAGCCCCGCTAGACCGCCGCCAAAGGAGCCCGCCGATGACCCCCGCCGCCCGTCTTGCCGCCGCAATCGACATTCTCGACCAGATCCTCGCCGGCGCCCCGGCCGAGCGCACGCTGACCAACTGGGCGCGCGGCGCGCGGTTCGCGGGCTCGGGCGACCGGGCGGCGGTGCGCGATCTGGTGTTCGACGCGCTGCGCTGCCGGGGCAGCTTCGCCGCGCTCGGCGGGGGCACGGGGGGGCGGGCGCTGATGCTCGGCGCGTTGCGGGCCGCGGGGACGGATCCGGCCGGGCTGTTCACCGGCCTCGGCCATGCGCCCGCAGAGCTGAGCGCGGCCGAAGCCGTCGCCCCGGTGCCGCCTGCGGACCTTGAGGCCCTCGACTGGCCCGACTGGCTGCGGCCGCGGCTGAGTGCCGATCTGGGCACCGCGTTCGCCGAAACCAGCGCGCTGATGCGCGCGCGCGCGCCGGTGTTCCTGCGCGTCAATGTCGCGCGCACCGACCGGGCGGCGGCGATCGCGACGCTTGCCGCCGAGGGCATCGGCGCCCGCCCGCATCCGCTGGCGGAAACCGCGCTCGAGGTGACGGACGGGGCGCGGCGGATCGCGGCCTCGGCGGCCTATCGCGACGGTCTGGTCGAGTTGCAGGACGCGGCGTCTCAGGCGGCGGTGGCGATGGTGCCCTGTGCGGAAGGGGCCGGGGTTCTCGACTATTGCGCGGGCGGTGGCGGCAAGGCGCTGGCGCTTGCGGCGCTGCATCCGGGGGCACGGATCACCGCCCATGACATCGACGCCGGGCGCATGGCCGATCTGCCGGCGCGCGCGGCGCGCGCCGGGGCCAGAATCGCGCGCGCCGCCCCGGGCCGGGTTCAGGGAACGTTCGACACCGTGCTGGTCGATGCGCCCTGTTCTGGCTCGGGCACCTGGCGGCGCACACCGGACGCGAAATGGCGGCTGACGGCCGAGCGGCTTGACGCGCTGGTGGCGCTGCAAGGCGAGATCGTCGCGACGGCGGGGCACTTCCTGCGTCCCGGGGGGCGGCTTGTCTACATGACCTGCTCGTTGCTGCGCGCCGAGAACGAGGACCGGGTCGCGGATCTGCAGACCCTTGGCTGGCAGCCCGAGACGATGCGCCGCTTCCTGCCTTCCGACGGCGGCGACGGCTTTTTCGTCGCGGTGTTGCGCCGCGACCGATCTGCCTGACAGCGGCAGGGGCGTGTGTTGTTAACTATTTGTTAAGACTTTTACGGCGCTATGAACTCTGAACGGTTCGCAGCGAGACAGACGACGTGGCCCCATCCGACGACAGCGCGACCCTTGCCCCGGTCGTCCGGCGTGCCGGGGCGCGTCCGCGCCCCGAGGGGCGGGGATGGGGGCGCGAGGTGCCGCTGGCGGTTCTGGCCGTCGCGGCGTTCGTGTCCTCGGTTCTGGCCTTGTCACAGACCGAGAAGCTCCTGGTGCTGTCGGTGGGTGGCAGCCTGATGTCGCTGGCGCTGTGGTTCGGGGCCTTGCGCTATCTGCGGCCGATGCGGCGTGCCCGCCTCGGAGCACTGTTCGCCGCCGTCGCGGACGAGGATCCGGCGCCCTGCTTCGGGTCGGATCGGGACGGGCGGGTCATCTACCGCAACCGGGCTGCCGCGGCGCGGTTCGGCTTCGATCTGCCGCAAGGGGGGCGCGCGGGCGGCGAGGCCGCCGCAGCCGCCTTCGGAGGCCTGTTCGCCGATCCCGGAGCGGCGATCGAACGGATGGGGCGGCGCGCACGCGACAGCGGATCGGCGCAGGAGGATACGGTGACCCGGCACGGGCATCTGCGGCTGCGCGCCCACCGGGTCGAGGGCGGGGGCGTGCTGTGGCGACTCGACGATCTTGGGGCGGCGCGGCCCGATGCGGCGGCGGAATTGCCCCGGCTGTCGCTGTCGGCGGCGGGGGGCGTTCTGGCGATCAATCCGGCGCTGCGTCAGCTTCTCGGGGGGCGGCCACGCAAAGCCGACGAGATTTCGGCCGAGCTGCCGCTGCGACCGGGCGAGGAGAACGAGATTCTGACCGCCTCCGGGCCGGTGCGCTGCTTCGTCGCGGAAGTGGGCGGAAAGGGGCGCTCCGACGACCGGAGGGAGCTGTTCGTTCTGCCGGTCGCTCCGACGCAGAGCGCAAGCCACGATGCCGCCGCCTTCGAGGCGCTGCCGGTGCCTCTGATGCGGCTGACCCCGCGCGCGGCGGTGATCGCGGTGAATGCCGCGGCGCGGCTGGTGATGGGGGATGTGGCCCCGGGCACGCGGCTGTCCGATCTGCTCGAGGGGCTGGGCCGGCCGGTCAATGACTGGGTTGCCGACGCCTGCGCCGGACGGACCGAAAGCCGGCCAGAGGTCATGCGGCTGCGCACGCGCGAAGACGAGGTTTTCCTGCAGGTCACGCTGCGGCGGATGGTCGAGCAGGGCCGGATGGAGCTGATCGCGGTGCTGAACGACGCGACACAGCTGAAGCAGCTGGAGGCGCAGTTCATCCAAAGCCAGAAGATGGAGGCGGTCGGTCAGCTTGCTGGCGGTGTCGCCCATGATTTCAATAATTTGCTGACTGCAATTTCGGGCCATTGCGATCTTTTGATGCTGCGTCACGACCGGTCGGCCCCCGACTACGGCGATCTGGAACAGATCCGGCAGAACGCCAACCGGGCGGCGGCTCTGGTGCGTCAGCTGCTGGCCTATTCGCGCAAGCAGACGATGAACCCGGAGGTTCTGGATCTGCGCGACACGCTGTCGGATCTGACGCATCTGCTCAATCGTCTGGTGGGCGAGCGGATTTCCCTCAGCCTGGTCCACGATCCCGATCTGCATCGGATCCGCGCCGACAAGCGCCAGATCGAGCAGGTGATCATGAACCTTGTGGTGAATGCGCGCGATGCCATGCCCTCGGGCGGCGAGATCCGCATCGAAACCCGCAATTTCTCGCTGGCCGGCGACATGCACCGGGACCGGGCGACGGTGCCGGCGGGCGAGTATGTCGAGGTGTCGGTCAGCGACGCGGGAACAGGTATCGCTCCGGAGGTTCTGCCGAAGATCTTCGAGCCGTTCTTCACCACCAAGCATCTGGGCGAGGGCACGGGGCTCGGTCTGTCGACGGTCTACGGCATCGTCAAGCAGACCGGCGGCTACATCTTCTGCGATTCGGTTCCGGGACAGGGCACGCGGTTCTGGTTCCTGCTGCCGACCTATCTGGCACTTGAGACGCTGGCGCCGGGGCTGTCCCCCCCCGAAGCGGTTCCGCTGCCATCGGAGAGCCCGGCCTCGGTTCTGCTGGTCGAGGACGAGGCAGCGGTGCGCGCCTTCGCGGCCCGGGCGCTGAAGCTGCGGGGCTATGACGTGGTTGAGGCCGAGGATGGCGAGGAAGCCCTGGAAATCCTGTCGGATCCGACGCTGCATTTCGACATTTTCGTCACCGATGTGGTGATGCCCGGGCTCGACGGGCCGAGCTGGGTGGCCGAGGCGATGAAAACGCGTCCCGACACGGCAGTGGTGTTCATGTCGGGCTATGCAGAGGACGCGTTCCGCGATGGCTGGCCGGCGATCCGGGCCTCCGCCTTCCTGCCGAAGCCGTTTTCGCTCGGCGATCTGGTGGAGACGGTGCAGCGCACGGCTGGGCGCGTTCCGGCCTGACCGGGGCCATCTGCGCTGCGCAGCAGTATAAATAGATTGTTAACCAAATACCTTCAGGATGGATCGTGAAGATTTTCATTGAATTGTTCTTGTTTTGTGCTGATATGCGAGAACAACGCGCGAACATTCGTTTCCGGTGGCGACATTGCCGATACCGGGACGCTATGGGATAAGGAAGCGTCACATGGGAATGGCAGGCCTTTTCGAGATGGATCAGAAACGCAACGCGGACAAGCAAAAGGCGCTCGAATCGGCGCTGGCGCAAATCGAACGCCAGTTCGGCAAGGGAGCGATTATGCGGCTCGGGGGGGATAACCCCGCGGCTGAGATCGAGGCGACCTCGACGGGTTCTCTCGGGCTCGACATCGCGCTCGGCATCGGCGGTCTGCCGAAGGGGCGGATCATCGAGATCTACGGGCCGGAAAGCTCGGGCAAGACGACGCTGACACTGCACTGCATCGCGGAAGAGCAGAAGAAGGGCGGGCTCTGCGCATTCGTCGACGCCGAACATGCGCTCGATCCGATCTATGCCAAGAAGCTGGGCGTCAATCTCGAAGAGCTGCTGATTTCGCAGCCCGATACCGGCGAGCAGGCGCTTGAGATCGTCGATACGCTGGTGCGCTCGGGCGCGGTCAGCATGGTGGTGGTCGATTCGGTCGCGGCACTGACGCCGAAGGCCGAGATCGAGGGCGACATGGGCGATGCCACGGTCGGCGCGCAGGCCCGGCTGATGAGCCAGGCGATGCGCAAGCTGACCGGCTCGATCAGCAAGTCGAACTGCATGGTGATCTTCATCAACCAGATCCGCATGAAGATCGGCGTGATGTTCGGCAACCCCGAGACCACGACGGGCGGCAATGCGCTGAAATTCTATGCCTCGGTGCGCCTCGATATCCGCCGCATCGGCGCGATCAAGGATCGCGACGAGGTGGTCGGCAACTCGACCCGCGTCAAGGTGGTTAAGAACAAGGTCGCCCCGCCGTTCCGTCAGGTCGAGTTCGACATCATGTATGGCGAGGGAATTTCCAAGGTCGGCGAACTGATCGACCTCGGCGTCAAGGCCGGCGTGGTCGAGAAATCAGGGGCGTGGTATTCCTACGGCGACGAGCGGATCGGGCAGGGGCGCGAGAATGCCAAGCAGTTCCTGCGTGACAACCCCGACATCGCTTACGAGATCGAGGACAAGATCCGCGCCTCGCACGGGCTCGATTTCGGTCTGGCCGGTCCCGAGGGCGAGGATGCTGTCACCGAGGACTGATCTCATCTGGCGGACCGGAGGGCCGGTCTGCCCGATGCCGGGGCCCTAAGATCGGGGTCTGAAGACTGAGCCTCTCATGGGGACCGTCTGAAGCGGACGTTGCGGGATGCGGTCCCGGGGCTGATATTCACCGGCGCGGAAAAGCCGGGCTGGACGGATCTTGGCGGGGGCATCCGGACGCAGATGCGGCGGCGGGTGGCGCTCTGTTCAGGCTCGTCCGATCTGTCGGTTTCGGGGCGGCTGCGCGGGGTCGATCGCCCATGTGGCGCGCTCCGGTCGCCGAAGCGTGACAGGACGGCACCCGGGGCGGCGCTGTTTGCTTTCTGGACAGGACCTTGCCGGGGCGGTAAACGAAGCCAAATCTTCCGGAAGGCCAGATCACATGCCAAGCCTTAACGATATCCGCTCGACGTTCCTGAGCTACTTCGAACGCCACGGCCACCGCGTGGTGCCGAGCTCGCCGCTCGTGCCGCGCAACGACCCGACGCTGATGTTCACCAACGCCGGCATGGTGCAGTTCAAGAACTGCTTCACCGGCGTCGAGAAGCGCGATTACGTGCGCGCCACCACGGCGCAGAAATGCGTCCGCGCCGGCGGCAAGCACAACGACCTCGACAATGTAGGTTACACCGCGCGCCATCATACCTTCTTCGAGATGCTGGGGAATTTCTCCTTCGGCGATTACTTCAAGGAAGGCGCGATCCCCTTCGCCTGGGAGCTGCTGACCAAGGACTTCGGTATCCCGAAGGACAAGCTGCTGGTTACCGTCTATCACACCGATGACGAGGCGGCGAACATCTGGAAGAAGGTCGCGGGCCTGCCTGATGAGCGCATCATCCGCATCGCCACCAAGGACAACTTCTGGCAGATGGGCCCGACCGGTCCCTGCGGTCCGTGCACCGAGATCTTCTTCGACCATGGTGAGCACATCTGGGGTGGCCCGCCCGGCTCGAAGGACGAGGACGGCGACCGCTTCATCGAGATCTGGAACCTCGTGTTCATGCAGAATGAACAGTTCGAGGACGGCTCGATGCGCACGCTCGATGCGCAGTCGATCGACACCGGCATGGGGCTGGAACGCATCGGCGCGCTGTTGCAGGGCAAGCACGACAACTACGACACCGATCTGATGCGCTATCTGATCGAGGCCTCGGCGAATGCCACCAGCTCGGACCCCGACGGCCCCGGCAAGGTGCATCACCGCGTGATCGCCGACCATCTGCGCTCGACCTCGTTCCTGATCGCCGATGGCGTGACGCCCTCGAACGACGGCCGCGGCTATGTGCTGCGCCGCATCCTGCGCCGCGCGGCGCGCCACGCCCATATGCTGGGCGCGAAGGATCCGGTGATGCACCGTCTGGTGCCGGCGCTGATCCACGAGATGGGCAAGGCCTATCCCGAGCTCGTCCGCGCCGAAGCGCTGATCGAGGAGACGCTGAAGCTCGAGGAAACCAAGTTCCGCCAGACCCTCGACCGCGGTCTGAAGCTGCTCGACGACGAGCTGGCGCGCCTGCCCGAAGGGGCGGAGCTGCCCGGCGAGGCGGCGTTCAAGCTCTATGACACCTACGGTTTCCCGCTGGATCTGACCGAGGATGCGCTGCGCGAGCAGGGCCGCAAGGTCGACACCGCCGGCTTCGATGCCGCCATGGCCGAGCAGAAGGCCAAGGCGCGCGCCAGCTGGGCGGGTTCGGGCGAGACCAAGGAAGCCCGGATCTGGCACGAGATCGCCGAAGACAAGGGCGTGACCGAATTCCTCGGCTATGACACCGAAGAGGCCGAAGGCCAGATCCAGGCGCTGGTCATCGATGGCGCCCAGGTGGCCAGGGCCGGCGCGGGCAAGGTGCAGATCGTCGTCAACCAGACGCCGTTCTACGCCGAATCCGGCGGTCAGGTCGGCGATGCCGGCATCATCCGCACCGAGACCGGCGAAGCCCATGTGACCGACACCCGCAAGGCGGCAGGCGTGTTCATCCACATCGCCGAAGTCACCATGGGCGAGATCGCTCAGGGGCAGGGCGCGCGGCTGATCGTCGATCACGAGCGTCGCGGCCGGATCCGCGCGAACCACTCGGCGACCCACCTGCTCAACGAGGCGCTGCGCCACGTTCTGGGCGAGCATGTCGCGCAGCGCGGCTCGCTCAATGCCGAGGACCGTCTGCGCTTCGACTTCAGCCATTCGAAGGCGCTTTCGCCCGAGGAAATGGCCCGCGTCGAGACCGAGGTGAACGGCTATATCCGGCAGAACACGCCGGTGACGACGCGTCTGATGACGCCCGACGATGCCCGCGCGCTCGGCGCTCAGGCGCTGTTCGGCGAGAAATATGGTGACGAGGTCCGCGTGGTCTCGATGGGGGTTCAGCCCGGATCGGGCAAGGGCACCGACAAGGAGACCTATTCGGTCGAGCTGTGCGGCGGCACCCATGTGGCGCGCACCGGCGACATCGGCGCCTTCGTGGCGCTGGCGGATACGGCGTCTTCGGCCGGCGTGCGCCGCTTCGAGGCGATGACCGGTCAGGCCGCCATCGACTATCTGAAGGCGCAGGACGAGAAGCTGCATGAGGTCGCGGCGGCGCTGAAGACCTCGACCGTCGAAGTGGTCGAGCGGGTTCAGGCGCTGGCGGAAGAGCGCAAGCACCTCGCCAACGAGGTCGCCGAGCTGCGTCGCCAGCTCGCCATGGCGGGCGGCGCCGAGGGCGGTGCCGCCGAGGCCGAGACGGTGAACGGCATGGCCTTCATCGGTCAGGCGGTCTCGGGCGTGACCGGCAAGGATCTTCCGGCGCTCGTCGATGCGCTGAAGGAGAAGGTCGGTTCGGGCATCGTTCTGGTGGTCGCCGATGCGGGTGGCAAGGCGGCGGTCGCGGCCGGCGTGACCGCAGATCTGACCGGCCGGATCTCGGCCGTGGATCTGGTCAAGGCGGCGGCTGCGGCGCTTGGCGGCAAGGGCGGCGGCGGCCGTCCCGACATGGCACAGGCCGGCGGTGCCGACCCGTCCAAGTCGGCCGAGGCGATCGCGGCGGCACGTGCCGTCGTGGCCGCGGCGTAACCGGGCGGAGGCGAAGATGGCTGCGGCTTACTGGATTTCGCACATCACCGTGACGGACCCGGAGGCCCATGCGGCCTATGCGAAGGCGGCCAGTCCCGCCTTCGCGAAATACGAAGGCACCATCCTTGCCCGCGGCTCGCGCTACGTGACGCTCGAGGGCAAGGAGCGCGGCCGCCACGTGGTGATCCGCTTCCCCAGCCTCGAGGCCGCCGAGGCCTGCTATCGCAGCCCGGAGTATCAGGCGGCGCTGGCGCTGACCAACGGCACCTCGGAACGCGATCTGGTGATCGTCGAAGCCGTCGAATGACTTTATTTGCCGCTCCGCCGCTGATATGATCCCCGGATCACTTCCAATCAGGCGGGGCGGATCAACTGCCCCGAGGGGCAGAGCATGTGCCGTTGGGCGGCCTACATCGGCAATCCGGTGTTTCTTGAGGATATCGTCAGCCGTCCGGGTCACTCGCTGATCCAGCAAAGCCTGTGCGCGACGCGCTGCCACACCGCGATCAACGCCGACGGTTTCGGCGTCGCCTGGTATGGCGAGAAGCCCGAACCCGGTCTTTACCGCGACGTGATGCCGGCCTGGTCCGATCCGAACCTGAAATCGCTGACCGCGACGGTGAAATCCGGGCTGTTTCTGGCGCATGTGCGCGCCTCGACCGGCACCGCGACCTCGCGCAACAACTGCCATCCCTTCGTCTACGGCCGCTGGTCGTTCATGCACAACGGTCAGATCGGCGGCTATGACACGTTCCGCCGCTCGGGCGAGATGCTGATCCCCGACGCGCTTTACCCCTCGCGCAAGGGCGCGACCGACAGCGAGGCGCTGTTCCTCATCGCCGTGTCGGAGGGGCTGGAAGCCGACCCCAAGGCCGCGATGGAGCGCGCGACGGCGCGTCTCGAGGCGCTCGCGCGCGAGAAGGGCCATGCGCCGTTCATGCGGCTGTCTGCGGCGCTGTCGGATGGCCAGCGGCTTTATACCGTGCGCTATTCCTCGGATGACGAGGTGCCCTCGCTCTATCATCGCTGGTCGGACTCGCGTCAGGGCCGGGCGGTGGTGTCGGAGCCCCTGGAAGATGGCGAAGGCGACTGGATGGAAGTTCCGGCCGGCAGCTTCTGCACCTTCGAGGGCAAATCCGTCACCGTCGAGCCGTTCCGCCCCGCGGCGAAAGCGATGGCCGCCTGATTCTGGCGCGGGCTTGGCAGGGGGGCGCGGGCGCTGTATGAAGGCGCCATGAAGATCGTCGCCGCCCTCATCCGCTCTGCTTTCTGCTGCTGACCTTTTCTGCTGCCCAAGGTCGCGCGGGACGGTCTTCCATTCCCTGCAGAGGACGAAGCCGATGACCCCGCGGCCGTGACACCGCCTTGCGAGGACTTATGACCGAGATCCGCCTGCACAACACCAAGACCCGCTCGAAACAGGTCTTCACGCCGATCGACCCGAAGGACGTGCGCATGTATCTGTGCGGCCCCACGGTCTACGACCGGGCGCATCTGGGCAATGCCCGGCCGGTGGTGGTGTTCGATGTGCTCTATCGGCTGTTGCGGCTGGTCTATGGCGAGGAATGCGTGACCTATGTGCGCAACTTCACCGATGTCGACGACAAGATCAACGCGACGGCAAAAGCGCGCAAGGACGCGGGCGCGCCCGGCACGCTCGAAGACCTGATCCACGAGCGCACGCAGGAAACTATCGCCTGGTATCACGAGGACATGGATGCGCTCGGCGCGATGCGCCCCGACCGCGAGCCGCGCGCCACCGCCTATATCGGTGCGATGATCGCGATGATCGAGCGGCTGATCCTGGCCGGGCACGCCTATGCGCGCGAGGGGCATGTGCTGTTCCGCGTCCGCTCCTACAGCGATTACGGCAAGCTGTCGGGCCGGACGGTCGATGACATGATCGCGGGTGCGCGGGTCGAGGTCGCTCCGTTCAAGGAAGACCCGATGGATTTCGTGCTGTGGAAGCCGTCGGACGCGGATCTGCCGGGCTGGGACAGCCCCTGGGGCCGCGGCCGTCCGGGCTGGCATATCGAATGCTCGGCGATGAGCTACGAGCTGCTTGGCGACACTTTCGATATCCACGGCGGCGGCATCGACCTGCAATTCCCGCACCACGAGAACGAGATCGCGCAAAGCTGCTGCGCCCATCCCGAGGGCAGCTTCGCGAATTACTGGGTGCATAACGAGATGCTCCAGGTCGAAGGCAAGAAGATGTCGAAATCGCTCGGCAATTTCTTCACCGTGCGCGACCTGCTGAACAAGGGCGTGCCGGGCGAGGTGATCCGCTTCGTCTTCATGCAGACCCATTACACCCGGCCGATGGACTGGACCGCCGAGAAGGCGCAGCAGGCCGAAGGCGTGTTGCGCAAGTGGCGCGCGCTGACCGGGGACGTGACGCCCGCGGCGGAACCCGCTCCCGCCGTCATCGCCGCGCTGAGCGACGATCTGAACACCGCGGGCGCGATTGCCGAGCTGCACGCGCTGACCGGCGATCCGGCGCTGCTGAAGGCCTCGGCGCAGATGCTGGGGCTGCTCCTCGACGAGATGGGGGATTGGGCCGCGGCGCCCGAGGCCGATCTCTCGGCCCATGCCGATCGTCTCGCGGCGCTGCGCACGGCGGCGATGGCAAACAAGGACTTCGCCCCGGTCGACGCGTTCAAGGCGGCGCTGGTCGCGGCGGGGGTCGAGGTGCGGATGTCGAAGGCGGGGGTGGAGCTGCTGCCCGGCGCGGGCTTCGACGCGGCGCTTCTGCCCGCGCTCGGCTGAGGCGGCGCGATGAGCGGGGCGACGCTCGCCACCAGCCTTGCCGAGGCGGCCCGGCGTGTCGAGCAGGGCGACCCGGACCGTTTCGCCGCGACGATGGCGACGCCTGCCGCGCTGCGCGACCGGCTGTGGCCGCTCTATGCCGCGAATATCGAGATCGCCCGCGCCCCCTGGGCCTCGTCCGAGCCGATGATCGGCGAGATGCGGCTGCAATGGTGGGTCGATGGTCTGGAGGCGCTGGCCGCGACGGGCAGGGCGCCCGATCACGAGATCGGCGCGTCCTTGCTGCCGCTGCGGGCCTGCGCGGCGGGGCTTGCCCGCATCGCCGAGGCGCGCCGTCGCGATTGCTGGCGCGAGGGGTTTTCGACCGCCGAGGCACTGAACGATTACCTGCGCGCGACGTCGGGCGAGTTGTTTTCCCTTGCCGGTGAGGCGCTTGGCAGTGTCGAGACAGAGGCGTTGCGCGATTATGGCACGGCGGCGGGGATGGCTGCCTGGCTGCGCGCCGCACCCGAGCTGAGCCTTCGCGGCTGGCAGCCGCTACCGGAAAGCGGCGAGGGGGCGGGGGCATTGGCCGGTGCGGCGCTCGCCGGTCTGACCGCGGCGGAGAAGAGGTTGCGCCATGCTGACCGCGCGGCGCGGGTGGCGATTCTGCCGGCCTGGCAGGCCCGTTCGGTGCTGCGCCGCGCGCTGCGCACGCGAGGGGCAGGGCCGCTCGATGGATCGGAATTCGCGCGCCGCTTCGGGCTTGTGCGTGCCTGTTTCCGGCTCTGAACGGAAAATTTCGCGTGCCGATCCGAAATTCTGCCGCTTCCGGCATCGGCGCACGGCTTTCTTAAGTCAATTTTCACGGCTTCCGGCCACGGTTTCCTCTGACGGGCAAGGCCCGGTTCGGATGATGCGGTGGTGACCGCGCCCGCTTCGGCGGCGCTCTCCGCCCGGTTTCGGAGAGGACTGTATGAAACTTTTGTACACGCTGCGGCTCGGGATCAAACTGCCGCTGATGCTGGTGTCGATTTCCCTCGTGGCCCTGCTGGTGATGGGAGTTATGTCCTATCGCCTGGCGGCCGACTCGCTGCTGCGCGATGGCAAGGCGCGCCTGACACAAGAGCAGACGGATCATGTCAGCATGATCGAAAACTGGTCGAAATCGGCGCTCGACGGCGTGACCGTCGCCCCGACCTATGTCGGCATCCGGACAGCATTTGCTGGGTTCGTCAATCCCGCTCCGGGGCTTTCGCCCGAGGATCTGCGCAAGCGCTATGCGCCGGGGCTGACCACTCTTGCGCATCGAGAGAAGCTCTACGATCTGATGTTGGTGAACGATCGCGGCGAAATCGTCTTCTCCACGGTCAGCAAGCCGCCTTCCGAGACGGCGAGTGCGGCCATCGCCCGGGTGGTCCGAGAGGCGTCGGAGCCCGGCAGGACCGAGCCGGCCGTTTCGGAGATCGTCAGTGGCGTCGATGGCGATATACCGGTCATCTATCTGGCCATGCCGATCCGGCAGGACGATGTGGTGCCCTCTCGTGGGGTGCTGATCTATGCGAACTCGTTGCGTCCGATTTTCGATGAGATGAACGATACGAGATCTCTCGGCGTCACCGGAAAGGTGTATGTGATCGACGCCGCGCGTCACGTGATCCTCGGCAATGCGGAGCGTGTGACCTCCGGCCCGGCGGAACGCATCACCTCGGCGCTCAGTGGTACCAAAAGCACCAGCATCGGGCTCGGCTCCGACGGAATTCGCGTGGTCAGCGCCTCCGGCCCGGCCGAGGTCTTCGGGCATCGCTACGCGGTCCTCGTCGAAGAGGCCCTGGGCGAAATCTCGGCCCCGGCGCATCGTCTGGCGCTGAACATGATGTTGGCGGGTCTGGCGATCATGGTGCTGCTGACGCTGATCTCCTGGTTGATGGCACGCTCGGTATCGCGTCCTCTGGCCGGCGTTGCCGATGCCATCCACAATATTTCCGAGCGCCGCCTCAACGAGGGGAATATCGTCGGAACGGACCGGGGCGATGAGGTCGGCCTTATCGCGCGCGCGCTCGAGGGGCTGCGTGGAGAGCTGATCCGCGCGGAGAAAACCCAGCTCGAGGCCACAATTCAGGGAACGGCTTTCCGAACCTCTTCTGCGGCCATGATGATGATCGATGCAGATTTCTCGATCACCTATGTCAATACGGCGATGATCCGGCTGATCAACGACCGGATCGACGATTTCCGGGCAGTTTCTCCGACGATCGTCCCCGAAACGCTGGTCGGCAAGACGATGGACCTGTTTCACCGCAATCCCGAATATGCCCGCCGAATCCTCAACGATCCGACCAGGCTGCCCTATCACGCAGAACTCACGATCGGGGCGGGGCGCTTCGCTCTTGACGTGAACTCGATCGAGATTGCCGAGAAGGGGCAGATCGGGTTTGTCGTCGAATGGCGCGATGTGACGGAACTGCGGATGAATCGTGCCCTGATGCAGGCCATGGGTGACACGCAGCTGATCCTGGAAACGACGCCGGATGGCACGCTGTGCAAGGCGAATGAAAATCTGGTCCGAGCTCTCGGGTTCAATGAGTCACAGCTGATCGGAAGAAAGCTCGTGGATATCGTTGCCGGAACTGGCGAACAGCAGGGCTACTGGGATCGGCTGAAGCGGTTCGAGGCCGTGAGCGGGACATTCCGGCTTGCCGGACACGGCCGGACTGTCATTGCCGAGGGCAGTATCACGGCCGTTCCCGATCAGAAGAATGAACTGATGCGCATCGTGATGATCGCGAATGACGTCACCGTCGCCGAAATGGCGCTGAGCGCTGAACGCGAGCGCAGTGAGCGCCTTGCCAAAGATCAGGACATGGTCGTGGATGCTCTCAGGATCGGTTTGACGGCTTTGTCTACCGGCGATCTGACGGTGCAGATCCGCGAGGCCTTCCCCGCCCAATACGAACAGCTGCGGGCCGATTTCAATGGGGCGGTCGGAACCCTCGCCTCGGCCATGCAGGTCGTGATCGACAATGCCGCCGCGATCGACAATGAAGCGCGCGAGATCAACTCCGCTGCTCAGGATCTGAGCGCGCGCACAGAGAAACAGGCTGCAACTCTCGAAGAAACGGCTGCGGCACTGGACCAGCTGACGGTTTCGGTCAGTTCCGCGTCGAATGGCGTGATGGATGCAAACCGGGTGGTCAAGCTTGCCCGAGAAAGCGCCGAAAGCTCCGGTGGCATCGTTCAGCAGGCCGTGGCCGCAATGGGCGAAATTGAAGAATCGTCGCGAAAGATTTCGCGCATCATTGGTGTGATCGACGATATCGCCTTCCAGACCAATCTTCTGGCTCTGAACGCCGGGGTCGAGGCGGCCCGTGCCGGCGAAGCCGGGCGTGGCTTCGCGGTCGTTGCCTCCGAGGTTCGGGCGCTGGCACAACGTTCCTCCGAGGCTGCGCGCGAGATCGACGGCCTGATTACGACGTCTTCCGGGCACGTCCGGAGGGGGGTTGACCTGGTCGGAGAGACTGGGATCGCACTGGAAAAGATCCTGTCGTCGGTCAACGACATCGCATCCCGTGTCTCGGAAATCGCCGCATCGGCGCATGAGCAGGCCGCGGGGCTGTCGGAAATTAATATTGCCGTGAATCAGCTTGATCAGGTGACACAGCACAATTCGGCAATGTTCGACCAGACGACGGCGGCTAGTCAGGCTCTGACGCAGGGCGCTCAGGAACTTGCCGCAGCCGCGGCCCGGTTCCGTACCTCAGATATGGACCGTCCTTCGGCCGCAGAACCGGCTTCGTCCCGGGTCGTGACTCCCATGCCCAAGCGGGTGCAGCAGTCAGGAAACACGCTGAAGGCCGTCGCTGCTGAAGATGAAGGATGGGAAGGGTTCTGAGTAGTCTCATGCGAAGCCCCGATGTTCCCAGAAAGGTCCTCATCGTCGACGATTCACGAACGATCCGTCGACTGATCAAAAGCCGGTTATCCCGCGATCCTCGGATCGTGGTGGTCGGCGAGGCCGAAGATGCCTATCAGGCAAAAAGACTCGTCAGCGAACTGTCCCCCGATGTCCTGACCCTGGACATCGAGATGCCCGGAATGAATGGCCTGGAGTTTCTACGCAAACTGATGCGTGTGCGACCGGTTCCGGTGGTCATGATCTCGGCCGAGACGCAGCAGGGGTCTGAGCGGGCGCTTGAAGCACTGTCTCTCGGTGCGGTCGATTGCGTCGGAAAACCTGGTCCAGGGGCGCTGGCGACAGCCTTCTCCGATCTGGCCGAGCTACTGTATTGCGCTGCCGGGGCGCGTCTTCGGCAGCCGCAACGCAGTCCGGTCAAAGCGGCTTCCTCGGTATTTCATTGGAACGGGCGGGTTGTTCTGGTCGGCTCTTCCACCGGGGGTGTCGATGCTTTGGAGATCATGCTGGCGGATTATCCGGAAAACTGTCCTCCCACCCTGATCACGCAGCACATGCCCAAGACTTTTTTGTCGAGCTTCGCGCGACGGCTCGATTCTAAAGTTGCTCCACATGTCGTGCTTGCGGAAGACGGGATGGGACTGGAACAGGGCAAGGTTTACCTTGCCCCCGGGGGGGAAACACATTTGACGCTTGACTGGCGTGCGGCGCCTCTGTGCCGTCTTCTTTGGTCCGAAAAATGTGGTGGCTACCGTCCGTCGGTCGAGGTGTTGTTCCGTTCAGCCATTCCTTGGGCTAATCGCATCTCTGCCGTGATGCTGACGGGAATGGGGCGTGACGGCGCTGCAGCAATGCGGCGATTGCGCGATGGTGGCGCGGAATGCTTCGCTCAGGACGAAGCAACCTCTGCGGTGTATGGCATGCCGAGGGCTGCGATTGAAAACGGGGCCGCCGATCGCGGTCTGCCCATCACGGAAATTGCCTCGGCAGTTCTTGGCACTGCGCAGTCGTAAGGTGTCTAGGCTCAGGACTCGTTCTGGCTCAAAGCCAGAACAAGACGGTTGCGGCGGGTATGATCGCGGAGAAGAATGTTTCCGGGCACCGGTCGTATCGGGTTGCGACGTATGAGGAGGATCAGAAAACAGTCCAGCGGACTGTTTTCCCGACGATTGGTCAGTCCTTAAGCCTGCCGAACATGATCTCGATGCGGTTGCGCCGTTTGTCGTAATTCACCGCCTTCTTGCGTGGTCTTTCGCCCGTTTTGCCGGACACTCAGGCGGTTGCGTTTTGAGTGGCAATGAACTCGCGTGGCGAGCGCATTTTCAGCCCTGAGTGCGGGTGGTTTTCTCTGTAGTCCTCGATCCAGCCGAGAACGGTTTGGGCATCAGGCAACGGCGTCACCTGGACGTAGTCGCGCTTCAGCGTTTTGACGAAAGCCTCGGACATGCCGTTGCTCTGCGGGCTCTGGACCGGCGTGAAGCAGGGTTTCAGGCCGAGTTGGCTGGCAAAGATTTGCGTTTCTTTCGCGATGTAAGGCGAGCCATTGTCGGTGAGCATCTCGATCACATACGGGGCACACGGTAGGTGCCGAAGCGGCACTCCACAGCTTCGAGCATGATGTCACGGATCTCGGAACCGCTGATCCCGGCATTCACCACGGCACGTCAGGAGATGATCCCGCGGTCGTGGGCATCGATGAGGAAGGCGGCGCGTACGATGCCGCCGTTCCAGCAGGTGAACTCGAAACCGTCCGAACACCGGCGCAGGTTCGAGCGCATGACGATGACCTTGCCGTCGTGCTCGTGCTCGGGCCGCTCGGGGTATTTCCGGGCCAGCAGCAGGTTGTGGATTTGCATGATCCGGTAGACCCGCTTGTGATTGACGGGCGCCAGGATCCGGTCTTCCATCTGGCGAACACCCTTGTTGCTGGTCGCGTCGTCGTCTGCGACCACGGCGACACGCCCTCCTTCGAGCATGAGACGGCGCCAACGATAAGGACGTTCGCTGCAACACCATTGCGCCGTGCGACCACTGAGATGCTGGACCGATCGTCCAACGTCTCCCCGACAATCCGTAGCTTTTCAGTGGCAGACCAACGGCGCCGACGGCCGCCATCGGTGACGATTTCAATCTCAGACATAAGCAGGCATATGTATCGACCCAGTGAAAATCTGCTCATGCT
>NZ_JFZB01000013.1 GCF_000740785.1 Paenirhodobacter enshiensis | reverse complement strand
GTGCACGCGCTGGTGACGCAGAACTGAGCCCATTTGCCGGAGGGCCCCCGGGGGCCCTCCGGTTTCCGGATCGAAGGAGAGGCCGATGGCCGAGACAGTTGGCACAGCGGTAGCGCCGCCGCCGCTCGTCGCGCTGAGCGGCGTGACGAAACGCTATCCCGGCATTGTCGCGAACGACCGCATCGACATGGCGTTCTGGCCGGGCGAAGTCCATGTTCTGCTTGGCGAAAACGGTGCGGGAAAGTCGACGCTGGTCGGGATTCTGGCGGGGCTGCAACAGCCCGACGAGGGGACGATTTTCCTCAATGGCGCACCGGTGCAGCTCAGCTCGCCCGAGCGCGCGCTCGATCTCGGGATCAGCACGGTGTTCCAGCATTCGATGCTGGTGCCGACGCTGACACTGGCCGAGAACGCCGCGCTCGGCGGCAGGTGGTGGCAAAGCCCCGACCGCAAGGGGGTCGCGGCGAAGATGGCCGAGACGGCCGCGCGCATCGGGGTGACGCTGACGCCCGCGGCGCTCACGGAAACCCTGTCGCTCGGCGAGCGGCAGCAGGCCGAGATCGTGCGCGCGCTGATGCGGGGGGCGAAATTCCTGATCCTGGACGAGGCCACGGCGATGCTGACGCCACGCGATGCGGCGCGCCTCGGGGCGCTGATGCGGCGGCTGGCGGCCGAGGGTGTGGCGGTGGTGTTCATCACCCACAAGCTGAACGAGGCCATCGAATATGGTGACCGGGTGAGCGTGCTGCGCCTCGGGCGCAAGGTGGGGGGGCTCTCCCCGCAGGAGCTGCGCGCGCTCGATGCGCAAAGCGCCACGGACCGGATCGTGAGCCTGATGTTCGGCGCGGCCGGTCCCCGGGGGGATCGGGAGAAGGCGGATGCGCCGCCGCCGGTGGCGGCGGATGCGCCGGTGGTTCTCGAATGTCTCGCGCTGCATGTCGAGGCTGCGGCGGTGCCGGTCTCGGCGATCAATCTGAAGATCGCGGCGGGCGAGATCCTCGGCATCGCCGGGATCGACGGCAACGGCCAGAAGGAGCTGGCCGAGGCGCTGGCCGGGCAACGCCCGATCAGCAGCGGGCGGATCCGGCTCGACGGGGCTTTCATCGAGGGGCTCGATGTCGGGGCGCGGCGCCGGGCGGGGCTGCGCTACGTGACCGATGACCGGCTGGGCGAGGGCACGGTGGGCAGTTTCGCCGTGGCGATCAACCTTCTTCTGAAGCAGATCGGCCGGCCGCCGTTCTGGCAAGACGGGATCGAGCGCCCGCGCCGGATCGACGACAATGCCCGGGCGATGGTGAAGGCGTTCGACATTCGCACGCCCTCGATCCGCACGCCGGTGGGCAAGCTGTCGGGCGGCAACATTCAGAAGGTGCTGCTGGCGCGCGAGCTGACCGACAGCGCGCGGGCGGTGATCTTCGCGAAACCGACCTACGGGCTCGATCTGAACAATATCGCCGCGACGCGCCGGCGCATCCGCGAGGCGGCGGACAAGGGCTGTGCGGCGATCGTGATCTCGACCGAGCTCGATGAGCTGCTGGAGCTGTCGAACCGCATCGCGGTGATGTCGCAAGGCCGGATCGTCGGGATCGTGCCGAACGACGGCGCCGCGCGCCAGCGGATCGGCGAACTGATGAGCGGGGTGGCGGCATGACCGGTCGCGACACGATGCCCGCGGGCCGTCCGGAGGCCCGGGCCCCGACCCTGCGCAAGACGAAAGGAGACCGCGCATGACGCTGGAAACCGTGGACAGCCCGCGTGGCGGCCTGTCGCCGCGGCTGAAATCCACCCTTCAGGGGGTGGCGCTGTCGGTCGGGCCGATGATCGGGGCCTTCGTTCTGTCGGGGCTGGTGCTGCTGGCGATGAAGGTCGACCCGGTCGAGTATTACACCTACGTGTTCCGGCGCGGTTTGCTGTCGCCTTCGGGGGTGCAGGCGACGCTGACGCAGATGGGGCCGTTGCTGTTGCTGGCGGCGAGTCTGATCGTGGCGTTCCGCGCCGGGCTGTGGAATCTGGGCAGCGATGCGCAATTCCTGCTCGGGGCGGTGTTCGTCGCGGCCTGGGCGCCCGTGATGGTGCAGCATCTGCCGGTGTGGCTGACGCTGGTGCTGTCGATGGCGGTCTCGATGCTGTTCGGTGCGCTGTGGGGGTTGTTGCCGGCGATTTTGCGTGCCTGGCAGGGGATCAACGAGATCATCACCACGCTGATGATGAATTTTCTGGGAATTTCGCTGGCCTCGGCACTGGTGAAGCTGGCGTTCGCCGATCCGGCGACGACGGTGCCGCAGACCCGCACCCTGCCGGTCGCCGACCGCCTGCCGGGGCTGTTCGGCACGAACGTGTCGAGCGGTCTGGTGATCGGCCTGGTGGTTATCGTCGCGGTGCATCTGATGATGACGCGCACGGCCTTCGGGCTGAAGCTGCGGGTGGTCGGCGCGAACCCGGCGGCGGCGGCCCATGCCGGGTTGTCGGTGCCGAAGCTGACCGTCGCGGTTTTCGCGATCTCGGCCGGGCTTGGCGGTCTGGCGGGGGCGGTGTCGATCCTCGGTCAATACGGCAATGTGCGCGCCGACTGGAACCCGGGCTATGCCGATACCATCGTGCCTTTGGTGTTTCTGGCGCGGTTCAACGGCTATGCGGCCATTGCCTACGTGTTCCTGTTCTCGGCGCTCGGCATCGGATCGGAAAGCGCGGCGCGGCGGCTGGATGTGCCGAATTACTTCACGCTGGTGACCATCGCGATGTTGCTGGTGCTGCTGGCGGTCAGCGAGCGGTGGGCGGTGCGGCGCCGGGCCGCGGGGAAGGGGGTCTGAGATGACGACATTGTTCACGGATGCGTTCCTGACGGCGCTGGTCGCGGGGGTGATCGCGGCGACGGTGCCATTGCTGCTTGCGGGGCTTGGCGAGCAGATCTCGGAAAAGGCCGGGGTGCTGAACATCGGCATCGAGGGTATGATGCTGGGCGGGGCATTCGCGGGGTTCTGGTTCGCCTGGGCGACGGGGAACCTGTGGCTCGGGTTCCTGTTCGGCGGCCTCGGAGGCATGGCGGTCGGTGCGCTGATGGCGCTGTTTTGCGTGCGGCTCGGGCTCAATCAGATCGTCGT
>NZ_JFZB01000012.1 GCF_000740785.1 Paenirhodobacter enshiensis | reverse complement strand
GCGGCCTCGGAGGCATGGCGGTCGGTGCGCTGATGGCGCTGTTTTGCGTGCGGCTCGGGCTCAATCAGATCGTCGTCGGCATCGCGCTGACGGTCGGGGCGGGGGGGGTGACGGCGCTGCTGCATTACGAGCAGTTCTCGCGGCTGTATCCGCGGTTGCCGGTGATGGACAAGCTGGCGATCCCTGGGCTGTCGCAGATCCCGGTTCTCGGGCCGGCGCTGTTCGTGCGCGAGCCGGTGGTCTATGTGGCGTTTCTGCTGGTGCCGCTCATCGTGGGACTGTTCCGGCGCACGCAGCTCGGGCTGATGCTGCAGGCGGCGGGCGACAAGCCGGCGGCGCTCGATACCGCGGGGGTCAGCGTGCTGCGCATCCGCACGGTGGCGGTTCTGATCACCGGCACGCTCGTCGGGCTTGGCGGGGCGTTCATGGCGATCGTCGGGGCGGGAGTGTTCGTGCCCTTCATGACGCATGGCAACGGCTATATCGGCATCGTGCTGGCGATGCTGGCGCGTGGCCGGCCCAGCTGGGTGATGGGCGGCGCGCTGGTCTTCGGCGCCTGCCTGTCGGCCACCACGGCGTTGCAGCTGGCAGGCGTCGACGTGCCCACCGACATCATCCAGATGCTGCCCTTCGCCGCGGTGATGGCGGTGCTGCTGGTCGCCGGTCGCGGTGCGCGCCTGCCCGCAGCACTTGGCGAGGCCTATGTCCGCGGCGAGCGCTGACGATCGCGGCGCAAGGCCGGCCGCAGGCAGCTTGTCGCCTGAGGCCGGTCTGCGCCGGCGATTTCTGTCGACCGCCCCGGTCCGGGCTTCTAGGCTTTCCGCGACGACCGCGGGTCCGTGCCGGCCTCCCGCCGGCATCGCCGCGACAGGCAGGAGGAATTGATGGATATCCGATTTGACGGAAAGATCGCGCTGGTGACCGGCGCCGGATCCGGTCTTGGGGCCGCCATCGCCGCCGAGCTTGCCGCTTCGGGCGCTCATGTCGTTTGCGCGGACCTTCACGAGGAGGCCGCGCAGTCGGTCGCCGATGGCATCGTGTCCCGGGGCGGCAAGGCAGAGGTCTCGGTCGGCGACGTTTCCGACCCGGCGGCGGTCGAGGCGGCGGTCGCTCGTGCCATGAGCCTCGGCGGGCTGCATCTGCTGGTCAACAATGCCGGGATCGGCGGGTCGAACGCGCCGGTCGCGGACTATCCGGTCGACAGCTGGAAGCGGGTGATCGACGTCAATCTGAATGCAGTGTTCTACGGGCTGCATTTCGGCATTCCGGCGCTGCTGGCTTCCGGCGGCGGAGCGGTGGTCAACATGGCCTCGATCCTCGGCTCGGTCGGTTTCAACGGCACGGTGGGATATGTGGCGGCGAAACATGCGGTGGTTGGCATGACCAGGACCGCGGCCCTCGATTATGCCACGAAGGGCATCCGGGTGAACTGCGTCGCTCCGGGGTTCATCGATACGCCGTTGCTCAGCCAGATGTCGCGCGAGCAGTATGACGCTCTGACGGGGCTGCATCCGGTCGGCCGGCTGGGCCGGGCCGATGAGGTCGCCGGGCTGGTGACCTTCCTTCTGTCGGATCGGGCAAGCTTCATCACCGGCAGCTATCATCTGGTCGACGGCGGCTATACCGCGCGCTGACAGGCTTCGCGCGCGCGCGCCCCGGACCGGCTGGTGATCAGCCCCCGGTAAGACGCGCGACGATGGCGCGGCGCACCGCGCTCAGATGGTCGGCCATGGCCTTGGCGCTGGCCTCGGCATTGCCCGAGGCGATGGCGTCGACGATGGCGATATGTTCGGCGCAGGTGTCGCCCAGACGTTCCGGCATCGAGCGCAGATCGAACATCTGGGTCTGTCGGCGGACCGTGCGGATGATCTGTTCGAGCTGCGGGTTGCCGGCAGCGCGGGCGATCATCTCGTGCAGCCGTTCATCGACCTCGCGCACCGACATGCGGTCGTTTTCGCCGCCCGCGGCGAGCGTCTGCAACTGGTTGCGCAGGCTGTCGAGATCACCCGCCGGGATCCTCCCGGCCGCCATGCGCGCCATCGCCGGTTCCAGCAACGAGCGGATCTGCAGCGCATCCATGAAATCCTCGATGCGGATCTGCTTGACCTGAAGGCCGCGGGTGCCGCGCCGGATCAGCAGCCCCTCGCCCTCGAGCATCAGCAGCGCGTCGCGGATCGGGGTGCGCGACATGTCGAGCATCTCGGCCAGCCGCCTCTCGGTCACGATCTCGCCGGGCTGGGCGCGTTTGCTCTGGATCAGGTCGAGGATCTGCTCGTAGGCCTGCAGGGCCAGGCGTTTGTCCTGCGGTTGCAGCATCGCTGTCCTCCTCACTGGGATCGGGGCGAATAGGGCCGTCCGTCGTCTGCGGGCCGGCCCGGAAGATGAATATGCGCGCGCGCGGGCCGGGCGTTCGTGTCCGATAATGTAACGGTGTTCCAATATAAGCGGGCGCACGCAAGCGCAACGTCAGCGCAGCATCATGCTGCGCGGCAGCGACGACAGCGTCTCGATCCCGGTTTCAGTGACGATCACGGTTTCCGAGGCACCCACGGTGAACGCCCCGTAGCGGCGCAGCGTCATCGGCAGGTGAAACACCATCCCGGGTTCGAGGAGCGTTTTCACTCCGGTGAACAGCGACAGGAACGCCCCCTCGCCCCAGTCGGGGGCGAAGGCCGCGCCCATCGAATAGCCGATGCGCTTGCGGAACGCCTCGGTCTGGCCGGCGTCGTCGACGATCCTTTGCGCCGCCTCGTGCGGCAGGGCGCAGGGCACCCCCGGTTTCATCGCGCCGAGCGCCGCATCGAGCGCGCGCAACGCCACGTCCATCATCTCGCGCGCCTCGGCGGGCGGGGTGCCGATCCAGGCGCTGCGCATCAGCGCGGCGTGATAGCGGTCGTGGCTGGTGGCGAGTTCCAGAAACACGCCGTCGCCCGCTTCGAGCCTGCGCCGACGCCAGGTCGCGTGCGGAATGCCCGAGCGCGGGCCGGAGGAAATCAGCGGCTCCATCGCCCAGGCTTCGGAGCCGGCAGCAACGGCGGTGCCGATCATCCGCGCGGCGATGTCGTTCTCGCTCGCGCCCTCGCGCGTGGCGTCGAGGGCGGCCGCCATCGCCGCCTCGGCATAGCCCGCCGCGGTGCGGATCGCGGCAAGTTCCGCCGGGGATTTCACCATGCGCAGGCCCTCGACGATCCCCGATCCGTCGCTCAGCGCGACACCTTTCAGGGCCGTGCCGAGGCGCTCGGCGAAGTCCATCGGGATGAACCAGCCGGTGCGCTCGATCGCTACGCGTTTCAGCCCCAACTCGCGCACCAGCGATCCGAGCGCCGCCGCCGGATCTGTGCCGTCCTGCCAGGCGCGGATGTCGCGAAGCCAGGTCGCGGTGCGCGCGCCGGTGGTCTCGAGCTGACGTACCAGCAGCACGGGATCGCCGCTCAGGGGCACGATCAGTGCCTGAAAGGCGAAATAGCC
This sequence comes from Paenirhodobacter enshiensis, assembly GCF_000740785.1. Taxonomy (GTDB): domain Bacteria; phylum Pseudomonadota; class Alphaproteobacteria; order Rhodobacterales; family Rhodobacteraceae; genus Rhodobacter; species Rhodobacter enshiensis. The sequence goes on along the minus strand of NZ_JFZB01000012.1, from coordinate 162,334 downwards.
CGCGGTCTGGCGTCCGGTCGCCCAGAAGATGTTCTCGGGCCCGGTCAGCAGCAGCGCGTCGACACCAAGCGGCGCGATGCGGGTCTGCAGGCGCGCGATGCGGGTCGCGAATTCGGCTTCGGGGAAGACGGCTTCGGTTCCCCGCAGCGGGTCGCTCTGAAACGGATCCATATCTCTCGCCTTCCTATTGCGGCAGTTCGATGTCGACGATGCTTTCGCCCGCAGCCTGGCGCTTCAGCATCTCGTCGGCTTCCTTCTGTTCGACGGCGCGAAACCGGATCCGGTCGCCGGCGCGGAACAGGAAGGGCGTGGCGCTTTCGGGGGCGAAGGCGCGCACCGGCGTCCAGCCGAGGAACCGCCACCCGGACGGCCCCGCGACCGAGCTGATGCTGGCCTGCTGCCCGCCGATGCCGAGCGCACCGGCCGGGATATGCTGGCGCGGCACCTTGAGGCGCGGGGTGTGCAGTTTCTCGGGCAACCCGCCCAGATAGGCGAAGCCGGGCGCGAAGCCGATCATGTAGACGCGGTAATCCGCCCCGGAATGCAGCGCGATGACCTCGGCCGGGGTCAGCCCCTTCATCTCGGCCAGCTCGTCGAGGTCCTGCCCGACCGGCCCGCCATAGACGCAGGGCACGGTGATGCGGCGGGTGGCGGCCCCGACCGGGCCGAGGGCCTCGTAGATCCCGCAGACCTGCGCGGCCAGATCCCGGCCGCGCACCCTGACGGGATCGTAGCACACCATCAGCGAGCGATAGGTCGGCACCAGCTCGATGAGCCCCTCCGGGGCGGCGGCGGCGATGGCCTCGGCGAGCGCGATGATCCGGTCGTTGATCCCGGACGAGACCTCGGTGCCGAGCTGGAAGACGAAGGCGCTGTCGCCGGCAGGAAGGATGGTGGGGTGCATTTTCGTTTCGTTTCAGTGAGATGCCGGCGCACCCTGCGGGGGGCACCGGGGCAGTCCTCAGCGGTAGAGCAGGTTCGGCAGGAAGCTGACGATTCCCGGGAAGACTGCCAGCACCAGCACGAAGGCCGTGGTGATGAAGAAGAACGGCAACGTCGCGCGCACGATCTGGGCGATGCTGTCGCCGGTCAGCCGCTGGATCACCGTCAGGTTGAAGCCCACGGGCGGGGTGATCTGCGCGAGTTCGACCACGATCACCAGAAAGATGCCGAACCAGATCGGATCGTAGCCCGCCGCGGTCACCAGCGGCAGGGTGATCGGCAGCGTCATCACGATGATACCGAGCCCCTCCATCACCGTCCCGAGCAGGATGTAGAAGATCAGCAACACCACGATCAGCATGAAATCCGACATGCCCCAGCCCTGGATTTCCTGCGCGATGTAGCGCGGGATCCCGAGATAGCCGAGCGTCGTCGACAGGAACGAGGCGCCGATCATGATCAGCCCGATCATCGCGCAGTTCTCGGCTGCCTGTTTCGCGGCCTGCAGCAGGATGCGCAGGTTCAGCGTGCGCTGTCCCACCCCGATCAGGATCGAGACGGTGACCCCGACCGCCGCCGCCTCGGTCGGCGTCGCCAGCCCGCCATACATCGAACCGATCACCCCGAGGATCAGGATCAGCAGCGGCCCGAGATCCTTCAGCGCCACGAGCTTCTCGCGCAGGCTGGTGCGCGGCGGGGGCGCGCCCACCAGCTCCGGGTGCAGGGCCGAGCGGATGGCGATATATCCCATGTAGGACAGTGCGAGCAGCAGCCCCGGCACAACGCCCGCGGCGAACAGCTGCAACACCGACTGCTGGGCCATCACACCATAGATGATCATGATGGTCGACGGCGGGATCAGAAAGCCGAGCGTGCCCGCCCCGGCCAGGCTGCCCTCGACGAGGCGCCGGTCATAGCCCTTGGAAATCAGTTCTTTCGCGGTGATGCGGCCGACCGTCGCGGTGGTCGCGGCCGACGATCCGCACACCGAGGCGAAGATCGTGCAGCCGAGCACCGTCACATGGCCAAGCCGCCCCGGCACCCGCCCGAGCCAGGGGGCGAGCCCGCTCATCAGCGCTTCGGAGATGCGGGTGCAGAACAGGATCTCGGCCATCAGGATGAACAGCGGCAGTGCCAGAAGTTCGGCCGAGGACAGGGTGTTCCAGCTTTGCTGCGCGATCAGTTTCAGGACCGGCATGTTGGGGCGGAACATCTCGATCAGCAGGCCGCCGGTGCCGACGAGCCCGAGCCCGATCCATATCCCGCCGGCCAGAAACAGTGCCAGAAGGCCGAACAGGGAAAAGACGACTTTGCTCATGTCCGGGGCCTCATTCGATCGCTTCGGCGACGCTCAGCCGCTCGCCGCGCAACAGGCGCAGGGCCTGGGCGATGCACTGCAGCGTCATCAGCACGGTGCCGGTTGCCAGCACCGCCTGCGGATAGACCAGCGGCACGCGGATCGCCGTCGCCGATGTGGTGTCGCGCGTCCATGACAGCCAGGCGAGCTGGACGAATGCGGTGGCGATCACCGCACAGATCGCCACCGCGACGAGGCAGGCGGCCACCTCGATCAGATGCGCTGCACGTGCGGGCAGCGCGTCCAGAAGCGCGGTCACCCGCACATGCAGCCCGTTCTTCATCGCGCCCGCCAGCGCCAGCGTGAAGCAGGCGCCCATCAGGTAGCCCGCGATGTCCCAGGTGAAGTCGAACGAGCTGTCGAACAGGTTGCGCGCGACGATTTCCATCATCATCAGAACGAGAATGCCGAGGAGGCACAGCGCCGACAGCAGGCTGCCCCACCCGGTCAGCCGGTCGATGAGCCCGATGGCCGGGCCGAATATCTGGCCGAAGTCTTGCTTGTGATCTGTCATCCGGGGTCTCCGACGGGCGCAATGGGGGGAGAGGGCGGGCCGCGACGGGGCCCGCCCGGGGGCGCTTCGGGCGGCGGTGCCGCCCGGGGGGGTCACTTCAGCAACAGCAGGTAATCGTCGATCACCGGCTTCGCGGCGGGAACCTTGGCCTCGAAATCGGCCCACAGCGGCTTCGCCTTCTCAAGCAGCGCGGCGCGCAGTTCGGGCGAGGGGTCGGCGATCTCGATGCCGTTGTCCTTCAGCTTGGCAAGCTGACGGGTGTCCTCTTTGGCGCTGTTGACCCAGAACTGCGCTTCCATCTTCTTGGCGACGGCTTCGATGGCCTTCTGGTTCTCCGGCGACAGTTCGTTCCAGGCATCGAGGTTGACGCTGACCGCATCCGAGGACGACTGCCAGTTGAACCGGGTCATGTGCTTGGTGAACTGCCAGAACGCACCGTCGACGCCCGAGGAGGACGAGGTGGTCACGCCCTTGATCGTGCCCGCGGCGAGCGCCGGGACCACTTCGCCCCAGGGCATCTGCACCGGGGTGGCGCCGAGTGCCTTGAAGAAATTGCTGCCATTCGCATCGACGACGCGGATACTCAGCCCCTTCAGATCGTCGAGCGTGTCGATCCGGTTCGGCGAGTAGACCGCCTGCCCGGGCCAGGGCACGACATACAGCACTTTCTGGTTCATCTTCGCGGCCACCTCGTCGACGGCGGGGCGGAAGAACTTGTGCAGCAGGGCGAGGTCGGGCAGCGTCGGCGCGAGGTAAGGCAGGCTCTCGATGCCGAGGATGGGCGCCTCGCCGACCTGCTGATTCAGCAGCACATCGGCGATCGGCACGATGCCGTCGCGCACGGCGGCCATCGCCTCCGGTCCCTTGATGCCGAGCGCACCGCCCGACTGGACCGTGATCTCGACCTCGCCGCCGGTCGCGTCGCTGACCGCCTTGGCGAAGTCATGGGCGTCTTTCGTGTGGAAGTTGCCCTCGGGCCAGGCAAGGGACATGTCCCAGGTCGTCTTTGCCTCGGCGGCGGTGACGGTGAGGGCAAGAGTGCAGGCAGCGGCCAGCGCCGCGGCGGATTTCATCTTCATTGCGGATCCCCGTGTTGGACGTCTCCTCTTTTGGTATACCAATAGTATTCATCCGGAAGGCCATGTTCGGCGCGGAAGCGGATCGCCCCGTCGTATTGCCCGGATTTTGATCTGTCCCGGTCGGTTCCGGGCGTTTTATGGGCGGGTGATGGCTATCGGGCAGGCGGCCCGGCCCGGGAGAAAGCGGGAATCGGGGGAGGCAGGCCGTCCACGATGTCGGGCCACACTGCGTGCAGCGCCGTGCGGAACGCGCGCAGACAGGCCGGCCGGGCGGGCAGGCGCGGCGCCACGGCCACGATCTTGCGGGCATAGAGATCGCCGTCCGGCAGCGCCCGGCTGGCGCCGAGTTCGGCCCAGTCCGGCACCAGCGCCGCGCCGATGCCGCGTGCGACCAGCTTCGAGATCGCTTCGAGCGCATCGAGCTCGCACAGCGTTTCGGGCGCGATGGCATGGTCGCTCAGATAGCGCCCGGCGATCTGCCCGCCCCAGGAGCGCGGATCGTAGGCGATCAGCGGCAGCGCGGCGAAGACCCCGGCGACATCGTGCCCCGCCAGACCCTCGGGCGCGAGCAGTCGCAGCGGCTCGCGCCGCAAGGTGAGCGAAACCAGATCCGGGGGCAGCGCGAAGGGCGGCTCGACGATCAGCGCGGCATCGAGCGCGCCCTGCGTCAGCGCCTCGTACAGCGCGGCGGAACTGCCCGGTTCGATGCGCAGCTCAAGCGCGGGCGCCGCGGCATGCAGCCGGTGCAGCAGATCCGGCACGAAAGCCGTCAGCACCGTCGAGATCGCGCCGAGCCGGAAGATCCCCGCCGCCGTGTCGGGCCGCGCTTCGAGTTCGAGAGCGCGCGCCTGCGCCACCAGTTGCCGCATCGCCGGCAGCAGATCGCGGCACGCCCGCGTCGGCAGCGCGGCATTCGCGCGGCGCGTGAGCAAAGCGGCGCCGAGGTCGCGCTCCAGCACCTGGATGCGCTGGCTGACCGCGGCCGGGGTCAGCCCCTGCGCGCGGGCCGCCGCGACGATGGAGCCTTGCTCCGCCACCGCGATCAGGCTTTCGAGAAAACGCGTGTCCACAAGTTTTCCTGTTTCTCAGAGACGAAATTTCTCGTTTTTCCTTTCTCTACGGTTTCGCTACGCCGGACCCAACAGAAATCTCCCCCGACTGCCGGAGTTGCCATGAAATCCGTGTTCCACCTTGCCTTCCACGTCACCGACCTCGACCAGACGCGCCGCTTCTACGGCGATGTCCTCGGCTGCGAGGAAGGCCGCTCGACCGAGACCTGGGTCGATTTCGACTTCTTCGGCCATCAGCTGTCGATGCATCTGGGCAAGCCCTTCGAGACCACCCGCACCGGCAAGGTCGGCGATCACATGGTGATGATGCCGCATCTGGGCGCGGTGCTCGGCCTCGACGACTGGCTGGCGCTTGCGGCGCGGCTGGAGGCGAAGGGCGTCGCCTTCGACATTCCGCCGGTGATCCGCTTCGCCGGCCAGCCCGGCGAACAGCGCACGATGTTCTTCTTCGACCCGTCGGGGAACCCCATCGAGATCAAGGGGTTCAAGGATTTCGACGGCCTGTTCGCGAAGTGAGGAAACACCGATGATCGACCGTCACACCTCGGGCGTCTTCATCATCGCGGCGACGCCTTTCGATGCGTCGGGCGCGGTGGATTTCGCCAGCATCGACCGGCTGGTCGATTTCTACGCGGCGGCCGGCGTCACCGGGCTGACCATCCTCGGCATGATGGGCGAGGCGAACAAGCTGACCATCGAGGAGCGCCACGCCGTCATCGACCGGGTTCTGGCGCGCACCGATCTGCCGGTGGTGGTCGGCGTGTCGGATGCCGGGATCGCGAACCTTGCCGATCTAGGGAACTACGCGCTCGACAAGGGGGCGGCGGGGCTGATGATCGCGCCCTCCGCAGGCCCTGCGCGCGAGGACCGGGTGGAGAGCTTCTTCCACGCCGCCTGCCGTGCCCTCGGGCCGGAGGCGCCGGTGGTGTTTCAGGACTTTCCGCAATCGACCAACGTGCCGGTCTCGCCCGCGCTGATCCGGCGGCTGTCGCAAGACCTCGACCAGATCGTCATGCTCAAGCACGAGGATTGCCCGGGGTTGAACAAGATCTCCACGCTGCGGGCCGAGGAGGCCGAGGGCGGGGTGAAGCGGCTGTCGATCCTCACCGGCAACGGCGGGCTTTACTTGCCGCAGGAACTGGCCCGCGGTGCGGATGGCGCGATGACCGGCTTCGCCTTCCCCGAGGCGCTGGTCGGGACGGTGCGGCTGTTCCGCGCCGGTCAGCCCGACGCGGCCGAGGATCTGTTCGACCGCTACCTGCCGATCCTGCGCCACGAGCAACAGCCGGGCTGGGGGCTTGCGGTGCGCAAATATACGCTGATGCGGCGCGGTGCGATCGCCTGTGCCGATACCCGGGCGCCGGGGCCGAAGCTGACGGCGACGGATATCGCCGAACTCGACCGGCTGATCGCGCGCACCGGGGCGAAGACGAAGGGAATGTGAGATGGATTTCGGACTGAAGGGACGCAAGGCGCTGGTGCTGGCCTCGTCGAAGGGGCTCGGGCTCGGGGTGGCGCAGGCGCTGGCGGCGGAGGGGGCGGATGTGCTGCTCTCGGGCCGCGACGCGGCGGCGCTCGGGGCTGCGGCGGCCGCGATCGCCGCGCGCGGGCAGGGGCGGGCCGACTGGGTGACGGCCGATCTTTCGGCCGCGGATTTCGCGCCGAAGCTCGCGGCCGAGGCTGTCGAACGGCTCGGCCGGGTCGATATTCTGGTCAACAACACCGGCGGGCCGCGGCCCGGTGCGGCGCGCGACATGTCGGCCGATGTGCTGATCGAGGCCGCGCGCTCGATGCTCGCCCCGGTGACCGAGATCACCCGGCTGTTGCTGCCCGCGATGTGCGCGCGCGGTTGGGGCCGGGTGCTGACGCTCGCCTCTTCCGGCGTCGAGGAGCCGATCGCCAATCTCGCGCTGTCGAACACGCTGCGCGCGGCGCTGGTCGGCTGGAACAAGACGCTGGCCACCGAGGTCGCGGCCGAGGGCGTGACCTGCAACCTGCTGCTGCCCGGACGCATCCACACCGACCGGGTCGATCAGCTCGACGCCGCGCGGGCACAGAAGACCGGCACGGAGATCGAGGCGGTGCGCGCCGCCTCGCGCGCGACGATCCCGATGCGCCGCTATGGCACGGTCGAGGAATTCGCCGCAGTCGCTGCCTTCCTGTGCAGCGCGCAGGCCTCTTACGTCACCGGCAGTAAGCTGCGCTGCGATGGCGGCAAGATCGCCGGGATCTGATCCCGGCCGCCCCGGGGGCGCGCCGTCAGGCGCGTCCCTGCGGATCGCCCCAGCTCGCGGCGAGGGCGCGCACCGCTTCGGCCAGATCGGCGGGATTCATCCCCTCGCGCGGGTTGTGGCTGCCGTCCCAGTTGCGGATGAACACCATCATCGCTTCCCAGCCCGCCTGACGGAACGCCGCGGTGTCGTGACCGCCGCCCGAGACCATCAGCCGCGGGCCCATGCCGAGACGCGCCGCCCCCTCGGCGATGCGCCCGATCAGACCTTCGGACAGCACGGCCGGCCGGCTGCGCGACAGCGCGCCGAGATCGAAGTGCACGCCGCGGGCACGGGCCACGGTCTCGCAGGCCTCGTGAAACAGCGAGAGCGCGCGGTCGAGTTCGGCATCGTCGTTGCTGCGCATGTCGACGCAGAAACCGAGCTCGCCCGGCACCTTGGCGAAGGCATGTTCCCCGGAGGCGGCATCGACGCGGCCGAAGGTCACCGCGAGATCGCGGCCCGAGGACAGCTCCCCTCCCCAGATCCGGTCCATGGCGGTCACCAGATCGGCGAAGGCGAAGACCGCATCGGCGCGGCCCTCGCGCGGTGCCCCGCCCGAATGCGCCCAGACCCCGTGAATCTGCGCGTTGCGATAGCGCACCCCGCCGCGGATCGCCTCGACGAGGGCGAAGGGCTCGCCCGCGGTGTCGAGGATCGGACCCTGCTCGATATGTATCTCGACGAATTGCGCCGGGGCCAGGCCGGGGCCGCGCAACACCGCCTCGGGGTCGCCGCCCTCGTCGCGCATATGCTCGGCCAGGGTCCGGCCGGTGTCGGAGCGGCGGGCTTCGAACTCCTCGGGCTTCAGCCGGGCAAGCGCCGCGCGCGAGCCGATGTAGGACACCGGAAACCAGGTGCTTTCCTCGGCGCGGGTGACGGTGACGACGAGATCGACGGGGGGTGTCTCGCCCCTCTCGACGAAGGCCGCGGCCAGCGCCATCGCGCCCGCGACGCCCGCCGCGCCGTCATAGGCACCACCCATCGGCACGGTGTCGAGATGCGATCCGACGAACAGCGCGGGCGCCGTGCGGTCGCGTCCGGGCAGGCGCGCGAAGAGGTTCATGCCCGCATCGCGGCTGACCGTCAGCCCGAGCGCCCCGGCCCGGCGTTCGATCACCCGATGCGCCTCGGATTCGAGCGGGCTGTAAGAGGGCCGGGTATAGCCCGGACCGGGCAGCGAAATGGCGTTCACCTCGCTCAGGATCGCGTCGATCGTCTCGGCGATCACGTCTTTCATCGGTTCCATCCCTTCGGGTCGTTCTGTGCCGTCGCCGGGCGCTTGCCCGACAGTGCGTCGAGGACATGCGCGACGCTGCCCTGACCGACGCGGATCATCGCCTCGGGGGTGGAGCCTCCGAGATGCGGGGTGAAGATCACCTGCTCGAACCGCCCGAGCGGCCCCTGCGGCGCTCCGGGGCTGTAGACGTCGAGCGCCGCCGCCCCGATCCGGCCAGAGGCGAGCGCGCGGGCGAGCGCCGCCTCGTCGACCAGCCCGGCGCGGGCGGTGTTGACGAGGATCGCGCCCGGCTTGCAGGCGGCGAGGATGGCCGCGCCGATCAGCCCTTCGGTCTCGGGCCGCATCGGGGTGTGGAGCGTGATCAGATCGGCGCGCGAAAGCCCGTCGGCCAGCGTCGCGACGCGCTCGAAACCGCCGGTATCGCGCGCCCTCGGCGAATGGACGAGGATCTCCATCCCGAAGGCGTCGTGCAGCATCCGCCCGACGCCCTGTCCGATATGGCCCCAGCCGACGACCAGCGCGGTCTTGCCCGAAAGCTCCGCGGTCACGGCGCGGGCGCGAAACCCGGCCTCGCCGCCGCGTTCGGCCCGGTCGGCCGCCGGGATCTTGCGCGCCGCCGCGATGGCGAGGCCGAGCGTCAGCTCCATCACCGAGCGCGCATTCGCTCCGGGCGTGTTGCACACCAGAATGCCCAGTTCGGTCGCGGCGGCCTTGTCGATGGCGTCGTGGCCCGCGCCATGGGCCACCACCACCCGCAGCGAGGGGCCGGCGGCCCGCATCGCCGCGGCACCGAAACCGGCATCGCGGGTGATGACCGCATCGACGCCCGCGGCCAGCCGCGCCACGGTTTCGGGCAGGGTGTCGGGGCAGATCACCGCCTCGACACCGGCGTCGGCCAGCATGTCGAGGGCGGCCTTGTGCATCGGCTGCACGATGAGACAACGGGGCATTCTTCCTGAACTCCAGTCTGCGAGAGGCAGAGCCGCGCGGGCTCATGCCGTCATCGGTTCCTCTCGGGCGATCTCGGCCAGCGCATCGGCGAGGGCGCGGCGCGCGGCGATGGCCTTGTCCTCGGCGCGCTCCTGGTTCAGCGCGCGGAAGCGGAAGCGCTGCCCCGTCGCGAGCTGCGCCAGCCGCGCGAGGTCGGTCGAGACCACGGTGGCGATCTTCGGATAGCCCCCCGTCGTCTGCCGGTCGGCCATCAGCACCATCGGATGGCCCGATCCCGGCACCTGGACCGAGCCGCGCAGCGTGCCGTCCGACACGATGTCATGGCCCGCCGCCGCCTCGATCGCCGGGCCGTCGAGGATCATCGCCATCCGGTCGCGTTTCGCGCTGACGGTGAAAGTCGCGCTCAGGAAGCGGTGCTGCATCTCGGGGGTGAAGGCATCGGCCTGCGGCCCCATCACCACGTCTATGGCGCCCGAGCGCACCCGCCAGGGATTGCGCAACCGGCGCGGGCGCAGATCCCCGGGCGTGCCCAGAGGCAGCACATCGCCCGCCTGCAGGCTGCGCCCGTCGAGACCGCCGATCCCGCTGCGCAGATGCGTCGCGCGCGAGCCGAGAACGGCGGGCGTCGCGATCCCGCCCGAGATTGCGACATAGCCCCACACCGTGCCGGGCGTCGCGCCGACGGTGACGGTCTCGCCCGCGCGCAGCCGGTGGCTTTGCCAGGGCGCGGCGGGCTTGCCGGCGATGCTCAGCCCCGGGGCCGCGGCGCAGACCGCGACGAGGCACTCCGCGGTCGCGGTGAAACTGCCGCCCATATGCGCGAATTCGAGCGCCGCCGCCCCCGGCGCATTGCCGACCAGCGCATTCGCGATCTGCAACGCCTCGGGGTCCATCGCGCCCGAGCCCGACACGCCGTTGCTCAGCAACCCGGTGCGGCCCAGATCCTGAACCGTCATCATCAGGCCCGGGGAAACGATCCTGAGGTCAGCCATGATGCCTCCTCCGCTCAGCCGCGGGCGAAGGGGGCGATGACGATCCCCTCGGCCTCGAGCGCGCCGCGCAGGTTGCGCGTGATCCCGACCGCGCCCGGGGTGTCGCCATGCACGCACAGCGTCGCGGGGTCCACCGGCAGACGCTTGCCGCCGGTGGTCGGGATATGGCCGTTCAGCACCATTTCGAGCACCTGATCGAGGCTTTGCGCCGGATCGTGGATCACCGCGCCCGGCTGGCTGCGCGGGGTCAGCTCGCCCTTGTCGGTATAGGTGCGGTCGGCATAGATCTCGCACGCGACGGTGAGGCCCGCGGCCTCGGCGGCGGCATAGGTCTCGGAATAGGGCAGCGAGACATAGACGAGCGAGCGGTCGACCGCCGCCACGGCGCGGGCGCAGACGCGGGCGAGGTCCGGGTCCACCGCCGCCATGTTGCCGAGCGCACCGTGTGTCTTCACATGGGTCATCTTGTGACCGTAGACCTCGGCCATGCCCTGCATCGCGACGATCTGATAGATCAGCTGGGCCTCCAGATCCTCGGGCGGCTCGCCGCTGATCCGGCGCCGGCCGAAGCCGAAGCGGTCGAAGAACGAGGGATGCGCGCCGATGCTGACGCCGCGCTCGCGCGCCAGACGGATCGTGTCGCGCATCACCATCGGATCGCCGGCATGGAAGCCGCAGGCGATATTCGCCGTGCTGACCAGATCGAGCATCGCGGCGTCCTCGCCGACGCTCCAGGCGCCGAAGCTCTCGCCGATGTCGCAGTTGAGATCCAGGGTGCGCATGGGGCCTCCGTGGGGCGGCGGGAACGCCATTGAAAATTGGAATACGAATGGTATACCGATGTGGCGGCTGCGGCGCAACGTGGCCGTGCGGCCATCGTGCGGATTTTGCCGGCGGGGGCTCTTGCCGTTTCGCGGCCCGAGGCAGACGATTGTCGCGAACCGGCCGGGCACAAAGGCAGATCGTGCGGCGGCGGAACAGATAAACCGGGGGCAGGCAGATCAGCACGGCTCTGGCAGGCAGGGCGCCGGGCGCAGCCGGCGCGAAAGGAACGCAGGATGACAGCCGAAGACAATCTGGCGAAACTGGTGGGTTTCGCGCCGGTGGCGGGCTCGCCCAACGCGCCGGTTTCCGGCTGGGCGGCCGATATGCTGCGCGCAGCCGGCGCCGAGGTCACGCTGATCGAAGGCCCCGAGGGCGACCGTTTCGACGTCTTCGCCACCTTCGGCCCGCGCGAGCGCGAGGGGATCATCCTGTCCGGCCACATGGATGTGGTGCCCGCGCGCGCCGCCGACTGGGCCTCGGATCCGTTCACGCTGACCGAACGCGACGGCCGGCTTTACGGGCGCGGCAGCTCGGACATGCTGGGCTTTCTGGCCTGCGTCCTCGCCGTCGCGCCCGAATTCACCGCGCTCTCGCCCGAACGCCCGGTCCATGTCGCCTTCTCCTATGACGAGGAACTGGGCTGTCTGGGCGTGCCCGCGCTGATCGCGCGGCTCGACAGTCTGTGCGCGCGTCCCTGGGGCGCGGTGATCGGCGAGCCGACCTGCCTTGAGCCGATCCGCGGCCACAAGGGCAAGGCCGCGCTCGGCGTCGAGGTGCGCGGCCGCACCGGGCATTCCTCGCGCCCCGACCTCGGGCTGAACGCGATCCATGGCATGGCCGAGGTTCTCAACAGCGTGATCGAGACCGCGGGCGCGCTGGAGCACGGGCCGAAGGCCGGCGATTTCGCGCCCGCCTGGTCGACGATGCAGGCCGGTGTGTTCTCGGGCGGCGAGGCAGTCAACATCATCCCCGACCGCGCCGCGATGGAGATCGAGGTCCGCGCCATTCCGGGCGTCGATCCGGAAGGTCTGCTCGCTCCGGTGCTCGATCGGCTCGCGGGGCTGCGGGCGAAGGGCTATGACGTGTCGCACGCGATCCGCTCGACCTATCCGGCGATGGCGCTGGCGGCGGATCATCCGCTCGCCGCGCTGGTCGAGAGGGCGGCGGGCAAGCCTTCCGTCGCCGCGGTCAGCTTCGGCACCGAGGCAGGTCTGTTCGAGCGCGCCGGCATCCCCTCGATCATCTGCGGGCCGGGCGACATCGCGCGCGCCCACAAACCCGACGAATACATCACCCGCGACGAGCTGGCGGCAGGCACGGCCTTCGTGCGCGCCGTCGTTTCCCGCGCCGCAACGCTTTGAGAGGCCCGATGACCGTTCTGTTCAATTCCGATGCCGCGCGCGGCGAAGTGGTCGCCGCCGCGCTGGCCGGGGTCTTTCCGGATCTGCCGGTGAAGATCGGGCTCGATGCGGTCGAGGGCCCCGAGGTCCGGTATCTCGTGACCTGGCAGGCGATTGCGGGGATGTTCGACCGCTTTCCGAACCTGAAGATCGTGTTCTCGCTCGGTGCCGGGGTGGATCAGTTCGACGTCCGCACCTTCCCCGAAGATGTGCGGCTGGTGCGGCTGGTCGATCCGGGGCTCGCGTCGATGATGCGCGATTACGTCTGCATGAGCGTTCTGGCGGCGCATCGCGATCTGCCGGCTTACCTCGGCCAGCAGCGCGCCGAGGTCTGGGCGCCGCTGCCGGTGCATCTGGCGGCGGAACGGCGGGTGGGTGTTCTGGGCCTCGGTCAGCTCGGTCAGGCGGTGCTCGACGCGCTCGCGCCCTTCGGCTTCGCGCTCTCTGGCTGGAGTCGCAGCCCGCGCGAGATCGCGGGCGTGCGCTGTCATGCCGGCGACGAGGGCCTCGACGCGATTTTGGCCGAAAGCGATATCCTGGTGTGCCTGCTGCCGCTGACGCCCGAGACGGAGGGAATTCTGGATGCCGCGCTCTTCGCCAAGCTGCCGGTGGGGGCGACGCTCGTTCATGTCGGGCGGGGCGCGCAGCTCGATCCGGGGGCGTTGCGCGCGGCGCTCGACAGCGGGCATCTGGCGGGGGCGATCCTCGACGTGACGGCACCGGAGCCGCTGCCCGCGGGCGATCCGCTGTGGCACCATCCGCGCGTCATCGTCACCCCGCATATCGCTTGCCAGACCCGTGCCGATGCGCTGGCGCGCCACATGGTCGAGGTGCTGCGCGCCGAAGCCGCCGGCGCTCCGCTTCCCGGTGTCGTCGAGGCCCGCCGCGGGTATTGAGCCCCGGCGGATCGCGCGCCGACGCACCGGAATTCCGATTCCCCTGTGCCCTGCCGCGGCAGGAGGCTGCCCCTCTTGCCGGGCTTTGCGGTTCGCCCCACCGGGAGCGGAAATCGCTGTTTCGCGCTGGTTTTCGCTCCAATCCGCACGGCGCATATATATTAGGCAGCAAGCTATCGCCATGTTTGCCATTGTTTTATAAGGAAATTATTTTTGGCCTCGCGGGTGAGGCGGATCCGCAGGTGTAGCCGGGCAGATCGCGGGACATTTATCGTTGTGAGGTCAAGACGGCGTGATCTACGTTCGATCATAGATTGGCGACAATCGTCATTGCTGCGCCCCCCATGATCAGGAGATGTGGAATGCTTGCCCTCGGAAATCCCTCGACTCTGGTGAAAGCGACGGTTCTGTCGCTTTGTCTGGGGTCGATCAGCTTTGCCGCTCAGGCGGAAACGACGATCACCGCGGTGATGCACGCCCCGCTGCGCGCGGTCGATCCGGTGATCTCCACGGCCTATATCCTGCGCAACTACGGCTACATGGTCTACGATACGCTGCTGGCGCGCGACTCCGCCGGCAAGCCGCAACCGCAGATGGCAAGCTGGACCGTTTCGGACGACGGCAAGACCTATACTTTCACCCTGCGCGACGGGTTGAAATGGCATGACGGCACCCCGGTCAAGGCCGAGGACGCGGTCGCCTCGCTCAAGCGCTGGAGCCAGGTCGACAAGACCGGGCAGGTGATGGCGAAGCTGCTCGAGCGTTACGACATCACCGACGACAAGACCTTCGTCATGACCTTCAAGGAGCCGACCGGCATCGCGCTGATCGCGCTGAGCAAGCCCTCGGGCGTCGCGCCGTTCATGTTCCCGAAGGCGGTCGCGGAAACCCCGGTCGGGCAGCCGATCACCTCGACCATCGGCTCGGGCCCGTTCAAGTTCGTCGCTGCCGACTACAAGCCCGGCGTCGGCGCGACCTTCGTCAAGAATACCGATTACGTGCCGCGCTCCGAGCCCGCCGACGGGCTGTCGGGCGGCAAGGTCGTCAAGGTCGACAAGGTGGTCTGGACCACCATGCCCGATCCGATGACCGCGATGAACGCGCTGATGTCGGGCGAGATCGACATGGTGGAACAGGCGCCGCACGACCTGCTGCCGCTGGTCGATGGCAACCCGGATCTGCAGACCATCGTCTTCCCGAAGCAGGTCAACCAGAACCTGGTGCGGATGAACTTCACCCTGCCGCCGTTCGACAATCCGAAGATCCGTCAGGCGGCGCTGCTCGCGCTCGATCAGCAGCAGATGCTGGATGCCCAGGTCGGCGCCGGCTCGAAATACGGCAAGGTCTGCGCTTCGGTGTTCGGCTGCACCGGCCTTTACCCCTCGACCTACCGCGCGGACGACATCATCAAGGCGCATCCGGCCGAGGCGAAGGCGCTGCTGAAGGAAGCCGGTTATGACGGCAAGCCGATCTTGCTGATGCACGCGACCGACCTTGCCAGCCTCGCGCCGCAGGGGCCGGTGATCGCGCAGAACCTGCGCGATGCGGGCTTCAACGTCGACATGGTGTCGATGGACTGGGCGAGCGTTGTGGCGCGGCGCGCCAACAAGCAGCCGGTCGCGGAAGGCGGCTGGAACATGTTCTCGACCACCAATGTCGGCCCCGACGTCGGCGATCCGATCGGCTTCATCGGCGTCGCGGCGGGCGGTTCGAGCGCCTGGTTCGGCTGGCCAGATGTGCCGGAAATCGAGACGCTGCGCCTCGACATGGCCAAGGCCTCGGATCCGGCGAAACAGAAGGAAATCGCCGAACAGATCGACCATCTGGTGATCGACAACGGCGTGATGATCCCGATGGGCGAGTTCCAGCAGGTCATGGTCGCTTCGAGCAAGCTGAAGGGCGAGATCTCGGCCGAGGCGCCGGTGTTCTGGAACGTCGAGAAGGCGAAGTGATCCGCAGATGCTGACATTTGTCGTCAAGCGAATCCTGTCGGCGGTGCCGGTGCTCATCATGGTGGCGATCATCGTCTTCCTGGTGCTGCGCCTGTCGCCGGGCGATCCGGCGCTGATGATCGCGGGACCGAGCGCGACGGAAGATCAGCTCCAGGCGCTGCGCGAGAGCATGGGGCTGACGAAGCCCCTGCTGCAACAGCTGTTCCTGTGGATCGGTCAGATCCTGAGCGGCGATTTCGGCGTCTCGCTGATCTCCGGCAAGCCGGTGACCGAGCTGATCCTCGACCGTTTCGGGCCGACGCTCGCACTCAGCCTGTCGACCATCGTTCTGGCGGTCGCGGTGGCCATTCCGCTCGGCGTGCTGGCGGCCTGGCAGCAGGGCAAGTGGATCGACCGGCTGGTGATGGCGGGCTCGGTGCTCGGGTTCTCGGTGCCGGTGTTCATCGTCGGCTACATCCTGATCCTGATCTTCGCCCGCGGCCTCGGCTGGTTTCCGGTGCAGGGCTACAAGCCGCTCTCGGACGGCTTCGGCCCCTTCGCGGTCCGGCTGGTGCTGCCGTCGGTGGCGCTCAGCTTCCCTTATATCGCGCTGATCGCACGCATCGTGCGCACCAACGTGATCGAGGTGATGGGCGAGGATTACATCCGCACCGCCCGTGCCAAGGGGCTGACCGAGGGCGGCGTGCTGATGGATCACGCGCTCGGCAATGCCGCGGTGCCGATCGTGACGATCATCGGCGTGTCGATCGCGATGCTGATCGGCGGTGTGGTGGTGACGGAATCGGTGTTCAACATCCCGGGCCTCGGCCGGCTGGTGCTCGAGTCGGTTCTGGCGCGCGATTACACCGTGATCCAGACCGTGATCTTGCTGTTCTCGACGATCTACGTGTTCATCAACCTGGCGGTCGATCTGCTCTACGGGCTGTTCGACCCGCGCATCCGCTACTGATGCCGAAGGTCCGGGCCTGTTCGGGGCCCGGACCGATCTTCTCCCCGAAACCGGATCTTTCGCCAGAGCGCCTCCCCGCCCCGACGAGGTCCGAGACTGGACGCACAGATGACATCGGATACCGAACCCGCCTCCGCCCCCACGCTTGCCCTGCCCGACCTCGACAGCCCGAAGGAGCGGCGCGATCCGCTGAAGCTGTTGCGCGACACGCTGTCGTCCTGGCCCGCGCGCATCTCGGCGCTGGTGCTGGGGCTGATCGTGCTGATGGCGATCTGCGCGCCCTGGCTCGGCACGGTCGATCCGGTGACGATCAACCCCTCGCTGCGGCTGAAACCGCCGTCGCCCGAGCACTGGCTCGGCACCGATACCTTCGGGCGCGACGTCTATTCGCGCATCGTCTACGGCGCGCGGATCTCGCTCGTCGTGGGCGCGGGAACGGTGATCGTGTCGTTGCTGTTCGGCGTGTTCTTCGGCGTGCTGACCGGCTATTTCCGGTGGGCCGACCTGATCGTGATGCGCTTCATGGACGGTCTGATGGCGATCCCGGGCATCCTGCTTGCCATCGCGCTGGTCGCGATCTCGGGCGCGACGCTGACCACCGTGCTGATCGCGATCTCGATCCCGGAAATCCCCCGCGTCGCGCGCATGGTGCGCTCCGTCATCCTCGGCGTGAAGGCCGAACCCTATGTCGAGGCGGCCTCGGTCCTCGGCACCGGGGTGTGGAAGATGGTCTGGCGCCACCTGCTGCCCAATACCGTCGCGCCGCTGCTGGTTCAGGGCACCTATATCTTCGCCGCCGCGATCATGACCGAGGCGATCCTCAGCTTCCTCGGCGCCGGCATCCCGCCCGAAACCCCGTCCTGGGGCAATATGATGGCCGACGGGCGGGTCTACTTCCAGCTCAAGCCCGAGCTGATCCTGTTCCCCGGCCTGATGGTGTCGCTGACCGTGCTGAGCGTGAACATGCTCGGCGACGTGCTGCGCGACCGGCTCGATCCGCGCATGGCCAAGCGCCTCTGACCCGAAGGAGATCCGACATGATCCAATCCGACGCCAAGGTCGTCCTTTCGGTCGAGGACGTGACCATCGACACCCGCCCGAAGGGCGAGAAGGGCATCGTGCGCCATATCGGCTTCGACGTGCGCGAGGGCGAGACCGTCTGTATCGTGGGCGAGTCGGGTTCCGGCAAGTCGGTGACCTCGATGGCGGTGATGGGGCTGTTGCCGAAGGACGCATTGCAGGTCACCGGGGGGCGCATCCTCCTCGATGGCGAGGATGTGTTGCAGGTCAGCCCGGCGCGGATGCGCGAACTGCGCGCCTCGAAAGTGGCGATGGTGTTCCAGGAGCCGATGACCGCGCTCAACCCGGTCAAGACCGTGGGCGACCAGATCGACGAGGTGCTGCGGCTGCACACCAGGATGCCGGCATCCGAACGGCGCCAGAAGGTTCTGGCGATGATGGAGCGGGTGCATCTGCCCGATGTCGCGCGCATCTATGCGAGCTATCCGCATCAGCTCTCGGGCGGGCAGCGCCAGCGCATCGTGATCGCCATGGCGCTGATCCTGCGCCCGCGGCTCTTGCTCGCCGACGAGCCGACGACCGCCCTCGATGTCACCACGCAAAAGCAGATCCTGCATCTCATCAAGGAGTTGCAGGAACAGGAAGGCACCGCCGTCGTCTTCGTCACCCATGATTTCGGCGTGGTGTCCGAGATCGCCGACCGCATCGTGGTGATGAACCGCGGCGATTTGGTCGAGACCGGCAGCCGCGACGAGATCCTTGAACGGCCGAAACAGGACTACACCCGGATGCTGGTCTCCTCGGTGCCGAGCCTCATTCCGCGCTGCGCGCCGATGGGCAAGGAGCCGAAGGTTCTGGAGGTGATCGGCCTCGAAAAGCGCTATGGCGAGAAGGGGTTGCTGAAGGATACCTCGGTCGTCGCGGCGCAGGGCATTTCGTTCACCGTGCGGCAGGGCGAGATCACCGGGATCATCGGCGAATCCGGTTCCGGCAAATCGACGGTGGCGCGTTGCGTGATGCGGCTGACCGACCCGACCGAGGGCGCGGTGGTGCTGAACGGGCGCGACATCGTTCCGCTGCGCAACCTCCACGACGTGCGCAAGCAGGTGCAGTATATCTTTCAGGACCCCTACCGCTCGCTCAACCCGCGCCGCACCATCGGCCAGTCGCTGACCGAGGGGCTCATCAACTACGGCACCCCGGAACTGGAGGCGCGCCGTCTGGCGGGCGAGACGCTCGAACTCGTCAACCTGCCCGCCTCGGTGATGAGCCGCTATCCGCATCAGTTCTCGGGCGGGCAGCGCCAGCGCATCGCCATCGCCCGCGCCGTGGTGATGCGGCCGAGCCTGCTGATCGCGGACGAGGCGGTCTCTGCCCTCGACGTGACGGTGCAGGCTCAGGTTCTGCGCCTGTTCGAGGAGATCCGCTCCACCTTCGGCATGTCGATCCTGTTCATCACCCATGACCTGAGGGTCGCGGCGCAGATCTGCAACACCATCGTCGTGATGCAGCGCGGCCGGATCGTCGAGCAGGGCCCGGCGCGCGATGTGCTGGCTTCGCCGGTGCATGACTACACCCGGACCCTGATCGAGGCCGCCCCGGCGCCGGAGTGGGATTTCCAGAACTTCCGCCCCGCCCGGCAGGCAATTTAGGAGGCAGCGATGCGCATCGTTTTCGCTGGTTTCCAGCACGAGACGAATACCTTCTCGGCCGATGTCGCCGACGATGCGGCCTTCGCGCATGGCGGCGGGTTTCCCGGCCTGTGCCGCGGCGCCGAGGTGACCGAACGCCTCGGCCCCGGCGCGAACATCGCAGGCGCGGGTTTCCTCGCCGCCGCACGGGCCGCGGGGGCGGAGGTCGTGCCGGTCCTGTGGTGCGCGGCCTGCCCCTCGGGCCCGGTGGCGCGCGACACTTATGAACGCATCGCCACCGAGATCGTCGAAGGGGTGCGCGCCGCGCTGCCCGCCGATGCGGTTTATCTCGATCTGCACGGGGCGCAGGTGGCGGCGCATCTCGACGATGGCGAGGGCGCGCTTCTCGACCGCCTGCGGGCGGTGACCGGGCCGGATCTGCCGGTGATCGTCAGCCTCGATCTTCATGCCAATGTGACCGAGCGGATGGTCGCGCTCGCCGATGCTCTGGTGGCGTTCCGCACCTATCCGCATGTCGACATGGCGCGGACCGGGGCGCGGGCCTTCGCGCTTTTGCAACGCCGGATCGCCCTTGGACGGCCCTTCGCACGGGCGCTGCGGCGCATTCCCTATCTGGTGCCGATCTGCTGGCAGGCGACGGACCGGGCGCCGGCCGGCCCGCTTTACGCCCGGCTCGGCACGGTCGAGGCCGAAAGCGGTGCGATCAGCCTGTCTTTCGCCATGGGCTTCGCCGCCGCCGACATCGCCGGATGCAGCCCCACCGTCTGGGGCTATGCCGAGAGCGAAGCCACCGCCGAAGCGGCGGTCGACGAGATGACCCGCGCGGTTCTGGCCGCCGAGGCAGAGTTCGCCGGCCCGCTGTTCGACGCGGCCGAGGCGGTCGAACGTGCGCTTGCGCTCAATGCGGCCGGTGTGCGCCCGGTGGTGATCGCCGATGCACAGGACAACCCCGGCGCGGGCGGCAGTTCCGACACAACGGGGCTGTTGCGCGCGCTGGTCGCGGCGGGGGTGCCGCGCGCGGCGCTTGGCGTGCTCCACGATCCTGCTGCGGCGGCGGCTGCCCATGCCGCGGGGCTCGGCGCGCGGCTGACCCTCGCGCTCGGCGGGCACTCTGGCCTTGCCGATGACGCGCCTTTCGTCACGGAATGCGAGGTCGCGGCGCTGTCGGACGGCCGGCTGCACACCAGGGGGCCGTTCTTCGGCGATCTCGACATGGACCTTGGCCCCGCGGCGTGCCTGCGCATCGGCGGCGTGCGGGTCGTCGTCGCCTCGCGCAAGGCGCAGATGGCGGACCGCGAGATGTTCCGCTTCCTCGGCATCGAGCCCGAGGCCGAGGACATCCTCGTCGTCAAAAGCGCGATCCATTTCCGCGCCGATTTCGCCCCGATCGCCGGCGAGATCCTGACCGCCACCGCCCCCGGCGCGATGCTCATGCGCACCACCGGCTGGCGCTGGCGCAACCTGCCCGACGCGATCCGCATGATGCCCTGCGGCCCCACCTTCGCCGAGGTCCGCGCCGCCTCTTCCACCCCGCTGTGAGGATTTCCGCATGACCGAACTCTGGCAACTCTCCGCCGCGCAGACCGCGACTGCGATCGGGCTGAAACAGGCCTCGGCGAGCGAGGTCGCGCGGGCCGCGCTCGCCCGTCTCGATGCCGTCAACCCGGCGCTGAATGCCGTCGTCGACTGCAACCCCGAAGATGTTCTGGTCCAGGCCGCGGCGATTGACGCGCGTCTTGCCGCGGGGGGCACGGTGCGCCCGCTCGAAGGGGTGCCGGTCACCATCAAGATCAACGTCGACCAGAAGGGTTACGCGACCTCGAACGGGCTGCGCTCGAAGGCGGATCTGATCGCGACCTCGAACAATCCGGTGGTCGAGGGGTTTCTGGCGGCCGGGGCGGTGCTTCTCGGGCGCACCAACACGCCGGCGTTCAGCGCGCGCTATTTCACCGACAATCAGCTGTTCGGCCCGACGAAGAACCCGCGCGATCCGGCGCTGACGCCGGGCGGATCGTCGGGCGGGGCGGCGGCCGCGACGGCGGCGGGGATCGGCTGCATCGGGCATGGCAACGACATCGGCGGCTCGGTGCGCTATCCGGCCTATGCCTGCGGCATCCACGGCCTGCGTCCGGGCCTCGGCCGGGTCGCGACCTTCAACGAGACCGGGCCGGACCGCAGCATCGGCTTTCAGCTGATGTCGGTGCAGGGTCCGCTTGCGCGCACGGTGCATGACGTGCGCCTGGCATTCGGTGCGATGGCGCGCCGCGACATTCGCGATCCGTGGTATTTCGAGGCGCCGGAGCCCGCCGATACCCCGCGCCTCGCGGCGTTCTGCGCCCATCCCGAGGGGATCGACACCGCCCCCGAGGTCGAGGCGGCCTTGCGCGACGCGGCCGCGCGGCTTCGCGATGCGGGATGGACGGTGGTCGAGCTCGACGCGATCCCGCCCCTGAAGGAAGCCAGCCGGATCATGCACAAGCTCTGGGTCGCCGATGCGCCCGAGCGGATCCTCGCCGCCGCCGAGGCCGAGGGCGACCCGGGTGCGATCTTCTCGATGAAGGGTGCCATCGACTGGGTCGGGCCGGTGTCGCTGACGGAGTTCGGCGACACGCTGACCCGCCGCGCGAGCCTCGTGCGGGACTGGGCGCGGTTTTTCGAGGACTGGCCGGTGCTGTTGCTGCCGCCGTCTTCCTGCCTGCCCTTCGCCGTCGATGCCGATCTGAAGAACGGCTTCGAATGGCTGACGGAGCGGCAATATTTCATGGCCGGCCCTCCGGCTATCGGGATGCCGGCGATGACCGTCTCGACCGGGCTGTCGGGGCGCGCGCCGGTGGGGGTGCAGATCCTCGCCGGGCGGATGCGCGAAGACCTGTGTCTGGCCGCCGGCGAGGCAATTGCCGCCCGCGGCACCCCGCCCGCCCCCATCGACCCGCTGACCGTCTAATTTTCCATGACTTTCCGAACTTCTCAGGACAGACCATGACCCTCACCGATATCCGGTCCCCGAACCTGTCGCGCCACCTGACGCTGACGAAACCCGCGACGCGCAGCGACAAGGGCATCGTGACCGCGCACAACCGCCTTGCCGCCCATATCGGGGCGGGGATCCTCGAACGCGGCGGATCGGCGGTCGATGCGGCGATCGCCGTGTCCTTCGCCATCGGCGTGCTGGAGCCGTGGATGAGCGGCATCGGCGGCGTCGGCGCGATGCTGGTGCGCACAAGCGACGGCGCGGTGACCGCCATCGACGCAGGCGCGCGGGCGCCCGCGGCGCTCGATCCGGCGGATTTCCCGCTGACCGAAGGGGCGGACGCCGATCTGTTCGGCTGGCCGAATGTGGTCGAAGACCGCAATGTCATCGGCGCGAAGTCGATCTGCATTCCGGGGATCCTGCGCGGGCTTGAGCGCGCGCACGCAAGGTTCGGCCGGCTGCCCTGGGCCGATCTCGTCGCGCCGGCCGTGGCGCTCGCCGCCGAAGGGCCGCAGGTCGATGCGCACACCACGCTGTGGATCGCCTCGGACATGGCGCGGATCGGGCGCAACGCGGCCTGCGCCGAGTGGTTCCTGCCGGGCGGTCTGCCCCCGGTCGCGCCGGCTGCGGTGACGGGCAAGGTGAAGCGGCTGCCCAATCCGGCACTTGCGCGCACGCTTGCCACCATCGCGGCGGAGGGCGCCGGGGCGTTCTACACCGGCCCCATCGCCGAGGCACTGGCGGGCGATGTGCAGGCGCTTGGCGGCTATCTGAGCTGCGACGACCTCGCCGGTTTCGCGGCCGTCGAGACCCCCTCGAAGACCGAACCTTACCGCGAGTTCACGCTCCATCTGGTGCCCGAGCTGAACGGCGGCGTGACGGTCGCGCTGGCCTTGCGCGATCTCTCGGCGCGGACCCGTCCTGAAGGTGCCGTGCCGACCCCGGCGGAGGTCGTGCAAAGCTGCGCGGCGCTCGCGCGCGCATGGGAGCACCGCTTCGCCAACCTCGGCGACGGGGCCGAGCGCAGCCTGCCGAGCTGCACCACGCATTTCAGCGTCGTCGACCGCGAGGGGATGGCGGTGTCGCTGACCCAGACGCAGCTGTCGCTGTTCGGCTCGGGCGTGGTGTCGCCGCGCACGGGGGTGTTGCTGAACAACGGCGTCAACTGGTTCGATCCGCGTCCGGGGCGGGTGAACTGCATCGGGCCGGGCAAGAAGGCGCTGGCGAATTATTCGCCGATGATGATGGTGGGCCCGGGTGAGGATGTGATCGCCATCGGCGGCTCTGGCGGGCGCAAGATCCTGCCCGCGGTGTTCCAGGCGCTGATCCATGTCGCCGATCACGGGCAGGATCTGGAAACCGCCATCGCCGCGCCGCGCTTCGATCTGTCGGCGCCGCCGGTGGTGGTCGCCGATGCCCGCCTCGGGGCCGAGACCGTCGCCGCGCTCGCGAAGCAATTCCCGGTGGTGGTGAGCGAGCGGATGGAGCACCCGAACGCCTTCACCACGCTTGGTGCGGTGCGCCGCAAGGATGGCATGAACGAAGGCATGGCCGAGCCCTGGCACCTGTGGTCCGAGGCCGTGGCCGAGGGCGAGGCGCTGATGCCCGCCGTGACGCTTTGACAGGAGAGTTGACGATGACGCTTCCTTCCGCCCCGCTGTGGGCTTTGTCCGCGACCGAGATCGCCGCTCTGGTGCACGCGCGCGCCGTCAGTGCGACCGAGGTGGCGCAGGCCGCGCTCGGCCGTCTCGATGCGGTCAATCCCGCGATCAACGCCGTGGTCGATTGCAACCCCGAGGAGACGCTTGCCGCCGCCGCCGCGGTCGATGCCGCGATTGCCGCCGGGCGCGATCCCGGCCCGCTCGCCGGCGTGCCGATCACCATCAAGTGCAATGTCGACCAGATCGGCCATGCCACGACCAACGGTCTGAAAGCGCAGAAGGATCTGATCGCCACGACGAACAGTCCGGTCGTTGACAGCCTGCTTCTTGCGGGTGCCGTGTCGGTCGGGCGCACCAATACGCCGGCGTTCAGCTATCGCTGGTTCACCAACAACCTGCTGCACGGTCACACCCACAATCCGCGCGGTCATGGGCTGACGCCGGGCGGATCGTCGGGTGGTGCCGGGGCCTCGGTCGCGGCGGGGATCTGCGCCATCGGGCATGGCACCGACATCGCCGGATCGGTGCGCTACCCGGCCTATGCCTGCGGGGTGCACGGGCTGCGCCCGTCTCTCGGCCGGGTGGCGGCGTGGAATGCCTCGGGCCGGGACCGGGCGATCGGGGCGCAGATCATGGCGGTCTCGGGGCCTCTGGCGCGGCGGGTCGATGACATGCGGATCGCGCTGGCCGCGATGGCACGGCCCGATCCGCGCGACCCCTGGCATGTGCCCATGCCGCTGAGCGGGGCGGAGCTGCCGCGCCGCGCCGCGCTGTGCCTGCGTCCCGACGGAATGGACACCGCGCCCGAGCTGGTGACGGCTTTGCTTGAGAGCGCGCAGAAGCTGCGCGACGCGGGATGGCTGGTCGAGGAGGTCGATACGCTGCCGCCGATCCGCGACGCGGTGGCGGTTCAGCTGACGCTGTGGTTCGGCGACGATTACGCGGGCCAGGTGGCCGCGGCCGGGCGCGAGGGCGATCCGGGTGCCATCGCGGCGCTGGCCGGGCAGCGCGATTTCGCGCTCTCGCTCGGGATGGCGGATTTCTCGGCGGCGCTGGTGAAGCGCATCGGCATCGCGCGGGAGTGGAACCTGTTCCTTGAGCGTTTCCCGGTGGTGCTGCTGCCGCCTTCGGCTGAGCTGCCGTTTGCCGACAATCTGGATCTGAAGAGCGATGCCGATTACCGGCGGGTGTGGACGGCGCAGATGTCGATGATCGGCCTGCCGGTGACCGGGCTGCCGGTGCTGACGCTGAATACCGGGCTGACGGAAGGCGGTATCCCGCTCGGGGTGCAGATCGTCGCGCCGCGGTTTCGCGAGGATGTCGCGTTTGACGCCGCCGCAGCGATTGAGGCCCGGGGCGAGGTTGCCCCGATCGCGATGGCGGGCTGAGCCGCCTCCGCGGGGTCGAAACGAAGGGGTCTTTCCCACGGACCCACGGAAAGAAAAGTAGGGGGGCTCTGCCCCGCAGATGGTAAAGAGAGGGGGCTCTGCCCCCTCGGGCCTTCGGCCCTCACCCCCGGGATATTTGCGGCGAATCGAAAGGGAGACGGGCCCGCGCGCAGTTCGGAACTTGTTCCGCGGGGCAGGGGCGGTTAGATCGGCGCGAATGGCGCCAGACAGCGTTTCGGGAGGAGACCGGATGTCCACGAGCAAACTTCGCCCGATCTCGCGTCAGTCGACCGAGGCGATCGTGACCGATACCTTGCGGGAATATATCGTCTCGGGCGAGGTGCCGCCCGGTCAGCGGCTGACCGAGATCGCGCTCTCGGAGCAATTGGGCGTAGCGCGGGCGACGCTGCGCGCGGCACTGCTGCGGCTGACCGCCGAGGGGATCGTGGTGCAGATCCCCTATACCGGCTGGCAGGTGGCGCAGCTGAGCGCGGAAGACGTGTGGGAGATCTGGACGCTGCGCGGCAGCCTTGAGAGCCTTGCCTCGCGGCTGGCGGCGACGCGGCGCGAGCCCGAGGTGCGCGCGGCGCTGGAGGCGGCGATCTCGGAGTTTCTCGATGCTTGCGCGGCGGGGGATCTCGCGCGCATGAACGCGGCCGATTTTGCGCTGCACCGGGCGATTGTCGATGCCTCGGGCCACAGTCGGCTGGCGGCGCAGTATCACGTGGTCGAGCAGTAGGTCCGGCTGTTCATCGCAACCAGCAATTCGCGCGTGGCGACGGGGCCTTCCGATATCGTCGCCCAGCACGAGCCGCTGATCGCCGCGCTTCGGGCGGGCGATGGCGAGGCCGCGGCGCAGGCGGCATGGCTGCATGACGAGAGCGAGGGCAACCGGCTGATGAGCTGGATCCGCGCGCGGGAGTCTGCGGGCGATCAGGCCTGAACGATCAAACCGGCGCCTGAGCCACCGGCAGCCCCGCCGCCCATTCATAGGCCTGCGCGAGTTCCAGCGTGTGCCGGTCGGCGCGGGGTTTGCCGACGAGCTGGATCCCCGTCGGCAGGCCAGAGGCCGAGAGACCGGCGGGCAGGGCCGCGACCGGCAGACCGGCGAGCGTCGGGCCGATCACCACCTCCATCCAGCGGTGATAGGTGTCCATCCTGCGTCCGGCGATCTCGGCGGGCCAGGGGGTTTCGACGTCGAAGGGGAAGACCTGCGTCGCCGGCAGCGCGATGAAATCATAGCGCTCGAACAGCCGGCACAGGGTGCGATACCAGTGGGTGCGCAGCACCGATGCGGCGTGCAGTTCGGCCGCGCTGCGCCCCATCGCGGTCTCGACCTCCCAGATCGCCTGAGGGCCGAGGAGCGCGCGGGTCTCGGGGTTGGCGTAAAGCGGGGTCAGCGCCGGGGTGGCGGCGAATCCGCGCAGCACCAGCCAGGCCTGCCACAGCGCGTTCATGTCGAATTCCGGCACCACCGGCTCGATCTCGCAGCCGAGACCGGCCAGCACCTTGAGCGCATTGGCGTCGGTGTCGAGAACGCCCTCCTCAAACGGCAGATGGCCGCCGAGATCGCCGAACCAGGCGATGCGGGTGCCGGCGAAATCCGTGGTCTCGTGCAGCGTCAGATCCTCGTCGGGCAGTGACAGCGGATCGGTGGGATCGTAGCCCGCCATCGTGCCGAGAAGCCGCGCCATGTCGGCGACGGTGCGCCCC
Organism: Paenirhodobacter enshiensis; assembly: GCF_000740785.1. Classification (GTDB taxonomy): domain Bacteria; phylum Pseudomonadota; class Alphaproteobacteria; order Rhodobacterales; family Rhodobacteraceae; genus Rhodobacter; species Rhodobacter enshiensis. Next base: position 135,492 of record NZ_JFZB01000012.1, on the reverse strand, counting down.
ATCGGCCCAGCCGTGCCGAGCTGACCGAGGAACACGTCGCCCTTGCCGCTGCCCGGCACGCGACCGAAGCTCGGGCGGAAGCCGAAGACCATGTTGAACACCGCCGGATTGCGCAGCGAGCCCATCATGTCGCTGCCATCCGCGACCGGCATCAGTCGTGCGCCGAGCGCCGCCCCCGCGCCCCCCGACGAACCGCCCGCGCTTTTCGCGAGGTTCCAGGGGTTGCGCGTCGGGCCGTGCAGCGCGTTCGTGGTGTGCGAGCCGAGGCCGAATTCCGGCGTGTTGGTCTTGCCCACGAAGATCGCCCCGGCCGCCCGGATCCGCGCCACATGCAGCGTATCGGAATGCGAGAGGTGGTCGCGCCAGGCGCGCGATCCCCAGCTCGTCGGCAGACCAGAGACCTCGGCCAGATCCTTGACCGCATGGGGCATCCCGTGCATCCAGCCGCGGTAGCGGCCGGCGGCAAGCTCGGCATCGGCGGTGCGGGCCTCGGCGATCAGCTCGGCGCGGGGGCGCAGGTAGAGGATGGCGTTGATCTGCGGGTTGAGTGCCCCGATCCGGTCGAGACAGGCCTCCATCACCTCGGTGCAGGACAGCCGCCGGGTCCGGATCGCGGCGGAAAGCTCGGTTGCCGAAAGGGTCGTCGCGTCGTCGGTCATCTGGGGCCTGTCCTTCGCGTGAAAAGGGCGGTCCGGAGGGCGGGCGCCCATTAAATGGTCAGTTCCGCGGTCCGCGTCCGAACCTTGCCGGAATCTATTCCACGACAATTGCCCATTGTCGACAATCAAATTAACCTTTCCCCAAGGACGGCGCCCGGATTGACAGGGCGGCCGGCAGATGCAGCGAACAGGGGCCGGAATGACCAGGGTGATGAGCTGGGGCGAGTGGTTCGCCCATGACGGAACGGCGCTCGCGGAGTTGGTGCGCAAGGGCGAGGTGACGGCGGAGGAACTCGCCTCGCAGGCGGCCGAGGCCATCGTCGCGGTCAATCCGAAGATCTCGGGCGTGGTCGAGCTGTTCGACGATGCCGTGGCGGATGCGACGGTGAACGGTGCGGCACCCGATGGCCCCTTCGCCGGATTGCCGTTTCTGCTCAAGGACCTGGGGCCGACGCTCGCCGGCCGGTTGCAGGAACAGGGATCGCTGTTCTTCAAGGGGCACCGGTCGACCTCGGACAGCTTTCTGGTGACGAAGATGAAGGCGGCGGGGCTGAACATCATCGGGCGCACCACCACGCCCGAGTTCGGCTGTTGCAGCTCGGCCGAGAACCCGGCGCTTTATGTCACGCGCAACCCGTGGAACACCGAGTATACCAGCTGCGGGTCTTCGGCGGGGTCCTCGGTCATGGTGGGGGCGGGGGTGCTGCCGATCGCGCATGGCACCGACGGCGGCGGCTCGATCCGCATTCCGGCGGGCTGCTGCGGTGCCATCGGGCTGAAAAGCTCGCGCGGGACGTTCTCCATCGCACCTTACGGGTCGGATTTCACCTCGGTCGTATCGACGCAGGGCTGCATCAGCCGCACGGTGCGCGACACCGCCGCCTTCGTCGATGCCTGCCGTGGCGGCGCGCCGGGCGAGTTCATGCCCTATTGCCGCCCGGACCTGCCCTTCACCGAGATGATCGCGCGCGATCCGGCGCCGCTGAAGATCGCGGTATCGCATGAATGGGGCCCCTATGCCGCGACGCCGCATATCGCGGCCGAGCTGGCCCGCGTCGCGGCCTTCTTCGAAAGCCTCGGCCATCATGTCGAATGGGTGGTGCCGAAGGTCGATCTGGAGCGCGCCTATGCCGCGCAGACCACCTGCTACATCACCAATTTCGCCCAGACGGTGAACAACCTGCTGCGTTCGAAAGGCGTCAGCGAACCGCCCCCAGATCTGATCGAGCCGATGAACATCCGCATCTGGGAACAGGGCAAGGACGCGAGCTACACCGAGCGCGCCGACATGCAGGCGGTGTTCAACGAGACCGCCCGCGCCTTCGGGGCGTTCTACGAGGAGTGGGACATCCTGCTCACCCCCACCACGGCGCGCGAAACGCCGCGGATCGGCACCACGGAATATCTGACGCTGAGCGACAACCCCTCGGCCCTCGACTGGTTCGGGAACCTGTGGGGCTTCTTCGCCTATACGCCGCTCAGCAATCTGTGCGGCACGCCGGGCATGTCGCTGCCGCTGGCGGTGCACGAGAACGGATTGCCCTTGGGGATGCAGATCCACACCCGGCAGGGCAACGATGGGCTGCTGGTGCAGCTTGCCGCGCAGGTCGAGCGCGCGATCGCGGGCAAATGGACCCTCGGTGCGCTGCCCGAGGTGCATGTGACCAAGCTCGGCTGAGGGGCGGGACGATGTGCGATACGATGGTGGCCCTTGCCCCGCTGACCCGCGACGGGCGGACGCTGTTTGCCAAGAACTCGGACCGCGAGCCGAACGAGGCGCAGTATCTGACCCGGGTTCCCGCGGCCGACCATGCCCCCGGCGCGACCCTGCGCGCGAGCTATGTCGAGATCCCACAGGTCCCCCATACCCATGCGCTGATCGGCTCTCGCCCGTGGTGGATGTGGGGGTTCGAGCACGGCGTGAACGAGCACGGCCTCGCCATCGGCAATGAGGCGGTCTGGTCGCGACTGCCGGCCGGGCGCGAGCCGGGGTTGCTCGGCATGGATCTGCTGCGCCTCACCCTCGAACGGGCGGCGAGCGCGGACGAGGGGCTTGCCGTGCTCACCGCGCTGGTCGAGCGCTATGGACAATCGGGCCGTGCGGCGGTGGCGCGCGATCACTTCTATCACAACGCTTTCATCCTCGCGGATGCGGCATCGGGCTGGGTTCTCGAAACCGCGGGGCGGCATTGGGTCGCGAAGCGGGTGCGGGGCTGGGCCTCGATCTCGAACCTTTATTCCATCGGCAGCGATTATGACCGGATCTCGGCGGGCGCCGAGGCTTTCGCGACGGAACAGGGCTGGCACCGGGCGGGGACGCGCTTCGACTGGGCGGCGAGCTTCAGCGATACCGAACGGGCGAATTTCCCGACCTGTCAGGCGCGGTTGCAGATGTCGCGGGCGGGGATGGGCGGTCTCGTCGCCGCGCAGCCGGTCACGGTCGCGGACATGTTCGCGCGGCTGCGCGATCACGGCGACGAGTGCCCGCATCCGGGCGCGGGCGGTCAGGGGCGGGTCTGTATGCACGCGGTCTCGGCGCATCAGGGGTCGGAGACGGCGGCAGCGATGGTGGCAGAGCTTTCGGCCGATGGCCCGCCGGTGCTGTGGTGCGCGCCCGGCTCGCCCTGCCTGTCGGCCTTCGTGCCGGTGTGGATCGACGCGGATCTCCCCGAGGGATGGGCGCAGCCCGCCCCCGGCGCGCCGGACATCTGGTGGCAGACCGAGCGGATGCAGCGTCTGGCCGAACGCGATTATGCCCGCTTCGCGCCCGCGGTGCGCGCGGCCCTCGATCCCGTCGAGGCGCGCGGTCTCGCCGCCGTCGCGGCGCTGCCGGTGCGGGCCCCGGCCAGTGCGAGGGGCGCGCTGACCCGTGCCCTCGGGGCGGATCATGCGGCCGCGCTCGCCGCGCTCACTGTCATGCTGGAAGGCGTCACGGCCGGGAGTGAAGACCCGCGCGGCGCCTATCTGGCCGAGGTTTCCTCCGACATTCCCGACACCGCCCGCCCCGCGGCCTGAGGGCCGGAACCAAAGGATATTCTGATGTCTTCGACTGAACCCTTCGACCTCGTGATCCGCGGCGGCCGGGTGATGGACCCTGAAACCGGCCGCGACGAGATCGCCGACGTGGCGATCCGCGCGGGCGAGATCGTCGCCATCGGGCCGGACCTCGGCCCGGCCAAGGTCGAGCTTGCGGCCGCGGGGCTGATCGTCGCGCCCGGCTTCATCGACATTCACGCGCATGGACAGTCGGTTGCCGCCGACCGGATGCAGGCCTTCGACGGGGTGACCACCTCGCTCGAACTCGAGGTCGGCACGTTGCCGGTGGCACCGTGGTATGACAAGCACCGCCGTCAGGGGCGGGTGCTGAACTACGGCACCGCCGCCGCCTGGATGTCGGCGCGCAAGCAGGTGATGGTCGGCTATCAGCCGCGCGACGTCTCGGCGCTGACCATGATGGGCGACCGGATCGACGATCTGCGCTGGCAGCAGGACGTCGCGGACGACGCGCAGGTCGCCGGGATCGTCGCGCTGATCCGCGAGGGGATCGAGGCGGGCGGCATCGGCATCGGCATCCCCAACGCCTACGCCCCCGGCGCCGGCGTCAAGGAGATGACCGAGGTCTGCCAGCTTGCCGCCGATACCGGCACCCCCACCTTCACCCATGTCGCCTTCGTCTCGAACGTCGACCCGCGCAGCAGCATCGAGGCCTATATCCGCCTGATCGGTTATGCCGGGGCGACGGGCGCGCATATGCACATCTGCCATCTGAACAGCACCTCGGGCCTCGATGTGGAACGCGCGGCCGAACTGCTGCGCAAGGCGCAGGCGCAGGGCCTGCCGATCACCGTCGAGGCCTATCCCTACGGCACCGCCTCGACCGTGGTCAGCGCGGCCTTCTTCGCCGATCCGAATTACCGCACGCGCACCGGGCGCGATTACGACGCGGTTCAGGTGGTGACGACGGGCTATCGCTTCACCAGCCGCGACGATCTGCTGCAGGCCGCGGCGAAGACCCCGGGCGAGCTGATCCTGCACCATTTCCTCGATGTCGAGAACGGCGGGCCGCATCAGCGCTATCTCGATGTTTCGGTGACCTTTCCGGGCGGCTCCATCGCCTCGGACGCGATGCCCTGGGTCGATGCGACGGGCGCGATCTACGAGGGCGAGGACTGGCCCCTGCCCGAGGATGTCTTCGCCCATCCGCGCTCTTCGGGCACCTTCACCCGCTTCTTCCGGCAGTATGTGCGCGAACGCCGGCTGGTGCCGCTGATGGAGGCGATCGCGAAATGCACGCTGATCCCGGCCTCGGTCGTTGAGGGCTGCGCGCCCGGGATGCGCCGGCGCGGCCGGCTGCAACCGGGGGCCGTGGCGGATGTGACGGTGTTCGACCCCGAGACCATCGGCGAGCGCGCGACTTTTGCCGCGATGAACCGCCCGGCCGAGGGGGTGGTGCATCTCCTCGTCAACGGCGCGCCGGTGATCCGGAACGGAGAGCTTCAGACCGAGGCGCGGCCCGGCCAGCCGATCCAGCGGCGGGCCGGGGCATGAGCACGCCGGTTCTGCTGGTCACCGGGTTCCTCGGGGCGGGCAAGACCACGGCGATCAACCGGCTTCTGGCGGCCGGTCATGGCGAGCGCATCGCCGCCATCGTCAACGATTTCGGCGCGATCAACATCGACGCCGAACTGCTGGCCGAGGCGAGCGACACGGTGATCGGGCTGCAGAACGGCTGCATCTGCTGCTCGCTTCAGGGCGATCTGCTGCGCACGCTGCGGCTGGTGCTGGGCCGCACCCCCCGGCCCGAGCGCATCGTGATCGAGGCGAGCGGCGCCGCCGATCCGCGCGGCATCGTCGAGACGATCATGGACCCGGCGCTGTGGGATGCGGTCGATCTCGATGCGGTGGTCTGTCTGGTCGATGCCGCCGATCTGGCGATGACGCCCGAACGCGCCCGCGATCCGCTGTGGCTTGCACAGATGCAGTTCTCGGATTTCGTGCTGATCGGCAAGACGGAGGGGGTCGGCGCCGGCGATCGCGCGCGGCTCGACATGATCTGCGCCGCGGCGGGCAAGCCGGTGTTCGACATCGACGCCCTGCCGCTGCCGGTCGAGGCGATGCTCGGTCACGCCCCCGGTTCCGCGCAGCGCACCGTTCCGACCGGCCCGCATGTCCATGCCGAACGCTTCGTCACGGTCGAGTGGCAGGCGCGGGCGCCGCTGTCGCTTGCAGCCTTTCAGGCGGCGCTCGATGCGCATGGTCGGGGGCTGCTGCGCGCCAAGGGCTTCGCGACCTTCGCCGAGCGTCCGGGCCGGCGCTACCTGTTCCAGCTCGTCGGCCAGCGGGCGAATTTCACGCCGGTCACGGCGGAACCGGACGATACGCCCTGCCGGCTGGTGTTCATCGGCGAGCGGGACCGTTTCGCCGCACAGGATCTTCTCGACGCGCTCGACCGGGCGCGCGGCTGAGGCACGTCACCCGCACCATTGCAAAAGGAAGGAAACCGTCATGCCCGTTCTCGACCGCATTGCCGATTTCGCCGACGATCTGACCGAGATCCGGCGCGATTTCCACCGTCACCCCGAGCTTGGCTTTCAGGAGGTCCGCACCTCGGGCCGGGTGGCCGAACTGCTGGAAAGCTGGGGGATCGAGGTCACCCGCGGCATCGGCGGCACCGGGGTGGTGGGCGTGCTGCACGGCAGCCGGCCGGGGCGCCGGATCGGGCTGCGCGCCGATATGGACGCGCTGCCGATGCAGGAGATGACCAACCTGCCCTGGGCGTCCGAAACCCCCGGCGTGTTCCATGGCTGCGGCCATGACGGGCATACCACCATGCTTCTCGGCGCCGCGCGCTATCTGGCCGGGACGCGCGATTTCGCCGGCACCGCGGTGTTCATCTTCCAGCCGGCCGAGGAAGGGCTGGGCGGTGCGCGCGCGATGATCCGCGACGGCCTGTTCGAGCGCTTCCCCTGTGACGAACTTTACGGAATGCACAACGCCCCCGATCACGCTCCCGGCCGCGTGGGCGTGAAGCCCGGCCCGGCGATGGCGGGATCGGATTTCTTCGACATCACCGTGCGCGGGCGCGGCAGCCATGGCGCGATGCCGCAAGACAGCATCGACCCGGTGGTGATCGGCGCGGCGCTGGTCGGGCAGGTGCAATCCATCGTCTCGCGCAACCTCGCGCCGACGGATCCGGCCGTGGTCTCGGTGACGAAATTCCAGTCGGGATCGGCCTATAACGTCATCCCCGACAGCGCGCTGCTGTCCGGCACGATCCGCTATTTCGACGCCGCGACCGGCCGCACCATTGCCGCCCGCCTTCAGGCCCTGTGCGACGGCTTCGCCCGCGCCCATGGCTGCGAAATCGAGTTGCGGCTGTGGAACGTGTTCGACGTTCTTTACAACGATCCGGCGCGTTCGGCCGACATGATCGCCTGCGCCGCCGACATCGTGGGCGCCGACAACAGTTTCGAGAAAACCACCCTTCAGACAGGATCCGAAGACATGGCGGACATGCTCAGACTGGTTCCCGGGGCCTATTGCACCCTCGGTCACGGCGGCGATGTGCCGCTGCACAACCCGGGCTTCGTGCTCGACGACGCGATCCTTCCGGTGGGGGCGAGCCTCTACGCCCATCTCGTCGAGACGCGGGGGGCGCTGTGATGAGCCTTCCGGAGCTGCCTTTCGACACCGATGCGATGATCGCCGGGCTGCGCCCCTGGATCGAGTGCGAAAGCCCGACCTATGACGCCGCCGCGGTGGCGCGGATGATGGATCTGGTGGCCTTCGACTGTGCCGCGCTCGGCGCCACGGTCGAGATCATCCCGGGCCGGATGGGCTTCGGCCCCTCGGTGCGGGCGCGAATGCCGCATCCCGACCTCGGCAAGCCGGGGATTCTGGTCTCGGGCCACATGGACACGGTGCATCCCATCGGCACGCTCGCGAAGAATCCGTTCCGGGTGGAGGGCGGCCGGGTCTACGGCCCCGGCGTGCAGGACATGAAATCGGGCAATTTCATCGCGCTCGAAGCGATGCGCCAGCTGACGCGCGCGAAGATCGCGACACCCCTGCCGGTGACCTTCCTGTTCACCCCCGACGAAGAGGTCGGATCGCCCTCGACCCGCGGCCTGATCGAGACAGAGGCGCTTGCGAACCGCTATTTCCTGTGTCCCGAACCCGCGCATCCCGGCAATGCCGTCACCACCGGCCGCTATGCCATCGCGCGCTACGAGATCGCCTGTTCCGGCCGGCCGAGCCACGCCGGCGCGGATGTCGAGGGGGGCGTCTCCGCGGTGCGCGAACTCGCCCGCCGCATCCTCGAAATCGAGGCGATGACCACCCCCGATTGCACCTTCTCGGTCAATGACGTGACCTCGGGGCGATGGGTGAACTGCGTGCCGAGCTTCGCGCGCGCACAGGTGCTGTCGATGGCGAAGGAACAGGCCGATCTCGATGCCGGCACGGCGCGGATCCTCGCGCTCGCCGGAGAGCGTAACGGTGTCGCCTTCACCGTCGAGACCACGGTGGTGCGTCCGGTATGGGCGAACGGCCAGCCCGAGACCATGGCGCTTTACGAGGTCGCCCGCGCGCTCTCGGCCGAGATGGGGATGGAGCTGCCCTGCGTTTCTTCGGGCGGCGGGTCGGACGCCAATTTCTCGGGGGCGCTGCGCATCGCTTCGCTGTGTTCGCTCGGCGTGGCGGGGGCGGGGCTGCATACCCTTGACGAACATATCGAGGCCGCCAGCCTGCCGCTGCGCGCGCGGCTGTTCGCGGGGTTGCTCGCTACGCTTGGCGGGTAAGCGGGCCGTGGCTGAAGATTGACTATTGTCGACAATCGCCATACACCGGTTCCAGATCCGATCCAGGGAGCCGATATGCAAGAGGTCCAGGCTGTCACGACAATCGACCTCGGGTCGTTATCGGCAAAGTGCCGTGCTGTCACCCCCGAAGCGGCCGCCCGCTTCGCCGCGGACCAGTGGGGGGTGACGGGCGTGCTGCGCCGTTTCGAGACCGAGAAGGACGACACCTTTCGCCTCGATACGCCAGAGGGCAGCGCGTTTGTGCTCAAGATCGCCAATCCGGCCGAGCCGCGCGACGAGCTGGACCTGCAGATCGCCGCGCTCGACCATATCGCCCATAACGCTCCCGATCTTCAGGTGCCGCGGGTGTTTCCGTCCCGCGAGGGACCGCTCGCCGCGCTCGAGACCGCCGAGGGGGTGCGCCTTGCCCGGCTGATGAGCTTCCTGCCGGGCAGGGTTCTGGACACGCTGCCCCCCGACCGGGCCGAGCAATATGAGATCGGCCGCACCGCGGCGCGGTTGCGCCTGGCGATGGAAGGGTTCGGGCATCCGGCCGCAGGGCGCACCATCGCCTGGGACGTGCGCCGGCTGCCCGACCTCGAGCCGCTGATCGCCACCGTGACCGATCCCGGCCAGCGCCGCCGGCTGGAAACGGCCTTCGCCCGCTTCATGGACCTGCTGCCGCGGATCGAGGCCTTGCCGCGCCAGGTGCTGCACAACGACTTCAACCGCTCGAATCTGGTCGTCGACCGCTCTGGCCCCCATCCGCGCATCGCCGGCATCATCGACTTCGGCGATGTGGTCCATACCGCCATCGCCATCGACGTCTCGACCGCGCTTCTGAACCAGCTCCCGCGCGAGGACGAGCCGTCGGACGACATGTTCGCCGGCCCCCGCGCGGTGCTGGCGGGGTATCTCTCCGAAGCAGCCCTGAGCGACGAGGAGCTATCGCTGATCCCGCATCTGGTGATGGGCCGGCTGGTGACGCGCGCGCTGCTGTCGCTGTGGCGCGCCGCGCAGTTTCCCGACAACAGCCGCTATATCCTGCGCAATACCGCGCAGGGGTGGGCGCAGCTCGACTGGTTCCTGGCACAGAGCCCGGACGAGGTCTCGGCGCTGCTGCTCTGAACGCATATCCCAACTGACAGGAAGGAAGCCCCCGCATGTCCCCCGAACGCTCCGCCCCCGGCAAGATGGTGAACGCTTTCAATCCGGCGGCGACGGAAGGCCTCGATGCCGCGACGCAAGCGGCGGTGGCGCGGCGTGCGCGGCTGCTCGGCCCGGCGTATCGGCTGTTCTATCGCCACCCGGTCGCGGTCTGTCGTGGCGAGGGCACGCGGCTGTTCGATGCCGAGGGGCGCGAGTATCTCGACGCTTACAACAACGTCGCCTCGGTCGGGCACGCCAATCCGCGCGTGGTCGAGGCGGTGGCGCGCCAGATGGGCACGCTGTGCACCCATACCCGCTACATTCAGGACGGCATCCTCGATTACGCCGAGCAGATGTTGCCGACATTCGGCGGCCGGATCGCGGCGAACGGGCACATGATGTTCACCTGCACCGGGTCCGAGGCGAACGACCTCGCGATGCGGATCGCGCGCCATCGCACCGGGCGCAACGGCATCATCGTCACCGCCGAGGCCTATCACGGCAATTCGCATCTGACGGCCGGGTTTTCGCCCTCGCTCGGCGATGCATCGCCCTTGGGCACCTGGGTGCGTCGGGTGCCCGCGCCCGATTCCTATCGTATGGATCCCGACACACTCGGCCAGAAGATGGCCGAGGCGGTGGCGGAGCAGGCCTGGGAGCTGAAGCGCCACGGCGACGGGCTGGCCGCCTTCATCGCGGATTCGCTGTTCTCCTCGGACGGGATTTTCGCGACGCCGGGCGTGCTGAAGCCGGTGGCCGAGGCTGTCCATGCCGCGGGCGGGCTGTTCGTCGCCGACGAGGTGCAATCGGGCTTCGCGCGTTCGGGGGATCGGTTCTGGGGCTTCCAGCGCCACGGCATCGACCCCGACATCGTGACGATGGGCAAGCCGATGGGCAATGGCTACCCGGTCGCGGGCATCGCCGTCGCCCCTGAGGTCGTCGAGAGCTTCGGCCGCGACACGCGGTATTTCAACACCTTCGGCGGCAATGGCGTGGCGATGGCCGCCGCGCAGGCGGTGGTCGATTTCATGCGCGACGAGGACGTGCAGGGCAATGTCGCCCGCGTCGGCGCCCGCATCCGCGAGGGGCTGACGGCGCTTGCCGCCCGGCACGAGGCGATCGGCGACATCCGCGGCGCGGGCCTGTATATCGGCGTCGAGATGGTCAGCGACCGTGCCGCCCGCACCCCCGATGCCGCGCTCGCCGCGCGGATCGTCAACGATCTGCGCGAGCGCCGGGTGCTGATCTCGGCCACCGGGCCCGAGGCCAATGTCCTCAAGATCCGCCCGCCGCTGGTGTTCTCGGACACCGATGCCGACTGGCTGCTGAGTGAATTCTCCGCAGTCCTCGCGGCGCTGTAAGGCGGGCGGGGCGGGGCAGGGCCGCCCTCAGAACCGCGACAGGCGATAGGGATCGGGTGCGATAAGCGGGTTTGCCTCCGTCACCAGATCGGCGGCGAGCTGGCCCGCCGCCGGCCCGGTGCCGAAGCCGTGCCCCGAGAAACCCGAGGCCACGGTCAGCCCGGGAATGCGCCCGACCCGGTCGATCACCGGGGTCGAATCCGGGGTGATGTCCATCGTCCCCGCCCAGGTCTCGACGATCTTCGCCGCGTCGAACTCGGGCCAGGCGGCGCACAGGTTCTTCATGGCCTCGGCGTTCAGGCCCGGGTCGGTCGGCGGATCCATGGTGCGGACACGGTCGAACGGGGACGGGCCAGCGGGCCCCCAGCGACGCGGCAGGGCAAGATCGCGCAGGAAATCCCGCCCGATCTTGATACGCAGAAATTGCCGCTGCGCGCGCAGCGTCGGCAGATAGCGCATCCCGATCAGCAGATGGTCGAGCTGGATGGGCGCGTTCAGCGCGCCGCGCTGCGTGATCGTGTAACCGCCGTCGAGCCGCTTGCGGAACGAGAAATCCGGCCCCCCCACGGCAATCTCGCCCGGCCCCTCCATCGGTGCGGTGCGCAAGACCGAGCATACCAGCGGCAGCGTGGGCAGCGATACGCCCAGGTTGCCCAGAAACCGGCGCGACCACAGCCCGCCGGCCAGAAGCACCTGATCGCAGCGGATTTCACCCTGTTCGGTCATCACGCCGCTGACCTTTCCCGCCGAGAGGGAAAGCGTGCGCACCGCGCAGTTCTCGATGATCGTCGCGCCTTTCGCGATGGCGGCGCGGGCGATGGCGCTTGCGGCCAGTCCGGGTTCGGCGCGCCCGTCCGAGGGGGTGACGATGCCCCCCGCCCAGGTGCCCCGTCCCCGGGGCACGAGCGCGTCGATCTCTCCCGCCGTCAGCAGCCGCGCGTCGAGCCCGAGCGCGTCGACCGCCTTCAGCCAGCCCGCGTGCATCGCCATTTCGGCTTCGGTGCGGGCGAGATACATGATCCCGGCCTGCCTGTAGCCGACATCCATCCCGGTGCGCGCGGGCATTTCGGCCCACAGCCGGTCGGCGGCCACGGCCATCGGCACATCGGCGGGCGCCCGGCCCATCTTGCGCACCCAGCCGAGGTTTCTCGACGACTGTTCCCCCGCCAGACGTCCCTTTTCCAGAACGACGACGGGGATGCCCCGCTCGGCCAGTGTCAGCGCCGCCGTCAGTCCGACGATGCCCGCACCGATCACCACGACGGTGGTGGCCTCGGGGATATGGGAAGATGTCTCGACGGGGAAGACGGCGGGGGCCATGGGGTGCTCCTGAGCAAGAGGCCTGATCGGGAGGGGCCGCCCCGCAGGGCAGCCCCGGTTGTTCGGGGGGGGGCGCTCAGCGCGCGGTCGAGAGCCGCTCCGTTTCGGCGTGGGCCGCGCCGCGGAAGGCGGTCACCTCGATCTCGACCTTGTAGACGGTCGAACCGAGCGGCGGGCAGGTCACCGTCAGGGCCGGATCGACCCCGCGGAACCGGTTGCCGAAGATTTCCATCACGGCCGGCGTGTCGGCGGGTGTCTGGATGAACACCCTGGCCGAGACCACATCGCCAAGCCCGGAGCCCACCGCGCTCAGCGCGGCCTCGATATTGGCGAAGACCTGCTCGGTCTGGGCGGTGACGTCCTCGGGGATCTCCCTGGTCTCGGGGTTGCGCCCTGCGGTGTTCGACACGAAGATCCAGTCGCCGACCGCGACGAGGCGCGAATAGCTGCTGATATCCTCGAGCCGGTTGCCGCTCTTGACCTTGATGATTTTGCTCATGTCGCTCCCTCAGCGCAGCGTCGGCACATCCCACAGGTTCAGCTTGACGCCGATCCCCCGGGCGATGGCATTGCGATATACAACGGTGCCCCAGGCGACATCCTCGACCGGCATTCCGCCGACCGACATCAGGATGATCTCGTCGTCGTTGCGCCGTCCGGGAAGATCGCCTTTGACGATGGCGCCCAGATCCTCGATCTGGTCGCGGGTCATCTTGCCCTCGTGGATCATGTCCATGAACTTCACGCCGATCACCGGGATCACCTTGTGGGCGGGCTTCGGCACTTCCTCGAACCAGGCCTCGTAAAGGCCGGTATTGTCGAGAACCTTGCGCACGTCGGCGGCCTGCATCCCCGCGTCGATATTGCACAGCGCCGGCATCGCGAGGAAGCAGCCGGGCTTCACCCAGTCGCGTTTCACCGTCGGATAGGTCTCGGGATCGCCCACCTCGCCCGAGCTGCAGAAGGTCACGATGTCACTGCCACGCACCACCGCCTCGAGGCTGTCGACGACCTCGACGGTGGTGACCTGCGGGAAGGTCTCGGCCAGCCAGGCGAGGAAACTGTCGAGGCTCTTCTGGCCCCGGCCCTTGACCTTCACGGTGTCGATGCCGGGCCGGACGGCGATGAAGGCGGAGAGCGCGGTCTTCGCCATCACCCCCGGCCCGAGAATGCCCACCACCTTCGCATCCTTGCGAGCGAGGTGACGCGCGCCCACGCCCGGCACCGCCCCCGTGCGATAGGCCGACAGCAGATTTGCCGACATGAACGCCAGCGGCGCCCCGGTATCCGCGTCGTTCAGCGTGAACATCAGGATCGAGCGCGGCAGCCCCTTTTCGCGGTTCGCGATGTTCGAGCCATACCACTTCACCCCGGCGGTGCGGAAACGACCGCCCAGATAGGCCGGCATCGCCATGAAGCGGCGGTCCGCGGTGGGCTTGGGCATGTCGGGGAAGGGCGAGCTTTCCGGGAACACCACCATCGCGCCGTGGCTGTCGTTGTTCGCGCCCGCCATGCGATAATCGCCGGTGTGGAGCAGGCCGAACATCTCTTCCATCGTGTCGACGCAGGCCGGCATGTCGGTCACGCCGGCGCGGATCATGTCGGGTTCCGACAGGTAGATGAAGTCAATTCGGGTCGGGTCGGTCATGGGTCTGCTTTCTGTCAGAGGATTGCGCGCACCGCTCCGGGCGGAACGCGAGGTGTTTCGTCGGACGGGTCTTCGCCGGCCGGGTCACTCGAAGGTCCGGCCGAGGCGGGCGAACAGCACCGGGCGCGCAGCGCGCAGCCACAGCGCGATCGCCCCGCCGAGAAGGCCGATCCCGATCACCAGCACCGGCAGCGCCATGACGAGGCGGCTGTCGCTGCCGGTCAGCATCGGCAGGTTCGAGCACACGAGCACGAACGCCCCGCTCAGTCCGATCGTCGCCAGTGCCGGCGCGATTGTCGTGGTGAAGGACGGGCGCGCGCCCGGGGCCGAGCGGAAGAAGGCGATCACCGCGACCGAAACCAGCGCCTGAACCGCCAGGATCGCCAGAACCGTCAGCGCCGACATCCAGGAGAACACGACCGTGTAGGCGTCGGCCCCCGAAAGCGCGAAGCCCAGAAGGATCAGCGCCACCAGCACCGCCTGCACCACGCCCGCCACATGGGGCGAGCCGTGCCGCAGATGCACCGCTCCGAGCGCGGCCCAGGCCAGCCCCTCCTTGCCGAGCGTGTAGAAGTAGCGGTTCAGCGTGTTGTGAAACGACAGCAGGCAGGCGAACAGGCTGGTCAGCAGCAGGATGTTCATCAGCCCCACCGCCCAGGGGCCGAGAAGCGTCTCGGCGGCGGCGAAATAGAACCCGTCGAGCGAGGCAGCAGCCGTCTGCTGCACCGTCGAGGGGCCGTAGAACTGCACGATGGCCCAGGTCGAGAACGCGTAGAACAGCGTGATCAGCACCACCGCGACATAGGTGGCGCGGGGAATGGTGCGCTCGGGCTGACGGGCTTCCTCGCCGAAGATCGCGGTCGCCTCGAAGCCGACATAGGAGCCCAGCACGAAGACCAGCGTCGCGCCGAGGCCGGGGGCGAAGACCTGCGCGGGCTCGAAGCCGGCGAAGCTCAGCCCCTCGGCGCCGCCGTGCACGACGATGGCGATGTCGAGAACCAGCAAGATCGCCAGTTCGGCCAACATGCACGCGCCCAGGATGCGCCCCGAGATCGCGATGTTGCGCCGCCCGAACAGCACCACGACGATCAGGGCCAGAGGCGCCCACACCCACCACGGCGCGGCGATCCCGAGCCCTTCCATCGTGCCCGCCATGAACACGCCGAACAGCGCATAGATGCCGATCTGAACCGCGAAATAGGCAAGCAGCGCCATGAACGCCCCGCCGATCCCCACGATCGGGCCGAGCCCGCGCGAGATATAGGCATAGAACGCGCCCGCCCCTTTCACGTGGCGGCTCATCGCGGTGAACCCGACCGAGAACAGCAGATAGAGCAGGCCCGACAGGATGAAGGACCCCGGCACGCCCGCCCCGTTGCCGAAGGCGAAGGCAGGCGGCGTCGCGCCCACCACCGCCGTCATCGGAGCCGCCGCCGCGACGACGAAAAACACGATATGCGCTATGCCGATCGAATTGCCCTGCAGGCGGTTTTCTCCGCCCTGCGACTGATGTGCCATGACCTTCCCCGTTGTGCTTCTTTTCGTTGGATGCACCGACTAACAGAGCGGTCCGGGCGGCGATCTATTGCACAATGCGCCAGTTATCCGATAATATGCGCCAAATCTTCCGTCATGACCGGATCGGGGTCACTTTGTCCGCAACCACGCCTGCGCTGCCGAAAATCCTGTCCATACGGGCGTCAGTTCTTCAGCCGATTTTGGGCCACTTCGCTGAAAACGACGGCACGATACGAAAACTGCTGCGCGCGAACGGGTTGCCGACGACTCGGCCGACGGACCCCTATGCCCCGATTCCCCTGCGCGCCTATCTGGCCTTGTTCGAGCAGGCGGCGGAGGCGGCCGGGGATCCTGTTCTGGGGGCGCGTCTGGGTTTCGCCTGTCGTCCCGGAGACCTGGCCCCCATCGGTCTTCTGGCGATCCAGGCCGGCACGATCCGCGGAGGGATCTCGGCGATGGCGCGGTTCGGTCCGGCGTTGCAGACCGGCACCGCCGTCGCGCTGGAAGACGGCGGGGAGAGGCTGGTGCTCAGCTACCGCATCGTCGCGCCGGGCATCGCGCCCTCGCGGCAGGATGCCGAATTCACGCTGGCCGCGCTGTGCGGACTGGTGCGCACCGCCTTCGATCGGCGCTGGCGGCCGGAGGAGGTGCACTTCCTTCATCCCGCGCACGACCGCCGGGCGCTTCTGGAACGCTGGTTCGGGTGTCCGGTGCTGTTCGGCCAATCCGCCAACCGCATTCTGATGTCGGCCGCCGAGGCCGACCGTCAGCACCGCACCGAGGACCGCGATCTGATCGCCCTGATCGAGCGCCACCTGATGGACATGAGCCTGTCAGACCCCGCGCGCTCGTTGACGGAGCAGGTCGACGCGCTGATCTCGCGCCGTCTCGGGTTGCAGCCCATCGACCTGCTTTCGGTCGCCGCGGCACTGGAGATGTCGCCGCGCAGCCTGCAGCGGCAGCTTGCGACCGAGGGCACGTCGCTCAGCGGTCTCGTTCAGCGATGCCGGCGGCAGATGGCCGAGAAGATGTTGCACGCGGGCACGCAGCCGATCGAGGCGATTGCCGCCGCCCTTGGCTACGCGGACGGAACGGCGTTCTGGCGCGCCTACCGGGGCTGGACGGGCCACGCCCCCTCGGTCCGCGCGCGCGCTCGTCCTGACGCACCCTGAGCCAGGCGCAATCGGGTCCGGAGCGCTCCGGGCCCGGAATGGAGGTCGCGCAAACCGTCACGCCTCCGGCGCCACGAACCCCTCTGAGCGCAGCAAATCGGCGATCCACTCCATGAAGACCCGCAGGCGCGGCGCAAGATAGCGTCTGCGGGGGTAGAGGATCGAGATCGGCACCGGGGCCGGGCGAAAACCGGCCAGAACCTCGACCAGCCGACCGGCAGCGAGATCGCCGTTGACGTCATGAGCGGGCACCTGAATCAGCCCATGTCCCGCCAGTGCCCCGGCGACATAGCTTTCCGCATTGTCGACGCAAAGATGGCTCTGCATCGGGACGGCGATCGGCCGGCCGTTTTCGGTCCCGTCCCACTCGGCGGATGTTGCCGGCATCCGCAGCGCATAGTTGACCAGCAGATGCGCGCCGAGGTCCCCGGGATGCTCCGGTCGCCCATGTCGGGCAAGATATCCGGCGCTGGCACAGGTCAGCATCGACACGACGCCGATCTTGCGGCAGATCAGTTCGCTGTCCCCGAGTTCGGCCATCCTCACCACCGCGTCGATCCCTTCCGAAACGAGGTCGACCATCCGGTCCGTGGCACTGAGGTCGAGCGTCACCGCGGGAAAGCGCTCGCGGAAGGTCTCCAGATGCGGGATCACCAGGCACCGCGCCATCCGGCTGGGCATGTCGATGCGCAGCCGGCCCGAAATCTCCTCGGGGCGATGGCGGAACTGTCCCTCGGCCATGGCCATGGCGTCGATCAGCTCGCGCGCCGTCTCGACGAATTGCAGACCTTCCTGCGTCGGGCGCACCACGCGCGTCGTGCGTTGCAGCAGTTGCACGCCGAGACGATCTTCAAGCGCCTGCACCGTGGCCGAGACCGTCGAACGCGGCAGACCGAGTGCCTCGGCCGCACGGGTGAAATTGCCGCTTTCCACGACCCGGACGTAAACGTGCATCTGTTGAATTCGGTCCATGAGAATTGTTCGCAAATTCTGGTAAATGATGTCAAGTGTCGCAGGTTTATCCGGCTGGCCTGCACAGGCTATGGTCCTCTCGACGGAAGCGGACTTCGCAGGAGAGCCGGATTGACACTTGCACTTGTAACGGGCGCCAGCCGGGGGCTGGGCCGTGACATGGCCCTTGCCCTCGCCGGGGCGGGAACCGACGTCGTGCTGAGCTACCTCGGCAATCGCGACAAGGCAGATGCGGTGGTCGCCGAGATCAGGGCCATGGGCCGGCAGGCCGCCGCGCTGCAACTCGATGTGACCGACAGTGCGGGCTATGACAGTTTCATCGCCACGCTCGGGGCGGTGATCGCGGGCCTCGGTGCGGACCGGCTCGACTATCTGGTGAACAACGCGGGCGTCGGTATCAATGTCCCCTTCGCCGAGACCACCGAGGCGCAGTTCGACCAGATGGTTGCAACGCATCTCAGGCCTGCCTTCGTTCTGACGCAGAAGCTTCTTCCGTTGCTGCGCGACGGGGGTGGGGTGGTGAACATCTCGACCGGACTCGCGCGGTTCGCGCTGCCGGGATATGCGGCCTATGCCGCGGTGAAGGGCGGGGTCGAGGTGCTGACCCGCTATCAGGCGAAGGAGCTGGGTGCGCGCGGCATCCGGGTGAATGCGGTGGCCCCCGGTGCGATCGAGACCGATTTCGGCGGGGGCGCGGTGCGCGACAATGCCCAGATCAACGCCTTCATCGCGGGGCAGACGGCACTTGGCCGGGCCGGACGTCCCGACGATATCGGATCGGTGGTGGCGTTCCTGTGCTCGGAGGGTGCGAAATGGGTCAATGGCCAGAGAATTGAAGTATCCGGCGGTATGTTCCTGTGAGCCATACCCTGGCGGTCATTCTCGGCGGTCTGGTTCTGATGGCCGCGCTCTTCGGTCTCGGGGTCTGGCGCGGGATTCCGCTTGTCCGGATCGTGCCGGTGTTCGCCGGACTCTGGGCATTGGCGGCGGCGGTCAATCTGTGGGTTGGCGTCGCCCATGCGGGATATGCGCTGCGCGAGGAGGTGCCGGTCTTCGCGCTGGTTTTCGCCCTGCCTGTGGCGCTTGCCTGGCTGATCGCGCGGCGCTTCGGATGAATGAGGGGCGGATCTGCCGGGGTATCGGCCGGTGGCGCGCGCGTCCGGATGAGGCGGGCGGTCTCGATGGCGGGCAGGACACAGCCGAGGGCTGCCTCGCGCTCGCGATCCTGCCCGATCGGTATCAGCGCAACGCCTTTCGCGGCACTCGCCGGATGTATGATAGCGATGCCCGGGCCGGGCGCCATCGCGACATCATCGCCCGCTTTGCGCATCGTCTGCCGATCCCGGGCACGCCTCTGACCCCCGACGAGACCCATTATTTGGCCGGTGGCGGATTCCGGGGATGATACCGCGTTCCAGTCAGGAGAAGTCCATGCCCCGTCTTCTGTCCCGCCTCGTTCCGCCGCGTGCCCTGCGCGATCTCTCGCCGGATCAGACCCCTCGTGTGACCACGATGGAGCTGTTCTTCGATCTGGTCTACGTCTTCACCATCGTGCAGCTGTCGCATTACCTTCTGGACCATGCGAGCGGGCTCGGGGCGCTGGAATTCGCCACGCTCTTCGCCGCGGTCTGGTGGGCGTGGAATTATACCGCATGGGCGGCGAACTGGCTCGACCCGGACCATCCCGGCGGGCGTGTGCTGATGATCGTGCTGATGGGCTGCGCGCTTGTGATGGCAGTGGCGGCGCCGCAGGCCTTCGCACAACGCGCGGGTCTTTTCGCGCTGGCTTATGTCGCGATGGCGCTGATCCGGGCGGGCTACATGGCACTTGTCTTCCGCGGGCAGGCGATGGGGCGCAACTATGCCCAGCTCGGCGGCTGGAGTGCGATTTCAGGCCTGTTCTGGATTGCCGGCGCGCTGGTGCCGGACATGCGACTGACGCTGTGGGTTCTGGCCGTTCTGATCGACTATGCCGCGCCCTATATCGGTTTCTGGCTGCCGGGCCTCGGCGCCACGCCGATGGCGAGCTGGCCGCTGAAGGGGTTGCATCTGTTCGAACGCAACCAGCTCATCTTCATCATCGCGCTTGGCGAGTCGATCCTGCTGCTCGGCGGCTATCTGGTCGGCCATGAGATTCACCCCGATACCGCGCTGGCCGCGACGGTCGGCTTCCTGCTGATCGTGACGATCTGGTGGGTCTGTTTCGTCGATCTCTCGGGGCCGGGAGAACACCGCTTCGCACATGAGACCGACCATGCCAGCCTGGCGCGCGCAGGCCTTGCCTATGCACATGGCATCGCCGTGTGCGGCGCCATCGTCACCGCCGTGGCGATCGAGATGATCGTGGCCCATCCGCATGACCCGGCCCATGCCGAAACCGCCGTTGTCGCCTTTTCGGGCCCGTCGCTTTTCCTGTTCGGGTGCACGATCTTTCATCGGGTCATCGCCGGGCGTCTGCGCGTGCTCTATCCCGTCGCGGTGGCGGCACTTGCCGTCTGGGCAGGTGGGGCGCTGACCCTGCATCTGAGCGGCCTTGCCCTCGGGGCCGGCATTCTGGCCATCATGATCGCGATGGCCGCCCTCGGGCACCGGAGGGCCGGCTGAGATGGCGGCGCGCTTCTCTGCCGCGCGCAACCGGGTGCGGGCGAACGGCCTTTTGCTTGGCGCGATCGTGATCCACAATCTCACTTATCCGCTCTCGGGCGCAGGGATGCCGTGGCCGGCGCTGTTTTACGCGTTCTATGCCTCGATCTTCGTGTTCGGAACCTGGGCACTGAGCGGATCTGGCGGGCTGCGGGCGGGCATGGCCGGCATCGGGCTGGCGGTCCTGGCCGCCGGTCTGGCGAATTCGTGCGACCCGGGCCCCGCAGCGGCGCTGGCGGTCTATCTCAGTTCGATCCTCTATCACCTCGGGATGGTTGTCGTTCTGGTGCGATACACCTTCTCGGGGCGGCAGGTGATGACCGATGTTCTGTTGGCGGCGACCTCGCTCTATCTGGTGATCGGCTCGGGCTTCGCGGCGCTTCTGGGCCTCATCGAATGGGCGGCGCCGGGATCGTTCGTGGCCGGTTCGGGCGTGCCGGTCGGCTGGCAACAGTTGCTGTATTTCAGCTATGTCACGATGACCACCGTCGGCTATGGCGACATTACCCCGGTGGGGTTCTATGCGCAGTCCGTCGCCGCATTCGAAGCGATCGGCGGCACGCTCTATTCGGTGCTGCTGTTGTCGCGGCTGGTCGGGTTGCACGCCAGCCGCGAATAAGCCCGCGATCCCGATGAAAAATCGTGCGGGCCCCGACGGAACCGGGGCCTTTGCCCGTTGAACCCCTCAGCTGTAAGTTGCGTGCCGGCGCCGCGCCGGTCCGGTCCGAGGCGCAGATACAGAGCGCTTGCGGTCCGCGGCGGAAATCGCTGCGGCTGCCGCCGCGAACGAGGCGAAGGGGCGACGTTGCAGATCGCGACGGGTGCCGGCGCCGCCTGTCGTGCGCAGAGCGGGCAAAGGGTGTTTGAGCAATGACGAAAATGACGTATCGGATTTGGGCATGACGGTCTTCGCGTCGAGGTTTCGCTGGGGGGCGATCGGGATCGCGGCCGTCTGTCTCGTGGCTCTTGCGGGTTATGTCCTGTATCGCGGCAAGCTGGGCGCATCGCCGCAGAGCGGGTATCTCACGGCCACGGTGACCCGGGGGTCTGTCGAAAGCAGCGTTCTGGCCACCGGGACACTGAAACCGCACCGCTGGGTGGCGGTCGGTGCTCAGGTGTCGGGCCGGATCGAGAAGCTCAACGTGAAGCTCGGCGATACCGTGAAAGCCGGCGATCTGATCGCCCAGATCGACCCCTCGACCCAGACGAACGATCTGCGCAGCGCCGAGGCCGCGCTCGCGGACGTTCAGGCTCAGCTGGCCGAGCAACGGATCAACCTCGGCTATTACGAAGGGGTTCTTCAGCGCGAACAAAAGACCTATGCCGCCCATGGCAGCGCGAAGTCCGACCTCGATGCCGCTCAAAACGATGTCGACGTGACCCGGCTGAAGATCGACTCTCTGGGGGCGCAGGTCACGAAGGCACAGGTGGATGTCGACAACGCCAAGGTCGACCTCGGATATACCCGGATCACGGCGCCGATCGACGGAACGATCATCGCGGTGGTGAGTCAGGAGGGACAGACGGTCAACGCCGTTCAGTCGACGCCGACAATCGTCGTTGTCGCGCAACTCGACGTCATGACCGTCCGCGCCGAAATCTCGGAAGCCGATGTCGTGAGTGTGAAGCCGGGGCAGAAAGCCTGGTTCACCATCGTCGGGGATCGGCAGAACCGGTATGAGGCGAAGCTCGGTTTCGTCGAACCCGCGCCGGAAGACGTCGAGAAGGATTCCGCGCTCACATCGTCGAGTTCGTCCTCCACCTCGTCGTCCAGCAGCAGCGACACGGCCATCTATTATATCGGCACTTTCGATATCGCGAATGCCGACGGGCGGTTGCTGACCTACATGACGGCGGAGGTGCATTTCATCGTCGCCAGCGTCACGGATGTCCTCACGGTTCCGGTGGCCGCCCTTTCGGACCCGGACGAATCCGGTGGCCGCACGGTCAGGGTTCTCGGACAGGACGGCACGGTCTCGGTTCGTGCGGTCCGGCTCGGCGCGAGCGACAAGTCGACCGCGGAGGTGGTCTCGGGACTGTCGGAAGGGGAGAAGGTCGTTCTGGGAGATACGGCCGCCATCTCGTCTGCCCCGAAAAGAATGCCGCCGATGGGGATGTGATGGACGCCGTGATCGAGCTGAGAGGAATTGGGCGCTGCTATCCCTCCGGGGCCGGACAGACCTGGGTGTTGCAGGACATCGACCTGACGATCGGTCAGGGCGAGATGGTGGCGATCGTCGGGGCATCGGGCTCCGGCAAGTCCACCCTGATGAACATCATCGGTTGCCTCGACCGCGCAAGCGCCGGCAGCTTCCGGCTTTACGGCAAGGATGTCGCCGCCTTTCAGGCCGACGAACTCGCCGCTTATCGCCGCGAGCATTTCGGGTTCATCTTCCAGCGCTATCATCTGCTCGCCGAGCTGACGGCGGCCGGAAACGTGGAAGTTCCGGCCATTTATGCCGGAACACCGCGTGAGGAGCGACATCGCAGGGCCGTGGAGCTTCTCGTGCGGCTCGGCCTCGACGAAAGAACCGACCACCGGCCGGGGCAGCTTTCGGGCGGGCAACAGCAGCGTGTCTCGATCGCCCGGGCGCTGATGAACGGCGGCGAGATCATCCTGGCCGACGAGCCTACCGGCGCTCTCGACAGTCACAGCGGCGAAGAGGTTCTGAACATCCTTCGCGAACTACATGCCGAGGGCAGGACCGTCATCATCGTCACGCATGACATGTCCGTCGCACGCAAGGCCCAGAGGATCATCGAAATCCGCGATGGCCATGTCGTCGCGGACAAGCCGAATCCCGATTTCATGCCGATGGCGCCACCGCCTCCGGCCGCCGCGGCGAAGACTGCGCCAGAGAGTGCGGCGCAACGCCCGATGGGCCGCCTGAGCATGACCCAGGACCGCATTCGCGAAGCATTCTTCATGGCCTTGCGCTCGATGAACGCGCACCGTCTGAGAACGCTTCTGACGATGCTCGGCATCATCATCGGGATCGCCTCCGTCGTCTGCGTCGTGGCGCTCGGTGCGGGATCGCGCAAGACGGTGCTGGCGAATATCTCCAGTCTTGGCACCAATACGCTTGAGATATTCGCCGGGACAAGTTTCGGCGATACCCGGTCGGGCAAGATCACGACGCTTGTCTCCGACGATGCCGACGCGCTGGCGAAGCAGCCCTATGTCGCGGCGGTGACGCCGACGGTCTCGACCTCGGGCGTGGTGCGGTTCGCAAACAAGGAGGCCAACGCCCTCGTGAATGGCGTCGGTGTCCGGTATTTCGACGTCAGGGGAACGAAGCTTGCATCCGGCCGGTTCTTCGATCAGGCGGCGGTCGACAATTATGCGCAGGATGTGGTGATCGACGAGAACACGCGCAAATCGCTGTTCGGCAACGGGATCGACCCGCTTGGCAAGGTCATCATGGTCGGGAGCGTGGCACTCCAGGTCATCGGTGTCACGCAAACCCAGCAGGGCGGCTTCGGAGCGAGCAGCAACCTTCAGCTCTATCTGCCCTACACCACGGTCGAGGTCCGTTTCCTCGGCAATACCGCGTTGCGTTCCGTCAACGTGCGGGTGGCGGACGATGTCGATCCCTCGCTGGCTGAACAGGCTTTGACGCGGCTGTTGATCCTGCGCCACGGAACGAAGGACTTCTTCATCCTGAATACCGACGATATTCGCCAGACGATCACGTCGACCACCGAAACCATGACCCTGCTGATCGCGGCGATTGCCATCATCTCACTGGTGGTCGGGGGCATCGGCGTGATGAACATCATGCTGGTGACGGTTTCCGAACGGGTGGGCGAGATCGGCGTGCGCATGGCCGTCGGGGCCCGGCAGGGCGATATCCTCATCCAGTTCCTGCTCGAAGCCGTCCTCGTTTGCCTTTTCGGAGGTGTCATCGGCGTGCTGATCGCTCTCGGAGCGGGCCCGATCCTGGGTCTGTTTCAGCAAAAATACACGTTCGTCTATTCCGTGACGTCGATTGTCTACGCTTTCCTCAGTTCGACGGCCATCGGTGTCGTCTTCGGCTATCTGCCCGCGCGCAGCGCCTCGAAGCTCGATCCGGTTGTGGCCTTGTCGAGATAGCGGAGTCGCACCCGGCCGGGTGCGCTGGCTCAGCTATTCGCTTCGAGTTGATGGCGGGCGATTTCCGACGCTTCGTCAAGGTGTTCCCGGACCGCGGCCGCAGCCGCGGCGGGATCGTTCGCCGTGATCGCCTCACAGATCGCCTTCATCCGGGCGAAGCCGGAACGGTGCCGGTCGGCGGTCGACAGGGTCATGCCCCGCAGCCGGCTGATTCGTCCATTCAGCCTGTTGACGACATCCCAGGCGACATCGTGACCTGCGGCCGAGAAGATGCAGTGGTAGAATTCCAGCGAGGCTTCGAAAAGCGTGTTCTGCGACGTGCTTTCGTAAGCGGCTTCAAGCGCCGACAGGGCGGAGCGGAGTGCCGCCTTGATCGTGTCGTCGGCGACGCGCGCGCAATCCGCGGCCGCATCGGCCTCGAGCAACTGGCGGATCCGGTAAATCTGCCGGGCCTGAGGCCAGTCGAGCCGCGCGACGACCGGCCCGCGATTGTTCCTGAACTCTATCAGCCCCTCGGCTTCCAGATACCGCAGGGTTTCGCGCACCACGGTTCTCGATACGCCCAGCTGATCGCACAGTGTGCGCTCGACCAGACGTTCGCCGGGCTTGAAGTATCCGCTGAGAATGGCATCGCGCATCTTGCCCGTCACGATGGCGCGCAGCGTCTTGGGGGGCTGGCTGATCCGCAGGTCCGTGGACGTGAATTCCTCCATCAGGTGCTTGCCCTCGCATGATCCTTCGCCGAGGGCCCTTGGTATCTGATCTGACGGCAGTATTCAATCAACCGGCCAGTCCCTCGACCAGCACGATGCGGACCATGGCGGCGCCTTCGCGCTTTTGGCGCGCGGCCGCATAATGCGGCGAGGCATAGCACGCCCGTGCGGCCTCGAACGTCGGGAATTCAACGATCACGTGGCGTTCGTCCGGCGGGCCCTCGACGGTTTCGGAGTGGCCGCCGCGCGCCAGAAAGCGCCCGCCATGGGCCTCGAACACACCCTGAGCCGCACGCTGGTAGGCCGCGTAGGCAAGCGGATCGGTGACGGTGACATGGGCGATCCGGAAAACAGGCATCACATCCTCTGTGCTTATATTTGTGGCGTTCTTTCGGAAACGGCGCGGCGACGGCCAAAACCGTTTGACTGATGGTATTATGGTATACCAAAACTCGACTTGAGTATGAAGAGGATTCGAGAATGCTTACCTCCCTGCGCAAGACGCTTCTCCACATCGAGACGACCTATATCGAAGGCGGCAAGGCCGCGCCGGTGCCGCTGAAGCTGATCGCGGCGGCGGCGGTGCTGAAGAACCCTTGGGCCGGGCGCGGCTTCGTCGAGGATCTGAAGCCCGAGATCCACGCCGTGGCGCCCGAACTCGGCAAGCTGCTGACCGACATGGTGATCGAGGCGGCCGGCGGCGGCGACAAGGTCGAGGGTTACGGCAAGGCGGCGGTGGTCGGCCTAGACGGCGAGGTCGAACATGCCTCGGCGCTGATCCACACGCTGCGCTTCGGCAATTTCTACCGAGATGCGGTGGGCGCGAAGAGCTACCTGTCGTTTTGCAACACCCGCGGCGGGGCCGATGCGCCGGTCATGATACCGCTGATGGACAAGAATGACGCCGGCCGCCGCTCGCATTACCTGACGATCCAGTTCTCGATCCCGGATGCGCCGGCGGCGGACGAGATCGTCGTGGCGCTCGGCGCCTCGATCGGCGGGCGTCCGCATCACCGCATCGGCGACCGCTATCAGGATCTGAAGGAACTGGGCCATGATGTCGAAAACCCTGCCGGCCTCTGACGGCAGCCGCTTCGGGCTGATCGAGGCCGGCGAGGGCCCGCCGCTGGTGCTGTTCCACGGCGTCGGGCTGTGTGCCGAGGCCTGGGAGCCGCAGATCGCGGCGTTTGCGACCGATCACCGGGTGCTGGCGGTCGATCTGCCGGGCCACGGGCACAGCGATGTGCTGCCCGGCGCGCCGATGCTGCCCGATTACGTGCGGTGGGCGTCGGGGGTGATCGGGGCGCTTGGCGTCGCGCCGGCCGCGGTCGCGGGGCATTCGATGGGTGCGCTGATCGCCATGGGGCTGGCGGTCGAGTTCCCGGATCTGGTCGAGCGGGTCTGCCTGCTCAACCCGGTCCATCGCCGCGCCCCCGAGGCGCGCGAAGCGGTCCTCGCCCGTGCCCGCGATCTGGCCGAGCGCGGCGGCGATCCCGAGGCGCCGCTCGCGCGCTGGTTCCTGCCCGGCGAGGCGCCGGACGCCCGTGCCAAGGTCGCGCATTGGCTGCGCACGGTGAACCCGGAGGGCTATGCCCGCACCTATGCCGCCTTCGCCGCGGGCGATGCGGTCTATGCCGGGCGGCTGCAGGAGGTGCGCTGCCCGATGCTGGTGCTGACCAGCGAGTTCGATCACAATTCGAGCCCGGCGATGACGCAGGAAATCGCCCGCGCCACCCCCGGTGCGCGCGCCGTGGTGATCCCGGCCGAACGGCACATGGTGACGCTCACCGCGCCCGCGGCCGTCAATGCCGAGATGCGCCAGTGGCTGGAAGACCGGAGGAAAGCGGCATGAGCCTCGACGATATCCGCCTGTTGCGCGACGCTTTCGGCTGTTTCATGACCGGGGTCACCGTGGTCACGACGGTGGCCGAAGACGGCACGCCCATCGGCTTCACCGCGAATTCGTTCTCCTCGGTGTCGCTCGATCCGCCGCTGCTGCTGGTCTCGGTGTCGAACCGCTCGGCGAGCCTCGACCATTTCACCAGGGGGCGGGGCTTTGCGGTCAACATCCTGTCCGAGGGGCAGAAGGCGCTCTCGAACACCTTCGCCCGGCCGAGCGAGGATCGTTTCGACGGCATCGACTGGTCGGCGGGGCCTTATGGGGCGCCGGTTCTGTCGGGCGCCTCGGCCTGGTTCGATTGCAGCCTCGAACGCGCCATCGAGGCGGGCGATCACACTATCTTGCTGGGTCGGGTCGAGGGGTTCGAGGCCGGCACCGCGCCGGGTCTGGGCTATTACCGCGGCGCCTACATGACCCCCGCGATCACCGCGCTGAGCGCCGAGGCCGGCCCGCGCGTCGTCATCACCGCGATCATCGAGAACGAGGGCCGCGTCTACATGACCGACGACGGCACCGGCGGCATCCAGCTGCCGGAGATCCGGGTGGATCGTTCGGGCGCGCGCGCGGCACTTTCGAAGCTGATCGCTGAAACCGGCACCACGGCCGAGCCGGGCCTCGTCTACGCGATCTATGACGACAACGGGCGCGGGTTGCAGTTCATCGCGCATCTGTGCCCGGCGCGCGACACCAGATGCACCCGCGGCGCCTTCGTCTCGCTCGACGAGACCGCGCTCGGCGACGTCACCGATCCGGCCCAGCACAGTATGCTCGCGCGCTTCGCCGCGGAATACCGGATGGGCAATTTCGGGCAATATGCCGGCTCGCACGAAGCCGGGGACATTCTTTCCTTTGCACGGGGGTGACGAGATGAAGTTCTCGCTGTTCATACATATGGAGCGGGTCAATCCCGACGAGGATCAGCAGCAGCTTTACGAAGAGATGATGGAGCTGTGTCGCATCGCCGACGAGGGTGGGATGCACGCCATCTGGTCGGGCGAGCATCATGCGATGAACTTCACCATCGCGCCGAACCCGTTCCTGACGCTGGTCGATCTGGCGCGGCGCACGAAGAACGTGCGCCTCGGCACCGGCACGGTGATGGCGCCGCTGTGGCACCCGATCCGTCTGGCGGGCGAGGCGGCGATGGCCGACATCATGACCGGCGGGCGGCTGGAAATCGGCGTGGCGCGCGGCGCCTACATGTTCGAATACGAACGGATGATGCCCGGCCTCGACGCCTGGACCGGCGGGCAGATGATGCGCGAGCTGATCCCCGCGGTCGAGAAGCTGTGGCAAGGCGATTACACCCATGACGGCGCGTTCTGGAAATTCCCGAAATCGACCTCGGCGCCCTTGCCGGTGCAACAGCCGCATCCGCCGATCTGGGTGGCTGCGCGCGATCCGAACAGCCACGAATTCGCGGTCTCGCATGGCTACAACGTGCAGGTCACGCCGCTGCATCTGGACGATGAGGAAGTCGAGACCCTGATGGGCCGTTTCACCGCCGCCTGCGAGAAATTCCCCGAGGTGCCGCGCCCGAAGATCATGCTGCTGCGTCACACCTATGTCGCTGCGGACGAGGCCGATGCCCGGCTCGGCGCGGTCGAGGTGAACCGGTTCTACAATTACTTCGGCGCCTGGTTCAAAAACGAGCGCGAGATCTCGATGGGGCTGATCGCGCCGCTGACCGAGGAGGAGATCGCCGCCCATCCGTTCTACAGCCCCGAGGCGATGCGCGCGAACAACGTGATCGGCCCGGTCTCCGAGGTGATCGAACGGCTGAAGCGTTACGAGGAGATGGGCTATGACGAATATTCGTTCTGGATTGACACCGGCATGTCGTTCGAGCGCAAGAAGGCCTCGCTCGAACGGTTCATCCGCGACGTGATGCCGGCTTTCGCGTGAGGGGATGATGGAACAGTTCGACCTGTATATCGACGGGGCGTTTCATCCGGGCGCCGCGCGTTTCGACAGCCGCGATCCCGCGACGGATGCGCCATGGGCCTCGATCGCCGAGGCCCGCGCGGCCGAGGTCGACCTCGCGGTCCGCGCGGCGCGGCGTGCTTTCGAGACCGGGGCCTGGCCCGCGATGACCGCTTCGGCGCGCGGCAAGCTGTTGCTGCGCCTCGCCGATCTGGTGCAGGAGGCCGCGCCCGAGCTCGCCCGGATCGAGACCCGCGACACCGGCAAGATCATCCGCGAGACCTCGGCCCAGATCGCCTATGTGGCGGAGTATTACCGCTATTACGCCGGTCTTGCCGACAAGATCGAGGGCGCGCATCTGCCGATCGACAAGCCCGACATGGAGGTCTGGTTGCGCCGCGAGCCGATCGGCGTGGTCGCCGCGATCGTGCCGTGGAACAGCCAGTTGTTCCTCAGCGCGGTGAAGCTCGGCCCGGCGCTCGCGGCAGGCTGCACGGTGGTGCTGAAGGCGTCCGAGGACGGGCCGGCGCCGCTGCTGGCCTTCGCGAAGCTGATCGAGCGGGCGGGCTTTCCGCCGGGCGTGGTCAACGTCATCACCGGTTTCGGGCCGGAGTGCGGCGCGGTGCTGACCGCGCATCCCGGCATCGACCACATCGCCTTCACCGGCGGGCCGGAGACGGCGCGTCACGTCGTGCGCGGTTCGGCCGAGAACCTCGCCTCGACCTCGCTGGAACTCGGTGGCAAGTCGCCGTTCATCGTGTTCGAGGATGCCGATCTCGACAGCGCGGTGAATGCGCAGATCGCCGGGATCTTCGCCGCGACCGGGCAAAGCTGCGTCGCGGGCTCGCGCCTTGTGGTGCATGAACCGATCCGGGAACGGATGCTCGCGACGCTGGCCGAGCGTGCCGCCCGCATCGCCATCGGCGCGCCTTGCGAGATGGAGACCGAGATCGGCCCGCTGTGCACCCGCCACCAGCGCGACCGGCTGCACGCCATCGTCGCGGCCTCGGTCGCCGCGGGGGCGAAGCTGATCTGCGGCGGCGTCGTGCCGGAGGGGCCGGGCAACTACTACCCGCCGACCGTCCTCGACTGCACCGATGTGCCCGACGCGCCCTGCGTGAAGGAGGAGATGTTCGGCCCGGTCCTCGCCGTTACCGCCTTTCGCGACGAGGCCGATGCGATCCGCATCGCCAACGATACCGCCTACGGTCTCGCCTCGGGCGTGTTCACCCGCGATCTGACGCGGGCTCATCGGATGATCCGGGCGATCCGGGCGGGTATCGTCTGGGTCAACACCTATCGCGCGGTCTCGCCCATCGCGCCGTTCGGCGGGCACGGGCTGTCGGGTCATGGCCGCGAGGGCGGTCTGGCGGCGGCGCTCGATTACACCACGGTCAAGACCGTCTGGCTGAGAACCTCGGACGCGCCGATCCCGGACCCGTTCGTGATGCGCTAGGCCGAAAGGCCTGACGCCCTTTCTAAGGCACCCCCTAATCCCCGTCGCGGCGCCGCCGGACGGGAGAGATGCAACATGGCGCGAAACCGGCACAACAGCGGCGCTTCACGATGACCGTTCTGAAACGGACGGCAGCGCTGATCGCGCCGGCCGTGCAGCCCCTTGCTATCCAGCCGGTGCTGGCCGACATGGTCTTCACCCGCTGGGGCGACACCACCCAGGACGCCCAGACCGGGGCCTGGCCGGAACGATCCGGTGCGGCGATGTGCTGAGCCTGTTCTGGGAGGCGGCGGCGCCTCATGCCCTCGTAGGGCAGCCGGCTTCCGCCTGAAGCCGCCACGCTCTCGCCGATGCGGGAGCGTGGCCGATCGGTGCTCAGTGCAGGTCGTATTCGACCTCGGAACCGTCGTCGGCCTTCAGCGTCACCTTCAGAAGCTCGCCGTCCATCCCGTACCACAGATCGCGCGCGAGTTCCCCCGAGGTCCGGTAATGTGTGGCATGTTGCTGGCTGCCGCCCACGCTCACCATCTCCTCGCCGATCTTCTGGACCGGGAGCTTCATCGCATGGCCGTCGATGGTGTTCATCACGGTGCCGGCGCGCACGGTGGCGGGGTTCCACAGGCTGGCCGGAACCAGACCGTTTCCGGCCATGCTGATGTCATGCGGCTTGCCGTTGTCGTCGGTCTTCGAGGCGATGGAGACGAGTGTCTCGCCCTTCCAGCTTTCGGTGCTCTTCTGGTGGAAGCGATAGGCCTCGACCCGCACGACCGGCAGCTTGACGCTGATGTCGGTGCTCAGCTCGACGCTCAGCGCGTCGCCGTTCGGATGGAAGCGGATCGTCTCTGTGCCGATCTTGTCGCCCTTGCGGATCACGTCATAGGAGAGCGTGCCGCTCGCCGGAATGCCCGAGGGCAGGGCCGCGCTCGCGACCATCGGCGCGCCGAGCGTCAGCGCGAGGGTCAGGGCCGCAAGGCGGCGCGAGGTCAGATGTTTCATGTGCAGTCTCCTCGGTTTCAGATCGAACCCATGCCGATGAACAGCGTGCGCGCGGCATCGACGATGGCGCGGCGCCCGTGCATCACGCGGGTGTTGTCGAGAACGGCGATGTCGCCGTCCTGCCAGTTGATTTCGGTGGTGACCGCCTCGGCGCGTTCGCGCAGGGCCTCGATTTCGGCCTCGGTCACGGCCGAGCCGTCGGCCAGGGTGTAGCGGGGCGGCTCGTAATTGTGCGACGGGCCGAGCACGGCATTCGCGAAGGCCGGACGCGGGTCGCCGAAGACCGAGCGGCGCACCGGCATGACCTGCAACCGATAGGTGAGCGATCCGTCCTCGTGCAGCTCGAAGCTCTGTCCCGGAACGGCCGCCTGGAATTGCAGGACGTGCTCCATCCGCACCTCCTCGGGGCGCGAGATCGCCGGATGTTCGTTCGCCAGATAGCGCTTCCACAGGGGTTCGGGCAGGCGCCGTTCGACCGTCATCGGCTGCGACCAGCGGATCTTGTCGGCCTCGGGCAGGCTGTCGTGCAGCGCCACGCCATCGCAGATCGTGGTCTGCGAGCCCTCGAAGGCCGCGCGTTCGGCGAAGAAGGTGACGAGATCGGGGCAGCGCGGGGTATTGCCGTTCTCGATATGCAGCCCGATCCGGCCGAGGCCGGCATCGACCATCTGGGTGCGCTCGGTGGTGTGGCTGCGCGCCGGGTCGAAGGTGACGCGCCGGCACATCCGCCCCACCAGCTCGCCAAAGCCCGCCATGTCCGGATCGAAGCCGCGCAGCAGCGTCCAGCCATCGCGGCCGAGATCGTCCATGATCCGCGGCACCAGCGCGTCATCGGTCAGCCCGCCGGCGAAATCCGCCCGGCGAAGGATATTGTAAGGCATTGAAATTCCTTTCGTTCAGTCTCGCCGCGTCGCGGCGTTCACCACCTTCGGATCGGCGGCGAGTTTCGTCAGCGCACGGTCGATCAGCCCCGGACACAGCCGTTGCAGGGCGACGAAGAACCGCTCGGCGCTTTTGGGATACTGGCTGCGGGCGCGGCGGCCGATCGCCTGCCAGGCGCGGGCGGCGACGGCCTCGGGGGTGTCGAGCTTCATGCCCATCGGTCCGACCAGCGCGCCGAAATTGTCCGCCGCCCCGGTTTTCGTGCCGCGCGGTGCGAGATAGGTCACTGCGATGCCTTTCGGGGCGAGTTCGCGCCGCATCGCCTCGGAAAACCCGCGCATGGCGAATTTGCTGGTGGAATAGAGGCCGAAGAACGGGAAGGCGATGTCGCCGAACACCGATCCGACATTGACCACCTGCCCGTGCCGTTCGGCCAGGAAGGGCAGCAACTCGCGGCTCAGCGCGATGGGGGCGATCACGTTGGTGCGGATCAGCTGCTCCAGCTCGGCATCGCCCACGGCCGAGATCGGCCCCGAAGCGACGCTTCCGGCGTTGTTGATCAGGATGTCGAGACCGCCCGCGAGTGCCACCGCCGCGACGATGGCGGCGCGTCCCTCGGCGGTGGCGATGTCCGCGCTCAGGCACAGCGTGTCGGGCCGGGCCAGCAGATCCGCGGTGTCCTGGAGCGGACCCGGCCGGCGACCGACGAGGATCAGCCGGTGACCGTGCCGGGACGCTTCCTGGGCGAGGGCGCGGCCGATGCCGGATCCGGCGCCGGTGATCAGAACGATGCTGTCCTTCAGGGGTTCGGTCATGCTGTCGGCACCTCCTGCCGTGCCGCGCCGCTGCCCGAAACGGCCTGCAGCGCGACCTTGCGGTCTGCGGTGCCCGAGGGCCGGATCAGCCCGGGCGTTCTCGGGTCCAGCACGGCGATCCGTTCGGGGCGCGCGTAATCGGGCAACGTCGCGAGCCTGCGGCCGAGTGCATCGCTGTCGAACGGGGCTCCGGGCGCGAGGGCCAGCACCAGCCGGTCATCGCTGCACACGAGGGCGGCCGCGAGGATCGCCGGATCGGCGAGCGCCTCGGCCTCCACCCATTCCGGCGAGACCTTGCGCCCGTTCGCCAGCACGATCAGCGCATCCTTGCGCCCCTCGATCCACAGCCGGCCGTTCTCGATCCGGCCGAGATCGCCGGTGGCCCAGGGGCCGGTCTGCGCCTCGCGGCCGAGATAGCCCGCCATCACCGTCGGACCCGAGACCACGACCTCGCCTTCCACGATATCGACCCGGACACCGTCGAGAATCCGCCCGGCGCTGCCGTCGAGCGCATCGCCCGGACGCGAGAGCGCGACCACCGAGCAGGCCTCGGACAGCCCGTAGCCCGGATGGGCCGGAATGCCGAAGCTGCGCGCCTCGGCCATCAGCTTTTGCGCGGTCGGCGCACCGCCCACCGCGACGTGGCGCAGGCTCGACGGGATGGGTGCCCCGGCGCGTGCCGCCGCGACCCAAAGCGCGAGCTGGCGCGGCGCCAGAACGGTCACCGTCGGCTGTGCCGCCATCGCGGCCCGGGCGAAGGCCGCGGTGTCACCCTTGCCCCAAAGAAGTGCCTGCCCCTCGGGGCACAGGATCGTCTCCGCCCCGGCGAGAACGGGCAGCAGGATGCCGCAGATCTGTTCCAGAAGCTGCGACAGCGGCAGCACCGAGAGGTAGCGATCGGTCGGTCCGGGCTGCAGTGCCCCGGCGAGGGCCCCGACCGAGGCCATGATCTGCCCGGCCCCCAGCACGACGCCCTTCGGCGTTCCCGTGGTGCCCGAGGTGAAGATCACCCGGTCAGAGCGGCCGGAGGCGTCCGGAACCGGGCCTTTGCCCTCGGGCAGACGGGTGACCAGCGCGGCGCCTGACAGGTTCAGCAGATGCGCGACCTGCCCCTGAGAGAAGAAGGCGGGAACCGGCACGATCCGGCAGCCGGCCTGCATGGCGGCAAGCTCGGCCACCACCGCATCAAGCCCGTCGAGGCGCAGCCCGACGCAATGCGGCCCGGCCGCGAAGCCCGCCGCGGCGCGCGCGACCATGCGGGCAAGCTCCGCCCAGCTCAGCCGCCGGTCCGCGAGGCGGAGCGCGGTCGCCTCGGGGCGTTCGGTGGCGTGGCGCTTCAGCGCGTCGAATATCAGCGACATGGACAGATCTCCGTGAAACGGTGCAGCGCCCGCGGCGGCAGGAAGGCCAGCGGGCGGCGGAAGTCGGGAAGGGCGCAGACCCAGGGGTCCGTCTCGTAGTAGGTGCCCCAGCGATCCGGCCGGTCGATCCGGTCGCTGCGCGCAGGCGTCAGGCGCTGCAGCGGCACCCCGGTGCGGGTCAGCAGCCGGAACAACGGCGTCGTCGCGGTGAATACGGCGCAGCGCTTGCCCATCCGGCGCCCGGCCTCGGTGATCGCCTCGATCAGCGGCAGGACGGCAAGCGGCGCCGAAGACGCGAGCGAGACCACCTCCACGATGTCGTTGCGCTCGACAGCGGCGCCGAACGCGTCGCTCAGCGCCGTCTCGATCGGTTGATCGAGGTAGATTTCCGAAAAGAAGCCGTCCTCGCTGATCCGTAGGCCGGCCGCGGCGATCGGTGCGCCGTCGCCATTGCGGGCGGCGATCATCGGCACCTGAGCGGGCTGGATGTCGGCGCCGAAGACACGACGGAATTCATCGCGGATATAGGTCTCGATCTCGGTCCGGCGCGGATCGAAGACCGGATAGCACTCGATTTTCATCGTGCGGTCCGCCTGTCTTTGGAGCCCCTGGCCCTCGGGAATGAATGTTGCAAATCAGCACCACATTGGAGATTTCTTCGCCAGATACTGTTTTATTCCTTACGCTTTCCTGACGGGTCCATCCGGGGCAGCTTCACAGCTCCGTGACGGTTTCCGGAGCGGGACGGGGCGGCGACCGGGAGGTGCGGGTTTGCGGGACCCGCGCCGGCGCGTGATGCGCAACGCCCCGGAATTCGTCAGGAATCCGTAATCTTGCGCGGCCATGCAAGGCCCTGCGCCGCGAGGCCGCTGGTCGTATTCCCTGTCGCGAGGAGGCAGATTCAGCCTGCATCGACGGTGCCCCCCTTGGGGGTGATTCGTTTTCGGGACG
This sequence comes from Paenirhodobacter enshiensis, assembly GCF_000740785.1. GTDB lineage: Bacteria > Pseudomonadota > Alphaproteobacteria > Rhodobacterales > Rhodobacteraceae > Rhodobacter > Rhodobacter enshiensis. The sequence continues at coordinate 100,161 of NZ_JFZB01000012.1, read as the reverse complement.
TCGGTTTCGCGGCTCGCTTCGGGGTTTCGACACCGCAGCGCGGCCGTTGCCGCGCCTGAAACTGCGGCAATGCCGCCGGCTCTTCACCGGGCCGAGACATGAAGACCTCCCCCGCGCGGGGGGGGGGGATTCGCACGCCGGGGGAAGCCGGGCGGGCCTGCGGCCGGGTGGAGATCCCGGATCTGGCCGGTCCCGACGCCCGGCTTTCTGATGATCACGAACTTTCGAGAGGACATCTCATGATGAAAATCCTGCTGATCGCCACGGGTGCCGTCAGCCTGGCGGGGTTGGCCCATGCGGGCGGCTTCACCACTCCGGTCGTCGAGGCTGCGCCGGTTCAGCCTGCCGACACCGCCTCTGTGCCGGACTGGTCCGGCGCCTATGCCGGCGGCAATCTGAATTACGGCGCGGGAAAGGCGGTCGCGACGGGCGATTTCGGCAAGAGCCTGGCGGCCGATGGTCTCAACCGCAACCTCGCCAAGCCCGATGGCGGCGCATTGGGCCTGCGCGCGGGCTATGACTGGCAGTTCGGTCGGGTCGTCGCCGGTCTGGGCGGCGAATACAGTCTGGGCCAGTACAAGAGCGGCCTCGCCGGGGTCTACAAGGGCGAATATCCGGGCGCCGAGGTCAAGTTCGGCAACGTCGCGACGGTCTACACCCGCGCCGGCTATGCCTTCGCGGACAACTGGATGGCTTATGGCCTGCTGGGATACAGCCGGGCCGATGGCAAGGCGTCCGGCTATGGCGGCAGCGACAGCAAGACGCTCGACGGTCTGACGATGGGCCTCGGAGTTGCCTATGCCTTCGACCGGAACTGGTCGGCCTATGGCGAATATACCTATACCGATTTCGGCACGATCGCGGGGCCGTCCGGCGACGTCAAGGCAGAGCTCAAGCAGTTTCAGGTCGGTCTGAACTATCGGTTCTGATACCGGGCAGAGCGCGTGCGGCGACGATCCGCGCCCCGCACTTGTCATGAGCCATGACACCCGCCCGGGCGATCCGGGCGGGTGTCAGATCACATCTTCGAGCGTCTGCTCGTCCAGCACCCGATAAAACGCCTGCATCGCCCGGCCGAGGTGGCGTGGCAACTTGCAGCGTGGCGCCAGAAGGCATTCGCTGCAGCGCACGATCTCGGATTGCGGCTCCATCGCGCGCACCACGTCGCCGATCCGGATCTCGGCGGCCGGCCGCGCCAGACTGACCCCGCCGCCGCGGCCCCGGGTCGTGGCGATGAACCCGGCATGGGCCAGCGCATTGGCGATCTTCATCAGGTAGGGCTGGGGAACCGCCTGATCTTGCGCCACCTGCGCGATGGTCATCTGCGCCCCCGGCTCGGCCGCGAGCTGAACGAGCAGCCGGATCGCGAGGTCAGTGTGACGGCTGAGCTGCATGGAACATCCTCTGAAACGTCATGGGGCGCGATGGAGATTGATATACGTCAAGGAATCGCCCCGGCGTGCAAGATAAGTAGACTTCAAATATCCACTTTGGAGCGAAGCCATGTATTGCGTGCAATGTGAACAGTCGAAAAAGGGTGGCTGTGCCGTGAAAATCGGCACCTGCGGCAAGACCGCCGAGGTTGCCGAGATGCAGGACGTGCTGCTGCGCGTGATGCAGGGCGTGTCGGTCTATGCCGACCGCGCGGCGCGGGTGGGTGCGCGCGATGCGGCCGTCGACGCCTTCGTGCCTCATGCCTGGTTCACCACGCTGACCAACGTGAACTTCGATCCGACGCGGTTCGTGACGCTGATCGGGCAGGCGCTCGACATCCGCGACAAGGCGCGCGCGCTGGCCGAGGCGGCGGGCGCCGATCTGTCGGATCTGCCCGAGGCGGCGACCTGGACGCCGGGCCGCACCGCGGACGACATCGCCGCGGCCGCGCCCTTCGCCGGCATCCACCGCTTCATGGACCGCGACGGTCCGACCGTGGTCGGCCTGCGCAATCTGGTTCTCTACGGTCTGAAGGGCACCGCCGCCTATTCCGAGCACGCCCGCGTGCTGGGCAAGGAAGAGGCCTCGATCAGCGCCGAATTCCACCGCATCGCGGCCTTCCTCGCTACCGACCCGACCGGGGTCGACGCGCTGCTGACCGAATCCCTCGCCATCGGCGCGCTGAACTTCCGGGTGATGGAGCTGCTCGACGCCGCCAACACCGGCCGTTTCGGCCATCCCGAAGTCACCATGACCCGCATCAGCCCGGTCGCGGGCAAGGCGATCCTGGTCTCGGGCCACGACATGGGCGATCTCGAGGCGATCTTGCAGCAGACCGCGGGCAAGGGGATCAACGTCTATACGCATGGTGAGTTGCTGCCGGCGAATGCCTATCCCGGGTTCAAGGCCTATCCGCACCTCGTTGGCAATTATGGCGGCGCCTGGCAAGACCAGATGCAGGAATTCGCAGCCTTTCCGGGGGCGATCGTCGTCACCTCGAACTGCCTCATCAACCCCGAGCTGAAGGGCTACGCGGATCGCATCTTCACCTCCGGCCCGGTGGGCTGGAAGGGTCTGGTGCATATCGAGAACCACGACTTCTCGCCGGTGATCGCCGCGGCGCTGGCGCAGCCCGGCTTCGCCGAGGACGCCGAGGAAAAGCGTATCCCGACGGGCTTCGCGCGCAACACCGTTATGGGCGTGGCCGATACGCTTCTGGGCATGATCCGCGAGGGCGATGTCAAGAACCTGTTCCTGATCGGCGGGTGCGACGGCGCGCGGATGGGGCGCAACTACTTCCACGATCTGGCGGTCGCCACGCCGAAGGACAGCCTGATCCTGACGCTCGGTTGCGGCAAGTACCGCTTCAACCGCGAGGATCTGGGCGACATCAAGGGCGTGCCGCGGGTTCTCGACGTGGGGCAGTGCAACGATGCCTTCTCGGCCATTCAGGTCGCGGTCGCGGTGGCGGGCGCACTTGGCTGCGGGGTCAACGATCTGCCGCTGCATTACGCGATCAGCTGGTTCGAGCAGAAGGCGACCGCGGTCTTGCTGACCATGCTGCACCTCGGTCTGAAGAAGATCTACCTCGGCCCGACGCTGCCGCAGTTCCTGACGCCCGAAGTGCTGGCGGTGCTGGTCGATAAGTTCGACATCCGCCCGACGGGCGACGCACAGCAAGACCTCGCGCAGATGCTCGCGGTCGCCTGAGCCCCGGCCGTTCGCTCAGCCCGCCCCACCCGTCGCGGCGTGGGGCGGGTTTCGGCCGCCGGTGTGGCGGAAATCGTTGCGCCCGGCCGCTTTGTGGCTTCCCCGACGCGAGGGATCCGTGCAATCTGGCGCGCAGGTTACGCGCCTTTCCCACCTTGCAGCGGTCCCCGTGACACAGCCCTCTTTCCTCGCCCCGTTCCGCAATCCGGACTTTCGCGCGTTGTGGAGCGCGACGCTTTTCACCAATCTCGGCGCGCTGGTTCAGGTCACCGCGGCGGGCTGGATGATGGCAAGCCTGACCAATTCGCCCAGCATGGTCTCGCTGGTGCAGTCGGCCAATACGCTGCCGTTCATGCTGCTCGCCCTCGTCGCGGGGGCGCTGGCCGACAATTTCGAACGCCGGACCGTCCTGATATGGTCGCAATCCTTCGTCGTCGCGGCCTCGGCGGTGCTGGCGGTGCTGGCCTTCATGGGGCTGGTGACGCCCTGGCTTCTGCTCGGGTTCACCTTTCTGATCGCCGGCGGAGGGGTGATCTTCCTGCCGTCGTGGCAGGCCTCGATGGGCGATATACTGCCGCGCGAGGACCTGCCTTCGGCGGTCAGCCTGAACAGCATGAGCTACAATCTGATGCGTGGCATCGGCCCGGCCATCGGTGGCGCCATCGTCGCCTGGGTCGGGGCGGCGGCGGCCTTCGCGCTGAATGCGCTCAGCTGTCTGCCGCTGATCGCGGTGTTGCTGCGCTGGCATCCGGAGGTGCCGAAATCCGATCTGCCGCGCGAGACGCTCGGTGCGGCGCTGGCGGCGGGGCTGCGTTACGCGCTGCTGTCGCCGGCGCTGGTGCGGGTGATCCTGCGCGGCGGGATCTTCGGCTTCGCCGCGGTCAGCGTGCTTGGCCTGCTGCCGCTGATCGCGCGCGACCAGTTGCAGGGCACGGCGATGACCTACGGGTTGCTTCTGGGCGCTTTCGGCTTCGGCGCGATCGGTGGCGTTCTGCTGAACCGCCCGCTTTATGCGCGCTGCCGCAACGAGACCATCGTGCGGATCTCGTTTCTGGGCTTCGCGGCGGGGATGGTGGTGCTGGCGCTGTCGTCGTCGCTGCTGCTCAGCTGCGTGGCGCTGCTGGCGATGGGGCCGTTCTGGGTGATCGCGCTGTCGCTGTTCACCGTAGCGGTGCAGCTGTCGACACCGCGATGGGTTGTCGGACGGGCGCTGTCGCTGTTCCAGACCACGGCTTATGGCGGAATGGCGGCGGGGGCGTGGCTGTGGGGCTATCTGGCCGATCGCATCGGCGAGGGCGGATCGCTGTGCGCTGCGGCGGCGCTTTTGCTGGTGGGGGCGGTTCTGGGCCTGTGGATGCGGCAATCCGATTTCGAGGAGGTCGACCTGGCCCCTGTGGGAGGGTTCGTTGTGCCGAAGCTCGCGCTCGATATCCGCTATCGCTCGGGGCCGTTCATGATCCTCGTCGAATACGATATCGCCGAGGCCGATGTGCCGGCATTTCTCGCGCTGATGCGCGAGCGGCGCAAGATCCGGTTGCGCGACGGGGCACACAACTGGGCGCTGATGCGCGATGCCGAACGGCCGCAGCGCTGGTTCGAGAGCTACCATGTTCCGACCTGGAGCGACTATCTGCGCCACAACGAGCGCCGGACCCGCTCTGACGGGCGGAATTTCGATGCGCTGGTGGCGCTCAACCGAGGTGGGGCCGAGGCGCTTCGGGTGCATCGCCTGATCGAGCGTCAGACCGTGCCGCCCGGCGACGATTTCCCGGTGCGCCTCATGCCAGACGGGCGTCTGCTGCCCTGAGGCGCAGCCATTGCGACGGCGACAGCCCCGTCGCGGAGCGGAACATGTGAATGAACGCCGAAGGCGTGGCATAGCCGAGGTCCAGCGCGATGGCGGTGACCGGCCGTCCCTGGCCGAGCCATTCATAGGCGCGAAACAGCTGCATCCGCTGACGCCACGCGCCGAACGGCATGTCCAGATCGTCGCGGAACCGGCGCGCGAGGGTGCGCTCGGACATGCCATGGGCCCGGGCGAGGTCACGGGCGGTGCGTCTGTCGTCGGGCCGGTCGTAAAGCGCGCGGCACAGTGCGCGCAACGCCGGATGGTCGGGCCAGCGCAGCGCCGCGTCCTGCGGCGGCAGCCGGGGCAGATGCGCCACGATGCAGCCTTGCAGCGCCAGCCGGTAGCGCGCCTGCCCCGGGTCATCGCTGCCCGGGGCAGGCAGCTGTTCCAGTGCCCCGATCAGCTCGCGCAGCAGGCCCGAGACCCGCAGGATCTGCACCGTCCCCGGCATCTCGATCGCGTTTTCCGCAATGTAGAGCGAGCGGAACGCGGCATCGCTCAGGGCTCCGGTCGCGTGGCGGATCCCGCGCGGCAGCCAGGCGGCCTGACCGGGCGCCACCACGTGCCAGGCCTCTTCCAGCCGGATCGTCAGCGTCCCGGCGCTGGCGTGGACAAGCTGATGCCAGGGGTGATCGTGCAGCGCGAACAGCTCGCCCCGGGCCATGTTCTGTGCGCGCAGCTGCACGCTGGTTTCGAGTGTCTCGATGCCGGGCACGGCGATCTCGGTCCAGCTGTGGCGATCCATGGGCAGCTCTTTCGGGCAGGGGCTTTCGGGCAGAGATTTCGGCCGATGACCGATATTCGACATCAATTGGCAAAGTGTCGCAAGACTGACGATCTTCTGCCTCCCATAATCGACTCCGGAGGCGGAGGAGTGCAGGGAGGCACAGCTCATGACCCGGGAGGAATTTCAGCCGCATCGGGGGCAGGCACTGCCCGCCACCTCTGCGCCCGCTGCCGCAGGGACCGCCGCAATGCCCTATCCGAAGGTCATTCTGGCCGGGATCTGCGCGCTGATCGCGACGGTGGGGATGGCGCGCTTCGCCTATACGCCGTTGTTGCCGGCGATGCGCAGCCAGGCGGGGCTGAGCGTGCTCGACGGCGGGCTTCTGGCGACGTGGAATTACTGCGGCTATCTGTGCGGCACGCTGATCGCTTCCTGGGTGCACGAGTTGCACGTGAAGGCGCGGCTTTATCGCGCGGCGCTGGTGCTGGCGTGCCTGACCACGCTTGGCATGGGGCTGACGCGCGACGTGACGCTGTGGGGCGTGCTGCGTTTTCTGTCGGGCATGTCGAGCACGGCTGGGCTTCTGCTTGCTTCGGGGCTGATCCTGAACTGGCTGATCGAGACCCGCCGGCCCCCCGTTCTGGGGCTGCATTTCGCCGGGATGGGGATTGGCATCGTGGCGACGGGGCTCGGTGTGCGGCTGACGCAGGACTGGCTGGGCTGGGACGCGCAGTGGAAGCTGTTCGGCGTGCTCAGCCTGTTCCTGATCGTGCCGGCCTGGCGCTGGATGCCAGAGCCGCGACGCCCCGCCGGGGCCGCCCGGGCCGCGCCGGCGGGGCGCACCAGCCTGTGGCTGTGGCTGCTCAACGGCGCCTATTGCTGTGCCGGGGTGGGGTATGTGGTGCTGGCGACCTTCATCGTCGACATCGCCGCACAGCTTCCGGTCTTCGGTGGCAGCGCGACGCTGGTCTGGGTTGCGGTCGGTCTGGCGGCGATCCCCTCGGCATTCGTGTGGGACCGGATCGCGATGCTGTGGGGTAGTATCGTCGCGCTGATGCTGGCCTTCGGGTTACAGATCCTGTCGATCGGGTTGCTGATGACCGGCTCGGCCGCGGCCAGCCTGATCGCGGCGCTGTGCTATGGCGGCACCTTCGTCGGCATCGTCAATCTCACGCTGTCGCTGGCGGGGCGGCTTGCGCCCGGCAATCCGGCGCGGGCGATGGCGCGGATGACCATCGGCTACAGTCTGGCGCAGATCGTGACCCCGGCACTGGCGGGTTACCTGGCCGAGGGCAGCACCAGCTATGGCGCGATCTTGCCGCCGGCCGCGGCGGCGATGGCGGTGGGGGTGGCGCTTCTGGCGGCGATCTTGCTGTTGCGGCGCGGCTGACGCGCCGCTCAGTGCAGCACCCGGCGCAAGCCGTCCTGAACCTTCAGAAGGGCCGGCAGATACAGTGCCTCCAGATCCGTCGCGGCATTTTGCACGGCCGCGACGCCGGTGTTCAGCGCCGCCACCACCCGCCCGGAACTGCCAAGGATCGGCACGGCGATGGAGCGCAGGCCCAGTTCGACCTCCTGGTCGATCAGCGCATGGCCGCCGGTGCGCGCCTTGGCGATGCGGAGCATGATCTCGTCGGGCGAGGTCAGGCTGAACGGGGTGCGCGGGCTCAGGTCCGCGCGTTCGACGCGGGCGCGGGCTTCGGCCTCGGGCAGCGCCGCCAGCAGCACCCGGCCGAGCGAGGTGCAATGCGCCGGCAGCCGCGATCCCGGCAACAGCCCGATCGACATCACCCGGCGCTGCGCCGCACGTGCGAGATAGACGATCTCGGTCTCGTCGAGGATCGCGACCGAGGTCGACTGTCCGATCTGTTCCGACAGCTGATCCAGCCAGGGCTGCACCAGCTGTGCAAGCGGCAGCGCCGCAAGCGTGCCCATCCCCAGCCGCAGCACCCGGGGCGTCAGGGTGAAGAACTTGCCGTCGTAATCGGCATAGCCAAGCTCGTGCAGCGTCAGCAGGCAGCGCCGCGCCGTCGCCCGGTCAAGGCCGGTCCGCTCGGCCACCTCGGCGATGGCGAGTCGCGGATGCTCGGCCCGGAAGGCCTCGATCACGCTCAGCCCCTTGGCCAGTGAGGCGATGAAATCGGTTTTGTTCACCATGCGCACAGTATTTTCCGCGATATGAACAAAAGTCAACATGCGCACAAATCATCTGGCCCGGTCGCCCGACGGGTCCTAGCGTCGCCCGGAACAACGGAGGAGTTCATGGACAAACGCATCGCCTCGGTGGAGGGCGCGGTCGCGGATATTCCCGACGGCGCCACGGTCATGATCGGAGGCTTCGGCGGATCGGGCGCCCCGATCGAGCTGATCCACGCGCTGATCGGCCGCTTTCTGGCCACCGGCAGCCCGAAGAACCTGACGGTCATCAACAACAACGCCGGCAACGGTCACGTCGGCATCGCCGCGCTGATCGAGCAGGGGATGGTGCGCAAGATGGTGTGCTCGTTCCCGCGCTCGGCCGATCCGCGGGTGTTCACCGAGAAATACCTCTCGGGCGAGATCGAGCTGGAACTGGTGCCGCAGGGCACGCTGGCCGAGCGTATCCGCGCCGGCGGGGCGGGCATCCCGGCGTTCTTCACGCCCACCTCCTTCGGCACCGATCTGGCGAAGGGCAAGCCCGTCGAGGTGTTCGAGGGCCGCTCTTACGTGATGGAGCGCTGGCTGAAGGCCGATTTCGCGCTGCTGAAGGCGGAACTCGGCGACTTCTACGGCAATCTCACCTACCGGATGGCGGCGCGCAATTTCGCCCCGATCATGGCGATGGCGGCGGCGCGCACCGTCGTTCAGGTGAGCCGCGCGGTCGAACCGGGCACCATCGACCCCGAGGCCGTCATCACCCCCGGCATCTTCGTCGACACCATCGTCGAGGTGGCGGATCCGGCGCAGGAAGAGGCCCTCAACCGTGCCGGTGCGCACTACCCGGAGGTGACGGCATGACCAAGCTGTCGAATGCACAGATCGCCTGGCGCGCGGCGCAGGACATCCACGATGGCGCCTATGTCAACCTCGGCATCGGTTTCCCCGAGATGGTGGCGAAGTTCCAGCCCCCCGGCCGTCAGGCGGTGTTCCATACCGAGAACGGCGTTCTCGGCTTCGGCGAGGCGCCGGCGCCGGGGGAAGAGGACTGGGACCTCATCAATGCCGGCAAGAAGGCGATCACGCTGAAGCCGGGGGCGGCGTTCTTTCACCATGCCGACAGCTTCGCCATGGTGCGCGGCGGGCATCTCGATGTGGCGATCCTTGGCGCCTATGAGGTTGCCGAGACCGGCGATCTCGCGAACTGGTCGACCGGGCCGAAGGGGGTTCCGGCGGTCGGCGGCGCGATGGATCTGGTGCACGGCGCGAAGCGCGTCGCGGTCATCACCGATCATGTGACCAAGACCGGCGCGCCGAAGCTGGTCGAGCGTTGCACCCTGCCGCTGACCGGCGTCGGCTGCGTGACGCGGGTCTATACCTCGCTCGCGGTGATCGACATCGAGGGCGGCCGGCTCGTGCTGCGCGAGAAGCTGCCGTCGATGAGCTTTGACGAATTGCAGGCCGTGACGGGGGCGAAGCTGCACCTCGACGGGCCGGTGAGCGACCTGATCGTGCCGGAGGTGTAAGATGCGCGACGTTTATATCTGCGACTATATCCGCACCCCCATCGGGCGGTTCGGCGGTGCGCTGGCCCCGGTGCGGGCGGACGATCTCGGCGCGGTGCCGCTGCGTGCGCTGATCGCGCGCCATGAAACGCTCGACTGGGAGGCGGTCGATGACGTGATCTTCGGCTGCGCCAATCAGGCGGGCGAGGACAACCGCAACGTCGCGCGCATGGCGGCGCTGCTGGCCGGGCTGCCGGTCGCGGTGCCGGGCACGACGATCAACCGGCTGTGCGGCTCGGGGATGGATGCGGTGCTGACGGCGGCGCGCACCATCCGCACGGGCGAGGCCGAGATCATCGTCGCGGGCGGTGTCGAAAGCATGTCGCGCGCCCCCTTCGTGATGCCCAAGGCCGAAAGCGCCTACAGCCGGACGAATGCGGTCTATGACACCACCATCGGCTGGCGCTTCGTCAACCCGGAGATGGAACGGCTCTATGGCGTCGATTCGATGCCGCAGACCGGGCAGAACGTCGCCGACGAGTTCGGCGTGAGCCGCGAGGCGCAGGATGCCTTCGCCCTGCGCTCGCAGGAGCGCGCGGCGGCCGCCCAGGCGAACGGCCGTCTGGCGGCGGAAATCACCCCCGTCACCACCCCCGCACGCAAGGGCGATCCGCTGATCGTCGCGCGCGACGAGCACCCCCGCGCGACCACGATGGAGAGCCTCGGCAAGCTGCGGCCGCTGTTCGCGGGCGGCTCGGTCACGGCGGGCAATGCCTCGGGGGTGAATGACGGGGCGGCGGCGCTGATCCTGGCGTCCGGGGCGGCGGTGAAGGCGCAGGGGCTGACCCCGATCGCGCGGGTTCTGGGTGGCGCCGTCGCGGGCGTGCCGCCCAGGATCATGGGGATGGGCCCGGCGCCCGTGGCGCAAAAGCTGATGGCGCGGCTGGGGCTGACGCAGGCGCAGTTCGACGTGATCGAGCTGAACGAGGCCTTCGCCGCGCAGGGCATCGCGGTGCTGCGCGAGCTGGGCATCGCCGAGGACGACGCGCGGGTGAACCCGAACGGCGGCGCCATCGCGCTTGGCCATCCGCTTGGCATGTCGGGGGCGCGGATCACCGGCACGGCGGCGCTGGAGCTGGCGAAGACCGGCGGCCGGCTGTCGCTGAGCACGATGTGCATCGGCGTCGGGCAGGGCATCGCCATCGCGCTCGAACGGGTGTGACCGGCCGTCTGTGACAGGCCGGTTCGCGGCCTCAGGTCGCGAACCGGCGCCGGTAGTCCGAGGGTGCTTCGCCGCGCAGGGCGCGGAACCGGCGCGAGAAATACGACGGATCGTCGAAGCCCAGACGATAGCCGACCTCGGCCACCGGCAACTGGGTGAAGGCGAGAAGGCGGCTCGCCTCGGTCATCACCGCGATCTCGATATGTCGTCCGGCGCTGGTTCCGGTCGCCGCGCGGCAGATCCGGTTGAGATGCCCCGCCGTCACCGACAGCGCCGAGGCATAGTCCGCCACCCCCCAGCCTTCGGCCATGTGCCGCGCGATCAGCTGGCCGAAATCGTCCATGCGGCGACGCTCCGGGGGGGCGGTGGCGGCGGCCTGACGCTCGGCCAGACGGGCGATGGCGGCGAACAGCGCCTGTGACAGTGCGACGAGAAGATTTGCGCGGAAAGTGCCAGTCGTGGAAAATGCGTCCGCGATCTGCTCCATCAGGCAGAGTGCGGTCGGATCCGCGCTTGCGCAATGCGGACGCGCCAGAATGCGGGCGAGGGCGGCATCGCTTCCCCCGGTGGGCACGACCGTCAGCGGAAAGGACAGAACCAGCCCCTCGCTGCCCCGGGAAAAGGCGAATCCATGCACGATTCCCGCCGGGATGAAGATGATTTCTCCATTGTCGAAAGCGATTTGCCGGCCATCGACACGGACCTGCGCGGTGCCGGCGCGCATGTAGAACACCTGTGCCATCTCGTGGTGACGATGCGGCGAGATGGTCCAGTCATGCAGGCCGGCCCGGTCGCGGATCCGTTCGCAATGGATGATGTCCGGGAAGGCCCCGGTTTCGCCGAACAGATTGAAGACCGGGATTTGCGACGGACTGACCATGCCTGAAAAATACCAGACTATGCCGGTCCTGTCCATTCTCGCCACGGCGCGGAACGGCATAAGGTTCATCTCAGGGAGAACAATCGGAACATCATCATGGACACTCAGGTCGTCATCATCGGCGGCGGGCCTTCGGGTCTGCTGCTGTCGCAGTTGCTGAACCGGGAGGGGATCGCGACGGTCATTCTGGAACGCTCTGGCCGCGCGCATGTGCTGTCGCGGATCCGGGCCGGGATCCTCGAATGGGGATCGGTCGAGATGCTGCGCGAGGCCGGCGTCGGGGCGCGGATGGACCGCGAGGGCTTTGTGCACGACGGCACATATCTGACCGATGAAGATCAGATGGTGCATATCGACTTTCACGCGCTGACCGGCAAGCGGGTCATGGTCTATGGCCAGACCGAGGTGACGCAGGATCTGTATCGGGCGCAGGATGCGATGGGCACGACCATCGTTCATGGCGTCGAAGATGTGCGGATCCTCGATCTCGACGGCGCGCAGGCCTCGGTCGAATATGTGCTGAACGGCGAGAGGAAGCGGCTGAGCTGCGCCTATGTCGCGGGCTGCGACGGGTTCCACGGCGTCAGCCGCAAGACCATCCCCGAGGACCGGCGCCGCGAATTCGAGCGGGTCTATCCGTTCGGCTGGCTCGGGATTCTGTCGCACACGCCGCCGGTGAGCGACGAGCTGATCTATGCGAATTCGCCGCGCGGCTTCGCGCTCGCCTCGATGCGCAACGCCAATCTGGTGCGCTGTTACGTGCAGGTGCCGCTGAGCGACAAGGTCGAGGACTGGTCGGACGCGCGGTTCTGGGAGGAATTCTCGCGCCGGCTGCCGGCACAGGCGGCTGAGCGGCTGGTCACCGGCCCCTCGATCGAGAAATCCATCGCGCCGCTGCGCAGCTTCGTCTCCGAGCCGCTGCGGTGGGGCCGGCTGTTCCTGGTGGGAGATGCGGCGCATATCGTGCCGCCGACCGGGGCGAAGGGGCTGAACCTGGCGGTTTCGGACGTGTTTTACCTGCATCAGGCGCTGAGCGCGGCGCTGAAGACCGGCGATGAGACGGGCATCGACGGCTATTCCGCGCGCGCGCTGAACCGGATCTGGAAGGCGATGCGGTTCAGCTGGCAGATGACGACGATGCTGCATCGTTTCGACGGCGAGGACAGTTTCGCCGCGCAGATGCGGCGGGCCTCGCTGCGCCATCTGGCGGAATCGGAGACCGCGCGCCGCGATCTGGCGGAGAATTACGTCGGCCTGCCGTATTGAGGCGGAGAGGGGAGATGGGGGCTCTGCCCCCGTCTCCTGCGGAGACTCCCCCGGGATATTTGGAGAAAGCCGAAAGAGGGAGCGGTTCAGCCGCCGAAGCCGGTGGCGGCCTCTTCGAGGGCGGCGATCAGGGCGGCGGTCTCGGCCGAGGGGGCGTTTCCGTCGCGCAGGGTGATGCCGACCGGGCCGCCGAGAAGCTCGTTGCGGATCGGCAGGACGGCGAGGGTGCCGGCCTCGATCTCGGGGCGCACGACGCCTTCGGAGATGAACCATACGGTTTCGGAATGCAGCACCACCTCGCGGCCGAAGGCGAGAGAGACGTTCTCATAGGCCGGGGCGGGATCGGTGAGGCCGACGGAATGCAGCCAGGTGCGCACCGCGACCGAGATCAGCGCGCCTGGCGGCGGCAACATCAGCGGGTAATCGGCGAGCGCGCGATACTCCCAGTCCTTGCCGAGGAGCGGGTGTCGGGCATGGACGACGGGGACCACGCGCTCCCAGTAGAGGCGCTGGAAATGCAGCCCCTCGCTTGCGCCTGGCGGGGGGATCCGGCCTATGACGATATCGAGCTGACCTTCGCGCAACAGCGAATGCAGCAGCCAGTTCGGCCCGGTCATCACGTCGAGCAGCACATCCGGGTGGGTCTCGCGAAACGCCAGCGCGGCGCGCGGGGCGAGGCCGGTGCCCGCCGTCGGCAGCACGCCCGCGCTGATCTTGGGCCGTTCGCGCGGCGGCGACAGGACCAGATGCTGGGCGCGTTCGAGATCGGCGATCGCGGCGCCGGCGTGGTTTTGGTAGATCCGTCCCGCCGCCGTCAGCACCAGCCGCCGGCCCGAGCGGTCGAACAGCGCGGTGCCGAGGATCTCCTCGAGCTCGCGGATGGTCTTCGAGGCGGCGGGCTGGCTGACATGCAGTGCCTCTGCCGCCGCCGACAGCGAGCCGAGGCGGGCGATCTCCAGAAAGCAGCGCAGATGGCGCAGGCGCAGGTGGGGGCTGAGCATATCATAACCCTGAAGTTAACACGATTGCGCATCATTATAATTTCCACGCCGGTTTTGTCATGCCATATTCCGCCAGGGAGCCCCGGTTCACGGGGGAGGAGGACAGATGCAGGTGGTGATCCATGCCGGCGCGGCCTTTCATGTCCGCGACGAGGGACCGCGCGATGGCCGCGTGGTGATGTTCGCGAATTCGCTCGGGACGGATCTGCGGGTGTGGGATGCGCTCGTGCCGCTGCTGCCGGCGGGGTTGCGGCTGGTGCGGTTCGACAAGCGCGGCCACGGGCTGAGCGATGCGACGCCCGCGCCCTATGACATGGACACGCTGATCGGCGATGCCGAGGCGATCTGCACGGCGCTCGATCTGCATGACATCACCTTCGTCGGGCTGTCGATCGGCGGCATGATCGGGCAGGGGCTGGCGGCGCGCCGGCCGGATCTGCTGCGCGCGCTGGTGCTGATGGATACGGCGGCGAAGATGGGCTCGGCGGACATGTGGCGAGACCGGATCACGGCGATCCGCGCGCAGGGCATCGCCGCGCTTGCGGCTCCGATCCTCGAACGCTGGTTCACTGCGCCGTTTCGCGCGGCCGATCCCGATTTCCGCCTTTGGGCCAACATGCTGCGCCGCACGCCGGTCGAGGGCTATGTCGGCTGTTGCGCCGCGATCGCCGGCGCCGATCTGAGCGCCACGACCCGCACCCTGAGTCTGCCGGTTCTGGCGCTGTGCGGTGCCGAAGACGGATCGAGCCCGCCGGACCTCGTGCGGGCCACGGCCGCGCTGTGCGGCGCGGCGTTTCACCTGATTGCCGGGGCGGGGCATCTGCCCTGTGTCGAGGCCCCCGCGGCCACGGCCCGATTGATTTGCGATTTTCTCGAAAGGACCACACCATGAGCGACGCGCGTTTCGACAAGGGGATGGAGGTGCGCCGCGCGGTGCTGGGCGACGCGCATGTCGACCGGGCCGAGGCGGCGAAGACCGACATCGACCTGCCATTTCAGGAGCTGATCACGGTCTCGGCCTGGGGCACGGTCTGGGCGTCGGATGCGATCTCGCGGCGCGAGCGCTCGATGCTGACGCTGGCGTTGCTGGCCGCGACCGGAAATTTCGAGGAGATTCCGATGCATATCCGCGCGACCGCCCGCACCGGCGCGTCGAAGCGCGATGTGATGGAGGCGTTCCAGCATGTGGCGGTCTACGCGGGTGTGCCGCGGGCGAACCATGCCATCAAGCTGGCCAGGCAGACCTATGCCGAGATGGAGGCGGCACAGCAATGATCGACCAGGGACCCCTGATACCGCGCAACCGGGAGATGCACCCGGTTCCCTATTACCCCGATTACAAGACCTCCGTCGCCCGCTCGCCGAGCCTGCCGCTGTTGTCGATGGAAAGCGGCCCGTCCGAGGAAACCGGCCCCACCTTCGGCCATGATCAGATCGGCGCGCTCGACAACAACCTGATCCTGAACTGGACCAAGGGCGCCGCGCCCGCGGTGGGCGAGCGGATCCTGATGCACGGCCGCGTGCTCGACGAGAACGGCCGCGCCGTGCCGGAGACGCTGATCGAGATCTGGCAGGCCAATGCCGGCGGGCGCTATCGCCACAAGAAGGACGGCTATCTCGCGCCGCTCGATCCGAATTTCGGCGGCTGCGGGCGCACGCTGACCGATGCGAACGGCTGTTACCAGTTTCTGACGATCCGCCCCGGCGCCTATCCGTGGCCGAACCGCGGCAACGACTGGCGGCCGATGCACATCCATATCTCGGTCTACGGCCACAGCTTCGGCCAGCGGCTGATCACCCAGATGTATTTCGAGGGCGATCCGCTGATCGAGCGCTGTCCGATCGCCGCGACGATCCGCAACCGCTCGCAGCTCGACCGTCTGGTCGCGCCGCTCGACATGGCGGCCTCGCGGCCGCTGGATTTCCTTGCCTACAAGTTCGACATCGTGCTGCGCGGCCGCCGTCAGACGATGTTCGAGAACAAGCTGGAGGGCCTTTGACATGGTGCAGCCGCTGACCGTTCTGCCCGAATCCCCGTCGCAGACCGCGGGGCCTTATGTCCACATCGGCCTGATGCCGACCTATGCCGGCAATCCCGGCGCCTATGCCGAGGAAATCGGCACCTCGCCGATCGCCGAGGGCGCGCAGGGCACGGTGATCGAGATCGTCGGCTCCGTCTATGACGGCACCGGCTGGGCGCTGCGCGATGCGCTGATCGAAAGCTGGCAGCCGGATGCGGCAGGGATCTTTCCGGGCCAGCCCGGTGCCGATCCGGCGGTCAGCGGGCTGTGCCGCTTCGCCGCCGATGCGGTCAGCGGCGAATTCACCCTTCGCACGGTCAAGCCCGGGCCGGTTCCCTCGCGCTATGGCAAGGCCTTTGCGCCGCATATCTCGCTCTGGGTCGTGGCGCGCGGCATCAACATCGGGCTGCAGACCCGGATCTATTTCGAGGACGAGGACAATTCCGACGATCCGCTCCTCGCCCGGATCGAGCAGCGCCCGCGCGTCGAGACGCTGATCGCGAAGAAGATCGGCGAGAACCGCTATCGCTTCGACATCCGCCTGCAGGGCGCGGGCGAGACGGTGTTCCTCGATCTGTGATCGCGGGCTATCGTGCTTCGACGAACGGGCGGCGCGCGGTCCTGCGCGCCGCCCCGGGTTTTCTGTCCGGTTCTTTCGGCCCGGGTCTTTCTGAAGGCGGATCATGAGCGACGTGTTCACCCATCCCTGGCTCGGCGGGCTGTTCGCCGATGACGAGATTGCCGCGCTCTGGCGGCCCGAGGCGCAGCTCGCCGCGATGCAGGCATTCGAAATCGCCTGGAGCCGGGCGCTCGGCCGTGCGGGTCTGGTGCCTGAGGCCGAGGCCGAACAGGCGGCGCTCGCCATCGGGGCGATGCACTTCGATCTCGACGATCTGCGCCGCGGCACCGGGCAGGACGGCGTCGTCGTGCCGCGGCTGGTCGCGCAGATGAAGGCGGCGGCGGGGGTGGCGAAAGGCGCGGTGCATCGCGGTGCCACCTCGCAAGACGTGATCGACACCGCGCTCGCGCTGGCGATGCGTGACACGATTTCCGTTCTGGAGCAGAGGGTTGCGGCACTCGATGTCGCGCTTTCCGATCTGGATGCGCGCTTCGGTGCCGCGCCGCTGATGGGGCGCACGCGGATGCAGGCGGCGACGATGGTGACCGTGGCGGACCGGGTCGCGCCCTGGCGGCTGCCGCTTGCCGATCACCGCGCGCGTCTGGCCGCGCTGACGCCGCGGGTCGCGAAGGTGCAGATCGGCGGCGCCTCGGGCGACCGCGCCGCGCTCGGTCCGGCGGCGGATCGGGTCGCGGCCGATGTGGCGGGGGCGCTCGGCCTCGGCAATCCGGTGCGCGCCTGGCACGCGATGCGCGACGGAGTGGCCGAGTTCGCCTCGGTTCTGTCGCTGATCTCGGGGACGCTCGGCAAGATCGGGCAGGACATCGCGCTGATGGCGCAGCAAGGCATCGGCGAGATTTCCCTGTCCGGGGGCGGGACCTCCTCGGCGATGGCGCACAAGCAAAACCCGGTGCTCGCCGAGCTTCTGGTGACGCTCGCCCGGTTCAACGCGGTGCAGGTCTCGGCGCTGCATCAGGCGATGGGGCATGAACAGGAGCGCTCCGGTGCCGCCTGGGCACTCGAATGGATGGTGTTGCCGCAGATGGCGGAGGCGACGGGGCGCGCGCTGAGCGCGGGCCTCGATCTGTGTGCGCAGATCACGCGGATGGGCGAGCCGTGCTGATCCGGCGGGCCATAGCCCCGGGAGGGGCGTTGCCCGCGCAATCCATAACCTGCGATATATGAATAAACATGCAAATGTCATATTTTCAAGGACTTGCGACAGTTGCGAGCGTGGCGATCTGCCGCTAGCGTCGAGGCAAGGACGGTCGGGCCGCAAGGAGGATTTCGGCCCGGGATGGAGGATCCCTGCACCGTCCCCCCAGGAAGGAGTTCCATTCGTGTCACAGATCCCCGTTGCAGGATCTGCACGCACCGTTGCGGTGCTGTGCTGGATTGCCGTCATTCTGGACGGTTTCGACCTCGTCGTTCTCGGCGCGCTGATCCCGGTTCTCACCGGCGGTGCGACCCCGTGGATGACTGCGGCCGAGGCGACTTTCGTCTCGACCATCAGCCTTGTCGGCATGACCCTCGGCGCGCTGTCGATCGGCATCGCCACCGACAAGATCGGCCGTCGCAAGGCGATGCTGTGGGCCGTGGGCAGCTTTTCGGTGCTGACCCTCGCTTGCGCCTTCGTTTCCGATGCGACGCAGCTTGGCGTGCTGCGCTTCTTCGCCGGGATCGGGCTTGGCGGCTGTCTGCCGACCGCGATCGCGATGGTGACCGAATTCGCCCGCGGGATGACGGGCAAGGCCTCGACCCGGGTGATGACCGGCTACCACGTGGGTGCGGTTGCGACGGCGCTTCTTGGGCTGGTGCTGATGCCGGCCTTCGGCTGGCGTGCGATGTTCGTCGCAGGCGCGGTGCCGGGGCTGATCTTGCTGCCGGCGATGCTGCGTCTGCTGCCGGAATCGCCGTCTTTCCTGGTGGCGAAGGGCCGCCGGGCCGAGGCCGAGACAATCGCCGCGGCCTATGGCGTGACGCTCGCCCCGCCTGCGCCGGCGGAAGAAAAGGCCTCGACCGGATCGTTGTTCCGCGCGCCGTTCCTGCGCAATTCGGTGCTGATCTGGGTGACCTCGTTCATGGGGCTGCTGCTGGTCTACGGGCTGAACACCTGGCTGCCGAAGCTGATGATGTCGGCGGGCTACGGGCTGAGCGGAGGGCTGTGGCTGCTCTTGATGCTCAACGTGGGCGCGGTGTGCGGTCTGCTGGTCGCGGGGCAGGTCGGCGACCGGATCGGGCTGAAGCCGGCGGCGGTGCTGTGGTTCCTGTGCGGCGCGGTGCTGCTGGGGCTGTTGTCGGTGAAGATGTCGCCGGTGCTGCTCTATCCGGCGGTGTTTCTGACCGGCTGCTTCGTGTTCTCGGCGCAGGTGCTGGTCTATGCCTATACCGCCTCGAACCATCCGCCGGGGGTGCGGGCGACGGCGCTCGGCATGTCGGCCGGGGTGGGGCGTCTTGGGGCGATCTCGGGGCCGCTGCTCGGCGGCACGCTGGTGTCGCTCGGCCTCGGGCATCCCTGGGGGTTCTACATCTTCGCGCTGGTGGGCTTCCTCGGAGCTGTCGCGCTGAGCCTGACCCGGGTGCTTCGGCAAAAGGCCTGACGATCCGCCGGCCGGCCGCAGCATGTGGCCGGCCGGTTTCCATCGGATGGTCTCAGGGCCGCAGCGTCAGATCGGTCGGAAACCTGGCCAGATAGCGCGCCATCTTGCGCCGGTTCAGCAGATGGCGCAGCAGCATCGACAACATCCTGCGCGAACCGGGTCCAGTGCCTTCGGGCGGCAGCGCGGTCGCGCGTTGCGGGAAATGCTGGCGCAGAAAGCGGGAAAGCTCGGCCCCGAAGCGCGGCGGCAGCGCACCCGCCGGCGCGTTCCACGGCTTTTCCGGCCCGATGAAATGCACGATATTCGCGCCCAGCATCGCCTCGTGCAGGCGGGCGGCGCGGCTGTATTGCCAGTTCCATTTCGGCGACAGTTCGGCCCAGTCTCCGTGCAGGACGCAGTTCAGCAAGGTCTGGTCGTGGCGTTTCAGCTGCCCGCCGCGGGACTGACCGAAGGCCAGCATCCGCTCGGTCAGGCCAAGTTTCTGCCAGCGTGGCACGTCGATCAGCAGGACTCCGGAATTCAGATAGCGCGCCGGACCGAGGCGGAAGGTGCGGAACTCCTCGGGCATCCGCCCGGGGGTGCGCCACTGCGGGTTGTCGCGCACCGCCGCGACCGCATGGCCCCCCAGATCGGCGCCGAGCAGCGCCGCGATATCGCCGCCCTGCACGAAAATGTCGGAATCGAGATACAGGATGCGGTCGTAATCCGCCGCAAGCTGGCCCGGCAGGAGCAGACGGTGATAGGCACTTTCGCTGCGCCGCGCATCGAGGCCGAACCCCGCGAGCGCCGGTTCCGGCGAAAGCGCGATGGCCCGCAGCCCGAGGCCGGCAAGGCTGTCGGGAATGACCGGCTTCTCGGTGCCGCACAGGCAGATGTCGAAATCGCGCTGCGGCGCCTGTCCGGCGATCTGGCTCGCGGCGAACAGCGCATAGGGCAGGTAGCGGTCGTCGCAGCAAAACGCCACGGCCCGGCGCGGTCGGGCGGGAACTGGGGCGGGCAGGGGAAGTCCGGACGGGGCAGGCGGAACGGAGCGGAGCGGCAGGCTCTTCATCGGGACAGTCTCGGGCAGCGATGCTCAGCCGCATCGGCGCGCAACGATGCCCGTCCGGTCCCGCTCCCGGCTGTCCCAATTCTTACGGTTTGGTGAGAACTGCCTCCGGCGCGGGCGTATCGACCCCGATCAGCGGCAGCGGGGCCGTTCCGGGTGCGATCTGCCGTGTTCCGGCCCCCATCGCCTGCGCCAGAGCTTCGGCGACATCCGTCCCGTCGCTGCCCTCGTCGAGATCGAGCCCGTCGTCACGGCGCAGCACGCCCAGCCACAGTCGCCGCCCGTCGGCCAGCACGAACCGGCTTTGCCACAGCCGCATCCGCGGTGTCTTGCCCGCAGTCTGATCCGGGGCAGGCTGGGTCAGGCTCAGGGCCAGATCGTTGGCGCGTTCGTTCCAGAACAGCGGCACGGGCGCGGCATCGGGGGCGCTGTCCTCGCTCAGCGCATCGAGGGCACTGCGCGCGAGCCCCGGCACCGTGACCGGGCGCGCCACCGTCCAGCCCCGGGCGTGAAGCGCGGATTCGAGGGCGGCGCGCGAAGGTGCGGCAAAGGCGATGTTCAGTGCGAAGCGATGCTCGCCGCTCAGCGTCACGGCGGCATCGGGCTCGCGGTAGCGGGTGAAGATCTCCTCGGGCGCGCTCAGCGCGATGGGGGCGGTTTCGGGCGGACGCGGGTTCAGCGCCTTGCTGTAATCGGCCAGCCGCAGCCCCGCCCCCCCGATCAGCAGCACCGAGGCCAGCGCGGCCGCCGCGGCAGCCATCCCCCGCACCGGGCGCGGCGCGGGCGGGTGGCGCAGCTGGCGCCATTCCGTCACCGCGATGCCGCTCATCAGGCACAGCGCGCCGAGCACCCACCCGGCGAGGACATCGCTCAGGTAATGTTCGACGAGGAACAGCCGGCTCAGCCCGATCAGGAAGGCCACCGCCACCGCCCAGAACGCCGCCGTCACCGGACCGAGGCGGCGCACCCGCCACAGGATGTAGAACAGCATCGCATAAAAGGCGACGCTGACCGTGGCATGGCCCGATGGAAAGCTGCCCGAGGTCTCGACGAAATAGCCAAGCGCCGAGCGCGGTCGCTCGAACGCGAGTTTCAGCAGCCCGACCGAGACCAGATCGGCGCCGAGCGCACTCAGCAATCCCGCGATCAGCGCCCATCGCCGCGCGAGTGCGAGCCACATCAGCGCCAGCACCAGCAGCGCCGCCACCACCCGCACATCGCCAAGCGCGGTGAACACCGTGAACCCGGCGACGAGACCGGGCGTCCACAGCGCGTGCATCAGCTGTGCGAGCCGCGCGTCAATCTGCACGATCGGCGCCGAATGGGCGAAATCGAAGGCGATCCCCGCACCGAGCCCGAGCAGATAGACGAACCCGATCCCCAGAAGCGTCGCCGGCAGGCCGAGGAAATGGCTGCGGTCCATCCGGCTGGCGATCAGACGGGCAAGTCGGGGATGGCGCGCGCCGAAGGCGTCCGCCCTGGGCATCCCGGCGATCCGGTCCATCAGCCCGCCGAGCATTTCCAGAACCACCGGCAGGGCGCGGTCCAGCCGGCGCAGGCTCCACCACAGCCCGAGCGCCGCCGCGCCGAGCGCGAGCCCCACCAGCGCCTCGCGCATCAGCACCGGCGGCAGCTGCGTCACCCCGAGTCCGAGCACATAGCCGAAGCCCACATGGCCGATCGCATAGGGCAGGCCGCTCGCGATGTTCCACAGCCGGAACCGGCGCGTCTCCATCCCCGAGAGCGCGGCGACCAGCGGCACGAAAGCCGCGACCGGGCCGAGGAACCGCCCGATCACCAGCGCCGCGCCGCCATGGCGTGCGAACAGCTGTCGGGCGCGGGCATAGGGGGCCATGTCCTCGACCTTCCAGCGCGCGCTCAGCCGCTGGCGCAGGTGACGGCCGACCCAGAAGGTCGCCTCGCCGCCGAGAACAGAGCCGATGGCCACGAACCAGACCAGATCGAGGAAATCGAGCAGACCGCGCTGCACCATCACCCCGCCCGCATCGACGAACAGCGTGCCCGGCAGGAAGATCCCGGTCAGCACGAAGGCCTCCAGACCCGCTGCGAGGCCGATCCCCCAATAGGCCAGCCCCCCGAGCGCGGCGAGAGAGGGAAGGATCTGGGTCATCGAATCGAACATCTGGCGGTCTTTCCGATCTGGAACGCGGGTGGCGGGACAGCGCCGCCTCGGGGAGGGGCGCGACCCCAGATAGGCATCGCGGCACCGGGCGCAAAGCTGGGACTGTCATACAAATTGGTAAACCCCGCGCCAAGTCCGCTGTTCCCCCGTGACAGCGCCGGCCATTCGCACGACAGTGCGGCCATGAAGATCCTGATCGCCGAAGACGATGCCGAGACCGGAACCTACCTGCGCCAGGGGCTGGAGCGGGAGGGCCATTCCGTCGATCTGCTGCGCGACGGGCGCGAGGCGCTCGCTCAGGCGACGGCGCGGGATTACGATCTGTTCGTGCTCGACCGGATGATGCCGGGGCTCGACGGTCTGGCGCTGCTGCGTGCGTTGCGGGCGGCGCGGATCGCGACGCCGGCGATCTTGCTGACCGCCATGGGCAGCGTCGAGGACCGGGTGGAGGGGCTGCGCGCGGGCGCAGACGATTACATGGTCAAGCCCTTCGCCTTCGTCGAGCTGTTGGCGCGCATCGACACCATCGCGCGCCGCCCGACGCTGCGCCCCGAGGTGACGGAACTGGTGCAGGGCGATCTGCGCCTCGATCTGTTGTCGCGCGAAGCCTGGCGCGAGGGCCGGCGCATCGAGCTGCAACCGCGCGAATTCCTGCTGCTGCGTCATTTCATGGAACGCCCTGGCCGGGTGCAGACCCGCACCTTGCTGCTGGAAGCGGTGTGGGACATCCATTTCGATCCGAAGACCAGTGTCGTCGAGACCCATATCAGCCGGTTGCGTGCCAAGATCGACAAGCCCTTCGCGCGGCCCTATCTGAACACGCTGCACGGCATCGGCTACGTGTTCGATCCGTCATGAAAACCGGGATGAAGGTCACTCTCACCTGGTCGATGCGCTTCGCGCTGGCGATCTCGGCGGTGTTCGCGGTGGCGGCTCTGGTGGCGGGGGGCGTGTCGTGGCGGCTGCAATCGGACGAGATGATCCGCGCCTTGCGCAACGAGGTGCGCGCCGATGCCGAAAGCCTCGCGCTCGCGGTGCGTGACGGCGACATGGAGGATCTGGCGGATCAGATCGCGGCGCGGGTCGCGGTCAGCGGTGACGATGCGCGGATCGTGGCTTTCGTTCCCTCGGACGGGGGGGCGGTTCTGGGCAACGCGACGGTCGATGTTCCGTTCGAGGGGGTGCGTCAACTGGTGCCCGGAGACGGGCTTCACCTGCATCTGCCGCCCGCGGCCGACATTCCCGAAGGCTATGTGGCCTACGGCCTGCGCTTGCCGCAGGGCTGGCTGATGACCGGCCACGACGACGCCTGGCCGCGCGAACAGACAGAGATACTGCTCGACAGTTTCGGCTGGGGGCTGGGGCTTGCGCTGGTGTTCGCGACGGGCTTCGCGATCTTCATCGCGCGCCGGACCGAGGCCCGGATCGGCCGGATGGAGCGGGTTCTGGAAGCCGTCGGTGCCGGACGGCACGGGCTGCGTATCCACGACGGTGGCAGCGACGACGTGGCGCGGCTGGCACAAAGCGTCGATGCTGCACTCGACCGGCTGGAGGCGGGGATCGACGCGATCCGTCAGGTCTCGACCGATGTCGCCCACGATCTGCGTGCGCCGCTCGGCCGGCTGCGGTTGCGGCTGGAGCCGGTGGCGCTCGACCCGGGGCTTCCGGCTGCGGCGCGGCGCGAGGTGGGCAGCGCGCTCGCCGATCTCGATCAGATCTCGGCCACGTTCGACACGATCCTGCGGCTCGCGCGGATGCAGGCGGGGATGGTGGCCATCGCGCCGGTGCCGGTCGATCTGACAGAACTCGGCCGCGAGGTCCACGAGATGATGCTCGCGAGTGCCGAAGACATGGGCCACAGGCTGGTCCTCGATCTTCCGGCGGGCGCGGCCCTGGTGGCCGGAGACCGCGGCCTTCTGGCGCAGGCGCTGGTCAACCTGCTCGACAACGCGATGCGTCATTGTCCGGCGCCGGCGCGGATCACCTTGTCGCTGCATCGGGACGGGCGGGGGTGGAGCCTGAGCGTGTGCGATACCGGCCCGGGGATCCCCGAGGCCGATCTGTCGCGCGTGCGCGAACGGTTCGTGCGCCTCGACCGCAGCCGCGCCACGGCGGGCAACGGTCTGGGGCTGAGCCTCGTCGATGCCATCGCGGCGCTGCACGGTGCGCGGCTGCGGCTGGAAAACACCGCCGACGGGCTGTGCGCTACGCTGGTTTTCCCGGCTCCGCCGGCGATCTAGCGGCGCCGCTTCGCAAAGGTGGGGGCCATGCGCGCCACCGGAAGGCGGATCCCCGCCTCCCCGCGCATGGCCCCCCGTCCCCCGGTCCGGACAGCGCAGGAGCGAGAATGCCGCCCGCTCCGGGGGATCGGCCGGGGGCGTGACCTGCCCCCGGCCCCATTCCGCGGCCTTACTGGAAGGCCTGAAGCCCGGTAATCGCGCGGCCGAGGATCAGTGCATGAATGTCATGCGTGCCCTCGTAGGTGTTCACCGTCTCCAGATTGACCATGTGGCGGATCACCTGGAATTCGCCCGAGATGCCGTTGCCACCGTGCATGTCGCGCGCCAGCCGCGCCGCATCGAGCGCCTTGCCGCAATTGTTGCGCTTGAGGATCGAGATCATCTCGGGCGCGGCATTGGCCTCGTCCATCAGCCGCCCGACGCGCAGACAGCTTTGCGTGCCGAGGCTGATCTCGGTCAGCATGTTGGCAAGCTTGAGCTGGTATAGCTGGGTCTGGGCCAAAGGCCTGCCGAACTGCTTGCGGTCGAGCCCGTATTGCCGCGCGGCATTGAGGCAGAATTCGGCCGCACCGAGCACCCCCCAGGCGATGCCGTAACGCGCCCGGTTGAGACAGCCGAACGGCCCCTTCAGCCCCTCGACATGGGGCAGCAGAGCGTCTTCGCCCACCGCGACGTCCTGCATCACGATCTCGCCGGTGATCGAGGCGCGCAGGCTCAGCTTGTTGCCGATCTTCGGCGCCGAGAGGCCCTTCATGCCCCTTTCCAGCACGAAGCCGCGGATCTTGCCGCCATGTGCCTCGGATTTCGCCCAGACCACGAAGACATCGGCGATCGGCGCGTTCGAGATCCACATCTTGGTGCCGCTCAGCACGTAGCCGTCGGCGGTCTTGCGCGCCACGGTCTTCATGCTGCCGGGGTCCGATCCCGCGTCGGGCTCGGTCAGGCCGAAACAGCCGATCCATTCGCCCGAGGCGAGCTTCGGCAGGTATTTCCGCCGCTGCGCCTCCGATCCGTAGGCATAGATCGGATACATCACCAGCGAGCTCTGCACCGACATCATGCTGCGATAGCCGGAATCGACGCGCTCGATCTCGCGCGCGACGAGGCCATAGGAGACATAACCCGCACCGAGGCCGCCGTATTCCTCAGGGATGGTGACGCCCAGAAGCCCCATCCCGCCCATCTCGCGGAAAATCTCGGGGTCGGTGTGCTCGGTCTCGAAGGCCTCGATGGCGCGCGGTTGCAGCTTCTCCTGCGCATAGGCCCGGGCGGCGTCGCGCAGCATCCGCTCTTCCTCGGTCAGCTCAAGGTCCATGCGGAACGGATCTTGCCAGTCGAACCGGCCGAGATCGGGGGCATCCTTGGCCTTCAGGCTGGGTTTGTCGTTCATGTGCTCCTCCATCGTGTTGGGATCAGGCGCCGGAAACCGGCGGGTGTTTCTCAGAAAAAGGCGCGATGTCCGCGCCGGAATCGGGGGCAAGGGGGCTGCGGCTTTCCGGTCCGCGGTGGACAGAACCGGCAGATCGCCGTGGCTGGCGTGTCCGGGGCCTCATTGCGTCCTTCCTCATTCCGCGGCGATCAGGCCGCCGGCATCGGCGACGCGGGCCAGATGGAAGGCAGTATCGCCAAGCTGCGTTTCGATCACCGTCAGGCGCTTGAAGTAATGCGCACCGATATATTCCATCGTCATGCCGATGCCGCCATGCAGCTGCACCGCCGTCTGGCCGACGAACCGGGCCGAGCGGTTGATCTGCACCTTCACCGCCGACAGCGCCGCGCGCCGCTCGGCCGGATCGTCCGCCTCGACCATCATCGCACCGTAACACGCCATCGAGCGCGCCTGTTCCACCATCAGCAGCATGTCGACGGCCTTGTGCTGCAACGCCTGAAAGCTGCCGATCGGCACGCCGAACTGGCGCCGGGTCTTGAGGTAATCGACGGTCAGCCGGTGCAGCTCTTCCATCGCGCCGACCGCTTCGGCGGCGAGTGCGGCGATGCCGGCCTCGGCGATGCGCTCGATCACCGTCAGCCCGTCGGCATCCTCGGCAGAGCCCTCCACCGGGTCAAGCCGCTCCGCCGGGGCACGGTCGAGCACCAGATCGGCGAGGCGGCTGCCATCCTGCGCCGCGTAGCCCGAAAGCTGCGCCCCCGCGCCGCGGGGATCGACGAGGAACAGACCCACCCCGCCCGTGTCCAGCCGCGCCGGCACGACGATGGCATCCGCGCTCTCGCCCCACACGATCAGATCCTTGCGCCCGCTGAGCACCGGACCCGCGGGCGTCTCCTCGGCCCGCGTCGCGACATGGCCGAGGTCATGGCGCGCGCCGGGTTCGGTCAGCGCGACGCTCAGGCACAGATCGCCCGCAGCGATCTCGGGGATCAGCCGTGCCTTCTGAGCGGCACTCGCGCCGAAGCGCAGCGCCGCCGCCCCAAGAACCCCGGTCGCGAGGAAGGGTTCGAGCGCGAGGCTGCGCCCGATGGCCTCCATCGCGATCATCGTCTCGACCGGGCCGCCGCCATAGCCGCCGTCTTCCTCGGCGAAGGGCATTCCCAGAAGGCCCAGCTCCGCCAGCCCCTGCCACAGCGCCGGATCGCGCCCCTCGGGTCGCCGGCGCATCGCCTCGCGCGCCTCGAGCCCGCTGTAGCGCCCGGCCAGATAGCGCCCGATGCTGTCCTTCAGCTGGCCCTGTTCGCTCGTCAGATCGAAATCCATCATCGCCCCCTCAAAGACCGAGGATCGCCTTCGCGATCACGTTGTGCTGGATCTCGTTCGAGCCGCCGTAGATCGAGACTTTGCGATTGTTGAAGTAAAGCGCCGCCGCCGCATCGGCCCAGCCGAAGGCCGCGCTCTCCGGCCCCGTTACGCGCCCGGCCCCCACCGCGCCATAAGGCCCGGCCAGTTCCAGAAGCAGCTCCGTCGAGGTCTGCTGCAACTCCGATCCCTTGATCTTGAGGATCGAGGACGCCGGGTCCGGCCGGTCGGATCCGGCCTTCATCTGCGCCGCGATCACCCGCATCTGGGTGATCTCCAGTGCCTTCAGCTCGATCTCCAGCTGAGCGAGGCGGGTGCGAAAGCCGATGTCGTCCCACATCGTGCCCGCGCCCGAGGGCAGCTCTCGCGCCAGGCGCTTGATGCGGGCGATGCGCTCTTTCGTCATGCCGATCCGGGCGATGCCGGACCGCTCGTTCGCGAGCAGGAATTTCGCGTAATCCCAGCCCTTGTTCTCGGTCCCGACGAGGTTTTCCGCCGGCACCCGCACGTCATCGAAGAACACCTCGTTGACCTCGTGATGGCCTTCGAGGGTGACGATCGGGCGCACGGTGATGCCCGGCGTCTTCATGTCGATCAGCAAAAACGAGATCCCGGCCTGCTTCTTCGCCTCGGGATCGGTGCGCACGAGGCAGAAGATCCAGTCGGCATATTGGCCGAGCGTCGTCCAGGTCTTCTGACCGTTGACGACATAGCTGTCGCCGTCACGCACCGCCCGGGTCTTGAGCGAGGCGAGATCCGATCCCGCGCCCGGCTCGGAGAAGCCCTGACACCACCAGATGTCGAGATTCGCCGTCGGGGCCAGAAACCGGCGCTTCTGCGCCTCGGAGCCGAAGGCCGCGATCACCGGGCCGACCATGTAGCAGTTGAACTGCAGCGGCAGCGGCACCGCGGCCTGCTGCAACTCCTCGGTGAAGATGTAGCGCTGGATCGCGCTCCAGTCCTGACCGCCCCATTCGACGGGCCAGTGCGGCACCGCCCAGCCTTTCGCGTTCAGGATGCGCTGCGAGGCGACGATATCCTCGCGCTCGAGCTTACGGCCCTCGGAGACCTTGCGCCGGATCCCGGCGGGGATTTCGCTGCGCAGGAAGGCGCGGACCTCGGCGCGGAAAGCGGTTTCCTCGGGCGTGAAACGCAGATCCATGATCAGTCTCCGATCTCGAACAGGCCAGCGGCGCCCATGCCGCCGGCGATGCACATGGTGACGACGGCCAGACGCGCGCCGCGCCGGGCGCCCTCGATCAGCACATGGCCGGCGAGACGCGCTCCCGACATGCCGAACGGATGACCGAGCGCGATGGCGCCGCCGTTGACGTTGACCTTCCCGGGATCGAGCCCGAGCCGGCGGATGCAGTGAAGCGACTGCGAGGCGAAGGCTTCGTTCAGCTCCCACAGGTCGATGTCCCCGACGCTGAGCCCGGCCCGCTGCAAAAGCCGCGGCACCGCGAGGACCGCGCCGATGCCCATCTCGTCGGGCGCGCAGCCCGCCGTCGCATAGGCGAGGAACCGGCCGAGCGGGGCGAGGCCACGGTTGTGCGCCTCGGTCTCGCTCATCAGCACGAGGGCCGAAGCGCCGTCCGACAGCTGGCTTGCATTGCCGGCGGTGACGAATTCCTCCGCGCCGCGCACCGGGGACAGGGCGGCAAGCGCCTCATAGGTGGTATCGGGGCGGTTGCCTTCGTCCTTCTCGATGCGGACGGCGCGGTGGGTGACGATGCCGCTCGCCTTGTCGGTGACGGCCTGGGTCACCTCCATCGGCACGATCTCGGCGTCGAACCGGCCGGCGGCCTGCGCGGCGGCGGTGCGGCGCTGGCTTTCGAGGGCGAAGCGGTCCTGATCCTCGCGGCTGATGCCATAGCGGCGCGCCACGATATCGGCGGTCTCGATCATCGGCGTGTAGATCGCGGGCAGATGCTCCTGAAGCCAGGGGTTCTGCACCAGATCGCGGCGCACCGCCGGCTGCACGAGGCTGATCGATTCGACCCCGCCCGCCACCGCGACGGGCACGCCGTCGCGGCTGATCCGCGCGGCCGCATCGGCCACCGCCTCCAGCCCCGAGGCGCAGAACCGGCTGACCGTCACCCCCGAGGCCGAGACCGGAATCCCCGCCATGATCGCGCCGTGACGTGCGACATTGCCGCCGGTCGCGGCCTCGGGATAGCCGCAGCCGAGCACGACCTCCTCGACCGCATCGGCGGGGGTATCGGCCTTCGCCAGCGCGGCGCGGATGGCGTGTGCCGCCATGTCGGCGCCGCGGGTAAGGTTCAGCGCGCCGCGATGCGCCTTGCCGATCGGCGTGCGCGCGGTCGAGACGATGACGGCATGGGATGCGACATGGGGGGGACGTGCGGCGCTCATGCGCGACCCTCCGCACGGCGTTCGGCGTCGAAACCGGCGAAGCCCCGGCCCTCGGCCGCGAGGCGGCGCAACAGCGGCGCAGGGGCAAGTTCCGGCAGGTTCAGCTGCCGCGCCTGCGCGTCGAGCTTCGCCACCACCGTGCGCAGCCCGATGTCGTCAGCCCAGGCCATCGGCCCCCCGGTCCAGACCGGCCAGCCGTAACCGTTGATCCACACGAGATCGATATCCGAGGCCCGCGCCGCGATCCCCTCGTCGAGGATCCGCGCCGCCTCGTTCACCATCGGCAGGAACAGCCGTTCGGTCATCGCGGCCGCGTCGAGCGTTTCGGGTGCGATGCCCAGCTCGCGGCCGAGGGTCATGGCCAGATCGGCGACCTCCGGATCCGCGGTGCCGGTGCGTGCGCCCTCAGGGTAAAGATAGAAGCCGCGCCCGGTCTTCTGGCCGAGCCGCCCCATTTCGGCCAGCCGGTCCGCCACCGGGGCGAAGCCGCCGAACGCCTTGCGCGCGCGCCACCCGATATCGAGCCCGGCCAGATCCGTCATCGCGAAAGACCCCATCCGGAAGCCGAAGCCGGTCACCGCCGCGTCGATCCGACCGGGCGGGTTGCCGGCGAGCAGCAGCCGCTCGGCGGCGCGGGTGCGCGCGGCCAGCATCCGGTTGCCGATGAAGCCGAAGCCCACCCCCGACACCACCGCGAGCTTGCCGATCCGCTTCGCGAGCGCCATCGCGGTCGCCAGAACCTCGGGCCGGGTCGCGCCGCCGCGCACCACCTCCAGCAGACGCATCACATTGGCCGGCGAGAAGAAATGCAGCCCCAGCACATCGCCCGCCCGGCCCGAGGCGGCGGCGATCTCGTCGACATCGAGATAAGAGGTATTGGTCGCGAGGATCGCACCGGGGCCGGCGGCGCGGCCGATCTCGGCGAAGATCGCGCGCTTGACCGCCATGTCCTCGAAAGCGGCCTCGATCACCAGATCGGCACCGGCGACGGCCTGAAGCCCGACCGCGCCGGAAATCTGCGCCAGCGCCGCTTCGGCGCTGTTCTCGGAGACCGAGCCGCGCCGGACCGAGGTCGCGTAGCCCGCCCGGATCCGCTCGATCCCGCGGCTGAGCAGCTCGTCCGAGGTCTCGATCAGCGTGACGGCGATGCCGGCATTGGCGAAAGCGGTGGCGATGCCGCCGCCCATCGTGCCCGCGCCGATCACCGCGACGCGCGCGACCGGGCGCGTGGGCGTCGCGGCGTCGAGCCCCGGCACTTTCGCCGCCTGACGCTCTGCGAAGAACACATGGCGCAGCGCCCGCGCCTGCGGCGATGAGATCAGCGCCGCGAATTCGGCACGTTCAAGCGCGAGGCCCTCGGCGAAGGGCAGGGCGAGCGCGGCCTCGGTCGCGCGGATCAGCGCGGCGGTATTGCTCAGCGCGCCGTGACGGCGCATCGCCTCTTCGGTCGCGCGCGACAGCGCCGCGCGGGTCCCGGCGTCCGCCGCGACGGGGTGGGCGGAGGTGACGGGCCAGGTGCCGGCCGCCGCCAGATCGCGGGCAAGGGCGCAGGCGCGCGGCAGCGGATCGTCGGCCACCGCCTCGGCGAGGCCCGCCGTTTTGGCCGCCCCGGCATCGAGGCTGCGCCCGCTCAGCATCGTCTCGAAAGCCGCGACCGGACCGATCAGCCGCGGCAGCCGCTGCGTTCCGCCGGCCCCCGGGATCAGGCCGAGACGCACCTCTGGCAGACCGAAGGACGCGCGCCGGCCGGCGACGCGGGCATGACAGGCGAGTGTGAGTTCGCAGCCGCCGCCAAGCGCCGCACCGGTCACCGCCGCGACCACCGGCTTCGCCGAGGCTTCGATCGCCGCCAGAACCTCGGGCAGCGCGGGATCGCGCGCCGGTTTGCCGAATTCGGTGATGTCGGCACCCGCGCTGAACAGCTTCCCCGCCCCGGTGACGACGACGGCGCGCACCGCCGGATCGGCGTTGGCCCGGGCCAGCGCCGCGCGCAATGCCGCGCGCAATGCAGCCGACAGAGCATTGACCGGCGGCGCATCCAGCGTCAGCACGGCCACGCCGTCGCGGACGTCATATCCGACGGGACCGGTTTTGTCGTCCCGCGGCACATCGATTGCAGAATCGGGTGCCATCGCGACGCCGCCTGTTTGCTTTGCCATGTCTCTCCCCCCCACAATATCCCACATAGCGGAATATATGCTCGTATAGTGGAATTAGATGCGGCAATCGCATCGTCTGTCAAACGGAAAAATGTTCGCTCGCCGCCTGTCCGCCTGCGTGACGGACCGTCATCGCAGACCCGCCGTCGTCGTCGATGCACGACTGAATATTCCGTTATGCGAGATTTTATTCCGCATTATTGACAGCCGCGCCGCGCTCGTGCCATGCAGGAACAGGGACGTCTTCGGACGACAGCAGAGGGCGTGCGTGCTCACCGGCCGGTGCGGGATGGGAGCCCGCGCCCGCGGCCCGGCCTGACCAGGCGGGAGCCGGCGCGCGCATCGCGACAGGGAGGAAAGAAGCGTGAGGAGTCTTCTGGCCGCATCGTGGCTTGCGCTTGCCGCAGCGCTGACTGCGGCCGAGGCACGAGAGCTGCCGTTCGGATCCGGGATCGCGCCCGCCGCCGGGACTGTCGCAGCGGTTGCCGAACGCCTTTCGGCAGGCGGGTTCGCCGCCGTCGCAGGGATTGAGTCTGGCATCATTGACCCGCCCCAAAACGCAGGCGGTATCGGGGGGAGCCGGTCCGCCGGAGAGGTCGCGAATCCCGCCCGGGAAGGCTGGGGCGGAGAGGGCAGACGGGGTGCGATGCCATCCGGACCCGCCGGCGGTGTCGAACCGGACCGGCTGAACGATCTGAATGTCGCCCGGGAGGACCGTCATGACACAGCAAATACCTGAGCCCGGCCCGGCCGAGGACCCGGCGGCGGCCACCGGCTTTCGCCGGCTTCTCGGCTATCGCACCGCCGAGTGGCGAGAGGGCCATGCGGTGCTGGAGATGGATCTCGACGAACGGCACATGAACCGCGCGGGGGTGCTGCATGGCGGCGCGCTGGCGACGTTGATCGACACCGCCTGTGGGCTGGCCGCCACCTGGGCGCCCGAAGGGGCGCCGCCGCGGCTGTGTGTCACGTTATCGCTCGCGGTCTCGTTTGCCGGGCAGGCCGCCGGGGGACGGGTGCGCGCGACGGCCCGTCTGCGCGGCGGCGGGCGGCGGATCGTATTTTGCTCGGCCGAGGTGACGGATGCGGCCGGGCGGCTGATCGGGATGGGCGAGGGCAGCTTCCGCTACCGCGCCAGCCCCGGCACCGAAGACACGGCCGGAGACGGCACCGGGGCGCGCTGAGCCCCGTTCGTGCATGAGGAGGAGCATTGCATGAAGGCACTCGACGACATTTTCGTTCTGGATCTGAGCCGGGTTCTGGCCGGCCCCTGGGCGACGCAGATCCTGGGCGACCTCGGGGCGGATGTGGTCAAGGTGGAACGGCCCGGGCGCGGTGACGACACCCGCGGCTGGGGCCCGCCCTTCCTGACCGATCCCGAAACCGGCGCCATCGGAGATGCCAGCTATTTCCTGTGCGCCAACCGCAACAAGCGCTCCATCGCGCTCGATATCGCGACGCCCGAGGGACAGGAGACGATCCGCGCGCTTGCCGCCAGGGCCGATGTGCTGGTCGAGAATTACAAGGTCGGCGGGCTGAAGAAATACGGTCTCGATTACGCCAGCCTGTCGCAGATCAACCCGCGGCTGATCTATTGCTCGATCACCGGCTTCGGGCAGGACGGTCCGCTCGCCGGCAAGGCGGGCTATGATTTCATGATCCAGGCGATGGGCGGGATGATGAGCATCACCGGCGAACGCGATGGCCTGCCCGGCAGCGGGCCGCAGAAGGCGGGGATCGCCCTCGCCGATCTGAC
Source organism: Paenirhodobacter enshiensis (assembly GCF_000740785.1). GTDB lineage: Bacteria > Pseudomonadota > Alphaproteobacteria > Rhodobacterales > Rhodobacteraceae > Rhodobacter > Rhodobacter enshiensis. The sequence goes on along the minus strand of NZ_JFZB01000012.1, from coordinate 66,717 downwards.
GACCGGGCTTTATGCGACGATCGGTATCCTCGGCGCGCTGCATCAGCGCGAACGCACCGGGCGCGGGCAGTATATCGACATGGCGCTTCTGGATACCCAGGTGGCGATGCTGTCGAACCACGCCGCGTCCTATTTCCTGTCAGGCAAGGTGCCGGGCCGGCTTGGCAACGGCCACGCGACGATCGTGCCCTATCAGAGTTTCCCGACCGCCGATGGCCATCTGGTAATCGCGGTCGGCAATGACGGCCAGTTCGCCCGGCTGGCGGCCGCGCTCGGCCATCCCGAATGGGGCAGCGATGCGCGCTATGTCACCAATGCCGCCCGCGTCGCCAACCGCGCCGAGCTGATCCCGATGATCGAGGCCGAGACGGTGAAGCACCCCTCGGCCGCGTTGCAGGCGACGCTCGAAGCCTGTGTCGTGCCTTGTGGCCAGATCAATACCATCGACAAGGTGTTCGACGAACCCCAGGTCCGCCATCGCGGGATGAAACGCACCGTCGCCCATCCGCTGGCCGCAGAGCTGCCGGTCGGCGCAAGCCCGCTGCGGCTGTCGGAGTCGCCCGTCAGCTACGACCGCGCGCCGCCCACCGTGGGCCAGCACACCGCCGAGGTGCTGCGCGAGAAGCTCGGCCGCGACGGGTAGAAGGTAGGCTCAGCGGGTGATCCGGTTCAGATCGCGCACCAGCGCGATCAGCTTCGGGCCGACCTCGTCGCGGATCCGCTCCTCGGTCAGGATCTGCGACGGGCCGCCGCAGTTGAACGCCAGAACCGGCCCGCCATCGCCCGGGATATAAGGCACGGCAACCGAATTCACGTCGGGCTTCCAGTCGCGCAGCGACAGGCAGTAGCCCAGCTCGCGGTAACGGGCGATCTCGGTGTCGATGCCCTGGCGGATTTCGGGCCAGCGCTCGGCTTCGTGATCGGCGAGAGCGGCGAAGATCTCCTCGCGCTGACGTTCGGACTGAGCGGCGATATAGGCCCGACCGAGCGCCGAGGTTGCGAGTTTGATATGCACCCCCACCTCGATCGCCAGAATGACCGCATTGCTGCCCTTGGCGCATTCGAGATAGACCATCGAGGTCCGGTCGCGCCCGGCGATGGCGACGGGGGCGCCGATCTCGTTCGCCAGCGCCTCGATCTTCGGTCTGGCCAGCGCCAGAACGCTCATCCCCGAAAGACAGGAAAACCCCAAAGACAGCACCGGCGGCGCCAGACTGTAGCGCGAGGTCAGCGGGTCGTAAGACAGATGTCCGGTGCGCTGCAACGTATAGGTCAGCCGCGAGACGGTCGATTTGCTCAGCCCCGTTCGCTCGGCCAGGTCCTTGTTTCCCAGCGAGCTTTCACCGCGCCGGAAAGCGCCCAGAATATCGAGCCCGCGCGCGAGGGCGCTGACGAAGGCGCTGTTCGGCCCCTCTTCGCTGTCGAGGGATTTGCGCGGGCGCATGACATGTCTCCGGTTGGGTCAAGCCGGAGATAGCATCCGGTCCGGTCAGACGGCAAGAATGCGAAACACTTTTCCGCTGACCGGAACATAAAGGACACGCCCCCGGAGGCGAAGGTTTCGCCCGCCTCAGCCCTGCAGGGCTTCGTATTCGGCACGCAGCTCGTTGCGCAGGGCGAACTTCTGGATCTTGCCCGAAGCGGTGGCGGGCAGGGCGTTGCGGATCTCCAGCCGTTCGGGGAAATACTGCCGGGCAAGCTGCTGGCCGTCGAGAAAGGCGGTCATTGCGGCGAAGTCGATCGCGGTCCCCTCGCGCGGCACGATGAAGGCGCAGGCGCGTTCGCCGAGGCGGGCATCGGGATAAGCGACGATGGCGACCTGAAGCACCGCGGGATGCTTGTACAGCAGTGCCTCGACCTCGATTACCGGGATGTTCTCGGCGCCGCGGATGATGACGTCCTTCGAGCGGCCGCAGATCCGGATATAGCCCTGTGCATCCATCCGCGCGATATCGCCGGTGTCGAACCAGCCTCCGGCATCGGTGGCATTCAGATCGGGCCGTTTCAGGTAGCCGCCGAAGTTCGAGCAGCCGCGCACGTAAAGCTCGCCCTCGTGGCCGGGCGGGGCGGGACTGCCATCGGGGGCGCGCACCTGCACCTCCATGCCGCGCAGCGCGAACCCGTCCGAATGGACCGAGCGTTCGAGCGGATCTTCCGGCGCGACGACGGTGACCGCGCCATTCTCGGTCATGCCCCAGGCCGAGAGGATCTTCGCCCCGAGGCCCCGGGTCGCGCGTTCGACCAGCGGCCCCGGGATCGCGGTGCCGGCACACAGGAAGATCCGCAGTGAGGCCATGTCGGCGCCGGTTTCCTCGACCGCATTGGTCAGATCCATCAGGAACGGGGTCGAGGCCATGGTGAAGGTCACGGCCTCCGAGGCGATCAGCCGCGCCGCCATCAGCCGGTCCCAGCTGTCCATCAGCACCATCCGCGCCCCGAGCATGACGGGCATCAGAAAGCCGTACATGAACCCGGTCTGATGCGCCATCGGCGAGGCCATCAGCACCACGTCCCACGCCCCGAGGTGCAACCTGTCGGCATAGGCGACGAGGTTCGAATACATGGTGTTGGCGGTGTGCATCACGCCCTTCGGCTCTCCGGTCGTGCCCGAGGTATAGATCAGCTGGCACACGTCATCGGCATCGCCCCGGTCGTGGCGCGACACCGGACCGAGCGCCGCCACCCCGGCATCGAGCGCCGGATCCATCAGCAGCGCGTCGAAACTGTCGGCGCCCGTGCCCCCCGCAACAATGACGTGGCGCAGATCGGGCAGATCGGCGCGCAGCCCGGCCGCCATTGCCTCGTGATCGAAGCCGCGGAATTCACGCGGCACGACGAAGGCCTGCGCCTCGCCGTGGCGCAGCATGAAGCGCAGCTCGCGTTCGCGAAAGATCGGCATGACGGGATTGAACACGATCCCGAGCTTGCGGCAGGCGACGTAAAGCACCACGAACTCCCAGCTGTTCGACAGCTGACAGGCCAGCACGTCGTCCTTGCCGAGGCCGAGCCGATGCAGCCCCACCGCGGCGCGCCAGGACAGCCGGTCGATCTCGGCCCAGCTCATGTCACGGCGTGCGCCGGTGGCGGTGGCGATGCTGGTCAGCGCCAGCGCGTCCGGGGCGCGGTGCAGCGCCGCCTCGAAGTAATCGAGCAGCGTCTTTCCCGGCCACAGCCCTTCGGCCAGCATCCGGGCCCGTCTCGGTTCGATCAGGATGGCATCGAATTGCATGGGGTCCTCCCTCTTCGCGGTGCGCGCTCAGCCGGATACGGCGTCGCGGCCCGCGCGTTCGCGGGCGATGATGTTCTTCATGATATGCGCCGTGCCGTCGCCGATCTGCAGGCCCAGCACATCGCGCAGGCGCTGTTCGAACGGCAGCTCGGTCGAATAGGCGGCATGGCCGTGGATCAGCAGGCAGGCGTGGATCGCCTCATAGGCCAGCAGCGGCGGCCACCATTTCGCCATCGCCGCCTCGGCGACATGGGGCAGGCCGCTGTCCTTCAGCCACAACGCGTTGAGGCACATCAGCCGCGCCGCCTCGATCTTCGTGTCGAAATCCGCCAGCTGATGGGTGATGCCCTGAAACGCCGCCAGAGGCTTGCCGAACGCCTTGCGCCCGCCGATGTAGGCCCAGGTCTCGTCAAGCGATTGCCGCGCCGTGCCAAGGCATTGCAGCCCGATCAGCGAGCGCGAAAAATCGAACCCCTGCATCACCTGCACGAAGCCCTTGCCCTCTTCGCCGAGCAGATTTTCCGCCGGCACCCGCACATTGTCGAAGAAGATCGAGCCGCGCCCGATCGCGTGCTGGCCGAGGTCGTGAAACCGCGTCGTCGAGATCCCGGGCGTGTCCATCGGCACGAAGATCGCCGAGATGCCGCGGGCGCGGTCCTCGGCCCGGCCGGTGCGGGCGAAGACCACAGCGCCCGCCGCCTGATCGGCCGCCGAGATCGAGGTCTTCTCGCCGTTCAGGATATAGTGATCGCCCGCCCGCTCCATCCGCAGTCCGAGGTTCGCCGCATCCGATCCGCCGCGCGGCTCGGTCAGGGCGATGGCGACCATCAGCTGCCCCGAGGTCAGTCCGGGCAGCCAGTGCGCACGGATCGCGGGGTTGCCGAACCGTGCGAGGATCTGCCCGTTCAGCGAGCCGAGGACATTCACATAGCCCATGTTGAAATCGCCGCGCGCGATTTCCTCGATGATGACGCCGGAATACAGCGCCCCGGCGCCGAGGCCGCCGACCTCCTCGGGCAGTTCCGGCGCGATGAGGCCGAGGCCGCCCATCTCGGCCAGAATCTCGCGGCCGAAGACGCCGGCCTGTTCGCGTGCCCGTGCCCCCGGGGCCAGTCTCCCGATGGCGAAGCGGCGCGCGGTGGCGCGCAGCGCACTCAGCTCCTCGGTGTCGAAAATCGTCGGATACATCGCTCTCCTCCCTGATCGCGATCGTCGTGGCGCGCGGGCGGGTGGCCCCCCTCCCAAGGGGCGGTCCCTCCCGCGCGAAGCGGCGGGCTATTTGCCGAAGCGGCGGAAATCGGGCCGGCGCTTCTCGCGGAACGCGATGCCGCCCTCTTTGCTTTCATCGGTGTCGTAATACAGGCTCAGCGCCCGCATCCCGATCGCCGAAATGCCGCGGATCGCCTCGCTGTCGGCATTGAACGACACCTTGGCCAGCGCAAGCGCGGTCGGCGAACGCTCCATCAGCTCGGCGACCCAGCGGTCGACCTCGGCGTCCAGATCGGCCAGCGGCACGACCGCGTTCACAAGCCCCCAGTCGAGCGCCTGCCGCGCCGAGTAGCGCTTGTTCAGATACCAGATCTCGCGGGCGCGCTTCTCTCCGACGACGCGGGCGAGATAAGCCGTGCCGAAGCCCGGATCGACCGAGCCCACCTTCGGCCCGACCTGACCGAGCTGCGCGCTCTCGGCGGCGATGCTCAGATCGCACACCGTCGCCAGCACGTTGCCGCCGCCGATGGCAAAGCCGTTGATGCGCGCGATCACCGGCTTCGGCACGTCGCGGATCAGCGATTGCAGCTCGTCAATCGGCAGGCCGATGACGCCGCGCCCGTCATACTGGCCATCGTGGGCCGACTGGTCGCCGCCGGTGCAGAAGGCCTTGTCGCCCGCCCCGGTCAGCACGATCACCCCGACCTTGCGGTCCCAGCCCGCGGTCTGGAAGGCGTGGATCAGCTCGTCCACGGTCTGGCCGCGGAAGGCGTTGTATTTCTCGGGGCGGTTGATGGTGATCCAGGCGGCGCCGCCGCGGATCTCGTAGAGGATGTCTTCGTAGGTCATGGCGCTCTCCTCAGCCGTGCATCGTCAGCCCGCCCGAGACCGAAATCACCTGCCCGGTGATGAAGGCCGCGTCGTCGCTGGCAAGAAAGGCAATCGCGCCCGGCAGATCCTCGGGCCGGCCGAGGCGCCCCATCGGCACGGCCTTCGCGAAGGCCGTGCGCAGCTTTTCCTTGTCGCCCGCCGCGGCCATGAAATCCTCCAGCATCGCGGTTTCCGTCACCCCGGGGCAGACCGCGTTGAAGCGGATGCCCTGGCGCGAATGCTCGCGCGCGAGGGTCTTCATGAAGGCGATGACCCCGGCCTTGCACGCGGCATAGACCGACTCGCCCGAGGATCCGACCCGCCCCGCATCCGAGGCGACCGACACCACCCGCCCCGCGACACCGCGCGCCACCATCGAGGCCAGCACCGGGCGCGTGATGTTCAGCACCGAGCGCAGGTTGATGTCGATGATCTTCGTCCAGTAATCCGGGTCCGATTTCAGGAACGGCACGAACAGATCCCAGCCGGCGTTGTTCACCAGCACGTCGACCGGGCCGAAGCCGGCCTCGAGACGGGCGATGGCAGCCTCGGTCGCGGCCGCATCGGTCAGATCGACGACCATCTGAGCGGCATCGGCACCGCTCGCACGGAGTTCGTCGGTGACGCGGGCCGCGGCCTCGGCGCTGATGTCGGCGACGACGACGCGGGCCCCTTCCTCGGCAAAGCGCCGGCAGGTGGCCGAGCCGATCCCGCCGCCGCCTCCGGTCACCACAACCGCTTTTCCCTGCAAACCGCGCATTGGTCTTCCTCCCGTTCTGCGGGCCGCGAATCTTCCGCCCCCGGAGGCGCATCGCGCCGGCCGGGGGATCGAATCCAAGTTCGGCCTCCCTGCGGATCACGATGAAGACACCGCGCCGTTGTGTCAACATATTGTCCTTTATATTTCCGAATTTCCGCTCCGTCACATCCCGCATACAAAGCATCGCATCGGGTCTTGACCTCGCCTCGCGGCGGGATCACCATGCAGATCATGGCGCAACACGATGAAACCTATCGCGACTCTACCCCGGAGCTGAGCAACAGGCTGTTCTTCCGCCTGTATCAATGCGCAAATATGTTGCATAAGACTGGCACAAGGGCACTGGAAGATCACGGCATCACCACGCAGCAATGGGCGGTGCTGGGGGCGCTGACGCGGCGCTCGGCTCAGGGCGGGGTGGCGGTCGGCGATCTCGCGGCATTTCTGCTGGTCAGCCGGCAGAATCTGGCGGGTGTTCTGTCACGCCTCGAAGCGATGAATTACGTCGAGCGCACGGTTTCCGAAAGCGACAGCCGGTCGCGGCTGATCCGGCTGACGGCCAAGGGCCGGGCGCTGTGGGACGAGAACATGCGCCCGGTAATTGCGGATTACTACGATGACGCGATGAAGGGCTTCTCGACCGAGGACAAGATCCACATGATCCATTACCTCGACAAGATGATCGGCAATTTCCGCGCCATCGACCCCGATCACGACGCCGATGACGCAAAAGGCTGACGATCAGCGGTTGCGGAATTGCGGCGCGCGGCGCTCGGCGAAAGCGGTCAGGCCCTCGTGCCGGTCCTCGAGCGCGAAGGTCGACCACAGCAACCGCCGTTCGAGGTAGATCCCCTCCTGAAGATGGGTTTCGTAGGCGTGGTTCACCGCCTCCTTGGCGATGCGCAGGATCGGGCGCGACTGCGCCGCGAGGCGGGTGGCGATCTCCAGAGCGGTCTCGACCTGGCTGCCCGCAGGCACCACGCGGCTGACCACGCCAAGCGCCAGCGCCTCGGCCGCGCTCAGGCTGCGTCCGGTGAGGATCATGTCCATCGCCACCGCCTTGCCGACGATGCGGGTCAGCCGCTGGGTGCCGCCGGCGCCCGGGATGATGCCGATGGTGGCCTCGGGCAGGGCGAAGCGCGCGGTCTCCGAGGCGATGACGATATCGCACATCAGCGCGATCTCGCAGCCGCCGCCGATGGCATGGCCCGAGACCGCGGCGATCACCGGCTTGCGCACCCGGGCGATCCCTTCCCAGGTGGCGGTGATGAACTCTTCATCCCAGACTTGTGCAAAGGTCTTGTCCTTGATCTCGCGGATATCGGCCCCGGCGGCAAAGGCGCGCTCGGAGCCGGTGACGACCAGCGCCGCGATCGCGGGGTCGGCGTCGAACGCCGCGACGGCCTGCGACAGCTCTGCCGTCATCTGCCGGCTCAGCGCGTTCAGCGCCTCGGGGCGGTTGAGGGTGATCAGCCCCACGGAGCCGTGCGTCTCGGTCAGGATGAAATCGGGCATGGAACCTCTCAGGCGATACGGATCGCGATCTTGCCCAGACGGGCCGGATCGTCGAGACGGTCGAAGGCACGCGGCACCTCGGCCAGGGAAAAGCAACTGTCGATGCGCGGCAGCAGACGACCGTCGAGCCAGCAGCGCAGCAGGCGGCGGAACTCCTCGACACTGCCGAGGGTCGAGCCGCGCACGCTCAGCTGACGCACGAAGAGGCGCTGGATCTCGGCCGAGGGATGGCCGCCGGTGGTGGCGCCGCAGGTGACGACATGGCCGCCGCGCGCGGCCGCGCGAAGCGAGGCGGGCCAGCTGCGCTCGCCCACCGAATCGACCACCAGATCGGCCCCTTCGCCCCCCGTCATCGCCAGCACCGTCCGGCCCGGCCCGGCCGCGGCGCCCGGGCCGAAGACCATGCGCCAGGCGGTCAGATAGGCCACGCCCAGAACCGCGGCCTGCACGGGATCCGCTTCGGGGGGAACAGGCAGCACGGCCCGCACCGGGACGGAGATTTCCTCGGCGAAAGTGCCGTCACGATGCTCGCCCAGAATGCGGACGTGATGACACAGCGCCTGTTCGCCCGAGAGGCAGGCCCGGCACAGACCGCAGAAGACCGCCGGATAGAGGACAACCCGTGTGCCCGGCGCAAGCCCGCTGTCCGCGGGCGCGGAGATCACCTCGCCCGCGCCATCGACTCCCATCACCTGCGGCAGCCTGTGTGTGATACCCGCCCCGCTGTCGCGCATGTACAGGTCGACCCGGTTGACCGAGGCCGTCAGCATCCGCACCCGCACATGGCCCGGCAGCTCCGCGGGCCGGGGAATTTCGCGCAGTGCGACACCCGCCGCGCCGCGTGTGGTCAGGGTAATCGCCCGCATGATTGTCTCCTCCCCGATATAAGTAAATATATTTACTCATATCGGTCAACGCCGTTTTGCGGGGGGAGGGGGGATTACAGACAGCCGCCCGGTCCCTGCGCGGGGACCGGGCGGCGCGATACAGATCCTCGGGGCAGGGCGGCGGCCTCAGCGCACGGCCGAGACCACGACCTCGATCAGCACGCCCTTGCCGAGTTCGGCGACACCGATGGTGGCGCGGGTCGGCAGCCGATCGGCCGGCAGCCAGTTCAGCCAGGCCTCGTTCATCCCCTCTTTCTGGTCGAAATCGGTGATGTAGATCATCGCGGTGACGAGCTTGTCCTTGCTCGACCCAAGGCCCGCGAGGATCGCGTCGATCTTGGCGCAGATCTGTTCGGTCTGCCCCTTCATGTCGAGGCTGAAATCATCGGCGACGAGGCCGCCGAAATGCAGCATTCCGTTCACCTCGACGACGCGATGATTGATGCGGGTGGGCAGATGACGCTTGATCTCGGTCATTCCGAGTCTCCTTTTCAGGTTGGTTGAAGCGTTGAGAAATCAATGTGTTGTGCTGGCATCTTGGCTTGCGAAACGCGCGATGGAGAAGGGCGCGAGCGGTGCGTCGGTCTGTCCGGTGGCGATCAGCTCGGCCATGATCGCACCGGTGCCCGGCCCCATCTGGAACCCGTGCGCCGAGAAGCCGAATTCGTGGAACAGCCCCTCGTGCCGGGCCGAGGGGCCGATCACCGGGATGTCGTCGGGCATCCGCCCCTCGACCCCCGACCAGCTGCGCACGATGGTCGCGCCGCGCATGATCGGGAACAGGTCGGCCGCGGTCTCGGCGGTGCGCTGAAGCGCGGGGAACAGGATTTCCGACAGGTTCGTGCGCGGGTCCGCATTTCCGCGGATGCCGCCGCCGATCACCACCGTGCCGTTCGGCATCTGCTTGAACGACAAGGGCCGGCCGGCGGCGCCCACCACGGCATCGCAGAAATGCGGCAGCCGCGCGGTGACGATCATCATCGGCGCGATGGCCTCGACGGGGGCGCGCTCGCCGAGCTGCGCGGCGATCTCTCCGCCCCAGGCGCCGGCGGCGTTGAGCAGGACGGGCGCGCGGAACCGCCCCTCGGCGGTGTCGACGATCCAGTCCCGGCCCTCGCGGCTGACCCTTTGGGCGGCAAGGCCCTCGTGGAACCGCACGCCGAGCGACTGCGCCTTGCGCTGAAAGGCGAAGGTGGTGCGGTAGGGCTGCGCGAACCCGTCGCGCAGCGAGGCGAGCGCGCCCACCGCATGAGGTGCGACCGCGGGCAGATAGCTCCGCAGCTCGGCCTGATCGAGGATCACCTCATGCCCGAACCCCATCGCCCGGACCGAGGCCGCGCGCGCCCGCATCCGGTCAAGCTCTTCTTCCGTCTCGCACACCTTGATCTGTGGCGCGACCTGAAAGCCGCAATCGTCGTCGAGCAGATCGGCGATGCCATACCAGATCTGCATCGAGCGTTCGGAAATCGGGATCTCCGGCAGCGCGCGGCCGAGCCGGCGCACCCCGCCCGCGTTCACGCCCGAGGCATGGCGCGCCACGCTGTCTTTCTCGATCACGATGACCTTCAGCCCGCGCTGCGCGGCATGAAACGCGGTCGAACAGCCATGAATGCCGCCGCCGATGACCAGCAGATCGGCGGAGCGGCCGGCCTCGGCCGGGGTCACTTCGCGCCCTCCGGCCGGTAGGCGGCCAGCTCGGTCAGCGGCAGGGGCTTCATCGGCGGGCGGATACGGTAATAATCGTCCTTCTGCGGCGGCAGACCGCGCTTCGCGGCGATGATCTGCGACACCAGAAGGCCGCACACCCGGCCCTGACACGGTCCCATGCCCGAACGCAGATAGGATTTCACCTGATTGGGGCCGGGCGCGCCCAGATCGACGGCGGCGCGCACCTGACCGGCGGTGATCTCCTCGCAGCGGCACACGATGGTGGCGTCCTCGGGGGCATTGATCCAGGCGGGCGGGGCGTAAAGCGCTTCGAGGAACGGCCGGACCGAGCCCTCGCGCGCGAGGCCGGCCGAGAGCCGTTCGATCCGCTCCGGGGCGACGGAGCGCCCGGCGCGGGCCGCGAGACGCAGGCCGAGCAGCCGGCCCTGCAGCGCGGCCGCCTTCGCGCCGCCGATCCCGGTGCCGTCGCCCGCGACGAACAGCCCCGCGACCGAGGTCTCGCCCATGTCGCTCAGCACCGGGCGGAAGCACATCTGGCTGGCGTCCCAGACATGTTCCGCGCGCATCAGCCGGGTGACCTGCTGGTTCGGGACGACGCCGTGATGAAGCGCGATATGGCCGCTCTCGATCCGCACCCGACGGCCGTTCGCGGCGAAGCTGACGGCCTCGGCCTGATCCTTGCCCTCGATCCGGATGCCGGTCGCGTGGGAATGCACCGGCACGCCCGCGGCCTTCACCCTGCGCATCAGCGCGAGGCCCTTCCACAGGTAATCGCGCGCCCTGAGCGCGCGCGGCAGATGGCGCAGCGCCGCCAGCACCCGGCCCTTCGGCGTCGTCTCGACCACCGCTTTCGGCGGCACCCCGGCATCCACGAGCTGCGCCGCCATCAGCCACAGAAGCGGACCGGAACCGACGAGAACCGCGTCTTCCTCGACGAGCCCCGCGGATTTCAGCAAGATCTGCAACGCGCCGACGGTGGTCACACCGGGCAGCGTCCAGCCGGGCAGCGGGTTCGGCCGCTCGAACGCGCCGGTGGCCGAGACCACGGCCCCCGCCTGCACCTGATGCGAGGCGCCCCGATGCGAATACTCCACCACCTTTTCGGTCGAGATGTTCCACACCAGCGCCGAGGGGAGGTAGTCCGCCTTCGACGCGCGGAACGCCTGCGCCACCGTCCGGCCCGCGCCGTAATCCGGGCCGAGGATGCGGCCGCGCCGCTCGGTCGCGGTCTCGATCCCGCGCCAGATCTGGCCGCCCGGCGCCGGGTTCTCGTCGAGCACCAGAACCGAAAGCCCGGCCGCCGAGGCCTCGACCGCGCAGGACATGCCCGCGGGGCCGGCGCCGATCACCACCACGTCGACACTGCGCATCACGCCCGCCCTCCTTCGCTCACGCTCACCGCGCCCTGCTGTGCGCGCACGGTCATGCCTTCGGCCGCCAGCGTCATGCAGGCCTGCCGGTTCGGGATGCCGTCGATCTCGACCAGACAGTCGAAACAGGCCCCCATCATGCAATGGATGCCGCGCGGCGCGCCCGAGACCACGCTGTCGCGCAGCCGGGTGATGCCCGCCGCGGCCAGCGCCGAGGCCACGCTGTCGCCCGCGATCGCGGTGACCGGGCGCCCGTCGAAGGTGAAGGTGACGGTCGCGCCGCCGGTTTCAATGCGCTTGGGCATGGGAAAATCTCCGTGGGTGGAAGGCGGCGAAACGGTCGCCGAAAGAGCCCGAGGCGATCACGCCCGCCAGCTCCATCGCATGGGCGGCGGCCAGGGTGACGCCCGAATGGCAGGCGATGGCGAAGGCGCCGGGGCAGGTTTCCGAGGCGTGATAGACCGGGCAGCCGTCGGGGCTGAGGACGCGCACGCAGCCCCAGCTGCGCACCACCTTCAGCGCGGCGAGCGCCGGGAAGCAGCGCAGCGCATGGCGCGCGATGTCGGTCAGCACCGGGGTGTAGGAGGCGGTCGAATAGCCGGTGTTCTCGTGGCTGTCGCCGATCAGGACGGTGCCCTCGTCGGTCTGGCGCAGCACATGGGTGGGCATCGGCAACAGCCGCGTCGCGCAGCGCTCGGTCACCAGGATCTGACCCTTCTCGGGGCGCAGCGGCATGTCGAGGCCGAGCGCGGGGGCGAGCTCGGTCGTGCCGTGACCGGCGGCGAGGACCACCTTCGCCGCGCTGAACCGGCCCTTCGCCGTCTCGGCGGCGAAGCCCGCGCCGTCCTTCGCCACGCTTTCGACCCGCGCGTTCGAGACGTAGCGCACCCCGCGCGCCTCCATCGCGATATGCAGACCGCGCAGCAATTTCAACGGGTTCACATGGCCGTCGTGATGGCCGTAGGATCCGCCGATGACATCCGGGCCAAGGCCCGGGAAGATCTTGTCGAGCTCGTGCCGGTCGACGATCTCGGCGCCGTAATCGTCGGGGCCGGTCACGTCCTTCATCGCGAAATTGCGGGCACGCGCGGCTTCGAGCTCGGTTTCCGAGAGCATGAAATGCATCCCGCCGGGTTTCTCATAGGCCAGATCGAGGTCGGTCTCTTCGCCGATCATCGCCGCGAACTCCGGCCACAGATCGGCCGAGCGCCGGGTCCAGCGGGCATAGTCGAACATGTTCGCGCCCTTCGACTGCACCCAGACCAGCCCGAAATTCCCGCGCGAGGCGCGCAGCACGATGTCGCCATCGTCGAGCACCGTGACCCTCTCGCCCGCCCGCGCCAGCCCCCAGGCCAGCGCCGCTCCGACCACGCCACCGCCGATCACCAGCGTGTCGGACGCCGCTTCGTTCCGTGTCATTTCTTTCCTTCTCCGATCAGCAGCCGGTCGAGGCCGTAGAAGCGATCGACCACGATCATCAGCACCACGGTGAACAGGATCGTCACCGTCGAGACCGAGGCGACCAGCGGGTCCGTGGTCTGCGCGATATGGGAATAGAGCCGCACCGGCAGCGTGGTGGTTGAGGGGTTCACGATGAACACCGAGACCGTCAGCTCGTCGAAACTGGTGATGAAGGCGAGCACCCAGCCGCCGAGGATGCCGGGCACGATGGCGGGCAGGGTGACGCGGCGAAACACCGTCCAGCCCCCGGCACCGAGCGATTCCGCCGCCCGCTCCGTCGCCCGGTCGAGCCCCGAGATGGAGGCGAGCACCAGCCTGAGAACGAAAGGCAGGATGATGACCGCATGGCACAGCGCAAGCCCGGTGAAAGTGCCCGACAGCCCGACCACCGTCAGGAAGCGCAGAAACGCGATGCCCAGAACCACCGTCGGCACCATGAGGGGCGACATGAAGAGGGCAAGGAGCGCCTCGCGCCCCCGGAAACGGCCCCGCCCGATGGCGAGCGCGGCGGGCACCGCGATCACCGCGGCGAGCGTCGCCGAGATCACACCGAGCTTGAGGCTGATCCAGCCGCCCTCGATGAACTCGGGCGCGTCGAGGATGGCGCGGAACCAGCGCAGCGAGATGCCAGAGGGCGGGAATTCCAGGAACCCCGTCGGCGTGAAGGACACCCCCACCACCACGACGATCGGCGCCAGCATGAAGGCCGCGAAGACCAGGCAGCACAGTTTCGCGAAAACACCGTTGCGCATCAGCCGATCACCTTTTCCACGCGCCGTTCCACCAGCCGGTTCCAGGCCAGCATCACCACGACCACGCTGACCAGAAGCAGCATCGCGATGGCGGCGCCGAGCGGCCAGTTCAGCGTTCCCATGAATTCATCGTAGACCGTGGTCGCGATCACCTTGGCGCGCCGGCCGCCGATGATGGCGGGGGTGGCGAAGGCGCTCGCCGACATCGAGAACACGATCAGCGAGCCCGACAGGATCCCCGGCAGCGCCTGCGGCACCACTACGCGGCGGAAGATCGTCACCGTCCCGGCACCGAGCGATTCCGCCGCCCGTTCCGCCGCCGGATCGGCGCGTTGCAGCGCCGCCCAGACCGCCAGCACCATGAACGGCACCATCACATGCACCAGCGCGACCACGATACCGCCCGAGGTGAACATCATCTTGATCGGTCGCTCGATCAGGCCGAGATGGATCAGCGCGTCGTTCACAATGCCCTTGTTGCCCAGGATGATCGCCCAGCCGAGCGTGCGCACCACCACCGAGATCAACAGCGGCCCGATCACCACCAGCACCATGATCGAGCGCCAGAACGGCGTCATCTTCAGCATGAACCAGGCGACGGGCACGCCGATCAGCACGCAGATCACCGTGGTGACGAGCGCTATGGCGAAGGTGCGGCCGAAGATCGTGTAGTAATAGCCGTCGCCCAGCACCGCGAAGTAATTGCCGGGGCCGATGTCCGGTTTGATGCCGCCGTAGAAGTCGAAGCTGTTCAGGCTGAGGATGAAGGTCATCACCAGCGGCACGAACAGCAGCACCCCGAACAGCACCAGACCCGGCGCGCTCAGCAGCCAGTTGCGGCGGGTCTCGCTCATGCGCGGGCCTCCTCGCGCGGCAGGACGCGGATGTGGTGCGCCTCCCAGCCAAGGCCGATGCGGTCGCCGACGGCGGCCTCGGCCCGGCCGGAATTGCGCCGCGAGATCAGCATCTCGCCGAACGGGGTCCCGGCGCGCAGCAGCCACTGATTGCCGAAGAAGATACGCTCGATCACCCGGCCCTCGATCAGCGCGGCGTCCGGGGCGACGACCTCGACGCGCTCGGGACGCAGCACCAGCGCGACATCGCCCGGGGGCAGGGTGACGCCGGCGGGTCCGGCGATCTCGCGCCCCGCGACGACGAGGCGCGAGCCGGTGGCATCTGCCGCGATCAGCCGCGCATCGTAAACATTGCTCTTGCCGAGGAAATTCGACACGAACAGCGACCCGGGCTGTTCATAGACCTCGAAGGGCGCGTCTTCCTGGCGCAGATGGCCGCGTTCCATCACCACGACGCGATCCGACATCGCCAGCGCCTCGGACTGATCGTGCGTGACCATCAGCGTGGTGACGCCGGCCTCGCGCTGGATGCGGCGCAGTTCGAGCTGCATCTCCTCGCGCAGCTTGGCGTCGAGGTTCGACAAGGGTTCGTCGAGCAGCAGCAGCTCCGGTTCGATCACCAGCGCGCGGGCGAGGGCGACGCGCTGACGCTGGCCGCCCGACATCGCGCGCGGATAGCGGTCCGCCAGATGCGACAGATGCACCAGATCGAGCGCCGCCGCGACCCGGCGCGCGCGCTCGGCCTTGCCGACCTTGCGCATCTCGAGGCCGAAGGCGACGTTCTCGGCCACCGTCATGTGCATGAAGAGCGCATAGCTCTGGAACACGATGCCGAGGCCGCGTTCGCGTGCCGGGATCGCCGAAAGATCGCGCCCGTTCAGCAGGATGCGGCCCTCGGTCGGGGTCTCGAACCCGGCGACCATCTGCAAGGTGGTGGTCTTGCCGCAGCCCGACGGGCCGAGCAGCGACACGAAGCTGTTCTTCTCGACATTCAGCGTCATGCTGTCGACGGCGGTGATGGTGCCATAGCGCTTGGTCAGGCCATGAAGCTCAAGGAAGGCCATGCTTCGCTCCGGTTCAGCTTGGACGGAAAACAAAAGCGGCGGCGGGCGAACCCGCCGCCGAGGCTGGGGAGAGGATTACTTCTCGACTTCGCGCGACCAGCGGGTCGTCCATTCGTCGCGGTGCTGGTTGATGGTGTCCCAGTCGACCTTGACCAGCTTGGAGATCGAGTCGCGGTAGGGAACGATCGCGGCCAGATCGTCGGGCAGAACGGCCTTCTTGTTCACCGGTCCGGCACCCTGCGCGATCGCCAGCTTGACCTGAACATCGGGCTGCAGAAGGTATTGGATGAATTCCTGAGACAGGTCGGGCACATCCGAATTCACCACCGGGCAGGCCGCCAGCATCAGCGCGACGGCGCCTTCCTTCGGATAGACGAAGCCCATCGGGAAGCCGCTGTCCGCGACCGCCTTCGCCCGCCCCGACCCCCAGACCGCGAGCGCCACTTCCTTCGACTGGAACAGCTCCGACATCTTGCCCGAGGAGGGCTCGAAGGTCAGCACCTGCGGCGCGATGTCGTCCTCGAACGACTTGAAGCCGGGGTCGATGTTCTTCTCGCCGCCACCCGCCAGACGCGCCGCCATCACCAGCGCATGAAGCCCGTAGGTGTTGGAGATCGGCGGGATCGACAGGATCTGATCGAATTTCGGATCCTTCAGATCCTCCCAGCTGGTCGGTGCGGGCCAGCCCTTTTCCTTGAACCAGTCCTTGTTGTAGACGAGCCCCGTCGCGACGAAGCCGATACCGATGGTGTCCGGCCCGATCTTCGCGATGTGATAGATGTCACCCGCCATCGGCAGCGGCTTGAGCGGCGCGCAGAAACCGAGCGCATCGGCCTGATACATCGGGCCGTCATCGAGGATGACGACATCCATTTCCTGCGCGTTCTTCTGCGCCTGAAGACGGGCGAGATTTTCGGTCGAATTGCCCGGAACGAAGGCGATCCTGACGTCATGGGCCTTTTCGAAAGCCGGGATGATGTCCTGTTTCAGCAGCGTCTCGAACGAACCGCCGTAGCCGCCCACGGTCAGCGTCCTGGTTTCGGCAAGGGCGCTGCCCGCGCCCGCCAGCGTAGCCGCGGTCGTCAGTGCCAGAAGAAAGCGGTGGTGCCTGGTCATGGCCTTGATCCCTGTTGGTGATTTTCTTGACCTCAGCAGACAGCCCTTTGCGGCCTCGCGCAAATGATATTAATTATGGATTCGATAACCTGATGGAATGGACAACCCGGCCATGCGCCCGAATATGCGGCAGATCGAGGCGTTCAACGCCGTCATGCGATGCGGTTCCGTCACGCAGGCGGCGGAGCAGATGTTCATCAGTCAACCCGCGGTCAGCAAACTGCTGAAGAGTTTCGAGGAAAGCTGCGGATTCGCGCTGTTCACCAAGGTAGGCGGGCGCCTGCTGCCCACCGCCGAGGCGCGCAGCCTGATGATCGAAACCGACACGCTGGAGGCCGGTTTCGCCCGCATCGAGAACACCGCCCGCGCAATCCGGCAGATGGAGCGCGGCGATATTTCGGCGATGGCCTATCCGGCGCTCAGTCTGCGCGCGCTGCCGCTGTTCGCGGCGCGCTTCCTGCGCGACCGGCCGAATGTGCGGCTGTCGCTGCACACCCGCAACTCGGCCGATATCGCGGGCGCGATGCTGACGCGGATGGCGGACTTCGGGATCTCGATGGTGCCGTCGAACGACCACGGGGTGATCTGCCGGCCCTTCGCGGAAATCTCGCTGGTGGTGGCGCTGCCGGCGCATCATCCGCTGGCGGGGCTGCACGGCCCGGTCGATCTGCGCGAACTGCGCCGCGACCGGCTGATCACGCTCAGCCACGAGGACCGCTCGCAACAGATCGTGCTGGAGACGATGAGCCGCGCCGGCGTCAGCATGGAATCGAACCTCGAAGCGCAGATGGCCGACACCGCCTGTTCGCTGGTCAGTCAGGGCTGCGGCGTGGCGTTGGTGCCGCAACTCGCCTCGATCGGCTGGGGCCCGGACAAGGTGGTGTTCCGCCCGCTGGTGCAGCAGCCGAAGCTGGTGATGTGGCTGCTGCTGTCGGCCTACGATACGCCGTCGCAGATGGTGCAAACCCTGATCTCGGTGATCCGGCGCGGGGTGCTGGACATCGAGGCGGGCTTCGCGATCTGACGGCGGTCGGCAGTCCCTACGCCTCGGGCAGCAGGAAGTTGCGTCCCGGCCCGGCTCCGTCGAGGGCCAGGGTGTCGGCCTCGTCCTTCAGCTGCACGCCGGAAAGCCCGCGGCGGAAGGATTCGTCCATCAGGAACATCAGCTTGTGAGCGGCTTCGGGATAGCTCAGCCCGGCTGCGCGCACGTTCGAGATGCAGTTGCGCGCCTCGTCCGTCAGCCCGGGGCGGGGGGCGTAGGTCAGATAGATCCCCATGCTGTCGGGCGAGCTCAGCCCCGGCCGCTCGCCGATCAGCACGACGACCATGCGCGCACCGAACCCCGCGCCGATCTCGTCGCCCACGGCGACGCGCGCCTGCGAGACGATGGCGACCGGTGCCATGGTCAACCCGCGCGCGACGACGGAGGGCATCAGCACGCGCAGAAACGGCACCGCATTCGCCGCGATGGCGGTGGCCGAAAGCCCGTCGCCCACCACCAGCGCCAGATCGACCGGGCCGGTCGCCGCGTCATGCAGCCGCTCGCGCGAGGCCGCGGACAGCTGCCGGCCGAGGTCCGGCCGTTGCAGGTAGACCGCCCGGCTTTCGGCCGCACTGTCGAGAAGAAGCGTGCCGAGCCCCGCGGCCGCAAGCTCCGCTGCCAGTGCTTCGCGGTCGAGGCTCAGATGCACGGCCTTCCGCGCCCGGGCATGGGCGAACTGGAATTCCAGATGCGGTGCAGTGGGCAGGCTGGTTCCGGCGCGGCCGAGCGCGATGCGCGCCGGCGTCAGCGCCCGCAACCGGGTCCAGCCACTCGGAAAGACGATGGGATCGTTGTCGCTCATGCCGCTTCTCCGCCGATGGCCCGCCGGAACGGGGCAGGGATCTCGCCGCTCAGCCCGCCGTCGCGGAAAATCCCGGTTTCGCCGAGCCAGGCCTCGAACTCGGGCGCAGGGCGCAGCCCCAGCACTTTGCGCAGGTAAAGCGCATCGTGGAACGAGGTGGTCTGATAGTTCAGCATCACGTCGTCAGACCCCGGAATGCCCATGATGAAGGTGATCCCCGCGACGCCCAGAAGCGTCAGGATGGTGTCCATGTCGTTCTGATCGGCCTCGGCGTGGTTGGTGTAACAGATGTCGCAGCCCATCGGCAGGCCGAGGAGCTTGCCGCAGAAGTGATCCTCCAGAGCCGCGCGCGCGATCTGGCGCCCGTCATACAGATATTCCGGCCCGATGAAGCCGACGACGGTGTTGACCAGAAGCGGCTTGCACATCCGCGCGACGGCATAGGCGCGCGCCTCGAGCGTCTGCTGATCGACGCCGTGATGGGCATTGGCCGAGAGCGCCGAACCCTGCCCGGTCTCCAGATACATCACGTTCTCGCCGACCGTGCCGCGGCCGAGCGACAGCGCCGCCTCGCGCCCCTCGCGCAGCAGCGCGAGGTCGATGCCGAAGCTGCGGTTCGCCGCCTCGGTCCCGGCGATCGACTGGAACACCAGATCGACCGGCACCCCGCGCGAGACCAGCTCGATCGAGTTCGTGACATGGGTCAGCACGCAGCTTTGCGTCGGAATGTCGTAGCGGCGGATCACCTCGTCGAGCATCCGCAACAGTTTCTCGACCGCCGGCAGGCTGTCGGAGGCCGGGTTGATCCCGATCACCGCATCGCCATTGCCGAACATCAGCCCGTCGAGGATCGAGGCCGCGATACCCGCCGGATCGTCGGTCGGGTGGTTGGGCTGAAGCCGGGTCGACATCCGCCCCTTGAGCCCGATGGTGTTGCGGAATGCGGTGGTGACGCGGACCTTGCTGGCGATCAGGATCAGATCCTGATTGCGGCAGATCTTGCTGACGGCGGCGACCATCTCGGGCGTCAGGCCGGGGGCGAGGGCGGCGAGGCTCGCCGCATCCGCGCGATCCGACAGCAGCCAGTCGCGGAACCCGCCCACGGTCAGCGCCGCGATGGGCGCGAAGGCGCGCGCATCATGGCTGTCCTGGATCAGGCGGGTGACCTCGTCGGTCTCGTAGGGCACGACATGATCGACGAGAAAGGTCGAGAGCGGCAGATCGGCCAGCGCCATCTGCGCCGCCACCCGCTCTTCGTCGTCGGCGGCCGCGATCCCGGCGAGGGCATCGCCCGAGCGTGCCGGTGTCGCGCAGGCCATCAGCGCCGCGAGCGATGCGAAGCGGTAGGTCTCTCCGCCGAAGCTGTGGGAATAGCCGGTCATTCACGCCTCCAGAATTGGATGCCCGGCCGGCAGGCCGGACATGAAGTCAGTGCGTTGCGCGGCCCTTACGCCGCATCCGCCGCGGCGGCGCGGTGATGGCCGGTCAGACGGAAGTAAAGGTAGCCCACGACCATGATCGCCACGAAGATCGCCGCGACAAGGAAATTCGTCAGCACCATCGCCACCAGACAGATCAGCGCGAAAACCAGCGCGATCAGCGGAAACAGCGGATAAAGCGGCGCGCGGTAGCTGCGCGGCGCATCGGGGCGGGTGCGGCGCAGGTTGAACAGGCTCCACATGCTCAGCACATACATCACGATGGCGCCGAACACCGACATGGTGACAATGTTCGCGGTCAGCGGCTGACCGCCGATCACGATCAGATTGTCGCTGAAGATCGCCGCGATGCCGATCACGCCGCCGGTCAGGATGGCGCGGTGCGGCGTCTTGAAGCGCGGATGCACCGCAGCGAGCGCGGGCGGCAGGAAGCCAGCGCGCGCGAGCGCGAAGATCTGCCGCGAATAGCCCATGATGATGCCGTGGAACGAGGCCACCAGACCGAACAGACCGAGCCACACCAGCATGTGCAGCCAGCCGCTGTTGTCGCCGACGATATAGCGCATCGCCTGCGGCAGCGGGTCGTTGATGTCGGACAGCTTGGTCCAGTCGCCGGCGCCGCCCGCGAAGATCATCACGCCGAGCGCGAGGACGACCAGCGTCAGGATGCCGGCGATATAGGCGCGCGGGATCGAACGCTTCGGATCGCGCGCTTCCTCGGCCGCCATCGCGACGCCCTCGATCGCCAGGAAGAACCAGATCGCGAAGGGGATTGCCGCGAAGATCGCCGGGATCCCGGCGAAGGAGAAGCTGTCCTGCCCCATCCAGCCCCCGGCGGTGAAGTTCGACCACTCGAAGCCCGGCGCGACGACGCCCATGAACACCAGAAGCTCGCCGATGGCGATGACGGTGACCACGAGTTCGAAGGTCGCCGCGATCGACACGCCGAGGATGTTCAGCGTCATGAACACCAGATAGGCGCAGACCGCCGCCGCCTTGGGCGAGATGTCCGGGAACTGCACGTTCAGATAGGCGCCGATGGCCAGCGCGATGGCCGGCGTGGCGAAGACGAACTCGATCAGCGTGGCGAGGCCGGCGAACAGCGCCCCCGTCTCGCCGAGACCCGCGCGGGCATAGGCGAAGGGGCCGCCGGCATGGGGGATCATCGTAGTCAGCTCGGTGAAGCTGAAGATGAAGGTGGTGTACATCACCGCGACGAAGGCCGCCGCGATCAGGAAGCCGAGCGTGCCCGCCGTGCCCCAGCCATAGCTCCAGCCGAAATACTCGCCCGAAATCACCAGCCCGACGGCGATCCCCCAGAGCTGAACCGTTCCGAGCGACTTGCTGAGCTGCTGCCCGCCCGTCGTCCCCGCGTTATCCGATGCCATTTCCGTTCCCCTGTTATGGTTGTTTCGCGCCTCCCGGAGGGCGGCCGTGCGGCGCCGGAACCGGGAAATGCCGCCCGGAGTATCCGCACCCCGCTGTCCGACTATCCGATTTCGGCAAATCGCCGCTTTGGTCGGATCGACCGACCGTCGCTTTTCAGGTCGCCCAAAAAACAGGATGGTTTTTCGCATGAAGGATGATAAATTCCGCGGGTGAAAGTTTTCGCGCCTCCGGACCCCACGCCGGAGACGACTCGGCGCTGACAGGGCGCAGGATGGCGCCATGACCCCAGCCCGACCCGATCCGCCGGCCGCCCGCGTGCTGAATACCACCGACATCGACGAGCAATCGGCGCTGCTGGAGGGCTGGAATCAAAGCTACAGCCAGCTCGCGCCCGGCCGGTTCCAGGGCCGGCTGGAGGATGCCGAACTCGGCGGCGCCTATCTGTTTCGCGAGGTGACCTCGCAGGCGCTGTTGCAAAGCGGCGATCTGGGCCCGGATGTCGTCGCACTCGGCGTGCCGCGGTTCATCGGCGGGGCGGCGCTGTTCTGCGGCCGACATTGCGACGGCCGCCAGCTGCATCTCTTCTCCGGCCATGACGGGTTCGAGTTCCACACCCCCGCCGGCCTCGACATCGCCGGGATCGAGCTGAGCCGCGCCCGTCTTCTCGCGCCCTGTGCCGAGCCCGAGCGCGAGCGGCTCGCCCTGCGTCTCGCCCGGCCGGGCCTGCGCGCGGCACCCGAGGGGCTGCGCAACCGGCTTGGCCTGACGCTCGGCGACGCGTTCGGCAAGATCGCCGAGGGCGCGATGACGGGGGCCGAGACCCGCGCCATGCTCGACGAGATCGCCGGGCTGATCCGCGAAAGCCTGCTCTCGGCCGACGCCGATGAAACCGACGCGGGCGAGCGGCTGTCGGGCGCCGAGGCCATCGCGCGCCTGCGCACCATCGTCGAGGCCGCCCGCCCCGAGGATCCGACCGACATCGACAGCCTGTGCCACGCCATCGGCATCAGCCGGCGCAATCTGCAATATGTCTTCGCGCGCGAGCTGGGGATGCGGCCGCTCGCCTATGTCCGGGCGCTGCGGCTGAACGCGGCGCGCCGGCGCATCCGCGAGGGGCTGAGCGTAACCGAAGCCGCGACCGCCACGGGCTTCTGGCATTTCGGCCGTTTCGCGCAGGATTACCGCACCCTGTTCGGCGAGCTGCCCCGCGACACGCTGCGCCGATCCGCGGCTTGAGGCCGCGGACCCGCCCCCCTAGACTGGCGCCGTTCCAGCCGAAGGCCCGCCATGACCAACCCGCCCCCGCCCGCCACGGTCCTCGTCGTCGCGGATCTGCATCTCGATCTGTGGAAGCGCACCGAACGCGACCCGCTGGCGGCGCTGCCTGCGGAATTCTGGCACAGCCTCGATGCGGTGATCGTCGCGGGCGACCTGTCGAACGATCCGTTGCGCAAATGGCCGCGCCACCTCGGCCGGCTTGTCGCGCGGACCGGGCCGGGCAAGGTCCATGTCATCCCCGGCAATCACGATTACTACAAGCTCGGCATCGACCGGGCGGATGAGCTCGCGCGGCTGTGCGCCGAGGCAGGCGCGTCACTCGCGCTGCGCCGCGAACTGCGGTTGGGCCAAACGCGGTTCCTGTGCGCGACGCTGTGGACCGATCAGGCGCTCGCGGGCGATCTGAGCGAGGGGCTCGACCTTCACCGCATCCCCGGCCCCGACGGCCGGCGGCTGAGCGCGGAAGATCTTCTGCAATGTCACCGCGAGGATCTGCGCTGGATCGAGGCGCGCCTCGCCACCCCCTGGGCCGGTCGCGCCGTCGTCGTCACCCATCACGCGCCGCATCCGGGGATGCTCGGCGATCATGTGCCGGCGCTCTTCGCCTCGGATCTCGGTGCGCTGATCGCGCGGCACGCGCCGGCGCTGTGGCTGAGCGGGCATACCCATGAGCGCACCGAGCTGCACCTTGGCGAGACCGAGCTGCGCAACATCTCCTTCGGCACGCCGTCGGAGGTGCCCGAGGGCAGCGAGGCCGGGATCCTGCGTCGCGGCGTGCTGCGCTGCCCGGCCTAGGACGCGCTGCCGCCCTCCAGCATCCGGCGCAACAGCTTCGCGGTATTCGCCGCCCCGTTCAGATCGAGCTGCGGCAGGCTTGCCGCCGGCCGTTCCAGCGCCCGGCCGATCGCCGTGGCAAGCGTGTCGGGCGACAGATCGGCCTCCGTCACCACCTCGGCCGGCAGATGCGCGGCGCGGGTGGTCTGCTCGGTCTCGCCGCCCGCGGCATAGGGCACCAGAACCGCGCGGCAGCCGGCGCGCAGGATGTCGCAGGCCGTGTTGTACCCCGCCTGCGAGACCGAGACCTGCGCCCCCGCCAGAAGCTGCGCGAAATCCTTGCGGAAGCGAAACAACGCAACCTGCGGCGGCGCGGCGGCGACAAGCGCGGAATACTCGGCCTCGGGCAGGTTCGGCCCGGCGATCAGGCACCAGCTCAGCGCCGGATCGAGACGGTCCCGCGCCGCGAGCGCCGCCCGGATCAGATCGCCGCCGACCGCGCCGCCGCCGGCCGAGACCACGACATCCCAGCGTTCCGAAGGCGGCTCGGGCGGTTCCGGCGCGACGAGGCCGGTGTAAAGGATGCGGCTTCCGATCCGGCCGGCGAGGGGAAAGCTGTCTTCTAGCCTGATGAACGCCGGATCGCCGTGCACCAGAACGCCATCGAACCGCGCCTCGATCAGCGCGAGGCTTTCCTCGTTCCGGCGGGGCTTGCGGTTCTCCTGCAAGATGTCGCGCACCGAGGACAGCACCAGCGGCCTATGCGGCCGGGCGTGAATCGCGTCGAGGAGCGGCAGCAGCTCGAACCGGACCTGACGGCGGCCGAAGGGGAAGGCCTCGATCAGCACGACATCGGGGGCGATGGCACGATAGGTGTCGAGGAGAAGATCGCGCCGCTCCGCCTTGAAAGCGTCGTCGATCGGGCGGCCCGCCTCGTCGACCAGATCGGCGAAGCCTTCGGCCCCGGCGGCGATGGCGGGCAGGGCGACATGCGCGACGCCCGGCCCCGGAAAGCCCGGCACCGGCAGACCGCCCGTCACCATCGTCACCTCGAACCCGTCGCGGGCCAGCGCCTGCGCGATGCGGCTTGCGCGCGCCAGATGGCCGATGCCCAGCAGGTGCTGAACGTAGAACAGGACGCGGGGGGAGGCGGTTACAGTCATCGTCAGCTATCCTGTTCAAGGCGGCGCAACAGTGCGCTCAGCTGGTGAATGGAGGTTTCGGCGTTGAAATCGCGCCGCACGCGGGCCTCGGCGGCCGCGCCAAGACGCGCGCGCAGGCCCGGATCGCGCATCGCGCGTTCAAGCGCACGGGCCATCGCCGCAGGGTCTTCGGGCGGCACCAGAAGCCCGGTTTCATCGTCGGTGAACAGCTCGGGGATGCCCGAGATCGTCGTGCCGATGCAGCACAGCCGCTGGCTCGCCGCCTCGACCATCACGTTCGGCAGCCCGTCGCGGTCGCCGTCAGCGGTGATCCTGCAATCGAGCGCGAAGAGGTCGCTCGCGCGATACGCCGCCAGAACCGCCTGCTGATCCTGCGCGCCCTGCCACTGGATCCGCCCTGACAGGCCAAGCTGCTCCGCCAGCGCCTTCAGAGCCGCAAGCTCCGCCCCGCCGCCGATATGGGTGAAGCGCCAGTTCAGATCCGCGGGCAACAGGGCGAGTGCTTGCAACAACACGTCATAGCCCTTCTTCGGCACCGCGCGCCCGACGCTGATCAGCCGCACCGGATCGGCCGGGTCCGCGCCGTCACGCGCCGCCCGCGTGCCCTCCCAATGCGGGAAGCGCGTCAGATCGAGGCCGTGATAGCTGAGGTTCACCCGCTCGGGCCGGGGCGAGAGAGCGCGCAGATGCTCGTATCCCATGCGGGTGCAGGTCACCGCCCAGCCGACCGAACCGAGCTTTTCGCGCAGATCCCAGTCGGGCGAGGTCCAGATGTCCTTGGCATGCGCCGAGACCGCCCAGGGCACGCCCAGCACCATCGCCGCATAACGCGCGACCGAGGCCGGGGTGTGCAGGAAATGCGCGTAGATCGCCACCGCATCCGCAGGCCATTCCGCCGCCAGCACCAGCGCCTGACCGAAGCGCCGGCCGCGGTTCGGCGTCGGATCGCGGATCAGATCGCGCCCGAAGGCCGCCAGCGCGCGCCAGAACCCCGGACGGGGCAGGGCGCGGGCCAGCGCGCGCAGAACCCGGCCCGGCTCCTGATACAGATATTCCGGCAGATAAGTGACGGGGGCTTTGATCTCGTCATGCACCGGATGGCGCTTCTTGTCGGTCGGATGGCGCAGCGACACCAGCCACAGCCGGAACCCCGCACGTTCGAGGCCCAGAAGCTCCTGCGCGATGAAGGTCTCGGACAGGCGGGGGTAACCTTTCAGCACCACCGCGAGGATCTTTTGCCCTGACACCGCTCAGCCGGCCCGGCGCATCAGCGGCTCGCCCCGGTCGGGTTTCAGCCAGTCGCCGACGATCTGCGCGATATTGGCGAGACCGTCGAGTTCCGGCGCGCGCCCGCTGGCGGAGGGCGGCGGCAGGCCCGGAAGGGCGCGGATCGCGGCGACCAGGCGCGGGGTATCGGCCGCTTCCTCGGGTTGCAGCATCATCGCGAGGCCAAGCTCGGCCGCGCGGGTGGCGCGCAAAAGCTGCTCCTCGCGCGGGACGCGGCGCGGGATGATGAGGGCGGGCTTGTCGAAGGACAGCACTTCGCACCAGGTGTTGTAACCGCCCATGCACACGACGCCCACGGCCCCCGCCATCAGCTCTTCCATCTTCGGCACGAAGTCGATGATCTCGACCGGCAGCCCGCGGGCGAGGCGGGTCAGCGCGGCGCGTTCCTCGGCCGGCATGTAGGGGCCGAGCACGATCACCCCATGCGGCAGATCGGGGGCGAGGCGCCAGGCGTTGATCGCGTCGCGCGTCATCTCGGCGCCGTCGCCGCCGCCGCCCGAGGTGACCAGCACATAGGGCGGCCGCGCGGGCGCCTGGGGCAGCCCCGTCCGCGCCCGCACCCGGCGTTTCAGAAAGCCCACGAAGCTCATCCGCGCGCGGACCTCGGGCGGCACCGGCAGACCGGCCAGCGGATCGTGAAAGGCGCGCGGGCCATAGACCCAGATGTCGTCATAATACTGGGCGATCTTCGGCAGGTTGCCGCGCCGCTCCCATTCCGCGGCCAGAAGCTGCGGCGAATCCATGATGTCGCGCAGACCGAGAACCAGCCGCGTGTGCCCCTCGGCCTTGAGCCAGGCGAGGGTCTCCTCGGCCTCGCCCTTCAGGCCGAGCGGCTCCTTGTCGACGATGAAGATGTCGGGGCGGAACGAGCGCGCGGTGTCGAGCAGGATCGCCCGGCGCATTCGCAGCGTCTCGGACAGGTCCATGTGCTTCGCCATCGAGGTATATTCGCCGTCGCGCAGCTTGATGACGCTGGGGATTTTCACGAAATCGACGCGGGCGCGGTAATCGAAG
The DNA here is from genome assembly GCF_000740785.1 of Paenirhodobacter enshiensis. GTDB lineage: Bacteria > Pseudomonadota > Alphaproteobacteria > Rhodobacterales > Rhodobacteraceae > Rhodobacter > Rhodobacter enshiensis. The sequence continues at coordinate 39,774 of NZ_JFZB01000012.1, read as the reverse complement.
GCGCCGGCGATCTGCGCGCCCGAGACGATCAGCACCTGAAGACCCGAGAACGCCTCGACCAGCGCATGGGCGATGGCACGGCATCGGCGCAGATGTCCCAGCCCGAAGGTATCGTGGCTGTACATGAGGATGCGCGCGTTCTTCAGACGTATCGGCATGCTGGCTCCGTTAGCTGCCGCTATCTCAGCGGGTCCGCCGCGTCGCGCAACCCGTCGCCGAGAAAATTGAACGCGAGTATCACCAAAACCACAGGCACCGCCGGCAACAGCAGCCAGGGGTAGAGCGCGAGGGTGGAGACATTGCGCGCCTCGGTCAGCAGGATGCCCCAGCTGGTCACCGGCGGCCGCAGCCCGAGGCCGAGGAAGCTGAGCGCGGTCTCGCCCAGAATCATCCCCGGAATCGTCAGCGTGGCCGAGGCGATCAGATGCGACATGAAGCCCGGGATCAGATGGCGCGCGATGATCCGGCGCGGCCGCGCGCCCATGATCTGCGCCGCGAGAACGTAATCCTCTTCCCGCAATGCCAGCAGTTTCGAGCGCACCGCGCGCGCGAGCCCGGTCCAGTCCAGAAGCCCGAGAATCACCGTGATGCCGGCGTAGACGACGATCGGGCTCCAGGTCACCGGCATGATCGCGGCGAGCGCCATCCACAGCGGGATCGTCGGGATCGACTGCAACACCTCGATCACCCGCTGGATCACCAGGTCGATCCAGCCGCCGTGATAGCCCGCGATGCCGCCGAGGATCAGCCCGAGCGCGAAGCTCATCGTCACGCCGAGAATACCGATGGTGAGCGAGATCCGCGCGCCGTGAATGATCCGCGACAGCACGTCGCGGCCGAGCCGGTCGCTGCCGAGCAGGAACAGCTCGCCGCCGTTCGCGGGGCAGAACAGATGCAGGTCGGCCGGGATCAGGCCCCACATCCGATAGGCCGCGCCATGGCAGAAGAAGCGCAGCGGTTCGACGCGGGACGTATCGTCGGTATAGACCCGGCGCAGCGTGTCGAGGTCGAGCGTCATGTCGCGGCCATAGACGAAGGGGCCGACGAACTGCCCCTTGTCGAACAGATGCAGCGCCTGCGGCGGGGCATAGATGCGCTCGACGTTGCGGGTGTCGACGGTCGAGGGGGCGAGGAATTCGGCGAAGGCGACGACCAGATACATCGCGATCAGGAACAGCCCCGAGATCACCGCGAGACGATGACGGCGGAACTTCCACCACATTACCTGACCCTGCGTCGCGGCCACCGCCGGCGCGGCCTCGGCAGCGCGTTCGGCGGCGAGCGGATCGAAGGGCGCGTCCGAGACGTAATGGCCGAGCGGAGCGCCCGGCGGCGGCAAACCGGTCATTTCGCGGCCCTCCCCTCAAGCCGGATCCGCGGATCGAGCAGCGCCAGCGCAATGTCCGAGATCAGCACCCCGATCACCGTCAGAAACGCGAGAAACATCAGGAACGATCCCGCCAGATACATGTCCTGCCCCTGCAGCGCGCGGATCAGCAGCGGGCCGGTGGTTTCCAAAGACAGCACGATGGCGGTGATTTCAGCGCCCGAAACCACCTGCGGCAGGATCGAGCCGATGTCCGAGATGAAGAAGTTCAGCGCCATGCGCAGCGGATATTTCATCAGCACCCGCCCCGGCGCCAGCCCCTTGGCGCGGGCGGTGACGACATAGGGTTTCTCGAGCTCGTCGAGCAGGTTCGAGCGCAGCCGCCGCACCATCCCCGCCGTGCCGCCGGTGCCGATGATCAGCACCGGGATCCACAGATGTTCAAGGATGGACTTCGCCTTGTCCCAGCTCATCGGCTGGTTCAGATACGCCCGGTCCATCAGATGGCCGATGGAGATGCCGAACCAGATATTGGCGAAATACATCATGATCAGCGCGAGCAGGAAATTCGGGATCGCCAGCCCCAGAAGCCCGACGAAGGTCAGCCCGTAATCGCCCCAGCTGTATTGATGCGTCGCCGAATAGATGCCGATCGGGAAGGCGATCACCCAGGTGACGATGATCGTCGCCATCGAGACCAGCACCGTCAGCCACATCCGGTCGCCCACCACCTCGCTGACCGGCATCCGATACTCGAAGGAATAGCCGAAATCGCCGTGCAACATGCCGCCCACCCAGTGCAGATATTGCACCGGCACCGGCTTGTCGAAACCGTAGCGGGCCTTCATCTCCTCGATTTCCTGCAAGTCCGCGGTCTCGCCGAGCGCGCGCATCTCCTGCACGTAGCTTTCGAAATAATCGCCCGGCGGCAGCTTGATGATGGTGAACACCAGCATCGAGATCAGGATCAGCGTCGGCACCATCACCGCGAGGCGCCACAGGATATAGCGGATCATGCGCCCCCCTCCGATGTGTCGCGCCACAGCGTGTCGGGCATGTAGACGCCGAGGTAAGCCGTCGGGTTGAAGCCATAGAGCCCCTCGTGCGGCAGGTTGCGCAGATCGCGCGCCGAGACGACGGGTTGCAGCGTCTGGTTGACGGTGCCGATGGTGAACACCTGCTCGGCCGTCAGGCGCAGCATCTTGCCCCAGATCAGCTCTCGTTCCTCGGTGCTGACGGAGCGTTGCCAGGCCTGGTAAAGATGCAAAAGCTCGATCGCCTCGGGCAGGTCGGGCGGTTCGCCGGCCGAGCCGTTCGACTGGAAATACGCCCCCCACAGCGGCCATTGGTTCTGGTCGTCCGAGGTCGGTGCCAGCGCCGCGGGCGGCATGTCGGCGGTGGGCACGCCGTTGTCCATCCCCTCCCAGACCGACATGACGATCTCGCCGGCCATGATGCGCTTGCGGAAGATGTCGCGCTGGCTGGTGCGGATCAGCAGGTCGATCCCCACCTCGCGCCAGTGATCGGCGATCAGCTGCAACGCGTCGGTCTGAAGCGTGCTTTCCCCCGCGGTCTCGACCACGATCTGCGCGAGCCGCCCGTCAGGCAGACGGCGCATGTGATGGCCCTCGGGGCGCAGCAATCCGGCCGCGTCGAGAAGCCCGTTCGCCACCACCGGATCGTGGCGCGTCCACAGCTCGGAGAGCGTCGGATTCCACAGCGGGCTTTCGGGCAGCACCGTGTCGCCGCTTTCCTTCGCCAGCCCGAAGAACACCGCCATGTTCAGTTCGTGCCGGTCGACCGCCATCGACAGCGCGCGCCGCACCCGCACGTCGCGCAGCACCGCCCGCCAACCGTCGTCGCGACAGTTCAGGTTGGGGATCAGCGCCATGCGCGAGCCCTGAATCCGGCGCCACAGCGCGACACGGATCGGGAAGCGCTTCTCGGCGTCCTTGAGGTAGGTGTAATCGGCGAAGTCGATGCCGCCGAATTGCAGATCGCTGTCGCCGGTGCCGGTCTTCGCCGGGATGATGTCGGCAGAGGAAATGTTGAACTCCAGCCGGTCGATGTAAGGCAGTTGCAACCCGTTCTCGTCGACGCGGTGGAAATACGGATTGCGGGCGAAGACGAACTGCTCGGACGGCGGCGCGGTGCGCGGCATCCAGGGTTCGAGCGTCGGCAGATCCGGGTTCTCGGGCCGGGTCAGGCGCGACATCTTCATGTGCAGCGCCACCCAGTCATCGACGCGCTGCTGCTTGATCAAGGGCGCCAGCGCCTCGGGCGTGGCGTAAGCGGCATGGAACTGCTTGAGATAGGCCGAGGGCAGCACGATCCGCAAAGGCACGGGGGCGGCGATGCGCACCAGAAACTCGGGGTTCGGGCTGTCCCACTCGAAGCGGACGGTGCGCTCGTCGATCACGCTGAACCGCGGCGGGCGGCCGTCGACCAGCATGTCGGGCGGCGGACCGGCCGGGAACATCTCGGTGTTGAGGGCGCAGTCTTCCCAGGCGTAACGGAAATCCTCGGCGCTCAGCGGGCTGCCGTCGGACCAGCGGTGCCCCTCGCGCAGCCGGAAGGTGAAGCGGGTGTCGCGCTCGGCCTCGTAGCTTTCGAGGATGTCGGGATGGAGGTTGAAGTCGGGGTCATAGCCCAGAAGCCGGGAATAGCCGATGATCGGGGCGAAGCGAATGTCGCGCTGCCCGCCGATCAGCAGCCGCAGCCGCCCGCCATGCTTGCCCGGCAGCCGCCCGGTGCCCGCCATGTCGACGACGCGCGGCAGTTTCGGCAGACGCTCCGCGACCGGGGGCAGGGCGCCCGAAGCCTCTGCCTCCCTCAGCGAGGGCGCGCCGGTGAACACCGCGGCCGCCGCACGCAGCACGCCCGGCGCCATCATGGCCCCGGCCGCGATCAGCGCCAGCGCCTCGCGCCGGCCTGGATGGATCTGGGAACGGGTCATGGCATCAGCTCCGACATGTCGGCATCGGCGCGGGCGAGCACCCGGTGCCCGTCGCCCAGATCGACCGCGGTCATCGCCGCGCCCGGCTCCGGGCGGAAGGCCGCGGGCCAGTGCTTGCTCGACCGTCCCTCGCCCACCCGCGTGAAATCGAGCGGATGGTCAGGGTCGGCATGGGGGACGGCCGCCAGAAGCGCGCGGGTATAGGGATGGGCGGGGGTGCGCATCAGCACCTCACGCGGCGCGATCTCGACGATGCGGCCCGACTGCATCACCGCGATCCGGTCGGCCATGTAATTCACCACCGCCAGATTGTGCGACACGAACAGATAGGTCAGCCCCAGATCGCGTTGCAGATCGCGCAGCAGGTTCAGCACCTGCGCCTGAACCGAGACATCGAGCGCCGAGGTCGCCTCGTCGCACACGATCAGCTCGGGGCCAAGCGCGAGGGCACGGGCGATGCCGATGCGCTGGCGCTGCCCGCCCGAGAAACTGTGCGGATAGCGGATCAGGTCGCGCTCCATCAGCCCGACGGAGCGGATCAGCGCGAGCGCCGCCTCGTGCCGTGCGGCGCGGTCGCCGCGGTGATGGATCTCAAGGGGTTCGGTCAGGATGGAGCCCACCGTCATATGCGGCGAGAGCGACGAGACCGGATCCTGAAACACCATCTGCACGCGCTGGCGCAGCCGGTCTAGGTCCGCCCCCCGCGCCGCGAGAACGTCCTCGCCCGCAAGCAGCACCTGCCCGGCGTCGGGCGTGATCGCGCGCACCACCATCTTGCCGACCGTGGTCTTGCCAGACCCCGACTCGCCGACAAGACCGAGCGTCTCGCCGCGGCGGATGTCGAAACTCACGTCATCGACGGCGCGCATCGGCTCGGCCCGCGGGCCGAACAGCCCGCGCCCGGTGCGCGGGGTGAAGGTCTTGGTCAGCCCACGCACCGACAGCAGCACCGGGTTCGCGCCCGCGACGGGGGCGGCGACGCGACACGCCGACATCAGCCGCCTGGTATCGGTCGCGACCGGCACGAGCGGCGCCAAACGCTCCTCCCGCGCCATGTCGAAGCGCGGCACGGCATTCATCAGCGCGCGCAGATAGGGGTGCGAGGGGCGGCGGAAGATGTCGTCAGTGGTCCCCGCCTCCATCACCTCGCCCTGATACATCACCACGACCTCATCGGCGACATTGGCGACCACGCCCAGATCGTGCGTCACCAGCAGCATCGCCATGCCGAGGCGCTCTTGCAGATCGCGCAACAGCCGCAGGATCTGTGCCTGAATGGTGACGTCGAGTGCCGTCGTCGGCTCGTCCGCGATCAGCAGGGCCGGATCGCAGATCAGCGCCATCGCGATCATCGCGCGCTGCCGCATCCCCCCCGACAGCTCGAACGGATACATGCCGATGACCTGTTTCGGCGCCGGGAAGCCCACCAGCGCCAGCATGTCGAGGACCTTCTCGCGCCGCTCCGCCGGGCTAAGGATGCTGTGGATGCGCAGCGCCTCGTCGATCTGGTTGCCGATGGTATGGACCGGCGAGAACGAGGTCATCGGCTCCTGAAAGATCATCCCGATCCGGGCGCCGCGCAGCTTGCGGATGGCGCGGCCGTCGCGCGGCAGGGCGCGCAGATCGGTGACGTGCCCCGCGGGCGCGGCAGGATCGTCGAACAGGATGCGGCCCGAGACCTCGGCGGTCTTCGGCTGGATGCCCAGAATCGTGCGCCCGATCACCGACTTGCCCGATCCCGACTGACCGACCAGCGCCGTCACCCGTCCGGGCAGCAGCCGCATCGAGGCCTTGCGCACCGCCTCGATGCGGCCGCCATAGAGCGGGAAGGTCACGCTCAGCTCTTCGATGCGCAGCAAATCTCGCGGTTCCGACATCGGCCCTCCGGGGGTTGTGAGCCCGACGCTAGACCAGCGCGGGGGCTGTGTCCATGCGTGGGGATGCGCGCGGGCTCTTGTGTCGGGGGGCGGGGGCGGTCAGCATGGCGCGGAAAGGATGCCAGATGCCCGACGCCCGCGACACGCCCCCCGAAAAGCATTGGTTCGACAGCCAGTTGCAGGCCGCGAAAGACGCCATCGCGGCAGGCGACAGCGCAGGGGCGCGGGCGATTCTGACGGCACTTCCCGCACACGACGGCGGCGCGATGGGGCCTCTGACGGCGGCGGGGGTGCCGCGTCGGCTTCATGCGGTTCTGGGCCGGCTTGCGCGGGCCGAGGGGGCGCGCGCCGAGGCCCTGGGCTGGCAGGTGACGCAAGGGCCGCCGCCCGAGACCCTCGCCCCCGCCGCGCGACTGAGTGCCGGCGAAATCGCGCGCGCGAGAGAGATGGCTACCACCCCGGTGCCGCGGGTGCTGCATCAGATCTGGATCGGGCCGAGGCCGGTGCCGGTCAATATCGCCCGCTGGCAAGCGCACGCGGCGCGCGGCGGCTGGCGGCACCGGCTGTGGCGCGAGGCCGATCTTGCCGCGCTGGCCATCGACCGCGATCCGGCGTTTCGCGCCATGCTGGCATTGGGCGATTATCCGGGTGCGGTCGACGTCGCGCGCTATGCGATCCTCGCGACCGAGGGCGGGGTCTATCTCGATGCCGACTGGTTTCCGGCGAAAGGCACGCTTGAAACCCGTGTGCCGCTGATCGGGCTGATCGCTCTGGCCGAGGCCGCGCCGCGGCTGACCGGGGCGGGGGCGGTGATGCTGGGCAATTACCTGATCGGCGCGCCGGCGGGCCATCCGGCGATGACCGCGCTTGCCCGCGCGGTGCCAGAGGCGATGCGGCTGATCCCGCGCGCCCCGGCCTGGTGGGTGTCGGGGCCGGTGATCTTCACGCTGGTCGCCCGGCAATGCCCGCTGACCCTGCCGCCCATGGGCACCGTCGCCCCCGATCTGCCCGACACCGCGACGCTCGCCGAGGCCGAGGCCACGGCGCAGGCAACCGATGCGCTGATGTTCACCTGGAAGAGCTGGCGATGACCTCGGCCGGGTCGATCCAGCGACACGCCGGATGCGCCCGGGTGAGTGCGATGAAGCGCTCGACGAAATCCCAGATCGCCGCGTCATGCACGAGGTGATGGGTCAGCAGACCGACCGTCCCCTCAACCGGCCCCGTCCCGAGATCCGCAACCCGCTGCGCCGCGCCTTGCCACAACGCCGCTTCCGGACACAGGCTGCGGCTGCCGTGCCAGTCGATCGGATCGACATGGGTGTTGATCGCGCGCATCGGTGCGGTCGGATCCTCCGGCCCGAAGGTCGAGAGCGCCGTGAAGCCGAGCGCCGGCAGCCCCGCCACCACCCCGGGCGCAATGCGGTTCCACGGCGGCACCAGCAGCGGCAGCAGCCGGGCGCCGTGCAGCGCGCTCAGCTTTTCCCGCCCGCGCGCGATCTCGGCCAGCACGGTTTCCGCCGGCCGGTCGGGGCCGAGCTCCTGCTTCTTGCGCGGCGGCAAGGCGTGGTTCTCATGCGCCCAGCCATGCACCGCGACACGGGCGAGCGGCGCGGAGGCCAGACGTTCGGCCAGCGCCGCGCCGGTATCGCGCGGGATCACGGCAAGGGTCACCGGCACGCCCTCGGCCGCGCTCAGCGTCAAAAGCCGGTCGAGCGCCGGGGTGGGCGCCACCGCATCGTCATCGCGCAGCCAGAACCGGACCTCGCGCCCGGCCGCATGGGCCGCATCGAGGGCGCGGATCAGCACGGCGGAGGTATCATCGCTCATCGGAGGCTCCTGTCACGGCGGAAAGCTGGCGGCCGAGCATCGCGGCCGCCGGCGCGATGTCGCGTTCGTCGCGCAGGAAAGCGCGGGCCGCAAGGGCCATGCGGTCGCGCAACGCCGCATCGTCAAGCAGACGGCGCAGCGCGGCAGTGAAGGCCGCGGTATCGCGTTCGGGCACCAGAACCCCGGTCGCGCCGTCGCGCACCACCTCGGGCACGCCCGCCGTCGCCTCGGCCACCACCGGAAGGCCCGCCGCCTGCGCTTCGAGATAGGCGAGACCGTAAGCCTCGCCATGGCCGGGCCAGACATAGGCGGCACCGCGCGACAGCAGATCCGCGACTTCGGCGGGGGAGAGCGCGCCGAGGAAGGTGACCGGCAGCCCCGTGAAGGCCGCCTTCACCTCGGCCGCCGCCGGCCCGTCGCCCGCGACCGACAGGCGCCAGCCCGGGCCGAGATCGCGCAGCGCCGCGGCAAGTGCCCGATAGCTCGACAGCTTGTCGCCCGGCCGCATCATCGCCACGGTGATCAGATGGCCGGGCTCCGGCCGGGGCGGGCGGGCGAGAAACGGCGCGGCCTCGATGAACGGCATCAGCCGCGCGGTGCGGGCCGCGGGCACGCCCGCCAGAATCCCCGCAAGGTCGCGCGCCGTCATGCACAGGTTGAGCGCGGCGAGTGAGAGCCCCTCGCGCACCGCATCCTGTGCCGCGCCCCAGTCGCCGGCCGTGCGCCGCGCCGACCACGAACTTTCCGCCGTCACGTAAGGGATGCCGAGCTCGCGAGACAGACCGGGGCCGAGGAGATCGGGCGATTTGTAATAAGGATGATAGCTGAACCACAGATCGGGCGGCGCATCCGCCCACAACGCGCGCAGCCGGGCGGCCTCCGCCGCGGCCTCGGCCCGGAAACCGGAGAGCGCGCCCGCATCCGGGTCGCGCAGGAACGGCCGCAGGTGCGAGGCGAGGCGAACCTCATGCCCGGCCATCCCGAGCGCGCGCATCAGCAGCCCCGCCATCAGCCGGTCTCCCGAGGGCACCGGATGATCGGGCGCCTTCAGAGGCGCGTAAAACGCGATCCGCATCCGTCCGGCCTCCCCGTGCCCCCGTCGATCCCGGGCCGGACTATAGGTCCGGGGACGCGAGGTGAACAGATGCCCCCCGGCCGCGCGCAGCCCCTGTGCGCCCCGGCGCCGGCAAGGCAATTGACTTGGCGGCAAATTCCGCACAGGTCAGAGGGAAGACGGACGGAAGGAGAGAGCGGTGAGCAGCTTCTCGCAACAGGCGGCGGATCTCGCCGCGCGGATCGGCACGCGCGAGGCGCGCGCCGCGGTGATCGGCCTCGGATATGTGGGGCTGCCTCTCGCGATCGCGATGGCGCGCGGCGGCTTCAAAGTCACCGGCTTCGACATCGACCCCTCCAAGATGGAGGCCATCGCCGCCGGCCGCAGCTATATCGAGGCGGTGCCCGACGCCACGCTGAACGAGATGCGCGACAGCGGCCATTTCCGCGCCACCTGCGATTTCGCCGAGCTGGCGGAATGCGACTGCATCGCGATCTGTGTGCCGACGCCGCTGACCGCGCACCGCACCCCGGATCTGAGCTTCATCGAGGCCACCGCGCGCTCGGTCGCCGGGCATCTGCGCAAGGGCCAGCTCATCAGCCTCGAATCGACCACCTATCCCGGCACCACCGATGACGTGGTGCGCCCGATCCTCGAGGCGGGCGGGCTGAAATCGGGGGTGGATTTCTTCCTCGGCTTCTCGCCCGAGCGCGAAGACCCCGGCAACCGCCAGTTCGAGACCGTGACCATCCCCAAGGTCGTCGCGGGCGACGGCGCCGACGCCGCGATGCTGATGGAAGCGTTCTACGGCGGCTTCGTGCACAAGGTCGTGCCGGTCTCGACCAACGCCACCGCCGAGGCGGTGAAGCTGACCGAGAACATTTTCCGTTGCGTGAACATCGCCTTGGTGAACGAGCTGAAACTCGTCTACGACGCGATGGGCATCGACGTCTGGGAGGTGATCGAGGCCGCGAAATCGAAGCCCTTCGGCTACATGCCGTTCTATCCGGGGCCGGGCCTCGGCGGGCATTGCATCCCGATCGACCCGTTCTACCTGACGTGGAAATCGCGCGAATACGACCAGCCCACCCGCTTCATCGAACTGGCGGGCGAGATCAACACCTCGATGCCGCATCACGTGACGGATCGCCTCGGGCAGGCGCTCGACCGGGTGGCGGGCAAGGCGCTCAGCCGCTCGAAGGTGCTGGTGCTCGGCCTCGCCTACAAGAAGAACGTCCCCGACATCCGCGAAAGCCCGTCGCTGAAACTCCTCGAACTGATCCGCGAGCGCGGCGCCGAGGTGGCCTATCACGACCCCTTCGTCCCCGAGATCCCGCGCACCCGCGAATACATGGATCTGAAGGGGATGCGCTCGGTCGACTGGGACGAGGCGACGATCCGCGGCTTTGACGCGGTGGTGATCGCGACCGATCACGACGCGACGGATTATGCCGCGCTTGCGCGCTGGTCGGATCTCGTGCTCGATACCCGCAACGCGATGGGCCGGCACGGGATCGCCGCGCCCCATATCGTCAAGGCGTGAGGCACGCGGCCAACCGAAAGCCCCCCGGACAGGCCCGCAGACGGGCCGCACGAAAAGGCCCGAAGACAGGACAGCCCCGATGGACAAGAGCCTGACGCGCTACATCTGGACCCATACCCGCCGCGAGCAGATCTGGGTGCTTGCGGTGGTCCTGTTGTCGATGATCCCCTATTATCTGTCTTTCGACCTGCCCAAGCAGATCGTCAACGGCCCGATCCAGGGCATGGGCTTCACCGAGCCGGGCGCAACGCAGCGCTTCCTGCACTGGGCGCCCGACATCCCGCTGATCGGCAAGGTCGAGCTTTTCCCCGGCCTCGATCTCGACCGGATGGGGATGCTGATCGCGCTCAGCCTGACCTTCCTGGGCCTCGTGGTGGTGAACGGGGTCTTCAAACTTTACATCAACACGTTCAAGGGCCGGATGGGCGAGCGGCTGTTGCGCCGGATCCGCTACGAGCTGGTTGACCGGTTACTTCGCTTCCCGCCCGCACAGTTCCGCCGCCTGAAACCCGCCGAAGCCGCCAGCATGATCAAGGACGAGGTGGAGCCGTTGGGCGGCTTCACCGGCGATGCCTTCGTGCAGCCGCTGATGCTCGGCGGGCAGGCGCTGGCCGCGCTTTTGTTCATCCTGATGCAAAGCCTGTGGCTCGGCGCGCTGGCGGGAGGGATCGCGGCGGTGCAGGGGCTGATCATCCCGCGGATGCGGCGCCGGCTGATCGCGCTCGGCCGCGAGCGGCAGCTGACCGCACGCCAGCTCTCGGGCCGGGTCAACGAGATCATGGACGGCATCGTCACGGTCCATGCGCTCGACACCACCAACCTCGAACGCGCCGATCTGTCGCGCCGTCTGGGCGAGATCTTCCGCATCCGCTACGACCTGTATCAGTGGAAGTTCATGGTGAAATTCCTGAACAACTTCCTCGCGCAGGTGACGCCCTTCGTGTTCTACCTGCTCGGCGGCTGGCTGACGATCCGCGGCACGCTCGATGTCGGGCAGCTGGTCGCCGTCATCAACGCCTACAAGGAACTTCCGGGGCCGCTGAAAGAGCTGATCGACTGGGATCAGGCACGTCAGGACGTCGAGGTGAAATACGAGCAGGTAGTGGAGCAGTTCCGCGTCGACGAGCTGATCCCCGAGACGGTGCAGCGCGTGATGCCGGGGCTGGCGCGACTGCCCGGACCGCTCAACGCCAGCAGCCTTGTGCTGCGCGACGACAGCGGCAATCTGCTTCTCGATCACACCACGCTGCATATCGGCCGCTCCGAGACCGTCGCCCTCGTCGATGACCATGGTGGCGGGGCCGAGGCCTTCGCCGCCGCGATCGGGCGCGCGATCTGGCCCGCCTCCGGCAAGCTCGCCGCGGGCGATGTCAGTCTGCTCGAGCTGCCCGAGGGCGTGGCGGGACGCCAGATCACCTATGTGCCGGCAGAGGGGTATTTCTTCTACGGCAGCCTTCTCGACAATCTGCTTTATGGGCTGCGCCACGCCCCCGGCCCCTCCCCCAGGCGCAGCGGTGCGACCGCCCGACAGTTCCAGTGGTGCCAGACCGAGGCCCGCGCGGCGGGCAATCCGCCGCTCGACATGGATGCCGACTGGCTCGATGTCGAAAGCGTCGCGCCGAATGCCCGCGGCGCCCATGATATTCCGGACGCGGTGATGGCGGCGCTGAGCGTGACCGAGATGCAGGACGACATTCTCGGCCTAGGTCTGATGTCGCATGTCGATCCGCTGGAGAAACCTGACCTCACCCGCCGCCTGGTCGAGATCCGCCACGCGCTGCGCGCCGGCATCGACGCCGGCCGCATCGACGCCCATGTCGTTCCCTTCGAGCGCGACCGCTACAACGAGGAGGCGACCATCGCCGAGAACCTGCTGTTCGGCACGCTCGAGGATCCGATGACCCAGATGCCGCGGATCATCCAAAGCCCCGAGGTGCGCTCGATCATGATGCGGGGCGGGCTGGCGGGACAGCTGTTCGACCTCGGGCTCGGGATGGCAACGACGCTGCTGGAACTGCTCGGCGACGATCCGGCGCAGGACGTTCTGCTCAACGATCTGCCTTATCTGACGATGGAGGACATCCCCGACCTGCGCCAGCTGGTGTTGCGCGTGACGCCGGGCGGCCTGTCCGAGGCCACGCGCGATGACCGGATGGGGCTGATCCGGCTGGCGATGTTCTATGTCGAGCCGGTGCAGCGCTTCGGACTGATGACGCCGGAGCTTGCCCGCAGCGTGGTCGAGGCGCGCAACGCCATTCACCGCGAGATCAGCCCCGAGCTGCGCGCGATGATCGAGCCATACGATCCGATGCGCTACATGCGCTCGGCCACGCTGATGGAAAACGTGTTGTTCGGCAAAAGTCGCGACACCGGCACGCGCGCCGGACAGTCGGTGCGCGCCGCGGTGGTCGCCGCCCTTGACGAGGCGGGGCTGACGCGGCGGGTGATGGAGCTGGGGCTTGGCGTCAACATCGGTGTGGGCGGCCGGCGGTTGTCGCTCGCACAGCGCCAGAAGCTGAACATCGCCCGCGCGCTGATCCGGCAGTCCGAATATTACGTGTTCGACAAGTCGCTCTCGGCCGTCGATCCGCGCACGCAGGAACGGATCGTATGCGCCGTCGTCGCCACCGTGACCGAACGCGGCGACGGAGCCAGCGTGATCTGGGTTCTGACCAATACACGCCTTGCACATCTGTTCGGACGCATCATCATGTTCGACCGGGGCCGCGTCGTCGCCGATGGCGGACTGGACACCGTAAGCGCCGCGAGCGGCGGCAGCGGCATCGCGCTGAGCTAGGAGGAAGGCCCATGTCCCTGAATGACGAAGTATGTATCCTGCGGCAGGTGCCGCTGCTCGCCGGTGCGGACATACTGGGTCTGAAGCGGCTGGCCTTCGCCTCGAAACGGCTGCATTTCGAGGCCGGCGAGGTGATCTTCCATCAGGGCGATCCGGGCGATTGCGCATATCTGCTGCTGAACGGCTATGTCGATGTGCTGGTCGACGGCCCGGCGGGGCCGGTGCGCGTCGCCGAGATCCCCGAGCGCAGCATTATCGGCGAGATTGCCGTGCTGTGCGAGGGCAACCGAACGGCCACGGTGCGCGCTGCGGTCGGCCTTGATGCGCTGCGCATCGCGCGCGACGATCTGCTGCGGCTGTTGCAGCAAGACAGCGCCGTCACGCTGTCCATGCTGCGCATGATGGCCGAACGGCTGAGCGCGACCACCGACGATCTGATCGCCGCCCGCGCGGGCCTGGCGCGATGAGGCCGGCGGCGACGAAACGGGCGGCGGGGATGACGCTTGTATCGGCCGACAGGGCGTGCTGTGCTGAGTGCGCCCCACGCCCCGGGACCTGCTGCCGCGCCGAGGAAGCGACATGACCGACGCCCGTTCTTCCGTTGCCGATGCAGCCTGCGCTCTGCCCGCGGCCGGCGCCGTCTTCGACCTGCGCCTGCACGGTGTGCGCGGCTCCTTGCCGATGGCCACGGCCAGCGTGGCACGCTACGGCGGGGCCACCATCTGCATCGAGCTGCGCGTGGCCGGCCGCGTGCTGATCTTCGACGCCGGCAGCGGCATCCATCCCGCCGGGCAGGCCCTGCGCGCCGAAGGGGTGCGCGAGATCGACCTGTTCCTGTCGCACTGGCATTACGACCATACCATCGGCCTGCCGTTCTTCGCGCCGCTCTACTGCCCCGAGACCCGGTTGACGCTGTGGTCTGGCCACGCCGCCACCGGCCCGGCGCGAGAGCTGCTCGCGGGGCTGATGCGGGCACCCTATTTCCCGGTCGGTCCCGAGGTGTTCCGCGCCACGCTCGAAACCCGCGACTTCGATCCGCCCGAGACATTCGATCTGGCTCCGGGGCTGCGCATCCGCACGCTCGCACTGAACCATCCGGGCAGCGCCACCGCTTACCGGGTCGAGGCCGGCGGCCGCGCGCTGTGTATCGTGACCGATGTCGAACATGTGCCCGGCGTCCTCGATCCGGCCGTGACCGCCTTCGTCGCCGGGGCCGATCTGATGCTTTATGACAGCATGTATGACGATGGCGACATGTGCAGCCACTGCGGTTTCGGCCATTCGAGCTGGCAGCAGGCGTTGCGCATCGCGCGCGCGGCCGGCGTCGGACAGGTGGGCTTCGTCCATCACGCACCGTTCCGCACCGATGACGCGCTCGACGCCATCGCCACTGCGGCCGCGACTGAATTCCCCGGCGCGTTCGTCGCCCGTCAGGGGATGCGGATCGCGCTCTGAGCGCGCCGCGCCCCGGACGGCGAAGCCTCGCCGAGACCCGTCCCATGCCCTTGCGGTTCGCCCCCGAACGGGGCTAACCCGCCTCCGAGATCCCCGTCGAGATCCCCGTCGAGATCCTCCCTCGTCACAGCCGTGAGCGCCATGCCCCCCCCTTCCGCCCCCCTGTCCGGCCGCCGTGCGATGGACTGGCTTCGCAGTGCTTCCGGCACTGTCATCCTGTGCTTCGTCACGATGCACCTGCTCAACCATGCGATGCTGCTGGTCTCGATCGACCGGGCCGAGGCGCTGCGGCCGCTGTTCACCGGTCCGTGGCAGACCCTGCCGGGCGAGGTTCTTCTCTATGGCTCGTTGATCTTTCACGCCGGGCACGCGCTGTTCACGCTTTACGCCCGGCGCACGCTGACGATGCCGCCCTGGGAGATGGTGCAGCTGATCTTCGGACTTCTGATCCCCTATCTTCTGGCCGATCACATCGTGTCGGCCGGAATCGGGCGGATGGCCTATGGCTGGGAAACCACCTATCGCGGCGTGCTGCACTCGATGTGGGTCGATGCGCCGCCGCTGGGGCTGCAACAGGCGGTGGCGGTGATCGTGGTATGGACGCATGGCTGCATCGGCGCGGCGAAGGCGCTGCGCCACCGCTTCGGCACGCGGGGCTGGATGCTGCCGGCGCTGGTGGTGGCCGGGGTGCTGCCGACGCTGGCACTTGCCGGTTTCGTCGTGGTCGGACGCGGCCTCGCTATCTATGGTTTCCTTTTCAACACCGTGTCGAGCGCGACGCCGATGGTGCTGCGCTCGACCCATCACGAACAGGTGGTCAGCACGCTTTCGGCCTACCTGCGCAACGGCTACGTGCTGGTGCTGGTGGGGGTGCTGATGGCGCGTCAGCTGCGTTCGGTGCTTCAGCACGCGCGCGGCTTCGAAATCCGCTACGACACCGGCGCGCTGGTCCATGCGCTGGCCGGAACCTCGGTTCTGGAGGCAAGCCGGATGAACGGCATCGCGCAATACTCGGTGTGCGGCGGCAGCGGGCGGTGTTCGACCTGCCGGGTCCGGGTTCTCGAATCCGACACGATGCTGCCTCCTCCGAACGAGATCGAGGCCGCCACCCTGCGCCGCATCGGCGCCGATGGCGATATACGGCTGGCCTGCCAGCTGCGCCCGCGCGGCAACCTGCAGATCGAGCGGGTTCTGGTGCCCGCGACCGGCGGCCTGCAGCCGACGGCCGAGGACACCCCCCCGGTCGAGCGTCAGCGCGTCGTGCTGTTTTGCGACATCCGCGGTTTCACCACCTATTCCGAGCGCCACCTGCCCTATGACGTGGTGTTCCTGCTCAACCGCTATTTCGAAGCGGTGGGATCGGCTGTCGAGGCCGAGGGCGGACGGATCGACAAGTTCATCGGTGACGGCGCGATGGCGATCTTCGCGACCGACGACAATCTTGAGGCCGGATGCAGCGGCGCAATCCGCGCCGCCATCGCGATCCGCCGTGCCGTCGACGAGCTGAGCCGCGACATCGCCCAGAACGGCGAGGCCCCGCTGACCGCCGTCGCCGGCATCCATGCCGGGCCGGTGATCGTCGGCCGGATGGGGATTCCGGGGGCGACGGCGGTCACCGTCGTCGGCGATACCGTGAATGTCGCAAGCCGTCTGGAAACCGTGGCGAAACAGGAAAACATGCCGATCGTCGTCTCGGCCGAGGTCGCCGATCGCTCCGGCCTCGATTTCGGCGGCATCGTCAACCATGAGATCGCGATCCGCGGTCGCAGCTCGATGCTGCGGGTCTATCTGATCGACGAGGCGGCCACGCAGCGACTGGCCCCGGAGCCCGCCGCCACGCTCTGAGGGCAGATCAGGTCAGAATGAACCCCATCGGCTTCGCCGGGGCGGGCAGGTCGGTTTCGCCAAGCGCCTGGCGCAGCGCGATCTCGACCGTGGTCGCATAGGCTGCCAGCGGCAGCCCGTTCGGCAGCAGCGCGAAGGGATCCTCGAGCTCCGCGCCGAGCGCATCGAGGCCGAAGAACGTATAGGCCACCAGCGCCGTCATCAGCGGCGTGCCCCAGCCGATGGTGTCGGCGAAGCCGAAAGGCAGCACGAAGCAGAACAGATAGGCCGTGCGGTGCAAAAGCAGCGTATAGGCGAAGGGCAGGGGGGTGTTCGCCAGCCGCTCGCAACCGACGAGCGATTGCGACAGCCGAACCAGGCTTTGATGCAGCACCAGCGCCTCCATCGGAGTGAGCGTGCCGGCGCGTTCGGCCGCGCCGATCTGACGGGCGGCCTCGGCCAGCGCCTGATCGGCGCTTTCGGGGCCGGGGGCGGCGCGCAGCTGACGCTCGGCCCGGCGGGCGAAGGCCACGACGGCCAGAAGCAGCCCGCGCCGTTCCGGCTGCCCCTCGATCATCGAACTCTGCCGGGCGATGTCGCGCGCGGTCTGGATGATCTGCCCCCAGAGCTTGCGCCCCTCCCACCAGCGGTCATAGCTCGCGCTGTTGCGAAAGCTGAGGAAGATCGAGATCGCGATGCCGAGAAGCGCGAAGGGCGCGGTGTTGACCCCCGGCACCAGCGCGGGAACGGAGCGATGCGCCAGCACCACCAGCGCCGAAAGCAGCGCGACCCCCACCACCTGCGGCCAGACCTCGCGGATCAGCGAGCCGCGCACCACGAAGAACAGGCCAAGTGCACTCGGCCGGCCGCGAACGATCATGTTTTCCTCCGCACTCCCGCGCGTTCATGCCACGCCCGGAGCGCGGGCGGCAGGGCGCCAGAATGCCGTGCAAATCCGGGTGCTGCAATCGGCTTCCGCCGTGCGCGGTGGGGGAGGAGGGCACCCCCCCGCGCCCTCAGTGCAAGACCGAATTCAGCAGCGCCTGAGTTTTCGGATGCTGCGGGTTTTCGAAGACCTCCTCGGGCGTGCCCTCTTCGATGATGTGGCCCGAGGCCATCACCACCACGCGGTCCGCGACCTGACGGGCGAAGCCCATCTCGTGGGTGACGACGACCATGGTCATCCCCGAGGTTGCCAGATCCTTCATCACCGCCAGAACCTCGCCCACCATCTCGGGATCGAGGGCGGAAGTCGGCTCGTCGAACAGCAAGAGCGCGGGCTTCATCGCGAGCGCGCGGGCGATGGCGATGCGCTGCTGCTGGCCGCCCGACAGCTCGTGCGGATAGGAATTCTCCTTGTCGGCGAGGTTGACGCGGGCGAGCAGGGTGCGCGCCTCGGCCTCGGCTTCGGCCTGGGTCAGCCCGCGCAGCAGCTTCGGCGCGATGGTGATATTGCGCAGCACCGTCATGTTGGCGAACAGGTTGAAGCGCTGGAACACCATGCCGACATCGCGCCGTTGCAGCGCGACGTTGCGCTCGGAATCCTCGACCAGCTTGTCGTTGGTGATGCGGTAGCCGATGGGCTTGCCGTTCACCAGAATGCGGCCGCCCTGCACCGTCTCCAGATGGTTGATGCAGCGCAGAAGCGTCGTCTTGCCAGAGCCCGAAGGCCCGATCAGCACCACGACCTCGCCCCTGGAGACCTTGAAATCCACCTTGTCGAGGATCTTTGTCGGACCATACCATTTCTCGATGGCGTCCATTTCCACCAGCAGATTGCGCTTGTCGATCATCGTCTTGCCCCTCGGGAATGTTGCACGGGTTCAGCGCGTCGCGGTGCCGCGCGAGCTCAGCTCCAGCCGCTTCTCGGCCCATCTCATGAACAGCGTCCACAGGCTGGTCAGCATGAGGAAATAGAGCCCGAGGACGGAATACAGCTCGAAGGTGCGGAAGGTGGCGGAGTTGATCGTCTCGGTCACCAGCATCATCTCGGACACGCCGATCACGCTGACGAGGGTGGTGTTCTTCAGCAAGATGTTGAACTGGTTGCCGATCGGCAGCAAGACCACCCGCAAAGCCTGCGGCAGCACGACGTAACGCATCATCATCGAGGGCGGCATACCGATGGCCTTCGCCGCCTCGAACTGACCGCGGTCGACTGCCTGGATGCCGGAGCGGAAGATCTCCGCCATATAGGCCGCCTCGTGCAGACCGAGCGCGATGATGCCAGCCTGAACGCTGCCGCTGACGGTGATGTCGAATAGGGTGAAATCGCGAAACCGCATGATCCCCGCCGCAGCGAGGCCGGTGTAGATGAACACGATCTGCACCAGAAGCGGCGTGCCCCGGATCGCCCAGATATAGAGGCTGGCGAAGGCACGCAACGGACGCGGACGCGACAGCCGCATCTGCGCGATGACCAGCCCCAGCACAAGGCCGATGATCTCGGCGCACAGCGCCATCGAAACGGTCAGCCCGAGGCCGGTGAGGAACTTGTCCCCCGGGGTCAGCAGCTGATGCCAGAAATACGGCCAGTCGAAATGCACGGAATCCTCGCTGTGATCTTGCGCCCGCGCCTGTCGCGGGGCGGACCGCCCGGCACGTCATGCGCCGGGCGGAAGCCTTCCTCGGTTCGCCGGGTTTCGTTCGGCGGTCTCAGTTCGCGGGCTGGGTCGGCATGGGCGCGTCGAGCATGTCGCTCTCGATGCCCCATTTCTTGTAGATGGCGGCATAGCTGCCATCCTTCATCATCAGGGCGAACTGCTCTTCCAGCGCCTTGCTCAGGCCCTTCTCGTCCTTGCGCACGCCGATGCCGGTGAGGATCTTGTAGAACGGCTTCGATCCGGTGACGATCTCGCCCGGGTTGTGCTGATCGTAATACTGACCGATCTCGAAAGAGGCGCCGTAAGCATCGACCTGGCCGATCATCAGCTGCTGGAAGGCGGCGGTGCCCGTCGGGAATTCGACGATGGTGATCGGCGCCTTGCCTTCGGCCTTCAGCTTTTCGTTCGCCTGCTCAAGCAGCACGGTGGCGGTGGTGCCGGTGACGCTCGCAACCTTCTTGCCCGACATCTCGACCGGATCGTCGACCACGGGAGAGCCCTTCTTGAAGGCCAGGATCTCCTGAGACCAGGCGTAAGGAACCTGGTCGATCACCTCAAGGCGCGGCGCCTTGATGAACAGCTGCGACAGGATCGCATCGCACTGCCCTGCCTGCAGCGCCGGAATCAGCCCCGAGAACGGGATGTTGATCCATTTGGTCTTCAGATCCAGCCGCTTCGCCAGCTCGTCGCCAAGCTCGATATCGGCGCCGACCGGCGTCTGATTCTCGTCGACGAATTCCAGCGGCGGCTGGCTGAGTGCGCTGCAGAAGGTCAGCGTCTTCGAGGACGCGATGGCGTCGGGCAGACCGGCCGCGGCAAGGCCGGGCGCCGCGAGTGCCGCGCACAACGCCGCACTTGCGGCAAGCCGCGACAGCGCCGGTCGGGTGAACGGGGAAAGGTCATGGTCCAGCATCGAAATCCCTCCGTGGTGCCGGTGAAGCTCTGATCCGAAGCTGCGCTTGCAAGCCGGCAGGGGCAATGCAAAGGCCGTGGCCTCGGGAGAAATCCGGGGCTCAGCCCTGGAACGCCCAAATTCTGCCCGCTGATCGGATGTATCAGCTCATTATGTATACATATTGAACAGTAATGTATTGAACATCTGCGGCATTGATTCGGTTTCCGGACCGGCCGGCACAGACCCTGAACCGAAAACGGCCCCGCCTGCGAAGGCGGGGCCGTGCATGGACCGTCGAAACGAGATCAGAACCCGAGCGCCATCCCGTCCTTGCGCGTGTCGGAACCACCTTCGAGGAGCCCATCCTCGCGGATGCGGATCGCCTGACTGCCCCCGATCGGAGCCGCGACGACAACGACCTTGTGTCCGCGCCGTTCCAGCTCTGCCCGCGCCTCGGCCGAGACGGTGGGCTCGACCTCCAGCACGCCGCCGAAACCGAAGCTGCGCGGTGCGTCCATCGCCTCTTGCAAGCTCATCCTGCGGTCGATCACGCCCGACAGGAACGCCGCATGGCCCGCCGCCTGATACTGCCCGCCCATCACGCCGAAGGGCATCTCGACCCGGCCATCCGTCAACATCATGCCCGGGATGATGGTGTGCATCGGCCGCTTGCGCGGGCCGATGGCGTTCGGGTGCCCCTCGATCAGCCGGAACGAAGCGCCGCGATTGTGGAACAGCACCCCGGTCTCGGCATCCATCCGGCCCGAACCGAAGGCATGGAAGATCGAGTTGATGAAGGAGATCGCGTTGCCCGCCTCGTCGACGACGCAGAGGTAAATGGTGTCCTTGTGCTCGGGCTCGTCCCAGAGCGCCGGGCGGCCGGCGCGGCTCATGTCGATGCGCGCGCGAAGGGTCGAGATCGCCGGCTCGGACAGCAGCGTCTCGGCCACGCCGCGGCAGTGATCGGCATCACCGATCAGCGCGTCGCGGTGGTGATAGGCGATCTTGGCCGCCTCGGCATGGAGGTGGATCCGGTCGGCCTCGGAGAGCGTGGCCATGTCAAAGCCTTCGAGGATCTTCAGGATCAGCAGCGCCGCGACGCCCTGACCGTTCGGCGGGCATTCATAGATGACATGGCCGCGATAACTGGCGTGAATCGGCGTCACCCATTCGGCGCCGTCACGGCCCGCCGCGAAATCGTCGAGCGTATGCAGCCCGCCGATGCCGCGCAGATAATCGACCATCGCCCCGGCGTTCGGGCCTTCGTAGAAGGCGGCCGCGCCGCCCTCGGCGATGGCACGAAGGGTGGCGCAGAGACGCGGATTGCGGATCGTGTCGCCGACCGAGGGCACCTTGCCGCCGGGCAGGAACACCGCCGAGGCCGCCGGATCGTCGGCGACGGTCGCGGCACTTTGCGCCCAGTCCTGCGCCACGCGCGGCGTCACACGGAAGCCCTCCTCGGCATAGCCGATGGCACGTTCGAACAGGCGCGACAACGGCAGGCTGCCGTGATCGTCAACCAGCCGCACCCAGGCCGAAACCGCGCCCGGAACGGTGATCGCATGAGGCGAACGCAGCGGGATCGCTGTTTCGAGACCCGCCGCCTTCAGCGCCGCGACGCTTGCCGCCGCCGGCGCCCGGCCCGAGCCGTTCAGCGCCCGCACCGCACCCCCCGCCGGGGCGTAAAGCGCGAAGCAATCGCCGCCGACCCCGGTCATCAGCGGATCGACCACCGCCTGCACCGCCACCGCAGCGATCGCCGCATCGACGGCATTTCCGCCCTGCTGCAGCACCTCGAGCCCCGCCGCCGTCGCCAGCGGATGCGAGGTCGCGATCATCGCCTTGCCGGTATAGGTCGACGGTCGCTGCGCCGAGAAGAAGTTGAACATGGGGCGTCCTTCCTGTGGTCTGGCCCGCTTCGGGCCCGTTGTCTTGTCTCATTCCTCCTCGCCCGCGAACGGGCGGGGCGATCATCGGGCCACACCGCGCAGGGATCGACGTCCGGAACACGGGCGGCGCTTGGCCCCGCCCGGCTTCGGCGATAGGCTGACCTGCATCCGCCCGTGACGGCCGGGACCAGATCGACGCCCGATGATTCCTCTTCGAGGTGGCACGATGGTGTCGCTTCGTTTATGTATACAAATAAAGAAAAAGATATCCAACAGTGGCATGAAGAATGAGAAGTGGCAAAAAATACGCTGACGACGTTTATTCCGCCCTTCTTTCGGGCATTCTCGAAGGGCGTTACCATCCGGGCGACCTGCTGAACGAGATACCCATAGCGGAAGAATACGGCATGTCGCGCACCCCGGTGCGCGAGGCGCTGCAGCGGCTGGTCTCGACGGGGCTGGCCGAACGCGGACCGCGCCGCGCGCTTCTGGTGCGGAAAATCCCGACCCAGACCCTGCACGCGCTGTTCGAGGCGATGGGAGAGATCGAAGGGCTGGTCGCACGCTTCGCCGCTCTCAGGATGAGCGAGCTGGAGCGTCAGGCCCTCGCCGCCGCGGTGCAGGCCGGCGACGACCCCGATGCCGATTTCGAGGAGGTCAACCGCCGCTTTCACCGCATCATCCGCGACGGTGCCCATAACCCGGTGATGGCGGAGATGATCGAGGAACTGGAGCTGCGCACCATGCCCTGGCGCCATATCCAGTTCAATCGCCGCGCCGACCGCATCGCCACTTCGCAGGTCGAGCACCGCGCTCTCGCCGCCGCGATCCACGCCGAGGACGCAAACGAGGCACAACGTCTGATGCGCGCGCACACCGCCGCGACCTTCCGCGTGGTGCTTGAGATCGTCGAGGGCGAGGAGACGCCCCCCCTGCGCTGACCCCGCCCGGGGGAGGGCCCGGGACGCCCCGGTCCGATACGGTCGGCGCAATCCGGATCTTCGCGCCAGATCTTCGTGGCCGGGCAGCCGCTTCATCGCAGCGAAAGGCATTCGGCAGAAATCGCGGATGCCCCCGGTCCGATACGGTCGCCCGGGCGATCCCGTCGCTCGGCACGTTGCGCGGCTGGTTGATCGCGATGGCCAGGATTTGGGCGCTTCGCCTGCCGGCCGGCCCGAAACTGCCCGCCCCGGCGCGCAAACCCTTGCCTTTGTCGCACTTCGCCGCCACCTATGAGCCCGACCCGGCCGTCATGCCGTCCCCGGACGCACCGCCCCGGCCGATACATCCAGAAGATTGAACCATACGGAACGAACGCCATGAGCACGACTGACTTTACCTATCCCGATGTGCGCCTGCTGATCGACGGCCAGTGGGTCGGGGGATCGCAGGGCTGGATCGACGTGATCGACCCGGCGACCGAAGAGGTGATCGGCCGTGTCGCCCATGCCGGGCGCGACGACCTCGACCGCGCGCTTGCCGCCGTCGAGAAGGGCTTCGCGATCTGGCGCGACACCGGCGCGTTCGAGCGCTCGAAGCTGATGCGCCGCGCGGCCGAGCTGCTGCGCGAACGCGTCGACGAGATCGCCTGGATCATGACGCGCGAGAACGGCAAGCCGCTGGCGCAATCGCGGATGGAGACGCTCGGCGCCGCCGACACCATCGACTGGTTCGCCGAGGAAGCCCGCCGCCAGTACGGTCAGGTGATCCCCTCGCGTCAGCCGGGCGTCGTGCAGATGACGCTGAAACTGCCGGTCGGCCCGGTTGCGGCCTTCACGCCGTGGAACTTCCCGATCAATCAGGTGGTGCGCAAGCTGTGCGCGGCGCTGGCCGCCGGCTGCTCGATCATCGTCAAGGCGCCCGAGGAAACCCCGGCCTCGCCCGCGGCGATGATTCAGGCCTTCGTCGATGCCGGCGCCCCGGCCGGCGTGATCAACCTGGTCTATGGTGTGCCGGCGGAGATTTCCGAATACCTGATCCCGCATCCGGTGATCCGCAAGATCTCGTTCACCGGCTCGACGCCCGTGGGCAAGATGCTGGCGGCGCTCGCCGGTCAGCACATGAAGCGCGTGACGATGGAGCTTGGCGGCCATGCCCCGGTGATCGTCGCGAAGGATGCCGATGTGGCGCAGGCGGCCTCGGTCATGGCGATGCACAAGTTCCGCAACGCCGGTCAGGTCTGCGTCTCGCCGACCCGCTTCCTGATCGAGGAGCCGGCGTTCGACGCCTTCCTCGACGGTTTCACCGCCGCGACGAAGCAGGTCAAGGTCGGCAACGGGCTTGAAGAGGGCGTCGCCATGGGCCCGCTCGCCAACCCGCGCCGCATCCCGGCGATCGAGGCGCTGGTCTCTGACGCCATCGAGCGCGGTGCGCGCCTGATGACCGGCGGTAAGCGCCTCGGCAACAAGGGCTGGTTCTACGAACCGACCGTTCTGGCCGATGTGCCGCTCGACGCCCGGATCATGAACGAAGAACCCTTCGGCCCGGTCGCCATCGTGAACCGCGTCGCCTCGGTCGAGGAAGCGATCACCGAGGCGAACCGTCTGCCCTTCGGCCTCGCGGCCTATGCCTGGACGCGCAACTCGGCGACGGCGGATGCGCTCGCCGCACGGGTCGAGGCCGGGATGCTGACGATCAACCACCTCGGCCTCGCGCTGCCCGAAGTGCCGTTCGGCGGCATGAAGGACTCGGGCTACGGCACCGAAGGCGGATCCGAGGCGGTCGAGGCCTATCTCGACACCAAGTTCGTCACCCGGATCGGCTGAGCCTGTCCCTGAGACCACACCGAAGGCCCCGGTCCCCGCGGATCGGGGCCTTCTCTTTTTCGCGTGCTGCCGCTTTTCACGGCACCATTCCCGGACAGATCGCCGCAACCGCCGTCCGGGCGCCGAAATCGCGTGACAAGGCGCGTTGCACCGCGCAGACCAGCCCGGTCTTTTCTGCCCACCGAAGGCCTGACCCATGTCGATCTCGATCCCCGTCACCCCCGTCACCGGCGATGCCGAACTCCCCGAGCAAGTGGAGGTCGTGGTGATCGGCGGCGGCATCGTCGGCACGATGACCGCGCTGACCTTGGCCGAGCGCGGCATCCCTGTCGCGCTGTGCGAAAAGGGCGTGATCGGCGGCGAGCAGTCGGGCCGCAACTGGGGCTGGGTGCGCCAGATCGGCCGCGACATGGCGGAACTGCCGCTCGCCATCGCCTCGCGCGAGATGTGGCGGGGCATGAACGCCCGCATCGGTGCCGAGACCGGCTATCGCGAGACCGGCATCGCCTATGCCTTCCATTCCGAAGCCGAGGGCGCGCCGTGGATCAAATGGCGCGAGACCGCCCGCGCGCATGGCTTCGACACAAGGCAGCTGAGCGCGCGCGAGGCCGCCGCCGCCTTCCCCGGCATGAACCCGGCGAAACCCTTGGCCGGCGCGATCCTGTGCGACAGCGACGGTCGGGCGGAGCCCTGGCTCGCCACCCCCGCGATGGCCGAAGCCGCGCGGCGCGCCGGCGCCAGGGTGCTGACCAATTGCGCCGTGCGCACGGTCGAAACCTCGGCCGGCCGCGTCTCGGGCGTGGTGACAGAGCGCGGGCGGATCGGCTGTTCGCAGGTGGTGCTGGCGGGCGGGGCCTGGTCGCGGCTGTTTGCCGGCAACCTCGGCATCGACTTCCCGCAGCTTCAGGTTCTGGGCACCGCGGCCCGCGTCACCGGCGTCGAAGGCCTGGGAGAAACCGCCTTCGGCGCACGCAAGATCGCGTTCCGGCGCCGCCTCGACGGCGATTACACCATCGCGCTGCGCAGCGCGAACCTGACCCCGATCCTGCCCGACAACTTCGTGCTGATGCGCGAATATCTGCCCTCTCTGCTCGGCTCGTGGCGCGATCTGAGCCTGCGCTTCGGCATGAGCTTCTTCGAGGATCTGCGCCGCCCGCGGCACTGGGCGGGCGACCGGGTGACCGCGTTCGAGACCTGCCGCACCCTCGACCCGGCGCCGCATCTGCCCAATATCCGCAAGGCGATGGCGCAACTGGCCGAGGCGTTCACCCCCTTCGCCTCGGCGAAGCTGGTGACGGCCTGGGCGGGCGTGATGGATGTGACGCCCGATTCCGTCGCGGTGGTCAGCCCGATCGCCACGGTGCCCGGCTTCTTCATCGCCTCGGGCTGCTCGGGCCACGGCTTCGGCGTCGGCCCGGCACTTGGCGAGATGGCGGCCGATCTGGTGATGGGGCGCCGCCCGGCGGTCGATCCCGAACCGCTGTCGATCCGCCGGCTGCGGCCCGCGCTCGCCTGAGGTTACAGCCGGCGCCAGCGGATCCCGCGGGCGAGCCAGACGCTGAGCGTGCCGCCCGCGACGCGGCCCGCCGCGTCACGGCTGACCGTGAAGGTCCATTCGCCCGGTGCCGGAGCATCCATCGAGCGGCGCACCGTCAGCCGCCAGATGTCGCGCGCGACCGGGGTCATCGGCTCCGGCCGGCCCTGACCGAGCGTGCCCTCGAAGGTGGCGAAGACCGCGCCGTCGCGCGCCTCGATCCGCATCCGGCTGCCGGGTTCCGGGCTTTCGTAAAGGCCCGAAATCTCGTCGCCCGAGGCATGGGGCAGGGGGGACAGCGGGATCAGACGACGAACGGTATTCTCGCCCGGCAGCGCCATGCTCAGCGCCGTGCCATCGCGGCGGATCGTGGTGCCCGGCGCGCTCAGCCCCTCGCCGTCGAACTGCATCGACAGCGGGCGGGTGGCATAATGCAAAGTCGCGCTCCGCCGGCCGGAGACGATCTGCGCCACCATGCCGCGTTCGCGGTCGAGCCAGATCCCGTCCCAGCCCTCGGGCAACAAAGGCGCCGCGGGTTCCGCCACGCCAAGCGCCGCACGCGCCAGCGCCACTGCCGCGCCATGCGCATCGCCCTCGTGGTTGAGCATCACCACGACCGAAAGCCGCTCCGCCCGCGCGTTCATCCGATAGAGCCGGAAGCCGCGCAACGCACCGCCATGCCCGGTGAAAACAGCCCGCCCGACGGTCTCGCGCGCGAGGCCGAAGCCATAGCCCGCCGCCGCGCCGTCGGCGAAGGTTTGCGGCTCTGACAAGCGGCGATAAACCGAGCCCGCATCCTCGCGCGTGGCATCAATCCAGCATTCCCACGCCAGCATGTCATCGAGCGAGGCCGAAATCCCCGCATCTCCCTGCCACCAGACGCCGTTATGCGCCGGCAGGAAGCCGTGATCGGGCGCGCCCTCATAGCCGGTGACTCCATCGACCGGATGGCGCGTGTCGGGCGTCAGCGCCGCGCTGTCCATCCCCGCCGGATCCCAGATCAGAGTGCGGTAAAGCTCTGCGAGGTCGCGGCCCGTCGCCTCGGACAGCATGTCGCCGAGGATGCGAAAATTGGCGTTGCAATAGGAATAGGAGGTGCCCGGCGCGAAATGCCCGGTCTTCATCCGCGCGATCAGCGGACGTGCGGCACCGCGGGGGAATTCCTGCTCGGCCCGCGCGCCGTCAAGGACCGTCAGCGCCCAGTAATCGCGCAGGCCCGACTGGTTGTTGCACAGGTTGCGCGCGCTCGGCCGCGGCTCCTCAAAAGCCGGAAGCCAATCCGCGACCCGATCGTCCAGCGCCTCTGGCGAACCGAGCGCCGCCAGCACCGCGCCGCAGGTGAACTGCTTCGAGATCGAGCAGACCGGCAGCCGGCTTTGCCGCGTCATCGGCCGCCCGGCCTCGAGATCGGCATAGCCCCAGGCACGCGCCATCACGATGCGGCCTTCGTGAACCACACCCGCAAGCCCCCCCGGACCGCCGAGACGCGCGGGAAGAGTGTCGAGAAGGGCTTCGGCGGCGGCAAGGTTCAGATCGGTCATCGGGGTCTCCTGTTCGGCGCGCAGGCTACGCCGATGCACGGCCGGGCGAAAGCCGGCAGTGTGCTTGCGCGTGCGCGTCGTTCCGTGCAAGCTCCGCCGATGATCCGCTTGCTGCGCCACGGCCTCGCCGGCCTTATCGTGCTGACGATGCTGACCGTTTCGACGGCGGCGTGCGGATTCGCCCATCGTGCCCCCTCGGCCGAGGCCGAGAGGATCGCCGCGGCTGCTCTGGCCGGGTTCGACGTCGCCGATGTCTGCGCGGGCAAGCGCGGCGATATTCACGGCCTCACGCCCGACGCCGGCTGCCATGTCGATGGCGCGGTCCGGCTGCTGCCCGCGCCGGGAGCAGTGCGCGCGGCGAGGTTCATCCGGGTCCGGACCGTCCCCGCTCCGCGCGAAAGCCAGGCCATCCGGCCGGTCCTCGACCCGGGGCGGGGATGGCGGGCGCCCCCGCGGGTCTGAGACCCGCCCACACACCTTCAACGAATTGATATACCGGAGATTTCCATGATCCGTCCGTTCCTTCTGGGCGCCGCGCTGGCGCTTGTCCCGGCCTCCTTGTCCTTCGCCGAGAGCCCGAAACCCGCCGCTGTCCAGGTTGCCGGCCTGACACTCAGCGATGCGTTCACCCGCGCCACCCTGCCCGGGGCCCCGGTCGCCGGCGGCTTCGTCACCATCTCCAACGCCGGATCCGCAGACGACCGCCTGATCGGCGGCAAGGCAGATTTCGCGACCGAGGTGCAGGTCCACGAAATGGCACTGCAGGGCGATGTGATGAAGATGCGCGAGCTGCCGGACGGGCTGCCGATCCCGGCCGGCCAGACCGTGGTGCTGAAGCCCGGCAGCTATCACGTCATGTTCATGGGGCTGACCAGACCCCTGACCGAGGGCGAGACCGTCGACGTCACCCTGACCTTCGAAAAGGCAGGCGACGTCGCATTGAAGATGGCCGTGATCGCCCCCGGCAAGGCGCATATGGGCGCCGGAAAGCCGATGGGCATGGCGGCCCCGGCCTCGAACTGAGCTGTCCGCCACATCGAAAAGGCCGCCCCGGCGACGGGACGGCCTTCATCGGTCAGAACCGCCGGTCTCAGGCGGCAAGGGCCGGCCTGTGCCCGGCCTGACGCTCGCTCAGATAGCGGTCGTAGCCGAGGTCGGTCGCGTCGATCCCGGTCTTGCGACCCGAGACGATATCCGCGATCAGCCGCCCCGACCCCGCCGACATCGTCCAGCCGAGCGTGCCGTGTCCGGTATTCAGGTAAAGGTTCGAGAACCGGGTCCGGCCGATGATCGGCGTGCCATCGGGGGTCATCGGACGCAGACCGCACCAGAACAGCGCCTCGGCCGGGTCGCAGGCGCCCTCGAACAGATCGGTGAGCGACTTGTCGAGCGTGGCGCGCCGGCGCGGGTCGAGCGCCATGTTGAAGCCGTTGATCTCGGCCAGACCGCCGACGCGGATCCGGTCGCCCAGACGGGTGATCGCGACCTTGTAAGTCTCGTCCATCACGGTCGAGACGGGGGCGCGCGCCTCGTCGCGGATCGGAACGGTGAGCGAATAGCCCTTGAGCGGGTAGATCGGCAGGTTGATCCCGAGCGGGCGCACCAGGAACGGCGAGTAGCTGCCGAAAGCCACGATGAACGCATCCGCGGTGATGCGCTCGGCGCCGGCGCGGGCCGCGACGATGCGGTCGCCCTCGGTCTCGAGGCCGGTGATCTCGGTGTTCCAGCGGAAGGTTACGCCCTTCGCCTTGGCCATCTCGCCGAGCGCGTTGGTGAACTTGAAGCAATCGCCCGTTTCGTCGCCCGGCAGGCGCAGCCCGCCCGCGATCTGCGGCTTGAACTTCTTCAGGCCGGGCTCATAGGCGACGCAACCATCGGCATCGAGAACCTCGAACGGCACGCCATCGGCCTTGAGAACCGCGATGTCCTTCGCCGCCGATTCCACCTGATGGGGATCGCGGAACACCTGCAGCGTGCCCTGGGTGCGCTCGTCGTAATGGATGCCGGTCTCGGCGCGCAGATCGCGCAGACAGTCGCGCGAATATTCCGCGATGCGCACCATCCGGCTCTTGTTGACCGCATAGGCCGCCGAGGTGCAGTTCAGCAGCATCTTGCCAAGCCAGCCGACCTTGTGGGCGTCGGGGCGCAGATTGATGACCAGAGGCGCGTGGCGCATGAACATCCATTTCAGCGCCTTCATCGGGATCCCCGGCGCCGCCCAGGGGGCGGAATATCCGGGGCTGATCTCGCCCGCGTTGCCGAACGAGGTCTCGAGCGCCGGGCCCGCCTCGCGGTCGATGACGGTAACCTCATGGCCCGCCTGATTCAGATACCACGCCGAGGTGACACCGATCACGCCCGACCCAAGAATGACGATTTTCATCAGCGACCTCGCAGCGATGCCATAGCGCCCCGACCGCCTCTGCGGCGGGATATCGCGCAACATTATCCGGCCGGAGTGGTCGTTCTTCGCAAATCGTCCGGCCCGGAGGCCATCCGCCGCAACAAGATATATACAGAAATCCGCTTTTCGGTGATTTCTTCGATGAATTTGAAAAAGTGCGCGCGAATCGCCGTCACACCCGCGCCGGAGATGACCAGTCCTGCGCCAGAATCCAGTTCCGGAACGCCAGAACCGGCGCCGGCGGGTGGCGCCGGCGCGGCAAAACCAGATAGAAGCCCGGAACCTGCGCCTCGGGCAGATCGGCAAGCGCATCGCCAAGCGGGGCAACCAGCTTGCCGGCGGCGATGTCCTCGCGCGCATGGGCTTCGGACAACAGCCCGACGCCAAGGCCCTCGAGCGTCGCCTGCCGTGTCGTCGCCGCCTCGTGAAACACCATCCGCGCCGCGCCGAGCGGGGTGTCCACCCCCAGAAACGCCAACACCGGCGCCCAGAACGAGCCATCCCTGACCGGCTCCAGCAGCACCTCATGCGCCAGATCGGCGGCCGAACCGATCCGGGCCGCAATCGCGGGCGTCGCGCAGATCACCTTGGGATCGGAGACAAGCCGCACCGCCTCGACGCCGCGCCACTCGCCATAACCCCATTGCACCGAGGCATCGATGTCGTCGCGGTCGAACTCCGGCATCTCGACCATCGTGGTCAGGCGCAGGTCGATGCCGGGAAGCGTCGCGCGAAATGCCCCGATCCGGGCCAGCAGGAAATGCGAGGCGAAATAGGGGCTTACATTGATGTTGATGCGCGCGCGCACCGGGCTGCGCGAGACCTGCCGCACCCCTTCGGCAAATTCGCCAAGACCTGCCCGCACATGGCGCGCCAGAACCAGCGCCGCTTCGGTCGGATCGACGGCCCGGGCACGGCGGATGAACAGCATCACACCGAGCGCTTCCTCCAGATGGCGGATCTGCTGGCTCACCGCCTGAGGCGAGACCCGAAGCTCCTCCGAGGCGCCGCGAAAACTCCGGTGCCGAGCCACGGCGTCAAAGGCGCGCAGCGCATTCAGCGGCGGCAGCCGCGGCACGGTCTCGGTCGAAGGGCGGGCAGGGTCAGGCATGGGCTCGAAACAGGGCAGGGGTTCTCGCACCCGAGCATAACCGCCCCGATCCCGCCCGGCCATCCCCGCCCGGCTCTTTCGGCTTTCCGCAAATATCCCGGGGTGAGCCCGGAACGGGCGAGGGGCAGAGCCCCTCACCCCACCAGGGCCGAAACCGCCCCCTCAGGCCTTCGCGTCGTCGGGATGCGGCAGCTCGGTCATGTAACCGCCCAGGAAGCGGAACCGCGGCAACTTCGGGTCGATCTCCGGGGTCGCGGCCTCCATCGCGGCCCGGAACGGCTCGGTGTTGTCCTGCGGGTGAAACCCGATATGGCCCGCCAGCCGGTTGTCGAAGCCCTTCTCGCGATTGTCCGAGGTGGCGAACAGGATCGTGTGCTCGACCACCGGGGCGCGCAGGCTCGCCTCGACCATGCGCACGCAGTCGTCGAACGACAGATAGGACCACAGATGGCGCCGGTCCGCGGGCTCCGGGAAGGACGAGAAGATCCGGCAGCACACCGATTCCAGCCCGAACTTGTCGAAATACATCCGGCTCAGGTCTTCCATGAAGCATTTCGCCACGCCGTAAAGGCTGTCGGGGCGATGCGGCGCATGGGCGTCGATCTGGTCGACGATCTTGTGAAAGCCGATGGCATGGACCGAGGAGGCATAAACCACCCGCTTCGCCCCGCCGCGCCGCGCGCCCTCGTAGACGTTGTAGCCGCCGATGATGTTCGAATGCAGGATCACCTGCCACTTGTCCTCGTCGGCGCGGGCGCCGAAATGCACGATGGCATCGCAGCCCTCGCAGGCCGCGACCACCGCATCGAGGTCGTCGAGGTCCGCCTGCACGAATTCCTCATTCGGCCCGAGATCGGCAATCGGGTTCACGTCGGTCAGCCGGATCGTGTCGGCCAGATGGGCGAGCCCGCCGCGCAGCCGCGAGCCAAGCCGCCCCGCGGCGCCGGTGATCAGGATGCGCTTGTATTTCGCCATGGTCTTGTCCCCTTGTTTCTCGTCAGTTTCTTTGCCGCAAAGCCCCCGGTCTCGGGGCATCCGCGTCAGGACTTGCCGCCCGCGCTCACATAGCCGCCGCGCAGATCGGCCGCCAGCGCCTCGGGATCGCGTTCGGAGGCCGGGCCGAAGCCGCCGCCGCCCGGCGCCTTCAGGATCAGATGCCGCCCCGCCGGCACATGCTGCCAGCCCTTCGGGCGCATCTTCGTGCCGTCGTCGAGAACGACCTCGCCCGGCGCGCCGGCCTCGCCGCCCTCGCGGCCCTGGGCCGGGTGGTTCACCCGGTCGAACATCGCCGAGAAGTCGAGCTCGTGCCCCGGCATCGCGCCGATCTCGATCACCTGACCGAGGCCGCCGCGATAGCGCCCGGCGCCGCCCGAATCCGGGCGCAGCTCCTTGCGCCAGATCACGATGGGGCCGGTTTGCTCGGTCGCCTCGATCGGCATGGTCATCACGCCCGAAGGGAAGGCCGTCGCCGACAGCCCGTCGAGCGCCGGCCGCGCGCCGGTGCCGCCCGAGTTGAACATCAGCACCTCGGCGCGCCGGCCGGCCTGTTTCGACACCGGCTTGACCGAAAGATGCACGTTCCACAGCGAACCCGCGCCCTCGGCCTGGATCTGGCCGGGCAGCGCCTGCGACAGCGCGCCCAGAACCACGTCCGGGATCATGTGGCCGATCACGTGGCGCAGGCTGACCGGGGCCGGGCGCTGCGCGTTGCAGATGTTCTCGGGGCTCGAGATGGTGAACAGCGCGAGGCTCGCCGAATTGTTCGGCACATCGGGCGCGATCACGCATTTCAGCGCGTAGGAGGCATAGGCCTTGGTGTAGATCAGCGGCACGTTGATGCCCCACCGCGAGGGCGCGGACGAGCCGGTGAAATCGACGTTGATCGTCTCGCCCCGGATCTCGACCTTCGCGGCCAGACGGATCGGTTCGTCATAGCCGTCGGTGTCCATCACGTTCGACCATGCGCCCTGCGGCAGCGCCCGGATCCGTTCGAGCGTCGCGGCACGGGTGCGGCTGAAAATGAATTCGGCCAGCGCGTCGAGGTCGCTCAGCCCGATCTCGCGCATCATCGTCACCAGCCGGCGATGGCCGACCTCGTTGCACGCCGACAGCGAGTAGAAATCGCCGATCACCTGATCGGGTTCGCGCACGTTGGCCTTCAAAAGACGCAGCAGCGAGGTGTTGACCACGCCCCTCTCGGCGAATTTCATGATCGGGATCTGGATGCCTTCCTCGTAGACGGATTTCGCATCCGCCCCGAAGCCGCGCCCGCCCACATCGACCACATGCGCCGTGCAGGCGAAGAAGCCGACCAGCCGTCCATCGAGGAACGAGGGCGAAACCATCGTGATGTCATGCAGATGCCCGGTGCCGAGCCAGGGATCGTTGGTGACATAGGTGTCGCCCTCGAACATCTCCTCGCGCGGGATCTCGGCGAGGAAGTTCAGCACCGCCTCGGCCATGGTGTTGACGTGGCCGGGCGTGCCGGTGACGGCCTGGGCGAGCATCTGCCCGTCGGGGCCGAACACGCCCGCCGAAAGGTCGCCCGCCTCGCGCACCGAGGTCGAGAACGCCGTGCGGATCAGCGTCAGCGCCTGCTCCTCGACGACCGAGATCAGGCGGTTCCACATCACCTGCATGCGAATGTCGGAAACGTTCATGGGATCACTCCTTGCGGATCAGCAGGATGGAGCCGTCGGACTGCAACACGGCGTCAAAGGGCGAGGTCACGACGGTCGAGGTCTCGCGCTCGACGATCACGGCGGGGCCGGCGATGCGCTGACCGGGCACGAGCGCAGAGCGCGCGACGATGGCCGAGGGCATCATCTCGCCGGTATCGGGGTCGAAGACCGCACGTTCGCCCTGACCGGCAGGCACGGGCGCGGGGGTGCCGGTGCTCAGATCATGCGGCGCCGGGGCGGGCTGGCGGCTCTCGACCTTCACCGAGAGCGTGACGATCTCGATTTCGAGCCCGCCGAGCGCGTCGATGCTGCGCCCGAAGAAGCGCGCGTAGGCGGCCTGGAAATCGGCCTTCAGACGGTCGCGATCGGCGGCGGTGAAGGTATGCTCGGCCAGCGGCACGGGGATTTCCCAGCCTTGCCCGGCATAGCGCATGAAGGCGGTGATCTCGCAATCGTGCCGGCCCGCGCCCGCGCCTTCGCGAACGAATTTCTCGGCGGTTTCCTTGAGGTCCGCCACCAGCCCGTTCATCACCGCAGCATCGAATTCCGACAGCCGGATGACGTGAGAACCGAGCGCCTCATAGCCGAAGGGCGCGCGCAGGAAGCCGATGGCCGAACCCACACCCGCGCCGACCGGGATCAGACACCGGTCGATGCCGAGCTTCTCGCACAGCCGCGCGGCGTGCAGGGGCGCGGCGCCGCCGAAGGCGATCATCATGTTCTCGCCGATGTCCTTGCCGTTCTCGACGGCGTGGACGCGGGCGGCGTTGGCCATGTTCTCATCGACCACCTCGGCGATGCCGAAAGCGGCTTCGAGCGCCTCCATCCCGAGTTTCGAGCCCACTTCGCGGCCGATGGCATCGGACGACGCCCCGGCATCGAGGCGGATCGCGCCGCCGGCGAAATTCTCGGGGTCGATCTTGCCGAGGATCACATCGGCATCGGTGATCGCCGGGCGCAGACCGCCGCGGCCATAGCACGCCGGACCCGGCTCCGAGGCCGCGGATTCCGGCCCGGTCTGGATCCGGCCCATGCTGTCGACCCAGGCGAGCGACCCGCCACCCGCGCCAATCTCGATCATCTCGATCACCGGGATCGAGATCGGCATCCCCGAACCCTTGGCGAAACGGGTGCTGCGGGCGACCTCGAAGGTGCGGGCGGTGCGGGGAACGAAATCCTCGATCAGGCAGATCTTGGCGGTGGTGCCGCCCATGTCATAGCTGACCACCTTGTCGAGGCCGAAGCGCTGCGCGATGCCGGCGGCGAAGATCGCCCCGCCGGCGGGGCCGGATTCGACCAGACGCACCGGGAATTCCGCCGCGGTTTCCAGCGACACCAGACCGCCGCCCGAATGGATCATGAAGATCGGACAGGTGGCGCCCATCTCGGTCAGCCGGGTGCGGAACCGGGTCAGGTAATCGGCCATCTGCGGCCGGACATAGGCGTTCGCGCAGACGGTGTTGAAGCGCTCGTATTCGCGCATCTGCGGCGAGACCTCGGACGAGATCGACACCGGCAGGCCGAGTTCGGACAGGATCTCGCGGGCGCGGCGCTCGTGCGCGGGGTTGACGTAGGAATGGATGAACCCGATGGCGATGGCGCCGAAACCCTCGGCCTTCAGCACCGGGATCAGCGCGCGCAGCGCGTCCTCGTCGAGCGGAGCCAGCTCCTGCCCCTGCGCGCCGATGCGGCCGGCGACCGGATAGCGATGCTCGCGAGGGATCAGCGGTTTCGGCAGGCGGATGTTCAGGTCGTACTGATCGAAGCGGCTTTCGGTGCGCATCTCGATCACGTCGCGGAAGCCCTCGGTGGTGACGAGGGCGGTCTTCGCACCGCGCCGCTCGATCAGCGCGTTGGTGGCGAGCGTGGTGCCGTGGATGATCTGGTCGATCTCGGCCAGCCCGATCCCGGCCTGTTCGGTCACGATCGCCATCCCGTCGATGATCGCCTGTTCGGGCTGGGTGTAATTGGTCAGAACCTTGGTCGAGAAGATCTGTTCGCCGACCTCGAGAACGATGTCGGTGAAGGTTCCGCCGATGTCGGCGCCAAGTCGGATCATGTGGCCTCCTGTGCGGCCGGGGCCGCGGGCATTGGTGTGCGGGGGACCCCGCGGATGCGAAACGTTGCCCTGAAGGTGGTCGCGGATGCCGCGCGCCGAAAGCAAGAAAAGCTGGATTCAGGGCAAGTAATACTTGTCCTTGTCAGGACATCGCCCGGAAAACCGGCAGTCGTCGCCAAAACCGCCCGTTTGCCCGGCCGGCGCGGGATCGCGGACTTTTCGCCTGTGTTGGCCGGGTGTAAGCCAAGAAAAAGCCCGCCTGCTCGGGCCGTCACCGGACCGGAAAGCACAAGATGACCCTCGCCATCGGCAGCGACACGCTGCGCGCCACGATCAGCCCGCTCGGGGCCGAGATGCAGAGCCTGGAATGGCAGGGCAAGCCCTTGTTGTGGAACGGCGATGCGGCGTTCTGGGCCGGGCGTTCGCCGGTCCTGTTCCCGATCGTCGGGCGTGCCGAGGGTGACGTGATCGCGGTGAACGGCCGCGCGGCCGAGATGAAGCAGCACGGCTTCGCCCGCCGCTCGACCTTCGATCTCGTCGAGGCGAGCGAGACCGCCTGCACCTTCGTGCTGAGCGACAGCGACGCGACGCGGGCGGTCTATCCCTTCGCCTTCCGCCTGAGCCTGACCCACCGGATCGCGGCGAACCGGCTGAGTGTCACCGCCACGGTCGAGAACCGCGACGATACGCCGATGCCGTTCGGGCTCGGCTTCCACCCGGCGTTCCTGTGGCCGCTGCCCGGCGCCGAGGGGGCGCATCGTATCACCCTCGACAACCGCGGCGAGCCGGCCCTTGTGCGCCTCGAAGGCGGGCTGATCGGCGAGACGAAGCTGCCCTCGCCCTTCGTCAAAGGCGCGCTGCCCCTCACGCCCGCGCAATTCACCGAAGACGCGATGATCTTCCCCGAGGGCGCGGGCGAGGGGCTGGTCTACGCGGCCGACACCGGCCCGCGCCTGCACTTCCGCTTCGAGAACCTGCCGAACCTTGCGCTGTGGCAAAAGCCCGGCGCGCCGTTCATCTGCATCGAGCCCTGGCACGGCATGGCGGCCCGCGCCGGCGCCGGGCCGGAGATCGCCGCGCGCCCCTATAGCCTGACCCTCGCGGCCGGCGACACCGCCACATTCGGTTTCAGCGTCGAGGTGATCTGAGATGGACAACCGCACCCATATCCTGCACCGCGACCCGTCGCATCCGCTGCCTGTGGCGGTGGCGGGCGATGGGCCCTATGTCATCGACAGCACGGGGAAACGGTATCTCGATGCCTCGGGCGGGGCGGCTGTGTCCTGCCTCGGACACAGCGAAAGGCGGGTGATCGCCGCGATCAAGGCGCAGCTCGACCGCATCCCCTATGCGCATTCCAGCTTCTTCACCTCGGAGCCGGCCGAGGAGCTGGCCGAATTCCTGACCACCCGCGCGCCCGGCGACCTTGGCCATGTCTACTACGTCTCGGGCGGGTCCGAGGCAAACGAGACCGCGCTGAAACTCGCCCGGCAATATTTCTGGGAGAAGGGCGAGACCGCCCGGCGCCATTTCATCGCGCGCCGGCAAAGCTATCACGGCAACACCATCGCCACGCTTTCGGTCGGCTTCAACCCCGGCCGGCGCGCGGTCTACGAGCCGATCCTCTTGCCGGTCAGCCACATCGCACCGTGCTTCGCCTACCGTTACGCCGAACCCGGCGAGACGCCCGAGGCCTATGGAATCCGCGCCGCCGACGAGCTGGAGGCCGAGATCCTGCGCCTCGGCCCCGAGACGGTGATCGGCTTCATCGCCGAGACGGTGGGCGGGGCGACGGCCGGGGCGATCACCGCCGCGCCGGGCTATTTCCGCCGCATCCGCGAGATCTGCGACCGCTACGGCATCTTGCTGATCCTCGACGAGGTGATGTGCGGCATGGGGCGCACCGGGCGGCTGTTCGCCTGCGAGGACGAGGGCGTCGCCCCCGATCTGCTGAGCTGCGCCAAGGGCCTCGGTGCCGGCTATCAGCCGATCGGCGCCTGTCTGATGTCGGACCGGATCTTCGAGGCGATCACCACCGGATCGGGTACGTTCCAGCACGGGTTCACCTATGTCGGCCATGCCACGGCCTGCGCGGGCGCGCTGGCGGTGCAGAAGGTGATCGAGGAAGACGGGCTTCTGGCCCATGTCCGCGCGATGGGGGCGGCGCTCGACACGGCGCTGCGCGCGCGGTTCGGCGATCATCCGCATGTCGGCGACATCCGCGGCCGGGGGCTGTTTCGCGCGATCGAGCTGGTCGAGGACCGCGCCGGCAAGACGCCCTTCGATCCGGCGCGCAAGGTTTACGCACGGCTGAAGGAGGCCGCGCTCGCGGCCGGGCTGATGGTCTATCCGGGCGGCGGCACCATCGACGGCAAGCGCGGCGATCATGTGCTGATGGCGCCGCCCTATATCATCGACGAAACCCATGTCGCGCTGATCGTCGAGCGCCTGGCCGGGGCGCTCGACATGGCCATCGCAGGCTAGGCCCGGGCCTCGACCGGGCGGGAGAGGTGCAGGTTCGACACCCCGAGCCCGGCCAGCACCAGCGCGATGGCACTCAGGTGATAGGGCTGGACCGGCTCGTTCAGGAACAGCGCGCCGAAGGCGAGTGTCCACAGCGGCACCAGATACATCGACATTGCCGCCCGCGCCGCGCCGATGCGCCCTATCAGCGCGCCATAGGCGCAATAGGCGCCGACACCCGCGACGGTGGCGAGCGCGATGACCCCCAGCACCGTCGCGACGGTGATCTCCGGCAGATGACCCGCGACGACCTCGGCCCCGGCGGCGGGCAAGAGCGCGACGCCACTGCCAAGCGCCAGAACCCAGAGCTGCACCATCGGGCTCAGCCCGCTGTCGGCGCGACGGGTCAGCGCGGTATAGCCCGCCCAGGCCATCGCCGCCGCGAGCGCCAGCAGATCGCCCGGGTTGAAGCGCAGCGCGAGCAAGGTTTCGGGCGCGCCGCGGCTGACCACGTCGGCGATCCCCGCGAAGGCCAGAACCGAGCCCGCCAGCACCGGTGCACTCAGCCCACGGTTCCAGACCAGACGTTCGATGAAGCTGACCATGAGGGGCGAGGTCGCGAAGATCAGCGCGATATGCCCGGCCTCGGTCCGGGTCGCGGCGGCATATTGCGGCGCGACGGAGAGCACGCCGCCCAGCACCGTCAACACCGCCAGAAGCCCCGCGTTGCGCGCCAGCACCTGCAGCGAGGGCCGCGCCCGGCCGATGATAATGGTCAGAATCGCCCCGGCAATCAGCCAGCGCAGGCTGGCCAGCGTCATCGGGGGAATCCGGCCGTCGAACCAGCGCGCAATCGCCATGTTCGAGGCAAACATCGCCGGCACCGCCGCGAAGAGCAGCAAGGTCACCGGGGCTGTCCGTGTCATCATCGTTCGGGTCTTTCCTCAGGCTTGCGCCGTTTCGGCGCAGGCCCTAGATTTATCGCCTATTCCGGCGAAAATTTTGCCCACAATTTCCATACATACCGCATTTTACAGAATCCTTATTCTGCGATTATTACTTTTTGCAGAAAACGCGTGCCATGATGATAAAGCTGTCATTCTGGGCCGAAAAGTTGCCATCGGGACCGCGATAATTGAGGTGGTCCCCATTTTCCGGACAGTTTT
>NZ_JFZB01000011.1 GCF_000740785.1 Paenirhodobacter enshiensis | reverse complement strand
CACTCTCCGATTTCCGGGGAGGAGCTCAGAAATCCGAGGCCGAGAAGCGTATGCAGATGGTGGACGGAGAGCGGCGCGTGCATCTGGAATCCCGGCTGCGTTTGGCGCGTTCGATGCTGGGCGATCTCGATCCGCTATCATTCATCGATCAGTGGGTTTCGCCGGAGGAGCGCTACCAGAGAAAGTTCATGGATGAATAGGGTGCCAATAGGATGGACGGCATATCGCTAACCTGCCTCTATCACAGCATTCAGCGGCCATGAAAGTTGATACCTGTACCTGGCAAAACCTTGAGTGATGCGCGGGTCCTTTCGATGAGATTGACGTACTGACGCATCACGCGTTGCCGATTGCGAGCTGCAAGCCCGGCCAGTTTGCATATTTGTCACCGGTTTCGCGGATGTGCGTATAGCGTTTCAGGCTAACCCAAGACCTGTGTCCGCTGACAGCTGCGATATGAGGAATGTTCCAGCCCATTTCAAACAGCCGCGAAATGCCTTCGTGGCGCAGATCGTGGAAGTGCAGATCTTCGATCCCGAGCAGCTTGCAAGCGCGGGTGAAGTTGGCCGTGATTGCGTCCGGTGAGTAGGGGAAAATCTCACCTTGATGCCCGGGCATGCTGTCGATGATCCGAATGGCTTCCTCGGGCAGATCGACCCAGGTATCGTTTCCGAGCTTCTCGCCGGGATGCTTCATGTCACGGACCAGAACGCGTTTGTGTTCCTTCTGGAAATCATCCCAGGTGAGTCGGGTGATCTCTGCCTGTCGGCGCGTCGAGAAGAGAGCGAACACGATCACCTTGTGCATGGGCATGGCCTGAGGTGTTCTCTGGCGCCGATCAATGAAATGAGCCAGCAGCCGGTCGAGTTCATCGAGGGTGGGTC
Organism: Paenirhodobacter enshiensis; assembly: GCF_000740785.1. Classification (GTDB taxonomy): domain Bacteria; phylum Pseudomonadota; class Alphaproteobacteria; order Rhodobacterales; family Rhodobacteraceae; genus Rhodobacter; species Rhodobacter enshiensis. The sequence goes on along the minus strand of NZ_JFZB01000011.1, from coordinate 10,199 downwards.
TGCGGTTCCGCTGCGCGGAACGCGAGATGATCCCCATGCGGCGCGCGACGGTGATCGCGTCTCTCATCTCTCGGTCATCCAGTCGGAAGTCCCACATCGGTCGAGCTATGGCGAATATGGAGGCGAGGTGGCTCGCGTAGTTCCCGACGGTTTGCGGTTGCCCGGGCAGTGACTGAAGGAACTCGATGATATCCTTCGACTTGATGGTGGAGCAGGGCAGATCGGCGATTGGGTAGGTCGCGATGGTCCTGAGGACCTGTGCTTTCGTGCGACCGATTTCCTTTACGGCCTCTTCAGTGTAGCGCTCGATCGCTTTGGACAGCGGAGGGTCGGATACGTTCAGCCCTTCCAACGCACCAGGCTTTGCTAGCTCCTTCTCGCGCTTCTTTATCCAGGTGGTCGCAGCTGGGCGTCTGTCAAAAGTCTTTGTCTCGTGATAGACGGTTCCCTCGCGCATCACTCGTACACGTGCCCTGTAACTGTGACTTCCATCCTTGCGCTTGCGTGTGGTGATCGAGCCCATGACGGTCTCCCCATTTGGTCCATAATGAGCGGAAACGAGACGAACTGCAGGTGCCTTTAAGTGACGGAAAATAATAATAAACTAGAGATTTCAACGGCCTCCCGTCTGTCTGTCGCGCCGATGATGGATTGGACCGACAGCCTGTGCCGGCAGTTTCACCGGGTGATCTCGCGCAATGCGCTGCTGTATACCGAGATGGTGACCTCGGCCGCCATCGTGCACGGTCCGCGGGCGCGGCTTTTGGATTACGATGCGGCCGAGCATCCGCTGGCGCTGCAGATCGGCGGCTCGGATCCGGCGGAGCTCGGCGAGGCGGTGCGCATCGCCGCCGATTGGGGCTATGACGAGATCAACCTGAACTGCGGCTGTCCGTCGGACCGGGTGCAGTCGGGCTGCTTCGGCGCGGTGCTGATGAAGGACCCGGATCTGGTGGCGCGCTCGGTCGCGGCGATGATCGCCGCCTCGCCGGTCGAGGTGACGGTGAAATGCCGCATCGGCGTCGACGATCAGGAGCCGGAAACCGTGCTTCCCGCTTTCCTGACCATGCTGCGCGACACCGGCGTGCGGCGCGTGACCATCCATGCCCGCAAGGCCTGGCTGCAGGGGCTGAGCCCGAAGGACAACCGCGAGATCCCGCCGCTCGATTATCCGCTGGTGCAGCGGATGGTGAGCGAATTCCCGGATCTCAGCCTGTCGATCAACGGCGGCATCCGCACCCTCGACGAGGCCGAGGCGCAGCTTGCGGCCGGGCTCGACGGGGTGATGATCGGGCGCGCGGCCTATCACGAGCCGATGACGGTTCTGGGGGCGGCGGACGCCCGGATCTGGGGCGAGGGCGCCGAGCGCGATCCGTTCGAGGTGGCCGAGGCGATGCGCCCGGTCATTGCGCATCATCTGGAGGCGGGCGGGCGGCTGCATCAGATCACGCGCCACATGCTCGGCCTGTTCCACGGCCGGCCGGGGGCGCGCGGCTGGCGCCGGGTGCTGTCCGAAGGCGCGAACCGGCCCGGGGCGGGGCTTTCACTTTACGATGAAGCGCTGGCGCAGCTCGCGATTGCTGTCTAAGACAAGCGACAAAAGGAGTCCCTCATGCCCGATATCGCCTCGCTAGGCCTGCTGTTCGGCTTTCTGGTCCTCGTCGGCGGTGTTGCCGGCATCATCTCGGGGTTGCTCGGGGTAGGGGGCGGCATCGTTCTGGTGCCGGCGTTTTTCTACATGTTCTCGGCGCTCGGCTATCAGTCGGCGGGGCTGATGCAGGTCTGCGTCGCGACCTCGCTCGCCACGATCATCGTGACCTCGGCGCGCTCGGTGATGGCGCATCACAAGAAGGGCGCGGTCGACTGGGTGATGCTGAAGCAATGGGCGCTGCCCATCGCCATCGGCGCCGTCGCCGGCGTGGTGGTGGTGTCGCATCTGCACACCCACACGCTGCAGATCATCTTCGGCACCATGCTGCTGTTGATCGCCGCCTATATGATCGTCGGCAAGGCGAGCTGGCGGATCTCGGACAATCCGCCCTCGGCGCTGTTCCGGGCCTGGTTCGCGCCGCTGATGGGGTTCATGTCGGTGCTGCTGGGCATCGGCGGCGGCTCCATCGGCACGCCGATGCAGACGCTGCACAACATCCCGATCCACCGCGCGGTGGCGACGTCCTCGGGCTTTGGCGTGCTGATCGCCATTCCCTCGACCGTGGGCTTCCTGCTGACCCATGTCGAGAATGCGCCGCCCTATACGCTCGGTGCGGTGAACATCCCGGCGTTTCTGGTGGTGATCGCGGTCAGCGTCATCACGGCCCCCTGGGGCGCGGCGCTGGCGCACCGGCTGCCGGCCCGTCAGCTGAAGATCGCCTTCGCGGTGTTCCTGATGCTGATTGCGCTGAACATGCTGCGCAAGGCGCTGTTCTGAACGGCTGACGGCGAAATTACGAGACGCATGAAGGCCCCCGGAGACGGGGGCTTTTGGCTTTGGATGGGCATACGAGACGGCAATAAGCTACGCGAGCTTACCGTTTTATTTTGTCAAGCGCATGATCGCCAAATTTCTTGCTGAACGTTTTGCAAATCTGCCTCCATCTCCTGACCTGACTGAGAGTTAAGGAAAAATGTTTTCCATTGACCTGAATATCCTGTCCATGAGCAATTTTATTTCTGACTTGATTCATCGTGTTCAATGTCGTCTTCAATGTTTCAGTAGATTGCCCCTGCCAAGACAACCCATCAAAGACATCCTGAATTCCGAGTCGGCGGAAGAGTCCGATGATGTTTGCATCGCTGGGGTTTCCCCACCTTGACCAGGTTTGCCGGTAGTCTTTTAGGTCCGTGTCAGAAAGAACCCTGCCGAACGCTTTCTCCGAACATTCAAGAAAAACTTCCCCGACATAGGCCTGCATCGCAGAGGTCAACATGACCACGCAGGCTCGATTGAGAGCGCGGCCTTCATAACTTCCATCCGCCATTTTTTGCGGAGCGCCCGGTTTTCCCCCATGCAAGTCTTCCCGGACTTTTATGATTTCATCAACGAATGCAAAAGAGACAGGCATTTTTTACCTTTTTCATATATGTCCAGTCGCATCTCAAGCCGTAACGCAATCGTCATTACGGGGAATCATGCGCATACATCATAATCCTGATGTCATAGCTCGATGAACCGTCAATAAATCATCCATCCGTTATGGATGATTTCCCCTCACTTCATCTTCATCGCCCGTGCCTCGTTCCACAGCGCGTCCATCTCCTCGAGCGAGCTGTCGGCCGGGCGGCGGCCGGTTTCGGCGAGACGGCGCTCGATATGGGCGAAGCGGTTGGTGAACTTGCGGTTCGCCGCGCGCAGGCAGGCCTCGGGGTCGAGGCCCATATGCCGGCCGAGGTTCACCATCACGAACATGAGATCGCCGTATTCCTCCTGCAGCTCCTCGGGGCCGAGACTGTCGCGCGCCTCGGCGACCTCCTTCGCCTCCTCGACCAGCTTGTCGAGAACGTCATCCGCGCTCTCCCAGTCGAAGCCCACCCGCGCGGCCCGGTTTTGCAGCTTCAGCGCGCGGCTCAGCGCCGGCAGCCCCATCGCCACCCCGTCGAGCGTGCCGCGCTCGCTGCGTCCGGCGCGCTCGGCCGCCTTGATCTTCTCCCAGTCGAGGGTCTGCTGCGCCGCGCTTTTCGCATTGCTTTCCGCGCCGAAGACATGCGGGTGACGCGCGATCATCTTGTCGCACACCGCCTTCAGCACATCGGCCAGATCGAACAGCCCCTGTTCCTCGGCCATGCGTGAATGGAACACCACCTGAAACGCCAGATCGCCGAGTTCCGCCGGCAGCTCGTCCCAGGCGCGGCGGGCGATCGCGTCGGCGACCTCATGGGCTTCCTCGATCGTGTAGGGCACGATGGTGTCGAAGCTTTGCTCCAGATCCCAGGGGCAGCCGGTCTCGGGCGTGCGCAGCCGCGCCATGATCTCTGCCAGACGGCGCATCTGTTCGGCCGCGTCGCGGCTGTCGTTGCGCTCGATCCCGTCTTCGATGCCGTCCGCCATGGTGCTGTCCCTCTGTCTTGTCCGTGTCATCTTGCCCTTGCCGGCGATCCCGGCGACAACAGTGAGGTGTTACGACCCAACAGAGCTCCGAGTCCACCATGCCCGTGATCAATCGCATTGCTGCCTTTGCCCCCGAAATGACCGGGTGGCGGCGCTGGCTGCACCGCCATCCGGAGCTGGAATTCAATCTTCCCCGGACCTCGGAATTCGTGGCGGAACGGCTGACCGAATTCGGCGTCGACGAGCTGCACCGCGGCATCGCGACATCGGGAATGGTGGCGCTGATCCATGGCCGCGCGCCGGGGCCGGTGGTGGGGCTGCGCTCGGACATGGATGCGCTGCCGATCACCGAGATGACCGGGGCGGACTGGGCCTCGGAAAACCCCGGCCGGATGCACGCCTGCGGCCATGACGGGCATATGGCGACGCTGCTCGGCGCGGCGAAATACCTGGCCGAGACACGCAACTTCGCCGGCACCGTCGCGCTGATCTTCCAACCCGCCGAGGAAGAGGGCGGCGGCGGCGAGGTCATGGTGCGCGAGGGCATCATGGACCGCTTCGCCATCCGCGAAGTCTACGGGATGCACAATGCGCCGAACCTGCCGGTCGGGTTCATCCGCACGGCGCCCGGCCCGGTGATGGCCGCCGTCGACACGCTGAAGGTCCATCTGACCGGCAAGGGGGCCCATGCCGCGAATCCGCAGCTTGGCGTCGATCCGATCCCGGCGATGGCGGCGATGGTGATGGCGCTGCAGACCATCGTCAGCCGCAATGCCGGCGCGCTCGACGAGCTGGTGGTTTCGGTGACCGAAATCCACGCCGGCACCGCCAACAACATCATCCCCGAGACCGGCTGGTTCGGCGCCACGATCCGCAGCTTCGATCCCTACATCCGCGACCTCGCCGAGGACCGGATCCGCGCGGTGATCGAGGGGCAGGCGGCCTCTTTCGGCGTCGCGGCCCAGATCGGCTATCAGCGCGGCTATCCGCCCACGGTGAACGACCCGCAGAAGGCGCACTTCGCCATCGACGTCGCGCGCGAGGTCGCAGGGGCCGATCATGTCGACGACAACGCGCCGCGCGACATGGGGGCGGAAGATTTCTCCTACATGCTCGAGGCGCGGCCGGGGGCGTTCCTGTTCCTCGGCATCGGGCCGGGCGAGGGGCTGCATCACCCGCGCTACGACTTCAACGACGAGGCTCTGCCGGTCGGGGCGAGCTTCTTCGCCCGGCTGGTCGAGCGCGCGCTCCCCATCGGCTGAGCGGCCCCGCGGCCGAGCTGGCAGGGCGGCGGTCACTTCCCGGGGCCGCCTTGCACTTCACCGGGGGCGCGGCTAGGGTGCGCGCCGAAACCCGTCGGGCGGCGTCGTGCCGTCCCAAGGCCCCTAGACAGAGGACCAGACCCATGTTCGTTACCCCCGCTTTCGCCCAGGCTGCAGGTTCCGCCGGCGCTTCGGGCGGCTCGGCGCTGATGCAGTTCCTGCCGCTGATCTTCATCTTCGTGATCATGTATTTCCTGCTGATCCGTCCGCAGCAGAAGAAGATGAAGGAAACCCGCGCGATGATCGAGGCGATCCGCCGCGGCGACATGGTGGTGACGCAGGGCGGCATCATCGGCAAGGTGACCCATGTGAAGGAAGACGGCTCGAACGAGGTCGAGGTGGAAATCTCGCAGGGCGTCAAGGTCCGTGTCGTGAAGTCGTCGATCTCGCAGGTCGTCTCGAAGACCGAGCCGGCCGCTTCGGCGAACTGATCGCGCCTGAAACGGGGCGGAACCGGGCGTGCCACGCATTGGCGCGGCCCGGTTTTTCCCCGACACCGGGCCCCGATTCCGCGGCCCGTCACCCGGACTGAAACAAGACAAGGCGACCCGCCATGCTGCAATTCCCGCTCTGGAAACGCATCCTCATCATCGGCCTGTGCCTGCTGGGGTTGGCACTGGCGGCGCCGAACATGTTCTACAAACGCGTCGAACAGCACAATGACGCGGCGACCGCGCTGGTCAAGAACGGCGCGCTGACCGCCGAGGAACAGGGCTGGCTGGCCGGCTGGCCGTCGTGGATGCCCTCGGGGATCGTCAACCTCGGCCTCGATCTGCGCGGTGGCGCGCATCTGCTCGCCGAGGTGCATCTGTCCGAGGTCTACAAGACGCGGATGGAGTCGCTCTGGCCCGAGCTGCGCAATGCTCTCGCCGCCGAGCGCGGCACCCTTGGCGCGATCCGCCGCGTCCCGGCGCCTGATGGACAGCTTAGGATTCAGATCGCCAATGCCGATCAGCTGCCGAAGGCGATCGAGGTCGCCAAGACCCTCGCCCAGCCGGTGGTGACGCTGACCGGCGTCGGCCAGACCGACCTTGCCGTGACCGGCGAGGGCGACACCATCACCGTCCAGCTCAGCGAGGCCGAGCGCAAATCGGCCGATGAACGCACCATGGCGCAATCGCTGGAAATCGTGCGCCGCCGCATCGACGCCGCCGGCACCCGCGAGCCCACCATCGTGCGCCAGGGCACCGACCGCATCCTGATCGAGGTGCCCGGCATCGGCTCGGCCGAGGATCTGAAGGCGCTGATCGGCACCACCGCGAAGCTGACCTTCAACCAGGTTACCGGCACCGCGACCTCGGACGATCAGACCCCCGGCGCCGGCAAGGAAGTTCTGCCCGATGCCGAGCGCAAGGGCCTGTTCTACGTTCTCGAATCCGTGCCGGTCGTCACCGGCGACGATCTGACCGATGCCCGTCCCGAGACCGACCAGAACGGCCGTCCCGCGGTCGGCTTCCGGTTCAACCCCGCGGGCGCGCGTGCCTTCGGCGATTACACTGCCGCCCATATCGGCGAGCCCTTCGCCATCGTGCTCGACGGCAAGGTGATCTCGGCGCCGACGATTCAGACGCATATCGCGGGCGGCTCGGGTATCATCACCGGCAACTTCACCGTGCAGCAGTCGACCGACCTGGCGCTTTTGCTGCGCGCGGGCGCGCTGCCGGCCGGAATGACCTTCCTCGAAGAGCGCACCATCGGGCCGGAGCTCGGCGCCGACTCGATCCGGGCGGGCATGATCGCCTCGGCCGTCGGCTTCATCGCGGTGGTGGTGTTCATGGTGGCCTCCTATGGCCTCTTCGGTGCCTTCGCCTCGATCGCGCTGTTCATCAACATCGCCTTCGTTCTGGCCTTCATGTCGATCATCGGCGCCACGCTGACGCTGCCGGGCATCGCGGGTATCGTGCTGACCATCGGCACCGCGGTCGACGCCAACGTGCTGATCTTCGAGCGCATGCGAGAGGAGCTGCGTCGCGGCCGAACCCCGGCACGCGCCTTCGAGCTCGGCTTCGACAAGGCGATGTCGGCCATCGTCGACGCCAACGTCACTCACCTGATGGTCGGCACGATCCTGTTCGTTCTGGGCGCAGGTCCGGTGCGCGGCTTCGCCGTGACGCTGATCTTCGGTATCCTCGCCTCGGTATTCACCGCGATCTGGCTGGTGCGGATGATGATCGCCCAGTGGTTCGCCTACAAGCGTCCGAAGACGGTCGTGGTGTAAGGAGTTCAGACAATGGCATTCCGTCTCAAACTTGCGCCGGTGCACACGAATTTCGACTTCTTCCGGCATCAGATCCTGACGCTTGGCGGCGCGAGCCTGCTGACCGTGCTGTCGATCTTCGCGATGTTCTGGCCGGGGCTGAACTTCGGCATCGACTTCCGCGGCGGCACCACCATCCGCACCGAGACCTCGCAGCCCCTCGACATCGGCAAATACCGTTCCGCGCTCGAAACGCTGCATCTGGGCGATGTGGTGATCTCCGAGGTGTTCGATCCCGCCTTCGGGCCCGATCAGCATGTGGCCACGGTCCGCATCCAGGCCCAGGGCGACAGCAATGCCGCGATGGACGGTGCCGCGATCGCCCGGGTGACCGAGGCGCTGCGCACCGTCGATCCGGACGTGAAGGTGATCTCGACCGAGTCGGTCGGGCCCAAGGTCTCGGGAGAGCTGATCTGGACCGCGGCCTGGTCGATTCTGGCGACGCTCGTCGGCATCATGCTGTATATCTGGCTGCGCTTCGAATGGCAGTTCGGCGTCGGCACCGGCATCGCGCTGATCCACGACCTGTTCCTGACCATCGGGCTGTTCGTGGTGTTTCAGCTCAAGGTCGATCTGACCATCGTCGCGGCGCTGCTGACGCTGCTCGGCTATTCGGTCAACGACAAGGTCGTCGTGTTCGACCGGCTGCGCGAGAACCTGGTCAAGTACAAGTCGATGCCGCTGCGCGAGGTGATGAACCTGTCGGTCAACGAGACGCTGTCGCGCACCGTGGTGACCTCGGTGACGACGCTTCTGGCACTGATCCCGCTGCTGGTTCTGGGCGGCGACGTGATCCGCGGCTTCGTCTTCGCGATGGTCTGGGGTGTGCTGATCGGCACCTATTCGTCGATCTTCGTGGCCAAGAACATCGTGCTGTTCCTCGGCGTGAACCGCAACCGCGACCGCAAGATCGACCCGGCCGCCAAGCTGTTCGGCGACAAGGTCGAGGTGGCGGATGCAGACAAGTGAGCCCGATTTCGGCGGCAGGCTCGCCATCGATTCCTACGGCCCGGGGTTCTTCCGGGTCGGCGGAGCGGTGCGGCGCGGCCCGCTCCTGATCCGGGCCGAGACCGCCTTGCCCTGGCACGGGCTCGACGATCTCGCGCCGCTGACGGAACTCGCCGGCCTCGTCGATGTGCTGCTCATCGGCATGGGGGCGGGGATGGCTTATCTGCCGAAACGACTGACGGCCGCGCTCGATCCGCTCGGTATCCTGTGCGAGCCGATGACCACGCCCTCGGCCGCGCGCACTTACAACGTTCTGCTGTCCGACGGCCGGCGCGTCGCCGCTGCTCTGATCCCGATGCCCGAGGCCTGAGCCCCGGGGGGCTTTCGCACCCGAACGGCTTCGGTTAGCCTTGGCCATGACCCGGCCATTCCCATGCCCCTTCTGATCCTCGAAGCCCTGACTGTCGCACGCGGATCGCGCCCGATTCTCGGCGGGCTGTCGTTGCGTCTCGATCCGGGCGAGGCGGTCGCCTTGCGCGGGCCGAACGGGATCGGCAAGACGTCGCTTCTGCGCACCGTGGCCGGGTTGCAACCGCCCATGGCGGGACGGGTCCACGCGCCCCGTGGCGCGGCGCTTGCGGGCCATGACGATGGGATTTCGGGCGCGCTGAGCGTGGCAGAGACACTTCGGTTCTGGGCTGCGGTCTGGGGGACGCATCTGGGCGGCGGAAGCGCACTCGAGGCTTACGGGCTTCAGGCGCTGGCCGATTGTCCGGCAAGCCGGCTGTCTGCGGGCGAGCGTCGCCGCCTGGCGCTCGCCCGGCTGATCGCGACCGGCTGCCCGCTGTGGCTGATGGACGAGCCGACCGTTTCCCTCGACCCGGTGGCACAAGAGATGCTCGCCCGCGCCATTGCCGGGCACCTTGCCACGGGCGGCGCGGTGCTGCTGAGCACGCATCCCGATCCCGGCTTTCCGGTCGACCGCTGCCTCGATCTCGCGGCTTTCCGTGCGGCCGAAGCGCAGGACCCCTGGTCCGGTGCCGGAGCACCCGCATGAGGGCGCTTGTGCTGCGCGAGCTGCGCCTTGCGCTGCGCGCGGGTGGCGGCGGAGGCCTCGCTCTCGCCTTCTTCGCGCTGGTGATGGCGATTGCACCTCTGGGCATCGGATCCGGGGCGGAGGTATTGCGCCCGCTTGGCCCGGGGCTCTTGTGGATTGCGGCGCTGCTGGCCTGTCTGCTGTCGCTCGAGCGGATGTTCGCGCGCGATTTCGCGGACGGGACGCTCGATCTTCTGGCCAGCGCGCCGGTGCCTCTGGAGAGTGTCGTTCTGACCAGGGCCACGGCCCACTGGCTGCTGACGGGGGCGCCGCTCGCGCTGGCGGCACCCGTGCTCGGGGTGCTGATGCAGCTGACGGTCTCGGACGGCGGCTGGGTGGCGCTGACGCTGCTGCTCGGCACGCCGGCGCTGTCGCTGATCGGCGCGTTCGGAGCGGCGCTGACGGCGGGGCTTGGACGCGGGGGGCTGCTGCTGCCGGTGCTGGTGCTGCCGATGACGGTTCCGGTGCTGATCTTCGGCACCGAGGCCGCCCGGCGCGGCATCGAGGGGCAGGGCCCGACACCGGCGTTGG
>NZ_JFZB01000010.1 GCF_000740785.1 Paenirhodobacter enshiensis | reverse complement strand
TGCTGCCGATGACGGTTCCGGTGCTGATCTTCGGCACCGAGGCCGCCCGGCGCGGCATCGAGGGGCAGGGCCCGACACCGGCGTTGGCCCTTCTCGCCGGAGCGAGTGCCGCCGCCGCCGCAGGGCTGCCCTTTGCCGCCGCCGCGGCCCTGCGCGTCGCCCTGCGCGGACGCTGAGCCCGTTGACGCGCTAGTGATTTGAGCGTTTCCGGGCAAGGAGATAGCAATGCACATGACTTTCTGGGACCATGCCAATCCCACCGCTTTCATGCGCCTGTCGGGCGCGGTGCTGCCCTGGGTTTCGGGCGCGGCGGGGATTTGCCTGTGCACGGGCCTGACCTGGGGGCTGATGCTGACGCCACCTGCTCAGGGGTTCGGCGCCTCGGTCAAGGTGATCTATGTCCATGTGCCGGCGGCGATGATGGCAATCAACCTGTGGTTGATGATGGTTCTGGCCTCGGGGTTGTGGTTCGTGCGCCGCCATCACGTTTCGGCGCTGGCGGCGAAGGCGGCGGCACCGGTCGGGCTGACGATGACGCTGATCGCGCTGGTAACCGGCGCGCTGTGGGGAGAGCCGGTCTGGGGCACGTGGTGGGCCTGGGATCCGCGACTGACCGCTTTCCTGATCCTGTTTCTCTCCTATCTCGGTTATGTCGCCCTGTGGCGCGCGGTGCCGCATACCGAGGCGGCCGCCGATCTCGCGGCGCTGCTGTGTCTCGTCGGATCGGTCTTCGCGCTTGTGTCGCGCTATGCGGTGCTGTTCTGGGCGCAGGGACTGCATCAGGGGGCCACGCTCAGCCTTGACCGGGCCGAGCATATCGCCAATGTCTACTGGGTGCCGCTGGTGGTGACGATTGCCGGGTTCGTCGCGCTGTCGGTTGCACTGGTTCTGGCGCGCACGCGGACCGAAATCTGCCGCCGCCGCATCGATTTCCTGCAAGAAAGGGCGCGTCGCGCATGATGCCGGATCTGGAAATTTACGCGGCGACAGTGCTTGGCGCCTTCGGGGCGACGCTCGGTCTGCTCGGGACCCTGATTGCGGTGACGGTCTGGCAAGGCGCCCGGGCGCGTGTTCGTCTCGCACGGGCCGAGGCCGCTTTCGGATCCCCCGTCCCCGAGAGGCCGTTCCATGGTTAAGCCGCTGATGTTCTTGCCTGTTGTTGCCTTCGCGGTGCTTGCCGGAGGGCTTGGCTGGGTCGTCATCCATCGCGGCACCGCCGAGGTGCCCTCGGCCTTTCAGGACCGCTCGGCGCCTGCGGTGCGCCTTGGCGCCCTCGGCCCCGAGGCCCCTTTCACCGATGCCACGCTGCGCGACGGGACGGTGAAGCTGGTAAATTTCTGGGCCTCCTGGTGTCCGCCCTGTCGCGAGGAGCACGCCGAGCTGATGTCGCTGCAGGCGAATGGCGTGCCGGTCTACGGGGTCGACTGGAAGGATCAGCCGACAAAGGCAATGGACTTCCTCAATGACATGGGAAATCCGTTCACCGCGCTCGGTCAGGATCCGAAGAACGAGATGGGCCTCGACTGGGGCATCGCGGGCGTGCCCGAGACCTTCGTGATCGACGGCGACGGCAAGGTGCTGCTGCACCATTCCGGCCCGCTGACAGACGATTTCATCGAAGACCAGATCGAGCCGCTTCTGGGCGGGACCAGCGGCAACCCGGGGCCCGATGGCTGAGAAGGTCAATGGATCTTCGGCTTGCCCGCGACATGCGCCCAGTCTGGCCATAACCCCAGCATGTCGAGCCCGACGATCACCAGAACGATTGCCAGAACCGCACCGAAAAACTTCACCTGCTTCATCGAAGGCGGGTTCCGCGCCCATTTTACCATGCGCAGGAACCACAGGAAATTCATTGCCTTACGCTCCGGCGCTGTCGGTGAAGCGAACCTTGCCGATGAACGGCAGGTTGCGATTGCGCTGCGCGAAGTCGATGCCGTAGCCCACGACGAATTCGTCGGGGATCTCGAAGCCGGTCCAGGTGGCGTGAATGTCGACCTCGCGCCGCGACGGCTTGTCGAGCAGCACGCAGCTTTCCAGCCGGTTCGGATTGCGCGCCTTCAGCAGCCCCATGATGTGCTTCATCGTGTGACCGGTGTCGATGATGTCCTCGACGACCAGTACGTCGCGCCCCTCGATCCCGGCGCGCAGATCCTTCAGGATGCGGACCTCGCGCGAGGAGGACATGGCGTCGCCATAGCTCGAGGCTTCGAGGAAGTCGACCTCGACGGGCAGGTCGATCTCGCGCACGAGGTCGGCGATGAACACGAAGGAGCCGCGCAGCAGACCGACGACGACCAGCTTGTCAGTGTCGCGGAAGCTGTCGGTGATCTCGTCGGCCAGCGCCTCGACCCGCGCGGCGATGCGCTTGGCGGAAATCATCTGGTCGATCACATAGGGGCGCCCGTCGGGGGTGACGAGGCCGCTGGTGCGGTAGGTGAGGCGGGCCGGGGCGGCAGGTTGCGACATCGCGCGTGTCCTCGATGGGGATGAGGCCTTGATTGCCCTTCGCATTTATCGCAATCAGGGCGCGTTGAAAACCCGGACGGAACAGACGATGCCGACACATACCGAACAGCGGGTGATGCCCTACACGGCGCAGCAGATGTTCGATCTGGTGGCGGATGTGCCGCGCTATCCGGAATTCCTGCCGTGGAATTCGGCCGCGCGCATCCGCTCGCGCAGGCCCGGGCCGGAAGCGGGATCCGAGGTGCTCGAGGCCGATTTGATCATCTCGTTCAAGGTGTTCCGCGAACGGTTCGGTTCGCGCGTGACGCTGTTTCCGGCGCGCCACCGGGTCGATACCGAATACCTCGACGGCCCGTTCAAATATCTGAAGAGCTGGTGGACCTTCGCCGACCGCCCGGAAGGTGGCTGCGACGTGGAATTCTTCGTCGATTTCGAGTTCCGCAACGCGATTTTGCAAGGCGTGATCGGCGTGGTGTTCAACGAGGCGATGCGCCGTATCGTCAAGGCCTTCGAGGATCGCGCCGCCACGCTTTACGGCGCCTGAACGCTGTATTTTCCTGACGGAAAAGGGGGCTCTGCCCCCCTCGGGCCTTCGGCCCTCACCCCCGGGATATTTTCGGCGAATCGAAAGATGAGCGCGGCGCCCCTGCTTTCATCTTTCCACAAATATCCCGGGGTGAATTGCCCCGCAGGGGCAAGAGGGGCAGAGCCCCTTTCGCGATTTCAGTCCTGCGCCAGCGCCTGTTCAAGCAGGGCAAGCGCATGGTCGCGCGCCGCTTCGCGCACACGGGCTCGACCCGGAGCGCCGAACTCGACGGTTTCCGTGATTGTCGCGTGGCCCTTGTGCGCGAGGCCGAAGCAGACCCGGCCCTCGGGCTTGTGCTCCGACCCTCCGGGGCCGGCGATGCCGGTGGTCGAGACCGCCAGATCCGCCGCGGAATGGGCGAGGGCGCCCTCGGCCATCTCGCGCGCGACCTGTTCCGACACCGCGCCATGGGCCGAGAGCGTCTCGGCCGAGACGCCGATCAACTGCTCTTTGGCAAGGTTCGAATAGGTGACGAAGCCGCGCTCGAACACGTCGGACGAGCCCGGAATGTCGGTCAGCGCCGCCGCGACCATGCCGCCGGTGCAGCTTTCGGCGGTGGCGATACGCAGCCCCCGGGCGCGTGCGGCGGCGAGCAGGCGCTCGGCGCTCACAGCCCCATGATCCCGTGATAGAGGCCGGCGAGGATCACCGTGCAGATGCCCGCGAACAGACCCGCCCAGAGATCGTCCAGCATGACGCCCGCCGGATCGCTGCGCCGGTCGGCCCGGCCGACGAGCCAGGGCTTCCAGATGTCGAACAGCCGGAACAGCAGGAAAGCGAAGACCGGCCCCGGCCAGACCATCGGCACGCCGTGCACCGCGAAGCCGAGTGCGGGGAACAGCATCGCCACCCACTGGCCCGCCACCTCGTCGATCACGAATTCCGACGGATCCTCGCCCGGGCGGTCGGCAAGCGCGAGGCCCACCGTATAGAAGCCGACGATGGTCACCACGATCGTCGCCACCACCAGGAACGGCGTGCCGATCCAGCGGTCGATCCCCCAGCCCACGAGCATCGCCGCAAGCGATCCCCAGGTTCCGGGAGCCCTGGGCAGGGTGCCGATATAGCCGACGGTGTTGATGAGGCGCTGCGTCTCGGGCGACATGTCAATCTCCGATCAGGGTGACGGTTGCGATGGCGGCGATGCCTTCCTCGCGCCCGGTGAAGCCGAGCCGCTCCGAGGTGGTGGCCTTGACCGAGACCCGGTCCGCCGCGATACCCATGATGCGCGCCAGCGTCGCCGCCATGTCAAGCGCGAAGGGGCCGATCTTGGGCCGTTCGCAGATCAGCGTGACGTCGCAGTTCGACACGCGGTAGCCACGCGCCGCGGCGAGCTTCGCCGCATGGTCGAGGAAGATCTCCGAGGCGGCGCCTTTCCACTGCGGGTCGGACGGCGGGAAATGCCGGCCGATATCGCCCTCGGCGAGCGCGCCATAGATCGCATCGGTCAGCGCGTGCATGCCGACATCGGCGTCGGAATGGCCGAGCAATCCCTTGCCATGCGGCACCTTGACGCCGCAAAGCGTGACGTGATCGCCCTCGGTGAAGGCGTGGACGTCATAGCCGTTGCCGGTGCGGATATCCATGTTCTGGCCCTTTCTGGCGGCGAGGATGGTCTCGGCACGGGCGAAATCGCCCGGCCAGGTGATTTTCAGATTGTCTTCCGAGCCGGGCACGATGGCGACGGCCAGTCCGGCGGCGCGGGCGACCTCGACGTCGTCGGCGGCGCCGCCCGGATGGGCGCGATGGGCGGCGAGGATCTCGGGGAAGCGGAAGCCCTGCGGGGTCTGGGCGCGGTAAAGTCCGCTGCGGTCGCGGGTGCCGGCGACATGGCCGTCCGTGCCGAGCCAGAGCGCATCGGTCACCGCAAGGGCAGGGGCGGCGGCCGGCGCGGTATCGAGTGCCGACAGCACTCCGGCGATCACCGGCCCGGGCACCAAAGGCCGCGCGCCGTCATGGATCAGCACCCGCGTCACCTCGCTGCCCTCGAGCGTGTCGAGCGCGTTGCGCACCGATCCCGCCCGGTCCGCCCCGCCCGCGACCAGCGTCGCGAGCCCGCCGAACAGCGCCGCCGCGCGCGCCATGTCATCGGGGTGCAGCACCACGACAATACGGCCCATGCCCTGAAACGCGCGCAGGGTGTGAAGCAGAACCGGCTCGCCGGCCAGCGGACGCCATTGCTTGGGTTCGCCTTCGCCCGCGCGGGTGCCACGCCCCGCCGCCACAATGATTACCGCTGTCGTCATCTCGTCCCCTCCGGGCTTCGGGTTCTAGGGCAAGGGCGGGGCCGACGCAATCGTGCCGCCTTGCGCAAAGCGTCGTGACGCCTAATCCGGCGATTGCGCGGATTTCAGGCGCGACAACGGCGCGTTTGCGGGCACACCCCGAAGGAAATACGGCCTCTCGGCGGCTTCCTCCCCAGTTTTGGCTCGATTTCTCGGTGAATTTGCCTATATTGTGGGCATGTGCCAGTTTTTGCTGCCGAAACCGAGGGCTCAGAATTGTATTTTCGACGGTAAATAGCTAGCAGGTGAAAGCAACGAAGGGAGCCTCCGTGACGATCACGCTCGATACTTTCCGGCTGTGGCCGCCGGTGCTGCTGGCCCCGATGGCGGGGATCACCGATCTGCCGTTCCGGCGGATCGTGGCGCGGTTCGGTGCCGGTCTGGTGGTGTCGGAAATGGTCGCCTCGGGCGAGATGCTGACGGCGAAACCCTCGGTCCGGGCCAAGGCACGCACGGAACTCGGGCTCGACATGGCAGCCTCGGTGCAGCTTGCCGGGCGCGAGGCGCAGCCGATGGCCGAGGCCGCGCGCATGGTCGCCGACATGGGCGCGAAGATCGTCGATATCAACATGGGCTGCCCGGCGAAGAAGGTGACGGGCGGCTATTCCGGCGCGGCGCTGATGCGCGACCCGGATCACGCGCTGCGCCTGATCGAGGCGGTGACCGGCGCGGTCGATCTGCCGGTGACGCTGAAGATGCGGCTCGGCTGGGACACGGACAGCCTGAACGCGCCCGAGATCGCGCGCCGCGCCGAGGCGGCCGGGGTGAAGATGATCGTCATCCACGGCCGGACGCGGATGCAGTTTTACAAGGGCACAGCCGACTGGGCCGCGATTCGCGCGGTGCGCGATGCGGTCGGCATCCCGGTGGTCGCGAATGGCGATGTGACCGATGCCGTCTCGGCCGCCGCCGCCCTGAAGGCGAGCGGAGCGGCCGGCGTCATGGTCGGGCGCGGCGCGCAGGGCGCCCCCTGGGTTCTGGCCGAGATCGCCCATGCGATCCACGGCACACCGGCCCCCGCGATCCCCGAGGGCGATGCCCTCGCCGATCTGGTCGCCGAACATTACGAGTCCATCCTGTCTTTCTACGGGGCCGACCTCGGGCTGCGGCTCGCGCGCAAACACCTCGGCTGGTATGCCGAGCGCGCCGGCGCGCCGCTGCGTGCCGAGATGATGGTCTCGTCCACCGCACAAGAGACCCTCGGTCTGATCCGCAGGGCATTCGGCGAAAGGATCGCGGCATGAGCCTGCCCGCCCCGGGAACCATCTGGAATTCATTGCCAATCCCGGCCCTGCTGATCGACGGCGACGAGCGCGTCATCGAGATCAACCCGGCTGCGGAATACTTCCTCAACCTGTCGAGCAAGATGCTCAAGGGCCAGTCGGTGATGGAGCGGCTTGCGATTGCCGCGCCGCTCGAGGAAATCTTCGCGCGGGTGCGCAAGAACCGCGCCGCCACCTTCGTCAACGATGTCGACGTCACCACCGGCGAACGCGCGCCCATCCAGTGCAACATTCAGGCCGCGCCGCTTGGCGAGGAGCCGGACACCGTTCTGTTGCTGATCAACCCGCGCGAGATCGCCGACCGGCTCGGCCGGGCGAGCATGGTGAAATCGGCGGCGCGCTCGGCGATCGGCATGGCCGAGATGCTGGCCCATGAGATCAAGAACCCGCTCGCCGGGATCGCGGGGGCGGCGCAGCTTCTGTCGATGAACCTCTCGGGCGAGGATCTGGAACTCACCGATCTGATCGTCGACGAGACGCGCCGCATCGTGAAGCTGCTCGAACAGGTCGAGCAGTTCGGCAATGTCCGCCCGCCCGAGAAGAAGCCCGTCAACATCCACGACGTTCTCGACCGGGCGCGGAAATCGGCGACGGTGGGGTTCGGCTCGCACATGACGATCCTGGAGGATTTCGACCCTTCATTGCCGTCCACGCTCGGCGATGCCGATCAGCTGACGCAGGTGTTCCTGAACCTGCTGAAGAACGCCGCGGAGGCCGCCAAGGGCCGGCCGGGCACGATCCGTATCCATACCTTTTACGATTACGCGCTGCGGTTGCGTCGGGCCGATGGCAAGGGGCAGGCGCTGCCCCTGCAGATAGAGATCATCGACGACGGCCCCGGCATCCCGCCCGACATCGCCGGATCGCTGTTCGAGCCCTTCGTCTCCGGCCGCGAGAACGGCACCGGGCTTGGCCTTGCACTGGTTTCGAAGATCATTTCCGAACATGATGGCTGGATCAGTGTGGATTCTGTGCCTGGCCGCACGGTTTTCCGCATCTCCCTGCCTGTCGCCCCTAAGGAGAGCTGACCGATGGACGGCACCGTTCTTGTTGCAGACGACGACCGCACGATCCGCACGGTCCTGACGCAGGCGCTGACGCGCGCCGGCTGCAAGGTCCATGCCACCGCCTCGCTGATGACGCTGATGCGTTGGGTCGAGGAAGGAAAGGGCGATCTGGTGATTTCCGATGTGGTCATGCCCGACGGCAACGGCCTCGAGGCGCTGCCGCGCATCGCGCGCGAACGCCCCGGGCTGCCGGTGATCGTGATCTCGGCGCAGAATACCATCATGACGGCGATCCAGGCGGCGGAGGCCGATGCCTACGACTATCTGCCGAAGCCCTTCGATCTGCCCGATCTGATGAAGCGCGCGGCGCGCGCGCTGGAACAGAAGCGCAAGGCGCAGGTGATCCCGAAGATCGTCGAGCCGCGCACCGAAGGCACGGACCTGCCGCTGGTCGGGCGCACCGCGGCGATGCAGGCGCTGTATCGGCTGGTCGCGCGGGTGATGAACGCCGATTTGCCGGTGCTGATCCTTGGTGAAAGCGGGACCGGCAAGTCATTGATTGCACGAGCGATTCATGATTTCTCGGATCGGCGCACGCTGCCCTTCGTGGTGGCGCAGGCGGCCGATCTCGCGGGCGCCGAGGGACCGTCCTCGCTCATCGCGCGGGCGCGCGGCGGTTCGCTGGTGTTCGACGAGGTGGGCGATTACGACGACGAGACGCAGGGCCGGATCGTGCGGATGCTCGACGCGCTGCCCGATCCCGCGCCGCGGATCATGGCGACGACGCAGGTCGATCTCAGCTCGCTGATGGAGGCGGGCAAGTTCCGTCAGGATCTGTTCTATCGCCTCGGCGGCGTGACGCTGGCGGTGCCGGCGCTGCGCGAGCGGGTCGAGGACATTCCGCTTCTGGCCGAGCATTTCCTGACCCGCGCCGAGCGCGACGGGCTCGGGCTGCGGCATCTGTCGGGCGAGGCGATGGCGCTGGTGCGCTCCTACGCCTGGCCGGGCAATGTGCGCCAGCTGGAGAACACTATCCGCCGGCTGGTTGTGACCTCATCCGAGGAAGAGATCACCCGCGCCGAGGTCGAGGCGGTTCTCGGCAATCAGCCCGCGGTCGAGCCGATGCGGCCCGGCGGCGAGGGGGAGAAGCTCTCGACCTCGATCGCGCGGCATCTGCGGCGGTATTTCGATCTGCACGGCGGAAATCTGCCGGCGCCGGGGCTGTATGACCGCATCCTGCGCGAGATGGAGGCCCCGCTGATCGAGATCGCGCTCGATGCGACCGGCGGAAATCAGGCCAAATGCGCCGATCTTCTGGGCATCAACCGCAATACCTTGCGTAAGAAGATCACCGATCTGGATATCCAGGTGACACGGCGACGCAAACTGATGTAAATGGGCCACAGGGGGATGTGGCCGATCTGCCATCCGGCAGGCCGGCCCGTCCGTTGACCTTGGGGGACATTCTTGCAAAGCGTGCAACGCAGCGCATGGGACAGGCTTGTCAGGCTGCGGCGCCAACGGCGTGTGCAGAACATTCTGACGCTGGGGCTGACCGTGCTGGGACCGGTGCTGGCGCTGGCGACCTTCCTGGTTCTGGGGCCGATGGGCGAGGGCGCGGATTCGACCGCGCTGCGGCTGATCCTTCTGGCCGATTTCGTTTATTTCCTGCTGCTCGCCGGGCTGATCGTCATGCGGCTGGTGCAGATGATCGCGGCGCGGCGCGCGCGCACGCAGGGCTCGCGCCTCGGGCTGCGGCTGACCGGCGTGTTCGCGGGCGTGGCACTGGTGCCGACGGTGCTGGTTGCGCTCTTCGCCGGGCTGACGGTGAACATCGGGCTTGAAGGCTGGTTCTCGGACCGGGTGCGCTCGGTTCTGACGACATCGCTCGCCGCCGCGGAGGCCTATCAGGACGAACACCGCCGCGATCTGACGCAGGATGTGCAGGCGCTCGCAGGAGGGTTCGCCACGCTCTCGCCCGAGACGGCGGCACTGATGACCGACGGGATGCTGCGCGAGATCCTCGCCCGTGGTCAGGCCGACATCCAGCGCGGCCTGAAGGAGGCCTATGTGGTCGACGGGTCGGGCAGCATCGTCGCACGCGGCGACCGCAGCTACCTGTTCGATTACGAGAAACCCTCGGACGAGAGTTTCATCGAAGCCGGCGCCGGCCGCACCGTGCTGATCGAGGACTGGCCGAACTCCGAGCTGCGCGCGCTGGTGCGGCTGAAGCCCTTCGCCGACCGCTATCTTTACGTCACCCGCAAGGTCGACGGTCAGATTCTGTCGCTGCTCGACGATACGCGCCAGACCGTGCATCTGTATCAGCAGCTTGAGCAGGCGCGCGGCCGGGTGCTGTTCGAATTCGGTCTGGTCTATGTCGGCTTCGCGATGATCCTGATCCTCGCGGCGGTCTGGATCGGGCTGTGGTTCGCCGAACGGCTGTCGCGCCCGATCGGGCGGCTTGCCGCGGCGGCGGAGCGGGTGGGGTCGGGCGATCTCGATGCACGGGTGCCCGAGGAAGAGGGCGATGACGAGATTGCCACGCTCGGCACCGCGTTCAACCGCATGACGCGCGAGCTGAAAGCGCAGCGCGGCGCGCTGGTCGAGGCCCACCGCGGCAGCGAGGAAGCGCGCCGGCTGTTCGATTCCGTTCTGGGATCGGTGACCTCCGGGGTGATCGGGCTCGATGCCGGGGGGCGGATCGACTTCCTGAACCGCTCGGCGAGCCGGATGCTGATGCTGCCGGGGGGAGCGGATCAGAATGCGCCGCTCGATGCCGCGGTGCCGGAATTCGCCGCTCTGTTCGCCCGGCTGCGTGACGGCATCACCCCGGTGGTGCAGGAGGAAATCCGGCTGTCGCGTGACGGCCGTCTGGAGAACCTGCTGGTGCGGATGGCCGAACGACGCGCGAGCGACGGCACCCGCGCGGGATTCGTGGTGGCCTTCGACGATGTGACAGAGCTGGTTTCGGCGCAGCGCATGGCTGCCTGGGGCGACGTCGCGCGCCGTATCGCGCACGAGATCAAGAACCCGCTGACGCCGATCCAGCTCTCGGCCGAGCGCATCAAGCGCAAGTTCGGCCGGCAGATGTCGCCCGAGGACGCCGAGACGCTGGATCAGCTGACCGGGGTGATCGTGCGTCAGACCGGCGATCTGCGCCGGATCGTCGACGAGTTCTCGCGTTTCGCGCGGATGCCCGAACCCGACCGGCGCGAGCATGACATCGTGCGACTGGTGCGCGACGCGGTGCTGCTGCAGGACGGCGCGCTGCATGGCGCGAAGCTGAGTTCCGATCTGCCAGAAGGCGCGCTGGTGATGGAATTCGATGCGACGATGATTTCGCAGGCGATCACGAACCTTGTGAAAAACGCCGGGGAAGCCATTGAAGGTCTTCAGGAAAAGGGCGCACCGGACGGATGGGATCCGGAAGTTCGCGTCAGCCTCGCCATCGAGGAGGATGCGGTCACCATCCGTATCGCCGACAATGGCATCGGCCTGCCGGAGGACCGCTCGCGCCTGTTCGAGCCCTATGTGACGACACGCGCCAAGGGCACCGGCCTCGGGCTGCCCATCGTCAAGAAGATCATCGAAGAACATGGCGGGACGCTGACGCTCGACGACGCGCCCGCCTTCGCCCCCGGGGCCCGCCGCGGCGCCGAGGCGGTCATCAGACTACCGCGGGCCCGCACGGGCCAGCGGGCCATCAAGGATAGAGCAAGTCATGAGTGACATTCTGATCGTCGACGACGAAAAGGACATCCGCGAGCTGATCTCGGAAATCCTGAACGACGAGGGCTACAAGACCCGCCTCGCCGCAAATTCCGACGACTGCATGGCCCAGATCGAGGCCGCGGTCCCGGCCCTGATGGTTCTCGATATCTGGCTGAAGGACAGCCGGATGGACGGAATCGACATCCTGAAAACGGTCAAGCGCGAGCATCCGGACGTCCCGATCATCATCATCTCGGGCCATGGCAACATCGAGATCGCCGTCGCTGCGATCAAGCAGGGCGCCTATGACTTCATCGAGAAGCCCTTCAACATCGATCAGCTGATGGTGGTGATCGGGCGCGCGATGGAGGCCTCGAGCCTGCGGCGCGAGAACCAGAGCCTGAAACGGCGCGACGGTGCGGCGGGCGAGATGATCGGTCAGTCGGCGGCATTCCGGCGGATGAAGGATCAGCTCGACAAGGTGACGCGCTCGAACGGGCGGGTGATGCTGACGGGCGAGCCGGGCTCGGGCAAAGAGACGGCGGCGCGCTACATTCACGTCAATTCGGCCCGGGCCGCGGCGCCCTTCGTGACGGTGAATTCCGCCACCATCGCCGCCGAGCGCATGGAAGAGGTTCTGTTCGGCCGCGAAACGCCCGAACGTGGAATCGAGAAAGGCCTTCTGGAACAGGCGGATGGAGGCATCATTTACTTTGATGAAGTCTCCGACATGCCGCCCGGAACCCAGGCCAAGATCTTGCGCGTTCTCACCGATCAGGCCTTCACGCGCGTCGGGGGCAGCACGCGCATCAAGGTCGATCTGCGGGTGATTTCCTCGACCACGCGCATCCTTTCGGCGGAAATCGCCGCCGGCCGGTTCCGCCAGGAGCTGTTCGACCGGCTGAACGTGGTGCCGCTCGCGGTGCCGCCGCTTGCCGAACGACGCGAGGACGTGCCGTTGCTCGCGCGTCATTTCATCGAGGGGTTCAACCGCTCGCAGGGGTTGCCGCTGCGCGTGCTGTCCGAAGAGGCGGCGGCGGCGCTGCAGACAATGGAATGGCCGGGCAACATCCGCCAGCTGCGCAACGTGATCGAGCGCGCGCTGATCCTCGGCGAGGGAACCGGACCGATCGAGGCACGCGAATTCCAGACCTCGGCCGGCCCGGCCGAGGAGGGGCGGATCGTGCTCGGCGGCGCGCTGGCCACGTTGCCGCTGCGCGAAGCGCGCGAGCTGTTCGAGCGCGAATATCTGCTCACCCAGATCAACCGCTTCGGCGGCAATATCTCGCGCACGGCGACTTTCGTGGGGATGGAACGCTCGGCGCTGCATCGCAAGCTGAAGTCGCTCGGCGTGGTCACCTCGGTGAAGCCCGGCGGGCGCATCGCCCATCTCGATGACGAGGCGGACGACGAGGACGACAGCTGACCGCCCGGCGATTGACCGCCCATGCTCCTGCCCCTAGAACCAAGCGCCTGAGACGGAGGTCGCACGATGAAGGTCATCATTTGCGGAGCGGGCCAGGTCGGCTGGCAGATCGCGCGCCATCTGGCGGGCGAACGCAACGACGTAACCATCGTCGATTCGAACGCCGATCTGGTGCGTCGTGCGGCCGATACGCTGGATGTTCAGGGGATTGCGGGCTTCGCCTCGCATCCGGACGTGCTTGAGCGCGCGGGCGCGGCCGATGCCGATCTGATCATCGCCGCGACCTATTCCGACGAGGTGAACATGGTCACCTGCCAGGTCGCGCAATCGGTGTTCGGCGTCACCCGCAAGATCGCGCGGGTGCGCTCTCAGGTCTATCTCGATCCGCGCTATGCGAGCCTTTACGGCCGTGACCGGCTGCCCATCGACGTCGCGATCAGCCCCGAGCGCGAGGTGGCCGAGGCGGCGTTGCAACGCCTCTCGGCGCCCGCGACGTTTGACACCGAAAGTTTCCTCGGCGGCGAGGTGCAGCTTCTGGGCATCGCGCTCGAAGAAGACTGCCCGATGCTGAACACGCCGCTGCGTCAGCTGACCGACCTGTTCTCGACGCTGCGCGCCATCGTGGTGGGGGTGCGCCGCGAGGGGCGGCTGTTCGCCCCCGATCCGAACGATCAGCTGTTCGCCGGCGATCAGATCTATGTCTTCGCCTTCACCGAAGACGTGAACCGCACCCTCGAACTCTTCGGCAAGGTCACCAAGAAGCAGGAACGCATCGTCATCATCGGCGGCGGCAATGTCGGGCTGGGCGTCGCCCGTGCGCTCGAGGCGCGCAGCGACCGCATCCGCGCCAAGATCATCGAACGCGACCGCGCGACCGCCGAACGTGCGGCCGACGGGCTCGAACGCACCATCGTGCTCAACGGCGACGGGATGAGCGCGGAGCTTCTGGAAGAGGCGAACATCGAGCGCGCCGATGCCGTTCTGGCCGTCACCGACGACGACAAGACGAACATCCTCGTCTCGGTCCGCGCCAAGCAGGCCGGCTGCAAGATGGCCATCGCCCTTGTCAACGATCCGACGCTGGTGCCGCTGATGGCGACCTTCGACATCGACGCCTACATCAACCCGCGCGCGACCACCGTGTCCTCGATCCTGCGCCATATCCGTCATGGCCGGGTGCGGGCGATCTACTCGATCGGCGATGCCGAGGCCGAGGTGATCGAGGCGCAGGTTCTGGGCACCTCGCCGATCGCCGGCAAGACCGTGCGCGACATCGACTTCCCCGAGGGGGCGCTTCTGGGCGCGGTGCGCAAGGGCGACAGGATCTTCCGGCCGATGGGGGACACGCGGATCGACGAGGGCGACGTGATCTTGCTGTTCGTGCTGGCCGCCGATGTTTCGGAGGTCGAGCGCCTGCTGCAGGTTTCGGTCGATTTCTTCTGAGGCGGCGATGACGAACGCGCTGAAACAGGTTCCTCTGTTCGTCGTGATGATTGCCATCGCGGCGCTTGCCATGCTGGTGCCGGCGGCGCACGCTTGGTCGGTGTCGGACTATGCGGTGGGGCGGGCGTTCCTGTATTCGTCGCTGTTGTTTCTGTTCCTCTCGGCGTTGCTGGGGCTGGCGATGGCGGGAGGCGCGGAGGGGCCGGCCGCGCGCGGACAGCTGCTGTCGATCATCGCGATCCTGACGCTGGTGCCGCTGGTGTGTGCGGTGCCGCTCAATCAGGCGGTGCGCGATACCGGGCTGTTCAATGCCTGGTGGGAGATGGTCGCGGACATGACCACCACGGGGGCGACGCTTTACACTCCGGACCGGCTGAGCCCGAGCCTGCATCTGTGGCGCACGATGGTCGGATGGATGGGCGGCTTCTTCATGCTGGTGATGGCGATTGCGGTGCTTGCGCCGCTGCGCCTCGGCGGATTCGAGATCTTCGGCGCGCGCGAGGCCGGCGCCTTCGCCCGGATGGGGCGGCGCAGCGGCATGGGCGAGGCCCCCTCTTATGCGCCGAGCGAGGACAGCGCCACCACCGCCGAACGGTTGCGTCACTACACCCGGGTTTTGCTGCCGGCCTATGCCGGCATGACGGGGGTGCTGTGGATCTTGCTGATGGTGGCGGGCGATGCGCCGCTGATCGCGGCCTGCCATGCGATGTCGACGCTCTCGACCTCGGGCATCTCGCCGGTGGGCGGGCTGCAAGGTGCACAGTCGGGGATCGCGGGCGAGATGCTGATCTTCCTGTTCCTCATCCCGGCACTGTCGCGCCGGCTCTGGCCCGGCGGGGGCGAGCTGCGCCCGACCGAGCGGCTGCGCGACGACCCGGAGCTGCGTCTGGCACTGGCGCTGGTTCTGGGGGTGGCGGCGCTGCTGTTCGCGCGCCACTGGATCGCCGCTTTCGACATTCAGGCGCCGGCCGAGATCGGGGCCGTGGTGCGCTCGGTCTGGGGGGCGTTGTTCACCGCGCTGTCGTTCCTGACCACCTCCGGGTTCGAATCGACCAGCTGGGACGATGCGCGCGCCTGGTCCGGCCTCGGCACGCCCGGGCTGGTGCTGACCGGGCTCGCGATCACCGGGGGCGGTATCGCGACGACGGCGGGCGGTGTTCACCTGCTGCGCATCTATGCCCTGGTGCGCCACAGCCAGCGCGAACTCGACAAGCTGGTGCATCCGGCATCGGTGGGCGGCGGCGGACCGACGGCGCGCTGGCTGCGCCGCGAGGGCGCCTATGTCGCCTGGGTGTTCTTCATCCTGTTCTCGCTGACGCTGGCGGTGGTGATCCTTGCGCTGACGCTGACCGGCCTCGGCTTCGAACCCGCCGTCATCATGAGCATCGCCGCGCTGTCGAACACCGGCCCGCTGGCGGCCGTCGCGGCCGATCATCCGCTTGCCTGGCAGGAACTGTCGGTGGCCGCGAAGACGATACTTGCCGCCACCATGGTGCTCGGCCGGATCGAGACGCTGGCGATCATCGCATTGCTGAACCCCGAGTTCTGGCGCAACTGATCCGGGCCGCAAGCGGACCTGCTGCGGGACATCGCGATAACGGGCTGAAATTGGGGGTGGAATCTTGCCCCCGGGCCGCGCATACTCGACCCGCGGGGGAGGAGTGCGCGCCCGCGCGACCTGCCGGGATGCGTGACAGCGCGTGACGGGGGCAACCAGAAGCGACAACAAGAAACGTCAAGTCTCAAAGGCAAAAAAACACATGGCTGCCGATAAACAGAACCTGCAGGACGCCTTCCTCAACCACGTCCGCAAGACCAAGGTGCCGGTGACGATCTTCCTGATCAACGGCGTCAAGCTGCAGGGCGTGATTACCTGGTTCGACAATTTCTGCGTGCTGCTGCGCCGCGACGGCCAGTCGCAGCTGGTTTACAAACACGCGATCTCGACCATCATGCCCGGTCAGCCGATCACTCTGTACGAGGGCGAAGACTGAGCGCCCCGGTTTCCTCGCAGGCCCGTCCGACGCGGGCCTATGTGCTTCACCCCGATCTCAGGTCGGCCGAGGCCCGGCGCGAGCCGGAGCTTCGCCTGGCCGAGGCGGTGTCGCTCGCTGCCGCACTTCCCGACATGGAAGTCGTCGGCCACGAGGTCGTGCGCCTTCCGAAACCCAATGCCGGACATCTGTTCGGCTCCGGTAAGCTCGAAGAGCTGAAAGAGCGGCTGAGTGCGGCCGAGGTCGATCTGGTTCTGGTCGACGGCCCGGTGACGCCGGTGCAGCAGCGCAATCTGGAAAAGGACTGGGGGGTCAAGCTCCTCGACCGGACCGGGCTGATCCTCGAGATCTTCGCCGACCGCGCCCGCACGCGCGAAGGCGTGTTGCAGGTCGAGCTTGCCGCGCTCAGCTATCAGCGCACCCGGCTGGTGCGCGCCTGGACCCACCTTGAGCGGCAACGCGGCGGCTTCGGCTTCGTCGGCGGCCCGGGCGAGACCCAGATCGAGGCCGACCGCCGCGCCATCGACGAGCAGGTGATCCGCATCCGCCGCCAGCTGTCGAAGGTGGTGAAAACGCGCGAACTGCACCGCGCCGCGCGGCGCAAGGTGCCGTTCCCGATCGTCGCGCTGGTGGGCTATACCAACGCCGGAAAATCCACGCTGTTCAACCGCATGACCGGCGCCGAGGTGCTGGCGAAGGACATGTTGTTCGCCACGCTCGACCCGACGATGCGCGGGGTGACGCTGGCTTCGGGGCGCAAGATCATCCTGTCGGACACGGTGGGCTTCATCTCGGATCTGCCGCATGAGCTTGTCGCGGCGTTCCGCGCCACGCTCGAAGAGGTGCTCGAAGCCGATCTGATCCTGCACGTGCGCGACATCAGCCACCCCGAGACCGAGGAGCAGGCCGAGGACGTGGCCGAAATCCTCGACTCGCTCGGGGTCGATGAAGACGTGCCGATGATCGAGGTCTGGAACAAGATCGACGCGCTGTCGCAGCCGATGCGCGATGCGCTTCTGGTGCAGGACGCGCGCAAGACGACGATCCAGGCGGTTTCGGCGCTGACCGGCGAGGGGGTGCCCGCGCTCGTCTCGGCGATCGAGGCGCAGCTCGCCGAGGAACGCCACCGCGAGGAGCTGCTCGTGCCCTTCGACGAGGGCCGCCGCCGCGCCTGGCTGCACGAGCACAACGTCGTGCGCACCGAGCGCGAGACGAAGGAGGGCTGGGTCCTCGACGTCGAGTGGACCGGCACGCAGCGCGCCCGCTACCGCGCGCTCTGATCCCGGGCCGCAGGTCAGGCCCGCACAGCCCGGCACGACACAGAAAAAAGCCCCCGGCGTTCGCGCGCCGGGGGCTTCTTCTTTCGGTGGGGTGGGGTTCTTCCAGATCGGGCCGGGAAGCGCTGGTTCAGGGCGTCGCGGGCTCCAGCCGGGTGATACCCGCGGCTGCGGCATGGGCAAGTTCGGGGTCGAGCGACATCGGGATGTATTCGCCCCGCCGCCACAGCCCCGCGAGATCGTCGTAATGGCCCGAGAGCGGATTGCCCGACTGTCCCGTCGCGGTGATGAACACCGAGCTGTCGGGGTCGGCGAAATCGTAGACGCCGCGATAGCCGGCACCCGCGACCGCGGCGAAGGGATCGGCCCCGTCGCCCGCCGTCGCGTTGCGCGCGAGGGTGAAATCACCGCCCGAGACCGATTGCCGGATGTTGACGAACCAGTTCAGGAACGCCGCGCGGCCGAGCAGCGGGTGATCTTGCCGCGCCTCATGCGCATCGCCCCACCGCCAGCTTTGCAGATCGGGTCCGTATTTCGCCTTCAGCTGCATCAGCGCATCGTCGAGCGCCATCCGCGCCATGTCGGTGCAGGTCTCGACCGGGGCCGATTGCAGCACGTCGCACCAGCGCGCGGCACCGTCGGTGTTGCGGAACACCCGTTCGATGAACAGCGGATCGAGATGGTCGAACTCGGAAGCGAGCGGGCCCAGCTCATCGCGGATGATGCGGTTTTGCAGAGCCTTCATCCAGGCGGCGTAGATCAGCGGCTCGGGCAGATGCTCGTTCATGTCGCCGTCCCAGGCCGCCAGCAGCCCGAGCGCCTGCTGACGCATTCTTTCGGGCGTGCCCTCGGGCGCCGGGGCGCCGGTATACCACAGATCCTTGCCCACCAGCGGCAACAGGCTGCGTGCGGCCTGGCTGACCGTATCGAGCTGGATCGACATGAAACTTTCGCGCGAATGCACCTCGCGCTCGCCCATCAGGCGCGACAGGCGCTGGATGCGCTGACTGTCGCCCCAGTCATAGCTGACATGGCCCGGGAAGCTGCGGTTGACCGTCATCGCGTCGGTCGCCATCGCCACGCCGTCTTGCGGCGACAGATCGCGCGGCGTGTCGTCATAGGGCAGGGTGCCCTGCCAGCGGTCCTCGGGCAGCCAGCCGGGCGAGGGCATCCGCCCGAAGGTCACGTTGCGCGGATCGCGGCGCGGGATCGCGCCCATGGTGACGCGCCCGACACTCTTCTGATCGCCGAGCACCACATCCATCGCCGGCGCGACCCAGCCCGCGCCCGCCTTCACCGCGGCGTCGATGCTGCCCGCCTGCATCAGCGCCCGCATCGCGCTGAGCGTGGTGTCGCTCTCCGACAGTGCTGTCCAGCTGAGCGACATCACCGCCCCCGGAGGCGTCACCGCCGCCAGGTTGAAATGGCTCGGCGGCAGGACGGGGCCGTTGTCGCTCCAGCGCAGGGTGATGGTGACGGGCTGGGCATCCTTGACCTCGATGATGGTGCGGCGGGTCTCGAACGGCTTCCAGCCGCCCGGCGTGCGGTATTGCGTCGGGTCCGAGGGGTTCAGCTCCTCGACATGCAGATCCTGATCGTCGACATAAGCGGGCGCGATGCCCCAGCCGAAAGTCTCGCTCCGGCCGGTGAGGATGAAGGGAATGCCCGGGATGGTGGCACCGATCACGCCGCCCGATTTCAGCTGCAGCCGCGCCAGATACCACCACGACGGCGTGGTGAACCCCATCTGCGGATCGTTCGCCAGAAGCGTGCCCCCGGCGGCCGAGCGACGGGCGGCGGCGGCAAAGGCATTCGCCCGGGCGGTCAGAGCCGGCGACGGAAAGGGGGACATCGGGGCCTCGGTATCCTCGATGGTCATCTGCTTCGGCACGGTCGGGAAGATCGCGCCATACTCGGGCCCCTTCGGCACGCTCTGGCCGGGCATGTCGGGCAGAATGTCATTCACCCAGCCCTGACCGAGCAGCGAGATTCGCGCGCGCAGCACCTCGTTTTGCAGCGCCGGAGAGCTTTCGGCGGCCAGGAGCTTCTGGATCGCGATCGAATCCGCCGGCGTCCAGTAAGCGATGGGAGCATCGAACACGAAGAACTCGGGCGCACCGCGGCCAAGAGCCTTGCTGTTCACCTGCTCGATCCAGGCATTGACGCCGCGGGCATAGGCCTCGAGAGCGGCGCGGGTGGGCGCGTCCTGTGCCGCCACCGATTTCACGGCCGCACCGTAAAGATCGAGGCGGCGCATCAGCTCGTCGGTGCGCAGCGTGCTCGCGCCGAACACCTCGCTCAGCCGGCCCTGCACGGTGCGGCGCAGCACCGTCATCTGCCACAGCCGGTCCTGCGCATGGGCAAGGCCGAGGGCGAAATAGGCGTCCTCGTCATTCGCGCCGAAGATATGCGGCACATCCTCGGTCGAGCGCACGATCTCGACCGGGGCAGAGATACCGCCGACGCTATAGGTGGCGTTGTAATCGGGCAGCGAGCGGGCCGCGAAATACCAGATCGCCACTCCGGCGAGCACGATCAGCGCGAGAAGACCGGCGATCAGGCGAACCAGCCATCGAAACAGGGTGAACATGCGGGATCGGTCTCGGCTGCGGTTGACGGAACGGGCAGGGGCGTTAGTAAGTCAGCCGGGACAGATGATCAACGCGCGTTTTCCGGCGCGCCATCAGGAGAACGTGCATGGCGAAGGTGGCTTTTCTGGGATTGGGCGTGATGGGGTTTCCGATGGCGGGCCATCTGGCGGGGGCGGGCCATGCGGTGACGGTCTACAACCGCAACCCGGCGAAGGCCGCCGCCTGGGTCGGGAAATTCGGCCCCCGGTTCGGCGCGACCAGCGCCCCCACCCCCGCCGAAGCCGCTGCGGGATGCGATTTCGTGATGGCCTGCGTCGGCAATGACGACGATCTGCGCGCCGTCTGCACCGGCCCCGGCGGCGCCTTTTCCGGCATGGCACCGGGCGCGGTCTTCGTCGATCACACCACCGTCTCGGCCCGGGTCTCGCGCGAGCTGGCCGGTGTGGCCGCGGCGCAGGGGCTCGGCTATGTCGACGCACCGGTCTCGGGCGGTCAGGCCGGGGCGGAGAGCGGCGCGCTCAGCGTGATGTGCGGCGGCTCCGAAGCCGATTACGCCCGCGCCGAGCCGGTGATCGCCGCCTATGCCAAGGCCTGCCGTCGGATGGGCGATGTCGGCGCCGGCCAGCTGACCAAGATGTGCAACCAGATCGCCATCGCCGGCGTGGTTCAGGGGCTGGCCGAGTCGCTGCATTTCGCCGAGAAGGCCGGGCTCGCGATTCCCGAGGTCGTGGCCGCGATCAGCCAGGGCGCGGCGGGCTCGTGGCAGATGTCGAACCGTGCCGGGACGATGGCGGAGGGGAAATACGATTTCGGCTTCGCGGTCGACTGGATGCGCAAGGATCTGGGGATCTGTCTGGCAACGGCCGACGACACCGGCGCGAGCCTGCCGCTGACCGCGCTGGTCGATCAGTTCTACAAGGAAGTCCAGGCGATGGGCGGGCACCGCTGGGATACCTCGGCGCTGATCGCGCGGTTGCGCAAGCTGGG
Source organism: Paenirhodobacter enshiensis (assembly GCF_000740785.1). Classification (GTDB taxonomy): domain Bacteria; phylum Pseudomonadota; class Alphaproteobacteria; order Rhodobacterales; family Rhodobacteraceae; genus Rhodobacter; species Rhodobacter enshiensis. The sequence continues at coordinate 53,736 of NZ_JFZB01000010.1, read as the reverse complement.
CTGAGGGGAAGGGATACCCCGGCCGAGATCCGGCCGGGGCTGTTGTGTGCGGGTGCCGGGCTCAGGCGCTCAGGATCACTTTCATCGCCTTCTCGCGCGCGGCGTTGCCGAACACCTCATAGGCGGCAAGCATCTCGTTCAGCCCGAAGCGGTGGGTGACCAGCTTCGAGGGGTCGACCTTGCCGGTGCCCAGAGTTTTCAGCAGCATCGGCGTGGTATTGGTATTCACCAGCCCCATCGAAATGTTGATGTTCTTGATCCAGAGCTCTTCGATATGCAGCTCCACCGGCTTGCCGTGCACGCCGACATTGGCGATGCTGCCGCCGGCCGAGACGATCTTCTGGCAGGTATCGAAGGTCGCGGGCACGCCCACCGCCTCGATCGCCACATCGACGCCGAGGCCGCCGGTCATCTCCATGACCTTCGCCACGACATCCTCGGAGCCGACCTGAATCGTGTCGGTCGCGCCGAACTGCCGGGCCAGCGCGAGGCGCGCCGGGTCCATGTCGATCATCACGATGCGCGCGGGCGAATAGAACTGCGCGGTCAGCAGCACCGACATGCCCACCGGTCCCGCGCCCACGATCGCCACGGTGTCGCCCGGCTTGACACGGCCGTATTGCACCCCGATCTCGAAGCCGGTCGGCATGATGTCCGACAGCATCACCAGCGCCTCTTCATCGGCGCCCTCCGGGATCGGGTAGAGCGAGTTGTCGCCATGCGGGATGCGCACGTATTCGGCCTGCGTGCCGTCGATCAGATGGCCGAGGATCCAGCCGCCATCGTCGCAATGCGAGTAGAGCCCGCGCTTGCAGTTGGCGCATTTGCCGCAGGAGGTGACGCAGGAGATCAGCACCGCGTCGCCGGGCTTGAAGTTGGCAACTGCAGCGCCGACCTCTTCGACGATGCCCACGCCTTCGTGACCGAGCGTGCGCCCCGGGGTCACCGCCGGAACGTCGCCCTTGAGGATATGCAGATCGGTGCCGCAGATCGTGGTCTTGGTGATTTTCACGATCACGTCGGTGGGTTTCAGGATCGTCGGCTTGTCCTTCTCGATCCAGTCTTTCTGACCCGGACCTTGGTAAACCAGAGCTTTCATCGGAGCCTCCTCACTCGATTGAGACATGCAGTGTCGAACCACAGGATAGGGGCGGTCGGGGGCACTCGGGAAGGGCCGCGGCAGGGCGAAACCGTCCGATTTTCGGACAGCTCCCGCCCGTGCGCGGATCAGCGCCGCAGCCCATACTGACCGAGTTTCAGATACAGCGTCGAGCGCGCGATCCCGAGGGCGCGCGCCGCCCGGCTGAGATTTCCCTGCGCCTCCGCGACCGCCGCCAGAACCGCGGCTTTCTCATGCTCGTGCAGGCGGCTGCTGCCCGGCGCGGCAGCGGCACAGATCCGGGCGGGCAGGTCGGGCAGCTCGACGAGGCGGGCGGGGCCATCTGTCGTCTCCGGGGGCACCGCATCGAGCGCGCGGACCAGATCGCGCATTTCCCACAGATTTCCGGGCCAGTCATGCGCACAGAGCGCGCGCAGCGCCGCGGCGGAAAACCGCAGCGGTCTGGCCGGAGGTGGGGCGATCTGCCGGGCGAAGTGCCCCAGCAGCGCACCGATCTCGCCGCGTCGTTCGGCCAGACCGGGCAGACGGATCACCGCTCCCGCGCAACGCAGCTGCAATTCGCGCAGCAGCCGGCCCTGAGCTACGGCCTCGGCCAGCGGCACGGTGCTGAGCGCGATCAGCCGCACCGGCACGCTGCCGCCACGGGTCAGCCGCTCGAGCAGCTGAGCGAGCATCGGCTGGGCCTCCGCCGGGGTGCGGGCGGGCTCGGACAGGCACAGGGTTCCGCCCCGGTTCAGCAGGTGCAGCCCCTCCGGCGCGTCGCCGGCCGTGCCGTTCAATGCCTGGCGCAGCGTGTCGGAGTCCAGCGTGGCGCAATCGAGACGCACGAACGGGCGCAGCGCGCCGCTGACCCCGGCATGAAGCGCGCGGGCGAGGGTGGTCTTGCCGGTGCCCGCCGCGCCCTCCAGACACAGCGCGATCCCCCGGTCATGGAATTTCCGCGCCGTGGCGCACAATGGTGCCAGAACCGGGCTGGCCGCAGCGATCTGCCCGAGGGAAAGCGTTTCGTCTTCGGATTTTTGACCTTTTGACACGGCGGCTGTCAGAGCCGGGGCGGCCGGTCGTCTGTCGGTTTGCCTGACGGTCGCACCGGCGGCGGGCAGGGTCAGCACCAGCCCCGCCGGCTCTCCGGTCGCCGAGGTCAGCAGGTCGACATCGGCCCCGGGCAAAGCTGCCCGCAGACGTCCGGCCAGCACATCGCTGCGGCCGTCGCGCTGCTCGGCAAGCCGTGTCAGAGCGTCCTCTGACAGCTTCGAAGCCTGAAGGGTCCCCGCAAGCCCGGGGCTCGCCCAGACCCGATGGCCGAAACGGTCAAGCAGAACGCGCGCATCCTGTGCAGCGCAGGCCGGCAGGGACAGCGCCAGCTCGATCAGGGTCCGGTGCCGGTTGTGATCGGCCTCGCGCAATGTCGCCTCGATCTGCCAGCCCAAAGTCGTCGCCAGAGCGCCGGCCCCGCCGAAGGCCGCTCCGGGACGGCCCGAAATATCGACGACCCCGAGAAGCGCGCCGTCGGCCGGATCGCGCAATGGCACGGCCGCACAGGCCCAGTGCCGGATCGCCGGGCAGAAATGCTCATCCTGCAAGATGGTGACCGGCTGGCGCAGATGCAAAGCTGTCCCGATCGCATTGGTTCCAATGGAATTTTCATTCCAGCAACCGCCGGGCTGAAGATTGTTGCGCTCAGCCCGGCGCAGGACCGGAGCGGCGCCACCAGCCTCGATGACCACGCCCTCGGGATCGCAGATCAGAACCATGGCATCGCCGCCGTCGAACAGGCCGGCGGCGCGCTGCATCATGGCGCGCGCGGCGTGACGCAACCGGCCGGCACGATCAAGCGCCAGACTGAAGGCCTCGCGGCTGAGCTCCGGGGCCTGGGTGCGCAGATCGAGCCCGCCGGACGCCTGCGAGCGCAGCCACGACTGGCGCAGCATCTCCGGCCGGAAGCCGGAAGACTGGACATGGGAACCCAAGGCTGAACATCCGCACATGGGGGGTCTCCGCCGCTGAGGGATCGCGCTGCCGCCGGTCCGTCCGGCGCCGGTGCAGTGTTCCGGACAGGACCGGGATCTGTCAAGCCGAAGGCTGGCATCAGCCGGTTCGCCAGTGTGAGTTTGGGCGAACACCGGGCCTCGGGTCCGGAATATTATGACGATCCGGTAAAGGTGGCGCTCGGTTTGGTTACATAATACGCATTAACGGATAATCGTGGCAACCATCTGACTGGTGTCAGGAGACTGATAAAGTTGCCAGTCCAGGCCAGGAAGTTGCCATCGGAAGCACGATAATCCGCCATCGCGCTGCAAGCCCTGGTTTTCGCTTGATCTGCATTTCGGGCTGCCGCCGATCCTGCTCGGTGGAACGCGCGCGCCGGTCGCGACATTCGGCGATCTCTTTCGCCACTTGTCATTCAGTTTTCGGATCGTCGCCATCTTTACGCATGCGGCGAAATTCATGCGTAAACAGATGCGCATTTCTGACCGATACGCACGCGCGAAAGCCCCCAACGGGTGACACAAGTATTTGTATTTACGGGAATACACGCCAGCCGCAGACAGGGCTTTTCAAAGCTGGTGCCGGCGGAGGGATTTGAACCCCCGACCCTCGACTTACAAGATCGCCGCTCTACCACTGAGCTACGCCGGCAAGAGCCCCGCGAACGGGGCCTTCGTCTCGATACAGGGCACGGGGCAGCGGCGCAAGCCTCCGGAAGACCCGGGCACCCTGCCCCCCCGCACCCCCGGCCCCGGGACTCCGGCTCAGTCGAGGACATTGCCCTCGATCGAGGACAAAATGCCGTGCATGATGCGGCTGCCGTCCTCGTGGCGCAGTTCGTCATACCAGGCGGCGGTCGCGGCCGGATCGAGGGCGTGGGTAACCTCGCAACGCCGGCGCGCCTTCAGAACCAGACCCGCCGCACGCGTCGTGCGCTTCTTCTCGTAGCGTTTCAGCGCGTCCTCGATACCGAGGGTGTTGGTCTGCAAAGCAATCGCCAGCGCCACCGAATCCTCGAACGCCGCGCAGCCGCCCTGCCCGATGTCGGGCGTGGTGTTATGCGCCGCATCGCCCAGAAGCGCCACCCGGCCGCGGGTCCAGGTATGGAACGGCTCGATATCGAAGATCTCGACGCGGTTGGTGCGCTCGGGCTCGATCAGGTCAATCAGCCGCTGCACCGGATCGGCCCAGCCGGCGAAGGCCGCGCGCAGGGTCTCGCGCGTCGCGGCACGGTCGGCCGCAAGGCCCTCGGGCAGCGGCACGTCGAAGAAGAAGTAGAACCGCCCCCCCGCGACCGGCATCATCGAGACGCGCTTGCCTTCGCCCACGAAGGTCGTCCATTGCCGCGCGGGCGCAATGCTTTCGTCGATCGCGACGAGGCCGTTCCAGTTGACGTAACCCGCGTAACGGCGTGTGCTCTCGTGGCCGAGGACATAGGGGCGCACCACCGAATGCGCGCCATCCGCCCCGATCAGCAGATCGGCGGTGTCGCTCGATCCGTCCTCGAAATGCGCGGTGACCGTGGTGCCGTCATCCTCGAGCCCGACCAGCTTCGCGCCCAGGGTGACATCCTCGCGGCCGAACTCGACCATCAGCATGTCCTGAAGCTCGGCGCGGGCGACCGGATAGGGGCGCTGACCGGCCTGTTTCACCAGCGGGTCGAGCGAGAACTGACACATCGTCTCGCCGCTCAGCCCGTCGATATAGGCCATGTCCTCCATCATCCCGCCAAGCGCCGCCACCTGCCGTTCGAGGCCGAGATAGTTAAGGCATTTCACCCCGTTCGACCACACCGAGATCGCCGCGCCGACCGGGCGGATCTCGCGCACCTTCTCATAGACCCTGACCTCCCAGCCGATGCGCCTGAGCGCGATCCCCGCGCTCAGACCGCCCATGCCGGCACCGATGATGATGGCTTTCATGCCGCTTCCCCCGTCTGTCGTTCTTTTGGTTGCGCCGCGCTCCGGCCTGTGCGCGAAGCCGTGGCGATATCTGCACCTTCCGCCCAAGCCCGCTCAAAGTCCAGCCTGCCCGGCCCGACCGGCCATCATGCCGCGGGCTCCCCGCTCAAAGCTGTTGCCGCGCGCCCGCGGCACGGCTAGCACTCGCATCGAAGGACAGCGGAGGCGGGCGATGCACGGCGAATACAAGGTCCACGGTGGCAAGCTGGTGGTGGCGGATCTGGAGGTCCGCGACGGGCGACTGAGCGATGTGCGGATCTCGGGCGATTTCTTTCTCGAACCGCCCGAAGCGCTCGACGATCTGCGGGCCGCGCTGGAGGGGATGGACGCCGCGCTCGCGACCGCGCCCACCGGGGCCGAGGCGATGGTCGGCGCGATGCGCACCGCCCTGCGCCCCGGGGCGGCGCTGATCGGCTTCGGCGTCGAATCCGTCGCCATCGCGGTGCGCCGCGCGCTTGGCGTGGCGAAGGGCTGGCGCGATTTCGAATGGGAGATCCTGCCCGGCACTCCCGTCGCGCCGGCGATGCACCTCGCACTCGATGACGTTCTGGCGCGCGAGGTGGCCGCCGGCCTGCGCGCGCCGACGCTGCGGTTCTGGGAATGGGAGCGCCCGGCGATCATCATCGGCAATTTCCAGTCGCTGAAGAACGAGGTCGACATGGAAGCGGCGGAGCGCCTCGGCGTGACCGTGGTGCGCCGCGTCACCGGGGGCGGGGCGATGTTCGTCGAACCGGGCACGGCGATCACCTATTCGCTCTATGCCCCGGCCGAACTGGTCGACGGGCAGAGCTTTGCCGAATCCTACGCCTTCCTCGATGCCTGGGTGCTCAAGGCGCTGAACGCGATGGGGGTGGATGCGGTTTACAAGCCGCTCAACGACATCGCCAGTTCCAAAGGCAAGATCGGCGGAGCGGCACAGAAGCGCTACATGGGCGGCACGGTGCTGCATCACGTCACCATGGCCTATGACATGGATGCCGAAAAGATGACCCAGGTGTTGCGAATCGGGCGCGAGAAGATTTCGGACAAGGGCATCGCGAGCGCGGCAAAACGCGTCGATCCGGTGCGCAGCCAGACCGGCCTCGACCGGGCCGAGGTGATCCGGCGCATGACCGACACTTTCATCGACCTGCATGGCGGACGGATCGGAGCGCTGAGTGCAGACGAGATCGCCGCCGCCGAAACCCTTGCCGCGGGCAAGTTCTCGGACCCTGAATGGCTGCATCACGTGCCCTGACCGCCCTGCCCCGAACGCCCTGCACCGCCGGCCGCGGCCGCGACGCCCGGGGCCGGCGACAGGACTTGGGTAACCACCCGCCGCCTCAGCCCCTTGTCAGATCACGAACTGTCGTGTGAAGATGATGCAGTCGTGATTTGCCGTTTCCGGCCACCTCGCACAATGTCGCGCCAACCTCGTCGTGTCGCGGCGTTTTCCCCGTCCTCCTCTCTGCGAATTCCCATGAAAATCGTTTCCGAGACGGCAAGCTTCTGGCTGCGGCGCAACCGTAATACCCTTCTTGCGGTGCTGTCGTCGCTGGCCTTCGTGGCCGTGGCGATGGCGCTGACACGGATCACCCGCAACGTGCGCTATGACGACGTGCTGGCGGCCCTTTCCGCCACCCGCTGGCCAGATCTTCTGCTGGCGATCGCCTTCACCGCGATCAGCTTCGTGTTCCTGGTGCGCTACGATCTGAATGCGCTCGATCACATCGGGCACCGGCTGCCGCTCGGCCCGGTGGCGGCGGTGTCGTTCAGCGCCTATGCGGTCGGCAATACCGCCGGGTTCGGCGCGCTGTCGGGCGGCGCGATCCGGTTTCGCGGCTATGGCCGGCTCGGCCTCAGCGGCGAGGAAACTGCCCATGTCGTCGCCTTCATCACCATCGCCTTCGGCGTGGGATTGTCCGCACTGAGCGGGATCTCGCTGCTGTTCTTCGCCGATCAGGTGGCGGGTTTCACCGGCTATCACGCGAAGACGCTGCGCATCGGGGCGGTGGCGGTGCTGCTGGCGGTGCTGGCGGGGGTGCTGCTGGCCTGGCGCACGCGCGAACATCTCGAATCGGTCGAGGCCGGCGGCGCGATCGCCGCGAAGCTGCCGAGTCTGCGCGAGATTGCCATGCAGTTCCTGGTCACCGCGGGCGATGTGGCCGCGGCGGCAAGCGTGCTCTACGTGCTGCTGCCGCCCGACATCGGCATCGGCTGGCCGGCCTTCGCGACGCTCTACTGCATCGCCATCGGGCTCGGGGTGCTCAGCCACGTGCCGGCGGGCCTCGGCGTGTTCGAGGCGGTGATCCTCGGCGGGCTCGGCCCGACCGCACCGACCGATGCGGTGATCGGCTCGCTGGTGCTCTACCGGCTGATTTATCACGTGCTGCCCCTGCTGCTGGCGGTGCTGGCGCTCGCCGCGACGGAACTTCTCGAATACCGCGACACGGTGGCCGAAATCTGGACCCGGCCGCTTTCCGCCGCGGTCATCCCGCCGCTCCTGGCGATGCTGGCGCTGCTGTGCGGGGTGATGCTGGTGTTCTCGTCGGTGCTGCCGACGCCGCAAAGCAATCTCGACTGGCTGGCGGCGAACACCTTCGTGCCGATCCAGCTGCTGGAGGCGGCGCATTTCCTGTCCTCGATTCTCGGTCTGTTGCTTATCGTGGTGGCGCGCGGGCTGGTGAACCGGCTTGACGGTGCGTTCTGGGCCGGGCTGATCATCGCTGCGCTGGCGATGGTGCTGGCGATCCCGAAGGCCTTCGCCGCCTGGGAGGCCGCGGTGCTCGGCGTGCTGATCCTCGGGCTCGTTCTGAACCGGCGCAGCTTCTCGCGGCCGGCCTCATTGCTCGCCGAGCCGCTGACCACGGTCTGGATCGGAGCCATCGCGGTGATCCTGATCGCGGCGGTGACGATCCTGTTCTTCGTCTATCGCGATGTCGATTACAGCCGTGCGCTGTGGTGGCAGTTCGAGTTCTCGGACGAGGCGCCGCGCGGATTGCGCGCGATGCTGGGCGTGACGCTGGTCGCGGCGCTGATCGCCTTCGCCAGCCTGCTGCGCCCTGCCCGCGCCCACCCCGAGATCGCCACCGCCGAAGAGATCGCCCGCGCCATCGAGATCGCCCGCACCCAGGACGACAGCGCCGCGAATCTGGTGCGGATGGGCGACAAGAGCATCATGTTCTCCGAGGACGGGCGCGCCTTCCTGATGTATGGCGTTCAGGGTCGGTCCTGGATCAGCCTGTTCGGCCCGATCGGCGCTCCTGACGCGAAGCCGGAGCTGATCTGGCGCTTCGTCGAGGCCGCGCGCGCCGCTGGCGGGCGCGCGGCTTTCTATCAGGTCACCCCGGATCTGTTGCCGGCCTTCGCCGACGTCGGACTGCGGGCGCTGAAGCTCGGCGAGATGGCGCGCATTGATCTGAGCGCGATGGACCTGCAAACCAGCCGCTGGGGCGAGCCGCGCCGCGCACTGAACAAGGGCCTGCGCGAAGGGATGCGCCTCGAGGTGCTGGAGCCCGAGGCAGTGCCTGCGGTTCTCGACGCGTTGCAGGCGATCTCGGACACCTGGCTCGCACACCACGAAGTGCGCGAGAAGGGCTTCGCGCTTGGCCGGTTCGAGCGCGATTTCGTCGCCTCGCAGCCGGTCGCGGTGCTGCGCGCAAACGAGCGCATCGTCGCCTTCGCAACGCTGATGGTCACCGACACGCGCGAGGAAGCGACGGTCGATCTGATGCGCTTTGCCGACGATGCCCCGAAGGGCGCGATGGACTTTCTGTTCGTCAGCCTGTTCGTCGCGATGAAAGAGGCGGGCTATCGTCACTTCAACCTGGGGATGGCGCCCTTGTCGGGCTTTGCCACCCATGCCTCGGCGCCGGTGTGGAACCATGTCGGCCAGGCGATCTTCACCCATGGCGAGCGGTTCTACAACTTCAAGGGACTGCGTGCCTTCAAGGCCAAGTATAACCCCGACTGGGAGCCGCGCTACCTGGTCGTGGGCGGACAGATGTCACCCGTCTCCGCGCTCGTGGATGTCACGTTGCTCATCGGGGGCGGCCTCAAGGGAGTCGTCGGAAAATGAAATCCTCAGCCCTGGCCCTGCTTTGCGCATTGGTGCCGGCCCTGCCCGCGCTGGCGCAGGGCACACCCGAGCAAACGGCAGCGCCGGCCCAGGCCGCGGCTCCCGCCGGGAACAGCGCCACGGCAACCGGCGATCAGCCGGCAGCCGGGCAACCCGCCGCCGATCAGACCGGCGCGGCCGACGACGCCGATACCGTCGCCGCAACCGACCGGCCGCCGGCGAACTTCGATTCCGGCACCATCGTCGCGCCGCGGGTCTATCAGCCCGACGGCCAGCCCTCGGATGTGGTGTTCCTGATCTCGGACATCGCGGGATGGAGCGCGACCGACGAGACCGAAGCGCAGGCGCTGCAAAAGCGCGGCGTCGCGGTGATCGGCCTCGATCTGCCGTCCTATCTCGCGGGGCTCGAAAAGCACCCTGACGACGATACCTGCGCCTATGCGATCTCGGACATCGAGGAACTGTCGAAGCGGCTTCAGGCCGACAGCAACGGCGAATACCGCACGCCCATCATCGCCGGCACCGGCGAGGGCGCGGCGCTCGCCTTCTCCTACGGCTCGCAGATGCCGGCCTCGACGGTCGCGGGCATCGTCGCGGTGAACCCGGCCAAGGGCATCGTGCTGAAGGCGCCGCTGTGCACCGACGCCGCCTATCACGCCGAGGGCGACCATACCGTTTACGACTTCGTCAAGGGCGACATGAACATCGACATCGACGCGGTCTTCGCCAAGGGCGCCGACCCGGCCGCGCTCGCCTATACGAAGGACATGGCCAAGGCCTTCCCTCGTGTCACCGTCGAAACCTCGACCGCGGATCCGGCGAAGGCGCTTTCGTCCGCGATCGACGCCGAGATCGCCCGTGTCTCGAAAGCCGAGACGGAACCCCTGAACCTGCCGCTGACCGTGCTGCCGGTCGACAAGCCCGCGCTCGACACGCTGGCGGTGATCTATTCGGGCGACGGCGGCTGGCGCGACATCGACCGCGAGATCGGCAAGGCGCTGGTGGCCGAGAACATCCCCGTCGTCGGCTTCGATTCGCTGCGCTATTTCTGGAACGAGCGTGACCCGCAGGACGTGGCCGACGATCTGGTCAAGGTGATGAAGCATTACCAGAAGGCCTGGGGCGTGCGTCACGTGCTGCTGATCGGCTATTCCTTCGGCGCCGACATCCTGCCTGCGACCTACAACCTGTTGCCCGAGGCGCAGAAATCCTCGGTCTCGCAGCTGACCCTGCTCGGGCTGACGCATGAGCGCGATTACGTGATCCACGTCGATGGCTGGCTCGGCATGTCGAGCGGCAGCAAGAACGATCCGACCGATGACCTCGCCCAGATTCAGCCCACGCTGGTGCAGTGCCTTTACGGCGAGGGCGACGACGACGATGCCTGTCACAGCCTGCCGGCCGAAAAGGGCTATGAGCTGATCAAACTGGAAGGCGGTCACCATTTCGACGGCAATTATGCCGATCTGACGCGGCTGATTACCAAGGGGTTGCGCACCCGTCTGGGCAAGTAAGCCCGCCTTGCGAAACCGACAGGGGCCTGTCGCCGGGGGATCCGGCGGCAGGCCCTTGCCATATCGGGCCGTCCCCCCCGGCAAAGCATTGCGCCCCTGCCCCAAAAGACGCTATCAGCAGGGCGAAACACACCCGAGCGGCCCGACCCGCCGCCCGCGCCCGATCTGCCCGGCTTGGCCGGATTTGGAGGAACTGACATGGCTCTCGAACTCGACGGACTGTCGCTGACGCCCGAACTTGCCGATGTGATGCAGCGGCTGGCGAAGGTCGCGGCTGAGCTTCAGCACCGCATCGCGCGCAACGGCATCGACGGCGATCTGTCGGCCTCGCGCGGCGTGAACGCGGGCGGCGACGGGCAGAAGGCGCTCGACGTCATCGCCGACGAGGCCTATGCGGCCGAGCTGCGCGGCTCTGCCGTCGCCTTCTTCGCCTCGGAGGAAGAGGACGATTTCGCCACCTTCGGCCCGGTCGGCCCGAACAGCCTGGCGCTGGCGATGGACCCGCTCGACGGCTCGTCGAACATCGACGTCAACGCCTCCATCGGCACGATCTTCGCGATCTTCCCGGCCGCCGAGACGGCCGAGAAGAGCTTCCTGCGCAAGGGCTCTGACATCCTCGCCGGCGGCGTGGTGGTGTTCGGGCCGCAGTGCACGATGATCGTCACTTTCGGCGACGGCGTGTATCAGTTCACCCTCGACCCCGACAGCCGCGACTTCAAGGCGCTCGGCAAGATGAAGCCGCTGCCCGAGACGGTGAAGGAATTCGCCGTCAACGCCTCGAACGCGCGGCACTGGGACGAGGCCATCGCCGCCTATATCGCCGATCTGCAGGCCGGCGAGACCGGCCCGCGCGGGCGCAACTTCAACATGCGTTGGGTCGCGGCGCTGGCCGCCGATGCCGAGCGCATCCTGAAGCGCGGCGGCGTGTTCCTGTATCCGGGCGACCGGCGCAAGGGCTATGAGAAGGGCCGCCTGCGCTACCTCTACGAATGCGCCCCCATCGCCTTCATGATCGAGCAGTCGGGTGGTGCGGCCACCGACGGCGTGACCCGCATCCTCGATCTGACGCCCGAGGCGCTGCACGTCCACACCCCCTTCGTCTTCGGCGCCGCCCACGAAGTCGCCCGCATCGCAGCCTACCACAAGGACGCGAAGGCCGCCGGCGCCGCAGCTGACGACGCCTTCAAGGGGCCGAAGGCATGAGCATGACCTTCGACCGCCGCGTGAAGATCGCGCCCTCGATCCTCTCGGCCGATTTCGCCGACTTCGGTCGCGAGATCGAGGCGATCGAGGCGCAGGGCGCCGACTGGGTGCATGTCGACGTGATGGACGGGCATTTCGTGCCCAACCTGACCTTCGGGCCGCAGATGTGCCGTGCGATCCGTCCGCATGTGCGAACGGTCATGGACGTGCATCTGATGATCGCCCCGGTCGATCCCTATATCGACGCTTTCGCCGAGGCGGGGGCCGATGTGATCTCGGCCCATCTCGAAGCCGGTCCGCATATCCACCGCACGCTGCAGGCGATCCGCGGCGCGGGCTGCAAGGCGGGTCTGGCGATCAATCCGGGCACCGGGCTCGACGGGGTGGAATACCTGCTCGACATGATCGACCTCGTCTGCGTGATGACGGTCAACCCGGGCTTCGGCGGGCAGAAGTTCATCGAAAGCCAGGTCGCCAAGGTCAAGGCGCTGCGCGCGATGATCGGCGACCGCCCGATCCATATCGAGATCGACGGCGGCATGACGCCCGAGACCGCACCGCTGATGGCGGCGGCCGGGGCGGATGTGTTCGTCGCGGGGTCTGCGGTGTTCCGCGGCGGTTCGGTCGCGAAGCCCGAGGTCTATGGCGAGAACATCCGCGCCATCCGCGCCGCGGCCGAGGCGGCGCTCTGAATGGCCCGGCCGGTCGCGCTGATCTTCGATCTGGACGGGACGCTCGTCGATTCCGCGCCTGACATCCACGCGACCTCGAACCTCGCTCTGGCGGCCATCGGGCTGCCGGAGCTGCCTTTCGAGACGGTGCGCGGCTTCATCGGCGGCGGCGTGCCGCATCTGATCGGCGCGCTGCTGAGTGCCGTGGGCGAAGACCCCGACGGCCCGAAGCGCCGGCCGATGAGCCGCGCCTTCAACGACGCCTACGCCCATGCCGTCGATCTGACCGTGCTGTTTCCGCATGTCGCCGAGGTTCTGGCCGCGCTTCATGCCCAGGGCCACCCGATGGCGATCTGCACCAACAAACCGGTGGAACCCGCACGCGCGGTGCTCGATCACTTCGGGCTCGACGCGATGTTTCCGGTGGTGGTCGGCGGCGACAGTCTTCCGGTGCGCAAGCCAGATCCCGCGCCGCTGGTCCATGCGCTTGACGCACTCGGCGGCGGGCCGGTGCTTTATGTCGGCGACAGCGAGACCGACGCCGCGACCGCCCGGGCAGCGCGCCTGCCCTTCGCCCTGTTCACCGAGGGCTATCGCAAGACCCCGGTCGCCGACCTGAGCCCCGAAGTGGCCTTTTCGGATTATCGCGAGCTTGCGGGGCTCGTCTCGGCGCTGACGCCCGGCGGCGCTTGAACATCGGCGCCGTCCGCGCGATGGTTCGCGCGATTGAATTCCACCCCCTCCGGGGCTGACCAGACTGAGAGGCAAAGCCATGGATATCCGCCAGATCACGCCGGAGCTTTCCGTCGCACCCCAGATCGAACCCGAAGAGGTCGCGCAGCTTGCCGCCCTCGGGTTCAGGGCGCTGATCGACAACCGCCCCGATGCAGAGGCCGGACCAGAGCGTGACAGTGCCGCGATGGCCGAAGCCGCGAAGGCCGCGGGTCTCGCCTTCCGCTACATTCCCTACGAGCCCGGTCTTCTGACCGACGACCTCGCCGATGCGTTCGGGGCAGCGCTCTCGGAACTCGACGGCCCGGTGCTGGCCTATTGCCGCTCCGGCACACGGTCGTCGCACCTCTGGGCGATGACCGAGGCGGGCCGCCGCCCGATCGACGAGATCGTTCAGATGGCCGCCCATGCGGGCTATGACCACAGCGGTTTGCTGCCTGCCCTGCAGGCGCGCGCGGCACAACGCCGTCAGGCCTGAAAAGGCCGGACCACGGCCTTGATAGAACGACGTTGCGACCCGATCTGAACCTGTATCATAGTTGATAGGTCGACCGACGATTTCAGGGGAAAATGCTGGAATATCTCGAACGCGTGCTGTCCAGCGACGACATCGACCAGATCTGGTCATGTCATTGCGAAACCATGCGCCATTACGGTTTCGACCGGCTGCTCTATGGGTTCGTGCCGTTTCGCACGCAGCTGCGCAAGTTCGACGAAAGCGATGCGCTGATTCTCAACAGCCACGACCCGCTCTATGTCGACCGGCTCGGAGAGCCGGACATCTTTGTCGCCAATCCGATTCTGCACTGGTTGGAGAGCCACGAGGGGCCGCTGCTGTGGTCGCAGCTGAACGAATGGGCCTCGGCGGGGCTGCTGTCGCAAAGCGGGCGGCGCGTGCTGGAGGTGAAACATCAGCTCGGCGCCACGGCGGGGCTGACCATCAGCTTCGGCGGCCTGTCAAAGCGGGCGCTGGCCTGGATCAGCCTGTGCGCGATGCCGGGGCTGAGCCAGGCCGATGTTGACCGGATCTGGGACCGAAACCGCCAGGAGCTGACGGTGCTCAATGCCGTCACGCATCTGAAGATCACCAGCCTGCCTTTCCCGTCCTCGGTCACGCAACTGACCGTGCGTCAGCGTGAGGTCCTGGAATGGGTCGCCGATGGCAAGACGATTGCCGATATCGCCGAGCTGATGGGCCTGACCACGGCCACGGTAGAAAAGCATCTGCGTCTAGCTCGCGAGACGATGCGCGTCGATACTACGGTTCAGGCTACGGTGAAGGCGCTGCTGCAAAAGCGGCTGTTCTATCCCGTCGTCCCCGTCAGGGCCGGCACGCCGTCCCGCCAGCCCCCCCGCGGCTGAACGGACGCGGATCGCGGAATGGAATGCGGGCAAAGGCCTGCCCTTCGCAAAAGGTAGGGAAATCCTTACTCGCCAAGCGCCGCCATCGCGATCATCATGATCAATGTTCCGTGAATGGTGGCTTTGGCCAGGAACAGGGGCGAAAGTCGAGGATTGGTCCGGCGGACGTCTCACTCCGGGGAACCGGTCCGGCCCGGGGGAGCTATTTCGCTCCCCGGGGCCGATCTTATTTCGCTCTGGCGCTGTCCGTCACATCTTGCCCGATGTTGTGGCACCGCGAGAATCCTCCACGCCCCACCCGGTCTCCGTGTTATCCGCCGATCCGAACCGGAACGACGCGAATCGGCGGCCTGCAAACGAAAACGCCGCATCCCGAAAGATGCGGCGCCTGTTCGTCGAAGACGGGATCGGATGGATCAGTTGCCGCCGGCCATGGTCTTGGCGACCTCGGCAGCGAAATCCTCTTCCTTCTTCTCGATGCCTTCGCCCACGGCAACGCGCGCGTAGGCGATGACTTCGACACCGGCCTGCTTCGCAGCTTCGGCGACGGTGATGTCGGGGTTGATGACGAACTTCTGGTTCAGAAGCGTCACTTCCTCGAGGAACTTGCGCATCCGGCCCGGGATGATGTTGTTGTGGATCACCTGCTCGGGCTTCGGCTTCGCCGAGCTGGCGTTCTCTTCCAGAGCCTTCGCGGTCTGCACTTCCAGCTCGTGCTGGACGACCGCCGGATCGAGCGCGGCCTCGTTCAGAGCGAGCGGCGCGGTGGCGGCGATGTGCATGGCGATCTGCTTGCCGATGCCCGACTCGTCCTTGCCCTTCAGCGCGACCAGAACGCCGATGCGGCCCATGTCGGTGGCCGAGGCGTTGTGGACGTAGGAGACGACCACATCGCCCTCGACCTTCTGCATCCGGCGCAGGGTCATGTTCTCGCCGATAACGGCAATCGCGTTGGTCAGCGCGTCGGCAACGGTCTTGCCTTCGAGCGAGGCGGCCTTCAGGCCTTCCACGTCAGCGGCGTCGAGCGCAGCCTTGGCGACACCGGCGACCAGCTTCTGGAAGTCGGCGTTCTTCGCGACGAAGTCGGTTTCCGAGTTCAGCTCGACCGCGACGCCCTTGCCGCCGTCGACGGCGACGCCGACGAGGCCCTCGGCCGCCACGCGGTCGGCCTTCTTCGCGGCCTTCGCGAGGCCCTTGGTGCGCAGCCAGTCGACCGCGGCATCCATGTTGCCATCGGTCTCGGTCAGAGCCTTCTTCGCGTCCATCATGCCTGCGCCGGTGCTTTCGCGCAGTTCCTTCACCATAGCAGCGGTGATCGCCATAGCGGCCTCCTGAAATCTGGGATGTTTCGGCGCGAGTTCAATCACGCCACAATGTCAGTCAAATGACATGAGGGGCCTCGCGTCGCCGCGGGGCCCCGGATCGGGCGATCAGGCCTCGACTTCTTCCTCGACCGGAGCCTCTTCGAGGGCACCGAGATCGACGCCGGCAGCGCCCATCTGGGCGGTCATGCCGTCGAGAGCCGCACGGCTCACGAGGTCGCAGTAGAGCGAGATGGCGCGCGCGGCGTCATCGTTGCCCGGGATCACATAGTCAACGCCCTTGGGCGAGCAGTTGGTGTCGACGACGGCCACGACCGGGATGCCGAGCTTCTTGGCTTCCTGGATGGCGAGGTCTTCTTTACCCACGTCGATCACGAACAGCAGGTCCGGCAGGCCGCCCATTTCGCGGATACCGCCGAGCGACGCCTGCAGCTTGACCTGCTCGCGTTCCATGTGGAGACGCTCTTTCTTGGTCAGGCCTTCGGCGCCGGCCGCGAGGACCTCGTCGATGTTCTTCAGGCGCTGGATCGACTGCGAGACGGTCTTCCAGTTGGTGAGCGTGCCACCGAGCCAGCGGTGGTTCATGTAATACTGGGCGCATTTCTCGGCGGCATCGGCGACGGCCTTCGAGGCCTGACGCTTGGTGCCGACGAACAGCACGCGGCCGTTCTTGGCGACGGTGTCACGGATGACCTGCAGAGCCTGGTCCAGCATCGGGACGGTCTGGGTCAGGTCGATGATGTGGATGCCGTTCCGCTCGCCGTAGATGAACTCGCCCATGCGGGGGTTCCAACGCTGCGTCTGGTGACCGTAGTGAACGCCAGCTTCGAGCAGCTGACGCATGGTGAATTCGGGAAGCGCCATGTCTTGTCCTTTCCGGTTTGCGCCTTGGCGGAGGATCAGGGATCTCTCCCAACCGGTGGACCTGTCGGGGATGTCTCCCCCGAAGGCCCGCCTCCGCCTGTGAAGTGGCTGCCGTATAGCGGGGGCGATGGGGGTTGGCAAGGGTGGATGAGCGGGATTTCAGGCGCGAAGGCGCAGGAAATCAAGGCCCGAAGATCTGGCCCGAAGATCTGGGAAGGCGGGGGCGCTGCCCCCTCTTGGCCTGTCGGCCAATTCACCCCCGGGATATTTGGGGCAAAGCGAAAGGGAAAGGGCCTCTCGCGCAGACGTGCGTCGGGGCGCGCCGAAGGCCGCGCGGCAGGGGTTTGCACCGGGCGGGGGTTTGCGCTAGACCGGCGCCTCGCTCCGGCGTTCGGGGCGCGAAAGTCGTGAACGTTTTCGGAAGGATCATCGCGGATGGCAGCGGATATTCTGTGCATCGGCTCGGTCCTGTGGGACATCATCGGGCGCTCGCCGGTGAACATGCAGCTCGGGGCCGACGTGCCGGGGCGGATCACCCGCCTGCCGGGAGGCGTCGCGATGAACATCGCGATGACGCTGACCCGCTTCGGGCTGCGCCCGGCGGTGCTGAGCGCCATCGGCCGCGATCCGGCGGGCGACGAGCTGGTCAATGCCGCCGCGCTGATGGGGATCGACTGCGACTGTCTTTACCGCTCGGACGACCTGCCGACGGATCGCTACATGGCCGTCGAGGCCGCCAACGGGCTGATCGCGGCGATCGCGGACGCGCATTCCCTCGAAGCGGCGGGCGACAAGATCCTGCGTCCGCTTGCGGACGGGCGGCTTGGCTCCGCCGCGGAGCCGTGGTCGGGGCCGGTCGCGCTCGACGGCAATCTGACCGAGGCGCTGATCGCCGAGATCGCGCGCTCGCCCCTGTTCGCGGCCGCCGATCTGCGCGTCGCGCCGGCGAGCCCGGGCAAGGCCGAACGGCTGATCCCGCTGCTCGGCCATCCGCGGGTGACGTTCTATGTGAACCTCGAAGAAGCCGGGATCATCTGCCAGCGCCGGTTTGACGATGCCGTCGCCGCGGCCGAAGGGATGCTCGCGCGCGGCGCGAAGCGCGTTCTGGTCACCGATGGCGGCCGCGCGGCCGCCTGCGGCGCGACCGGCCTGCCCGGCCCCGCGGTTCTGTCCCTCGCCCCGCCCGCCGTCATGGTCACCCGCGTGACCGGCGCCGGAGACACGTTCATGGCGGCCCATGTCGTGGCCGAGCGTCAGGGCGCCGACCGCGCCACGGCGCTCGAACAGGCCATCGCCGCCGCAGCCCGCTACGTTTCAGGAGATATCGCCTCATGACACCCGTGACCGCCCCCCTCGCCTTCGCGCCCGAAGTGCGCGCCGCCCTCGATGCCGGAAAGCCCGTCGTCGCACTCGAATCGACGATCATCACCCATGGGATGCCCTTCCCGAGCAATGTCGAGACCGCCCGCCGCGTCGAGGCCGAGATCCGCGCCCATGGCGCCGTGCCCGCCACCATCGCGGTGTTCGGCGGCCAGATCCACATCGGCCTGACCGGCGAGGAGCTGGATGCCCTCGCCAGGGCGAAGGACGTGATGAAGGTCAGCCGCGCCGATCTGGCGGTCTGCCTCGCCAAGGGCGCCTGGGGTGCCACCACGGTCGCGGCGACGATGATCTGCGCCGATCTCGCGGGGATCAAGGTCTTTGCCACCGGCGGCATCGGCGGCGTGCACCGCGGTGCCGAGACGAGCTTCGACATCTCGGCCGATCTGGCGGAACTTGGCATCACCCCGGTGACGGTGGTCGCGGCGGGCGCGAAGGCGATCCTCGATCTGCCGAAGACGCTCGAGGTGCTGGAGACCGATGGCGTGCCGGTCATCGCCTACGGTCAGGACGAGTTCCCGGCGTTCTGGTCGCGCAGCTCGGGGCTGAAGGCGCCGCTGCGGATGGACAGCGCGGCCGAGATCGCCCGCGCCCAGACTATGCGCCGCGCGCTCGGACTGTCGGGCGGGCAGCTCGTCGCGAACCCGGTCCCGGTTGAGGCCGAAATCCCGCATGAGGTGATCGACCCGGTGATCGAGCAGGCGCTGGCCGAGGCCGCGGCGCAGCATATCCACGCCAAGGAAGTCACGCCCTTCCTGCTCGCGCGGATCTTCGAGCTGACCGAAGGCCGCTCGCTCGAGACGAATATCGCGCTGGTGCTGAACAATGCCCGGCTGGCTGCGGCCATCGCCGCCGAACTCGCCGCCTGAGACGAAAGCGCGACCGCTCTGCCCGGCCTGTGGTGCCGGACAGAGCACACCCGATGCAAGGCCGCTGCGGGCTTGCACATTTCCCGGATTTTCCAAGCCTGAAAAGAAAAAGACGCCCGCGCAAGGCGGGCGTCAAGTCATGAGGCAGGTTTCATACAGGCAAGAAACCTATCGAGCAGTGAGCCCTTTATAAGCCGAGACCCGCCCGCATCCAAGGGAAAAGTTTGCGCATGCTCTCCCTGAACGGTAGCCTCGCGACATAACAACGACAAACCGGGCAGGACGGAACGAATGAACTGGCGGCACTTCGGCTGCGCCCTCGTGGCGCTCGCGCTGGCATTTTGCCCAAGGCTTGCTGGTGCAGACACGACCGGCTCGGGCATGGATGCGGCACTCGGTCCGGCGGCGGGAATCGCGATGTATGGGCTGCCCGCCCTGCCCGCGGACTTCGATCACCTGCCCTATGCCAATCCTCAGGCGCCGAAGGGAGGCACCATCCGGTTCGGCGAATCGGGGCGGTTCGATTCGCTCAACCCCTGGATCCTCGCCGGACGGCCGGCACAGGGCATCGCGAATTACGTCGCCGAATCGCTGATGGCGCGCTCGATCGACGAGCCGTTCACGCTTTACGGGCTGCTCGCCGAAAGCGTCGAGACCGCGCCCGACCGCTCATGGGTCGAATTCACCCTGCGACCCGAGGCGCGGTTCTCGGACGGCAATCCGGTGACGGTCGATGACGTGATCTGGTCCTATCGCACGCTCGGCACGCTCGGCCATCCGCGCTATCAGAACGTCTGGCGCAAGGTGAAGGAGATCGCGCAGACCGGCCCGCGCAGCCTGCGCATCACCTTCACCGAACCCGACCGCGAGCTGCCGCTGATCATGGGGATGCGGCCCGTCCTCGAACGCGCGCAATGGCAGGGCAAGGATTTCGCCAATGACACCCGCACCGTGCCGGTGGGATCGGGCCCCTATGTCGTCGACCGGGTCGAGACCGGCCGGTTCATCACCCTGAAGCGCAACCCGAACTGGTGGGGCAAGGATCTGCCGGTCAACCGCGGCCGATACAATTTCGACACCATGCGGTGGGATTACTTCGGCGATCCCAATACCGCCTTCGAGGCGTTCAAGGCCGGCGATATCGACGTCTGGCGCGAGGGCTCGGCCGCGAAATGGGCACGCGATTACGATTTCCCCGCGGTGCGCCGCGGCGAGGTGGTGCTCGACGAGATCCCGCATCACCGGCCCTCGGGAATCTCGGGGCTGGTGATGAACACGCGGCTTTCCGTCTTCGCCGACTGGCGCGTGCGCGAGGCGATGATTGACGCTTACAATTTCAGGTTCATTTCCAATACGTTGAACGCCGGAGCTGAACCACGGATCACGTCCTATTTCGCGAATTCCGATCTGGCGATGCGGCCGGGGCCGGCGACGGGCAAGGTGGCGGCGCTGCTCGCTCCCTATGCTGCCGGTCTGCCGCCCGGAACGCTGTCGGGCTACAGCCTGCCCGAGACCTCGGACAAGATGCTCGACCGCCCCGGGCTGCGCCATGCGGCCGGGCTTCTGGAACAGGCGGGCTGGAACGTCGATGACGAAGGCGTTTTGCGCAACGCGAAGGGCCAGCCCTTCACCTTCGAGATCTTGCTGAAACAGGGTGCGGCCGATGTGCAGTCGAATGTCGACATCTATCTGCAATCGCTCGCCCGGCTCGGCATCCGGCCCACGGTGACCCGGGTCGACGATGCGCAATACCAGATGCGGGTGACCAATTACGACTATGGCATGACCTGGATGATGATCGCGCTCTCGCTCAGCCCCGGCAACGAGCAGATGCTCTACTGGGGCGCGAAGGGCGTGACGGATCCGGGCAGCCGCAACCTGATGGGGATGAACAGCCCCGCCGCCGAGGCGATGGTTCACGCCATGCTCGACGCCCGCGACCCCGAGGATTTCACCGCCGCGGTGCGCGCGCTCGACCGCATTCTGACCGCGGGACGCTACGTGATTCCAAGCTGGTATCCGCCGGAAACCCATGTCGCACACATCCGTGAACTTCACTTTCCGAAGCGGATCCCCTTATATGGAGACTGGCCGGGCTTTCTGCCCGAGACCTGGTGGTATGAGGCAGAGCAATGAAAAACATCATCCTTCTCGCCGCCATCATGGCGGCACTGGCCGGTTGCAATACCGTGGCAGGCGTGGGCGACGACATTTCGGGCGCGGCCCGCACCGTTCAGGGCTGGTTCTGAACTTTCGGTGAAAGCGAACACGTATCGGGGCCGGTTTCCAGCGCGGAAACCGGCCCCGGATGTTTTGCGGACAGTGGGCCTTCTCAGGCCCGGCGGGTCTCCAGCGCATCTTCGAGCAGCCGCTTCAGCACGTCACGCGGCACGTCCGAGGTGACGAAAGCCTCGCCGATCCCGCGCGCCAGGATGAAGCGCATCTTGCCGTCGAGCACCTTCTTGTCCTGCGCCATCAGCGCGATCAGACCGTCTGCATCGGGCAACGGCCCGTCGATGTCGGCAAGGTCGGTCTTCATCCCCATCGCCTTCAGATGCGCGCGCACCCGGCTCGGCGCTTCCTGCGAGCACAGCCCGAGGCGCTGACTGAGCTCGAACGCCAGCGCACAGCCGATCGCCACACCCTCACCATGCAGCAGCCGCGCGCCGTAGCCCGTCGCCGATTCCAGCGCGTGGCAGAAGGTGTGGCCGAGGTTCAGAAGGGCGCGTTCCCCCTCTTCGGTCTCGTCACGGGCGACGATCCCGGCCTTCATCTCGACCGAGCGGCGCACCGCCTTCAGCCGCGCCGCCGTGTCGCCCGCCGCAAGCGCCGGGCCGTTCGCCTCCAGCCAGTCGAAGAACTGCGCGTCGCCCAGCAGGCCGTATTTCACCACCTCGCCATAACCCGCGATGAAATCGCGCGCGGTCAGCGTGCCCAGAAGGTCGATGTCGGCGAGCACCAGCGAGGGCTGATGGAACGCGCCGATCAGGTTCTTGCCCTGCGCGGTGTTGATCCCGGTCTTGCCGCCGACCGAGCTGTCGACCTGCGCCAGAAGCGTCGTCGGGATCTGCACGAAGCGCACGCCGCGGCGCAGGATCGCCGCCGCGAAGCCCGCCAGATCGCCGATCACCCCGCCGCCGAAGGCTATGACGATATCCTTGCGCTCGACCTTCTGCTCCAGCAGCCAGCCGCAGGCGCGTTCGAGCTGCGCCCAGCATTTCGTGCCCTCGCCCGGCGGCAGCGCCAGCGCGCTCATCTCGATGTCGCCAAGGCCCGCGCGCAACTCTTCGAGATGCAGCCCCGCGACGGTCTCGTCGGTGATCACCCGCACCCGCGGCCGGTGCAGCAAAGGCGCGATCTCGGTCCCTGCCTGAGCGATCAGCCCCGGCCCCATCCGCACCTCGTAGGAGCGTTCGCCCAGGTCCACCTTGACCGTCTCACGCATCTCAGTCTCGCGCATCTCGCGCCTCCTCGTCCATGTCGCCATGCGCCCGAAGCGCGGCGATCACCTTTTGCGCCATCCCCTCGACCGTCAGCCCGGGCGCTGAGCCCACCTCCAGATCGGCCAGCGCATAGAGCGGCTCGCGCTCGGCCAGAAGCGCGGCCAGCGTGCCTTTCGGGTCGGCCGTGCGCAGCAACGGCCGCGTCGTCTTGTGCCGCACCCGGTTCCACAGCACCTCGACATCGGCCTGCAGCCAGACCGAGACGCCGTGCCGCGCGATCAGGTCGCGGTTGGTCGCGTTCATGAAGGCCCCGCCGCCGGTCGAGATGACTGCGGGCTCCGCCCCCATCAGCCGGCCCAGAACCTCGGTCTCGCGGGCGCGGAAGAACGCCTCGCCGTCGCGGGCGAAGATCTCGGGGATTTCCATCTGGGCGGCGCGCACGATCTCGTCGTCGCTGTCGCGAAACGGCACACCCAACATCCGCGCCAGCACCGTGCCGACGGCGGTCTTGCCCGCTCCCATCATCCCCACGAGAACGACCGGACGCAGCAGCCGCGCGCGGGCGCCCGTCTTGTCCGCTGTCCGCTCCGCGGGGGTCCCGCCCGAAGTCCTCCGGGCGGCGGGCCGTGCCCGTTCCTTCGCCTTCAACGCCGTGCTCCGTCGTTCCGGCAGGGGTGGGCCGGCGTGCTGCGGCCACTTCCCTTGCGCAATCGTGATCTTTATCTCCCTGAATGGCGTGAACTTCCGGGAAATGCCATATATAATTCTCGCAAGCGTGCGCCCGCTGCGGGATGAGCCCGGAGCTGTGCTGTCACGCACTGACTTTAACGACAAGAACGAAAGTTCGGGACGGATTCATGGGGCGCATCATTGTGCAAATCATCGTGGCCATTCTGGTTCTGGGGCTGCTCGGGATCATCGGCTACGCCTATTTCGGCGACCTGACGCCGGTGCAGAGCGAACAGCGCCAGAGCATCACCCTGCCCGGAGGAACGAGTGGGAACTGATCCCGCCCCGGATCTGGAACGACGAAGCCGCCCGACTCGGTCTCGCCTGATCGCGGCGTGCCGGGAACGGGTGCGCCCGGCCGGCTGCACGCTGGCCGTGGCAGCGACCCTCGCGGCCGTTCCTCCGGGCGCCGGATCCGCACGGGCCGAGGAACCGATGTCGGCCATCGACTGGCTGTCGTCCTCGGTCGGGCCATCTTCGGGGGGGGAGTCTGCGGCCGGGTCTGCGGCACCGCGACCGGGATCGGTGCAGATCCTCGGACGGGCCTCTTCGGCGGTGCTGCCGCCGGTGCCGGGCGAAACCCCGGTCACCCCGGTTATCCGCACCGAGACGATCAGCGAAATCTCTCTCGATCATCCGCCGCCCAATGCGGTCGGTCTGGTGTCGGCACCGCGCACCGGGGTGCCCATCGACTTCTGGGGCGCCACACCCGAGGCAGACCTTGCCGCCTCGGTCCGCAAGGAGCGTCTCGACACCCTGCCCGCGATCCAGTCCTTCCTGATGCAGATCCTGCTCGCCGAGCTGGAGCCGCCGCAGACCCCCTCGCCCGAGGGGCGCGACGTCCTGTTCCTCGCCCGTATCGACCGGCTTCTTGACATGGGTGCGCTCGATCAGGCGGTGGCGCTGCTCGATCAGGCGGATCCGGACGACCCCGAGGTGTTCCGTCGCCGCTTCGATGTAGCGCTGCTTCAGGGCCGCGAGGATGGCGCGTGCCGGATCATGACCGAGACCCCCGCCGTCACCCCCTCCTTCCCGGCGCGGATCTTTTGCCTCGCGCGGCGCGGCGACTGGCCGGCGGCGGCGCTGTCGCTCGACACCGGGCGCGCGCTCGGCCAGATCGACCCGGAAATGGCAGAGCTGCTGGCGCGCTTCCTCGATCCCGAGCTGACCGAGGACAGCCCCGAGCTGCCGCCGCCCGCGCGCCCGACGCCGCTGGTGTTTCGCATGATGGAGGCGATCGGCCAGCCGATTTCCACATCCACCCTGCCCGTCGCCTTTGCTCAGGCGGATCTCGAGGCGAACCATGGCCGCAAGGCCGAGATCGAGGCGGCCGAGCGGCTGACGCGCTCGGGCGTGCTCGATCCGAACCGGCTTCTGGGGCTTTACACCGGGCAGCGCGCCTCGGCCTCGGGCGGCGTGTGGGACCGGGTGACGCTGGTCAGCGCGTTCGACAAGGCGCTGAGTGCGGGCAATGCCGCGCGCGTCAGTCAGCTGTTGCCGGCGCTGTGGGACGAGATGCAGGCGCAGGAGCTGGAACCCGCGATGGCGGCGATGTTCGCCGAGCGGTTGCGCGGGGTCGCGCTCGATGACGATGCGGCGGCGATCGCGTTCCGGCTCGGGCTGCTGACACCCGATTTCGCAGCCGTGGCCGGGGCGCACACTCCGGCCGATGCCGACGAGGCGCTGCTGATCGGCATCGCGCAAGGCGATACCTCGGCCCATCCGGCACAGGACCGGATGGGGCTGATGCTGAAGACGGTGTTCGATGCCCGCCCGAAAGCGATCCCGGCCCGCTATGCCGGGCTTTTGCCCGACAAGCTGGGCGAGGCGGTGCTCGATGCCATCGACGATGTGACCGAGGGGGCACGCGGCGATCTGCGTCGCGTCGGCGACGGGCTTATGCTGTTGCGCGCGACCGGGTTCGAGACCGTGGCACGGCGCGCCGCTCTGGAACTCGTGGTGCTGGAGCGCAACGGATGACCGCCGCCGACGAGACCGCCCCCCGCAAGACGGCAGATGACACGACTGCGGCCCGCACGCCCCCCCCCGAAGACCGCGCGGCCCCGCCGGATTCACGCTGGATTCCGGCCTTTCTCGAAGCCCAGTCGGCCGAGGCCGGGGCGGCGCGAAATACCGTCGAAAGTTACGGCCGCGATCTGAACGATTTCCTGTCCTTCACCACCGGGCGCGGACTGGGCTTTCTGACCCTCGGGCGCGATGCGGTGGAGGATTACCTGACCCGCTGCGAGGCCGAGGGACTTGCCCGTGCCACCCGCGCGCGGCGGCTGTCCGCGATCCGGCAACTGTTTCGCTTCGCCTATGAAGAGGGCTGGCGCGAGGACAATCCGACGCTTGCCATCCACGGCCCCGCCAAGGCGCAGCGCCTGCCGAAGACGCTGAGCGTCGAGGAGGTGAGCCGCCTTCTGGACGCCGCCTGCGATCAGGGGGCGTCCCTGCCCGAGCAGATCCGCAACCGCTGCCTGATGGAGATGCTTTACGCCACCGGAATGCGGGTGAGCGAGCTCGTGTCGCTGCCGGTGCAGGCGGTGCGCGGCAACCCCGAGATGGTGCTGGTGCGCGGCAAGGGCAGCAAGGAGCGGATGGTGCCGCTCTCCGCCCCGGCGCGCGAGGCGCTTGGCGCATGGCTGAAGCTGCGCGACGCGGCCGAGGAAGAGGCGCGACTGAGCCGGCGCGCGCCGCCCTCGCGTTTCCTGTTCCCCTCGCCGGCGAAGGACGGCCACCTGACGCGGCAGATGTTCCACGGCCTCGTCAAGGATATCGCGGTCGCGGCCGGGATCAGCCCGTCGCGGGTGACGCCGCATGTGCTGCGCCATGCCTTCGCGACCCATCTTCTGGCCGGCGGGGCCGATCTGCGGGTGATCCAGACACTTCTGGGCCATGCCGATCTGTCCTCGACCGAGATCTACACCCATGTCCTCGACGAGCGGCTGAAGGACCTGGTGCTGCGTCACCATCCGCTCGCGCGGCCGGATAACCTGCCCGGACAACCCGCCCCGGGACGCCGGGACTGACTGAGACTTGATTGGCGCGGGCTTCGCGCCGTAACCTTGAACGGATTTCATTTTGTGACCGAGATGGACAGTCCTATTCCCGCGTTCCTCGACCTGTCGTTCTGGCTGACCGCCGGGGCAATCGTGCTGCTGCTGGCGCTGTCAGCGTTTTTTTCCGGATCGGAGACCGCACTGACCGCCGCGAGCCGAGCGAAGCTGCGCTCGGGCGCCGACAAGGGCGAACCGGGCGCGGATGCCGCGCTGCGGGTGACAGAGGACAGCGAGAAGCTGATCGGGGCGATCCTGCTTGGCAACAATGTGGCGAATATCCTGTCGGCATCGCTCGCGACGGCGCTGTTCACGCGGATATTCGGCTCGGGCGGCGTCGCGCTCGCGACACTGGTGATGACGGTGCTGGTGCTGATCTTCGCCGAGGTGCTGCCGAAGACCTGGGCGATCTCGGCGCCCGAGCATGTGGCGACGCGGGTGGCGCGGCCGGTGCGCGGACTGCTGGTGATCCTGTCGCCGGTGGTGTCCGTGGTGCGGCTGATCGTGCGCGGCATCCTGCGGCTGTTCGGCCAGCGAATCGACGCCGATCAGCAGATGTTCTCGGTGCGCGACGAGATCGCCGGGGCGCTGTCGCTCGGCTCGGCCGAGGGGGTGGTCGACAAGGAGGACCGCGACCGGCTTCTGGGCGCGCTCGACCTCGACGACCGCACGGTCGAGGAAATCATGCTGCATCGCAGCCAGATCGAGATGCTCGATGCCGACATGGCGCCCGATGCGCTGCTGACGGCGGTGCTGACCTCGCCGCACACGCGCCTGCCGCTTTACCGCGGCGAGCGCGAGAATGTCGTGGGCGTGATCCATGCCAAGGATCTGTTGCGCGCGGTCGAGAAGTTCCTGCGCGAGGGCGACGGCAAGCTCGATTCCGTCTCCGATCTCGACGTCATGAAAGTGGCGATGAAGCCCTATTTCATCCCCGAGACCACGCCGCTGAACGAGCAGATGCGCGAGTTTCTGAAACGGCGGATGCACTTCGCGCTGGTGGTCGACGAATACGGCGATCTGAAGGGGTTGCTGACGCTCGAGGATATCATCGAGGAAATCGTCGGCGACATCAGCGACGAGATGGACCTGAAGACCGAACGCCAGATCCGCCCCACCGATTCGGGCGATTACATCGTCGATGGCGCGACCACGATCCGCGACCTGAACCGGGAACTCGACTGGGGCCTGCCCGACGAGGAGGCGAACACCGTCGCCGGTCTGGTCATCAGCGAGGCCCAGACCATCCCCGAGGTCGGTCAGGTGTTCTCGTTCTACGGCTTCCGCTTCGAGGTGCTGGAGCGCAAGGACAACCGCATCGCGCGGCTGCGCATCCGCCCCGAACTCGGCGACGAGACCCCGACCCCCTGACCTTCTGACCGGAGCCCGCCATGCCTCTTGCTGCCCCCTCCGATGCCGCACTGACGCTGCTTGCCGACATCGGCGGCACCAACACCCGCGTGGCTCTGGCCGATGGCGCGGTGCTGCGCCCGGACACGATCCGGCGTTACGCGAATGCCGGGCACGCCGCGCTGTGGCCGATCCTCGCCGAGTATCTGACCGCCGGCGGCTCCCCCCGGATCGGGCGCGCCTGCATCTGCGCTGCGGGGCCGGTAAGTGCGGGCAAGGTCACGCTGACCAATCTGGCCTGGGAGATTTCGGAAGCCGAGCTCGCGGCCCGCACCGGCGTGAGAGATGCCGCCGTTCTGAACGATCTGGCAGCGCAGGGGCACGCTCTCGATGCGCTGGCGCCCGGGGCACTGCGCCCGGTCCTGCCCGGCCAGCCCGTGTCCGCGCCCGATGCCACGCGTCTGGTGATCGGCATCGGCACCGGGTTCAACGCCGCCCCGGTGCACCGGATCGGCCGCGGCTGCTTCGTTCCCGCGTCGGAGGCCGGCCACGTCACCCTGCCCGTCACCGATGCCGAAACCCTGCGCCTGCACGATTTCATCGCGCGCCGCAGCGGGTTCGCCGATGTCGAGGAAGTGCTCTCGGGCCGTGGCGTCGCGCTGTGCCATGCCTTCGTCTGCGCCGAGGCGGGACGCGGAACGCCGCTCGATCCGGCGGGGGTGCTCGCGGGGATCGGGGCGGGCGATCCGCTGGCCGAGGCGGCGGGGCGGCTTTTCGTGCGCGTTCTGGCCACGGTAACGGGCGATCTGGCGCTGACCCATCTGCCGCATGGTGGCATTCATCTGATCGGCGGCGTGGCCCGCGCGATCGCGCCCTGGCTCGGCCGGTTCGGCTTCGCGACCGCCTTCCACGCCCGTGGCCGGTTCGCGGCCCTAGTCCGCGACTTCCCTATCTGCGTCGTCGAAGACGATTATGCCGCGCTTGCAGGCTGTGCAATCTATCTAGACCGGCTGTGCAAAGACCGTCCGGCGTCAAGCCAAAATTAACAACCCGCAGCTAATCCTGTTCCTGTTCGGCAGGGAAAGGAGAGCAGCGTGGTCAGGGCTAAACGACAGGAACCGGCACAGCAGCCGGATCTGAAAACGCAGATAGAAGACGCACAAGCGCGGGACGGCGCTTCGGAAGCCGTGGTCCTGCCGGAGCGTCTGGATTTCTCGACAGTCACCCGGGTCGCCGGCGATCTGCGCCGGGTGACGGGTCCGGACATCGTGATCGACGCCGGAGGGGTGGCGCATCTCGGAGCACTCGGCGCGCAACTTCTGCTTGCCGCACGGGCCAGCGCCAAGGCCCGGGGGGGGCGGCTGATCCTGTCGCCGGCCTCGGACGCCTTCGTGCGCGCGCTTCACGATCTCGGCCTGTCGGAGCGGCTGGAGACAGGGTATCGCGCATGAGCCTCTCCGTCCTTGCCGTCGATGACAGCCGCACCATCCGCGATATGCTGGGCCTCGCGCTCGGTTCCGCCGGGATCGAGGTCCACCTCGCCGAAGACGGCATCGCCGGGCTGGAGGCACTCGAAGGGCTGACGCCCGATGCGATCATCTCTGACATCAACATGCCGCGCCTCGACGGCTTCGGCTTCATTGAGGCGGTGCGCAGGCTGGAACGGTTCCGCGCGACGCCGATTCTGGTGCTGACGACGGAGGCGGCACCGGAATTGCGCGCCAGGGCCCGCGCCGCCGGAGCCACCGGATGGATCGTGAAACCGTTCGACCCGCCGAAACTGGTCCGCGCACTGCATATGGTTGCAGGACAGGAGGACGCATGAGCGATCCGATGGCCGAAATCCGCGAGGGGTTCTTCGCCGAGTGCGAAGAATTGCTCGAAAGCCTTCAGGACGGGCTGCAAACCCTGTCAGAAAGCGCCGCACCGGATGCCGAGGCGGTGAATGTCACCTTCCGCGCCGTGCATTCGATCAAGGGCGGTGCCGGGGCTTTCGGCCTTGATACACTCGTGGGTTTTGCCCATCGCTACGAAAGCGTTCTGGATCTTCTGCGGTCCGGCAAGCTCGATCTGGATCCCGCATTGATGCGGTTGCTGTTTCGCGCAGCCGATCTGCTGCAAGACCATGTGCGTGCAGCCCATGAGGATGATCCCACCGTGCCCGAAGGCAGCGCCGACTGCCTCGAGGCGCTTGATGCGCTGGCCGGGGCGGATCCCGCGGAACCAGAGCCGGAAGTGACGGACTTTCAGCCTTTGGTCCTGTCTTTTGGCGACTTCGGGTCGGAAGAAAGCAGCGCAGCGCTCCCCTCCTTCATGGTTCTCGACTCGACATCTCTGGCTGACTGGGAGGTGCGCTTTCATCCCCGGACCGAGCTGTATCGCTCGGCGAACGAGCCGCTTTATCTGCTGCGCACGCTGACAGATCTCGGCGCGACAGAAATCGTCTGCGACGGCGATATCCCCCCGCTCGAAGATCTGACCGAAGACAGTGCCGAAATCTGCTGGCGCATCGTTATGCCGGGCCATCTGTCCGAAACCGAGATCCGCGAGGTCTTCGATTTCGTCGACGGTCTGTGCGATCTGACAATCGCACCGCTTCCTCTGGCCGAGGTCGAGGAGAACTCGGAACCGCCTGCTCCCTGGCCTCCGGTTCCGGCACCGCCCCCGACGGGCGAGCAGACAAAGGACGCCCCACCCGCGCCGGCCGGCCCGAAGCCAGAGTCCGCACCGGGCGAGCCGCCCCCCGCGCGCGAAGCCCACGGCGAAGCTGCCGCCACGGTCCGGGTGAACCTCGATCGGATCGACCGGCTGGTGAATCTGGTGGGGGAACTGGTCATCACCCAGGCCATGCTTGCCCAAAGCGTCGCCGAGGCCGGGCTGCAACCCAACGCATCGCTGCGCAGCGGTCTCGATTCCTTCACCCTGCTGACCCGCGAGATTCAGGACAGCGTGATGATGATCCGCGCCCAGCCGGTCAAACCACTGTTCCAGCGCATGGCCCGGATCGTCCGCGAGGCTGCCGCGGCAACCGGAAAGGACGTGCAACTCCGTCCGCTTGGCGAAACCACCGAAGTCGACAAGACTGTGATCGAACGGCTGTCCGACCCGCTTACTCACATGATCCGAAACGCCGTTGACCATGGCATCGAACCGCC
The DNA here is from genome assembly GCF_000740785.1 of Paenirhodobacter enshiensis. Classification (GTDB taxonomy): domain Bacteria; phylum Pseudomonadota; class Alphaproteobacteria; order Rhodobacterales; family Rhodobacteraceae; genus Rhodobacter; species Rhodobacter enshiensis. Next base: position 22,953 of record NZ_JFZB01000010.1, on the reverse strand, counting down.
GGAGAAGCGTATCGAGGCCGGAAAAACCCGAACCGGAACGATCACGCTCTCGGCCCGCCATCGTGCCGGCCGACTGGAAATAGAGCTTTCCGACGACGGCGGAGGCATCAACAGAAAGCGTGTTCTCGAAACCGCCATCGCCCGCGGCCTGGTGCCGGCAGATGCTCCTCTCGGCGATGCAGAGATCGACAATCTGTTGTTCTTGCCGGGATTTTCCACCGCGAAATCGGTCTCGGCCCTGTCGGGTCGTGGCGTCGGAATGGACGTCGTTCGCTCGGCCATCCATGCTCTCGGCGGGCGCGTCGCGATCCGATCCGAATTTGGAAAAGGTACGGTTTTCACCATCTCCTTGCCGCTCACTCTGGCCGTTCTCGACGGAATGGTCATATCGGTGGCGGGAGAAACGCTGGTCGTGCCGCTGTCCTCGATCCTTGAAACTGCAGCCATGCGCCCCGACGACGTGCGCACCGTTGCCGGATCGACCCCGGTTCTGCAGCTTCGCGGCAGTTTCGTCCCGCTTTGCGATCTGGGAGCAGAAATGGGCTATCACGCACAGCGCCCGGTGGTCCGGGACGGAACGGTTCTGGTCACGGCACTCGAAAATGGCAACCGCGCCGCCCTGATCGTAGACGAGATCGTCGAACAGCGTCAGGTCGTCATCAAGGGCCTGGGCGATAGCTATGGGCGCATTCCTGGCGTTGCAGCCGCCACAATCCTTGGCGACGGTCGCATCGCTCTCATCCTGGATCCGGCGGACCTTGTTCGCAACATGACGCGCGCCGGCCGCGCGCAGCCCCTGGCGGTATAGGACAGACGCAGATGACTCAGCAAAACTCCGTTCAAAAACATCACGGTGCCGAGATTGAACTGCTGTCGTTCCGTCTCGGGGAAGATGAATACTGCGTCGGCATCATGTCGGTGCGGGAAATCCGGGGCTGGACCAGACCGACGCCGCTGCCCCATGCTCCGCCTCATCTGCGCGGGGTGATCAATCTGCGCGGAACCGTCCTGCCGGTAGTCGATCTGTCGCTACGGCTGGGAATGGATCCGGTCGGCGGTGATGCCCGCAATGTCATCATCGTCGTTCAGATCAATGGACATGCGGTCGGGCTCTTGGTCCATGCCGTTTCCGACATCCTCGCGCTGGAATCCGACGATCTGCAGCCGCCTCCTGAGACGGCCGGTAGCGATGGTGCCCGCTTCATCTCCGCCCTCGCAATCGTCGACGAGCGCATGGTGCGTATCCTTAACCTCGAGGCAGTCCTGCCCGATCTGACCGTCGAGGCCGCATGACACAGACCGGACATCCCCGAACCGAACTGGCGCATATCGACGCTGACGACGTGGCTCAGATTGCCCGACTGCTGCGCGAACATACCGGAATCAAGGTGTTGCCGGCTCAGGCCTCGATGCTGCAGTCCCGTCTCGGGCGGCGGCTTCGCGGCCTCGGCATGAAACAGTTCCACGATTACGTGGCCTATGTCACCTCGCGGCAAGGCGAGGGAGAATTGCGCGAGATGATCTCGGCGCTGACCACCAATGTCACCAACTTCTTCCGCGAGAAGCATCACTTCGACCAGCTCAGCGCCGAGGTTTTGCCTCCGCTGATCGAACGTGCCCGACAGGGCGCCCGCATCCGGTTATGGTCGGCGGCCTGTTCCAGCGGGCAGGAACCCTATTCGATGGCAATGTGTCTGCTCGATCTTCTTCCGGATGCCAAATCGCTCGATATTCGCGTTCTCGGAACGGATATCGACGTGCAGATGCTGCAAATCGCCCGGGAGGGCATCTACAGCGCAGAGCATATCGAGAACATGTCTCCTGAGATGCGCAACCGCTATTTCCAGCGCCGGCCGGACGGGTTCCACATCTCGACAGCGCTGCGCGACATCGTGACCTTCCGCGAACTGAACCTGCATCAGGAATGGCCGATGCGCGGACGGTTCGATGCCATCATGTGCCGCAACGTCGCCATCTATTTCGATCTCGAGGCGCAAGGCAGACTCTGGCGCCGCCTCGAGCGCGCTCTGGCACCGGAAGGCTGGCTCTTCCTCGGCCATTCGGAGCGCATTCCGTCCGAGATCCCCACCGCCCTGCGCTCGGCCGGGGTGACCGCCTACCACCTGCCCGGTGCATCCCAGACCAGGAGCCTCTGATGTCGATCAAGGATCAACTGAAAATCCTCGTCGTTGACGACATGTCGACCAGCCGTGGCCTTGTCAGCCAGGCCCTCGAAGCGATCGGAATCGGCAAGGTCGGCTATGCCGATGACGGCAACAGCGCACTCAAGCATATGCAGAGCGACCCGGCGCATCTGGTGATTTCGGACTTCAACATGCCGGGAATGAACGGGCTGGAGCTTTTGCGCGCGCTGCGGACCAATGCCGCGACGCGCTCGGTCGGGTTCATCCTGATCACGGGCAAAGCCACTCAGGATCTGATCGACACAGGGCGGAGTTTGGGCATGAACAACTTTCTGAAGAAGCCGTTCACCCAGCAGGAGTTCCGTGCCTGCCTCGAAGCCGTCGTCGGGCGGCTGTGATGGCGGACGATCCGGGGATCGGCCCCGTGGTCCTGCGGATTTCGGAAATGCTGGAGCGCAGCGTGGCTCTGCTGAAGCAGGTGGAATCGACGCTGGTCCTGCCCGGAAACGGTATGGTGTGTGCCCCGCAATCGGAGCGGATCCGCGCGATGCAGCATCTGGACAGAGTTGAGCAGGTTCTGCGCGACTGCACTGTCCTGCTGGGAACCCTCGGAGCCGCGATCCCCGACCTGCCCGCGCCGGACGGTCTGATGCGTGGAGTTCAGCTGCAGGAGATGCGTGATTTCATAAGAATTCCATCGTCTCCGGTGGCCCCGCCGGCAGACCCCGCAGACGGAGAAATTCACTGGCTGTGAGGAGGGGCCGAATGCACAGACTATCTCTGCGCCGGATCAAAGGCGCCCGGCCCGACAGCGAGACGGAAACGGACGGTCTCCGGATCTGAGTACCCCGGTTGGCTTCGGAACAAACCGGCGCTGAACGCTTGCGGCCTGCGCCGAAAAGGGCAGCCGTGCTGCCACGAAGCGGGCCGGGCAGGATCACCCCGCCCTGCCCCTGTCGCTATACCGATCGGGCCGATGCGGGCGAGCCGCGTCGAACAAACGGTCCCGACGACGGCTCAGTCAGCCATCAGCCGCGAAACGACGATCGTCACCTCGGGCTTCTTGCCGACCTCTTCCATCGCCACCTGGCGCGCAATGCGGCGCATCGCCTCGTCCATCTTCGGATCCGAAGCTACCACCTTGTCGGGCGCGTTCTCCAGGAACTCGGCCAGCTCGTCCTCGATCTTGTCAGCAAGGGCGGCACCGCTGCGCCCGGTCTCGGGCAGGCCCATCATCTCCACCCAGGCATCGCCAAGCGGCTGATCGTCCTCGTCGATGATCGTGGTGATCAGGATATGGCCGTTCAGCGCCATGCGGATGCGGTCGCGCACCACGCCGTCCATCGCGCCGATCAGCACCGAGCCGTCAAGGTAGGTCCGCCCTGCCTCGATATATTCGGCGATCGAGGGCGCGTTGCCGGTGATGTCGATCATCGTGCCATTCACCGCGACGATCGAGGCCAGCCCCTTCTCGGCGCCGATGCGGGCATGTTCGCGCAGGTGGCGATGTTCGCCATGCATCGGGATCAGGATCTTCGGCTTCAGCAGATCATGCACCGCCTCCAGGTCCGGCCGGTTCGCATGGCCCGACGCGTGATACTGCCCGTTGTGATCCTCGACCACATCGACGCCCATCTCGGAGAACGCGTTGATGATGCGGATCACGCCGCGCTCGTTGCCCGGAATGACGCGCGACGAGAACAGGAAGGTGTCGCCCGCCTTCATCTCGAGGCCCAGATACCGGCCCCGGCTCAGCTGCGCGGTGGCCGCGCGGCGTTCGCCCTGCGAGCCGGTGACGATCAGCATCAGGTTCTCGCGCGGGCATTCCGCAGCTTCCTCGGCCGAGATCGTGCCCGGCATCCCCGTCAGCACGGCTGTTTCCGTCGCCGCCGTCACCATCTTCTTCATCGCGCGGCCGAGCAGACAGACCGAGCGGCCCGCGGCCTTCGCGGCCTCGGTCAGCGTCTTAACGCGCGCGACGTTCGAGGCGAAGGTGGTCGCGACCACCATGCCCTTGCGCCCGGCGATCAGCTCGCGCAGCGGCTCGACCAGCGTCGCCTCGGACTTGCCGGGATTGGGAGAGAACACGTTGGTGGAATCGCAGGTCAGAACCTTGACGCCATCGCCTTCGTTGGCGATCTGGTGCCACAGCTCGGCATCGAAGGGCTCGCCGACCACCGGATTGCCGTCGAGCTTGAAGTCGCCCGAATGCACGATCCGGCCGGCCGGCGTGTCGATCACCAGGGCCGAGCTTTCGGGGATCGAGTGGCTCAGCGGCACGAACTGCACCTTGAAGGGGCCCGCCTCGATCACCTCGGGGCGCGGGCGCACGATGCGCAGGCAATCGCTGGCGATGCCGGCCTCTTCCAGCTTCATCTGGCCGATCCGGCCGGTGAAGCGGCGGGCATAGACCGGCTTCTTCAGCTTCGGCCACAGATGCGGCAAGGCGCCGATGTGGTCTTCATGGGCATGGGTGATGAAGATCGCCTCGATGCGGTCGGCGTTCTTCTCGAGCCAGCTCAGATCGGCCATGATGAGATCGACGCCGGGCGTCGAGTCCATGTCCGGGAAGGTGACGCCGAGGTCGATCGCGATCAGTCGTTCCTTTCCCTTGGGTCCGTAGCCGTAGACATAGGCATTCATGCCGATCTCGCCGGCGCCTCCGAGAGGAAGATAGATCAGTCGGTCGCTCACGCGGTCAGCCTCTTGTTGTAATCGTTGATGAGCCGTAGCCCATGTATGGTAAGGTCTTCCTCGACCTTGTCAAAAAGATCGAAGCCCTGGTCGAACAGCGGCGCGAGGCCCCCGGTGGCGATGACACGCATGGCGCGGTCGCGCTCTCGCCGGATCTGGCGCACGATGCCTTCGACAAGGCCAATATAGCCCCAGTAGACCCCAGACTGGATACAGGCAACCGTGTTCGTGCCGATCACCCGTTCGGGAAGGGTCACATCCACATGCGGCAGGGCGGCGGCGGCCATGTGCAGCGCTTCTAGCGACAGGTTCACGCCGGGCGCGATCACGCCGCCGATATAGGCGCCGTCGGTGTCGACCACGTCGAAGGTGGTCGCCGTGCCGAAGTCGACGACGATCAGATCGCCGCCGTGACGGTCATAGCCCGCGACGGTGTTCACCAGCCGGTCGGGGCCGACGCTCACCCCCTGCTCGACGCGCGGCGCGACCGGCAGCTCGCAGCCCGGCTTGCCGACGACCAGCGGGCGGCAGTCGTAATAGCGCCCGCACAACACGCGCAGGTTGAACACCACCCGCGGCACGGTCGAGGAAATGATCGCCTCGCTGATGTCGGCATGGATGCCCTGCAGGTTCATCAGCGTGGACAGCCAGACGAAATACTCGTCCGCCGTGCGGCGATGATCGGTGGCGATGCGCCAGGTGGACAGGAATTTCTCGCCGTTCCAGATCGAGAACACCGTGTTGGTATTGCCGCAGTCGATGCACAGAAGCATGTCGCCTCCTCAGAAGAACACGTCGGCCGCGGCGATGGGCAGCGGCCCGCCGGCGGTGCGCAGGATCATCGCGCCGGTGGCGTCGATGGTCTCGAAGATGCCCTCATGAACCTCATGGCCGGTGCGGGCGACAACCTTCTCGCCAAGCCGTGCGGCGCGTGCCAGCCAGGCCTCGCGCACCGGAGCGAAGCCCTCGCGTTCGAGGTTTCCGGCATGGCGCGCGAAAGCGGCGGCGAGCGGGGTCAGAAATTCCTCGGGCGTGACGCGGATCCCGGTCTCGCCGAGCAGGCTGACCGGGCGCAGCGCACCGGGTTCGACCGCGTCGGCACCCGGCGCCTCGACCAGATTGACCCCGATGCCGACGGCGAGATGCGACACACGTTGCCCCGTCGTCACGCTTTCGAGCAGGATCCCCGCCACCTTGCCGCCGTTCAGCAGCACGTCGTTCGGCCATTTGATCGACAGCCGCGCCGCAGGGCCGGCAACGCGGGAGAGCGCCTCATCAAGGGCCAGTGCCGCGACGAAGGAATACAGTGCGGCCGTCGCCGGCGGAACACCCGGTTTGAACAGCAGCGTGGCGGCGAAATTACCAGCAGGCATCCGCCAGGCCCGACCGCGCCGGCCATGGGCCGCGGTCTGCTCATGCGCCAGAATCCACGCAGGCCCCGCAAGCTGCGGAGCCAGACGGGCCGCTTCGGCCATCGTGCTGTCGGTAGTGCCGAGGACGTGGCGCGCCACGCCCTCGGGCCAGATCGTCGGGTCAGTGGACAAGGGCCGCCGCCGCCATCTGCGCCCCGGTATCGAGGCCCATCAGATCGAAGGCGCCGAGCAGCACCACCGCCGCACTGCCCATCATCAGCGCCCATTGCGCCATCGGCATCCGGGTATCCAGAAGGTCGCCCTCCTTGCCGAAATACATGTAGTAGACGATGCGCAGATAGTAGAACGCCGCGATCACCGAGGCGATCACCCCCATCACCGCCGCCCAGGCGTAACCGCCCTCGATCGCCGACTTCAGCACCACGAACTTGGCGAAGAAGCCCAGCATCGGCGGCACGCCGGCAAGCGAGAAGAACAGCACCAGAAGCGCCACCGACTTCAGCGGCTGATGGCGGGCGAACATGTTCATCGTGGCGATGTCGGTGACGGGCTGGCCGTCACGCTCCATCGACAGGATGAAGGCAAAGACGCCGATGTTCATCACGACATAGATCGACATGTATTCGAGCGTCGCCTGAACGCCATTGGCATCGGCCGCGAGCAGCCCCAGCATCGCGAAGCCCATGTGGGTGATCGACGAATAGGCCATCAGGCGCTTGATGTTGCGCTGCGCGATACCGCCGATGGCACCGACGAGCATCGACAGGATGGCGATGACCGCGATGACCTGCGTCCAGTCGGCAGTGACCTGCCCGAAGGCACCGAACATCAGCCGCGCGATCAGCGCCATCGCCGCGACCTTCGGGGCCGTCGCGAAGAACGCCGTCACCGGGGTGGGCGAACCTTCATAGACATCGGGCGTCCACATGTGGAACGGCACCGCCGAGATCTTGAAGGCCAGACCGGCGAGCATGAAGATCATGCCAAACAACAGGCCCACCGGCAGATGCCCGGAGACGACGACGGTGATGATATCCTCGAACCGGGTGGACCCCGCGAAGCCGTAGACCAGCGAGGCACCGTAAAGCAGGATCCCCGAGGCCAGCGAGCCGAGAACGAAATACTTCAAGCCGGCTTCCGACGACTTCGAGGAGTCACGGCGCAGCGCGGCGACCACGTAAAGCGCGAGCGACATCAGCTCGAGCCCCATGTAAAGCGCCATCAGATCGCCGGCCGAGACCATCATCATCATGCCGATCACGCACAGCGTCACCAGCACCGGGAACTCGAAGCGCAGCAGCCCGCGCCGTTCCATGTAATCGACGCTGATCGCCAGCACGCCCGCCGCCGAGAACAGCGCCAGCGCCTTGACGAAGCGCGCGAAGGCGTCGTCGATGAACATGCCGCCGAAGGCGGTCTCGCCGCCCGGAACGCCGAAGCCGATCCAGACGCCGAACACCACATAAACCCCGACCGTCACCCAGGTCAGCGTCCGGGCCACCTTGTCCTGTCCGGCCAGCACGCCGAACACCAGGCTGCCCATCGCGAACAGCGCCAGCAGGAATTCGGGCACGATCGTGGAGAAATCCGCGGAAGTCATTGTTGGTTCCCCCTCACTGCCCCGCCACGGCGGACAGGCTGGCATGATAGTTGCTCACCAGCTCGGCCACGGTCGGGCTGATGATGTCGGTGGCGATCGCGGGATAGAGGCCCAGAAGCAGCGTCACCGCGATCAGCGGATACAGCATCGCCTTTTCCCGCAGATCGAGGTCGAGCACCGTCTTCAGCGCCTCCTTGACCATCGGGCCGGTGAACACGCGGGCGAACAGCCACAGGCTGTAGGCCGCCGACAGGATCACGCCCGTCGTCGCCACCATCGCGACCCAGGTGTGCGCCTGGAAGGCGCCGGTCAGCGTCAGGAACTCGCCCACGAAGCCCGGCGTGCCCGGCAGCGCGATATTGGCCATGGTGAAGAACAGGAACACCCCGGCATAGACCGGCATCCGCTTCTGCAATCCGCCGAAGGCCGAAATCTCGCGGGTGTGCATCCGGTCGTAGATCACGCCGACACCGAGGAACAGCGCCGAAGAGGTGAAGCCGTGCCCGATCATCTGGAAGATCGCGCCGTCGATACCCTGCTGGTTGAAGGTGAAGATACCCATCGTGACATAGCCCATGTGGGCGATCGACGAATAGGCGATCAGCTTCTTCATGTCGGTCTGCATCAGCGCGACGAGCGAGGCCCAGACGATCGAGATGACCGACAGCCACAGCACGATCTCGGACATCATCTCGGAGCCCACCGGGAACATCGGCAGCGAGAAGCGCAGGAAGCCGTAGCCGCCGACCTTCAGCAGAATGGCCGCGAGGTCGACCGAGCCCGCCGTCGGCGCCTGAACGTGGGCGTCGGGCAGCCAGGTGTGGACCGGCCACATCGGGATCTTGACCGCGAAGGACAGGAAGAAGGCGAGGAACAGCAGCGTCTGCACGCCACCCGGCACCGGAATGCCCAGCACCGTCATCGCATCGGTCGAGAACTGATGATTCATCAGTGCCGGAATGTCGGTGGTGCCGCCCTCGATATACATCGCGGCGAGGCCGACCAGCATCAGCACCGAACCCGCGAAGGTATAGAGGAAGAACTTGAACGTCGCATAGACCCGGTTCGGCCCGCCCCAGACACCGATGATCAGGAACATCGGGATCAGCGAGGCCTCGAAGAACACGTAGAACAGCACGATGTCGAGCGCGGTGAACGTGCCCAGCATCAGCCCTTCCAGCACCAGGAAGGCGGTCATGTATTCCTTGACGCGGCGGTCGTTCTTCCAGGCCGACAGGATGGTGATCGGCATCAGGAAGGTGATCAGCATCACGAACAGCACCGAGATACCGTCGACGCCGACCTTGTAATGCAGACCGAAGATCCAGTCCTTGTCCTCGACGAACTGGAAGCCGGTCTTTGCCGGATCGTAGCCGAAGAACAGGAACAGCGAGATCAGGAAGGTCGCCGAGGTCGCCGTCAGCGCGAACCAGCGCGCGTTGCGCCGGGTCTCGTCGGTGCCCCTGCGCATCACCAGCGCGAGGATCGCCGCCGCCACCAGCGGCGTGAAGGTGATGATGGAAAGCAGGTTCTGCATCAGTGCGACCCTCCGGTCAGGACGACCCAGATCATGAGCCCGACGATGCCGATGACCATCGCGAAGGCGTAGTGGAAGAGATAGCCGGACTGAACCCGGCTGCCGAAGCGCGCGAGCGCGGGCACGATGCCGAAGGCGATGCCGTTGATCGCGCCGTCGATGGTATCCTCGTCGCCGCGCTTCCACAGCCACTGGCCGATCCGCTTCGACGTCCTGGTGAAGAGCACGTCATAAAGCTCGTCGAAATACCACTTGTTGAGCAGGAACCGATACAGTCCCGGCAGCGCCGTCGCGAGCTTGCGCGGCATCGCGGGGCTGGTGACGTAGAACACGAAGGCCACGGCGAAACCGAGCACCATCGCGACGAAGGGCGCCACCTTGACCCAGACCGGCGCGTGATGCGCGGCCTCGAGGACCTCCTTGCCGCCCAGCATGAAGATCGAGCCCGTGCCGCTCGTCTCGCCCATGTTGAAATAGGCAGCGATGCCGGCTTCGGAGCCGAAGAAGTCGCCTTGCCATACCATGCCGGCGAAGACCGCGCCCACCGCCAGCACCATCAGCGGCACCAGCATGACCATCGGGCTTTCCTTGGCGTGCGAGACCGCCTCACCACGCGCGGTGCCGAAGAAGGTCAGGAACATCAGCCGCCAGGAGTAGAAGGCGGTGAAGGCGGCCGCGATGACCAGCAGCCAGAAGGCGTAGGTGTAACCCGAGCCGAAGGCGCTCTCGACGATGGCGTCCTTCGACAGGAAGCCCGCGAAACCGATCTGGGTCAGCGGAATGCCGACACCGGTGATCGCCAGCGTGCCGATCATCATCGCCCAGAAGGTGACGGGGATCTTGCTGCGCAGACCGCCGTAATTGCGCAGATCCTGTTCGTGATGCGTCGCGGTGATGACCGAGCCGGCGCCCAGGAACAGCATCGCCTTGAAGAAGGCGTGGGTCAGCAGGTGGAACATCGCCGCCGAGTAGATGCCCGAGCCCGCGGCCACGAACATGTAACCGAGCTGCGAACAGGTCGAATAGGCGATGACGCGCTTGATGTCGTTCTGCACCAGACCCACGGTCGCGGCGAAGAAGGCGGTCAGCGCGCCGATGAAGATGATGAAGGCGCGCGTCGCGTCGGCGTATTCATAGAGCGGCGACATGCGCGAGACGAGGAACACGCCCGCCGTGACCATGGTCGCGGCGTGGATCAGCGCCGAGACCGGCGTCGGGCCTTCCATCGCGTCCGGCAGCCAGGTGTGCAGCAGCAGCTGCGCCGACTTGCCCATCGCGCCGATGAACAGCAGGAAGCCGATGAGGTTCGCGGCATTCCAGTCGACGCCCAGGAAGTGCAGCGGCTTGTCGGCGAGCGTCGGCGCCACGGCGAAGATATCGTCGAACCACACCGAACCCGTCGCGACGTAAAGCGCGAACACCCCGAGCAGGAAGCCGAAATCGCCGACCCGGTTGACCACGAAGGCCTTGATCGAAGCCGCCGAGGCCGAGGGTTTCTTGAAGTAGAAGCCGATCAGCAGATAGGAGGCGAGGCCCACGCCCTCCCAGCCGAAGAACATCTGCACCAGGTTGTCGGCGGTGACCAGCGACAGCATCATGAAGGTGAAGAGCGACAGATAGGCGAAGAAGCGCGCCTTGTAAGGCTCGTCGGCGTCGAACTCGGGATCGTGGGCCATGTAGCCCCAGCTGTAGAGGTGCACCAGCGCCGAGACCGTCGTCACCACGATCAGCATGATCGCGGTCAGCCGGTCGAGCCGGATGCCCCACCCGGCCTTCAGCGCGCCCGAGTCGATGAAGCGCGCGATCTCGACATGCTGGGTCACCCCGTCGAAGCCGAGATAGGCGATCCAGCTCAGCGCACAGGCGAGGAACAAAAGCCCCGTCGCGACAGCCATCGCGCCCTTCTCGCCGATCGCGCGCCAGAACAGCCCGGCCACGACCGCGCCGACAAGCGGCGCAAGAACAATGATCGTTTCCATGCCGGCTTATCCCTTCATCACGTTGACGTCTTCGACCGCGATGGTCGCGCGGTTGCGGAAGAACACCACGAGGATCGCCAGACCGATCGCCGATTCAGCGGCGGCCACCGTCAGCACCAGCATGGTGAACACCTGCCCCACCAGATCCCCCGACAGCGCCGAGAACGCCACCAGATTGATATTGGCCGCCAGCAGCATCAGTTCGATCGACATCAGGATGATGATGACGTTCTTGCGGTTCACGAAGATGCCGAAGATGCCGATCACGAACAGGATCGCCCCGACCGCCAGATAATGCTCTATTCCAATCATCGTTGTCCCTCCGGGTTCCGCCCAGATTTCCGTTGCGCGCGGCCCATCACAGCCCCTGCCCCGGTTTCACGTCCACGAGTTCAAGCGTCTTGGCCGGATCGCGGTGCATCTGACGCATCACGTTCTGGCGCTTCACGTCCGTGCGGTGGCGCAGCGTCAGCAAGATCGCCCCGATCATCGACACCAGCAGCACAAGCGCGGCCGACTGGAACAGGTAGATGTATTTGTCATAAAGCACGAGGCCGATGGCCGCGGTGTTCTGCACCCCCTCGGGGATCGGCGAGCCGTGCAGTGCCGCCGCACCCGGCGCCTCGTGCCAGGCGGCAATGCCGACGCCCAGAAGCACCAGCAAGATCACCGCGAACAGCCCGCCCACCGGCGCATATTCGACGAACCGCCCGCGCAGCGCGTTAAAGTCGATGTCGAGCATCATCACCACGAACAGGAACAGCACCGCGACCGCGCCGACATAGACGATGATCAGCAGCATCGCGACGAATTCCGCCCCGATCAGCACGAACAGCCCCGAGGCCGAGAGGAAGGTCAGGATCAGCCACAGCACCGAATGCACGGGGTTGCGCGACATCACCACCATGAGCCCCGCGACCACCGCCACAAGGGCGAAGAGGTAGAATGCAAAGACCGTCATCTGTCGTCTCCTGCAAGGCGGCGCGGTGCCGGCCTCGTTCCGTTAGTCCCGTTCATCGCCCGCCTCACCGATACGGAGCGTCGAGCTCGAGGTTGCGGGCGATCTCGCTCTCCCACCGGGCGCCGTTGTCGAGAAGCTTCTCCTTGTCGTAGAACAGCTCCTCGCGGGTCTCGGTGGCGAATTCGAAATTCGGCCCCTCGACGATGGCATCCACCGGGCAGGCTTCCTGACAGAAACCGCAGTAGATACACTTCGTCATGTCGATGTCATAGCGCGTCGTGCGCCGCGAGCCGTCGGCGCGGGGTTCCGCGTCGATGGTGATCGCCTGTGCCGGGCAGATCGCCTCGCACAGCTTGCACGCGATGCAGCGTTCCTCGCCGTTCGGATAACGGCGCAGCGCATGTTCGCCGCGGAACCGGGGCGACAGCGGCCCCTTTTCGTGCGGATAGTTCAGCGTGACCTTGGGTGCGAAGAAGTAGCGCATCCCGATGCCGAACCCTTTGATGAAATCCCACAGGACGAAGTATTTCGCCGCGCGTGCGTAATCGAAAGCCATCTCGGACCTCCCCCCACTCAGCTGCCCATCGTCCAGCGGGCCCAGAAGGCGCCGAAGACTTCAAATTTCGCCAGGAACGCCACCAGCACCACCCAGCCGAGCGACAGCGGCAGGAACACCTTCCAGCCGACCCGCATCAACTGGTCGTAGCGGTAGCGCGGCACGATCGCCTTCACCATCGAGAAGATGAAGAACATCACCGCCATCTTCGCGATCAGCCACCACACCCCGTCCGGAAGTCCCGGGATCGGGCTGAGCCAGCCGCCGAAGAACAGCAGCGAGATCAGCGCGCACATCAGCACCACGGCCATCAGCTCGCCGATCATGAACAGCAGGAACGGGGTCGAGCTGTATTCGACCTGATAGCCGGCGACGAGTTCCGATTCCGCCTCGGGCAGATCGAAGGGCGGACGGTTGGTCTCGGCCAGCGCCGAGATGAAGAACAGCACCACCATCGGCAGATGCGGCAGCCAATACCAGCCGAGGAAGCCGAAGCCGGTCTTCTGCGCCTCGACGATCTGGCCGAAGTTCATCGAGCCGGTCGAGATGATGACGCCGATGATGATCAGACCGATCGAGACCTCGTAGCTGACCATCTGCGCCGCAGAGCGCAGCGAGCCGAGGAACGGATATTTCGAGTTCGACGCCCAACCGCCCATGATCACGCCGTAGACCTCGAGCGAGGACACCGCGAAGATATAGAGGATCGCGACGTTGATGTCCGAGATCACCCAGCCCTCGTTGAACGGGATCACCGCCCAGGCGATGACCGGCAGCACGAAGGACAGCATCGGCGCGAGGAAATACACCGGCTTGTCGGCACCGGCCGGCACGATGATTTCCTTGACGATATACTTGATGAAGTCGGCGAAGCTCTGCAGCAGGCCGAAGGGGCCGACCACGTTCGGCCCGCGCCGCATCTGCACCGCCGCCCAGACCTTGCGGTCGGCATACATCAGAAAGGCCAGAGCCACGAGAATGCACACCGTGACCAGCAGGCACTGCCCGAGGATCAGCAGGAATGTGCCAAATGGTGTTGCCAGAAACTCAGCCATGTCGTCCCTCTGACCGCTTCAGTCCGCGCCGGGTTTCGTCCCGGCCCCAAGTCTTCGTTTTGCCCGTTCCGCTGCCCGTCATACCGTCGGGATCCCCCCCGCCCGGCACGCGCTCAGCGTCGGTTCCGCCGCGATCACACGTCGCCCCTCGGGGCGGTCGCGCGACAGCAGATAGGCCGCGTTGCCGCGCAGCATCCGCCCGGACCGGTCCAGCAGCACCCTCACCGGGCGTGCATAGCCGAAGCCGCGGATCTGCGCGTATTGCGCCACGGCGCAATCGGCATAGGCATTCATCGCCGCCGCATCGGCACCGCCGCCGATCGCCAGCCTGAATTCGACGAGATCGTCCTGCAGCATATGCGTTTCGATCCCTTCATAGCTCAGGTCCGGCGCCTTCTTCGCCGCCGCGCCCTGTGTCGTCTCAGCGGCCGAGGCACAGCCGCCCTGCCCGGCCATCAGGCCAGCCAGCAGGACCGCGCTGAGCATCGTCCGCCCCATCGCCTCACTCCGCCGCGACGGCGGGCTTCGCCGCCCGCGCCTTGGCCTGAGCCGAGCACTCCGCCATCACCACCGAGGCCCGGGCAATCGGGTTGGTCAGGTAATAGTCGGAAATCGCGTGCCGGAAGCCGGCCTCGGCCATGTCGATCAGATCGAGCGGCCGCCATTCCACCGCCGCGACCGCGTCGAGCGCGCCCATATGCGGCACCGCGGCGATCAGCGCCTTGCGCAGGCCCGCCAGATCGTTCCACGGCAGCACCTGACCGACCTCGGCCGAGAGTGCACGCAGGATCGCCCAGTTCTCCTTCGCCTCGCCCGGCGGGAAAGCGGCGCGGAACGCGCGCTGAACCCGGCCCTCGGTGTTGACGAAGAGGCCGTTTTCCTCGGTATAGGCGGCGGCCGGCAGGATCACGTCGGCGCGCATCGCACCGCGGTCGCCGTGGCTGCCCTGATAGATCACGAAGGGCCCGCCCTCGGAACGCGGCTTGATGTCGATCTCGTCGGCACCGAGGTTGAAGATCGTCTGCACGCCGGCGACGGCGGCCTCGAGGCCCCCTTCGGTCACCGCGCCGACATCCATCGCGCCGACGCGGGACGCAGCCGTGTGCAGCACCAGGAACTTGCCGCCCATCTTGCCGGCAAGCGCCATCGCATGGGCGAGAACCGCGGTGCCGTCGGCTTCCGTGATCGCGCCCTGCCCGACGATGACCACCGTCCCCTCGACGGGTTCGGCCGCAGCGACCAGCGCCTTCAGCGCCGCCCGATCAGCGCCGGCCGAGGTGTAGTCATAGGTCAGATCCGCATCCGGGCCGACCACGGTCACCGTGGCGCCGTTCAGCCAGGCCTTGCGGATGCGCGCGTTCAGCACCGGCGCCTCGTTGCGCGGGTTGGTGCCGATCAGCACGATACGCTTCGCCGTGTCGAGATCGGCGATCGCAGCCGTGCCGACATAGGCCGAGCGGTTGCCCGCCGGCAGACGCGCGCCATCGGTGCGGCACTCGACCGAACCGCCGAGGCTCTCGATCATCCGCTTCAGGCTGAACGCCGCCTCGACCGGGGCGAGATCGCCGACGAGGCCGAGAACCTTCGTCCCCTTCAGCGCCGCCGCAGCAGTGCCGAGCGCCTCGGACCAGCTCGCCTTGCGCAGCTTGCCGTTCTCGCGAACGTAAGGCACGTCAAGACGCTGACGGCGCAGACCGTCCCAGATGAAGCGGCCCTTGTCGGACAGCCATTCCTCGTTCACCGCATCGTTGTTCAGCGGCATGATGCGCTTCACTTCGCGGCCCTTGGTGTCGACCCGGATCGCGGAACCGAGCGCATCCATCACGTCGATGCTTTCGGTCTTGCTCAGCTCCCACGGGCGGGCGGTGAAGGCATAGGGCTTCGAAGTCAGCGCGCCCACCGGGCACAGGTCGATGATGTTGCCCTGCAGATTGCTGTCGAGCGTCTGGCCGAGATACGAGGTCACCTCGGCATCCTCGCCGCGGCCGGTCTGGCCCATCTGGCTGACGCCGGCGACTTCGGTGGTGAAGCGCACGCAGCGGGTGCAGCTGATGCAGCGCGTCATCTTGGTCGCGACCAGCGGCCCGAGGTTGACGTCCGAACGCGAGCGCTTTTCCTCGCGGTAGCGGCTGAAATCGACGCCATAGGCCATCGCCTGGTCCTGCAGGTCGCATTCGCCGCCCTGATCGCAGATCGGGCAGTCGAGCGGGTGGTTGATGAGCAGGAACTCCATCACCCCTTCGCGCGCCTTCTTCACCATCGGCGTGTTGGTCTTGATGACCGGCGGCGCACCGTCCGGGCCGGGGCGCAGATCCTTGATCTGCATGGCGCAGGACGCGGTGGGCTTCGGCGGACCGCCCTGCACCTCGACGAGGCACATGCGGCAGTTGCCGGCGACCGAAAGCCGCTCGTGATAGCAGAAGCGCGGAACCTCGATCCCGGCCTGCTCACAGGCCTGCAGGATCGTCAGGTTGGGATCGACCTCGATCTCGGCGCCGTTGATCAGGACTTTACGCAGGTTCGGCATGGTTCAGATCCGTTCGTTCTTCTGCGGGTTCATTGACGGCTGCACACTCATTGGCAGCCGCCCACGAAGATCCAGGCACCGCCCTGGAAGCGGTCGTTGGGCGAGGTCTTCACCCCGGCCGGGCACAGCTTCTCGGCGGCCTGACGCGCCTCGGCGCCGTCCGAATTGGTGAACATCGGCGCGTTGCGCGTCACGATCACCGAACCGTCGGCGCCATGCGCCATGCTGTAGCCCTGGAACACGTCGGGCGGCGACGGGGGCACCAGATGGCCCTCTTTGTTCACGCCGCCGCAGGACGCCAGCGTGGCGAGGATCAGCACCGCAGTTGCAATACGAGTCATCATTCCGCTGCCATCGCCCCCATGCGTCCGCTCTTGCGAGCCTTGATCCGGTCTTCGATTTCCTCGCGGAAGTTGCGCACCAGCGCCTGGATCGGCCAGGCCGCCGCATCGCCGAGCGCGCAGATCGTGTGCCCCTCGACCTGCTTGGTGACGTTCACCAGCATGTCGATTTCCTCAAGCTCCGCCTCGCCGGTCACGATGCGCTCCATGATGCGCATCATCCAGCCGGTGCCCTCGCGGCAGGGCGTGCACTGGCCGCAGCTCTCGTGCTTGAAGAACTTCGCCAGACGCCAGACCGCCTTCACCACATCGGTCGACTGATCCATCACCAGGATGCAGGCCGTGCCGAACGACGATTTGACCGCCTTCATGCCGTCGAAATCCATGATCGCGTCTTCGCACTGCTCGGCCGTCAGGATCGGACAGGAGGCGCCGCCCGGAATGACCGCCTTCAGGTTCTGCCAGCCGCCGCGCACGCCGCCGCCGTAATATTCGATCAGATCCTTGAGCGGCATCCCCATGGATTCCTCGAACACGCAGGGCGTGTTGACATGGCCCGAGACCGCGAACAGCTTCACGCCGGTGTTGTTCGGCCGTCCGAACGAGGCATACCAGCTGCCGCCGCGGCGCAGGATCGTCGGCACCACCGCGATGGATTCGCAGTTGTTCACCGTCGTCGGGCAACCGTAGATGCCCGCGCCCGCCGGGAACGGCGGCTTCATGCGCGGCATCCCCTTCTTGCCTTCGAGCGATTCCAGAAGCGCGGTTTCCTCGCCGCAGATATAGGCGCCGGCGCCGTGATGCAGATAGACGTCGAAGGCATAGCCCGAGCCGCAGGCGTCGGGGCCGAGGAAGCCGGCCTCATAGGCCTCGTCGATCGCCTGCTGCAGGGCCTCGCGCTCGCGGATGTATTCGCCGCGGATATAGAGATAGGCGGCCTCCGCCCCCATCGCGAAACCGGCGAGAAGCGCACCCTCCACCAGATGGTGCGGGTCGTGGCGCATGATCTCGCGGTCCTTGCAGGTGCCGGGCTCCGACTCGTCGCAGTTGATCGCCAGGAAGAACGGCCGCCCGTCCGAGGCCTTCGGCATGAAGGTCCATTTCAGCCCCGTCGGGAAGCCCGCGCCGCCACGGCCGCGCAGACCCGAGGTCTTCATCTCGTTGATGATCCAGTCACGGCCCTTGAGGATGATCTCCTTCGTGCCGTCCCAGGAGCCACGCATCATCGCCCCCTTCAGCGAGCGGTCATGCTGGCCGTAGAGGTTGGTGAAAATCCGGTCCTGATCCTTGAGCATCTCGTTATCCTCTCTCGTGCCGGGCCTCGGCCCCGCCACACCCCGAAACCGGGATCAGTAATCGTTGGTCTTCGACTGCGTTGCATCGGCGGCAAGACGGGCTTCGGCGGCCTCGCGGATCGCCTTCTGCGCCTCGGCCTGCTGCACGGCCGACAAGGGACGCGGCGCGGCGGGGGCCTGATCGGCGCCCTGCACACCCACGGCCCGGCGCTGGCCCGACACCATCCACGGCGTGCGCAGTTCGACCTCGGTGCCGTCGATGCGCTTGAGCGTATCGTTCAGCGACAGCGCCCGCGCGACCGAGGCGTTGTGCGCCTCCGCCTCGCCCACGGTTTCGAGCAGAACCTTCTGGCCCTCGACCGGCTCCGACGAGAAGCGACCGACGCGCGAGCCCGGCACCGGCACCTTGCCGGCGAGGATCTCGTCGATCAGCGTCTCCAGGCTCTCGGGCGAGAGGTCCTCGTAATTGTCCTTGCCGATCTGCGCCATCGGTGCGTTCGAGCAGGCGCCGAGGCACTCGACCTCTTCCCAGCTCAGCTTGCCATCGGCCGAGAGCTGGAACGGCTCCGGCGCGATGCGGCGCTTGCACACCTCGATCAGATCGTCCGAGCCGCGCACCATGCAAGGCGTCGTGCCGCAGATCTGCAGATGCGCGACAGAGCCCACCGGGGCGAGCTGGAACATGAAGTAGAAGGTCGCCACTTCCAGCGCACGCATGTAGGGCATCCCGAGGAAATCGGCGACATATTCGATCGCCGGGCGGCTGAGCCAGCCCTCCTGCTCCTGCGCGCGCCACAGCAGCGGAATGATCGCCGAAGCCTGCCGGCCGACGGGATATTTGGTGATCTGCGCCTTCGCCCACTCGAGGTTCGCCGGGGTGAACTCGAAGCTGGCGGGCTGGTCAGGATGCAGGCGGCGGAGCATTAGCGGTCGATCTCCCCGAAGACGATGTCGAGCGTGCCGATGATCGCGGCGACGTCGGCCAGCAGATAGCCGCGCGCGCATTCATCGAGCGATTGCAGATGGGCATAGGCGGGCGAGCGCAGCTTGACCCGGTAGGGTTTGTTGCTGCCATCCGACACCAGATAGACGCCGAATTCGCCCTTAGGCGCCTCGATGGCGGTATAGACCTCGCCGGCCGGGACATGGACGCCCTCGGAATACAGCTTGAAGTGATGGATCAGGCTTTCCATCGAGGTCTTCATGTCGGCGCGCCGCGGCGGCGACACCTTGCCGCGCGCCATGACGTCGCCCGGCGTTTTGCGAAGCATATCACAGGCTTGCAGGATGATCTTCGTGCTCTCCCGCATCTCGGCCATGCGCACGAGATAGCGGTCGTAGCAATCGCCGTTCTTGCCGGTGCAGACCTTGAAGTCGAATTCGTCATAACACTCGTAGGGCTGCGAGCGCCGCAGATCCCAGGCGAGGCCCGAGCCGCGCACCATCACGCCGGAATAACCCCAGCGGAGGATGTCCTCCTCGGTGATGGTGAAGATGTCGACGTTGCGCTGCTTGAAGATGCGGTTCTCGTTCAGCAGCGTCTCGATGTCGTCGAGCCGCTTCGGGAACTTGTGCGCCCAGGCCTCGATGTCGTCGATCAGATCGGGCGGCAGATCCTGATGCACCCCGCCCGGCCGGAAGTAGTTGGCATGGAGACGCGCACCGCAGGCCCGCTCGTAGAAGATCATCAGGCTTTCGCGCTCTTCATAGCCCCACAGCGGCGGGGTCAGCGCGCCCACGTCCATCGCCTGCGAGGTCACCGCGAGCAGATGGTTCAGGATCCGGCCGATCTCGGAATAGAGCACGCGGATGATCGAGGCGCGCTTCGGGATCACCGTGCCGGTCAGCTTCTCGATCGCCAGGCACCAGGCATGTTCCATGTTCATCGGAGACACGTAGTCCAGCCGGTCGAAATACGGCAGGTTCTGCAGATAGGTGCGGCTTTCCATCAGCTTCTCGGTGCCGCGGTGCAACAACCCGACATGCGGATCGACACGCTCGACGATCTCGCCGTCGAGTTCGAGCACGAGACGCAAAACACCATGCGCCGCAGGGTGTTGCGGGCCGAAGTTGATGTTGAAGTTGCGAATCTTCTGCTCGCCCGTCAGGAGGTCCTGCGAGCCGTCGTCGTAATGGTTCTGCCGGATATCGCCGTCCATGGGTAAACCTTTCAGATCTGCGGAACCCGGGCCTTTCGCGGCCCGGACCGAGCCTCAGCCCGCCTTCTCGTCGCCGGGCAGAACGTATTTCGACCCTTCCCAGGGCGACAGGAAATCGAACTGACGATACTCCTGCACAAGCTTGATCGGCTCGTAGACGCAGCGCTTCTGCACCTCGTCGTAACGCAGCTCGACATAGCCCGAGGTCGGGAAATCCTTGCGCAGCGGATGGCCGCGGAAGCCGTAATCGGTCAGCAGGCGGCGCAGATCCGGGTGACCCGAGAAGATCACGCCGAACATGTCGAACACCTCGCGCTCGTACCAGCTCGCGCCCGCGAACACCGAGGTGACCGAGGGCACCATCTCGTCCTCGCGCACGGCGGCCTTCACGCGGATGCGCTGATTGCGCCACATCGACAGGAAGTTCCACACGATGTCGAACCGCGCCGGCCGGGTCGGCCAGTCGATCGCGGTGATGTCGAGCAGCGTCGAGAACCGGCAGTTGGTGTCGTCGCGCAGGAATTCGACGAATTCCGGCATCGCCGAGGCCTGCACCGTCACGGTCAGCTGATCGAAGGCGATCTCGGTCGACAGCACGTCGGCGGCACGGCGGCGCGCGATGTGGTCGGCCAGTTCCTTCAGGGCTTCGGTCATCTCGGCCTCCTCTCAGCGCACCAGCGTGCCGGTGCGGCGGATCTTGCGTTGCAGCTGCAAGATACCATAAAGCAGCGCCTCCGCCGAGGGCGGACAGCCCGGCACGTAGATGTCGACCGGAACGATCCGGTCGCAGCCGCGCAGCACGGAATAACTGTAATGGTAATAGCCCCCGCCATTGGCGCAGGACCCCATCGAGATCACGTAGCGCGGCTCGGGCATCTGGTCGTAGACCTTGCGCAGCGCCGGCGCCATCTTGTTGGTCACGGTGCCGGCGACGATCATCACGTCCGACTGACGCGGCGAGGCGCGCGGCGCGGTGCCGAAGCGTTCGAGGTCATAGCGCGGCATCGAGGCCTGGATCATCTCGACCGCGCAGCAGGCCAGACCGAAGGTCATCCAGTGCAGCGAGCCGTTGCGCGCCCAGTTGATCAGATCCTCGGTCGAGGTCAGCAGGAAGCCCTTGTCGGTCAGCTCGCGGCTCAGAGCCTGCGTCGCGACCTCGCGGTCCGCTCCCGCAGTATTGGCAGAGGTCATCACGCCCATTCCAGCGCCCCCTTCTTCCATTCGTAGATGAAGCCGACCGTCAGCACACCCAAGAAGGCCATCATCGACCAGAACGCCGTCATGCTGATCTGACCGAAGGATACCGCCCAGGGAAACAGGAACGCCACTTCGAGGTCGAAGATGATGAACAGGATCGACACCAGATAGAAGCGCACGTCGAACTTCATGCGGGCATCGTCGAAGGCGTTGAACCCGCATTCATAGGCCGACACCTTCTCGGGGTCGGGGTTGCGCACGGCGAACACCACGGCCGACAGGACCAGCACGATACCCAGCACGATGGCGAGGCCGAGAAAGATGAGGATGGGAAGATATTCGCGTAGCAGCTCGTGCACGGTTCTGGCTCCCTCGATGCGCGACCTATCGTCGCGCCGGTTCCGGCTGACCGAGCTTTAGCCCCGGCCCGTTCCCGGGTCAACCGAGAGACTATCCCGGGGCCGCGGAAAACACCACCGGCGTCGCGACGTCACCCGGACATATCGGAACTTTCCGATGAATCGCACCCCCTTAAAATACAAAGACAATGTAGCATTTATGAAGATCAGGCACCGGCCAATCTCGACAAATTCACTCGGCGAACCTCTGAGGCCGACGCGGGCAGCTCAGCCCGAAGTGCGGCAGCCGGCAGCCGGCCCTGTCCTGTAGCCGGCCGGCGCGGAACGATCCGGCGGCAGGCCGCGCCGGCTGCGTCAAATTGTCCACACGCCCCGTCACGAAAGCTTGATTTGGGTCAAGGTCGGGGGGGGCAATCGGGAGACATTGGCGCCCGTAGGTCTCAAACGAAGGACAAGACTGATGAGAAACCTCATTCTCGCCGCGATCGCCGGCCTGAGCCTGATCCCCGGTGCCGTCGCGGCGCAGGACGCGGGCACCTTCACCCTGGGCATCGGCCTGGGCAACGTCGTGCCGAAGGACAACAACGGCACGCTGGCTGGCGTGTTCAAGAGCTCGGTCGGCGAGAACGTTCAGCCGACGTTCACCCTCGAATACTTCGTCTATCGCAATGTCGGCATCGAGGTTCTGGCCGCCACCCCGTTCAAGCACAACGTGCGGCTGAACGGTGCCAAGGCTGCCGAAGTGACCGAGCTGCCGCCCACCGTCTCGCTGCAGTACCACTTCGACAACGGCCAGCAGATCGTTCCCTTCGTCGGCGCGGGCGTGAACTACACCGCCGTGCTGAAAGAGAAGGAAGTCGGACCGCTCGCCGGGACCGACCTTGATCTGAGCAACAGCTGGGGCCTCGCCGCTCACGCCGGTGTCGACGTCAAGGTCAACGAGACCAACGCCGTGCGTTTCGACGTGCGCTATATCGACATCAACCTCGACGCGCGGCTGAACGGCGCAGACATCGGCACCGCCAAGGTCGACCCGATGGTCTGGGGCGTGTCGTGGATTCACCGCTTCTGATCGCGACCGTTTCGCGATCCGTCAGGGGGCGCCCTTCGGGGCGCCCCTGCTTTTTCTTGTCGTGCCTTTCTGTCGGTCGCCCCCCACGCCCCCCCCCCCCCCCC
>NZ_JFZB01000009.1 GCF_000740785.1 Paenirhodobacter enshiensis | reverse complement strand
CCCCCCCCCCCCCCCCCCCCCCCGCCGCAGGCCCGCTCTTGCGCCACGGCGGTGCGCTTCCCATCTCGTCGGCAGAACGATCCGAAGGAACCGCAGATGCACCCCCCTTTTTTCCCGTTTGCCGGACTGGCGCTGGCTGTCGCCCTGGGGTGCGCCCTCGCCGTCCCGCTTCGTGCCGAGGAGGTCGGCCGCGTCGGCGTCGACTGGACTGGCAATGACATCGTGATCGACGCTTTCGACGATCCGAAGGTTCAGGGGGTCACCTGCCATGTCGCCTATTTCGACCGCTCGGTGATCGACCGGCTGAAACAGGGCAACTGGTTCGAAGACCCGTCGAACGGCGCGATCTCGTGCGAGCGCACCGGACCGGTCGTTCTGGGCGACATCGCCCGCGGGCCGAAGGGGGAAAGCGTGTTCTCGGAACGGCGCTCGCTGATCTTCAAGAGCCTGCGCGTGACGCGGATCTATGACGAACGGGCGCAGACACTCATCTATCTGACTCATGCCGCAGAACTGGTCGAGGGCTCGGCGAAGATGTCGATCTCGACGGTGCCGCTTTACGACGGGTCGGACGTGCGCTGAATATCGGGCGCGCGCTGAACCTCGTCGTCATAGGGGATGACCTCGGCGCGGCACACGGCATCGTTGAACCGCGCCACCAGCCCGGCGAACGCGGTAACCTCCTGGTCCGTCCACCCGCAGAGCAGCTTGCTCAGCCCGCGCCGGCGCATCGCCTGCATCTCGCTGCAGCGCAGGACGCCAAGGGCCGACAGCTCCAGAAGGGCGCTGCGCCCGTCCTCGGGGTGCGGCGTGCGGATGAGGTAGCCCAACCGTTCGAGCGCCGCGATCTGGCGCGTCACCGTCGAATGATCGAGCCGCAGCCCCACTGCCAGATCGCCGCTGGCGCGCGGCCCGTCGCGCAGTTGCAGCATCAGAAGATACTGCGCCCGCTCGACCGGATACTTGCGCCGCCGATACAGACTTTCGAGCCCGCGCAGCAAAAACGCCATATCCTGTTCAAGCAGCGCCACTGCCGGGCCGACGGTCCCGGTTTCATCCCGATGCGCGGTCATGTCTCTCTCCCCCGGCCTCTCCGGCCGCCGTTTTTCCGGTCCGAAGCCCAGCATCGCAGCACCGTCCGTTTGGACACACCTGCGCCATCGCGGCATGGGCGTCAAGCGACAGGCGGGTGCGGCACGGTCATAGCAGCCTCCCGCCCGGGAGAGATCAGTCTCAGATCCCGCCGTCGAGCGGCTCGAACGCGGCCGCGCTCGCCCGGCGCCAGCGGTTCAGATAGCCGAAACGGTCATCGTCCTCGCGCAGCAGGAAGCCTTCGGGCATGTAGGGATAAACCTCGTCGCCGACGACCATGTTGCGGTCCTTCTCGCGCATCAGGAAGTGCTGCGGCATGAACTTGCCCGGATGGTCGAGGCCGGCGGCGCCGGTCATCTCGGCCAGCGCCTTGAGCGTATTGCGGTGGAAATTCGCCACCCGCACCGCCTTGTCGGGCACCACCAGAGCACGCTGACGCGACTTGTCCTGTGTCGCCACGCCGACGGGGCAGCGGTTGGTATGGCACGACTGCGCCTGAATGCAGCCGATCGCGAACATGAAGCCGCGCGCCGAATTCGCCCAGTCCGCGCCGAGCGCCAGCACCTTCGCGATATCGAAAGCGGTGATCAGCTTGCCCGAGGCGCCAAGCCGGATCCGGTCGCGCAGACCGGCACCGCGCAACGTATTGTGGGCAAACGTCAGCCCCTCGATCAGCGGCATCCCCATGTGATTGGCGAATTCTTGCGGCGCGGCGCCGGTGCCGCCTTCCTTGCCGTCGATCACGATGAAGTCGGGCGTCACACCGGTTTCCAGCATCGCCTTGACGATGCACATGAACTCGCGCCGATGGCCGATGCACAGCTTGAAGCCCACGGGCTTGCCGCCCGACAGCTCGCGCAGCTGAGTGATGAACGCCATCATTTCGAGCGGCGTCGAGAACGCCGGATGCGAGGCGGGCGAGATGCAATCCACCCCCATCGGCACGCCGCGGGCCTCGGCGATCTCGGGGCTGATCTTGGCGGCCGGGAGCATCCCGCCATGGCCCGGTTTCGCGCCCTGGCTGAGCTTGATCTCGATCATCTTGACCTGAGGGCTCGCCGCCTGGGCGGCGAATTTCTCGGGGCTGAACGAGCCGTCGTCATTGCGGCAGCCGAAATAGCCCGAGCCCACCTCGTAGATCAGATCGCCGCCGCCCTGCCGGTGATAGCGCGAGATACCGCCCTCGCCGGTGTCATGGGCAAAGCCGCCGGCCTTCGCCCCGGTGTTCAGCGCCAGGATCGCATTCGCCGAAAGCGCGCCGAAGGACATCGCCGAGATGTTGTAGATCGACAGATCGTAGGGCTGACGGCAATCCGGCCCGCCGACGCGGACGCGAAAATCGGCGTTCTCGATGTGGCGCGGGCGAATCGAATGGGTCATCCACTGATAACCCGATCCATAGACCTGCATCTTGGTGCCGAAGGGGCGCGCATCCTCGACATTCTTGGCGCGGGTATAGACGATGGTGCGCTCATCGCGCGAGAACGGCACCTCTTCCTCGTCGTTCTCGATCAGATACTGGCGGATCTCGGGGCGGATTTCCTCGAACAGGAAGCGCAGATGGCCGATCACCGGATAGTTGCGCAGGATCGAATGCCGGGTCTGCGCGATATCCCACAGCCCGAGCAGCACCAGACCGAGGCACACCGCCGCCCAAAGCCAGGCCCAGGGCGACCAGATCGTCAGCACAAGGCAGCCGAGGCAAAGCAGGGCCGCAAGCCCAAGAGCCGAGAATCGCAGATATTTTCCGTGCATAGGTCCCCTCGTCGACAGTCGCGGCCGGTCGTTTCGGCCCACACCCTAGACGAAAGAACCGGGCTGTCCACCCATGCCGGCCTCATCCGTGCCGGACGTGAACGTCATGGCCATGGACAGAGGGAAGACCGGCCTCAGTGCCGGCGCGCGTGGCGCCGGAACCGGATCGAGGACAGGAAGGACAGACCGATCAGCACCGCGCCGACAAGGCCGGTCACCGCTTCGGGCACATGCACCAGCGTCTGGAAGAACATCACCACCGACAGGATCAGGATCGACCAGAAGGCGCCGTTCTCGAGGTAACGGAACTCGTTCAGCGTGCCCTTCTCGACCAGCATGATGGTCATCGAACGCACATACATCGCCCCGATGCCCAGCCCGATGGCGATCAGGAACAGGTTCTGGGTCAGCGCGAAGGCGCCGATCACCCCGTCGAAGCTGAACGAGGCATCGAGCACTTCGAGATAGAGGAACGCGCCCAGACCCGCGCGCGCCATCTCGCCGCTTTCGGCCGCGCGGTCGAGCAGCTGGCCGAGGATCTCGACACCGAGGAAGGTGCAGATCCCGGCGATGGCGGAGAACAGGAACGTGTCCTCGGTCCCCGCGGGCAGCAGCCAGGTGAACAGCATGATCATCACCAGCACGATGCCGATCTCCAGCCCCTTGATGCTGGCGCCCGCGCGCATCCGTTTCTCCAGCGCGGCGATCCAGTCGACCTCCTTGCCCGAGTCGATGAAATAGGTCAGCGCCACCATCATCAGGAAGGCCCCGCCGAAGGCCGCGATCGAGACATGGGCGGAGCCTACGATGCGGGCATATTCCGCGGGCTGCGTCGCGGCGAGGCGCAGCGCCTCGATCGGGCCGATACCGGCGGCGATCACCACCACGGCGAGCGGGAACAACACCCGCATCCCGAACACCGCGATCACGATGCCCCAGGTCAGGAACCGGTGCCGCCAGGCCGGCGCCATGTGCTTCAGCCGGTTGGCGTTGACGATGGAATTGTCGAAGGACAGCGAGATTTCCAGCACCGCGAGGATCGCCGCGACCAGGAAGAACGACAACGCCCCCGAAAGCGAACCCGAATAGCTCCAGCCGAGCCACAGCGACAACAGCAACCCCACGGCGGTGAAGGCAAATGCCCCACCGAAATACTTGAACGCCGATGCCATTGCCGAGCCTTCCCTGTGCGTAAGCCATCATTCCCGCCGCGCATCCGAAGCACGGCACGGGATTTCGCACGAAATAGGATCTCACGGCACAGTGTTCAACCCGGCGTTCGGGCCGATGCGCCCCGGATCAGCCGCGCGCCCGCCGGGTCCAGCCGTAAAGCGCGATCATCTCGGTCGCGACATGGGCGCCGGCGATGGCGGTGGCACCGGTGGTGTCATAGGGGGGCGAGACCTCGACCACATCGCCGCCGACCATGTTAACCCCGCGCAGGCCGCGCAGGATCTCGGCCGCCTGCCAGGACGCGAGCCCACCCCACACCGGCGTGCCCGTGCCCGGCGCGAAGGCCGGATCGAGGCAATCGATGTCGAAGGTGATGTAGCACGGCCGCTCTTCCACCGTTTCGCGGATGCGTTGGATGACCGCATCGACGCCAGAGCGGTGCACGAACGGCGCATCGAGGATCTGCACCCCGAGCGTATCCGGGTTGTCGGTGCGGATCCCGACCGAGACGGTGGTCTCGGGCCGCACGATTCCTTCGCGGATCGCCTTGTAAAGAAAGGTGCCGTGGTCGATGCGGTTCGGATCGTCATCGGCCCAGGTGTCGGAATGCGCGTCGAACTGGATCAGCGAGACGGGGCCGAATTTCGCCGCATAGGCGCGCAGGATCGGCAGCGCGATGAAGTGATCGCCGCCAAGGGTGATCGTGCCTGCCCCCGCCTCCAGAATGCCGGCGATGTGACGCTCGATCAGGCCGGGCACGGCGGGCACATTGGCGTAATCGAACGGCATGTCGCCGTAATCGACGATATCGAGCTCGGTGAACGGATCGTAGCCCCAGCCATAGGGCGCATCGAAGGCCTGCAAGGTCGAGGCCTCGCGGATCGCGCGCGGCCCGAAGCGCGTCCCCGGCCGGTTGGTCACCGCCTGATCGAAAGGCACCCCGGTGATCGCCAGATCCGCCCCGCTCAGATCCTTGGAGTAGCGCCGACGCAGGAAGCTGAGCGCGCCCCCGAAGGCGTTCTCATAGGCCAGACCGCGCCGGTCGGTCCGGGTGAAGGCCATGTCGACCTGTGTCTTCGCGTCTTCAAGGGCCATCGTCGTCTCCGCCGGCTGAGGGGTGGGATCAGTGATCTCCCGCGGGCACCGGCGCCGTCAAGCCCCCCGCAGCCAGCTGGAAAGACACATATCTGATCCAAGTCAAATCGTGACCGGGACAGGACAGATAAGATGCACGCCAAAGGCCGAAATCCCTCGGCCATTCCGTAACGAGGCCGAGGCATGAGACTGACGATCCGTAGCAACCTGGCGATGCGCACCCTGATGTTCTGCGCGGTCAACCCCGGCCGCATCGTGCGCAAGCACGAGATCGCCGAGGCCTGCAACGCCTCGGAAAACCATCTCGCGCAGGTGGTCAACACGCTCGCCCAGCTCGGCTTCATCTCGACGCAGCGCGGCCGCGCGGGTGGCCTGACCCTCGCCCATCCGGCAGCGGACATCCGCGTCGGTGCCGTGCTGCGCGCCTTCGAGGCGAGCCTGCCCTTCGCCGAATGCTTCGACGAGAGCGCGAACACCTGCCCGCTCGCCAAGGCCTGCCTGTTCCGCGACGCCCTTGCGGCTGCCGTCGAAGCCTTTTATGCGACGATGGATCGCTGGACGCTGGCCGATCTGGTCGCCGACAACACCGCGTTGCAGCATCTTCTGGCGGTTCCGGGCCGCGACATCCGTCCGACCTGCGCCGGCCGCAAGCCGCATCTGGAGCTGCAGGCGGCGGTTGCGTAACATTTTCGAGACTTTCCCGGCCCGATCCGCTGCGACATATTGACGCAACGTCACACATTGCATAAATGCCTGTCACTTACGATCTGAACCGCCTCGCAGAGGCAGTAAACAGTTGAGATGAGGCACAAGATGCAGATGTCGCAGCAGATGGGTTCCGCTCCCGCTCAGGCTCCGGCCGAGAACAGCAAGCAGCAGCAGGCTCAGGCTCCGAAGCCGGCGCAGCAGCAGGGGTCGACCTACCGCATGACCGACTGGGCGTCGATCTGACCCCTCGGGTCGATCCACCCCGACATTGGCGGAACGTTCCGCCCGCAAGCATTCCCCCCGCGCCCGTCGCGGGGTTTCGTATTTTCGGGGGGCGTTGATTGCCGGCCCTTTGGTCCCGCACTGCATCGGCGGCCGTCTTTCTCCGAAGGCGCCCGCCGCCCGGTGCCTCCCGCCTCACCGTCACGACAGAACGTCACTGCCGCGCAGCCTCACTGCCGCGCGCATGAAAAAGGCCGCTCCGAAGAGCGGCCTGTTCCGGATGTTCTGCGATCGGGCGAAAGCCCGGATCAGCCGACGATCTCGAGACCGGCGAAGAAGAACGAAATCTCCTGCGCGGCGGTTTCCGGAGCGTCCGAACCGTGGACCGAGTTCTCGCCGACCGAGAGGGCGAATTCCTTGCGGATGGTGCCGTCAGCGGCGTTCGCCGGGTTGGTCGCGCCCATCACTTCGCGGTTCTTCGCGATGGCGCGTTCGCCTTCCAGAACCTGAGCGACGACCGGCTCGGACGCCATGAAGCTGCACAGCTCGTCGTAGAAGGGACGTTCCTTGTGCACTTCGTAGAACTTGCCGGCCTGATCCTTGGTCAGGTGGATGCGCTTCTGCGCGACGATGCGCAGACCGGCTTCCTCGAACTTGGCATTGATCTTGCCGGTGAGGTTGCGGCGGGTCGCGTCGGGTTTGATGATCGAAAGCGTACGTTCGATGGCCATGACATGAGCCTTTCAGAGGTAAGGACCGGGCACGATCGCACGGTCGGGATGGGTCTGGCGCCTGCTACCATGGGCCAACGGCTTTGAAAACCCCCGCCGCGCGTCGAAATCTGCCCGATCCGGGCAACATTTTCGCGACAATTCGCGCCCCCGGCGGCGGATCTGCGGCCCCGCCCGGTTCGCGCCGCAGCTCTCACCCCTGCCCCATGACCCGCGACGCCATATCCCCGCCATATCCCCGATTGACGCGGCCGCGCCGCTCGGGCAGGACGGTCGCCATGCTGAAGATCTCCGACATCTCTTATTCCGTCGAAGGGCGCCCGCTGCTCGAGGGCGCCTCGGCCACCATTCCGGACGGCCACAAGGTCGGCCTCGTCGGCCCGAACGGCGCCGGCAAGACCACGCTGTTTCGCCTGATCCGCGGCGAGCTGACGCTTGAGGGCGGCACGATCGAACTGCCGTCGCGCGCCCGGGTGGGCGGCGTGGCGCAGGAGGTGCCGGCCTCGGACGTGTCGCTGATCGACACCGTTCTCGCCGCCGATACCGAGCGCACCGCGCTGATGGCCGAGGCCGAGACCGCCACCGACCCCCATCGCATCGCCGAGGTGCACGCCCGCCTTGCCGACATCGACGCCTGGTCGGCCGAGGGGCGCGCTTCGGCGATCCTCAAGGGCCTCGGTTTCGACGCCGAGGCGCAGCGCCGGCCTTGCGCGGATTTCTCCGGCGGCTGGCGGATGCGGGTGGCGCTCGCGGGGGTGCTGTTCTCGGCCCCCGATCTGCTGCTTCTGGACGAGCCGACGAACTACCTCGACCTCGAAGGCGCACTGTGGCTGGAGAATTACCTCGCGAAATACCCGCATACGGTGATCGTGATCTCGCATGACCGCGAGCTGCTGAACCATGCGGTCGGCGCGATCCTGCATCTGGAGAACCGCCGTCTGACGCTGTGGACCGGCAATTACGACACTTTCGCGCGCAACCGTGCCGCCGCCCGCGCCGTGCAGGCCGCCGAGGCGAAGAAGCAGGAAACCCGCCGCGCCCATCTGCAAAGTTTCGTCGACCGGTTCCGCGCCAAGGCCACCAAGGCCGCGCAGGCGCAGGCCCGGATCAAGATGCTGGAGAAGATGGAGCCGATCTCCGCCCCCGAGGAGGCGGCGAAGCAGGCGTTCAGCTTCCCCTCGCCCGAGCAGCTTTCGCCCCCCATCGTCTCGCTCGACGCGGTGTCGGTGGGCTATGGCGGCACGCCGGTGCTGCGCCGGCTGACGCTGCGCATCGACCAGGATGACCGGATCGCGTTGCTTGGCCGCAATGGCGAGGGAAAATCGACTTTTTCCAAGCTGTTGGATGGCAAACTTGAACCGATCGAGGGCAAGATTTCGCGCTCGTCCAAGCTGCGGATCGGCTATTTCGCGCAGCATCAGGTCGAGGAGCTGGATCTGAACGCCTCGCCGCTGCTGCATCTGCAGCGCCTGCGGCCGGAGGAATCGCAGACGAAACTGCGCGCCCGTCTGGCCGGGTTCGGGCTGCATGCCGATCAGGCCGAGACCGAGGTGCGCAAGCTCTCGGGCGGGCAGAAGGCGCGGCTGTCGCTGCTGCTCGCGACGCTCGACGCGCCGCATCTGCTGATCCTCGACGAGCCGACCAACCACCTCGATATCGAAAGCCGCGAGGCGCTGGTCGACGCGCTGAACGACTACACCGGCGCGGTGGTTCTGGTCAGCCACGACATGCACCTGCTGAGCATGGTGGCCGACCGGCTGTGGCTGGTGAAGGGCGGCAAGGTCGCCCCCTATGAGGGCGATCTGGAGCGTTACCGGGCCGAACTGCTGGCGGGAGATCCCGCCGACAAATCCGCATCGAAGCCCGCGCCGAAGCCTGCCGAGAAGCCCGCTCGCCCCTCGCGCGATCAGGTCAGCACCTTGCGCGCCGAGGCCCGCAAATGCGAAGACCGGGTGAACAAGCTCGCGGAAATGCTTGCGAAACTTGATGAAATCCTCGCCGATCCGGGGCTTTACGACGCCCCCCGCGCGGCCGAGCGCGACAAGTGGCTGCTGAAGCACGCCGAGGCCCGCACCGCCATGGCGCGCGCCGAGGAGATGTGGATGGCCGCCCTCGAAGCGCTGGAGACCGCGGAGGGCTGAGCTCCCCCCGGCACGCCCCCGGCGGGCACTGGACTTCGCCCGCCGCCGGGGGCAGGCTGCTCCCGAGTGACCGACGGAGGGCCAGATGCCGCGCAAGATCATCATCGACACCGATCCCGGACAGGACGACGCCGTGGCGATCCTGCTCGCCCTCGCGAGTCCCGATGAGATCGAGGTTCTGGGCATCACCTGCGTCGCGGGGAACGTGCCGCTCGATCTGACGACGCGCAACGCGCGGGTGTGCTGCGAACTTGCCGGCCACCCCGAGGTCAAGGTCTTCGCCGGCTGCCCGCGCCCCATCGCGCGCCCGCTGATCACCGCCGAACATGTCCATGGCCAGACCGGCCTCGACGGTTACGACCTGCCCGAACCGCAGATGGCGCTGCAACCGGGCGATGCGGTCGATTTCATCATCGACACGCTGCGCGCGGAACCCGAGGGCACGGTGACGCTGTGCACGCTCGGGCCGCTGACCAACATCGCCACCGCCTTCGCCCGCGCGCCCGACATCGTCGCCCGCGTGCAGCAACTGGTGATGATGGGCGGCGCCTATTTCGAGGTCGGCAACATCACCCCCGCGGCCGAGTTCAACATCTTCGTCGATCCCGAGGCCGCGAAGGCGGTCTTCGCCTCGGGCGTGCCCTTGGTGGTGATGCCGCTCGACGTGACGCACAAGGCGCTGACCTCGCCCGAGTGGATCGCGCGGATGGGGGCTCTCGGCACCGGGGCGGGGCGCGCCGTCGCCGGCTGGACCGGCTTCTTCGAGCGGTTCGACATGCAGAAATACGGCTCGGACGGGGCGCCGCTGCACGACCCCTGCGTCATCGCCTATGTGATCGAACCCGGCCTGTTCGAGGGCCGCTTCGTCAATGTCGAGATCGAAACCGGGTCCGAGCTGACGCTTGGCATGACCGTGACGGACTGGTGGGGCGTCACCAAGCGCGCCCCCAACGCGACCTTCATGAACCGCATCGACCGCGACGGCTTCTTCGCGCTGCTGAGCGAGCGGATCGCCCGGCTGTAACCGTGACGGCCCCCATTGACCGGCGCGCCCGAGCCCCCAGATAGACTGTCATGACGCTCACCATCGCCTTCGACAACAGTTACGCCCGCCTGCCCGGCCGCTTCCACGCCCGGCAAACCGCGACCCCGGTCGCGGAGCCGCGGCTGATCGCGCTGAACCGCGCTCTCGCGGCGCGTCTCGGCCTCGATGCGGACGCACTCGCGAGCCCCGAGGGCGTCGCGGTGCTCGCCGGCAATGCCGTGCCAGAGGGCGCCGAGCCGCTGGCGCAGGCCTATGCCGGCCATCAGTTCGGCGGCTGGGTGCCGCAACTCGGCGACGGGCGGGCGCTGCTTCTGGGCGAGATCATCGCGCCCGACGGTGCACGCTTCGATCTGCAACTGAAGGGATCGGGGCGCACGCCGTTTTCGCGCGGCGGCGACGGGCGGGCCTGGCTCGGCCCGGTGCTGCGCGAATATGTCGTGTCCGAGGCGATGGCGGCCCTCGGTCTGCCGACGACGCGGGCGTTGGCCGCCGTCGCGACCGGGGAACCCGTCTGGCGTGACGGCTTCGCCCGGCCGGGCGCGGTGCTGACCCGCGTCGCGGCAAGCCATATCCGCGTCGGCACCTTCCAGTATTTCGCCGCGCAGGGCGATACCGAGGCGGTGGCGCTTCTGGCCCGTCACGCCATCGAACGGCATTATCCGGACGCGTCGGACGCGCTTGGCCTCATCGCGGGCGTGGTCACCCGTCAGGCGCGGCTGATCGCGGGCTGGATGTCGGTGGGCTTCATCCATGGCGTGATGAACACCGACAACATGACCGTCTCGGGCGAGACCATCGACTATGGCCCCTGCGCCTTCATGGACACCTATCGGCCGGACAAGGTGTTCTCCTCGATCGACGCGGGCGGACGCTATGCCTGGGCGAACCAGCCGCAGGTGGCGCTGTGGAACCTCGCGCAGCTCGCCTCGGCGCTGCTGCCGCTGATCGCGCCCGATCAGGAAGCCGCCATCGAGGCCGCGACCGAGGTGGTGAACCGCTTCGCCGCGATCTATCAGGCCGAGTGGACCCGCCGTTTCGGCCGCAAGATCGGTCTGGCCGAGGCGGGCGAAGACGATCTGCCGCTGATCCAGAGCCTGCTCGGCGCGATGGCGCGGAACGAGGCCGATTTCACCCGCTGCTTCCACGGGCTGTCGGACGGCACCGCGCGCGACACCTTCATCGACCCGACCGCGTTCGACGCCTGGGCGGTGGACTGGCAGGCGCGCCTTGCGCGCGAGGCGGATCCCGTGGCGACGATGCAATCGGCGAACCCCGTGCGCATCCCGCGCAATCACCGCATCGAACAGGCCATCGCAGCCGCGCTCGAAGGCGATTTCGCGCCGTTCCATGCGCTCAACGCCGCCCTCGCCGCGCCTTATTCGCACGTCGAGGGGACAGAATGGCTCGAAGCCGCGCCCGAGCCCGAAGAAATCGTCGCGCGCACCTTCTGCGGAACCTGAGATGACCACCCGCATCGCCTCTTACAACACCCACAAATGCGTCGGCACGGATGGGGTGCGCAATCCCGGCCGGGTGATCGACGTGATCAACGCGCTCGGCGCCGACGTGATCGCGCTGCAGGAGGTCGACCGCCGTCTCGGCGACCGCCCCGCCGCCCTGCCCGCGCGGATGATCCAGACGCTGACCGATTACGACATCGCCGATCTGCCGCGCACCGGGCCGAATTCGCTCGGCTGGCACGGACAGGCGGTGCTGATCCGGCGCGGCGCGCGCATCGACGCGACCCATGGCATCGACCTGCCCGGCCTCGAACCGCGCGGTGCGCTGAGCGCGACGATCTCCGTCGCCGGCCGGCCGAGCTTCACCCTCTTCGCCGCCCATCTCGGCCTGCGCCGGCGCGACCGCCGCGCGCAATGGGAGCGCATCGCCCGGCAGATGGAGGACGCCCCCGCGCCGCCCCTCGCCATCGGCGATTTCAACGAATGGTCAAAGCTCAAGGGGTTCGAGCCCCTGACTGGCTTCGAGGTCCATGCACCCGGCCGCAGCTACCCGTCGCGGCTGCCCTTCGGCCGGCTCGACCGGCTGGTGACCGGCCCCGGCGTGAGGGTCGAGCGGATGGGCGTGTTCGACAGCCCCGTCGCGCGGCGCGCCTCGGATCATCTGCCGATCTGGGCTGACGTCAGCGCCATTCGCGGCTGACCCCCCGCCCCGTTCCGCCCGCCCCCGTTCGGCGCGGCGACATCTGCGGCTCCGCGACGTCTTTGTGACCGATACAGCGCCGGCACTGGACGGCGGCGGCCGGCTTTGGCACAGGAAGCAATGACGCCGCGGGATTTCGCCCGCGCGACGCCTAGCCGCACTTCTTCCGACATCCGGGACGGATTTCGCGCGCCTTCATGCCTCGGACCGGACGGAGACGATCATGGAAAATATGCGCGGCGCGCTGCTGATGGTCGCCTCGATGCTCGGCTTCGCGGCCGAAGACGCCTTCATCAAGCTCATGACGGCCGATCTGCCGATCGGTCAGGTGATTCTGGTGCTCGGCGCACTTGGCACCGGGGTCTTCGCGCTAGCGGCACGCGCACGCGGCGAGGCGCTGTTCGCCCGCGATCTGCTGCGCTGGCCGCTGCTGCTGCGCTCGTTTTGCGAATTCGCCGCGGCGTGCCTCTATATCAGCGCCATCGCGCTGACGCCGCTCGCTCAGGCCTCGGCGATCCAGCAGGCGCTGCCGCTCGTGGTGACGATGGGGGCGGCGCTGTTCATGGGCGAGCGCGTCGGCTGGCGGCGCTGGAGCGCCATCGGCGTGGGCTTTGCCGGCGTGCTGGTGGTGATCCATCCGGGGACCGAGGGGTTCTCGGCGCTGTCGCTCCTCTCGCTCGGTTCGGTGTTCTGGCTGGCGCTGCGCGATCTGGTGACGCGCACCATGCCGCCCACCGTTTCGGCGCTGCAGATCGCGGTCTGGGGCTTCGCGGCGCTGCTGCCGGCGGGCGGGCTGTTGCTGGCACTGCAGGGCGACAGTCTGCAACCGATGGACGGGATGCACTGGGGCTGGGCGGTCGGAGGATCGGTCTTCGGGGTGCTCGGCTATTATGCGCTGATCGGCGCGGTGCGGGTGGGCGAGATGTCGGTGGTGACGCCGTTCCGTTACAGCCGGCTGATCTTCGCCGTGCTGATCGGCTGGATCGCCTTCGGCGAGGCGCCGACGCTTGCCACGCTCGCGGGCGGGGCGCTGATCGTCGCCTCGGGGCTTTACACGCTGTGGCGTCAGACAGTGGCGATGCGTGCCGAGGGTCGGCAATCGCGCACTGTCCGTCGCTAACAGTCGCGCGCCCTCTTTTCGCATCGTCTGGGCCGGGATATAGATCGCGCGAAACGCTTCACCGGAGGGCCAACCCCATGAGCACGATCATCGACATTCACGCGCGCGAGATCCTCGACAGCCGCGGCAACCCGACCGTCGAGGTCGACGTCATCCTCGAAGACGGCACGATGGGCCGCGCCGCGGTTCCCTCGGGCGCCTCGACCGGCGCGCATGAGGCGCATGAGCGCCGCGACGGCGACAAGTCGCGCTACATGGGCAAGGGCGTGCTCGACGCCGTGGCCGCCGTCAACGGCGAGATCGCCGAGGCGCTGGTCGGCGAAGACGTGACCGAGCAGGTCGCCATCGACCGCGCGATGATCGAGCTCGACGGCACCGAGAACAAGTCGCGCCTCGGCGCGAACGCCATTCTCGGCGTGTCGCTCGCCTGCGCCAAGGCGGCGGCCGACTTCACCACCCAGCCGCTCTATCGCTACGTCGGCGGCACCTCGGCCCGCGTCCTGCCGGTGCCGATGATGAACATCATGAACGGCGGCGAACATGCCGACAATCCGATCGACATCCAGGAATTCATGATCATGCCGGTGGGCGCCGCGAACATCCGCGAAGCCGTGCGCATGGGCTCGGAAGTGTTCCACACGCTGAAGAAGGAACTTCAGGCGGCAGGTCTGTCGACGGGCCTCGGCGACGAAGGCGGCTTCGCGCCGAACATCGCCTCGGCCCGCGAAGCGCTCGACCTGATCCTGAAGGCGATCGAGAAGGCCGGTTACAAGCCCGGCGAGGACATCTATCTGGCCCTCGACTGCGCCTCGACCGAGTATTTCAAGAACGGCAAGTATGAGATGAAGGGCGAAGGTCTGTCGATGACCGCGGCCGAGAACGTCGAATACCTGAAGAAGCTGGTCGCCGATTACCCGATCATCTCGATCGAGGATGGCTGCGCCGAGGATGACTGGGAAGGCTGGAAGCTGCTGACCGACACGCTCGGCGACAAGGTGCAACTGGTGGGCGACGACCTGTTCGTGACCAACCCCGCCCGCCTCGCCGACGGCATCAAGGCCGGCGTGGCGAATGCGATGCTGGTGAAGGTCAACCAGATCGGCTCGCTGACCGAGACGCTGCAGGCCGTCGATATGGCCCACCGCGCCCGCTACACCAACATCATGTCGCACCGTTCGGGCGAGACCGAGGACGCGACCATCGCCGACCTCGCCGTCGCGACCAACTGCGGCCAGATCAAGACCGGCTCGCTCGCGCGGTCGGACCGGCTCGCGAAATACAACCAGCTGATCCGCATCGAGGAAATGCTGGGCGAGACCGCCGAATACGCCGGCCGCTCGATCCTGAAGTAAATACAGGGCGACGCAGCAGCCCATCGGCCGCCGGGGCACGCTCCCCGGTAGCCGAAAAGGCTCCTGACTTTCGGCTTTCCATAAATATCCCCGCCGGAGGCAAACCCGCCTGCGGCGGGTTTTCTTTTGTTTTCTTGCCTCCGGCGGGGATATTTGAGGCGAATCGAAAGCGAAACCGGAGGCGCGGATGACACAGGCAGAGGCGATCATCGACAGGCTCGGGCTGACGCGCCATCCGGAAGGCGGCTGGTTCAGGCAGACCTGGATCGGGGGCGAGGGCATCGGCGGGCGCGCTGCCGGCACCTCGATCCTGTTCCTGCTGGCGGCCGGAGAGCGCAGCCACTGGCACCGGATCGACGCGACCGAGATCTGGCATTTCCATGCCGGCGCGCCGCTGAACCTGCGGATCGCTCAGACCGCAGCGGGACCGGCCGAAGTGCTGCGCCTCGGGCCCGACGTGCTCGGGGGCGACAGACCGCAGGGCATCGTTCCGCCCGGATACTGGCAGGCGGCGGAAAGCTGCGGGAGCTGGAGCCTCGTCGGATGCACCGTGAGCCCGGCGTTCCGCTTCGAAGGGTTCGAGCTCGCCCCGCCCGGTTTCGACATTCCCTGACCGCTCAGGGCCGGCTGAGCTGTCCGCCACGGCACGGCACCGGAACACCCGTCGTCGAGGGACCGGAGATCGGCAGCCCGCGCGCGACCCGCACCGCGAGCCAGCCGAAAGCCTGCGCCTCGAGCATGTCGCCATCGAGGCCGAGCGCCTCGACCGGCTCGACCGGCAGCCCGGTCCGCTCCGCAAGCGCCGCCATCATCGCGCGGTTGTGCCGCCCCCCGCCGCAGACGTAGAGCGCGGCGGGCACCGACGGCACCTGCGCAAGCCCCCGCTCCACCGCGGCCGCCGCGCAGCCGGTCAGCGTCGCCGCCGCATCGGCATCGGAGAGCCCCTCGACCGCCTGCTGCAGCCCCGCGAAAGCGTCCCGGTCCAGCGATTTCGGCGGCAGGCGATGGAAATAGTCCGCATCGAGGAAGCGTTCGATCACCCCGGCATCGGCCTGCCCCGACAGCGCCAGAGCCCCGCCTTCGTCGCGGCTTTCTCCAAGGCGGCGGTGCATCAGATCGTTGATCGGCGCATTTGCCGGCCCGGTATCGAAGGCGAGGAGCGCCCCGGGCGCCTCCGGCCCCGCCACCCGCGGATCGAGCCAGGTGACATTGCCCACGCCGCCGAGGTTCAGAAACGCCACCGGCGCCCTGAGCCCGGCCCATTGCGCGCAGGCGAAATGGAAGAACGGCGCGAGCGGCGCCCCTTCGCCGCCCTGCGCCACGTCTTCGGAGCGGAAATCCCAGGCGACCGGCGTGCCAAGCGCCGCGGCCAGCCGCGCACCTGAGCCCGCCTGATGGGTGCGGCGCGTGCCGCGCGGATCGTGCGCCAGGGTCTGACCGTGAAAGCCGATGAGTTCCGCCCCGGTGAAGCCAGACAGCAATTCGGCATGGGCGGCCTCGACGATCCGGGCCGCGTCGGAAACCCCCGGCTCTGCCGGCCAGCGCCCGAGGGCCGCGCGCAGAACCCCCTGCTCGGCCGCCGTGTAAGGGCGATAGCCCGCCTTGCCGAAGCCCGCGATGGCGATCCCGTCGGTCTCGATTTCCGCCGCATCCACCCCGTCGAGCGAGGTTCCCGACATGGTTCCGACCGCGCGCACCATTCCAGACCGCAACATGGCTTTCCCTTTCAGCTGCGCGGAGATATACGCATGGCGCCTAACAAGGGACAAGCACGATGACCTACCATCCCAGATCCGACTTCCTGTCGACCATCATCGAGCGCGGCTACCTTGCGGATTGCACCGATCTGCAAGAGCTGGACGCGGCACTGACGAAGGGGATGGTCACCGCCTATATCGGCTATGATGCCACGGCGGCCTCGCTGCATGTGGGGCATCTGCTCAACATCATGCTGCTGCGCTGGTTCCAGAAGACCGGCAACAAGCCGATCACGCTGATGGGCGGGGGCACCACCAAGGTGGGCGATCCCTCGTTCCGCTCGGAAGAGCGGCCGCTGCTGACGCCCGAGAAGATCGACGACAACATCGCCGGCATGGGGCGGGTGTTCGCGCGCTACCTCGATTACGGTGCGACGGGCAACGACGCGCTGATGCTGAACAATGCCGAGTGGCTCGACGATCTGAACTACCTCGAATTCCTGCGCGACATCGGGCGGCATTTCTCGGTCAACCGGATGCTGTCGTTCGATTCCGTCAAGACCCGGCTCGACCGCGAGCAGTCGCTGAGCTTCCTCGAATTCAACTACATGATCCTGCAGGCCTATGACTTCCTCGAACTGAACCGGCGCTACGGGTGCCAGTTGCAGATGGGCGGCTCGGATCAGTGGGGCAATATCGTCAACGGCATCGACCTGACGCGCCGGGTGAACGACCATGTGATCTGGGGGCTGACCACGCCGCTGCTGACCACCTCGGACGGGCGCAAGATGGGCAAGTCGCAGGGCGGCGCGATCTGGCTGAACGGCGAGATGCTGTCGCCCTACAATTTCTGGCAGTTCTGGCGCAACACCACCGACGCCGATGTCGGCCGGTTCCTGAAGCTTTACACCGATCTGCCGGTGGTCGAATGCGACCGTCTGGCGCGGCTCGGCGGGTCCGAGATCAACCATGCCAAGATCGTTCTGGCGAATGAGGTCACGACGCTGCTGCACGGCGCCGAGGCAGCAGCCGCGGCCGAACAGACCGCGCGCGAAGTGTTCGAGAACGGCGGCGTGGGCGAGGAACTTCCGACGCTGGAACTGACGGTCGAGGACGTGGCCGACGGTATCAGCCTCGCGCAGATGGTGATCCGCGCGGGTCTGGCCAAGACCGGCAAGGACGGCAAGCGGCTGATCTCGGAAGGTGGGCTCAAGGTCAATGACGAGATCTGCGTCGATCCGGGCCGGATGTTCGGCGCGGGCGAGCTGAACGAGCCGGTGAAGCTCTCGGCCGGCAAGAAGCGTCACGCGCTGATCGTGCTGAAGTAACCGCCACCGACCTGCTCCCTGAGCTGTCCGAAGCCCGCCGGCCCTGCCGGCGGGCTTTCTCTTGTGCCGGGGGGCGGAAGGGCGACGAGGGGGGCTCCGCGCCGCAAAACAGCGGGTTAAGGGCTGCCCCACAGGACGTGGAAAGACAGGGGGCTCTGCCCCCTCGGGCCTCGCGGCCCTCACCCCCGGGATATTTTCGGCAAAGATGAAAGGCAAAAACACCCGACTTGCGAGGATTTCGCCGAACCATCTCGCGGCGCCGGTTCACGTGAAGATGCGGAAGGCTCCCGGACGGTCAGCCGGGAGGAACGGAGGAGCTTTCGGGCCCGATCCCCGCCTCAGGTTCCTCACTGGCGGACAGCTCATCCGCCAGGGGGCCTTGCGCGATCGTCTCCGGTTCGGTCGGAGCGGCATCCGGAAGCGCAGCAGGCGCGGCCTCGGCACTGGCGGCCAGGGCCTCCGCCTCGGTCGCGATGGCGGCAAGGGCTTCGGCAAGCCCCTCGGGCAAGGCGGGCGGAGCCGCGCAGACCTCGGCCAGGGCTGTCTCGGCTGCGAGACGGGCGGTCTCGGCCCCGGTCAGGCGGGTTTCGAGGGTGCGCAACTGGCGCTGCGCCGCGAGAGTCTTGTCGGCCAGCATCAGTCCCGCCATCAGCAGCATCTTCGGCTCTGTCATCCGCCCGATCGCACGGACAAGAACGCTGGCCTCGGCATCGAGGAGACCCGCCGCGGCCTGCAGCGCGGGCTCCTGACCGGCCTCGCACAGCACTTCGAAACTGCGCCCGCCGATCGATATCCGGACTTCAGGCATGATCGGCTCCTTCTTGCGTGGGATCGGCAGGGGGCTGGACGGCCGCCCCGGAAGCCGGCGATGCGATCAGCGGGTCGATCGCGGCGACGATGGCGCCGATCTCGGTCAGCTCCAGCCGGCGTTCGGCGCGCAGGGCGCAGAGCTCGGCGCGCAGGGCCATGTCGGCGAGCGGGCCGTTCAGATCGCCTTCCGCCGCCAGCAGAACCCGGTTCGCCTCGACGAGATCGCGGTTCAGCCGGCGCAGGCGCGACAGCTCCGCCTCGGCCTCGGCGAGGCGGCGTTCGAGCCCGGCGACGGCGGTCTGCTGCTTCTCGCCCAGAAGCCGCACTCTTTCGGACAGCGCCGCATTCGCCGCGCGTTCGGCCGCGAGCGCGCCATCGGATACGGAAGCGGACGCGCAGGATCGGGCCTGAAGTGCCGCGACACCGGCCCCGATGCGGGCAAACGCCGCACCGATCCGGGCCTCGCAATCGGCGATGGCGTCGAGCTGCGCCAGTGGCTGCGCCGGTGTCTGTGTCATCCCTGCCCTCCCCGAATCGCGGGCTTTTCGCTTTGCATTCCAGATTACCGCGACCGGCCCCGCCATCCCACCCTTTTGCATCAAGCACTTGGGCAGCACGCTTGAACTTGCCCCGATCCCTGCTATCAGGGGCGCAGGTTATCGCAAACACAGCCATCGAAAGGACAGGCCGGTGGATATCGCCACGCTGCGCGCCAATCACCCCGAGCATTGGAAACTTGCGACCGCGATCCGCGTTCTCGCGATGGATGCGGTGCAGGCCGCGAACTCCGGCCATCCGGGTATGCCGATGGGCATGGCGGACGTGGCGACGGTGCTGTTCTCGAAGCATCTGAAGTTCGATGCGAAAGCGCCCCGCTGGGCTGACCGCGACCGCTTCGTGCTGTCGGCGGGCCATGGCTCGATGCTGCTTTACGCGCTGCTGTATCTGACCGGCTACGAGCAGGCGACGCTCGATCAGATCAAGTCGTTCCGGCAGTGGGGCTCGCGCATGGCGGGGCACCCGGAATACGGCCATCTCGAAGGCGTCGAGACCACCACGGGCCCGCTCGGTCAGGGGATTTCGACCGCGGTCGGCATGGCGATGGCGGAAAAGTCGATGGCGGCGCGCTTCGGCAAGAAGGTCGTCGATCACCGGATCTGGGTCATCGCGGGCGACGGCTGCCTGATGGAGGGCATCAGCCAGGAGGCCATCGGGCTTGCCGGCAAGCAGCAGCTCGACAATCTGGTCGTGCTTTGGGACGACAACAACATCACCATCGACGGCCGGGTCTCGGTCGCCGACATCACCGACCAGAAGGCGCGCTTCGCCGCCTCGGGCTGGACGGTTCTGGCCTGCGACGGCCATGACCCCGAAGATATCGAGCGCGCGCTGAGCGCGGCCGAAACCGCGAAGGGCCCGGTTCTCGTCGACTGCAAGACCATCATCGGCTTCGGCGCGCCGCACAAGGCCGACAGCCACGCCGCCCATGGCGCGCCGCTCGGGGCCGAGGAAATCGCCGCCACGAAAGAGATCTACGGCTGGCCCTACGGGCCGTTCGAGATCCCGGCCGAGATCAAATCCGCCTGGGAAGCCATCGGTTCGAAGGGCGCCGCGGATCATGCCGAATGGCAGGTCCGGTTCGAGGCGCTGTCGGGTGCCAAGCAGGCCGAGTTCGAGCGTCAGGTGACGCATGGCGTGTCGAAGAAGCTCGCCACCGCGATCCGCGCCTTCAAGAAGGCCCAGTCGGAAGCCGCGCCCAAGGTCGCGACCCGCAAGGCCTCGGAAATGGTGCTGGCCGCGGTCAACCCGGTGCTGCCCGAGACGATGGGCGGTTCGGCCGACCTGACCGGCTCGAACCTCACGCTGACCCCGGGCCTTGGCGATTTCTCGGCCGAGAACCGCAAGGGCCGCTACATCCGCTACGGCATCCGCGAACACGGCATGGCCGCGGCGATGAACGGTCTGTATCTGCACGGCGGCGTGCGCCCCTATGGCGGAACCTTCTTCTGCTTCACCGATTACGCGCGCGGCGCGATGCGGCTCTCGGCGCTGATGGGGGTTCCGGCGGTCTATGTCATGACGCATGACAGCATCGGGCTTGGCGAAGACGGCCCGACGCACCAGCCGGTCGAGCATCTGGCGATGTGCCGCGCGACGCCGAACACCTGGACCTTCCGCCCGGCCGACGTGATCGAGACCGCCGAGGCCTGGGAACTGGCGCTGTCGTCCGAGCGCACCCCCTCGGTCCTCGCGCTGAGCCGGCAGAACCTGCCGACGCTGCGCACGAAGCATACCACCCAGAACCTGACCGCGAAGGGTGCCTATGTCCTCGAGGAAGCGGCCGGCAAGCGTCAGGCGATCCTGATGGCCACCGGCTCCGAGGTCGAGATCGCGATGAAGGCGCGCGACATCCTGCAATCGCAGGCGATCGGCACCCGTGTCGTCTCGGTCCCCTGCATGGAGCTGTTCGCGGCGCAGGACGAGGCTTACCGGCGCCGGGTTCTGCCCGCGGGCGCGGTGCGCGTCGCCGTCGAGGCTGCCGTGCAGCAGCCCTGGGACCGCTGGCTGATGGGCGAGCGCGGCAGCGAGAAGAAGGCGGGCTTCGTCGGTATGACGGGCTTCGGCGCTTCCGCCCCGGCGAACGAACTCTATCAGCACTTCGGCATCACCCCCGAGGCCATCGCCGAGAAGGTGAAGAGCCTGCTGTGAGCCCGCTTCACACATCTGACGAAGCGAGGGGGCCAGCGGTGGCCCCCTTGTCGCCTGAGGCGCAGACCGGGACGCCGGCTGAGGTCCGGACTGCGGCCGCCGCCCCGGTGACGGCGCCGCATGGCAGGCTCGGCCTTGGGATCGCGCTGCTTTTGGGCGCAGTCGGGCTGTTCACGCTGATGGACGCGGCCGCGAAGCATCTGCAACAGACCTACCCGATGGCTCAGGTCGCCTGGGCGCGCTTCGCGATCAACCTCGCGCTGGTCGGACTGGTGTTCCGCGGCCGGTTCCTGCCGCTGTTCCGCACCCGTCAGCCGCTGTATCAGGGGCTGCGCGGGGTGATGCAGGTCGGCACGATCTTGCTGTTCTTCTTCGCGATCACGCATATCGGCCTCGCCGAGGCGGACGCGCTGTTCGAGATCAACCCGGTGCTGATCGTGCTGGGCGCTGCGCTGTTTCTGGGAGAGAAGATCGGCCCGCGCCGGATCGCGGCGATTGCCGTGGCCTTCGTCGGCGCGCTGATCATCCTGCGACCGGGCATGTCGGCGTTCAGCCTGCCGGCCCTTCTCGCCTTTCTGTCGGCCTTCACCTACACCGTCGGCAATCTGCTGACCCGGGTGGTGCGCAACGATCCGCTGGCGACCTCGGTGATCTGGTCGGCGGCGGTGGGCACCGCGCTGACCTCGGTGCTGCTGCCCTTCGTCTGGCAGCCGGTCGCGGCCGCGGATTTCCCGATGTTTCT
The DNA here is from genome assembly GCF_000740785.1 of Paenirhodobacter enshiensis. Classification (GTDB taxonomy): domain Bacteria; phylum Pseudomonadota; class Alphaproteobacteria; order Rhodobacterales; family Rhodobacteraceae; genus Rhodobacter; species Rhodobacter enshiensis. Next base: position 173,890 of record NZ_JFZB01000009.1, on the reverse strand, counting down.
GCTGGTCGGTCTGCTCGGTTCCGCCGGTCAGGTGCTGATCATCCGCGCCTTCAGCGTGGCCGAGGCCGGAATCCTTGCCCCGTTCGGTTATGCCGGGCTGATTTTCGCCGGTTTCTGGGGCTGGCTGTTCTTTGACCAGCTCCCCGACCGCTGGACGGTGACCGGTGCGCTTGTGATCGCCGGGGCCGGGCTTTATGTCTGGTATCTCGAACGGAAATCCGCCTGATCTGCAGATGAGCCATCCCCTGAAACCCAGCCTGACCGACCGTCTGTCGAACGCCGCCTTCCGCGCGGTGATGGGTCTTGCGCTGGTGTTGCCCTACGAAAAGCGGGTGCCGATGATGGGCTGGATCGTGTCGCGGCTGATCGCGCCGGTCGCGGGCTGGCGCCGCCGCATCCGCGAGAACCTGCATCTGGTCTTCCCCGAGATGGACCCGGCCGAGGTCGAGCGTCTGGTGCGCGCGGTGCCCGACAACATGGGCCGTTCCATCGCCGAGACCTATTCGGGCGACGAGTTCACCCGCCGGATGCAGGCAAGCCCCGTCGAGGGGCCGGGTCTCGCAGCCCTCGAGGCTGCGCGCGACACCGGCCGCGCCGTGATCATCGCGGGCTCGCATTTCGGCAATTACGACGCCTGGCGCGCCGCGCTGACCGGGCACGGCTTCCCCGTCGGCGGGGTTTATCGGCCGATGGACAACGCATTGTTCAACGACCATTACGTCAAGGCGATCGAGGCGATCTCGCTGCCGCTGTTCGCGCGCGGGCGCGACATGCGCGAGATGCTGCGCTTTCTGAAGAAGGGCGGCATGGTCGCGCTGGCCTTCGATCAGCATTTCAGTTCGGCCCCGGTGCTGCGGTTTTTCGGGCTGCCGGCGAAGACCGCCATCTCGGCCGCCGAGATGGCGCTGCGTCTGGATGTCGATCTGATTCCGATCTACGCGATCCGTCAGCCCGACGGGCTGAGCTTTCGTATCCATGTCGACGCGCCGGTGCCGCACAGCGATGCCCTGAGCATGACCCAGACGCTGAACGACCGGCTGGAGGCGATGATCCGTGCCCATATGGATCAATGGCTGTGGGTGCACAGGCGCTGGAAAGGCGTGAAGCGCGACGGCAAGCGGGGCTGAGACGCCAAAGTTCAGCACCGGAGCGGAAACGCGGCTCGGCTCGTCCGGAACGGGGCAAAGGAAGGGGGCTCTGCCCCCTCGGGCCTCTCGGCCCTCACCCCCGGGATATTTGTGGAAAGATGAAAGAAACAGGGCACGCCCGGCGGCGGAGCGCAGCTTTGCCGCCTGCCGGCTCAGTTCAGGCGGGCGGCGGCGAGGATCGGGCCGGGCAGCGAGCCGGACTTTCCGGGCAGGACCGATTGCACGATAACCACCGCCGGCTGATCGCCGTCGATGCGCGCCGCGAGCCGGGTCTCGCTGCGGCCATCCCAGTCGGCGACCGAATGCCAGGCGGTGACCACGTTGACGTAATCGACCACCATTCCGGCATTTTCGCCACGCAAAATCGCCACCCGGGCATGAGGGGCATAACGCACGATCTGCACCACGGCCGGAAAATCGAGCGGCTTCGGCGCACCGAGGTCGATCACATAACGCCCGTCGTCACCCGAGACGTTCAGCACCACCAGAGCCGGACGGGCCTTCTCTCCGGCGATCATCCCGTCGAGCGCGGACATGTCCGACCCGATCAGCGACTGCGCGCCACCGACCACCATCTGCGGAGTGTAGATCGACCGCGAATGCGCGGCACGGGCATAGGCCTTCTGGCGCGAGGTGAATGCGGGTTGGGCGAAGGGATCCTCCCAGCCGAGATAGTCCCAGTAATCGACATGCAGCGACAGCGCGATGACATCGGGACGCGCCGCGTAGGCCATGAAGGATTCGTCGGCTGGCGGGCAGGACGAACAGCCCTGAGAGGTGAACATTTCGACCACCACCGGCCCGCGCGAGGGCTGGGTGCCGCGCGGAGCGAGCGACATCAGACCGCCGGTGCCGTCCTCGCCCGAAATCGCGCGTTCGAGGGCCTGATTCAGCCGGTCGATCAGCGCGGCTCCGGGCAGGGAAGATCCGGACTGAGAGCTTGCCCCCGCAGATACGCCGGAAGATGCCGCCGGGGACGAAGCGGCGGGCTCCGTTCCGGATGCGGCCGGGGCTGCGGAACCGGGCACAGAGGTCTCTGACGGCTGCTGCGCAAGGGCCGTCTGCGCCGCGCCGATCACCAGAGCAAAAGCCAGACAGCCGCATGCGACAGTTCCGATGATCGCATCCGCCCGCTTCATTCCACCTCTTCCGCACTCGGGGACATTGCACAAACCCTATGCGTTGCCCCTGCCCTTGGCCAATCAAGGTTTTGCGATTTTCACGCCGCCGCCGCAACCCCGCAGGCGCGATCGCGTGAACGAACCGGACGTCGGAGTGCCGGCACGGCGCATTCGCGGCCTTGCTGTCTCTCTGCGTCCGGCCTGAGCGCACGACCGCGGTGTGCAATAGTATACAAAAATTCCACGCCCCTCTTGATCGCGCCGGGCGAATGGGGCAAACAACGCGCAGCGACACCCTATCAGCCAAGGGAGGCCATGATGTCCATCGTCACCGGTAAGGACACTGCCAAGACCCGCCGCAAACTCAGCGTCGGCGGCAAGTCCTATTCCTACTTCTCGATTCCCGCCGCGCAGGACGCGGGTCTGGGCGACTTCTCGAAGCTGCCGGCTTCGCTGAAGGTCGTGCTCGAGAACCTGCTCCGCTTCGAGGATGCGGGCTTCACGGTGTCGGTCGACGACATCAAGGCGTTCGGCGAATGGGCCGAAAAGGGCGGCAAGAATCCGCGCGAAATCGCCTATCGTCCGGCCCGCGTCCTGATGCAGGACTTCACCGGCGTTCCGGCCGTGGTCGACCTCGCCGCGATGCGCGACGGGATCAAGGCGCTCGGCGGCGACGCCAAGAAGATCAACCCGCTGGTTCCGGTCGACCTCGTGATCGACCACTCGGTGATGATCGACGAATTCGGCACCCCGCGCGCCTTCCAGCGCAACGTCGAACTCGAATACGAGCGCAACATGGAGCGTTACCAGTTCCTGAAGTGGGGCCAGGGCGCGTTCGACAACTTCCGCGTCGTGCCTCCGGGGACCGGCATCTGCCACCAGGTCAACCTTGAGTACCTCGCCCAGACCGTCTGGACCGACACCGACCAGAACGGCGAGACCGTGGCCTATCCGGACACGCTCGTGGGCACCGACAGCCACACCACCATGGTCAACGGCGCGGCCGTTCTGGGCTGGGGCGTGGGCGGTATCGAGGCCGAGGCCGCGATGCTCGGTCAGCCGGTCTCGATGCTGATCCCGGAAGTCGTCGGCTTCAAGCTGACCGGCAAGATGGTCGAAGGCACCACCGGCACCGACCTCGTGCTGAAGGTCGTGCAGATGCTGCGCAAGCATGGCGTGGTCGGCAAGTTCGTCGAATTCTACGGCGAAGGCCTCGATCACCTGCCGCTGGCTCAGCGTGCGACCATCGCCAACATGGCGCCGGAATACGGTGCGACCTGCGGCTTCTTCCCGATCGACGCCGAAACGCTGCGCTACCTGCGCCAGACCGGCCGTTCGGAAGAGCGTCTCGCCCTCGTCGAAGCCTATGCCAAGGAAAACGGCTTCTGGCGCGGTGCGGATTACGCGCCGATCTACTCGTCGCATCTCGAACTCGACATGGCGACCATCGTTCCGGCGATCTCGGGTCCGAAGCGTCCGCAGGATTACCTGCCGCTGACCGAAGCCTCGGGCGCCTTCTCGAAGGTCGTCGCCGGCTATCGCGGGATCGACATCTCGGCCGACGCCAAGGACATGGCCGACGAAGGCCCGATCGCCACGAAGTCGATCGAGGTCATCAAGTCGGTCCCCGTCGAGGGCAAGGACTACAAGATCAATGACGGTTCGGTGGTGATCGCGGCAATCACGTCGTGCACCAACACCTCGAACCCCTATGTGCTGATCGGCGCCGGCCTCGTCGCGCGCAAGGCGCGTGCGCTCGGCCTGACCCGCAAGCCCTGGGTCAAGACCTCGCTCGCCCCCGGATCGCAGGTCGTCGAGGAATACCTCAAGGCCGCAAACCTGCAGGAAGATCTCGACGCGCTCGGGTTCAACCTCGTGGGCTTCGGCTGCACCACCTGCATCGGCAACTCGGGCCCGCTCGGCGATCCGGCGATCTCGAAGGCGATCAACGACAACGATCTGGTCGCGACCGCCGTCCTGTCGGGCAACCGCAACTTCGAAGGCCGCATCAGCCCCGACGTGCGCGCGAACTACCTGGCCTCCCCGCCGCTCGTGGTGGCCTATGCGATCGCCGGCGACATGAACATCGACATCTCCAAGGATGCGATCGGCACCTCGAAGGACGGCAAGCCGGTCTATCTGAAGGACATCTGGCCGACCGACAAGGAAGTCTCGGATCTCGTCGATGCCGTCGTGACCCGTCAGGCCTTCCTCGAGAAGTACGCGGACGTGTTCAAGGGCGATGCCAACTGGCAGGGCGTGAAGGTCACCGAAGGGGAAACCTACGACTGGCCGGCCAGCTCGACCTACATCCAGAACCCGCCCTACTTCAAAGGCATGTCGAAGGAACCGGGCACGATCTCGAACGTGCGCGACGCGCGCATCCTCGCGATCCTCGGCGACATGATCACCACCGACCACATCTCGCCCGCGGGCTCGTTCAAGCCGACCACCCCGGCCGGCAAGTACCTGACCGAGCGTCAGGTCGCGCCGAAGGACTTCAACAGCTACGGTTCGCGCCGCGGCAACCACGAAGTCATGATGCGCGGCACCTTCGCCAACATCCGCATCAAGAACGAGATGCTCGATGGCGTCGAGGGTGGCTACACCAAGGGCCCGAACGGCGAACAGACGACGATCTTCGACGCCTCGATGGAGTATCAGGAAGCGGGCGTTCCGCTGGTGATCTTCGGCGGCATCGAATACGGCGCGGGTTCGTCGCGTGACTGGGCGGCCAAGGGCACCAACCTGCTGGGCGTCAAGGCGGTCATCGCCGAGAGCTTCGAGCGTATCCACCGCTCGAACCTGATCGGCATGGGCGTCATCCCGTTCGAGTTCACCGGCGGCGACAACCGCAAGACGCTGAACCTGAAGGGCGACGAGGTCGTGACGATCGAAGGGCTCGAAGGCGACATCAAGCCGCTGTCGCTGGTTCCGTGCACGATCACCTATGCCGACGGTTCGACCAAGACCATCCAGCTCAAGAGCCGGATCGATACCGAAGTCGAGATCGTCTACCTCAAGAACGGCGGCGTGCTGCACTACGTGCTGCGCAACCTCGCCAAGGCCTGAGGCAAGGCGAAAGCCGAATAGACCTGACGAAGCGCCCGGAGGTAACCCTCCGGGCGCTTTGCTTTCCGGGACGTGCACACGCCCCGAACCGCTTGCCCGCGTTCAGGGCATGAAAAAAGGGGGCGCTGCCCCCTCGGGCCTTCGGCCCTCACCCCCGGGATATTTATGGAAAGATGAATGCAGGAAGGCGTCGCGCCTCGGTCCACCGGGAGCGCTCGTCCTGTCTTCGCGTCGCCCCAAATATCCCGGGGGTGAATTTGCATGAAATGCAAAGAGGGGGCAGAGCCCCCTCTCTTTCATCGTCGAACAGGCGGACGCCCGGTCTTATTCGCCGAACACCCGGCGGAAGATCGTGTCGACATGCTTGGTGTGGTAGCCTAGATCGAACTTCTCCTCGATCTCTTCCTTGCTCATCGCCTTCAGCACATCGGGATCGCTTTCCAGCTCGGTGCGGAAGTCGGCGCCGTGTTCCCAGACCTTCATCGCGTTGCGCTGCACCAGACGATAGGCATCCTCGCGCGACACGCCCTTCTGGGTCAGCGCCAGCAAAACCCGCTGCGACATCACCAGACCCTTGAACTTGTTGAGGTTCTTCAACATGTTCTCGGGGTAGATCACCAGCTTTTCCAGCAGCCCCGCCAGACGGTTCAGCGCGAAGTCGAGGTGCACCGTCGCATCCGGGCCGATGCCGCGCTCGACCGAGCTGTGCGAAATGTCGCGCTCGTGCCACAGCGCCACGTCCTCGAGCGCCGGCGTCACCGCCGAGCGGATCAGCCGCGCGAGGCCGCACAGGTTCTCGCTCAGCACCGGGTTGCGCTTGTGCGGCATCGCCGAGCTGCCCTTCTGCCCGGGCGAGAAGAATTCCTCGGCCTCGAGCACCTCGGTGCGCTGCATGTGACGGATCTCGGTCGCGATGTTCTCGATCGACGAGGCGATGACGCCGAGCGTGGCGAAGAACATCGCGTGGCGGTCGCGCGGGATCACCTGGGTCGAGATCGGCTCGGGCTTCAGGCCCATCATCTTGCACACATGCTCTTCGACATGCGGGTCGATGTTGGCGAAGGTGCCGACCGCGCCCGAGATCGCGCCGGTCGAGACCTCATCGCGCGCCGCGATCAGGCGGGTGCGGTTGCGGTCCATCTCGGCGTAGAAGCGCGCGAAGGTCAGGCCCATCGTGGTCGGCTCGGCGTGGATGCCGTGGCTGCGACCGATGCGGACGGTATACTTGTGTTCCATCGCGCGGGTCTTCAGCGCGGCGAGAACCCGGTCCATGTCCTTGAGCAAGATGTCCGAGGCGCGCGTCAGCTGCACGTTCAGCGTGGTGTCGAGAACGTCCGACGAAGTCATGCCCTGATGGACGAAACGCGCCTCTTCGGAGCCGATATGCTCGGCCAGATGGGTCAGGAAGGCGATCACGTCATGCTTGGTCACCGCTTCGATCTCGTCGATGCGGGCGACGTCGAAGGCGACGTCCTTGGCTTTCCAGACCGCTTCCGCGTTGGCCTTGGGGATCACGCCCAGTTCGGCCTGGGCATCGCAGGCATGGGCCTCGATCTCATACCAGATCTTGAACTTGGTGGCGGGTTCCCAGATGTCGACCATCTCTTTGCGGGCATAGCGCGGGATCATGGCGGGTCTCTCGGTTGTGAAGGATTTGCCGCGCTTCTAGACTGCATGGCACACGGGGGCAAGGAAAACGGGGGCGGAATGGAACCGCGGCTTTCGGATTTCATCGGAACATGGCAGCTGTCGCGCCGCATCGTCGAGGCGGACGGCCGTTGCGCCACCTTCACCGGCACGGCCTGCTTCACCCCCGACGCCGAGGGGCTGAGCTACCGCGAAGAAGGCCTTCTGTCCCTGCCCGGCAGCCCCGCCCCGATCCGGGCCGAGCGCAGCTATCTGTGGCGCGAGGACGGGGACGAGATCGTCGTGCTGTTCGGCGACGGCAGGCCGTTTCACCGCTTCGCCCCCGCCCGGCCCGAGGCCGCGCATTGGTGCGACCCGGACGATTACCGCGTGCATTACGACTTTTCCCGCTGGCCGGTCTGGCGCGCCGAATGGCGGGTGAAGGGGCCGCGCAAGGATTACCGCATGAGCGGGGAATATGGCCGAGCCCCGGGCGCGGCTCTTGCCAAGCCTGTCCTGCTTTGACATGCCTTTCGCCATGAAACGACCTGCCGAGCCCTGCCGGCTGTTGCACCGGCGCACTGATGCGCGACCATGTGGCAGTCGCACCTTGTCTGTCGGACGGAAAGCTGCAACCTCGCGGATCACGCGAATGAGAGCGGGGGAGAGCCGATGAGCGCGGGCGCGTGCCGGGATGCGGGACAGCGGGGCAAGGCGTGGCTGCGCCACCTCGGACCGGTGCTGCTGGGGCTCGGGCTGTTCGGTCTGGGCATCTGGGCGATGCATCGTCTGCTGCAACCGCTCCATGCCGGCGAGATCCTCGAGCAGATGCGCACCATGCCGCATTCGGTGCTGGCGATCGCGCTCGCGGCGACGGCCTGCGGCTATACCGCGCTGATCGGCTATGATTTCTGGGCGCTGAAATATCTGGAAAAAAAGCTGCCCCTGCGGGTGGTCGCGCTCGGCGGGTTCCTGGGCTACGCCTTCGGAAATACCATCGGCATCTCGGTGCTGTCGGGCGGCGCGGTGCGCTACCGGATCTATTCGGCCTTCGGGCTGAACGCTTTCGAGGTCGCAGCACTGGCGAGTTACATCGCGCTTGCCATGGGAACCGGGCTGACGCTGGTCGGCGTGTTCGCGCTGGCGCTGCATCCGGCGGCGCTGACCGGGCTGTTGCCGCTCTCCGAAGGCGCGGTGCGCACGTTGGCACTTCTGGGCGGCGGCGGCACAATCGCGCTGCTTTACGCGCTCGCCTTCTCCGGCAAGACGCTGCACATCCGCCGGTTCCAGCTCGCCATGCCGCGTCCGCGCATCCTGACCGGTCAGATGGTCGTCGCGCTGTTCGATTCCTCGATGGCCGCGCTGACGCTTTACGTGCTGCTGCCGCCCGGCGCGCCCGATTTCATCACCTTCATGGCGATCTACGCCACCGCGACGATGGTCGGCGTGCTCAGCCACGTGCCGGGCGGCGTCGGCGTGTTCGAAACCGTGGTGATGGCCGCGATGCCCGCGGGCGTGAACCATGGCGAGGTCGCCGCGGCGCTTCTGCTGTTTCGCATCATCTATTACCTGCTGCCCTTCGCCATCGCCTTCGTCATCGTCTCGCTGAACGAGGCGCGGCTGGCGGGCGGCATCGTCGCGCGGCTGTTCGGCGAGATATCCGAGCCGATGCGCCCCGCCTTCAACGCGCTCGGCGGCATCGTGCCGCTGCTTGCCGGCGCCTGGGTGTTCTGGCTCGGCGCCTATCTGCTCGCCGTATCGCTGATGCCCTCGGTGCGCGCGGCGGTGGTCGACGATGGCGATCTGGTCGGCGCGATCCTGCTCGAAGGGGGCACGCTGTTCTCGGCGCTCGCGGGGATCGCGCTGCTGATCCTGTCGGCCTCGCTGGTGCGCCGCGTTGCGGGGGCCTATTTCCTGACGCTGATCGCGATCGCGGGCGGCGTCGTCGCTGCGCTGCTGAACGATCTGGACCTCGGCAGCGCCGCCCTGCTGATCGCGGGCGGCGTGCTGCTTGTGCCGTTCGGGCGCGAGTTCTACCGTCAGGCGAAGATCACCGACGGGGTGTTCGGCCCGGCCTGGATCGGGCTCGTGGCGACGGTGGCACTGGCGGCAGGGGTGTTCTTCTTCTTCGTCCATCAGGCGACACCCTATCGCGCCGAGCTGTGGCTCGACTTCGCCCGCTCGGCGAACACGCCGCGCTCGCTCCGGGCGGGGCTTGCGGCCTCGGCGGTGCTGCTGGCCTACACGCTGTTCATCGCGCTGCAACCGGCGCGGCGGCGGCGCTTCGAATCGCAGGCCGAGGCCGTGGCCCGCGCCGCACGGGCAATCGAGGGACAGACCGATCCGCGGGCCTGTCTGGCGCTGTCGGGCGACAAGGAGCTGCGCTTTTCCGAAGACGGCCGCTCGTTCGTGATGTTCGCGCGCCGCCGCGCGGTCTGGGTCGCGCTCGGCGATCCGGTGGGGCCGGACGAGGAGGCGCGCAAACGCGCCGGCTGGGCCTTCGTCGATGCCGCGCGCGAGGCGAATTTCGGCCCGGTGTTCTACCAGATCTCGGACCGATCCTTGCCGCTGATGACCGAGGCGGGGCTGTCCGTCCATGCCGTGGGCGATGAGGCCATCGTGATGCTGCGCGAGTTCTCTCTCGCCGCGCCGGGGTTCGAGGCGATGCGCGCGCGCCAGACCGCGCGCCTCGCCGGCGGGCTGAGCCTGAGCGTGGTGCAACCGCCCCATGCGCCCGAACTGCTGTCCGAGCTGAGCGCGGTGTCCTCGGCCTGGCTTGCCGACCGCGCCGGGCGCGAGAAGGCGTTCAGCGTCGGCCCGTTCGATCCCGGCTATCTCGACCGCCTGCCCATCGCGCTGGTGCGCAAGGCGGGCAAGATCGTCGGCTTCGCCGATATCTTCGCGCCGCATTCGGGCGCCTGCATCGCCGTCGACATGATGCGCTACCTGCCCGAGGTGGCCGACGGCATGGTCGAGTTCATCTATCTGGCGCTGATCGAGCATTACGCGGCGGCGGGCGCGCGCGAGCTCAGCCTCGGCATCGCGCCGCTCGCCGATCTGACGGGGCGGCGCACGGAACTGCTGTGGCGCCGCTTCGGCAACGTGATGTTCCGCCATGGCGGGGCCTTCGCCACCTTCGCCGATCTGCGCGCCTTCCGCGAGCGGTTCCGTCCGGTGTGGCGCCGCCGCTACCTCGCCGTGCCGGTCGGCGTCTCGCCGATGAGCGCGCTTTCGGATGTCGCGGTGCTGATCGCGGGCGGGCCGAAGCGGCTGAAGCTGCGCAGGAAACCCGCGCCCGGAGACCCGAGATGACCGCTCTTCTCGTCAGCTGGCAATTCTGGGCGATCCTGTCTGCCGTCTTCGCCGCGATGACCGCGATTTTCGCCAAGATCGGCGTCAGCGGCATCGACAGCGATCTGGCGACCTGGCTGCGCACGCTCGCCATCGCGGCGATTCTGGGGGCGATGGTGTGGGCTGGCGGCAAGCTGCGCGGGATCACGGACATCTCGCCGCGCGCCGCGCTGTTCCTGCTGCTCTCGGCGCTCGCGACCGGGGCGTCGTGGCTGTGCTATTTCCGCGCGCTCTCGCTCGGCGATGCGGCGCGTGTCGCGCCGATCGACAAGCTTTCGGTGGTCATGGTGGCGATCTTCGCCGCGCTGTTTCTGGGCGAGCACCTTCCGCCGCTCGGCTGGGCGGGCGTCGGTCTGATCGCGGCGGGCGCGATTCTGGTCGCCGTCGCGCGCTGAGATCGGGCGCCGATCTCAGCCGCCGATCTCAGCCGTCGTAGCCAGCGCGCATCCGCATCCGCATCGCGCTCATGTCACCCGCGATCATCGCCGGGATCAAGAGCGCGTCGATCAGCCACCACAGCGCCACGACGCCGATCAGAACATATCCGACGCCGATGAAGGTCAGCGCCGAGCCGATGCCGAACAGCACCAGCATCAGCAGCCCCGACAGCCAGCGCCCCAAATAGAACCGGTGCACCCCGAAGAAGCCGAGGAAGAACCACAGCAGATAGGCCACGAGCGTCGATTTCCGCTCATTCGCGATGCGCTGCTCGATGTAAAGATCCCGGGTGTCGGACATTGTGCCTCCGCAAGATGACCGGCCGAGTTCAGGGCCGGTTCCGATGCGAGAATATGGGAAGGCCGCCGCCCGGTTGAAAGAGGCGACGGCCGAAAGGGCGCTCAGTGCGCGACGAGATCGGCGGTGGCGGCAAGAAGCGCCGCGCAATCGGCCTCGGTCCCGATGGAGATGCGCAGCCAGTCGCGGATCCGCTCGGCGCCGAAATGGCGCACCAGAATTCCGCGCTCGCGCAGCCCGGCCATCAGATCGGCACCGGCCACGTCCGGATGCCGGGCGAAGACGAAATTCGCCTGCGACGGCAGCACGGTGAAGCCCTGCGCCGAAAGCCCTTCGGTGACATGGGCGCGGCTTGCCATGACCTTCGCGCGGGTCTCGTCGAAATGCGCGCGGTCCTGCCAGGCGGCAAGTGCCCCCGCCAGCGCCGGACGGCCGAGCGGATAGGAGTTGAAGCTGTCCTTCACCCGCGTCAGCCCCTCGATCAGATCGGGGTGCCCGAGCGCGAAGCCGACCCGCAGCCCGGCGAGGCTGCGCGACTTCGAGAAAGTCTGAACGACCAGCAGGTTGTCGTATTCCGCGATCAGCGGCGCCGCGCTGTCGCCGCCGAAATCGACATAGGCCTCATCGACGATCACCACGACATCCGGGTTTCGGTCGAGCACGTCGCGGATCGCCGCAAGCCCCGGCGCGCGCCCGGTCGGCGCGTTCGGATTGGCGATGACGATGCCGCCGCAGGGGCCTTCGTAGGCCGCCGGATCGAGACGGAATTCGGCATCGAGCGGCAGCGTCCGATACTCCAGCCCATAGAGATTGCAGTAGGTCGGATAGAAACTGTAGGTCACATCGGCGAACAGCACCGGCCCCTTGTCGCGGAAGAAGGCGTTGAACGCATGGGCCAGCACCTCGTCCGAACCGTTGCCGGCGAAGACCTGCGCCATGCTCAACCCGTGTGTCGCCGCGATCGCCTGACGCAGATCGCCCGCCGTCGGATCGGGGTACAGCCGGAGGCTGTCGTCATTCGTTCCGGCGATGGCCGCAATGACCTTCGGCGAGGGGCCGTAGGGGTTTTCGTTGGTGTTCAGCTTGACGAAGCTGCGATGCTTGGGCTGCTCCCCCGGCGTATAGGGCACCAAATTCTGAACGAAGGGGCTCCAGAGCCTGCTCACGGTCTCTCTCCTTGCACGTGGGGCAACGGCGCGCACACTAGCGCCGGATGCGGGCGGGTTCAAATGCCGTCGAAGGGCATGAGAGCGGATGAGCTGTTCCCCCCGCAGCCGAATCCCGGGGGAGGATTTCGGTGAGGATTCGGCATCGGATTCGCCTGCCCTACCCCGCAAGCTGCCGCGATCCCCCACTTTTCCGGATACTGGCGATGCCGGAGACCCGCGCCGCAGCCTTGTCTGCAAGGCCCTTCCCGGCGAGCGGACGATGACCGAAAGAAAATCGCAACAAGGCTCTGGACAGCGCCGGAAACGTCCACTAATAACCCCCCACCAACGCCGGACAGACACTGTCGGCCCGGTGCCCAGATAGCTCAGTTGGTAGAGCAGCGGATTGAAAATCCGCGTGTCCCTGGTTCGATTCCGGGTCTGGGCACCACTTTTCAAAGTCAGGTGCATCATTCATTTTCCGTAAGCGGCGCACAACTTCCCTGTTCGCCGCTTCATAAGTCGTTGTTTCGGCTGGCCCGTCAATTTCGCCGTTGCTATAGATTTCGCAACAGACGAACGAACGGGGACAGACCGGCAATGACGGCGAAGCGGCCAGACGACACGAAGGTGCCGGGCGGGGCGGAGGTGCCGGGCGGGCACTGGCTCGTCGTCGACCTCGACGGAACGCTGATCCGCACCGACATGCTGTTCGAGACCTTCTGGTCGGCCACGTCGCGCAGCTGGACGGCGCCGGTCCGCGCGGGTCTGGCCCTGATGCGCGACGGCCGCGCCGGGATGAAACGCCGCCTGAGCGAGATAAGCGCCGTCGACCCCGCCACCCTGCCCTTCACCCCCGCCGTCCTCGCCATCATCGAGGCATGGCGCGCCGCGGGCGGACGCACCGCGCTCGTCACCGCAAGCGATGACGCGCTGGCGCAGCAGATCGCCGACCGGCTCGGGCTGTTCGACGAGGTGCATGGCTCTGACGGGCACAACAACCTGAAAGGGGCCGCCAAGGCGCGGTTTCTGTGCGCGCACTATGGCGAGCGGAATTTCGATTACATCGGCGACAGTGCGGCCGATGTCGCGGTCTGGACTCATGCACGGCGCGCGATCATGGTCGGCGCAACGGCCGCGCTGCGCCGCCGGGTCGCGGCGACGGGGGCCGGGATCGTCGATCTGCCGGCGCCGAAGGCCACGCTGCGTACGCGCCTGAAGCTGCTGCGCCCGCATCAGTGGCTGAAGAACCTGCTGGTCTTCGTGCCGGTTCTGGCCGCACACAAGACGGACCTGGCCAGCCTGGGCGCGGCGCTGATGGCATTTTGCGCCTTCAGTCTGGTCGCTTCGGCAGGCTATGTGCTCAACGACATGCTCGACATCGCATCGGACCGCGCGCATCCGCGAAAGCGCCGGCGTCCGCTTGCCTCGGGCGCGGTGACGCTGGCCGGGGCAAGTGCGCTCGCCCCCGCGCTGCTCGTCCTGGGGGCGGGGCTGGCGTCTGTTCTGGGGGGGCGGTTTCTGACCGTCGTCGCGCTGTATTTCATCGTGACACTCAGCTATTCGCTGGTGCTGAAACGCCAGCCGATCCTCGATATCTGCGTCCTCGCGGGGCTTTACACGCTGCGCATCGTGGCGGGCGGCATCGCCACGGCGACGGCGCTGTCGTTCTGGCTGGCGGCATTCTCGGGGGCGCTGTTCTTCTCGCTCGCCGCGATCAAGCGTCAGGCAGAGCTTGCCGATCTCGCCCGGCGCGGCATCGAGGCGGTGCGCGGGCGCGGATACCGCACCGCCGATCTGCCGCTGGTGATGGCGATGGCCATCGCCTCGGGCTACGTGGCGATCCTGATCCTCGCGCTTTACGTCACCTCGCCCGACGTGCGCCTGCTTTACGCGGCGCCTGACCGGCTGTGGGCGGGCTGCGTCGTGATGTTCTACTGGATCAGCAGGATGGTGCTGCTGACGCATCGCGGACAGATGAATGACGATCCGGTGGTCTTTGCCGCGACCGACCGGATCAGCCTGATCTGCCTCGGCCTGATGGCCGTCATCGGCGTGGGAGCGACGCTGTGAGCGCGCCGGCGACCCCGGTCGCGACGGCCGCGCGCTACATCGTCTTCGCGGCGGTGGCGACGGTGCTGAACCTCGGCGCGCAGCGGCTGGTGCTGGCGGGCTGGCCGGGGGCGCTGCTGGCCGCGATGATCGCGGGCACGGGCGTCGGCCTCATCGCGAAATACCTGCTCGACAAGCGCTTCATCTTCGACGACCGGCGCGAGGGGATCGCGGTGCACGGGCGGCTGTTCTTCCTGTATACCGCGATGGGCGGCATCACGACGCTGCTGTTCTGGGCCACGGAATACGGCTTCTGGCGCTTCGGTCAAAGCCAGAGCTGGCGCGAGGCTGGCGCGCTTCTGGGCCTCGGGCTCGGCTACGGGCTGAAATACCTGCTCGATCGCCGCTTCGTCTTTGCATCGCGCGAGGTGAGAGCATGATCCTGTCCGGCTGGGGGCGCTATCCGCGCCTCGATTGCGAGGCCCGCCTCGCGCGCGACGAAGACAGCCTGCGCCGCACGCTGGACAAGGCCGCAGACACCGGCCGGCCGCTGATCGCGCGCGGCAACGGGCGCTCCTATGGCGACAGCGCGCTGCAACCGCTCGGCACGGTCGGGATGCGCGGGATGAACCATATCCTCGGCTTCGATCCGGCAACCGGCATCGTCACCGCCGAGGCGGGCGTGCTGCTCGACGATCTGATCTCGGTGTTCCTGCCGCAGGGCTGGTTTCCCTGGGTCACACCCGGCACGCGCTTTGTGACGGTGGGCGGGATGATCGCCTCGGACGTGCATGGCAAGAACCATCACCGCGATGGCTCTTTCGGGAATTTCGTCGCCTGGATCGACGTCATGGGCCCCGATGGCGCGGTCCGGCGCTGTTCGCCCGATGCCGAAGCGGGGCTGTTCGCCGCCACCGTCGGCGGCATGGGGCTGAGTGGCGTCATTCTGCGCGCGGCATTCCGGCTGCGCCCGGTCGAGACCGGCTGGATCCGGCAGCGCACCATCCCGACGGCGAGCCTCGATGCCACAATCGCCGCCTTCGAGGCGAATGCCGATGCGACCTATTCCGTCGCCTGGATCGACTGCATGGCGACGGGGGCGGCGCTCGGTCGTTCGCTGCTGACGCTCGGCGAGCACGCCCGCATCGGCGAATTGCCCGAGGAAGCCCGCGCGCGCCCCCTGACCCTCGATCTCGCGCGCAAGCGCAAGGTGCCGCTCGACGCGCCGGGCTTCGCGCTGAACCGCTGGTCGGTCTCGGCGTTCAACGCGCTTTACTACCGGCGCGGCGCGGCGCAGGCCGGCAGCGCTCTGGTGCCCTGGGACAGCTATTTCTATCCGCTCGATGCGCTCCTCGAATGGAACCGGATCTATGGCCGGCGCGGATTCGCGCAATATCAATGCGTGCTGCCGCTCGATGCCTCGGCCGAAGGGCTGCGCGCGCTGCTGACCGAGATTTCGGCCTCGGGCCGGTCGTCCTTCCTGACGGTGCTGAAACGCATGGGGCCCGAGGGCCTCGGCCGGATCGGCTTCCCGATGGAGGGCTATACCCTCGCCCTCGACTTCCCGATGAGCGCGGGCACCCTTGGCCTGCTGCGCCGCCTCGACGAGATCGTTCTCGCCCATGGCGGGCGGTTCTATCTGGCCAAGGACAGCCGCATCGCCGCCGACACCCTGCGCCGTGCCGATCCGCGCGCCGCCGATTTCCGCTCTCTTCGCGAGGAGGCCGGCCTGAGCGGCCGGTTCGCCTCGGCGCAATCCGAAAGGCTGATCCTGTGAGCAAGACCCCCGTCCTGATCCTTGGCGCCCGGTCCGACATCGGGCTGGCCGTCGCGCGCCGCTTTGCCGCCGCGGGCCATCCGGTCCAGCTTGCCGCGCGCCGCTCGGAGCGGCTCGAAGGCGCGCGCACCGACATGGCGCTGCGTTATAATGTGACAGTGACGCTCCATGAACTCGACGTTCTCGACACCGCCGCGCACCGGCCGTTTCTCGACGCGCTGCTGCCGTTTCCGGGCGTGACGGTCTGCGCCGTCGGCCTGATGGGAGAGCAGCGGGCGAGCGAGCATGACGCGGATCAGGCCGCGCTGGTGATGCGCAGCAATTTCGAGGCGCCGGCGCTGATCCTGGGCGAAATCGCCAACCGCTACGAGGCCGCGGGCGCGGGCGTGATCGTCGGCATCGGCTCTGTCGCGGGCGAACGCGGACGGGCCACGAATTACGTCTACGGCGCCGCCAAGGCCGGTTTCGCGGCCTTCCTGTCGGGGCTGAGGAACCGTCTGGCGAAGAAGGGAGTGCAGGTGCTGACCGTTCTGCCCGGCTTCGTCGCGACCCGAATGACCGAGGGAATGGACCTGCCCGCCCGTCTGACCGCGCGCCCCGAGGAGCTGGGCGAGGCGATCTTCGCCGCCGTCGCAGCGCAGCGCGACATCATCCACGTGCGCCGGATCTGGGGGGTGATCATGACGGTGATCCGCGCGATCCCCGAGCGCATTTTCAAAAGGATGAGCCTGTGAGCGCACCCGCCGCCCCCCGTGCCCGCGCCCTGCTGACGAACCCGGTGCTGGTGTGGGCCATCGTGTTGCTGCTGCTCATTCCGGTCGCGATCCGGATGTTCCAGATTCTGGTTGTCGGAACCGATGTGCGCGTCGTCGACTTCGACGTGTTCTATATCGCGAGCCAGCTGATCGGCGAAGGTCAGGCCGTCCTCGCCTATGATCCGGGCGTCATGACCGCCCGGCAGTCCGCGATGGCAGGCGATCACATGTTCATGCCCTGGGCCTATCCGCCGCAGTTCGATCTGCTGATCGCGCCTCTCGCGCTCGTGTCGCGCGGGATCGGCTACGGGATCTTCAGCGTGCTCAGCCTGACCGCCTATATGGTGGTGCTTCGACGGCTGGCGGGGCCGTGGCTGCCGGGGGTGCTGCTGGCGATCTTTCCCTGCCTGCTCATCATCGCCCCCATCGGGCAAAGCAGTCTGATCGTCGCCGCGCTCATCGGAGTGGTCTGCGCGATGTGGACGGAGAACCGGGGACCGGCGGCCACGGGAATTCCGCTCGGACTGCTGGTCATCAAACCGCATCTGGCGATCGGCCTCGGTTTCGCGGTTCTGGCGGAGCGGAAATGGAAGGTCTTGTTGTGGGCGGGGGCAGTCGTCGCGCTGTCATCGGCGCTGGCAACGCTGGTCTTCGGAACCGGCATCTGGAGCGCCTTTCGCGAAAGCTCGGCCGCGGCGGCCGAACGCATGGCGCATGGGCAGTTCAAGCTTTATCGCATGACCTCGGTCTATGCCTCGCTGCTGAGCCTGAGGCTCGCGCCCTCCGTCGCGCTGGCGGGTCATGTCGCGGTGGCGCTGGCGGCGCTGACGGCCGTCGGTATCGCCGTGCGGCGGGGCTGGCCGGTGCGGCGCGTTCTGGGGATTTCGGTGATCGCCACGCTGACGATCAGCCCATACAGTTACGATTACGACATGCCCATCCTCGGGGTGGCGCTGGCGCTTCTGGCGCGCGATCTGGTCGAGCTATCGCGACCGGCAGAGCGGATCGTGCTGCTCGCCGCGCTGTGGTTCTGGGCGGGCGGAGCAAGCTTCATCGCGGTTATCCTGAACCACGGACGGGAAGAAGATCAGTACAGCTGGCTGGCCGCGGGATCGCTTGGCCTGCTGCTCTCGGCCGGGCTGATCGGACGCATCCTCAGGCGCTGTCCGGCCCGGCCGGGCCCCGCTACCCTCCCCTCACCCAGGCCCTGACCGCCAATCCTTTGACCAGTTTACGTTTTTTCATTGCAGGCTGAACTCCCGTGTCCGATCTCCCATCCCGTATCCGTGCGTTGCTGCGCGATCCCGTCATGAGCTGGGCGCTTCTGATCGCGCTGGCGGTCCTGATCGCGGATGTCGCGGTCAGGATCCCCTATCCCGGCGCGAACGGCGCCGTCATCGACTTCGATGCCTTCTATCTGGTCAGTCAGATGATCCGCGAGGGCATCCTGCCCTATGCCTACGATACCGCCGTCATGATCGACCGCGAAAGTGTCGTGGCCGGCAGCCCGACATTCATGCCCTGGTCCTACCCGCCACAGTTCGACCTGCTGATCGCGCCATTGTCTTTCGTGCCGCGCTGGCTGAGCTATGTGCTGTTCACCGGCCTGACCCTGACGGCCTATGTTGCGGTGCTGCGCCGGCTGGCGGGGCCATGGCTGCCGGGCGTTCTGATCGCGATCTTTCCGGCGCTGATTCTGGTCACGCGCCTGGGACAGAGCAGCCTGCTGATCGCCGCGCTGATCGGGCTGAGCTGCCTGATCTGGCTGCGCGGGAACGACGGGCGGGGGGCGGCCGGCCTGCCGCTCGGACTGCTGATAATGAAGCCACATCTGGGGCTCGGGATCGGGGCTGCGGCAGTGCTGGAGCGTCGCGGGCGAATTCTCGTTCTGGCGGCGACGACAGTCGCGATCACGTCGGCTCTGGCGACACTGGCCTTCGGCCCCGAAATCTGGGCCGCATTTCTGGCCGGATCGGAAGCTGCGCAAGCCAATATGGCAAAGGGACTCTATCCTCTGTTTCGCATGACCTCGGTCTATGCGCTGCTATACAGCCTCGGACTGCCGGCGCGGATCGCCCTGGCAGCCCAGATCGCTGTGGCGGTCGCCGCACTGGCCTCGATCCATCTGGCGCAGCGCCGCCGCTGGCCGGTTCGGCGCGTGCTCGGTGTGGCAACGCTCGCGACGGTCGCGATCAGCCCCTACACCTACGATTACGACATGCCCATCCTCGGGGTGGCGCTGGCGCTTCTGATGCAGGATCTGATGGATTTCGGCCACCGGGCCGAGCGCGTAGCCCTGTTCGCCGCGCTGTGGCTGTGCACCGGCGGCGGCTTTTTCATCGGCAATGCGCTGTTCAGCGGCCTTGTCTACGACGCCCACAGCTGGGTCGCGTTCGGCGGGATCGGTTTTCTGATCTCGGCCGGTCTGATCGGGCGCATCCTGTGGCGCTGTCCGGCCGGAGGCCGGCCGACCTCCGCCCGCTGAGCCCGGTCTCGTTCACAAAAGGTCGATGCGGCGTGGAAATCTCTGGGCTTTGGTGCGGAGCGTGGCTATTTCGGGGCCCGACCTGCGCAAGGGCGCCCGATCGCAGGCAGACCATGAGGATTTCGAAAATGAAGATCGCACTCCCGCTTTTCGCGATGACCCTTGCCCTGGTGGCCGGCGGCTGCTCGGACAACAGCACGGCCAACATGTCGCCCGCCGAGGCGCAGATGCAGAAAGCCTGCAACGGCGGCAATCTGAATGCCTGCTCGGCCCTGATGCAGAACGACCGCGCCAAGGACGAGACCCGGGCCAAGATGGCGACCTCTGGCAACGGTGCGCATCCGGCCGCCACCGGCAATTTCTGATCCTGCGCGGAAGACCCCGCCGAAAAGCCTGAGGGTGAGGGGCCGGAGACGCCCCCGCCCATCCATCACGCTGCGATCTCAGATCCGGGGGACGCGCCCCGGATCTGACACAGGCATCCCGCGCCGAACCGATGGCTCTTGCGCTCAGATCAGCCCGCGCAGCCTGAGAAACAGCGCAAGCCCTCCCAAAACCAGCACCGCCAATACCAGCCGGGCCAGCAGATTGCGCGCGAAATCGCCCCAGCGAACGCCGCGCCCGGCCCGGCGCAGATAGCGCAGGCAAATGTCCTGCGCCTGACGCGCCTCGGCCAGATCCACCTGCCGGGCGAGCCGCGGCGAAGCCAGACGCCCCTCGATCCCGACGAGAACCGCAGCCGCCTCGCGCACCCGCGCAGGCAGCACCCTTGCGCGGCTCTCGACCCGTTCGGCCAGCGTTGCCCCCCGGGCGCCGAGACGCTGCCCCATCAGCCCCGACACCCGGTCGATCATCTGCCGCGCTGCCTGAGCCGGATCCATCGCACGTCTCCCCCTTGTCTGGGCCTCGTCTGGCGGCGCACCATAACGCGGACGACGCGGATCGCAACGCCCGCTCTGGACCCGGGCGCGACCGGGCGCTAGTGTCGCGCCATGCTGCATACTATCGTCCACGGTTCCGAAACCGACCTGCCGCCCCTTGTCATCGTTCCCGGCCTGTTCGGCTCGGCACGGAACTGGGGGGCGATTGCCCGCCATCTGTCCGCGCACCGGCGGGTGATCGCCGTCGACCAGCGCAACCACGGCGACAGTTTTCATGCCCCGGTGCACGATTATCCGGCGATGGCCGACGACATCGCCACCGTCATCGCGGCCGAGGGCCGGGCCTGCGACCTGCTTGGCCATTCGATGGGCGGCAAGGCGGCCATGACGCTCGCGCTGACACGTCCAGAACTGGTGCACCGTCTCGTCGTCGCCGATGTCGCCCCGGTTCCCTACGGACACGCCGGCTATCACCGGGGCCTGATCGCCGCGATGAAGGCGATGCGGATCGACGATCTCACCCTGCGCTCCGAGGCGGACCGGCGCCTTGCCGAACGCATCGACGATCCGGCGACCCGCGCTTTCCTGCTGCAATCGCTGGAATTGCGCGACGGGCCGGTGCACTGGAAATTCGACCTCGACGCACTCGATGCCAACATGGACACGATCATCGGCTGGCCCGATCCGCTGCCCGGGGCCCGGCCGTTCGGCCATCCCGCGTTGTTTCTGAACGGCGGCGCCTCGCGTTACGTCACGCCTGCCATGCACCCGGCGATTCTTGCGCTGTTTCCGAAAGCGCAGTTCCAGACCATCGCAGGCGTCGGCCACTGGCTTCATGCCGAAAAGCCCCGCGAGGTCGAATCCGCCATCGAAGCCTTTCTCCTCGTCTGAACCTGCGCGCCCCCTCACCGCGGTCTTCTTACCCGTCCATCTTCGCCCGCCCGCTCCCTCGCGGCTACGACGGGAACGTGCAGTTCAGCCGGAACCTGGCCTCTCCGGTGTCGCCGACTAGACTGGGTGAGCGGCCCCACCCCCTCAGCGGTTCGACCACGCGACAGGCGGTCGCGGCCTCCGCCGCCAGAATCATCCGCGCCGGCACCCCGTCGCGATCGGCACGCGACAACCACCCGAGGCGGATCACCTCGGCCGCCTCGCCTTTCTGGATCACCGAGAAACGGTAGCCATCGACCTCGACCGCGCGGCGCACACCGTCGTCGAAGCCGGGTGCCGCAGCACATCCCGACAGTCCCACCGCAAACAACCCGGCCATGCCATTCATCCAGCGTCGTCTCATATCCCCTCCTGCACAGCAGACTGTCTCGCCCTTCCTAAAAAACCGTTAAGGCCCCCCGTTCTCCCCTTCGCTTCGCTCCGGACAGTCCCGGAGAGATGCGGCCATGCCGTCGCCGATATCACCGCGAGGTGAATTGAATTGACACTCCCGGCCAATTCTGAACTGATTGGTTCAGTTTTGGCCACCTCCCCCGGCCGTGTCACCCGGAATCGCTCATGTTCAAACGTCTCCTCATCGCCATCGTCGCCCTTGCCGTTCTCGGGGGCGGAATCGTCGGATTCAACCTGTTCCGAGCCCGGATGATCGCGCAATATTTCGCCACGATGAAGCCGGCCCCGTTGCCGGTCACGGTGGCCGCAGTCGCCCCGGCCCCCTGGACGCCGGGCATCGACACCATCGGCACGGCCAACGCGATCCGGGGCGCGGATCTGTCGACCGAGGCCTCGGGTGTGGTGCGCGAAATCCGCTTCAACGCCAATGACAGCGTGACCGAAGGCCAGCTTCTGGTGCAGATCGACGACCGGCAGGAGCGCGCCGATCTCGACTCGGCCAAGGCCTCGCTCAACCTTGCCCAGATCACACTTGCCCGGGCGCAGTCGCTGCAGCAGCGCGGCGTGTCCTCGGTCAGCAATCTCGACAGCGCCCAGGCGGAAGAAATCTCGGCCGAGGCCGCGGTTGCCAAGCTCGAGGCCGTGCTGCAGACCAAGCAGCTTCTGGCGCCCTTCAATGGCACCGTCGGCATCCCGCGCGTCGAGGTCGGCGAATACGTCAGCCCCGGCACCGTCTACGCCACCTTGCAGGACCGCAGCCGGATGCGCGCCGATTTCACCCTGACCGAGCAGCAGGCGGCCGAGGTCTCGCTCGGCTCGCCGCTCACCGCCACGGCCGAGGATGGCAGCGCCCCGATTTCCGGCACCGTTACCGGCATCGACCCGAAGATCGACCCGAATTCGCGGCTGGTGACGCTGCGCGCGACGCTCGACACCGACGGCGGCACGCTGACGCCCGGCCAGTTCCTGCGCCTGCGCATCGCGCTGCCGACCGAACAGGGGGTGATCGCGCTGCCGCAGACCGTCATCGCCTCCTCGCTTTACGGCGATACGGTCTATGTGCTGCGCGAGGAAACCCCGCAGGGCGCCAGCGCGCCCGAGACCGTGGTGCGACAGGTCTTCGTCACGCTCGGCCGGCGCTTCGGCGACAAGGTCGAGATCCGCGACGGCCTGAAGGCCGGCGACCGGGTGGTGACGGCGGGGCTGAACAAGCTCTCGCCCGGCGCGGCGGTGACCGTCGTCGACGATCCGGCGAAGACCGGCACCGCCCCGGCGGCGAACTGAGGACCGGACGATGCATTTCACCGAAATCTTCATCCGCCGCCCCGTGCTGTCGCTGGTGGTGGGCGCGTTCATGCTGCTTCTGGGCACGGCGGGCTATTTCAACCTCGCGGTGCGCCAGTATCCCAAGGTCGACGAGACCGTGGTCACCGTCACCACCACCTATCCCGGTGCCGCGCCTGAACTGATCCAGGGCTTCATCACCGCCCCGATCGAAGAAGCCGTCGCCACCACCGAGAACATCGACTACGTGACCTCGACCTCGGCACCGTCGAGTTCGGTGGTTTCGGTGCACATGAAGCTCGGCTCGAACCCCGACACCGCGCTGACCGAGGTCCTCGCCAAGGTGCAGCAGGTGCGCTCGCAGCTGCCGACCGAGGCGGAGGATCCGGTGATCGTCAAGGGCACCGGGCAGACTTTCGCGCTGCTTTACATCGCTGCGATCAACCCGCGCATGACCAAGGAGCAGCTGACCGAATATATCGAGCGGGTGATCCGTCCGCGCATGTCGACGATCCCGGGCGTCGCGCAGATCGAGGTGATCGGCGCCTCGAAATACGCGATGCGGCTGTGGATCGACCCTGACAAGCTGGCCGCGCGCCATGTCACCGCGGCCGAGGTGCTGGCGGCGGTCAATGCGTCGAACTACCTCGCGGCGGCGGGCAAGACCAAGAACGAATATGTCGCCCATGCGATCACGCTGAAGACCACGCTGCAGACGCCCGAGGCCTTCGGTGCACTGCCGATCCGGGCCGAGGGCGATGCGGTGGTGCGGCTGCGCGACGTGGCGCGGATCGAGCTCGCCTCGGACGAGTCGGGCGAGATCGTGAACTTCCGCGGCAAGCCCGGCACCTTCATCGGCGTCTATCCGACGCCTGCGGCGAACCCGCTCGACACCGCTGCCGCGGTGGTGACGGAGCTGCCGAAGATCAACGCGGGGCTCCCCGAGGGGATGCGCCTCGAGATGGTCTACGATTCCACCGACACGATTTCCGCCTCGATCCACGAAGTGTTCAAGACCATCGCCGAGGCGGTCGCCATCGTGATCGTGGTGATCTTGCTGTTCCTCGGCTCGGTGCGTTCGGTGGTGATGCCGGTGGTGACGATCCCGCTGTCGCTGGTGGGCGTGCTCGCGGTGCTGGCGGCGCTCGGCTATTCGATCAACCTGCTGACGCTCCTGGCGATGGTGCTGGCGATCGGGCTGGTGGTCGACGATGCCATCGTCGTCGTCGAGAACATCCACCGTCATATCGAGGAGGGGATGAAACCGATCCCCGCCGCCGTCGCCGGCATGAAGGAGATCACCGGCCCGGTGATCGCGATGACGATCACGCTGGCCGCGGTGCTGGCGCCTCTGGGCTTCACCGGCGGGCTGACCGGCGCATTGTTTCGCGAATTCGCCTTCACGCTCGCGGGATCGGTGATCCTGTCAGGCATCATCGCGCTGACCATCACGCCGATGATGTCGTCGCGGATCCTGCGCGCGGACGGTGCCTCGGGCTTTCAGGCGCGCGTCGACCGCGTGTTCGAGCGGCTGGCGCAGTGGTATCAGGCGCGCGTCGACGGATCGCTCGATTACCGGCCGGTGACGCTGACGATCGTCGCGGTGCTGATCGGGCTGATGGGCTTCATGTTCGTCCATACCTCGAGCGAGCTCGCCCCCGACGAGGACGAGGGCGCGATCATCGCCATCGCCAACGGGCCGCGCTACGCCACCGATACCTATACCGCGAAATACATCGCCCAGATCAGCAAGGCCACGGCCGGCATCCCCGAGGTGAAGACCGACTTCTCCGTCGCGGGCTTCGGCGGCGACGACAGTCATGGCTTCCTGATCTGGGCGCTGAAGGACTGGTCCGAGCGCGACCGCTCGCAAAAGGCGATCCAGACCGACATTCAGGCGAAGCTCGACCTGAACCCCGGGCTGAAGGGCTTCGCCTTCGCGCCGCCCACCCTGCCCGGCACCGGCGGCGGGCTGCCGATCTCGATCATCGTGCAGTCGATCCATTCGGCCGCTCAGGTCGCCGAGGTCGCCGAGGAAATCCGTCGCCGCGCGCAGGCCTCGGGCAAGTTCATCGTGGTGCAGAACTCGCTCAACTTCGACGCTCCGGAGGCGCGGGTGACCATCGACCGCGAGCGGGCCGCGACGCTCGGGGTTTCGGCCTCGGATGTGGGGGCGACGCTGGGTCTCTTGGTCGGCGGCTACAAGGTGGCGCAGTTCGACCGCGACTCGAACAGCTATGACATCATCCCGCAGGTGCCGCAGAGCTTCCGCGAGAACCCCGCGCTGCTGGGCAGTTACTTCGTGCGCTCGGCCTCGGGCGCGATGGTGCCGCTCAGCTCGGTGGTGACAATCTCGACCGACGCGATGCCGGCCTCGATCGAGCAGTTCAACCAGCTGAATTCCGCGACGATCACCGCGCTGCCGATGATCGGGCTGTCGACGGTGACCGGGGTGAACGAGATCGTCTCGATCGCGCGCGACGTCATGCCCGAGGGCTTCTTCCTCGACTATTCCGGCCAGTCGCGGCTGGAACAGACCCAGGGCAACACCATCGCCATCGCCTTCGCGGCGGCGGTTCTGGTGATCTATCTCGTGCTCGCCGCGCAATTCGAGAGCTTCCGCGACCCGTTCATCATCATGATGGCGGTGCCGCTGACGATCTTCGGCGCGGTGCTGCCGCTGAACATGGGGCTCGGGACGCTGAACATCTACAGTCAGGTCGGGCTGATCACGCTGGTCGGGCTGATCACCAAGCACGGTATCCTGATCGTCGAATTCGCCAACCAGCAGCGCGCCGAGCATGGCCGCGGCCGGCGCGAGGCCATCGTTATCGCCGCGCGCACCCGGTTGCGGCCGATCCTGATGACCACGGCGGCGATGGCGCTGGCGGTGGTGCCGCTGGTCTTTGCGCAAGGTGCCGGTGCGGCCGCGCGCAACGCGATGGGGATCGTGATGTTCTCGGGGCTGCTGATCGGGACGATGTTCACGCTCTTCGTGGTGCCGATGTTCTACAGCTTCATCGCGCCCTCCGACCGCGCCCTGCGCGAGGCCGAGGAACGCCGCGTCGCCGCTGGCTGAGCGCATCCGGCACGGAAACGCTTCGACGGGCGCGGCAGACGATGCCGCGCCCGTCGTCGTTTCCGCCATACGGCTTGCATCCCGCGCCGTGCTGCGGGATGGATGCGGGAAACGCCTTTCCTGCCGGAGCCCCCTTTGCGCCTCTATCGCCTGATCCTTGCCCTCGTGCTGCCCATGCTGCTGATCCGGCTCGGGCTGCGCGTGGCTGCGGACAAGGAAGCGGCGGGAACGCTGGCCGAACGGCTGGGCTTCGGCGCGGCGACGGTGCCGGGTGCGGTCTGGCTGCACGCCGCCTCGAACGGCGAGCTGGTCTCTGCCCGCCCGCTGATCGAGGAGATGCTCGCCCGCGCCCCCGATCTGCGGCTTCTGATCACCGTCAACACCGTCACCGCCCGCGCGCTGGCCGAGGGCTGGATGCGCGAGCCCGCGCTGACCGGACGCCTCGCGGTGCGGATGGCGCCCCTCGACAGCCGCGGCTGCCTTCGCCGGTTCTTCGCCCGCCATGCCCCTTCCGCGCTGATCGTGATCGAGAACGAGATCTGGCCGAACCGGCTGGCGATGGCGGGTGAACGCGCGATCCCGGTGCTGATCGCCGGCGGGCGGATGTCGGCGCGTTCCGCCCGACGCTGGCGCAAGATCGGGCTCGGCCGGGTGCTGGCGCCGGCGATCGACGCGGTCTCGGCGCAGGACGAGGCAAGCGCCGCGGGCTTTCGTGGCTTCGGCGTGCCGGATGCGCGGATGCTGCCGGCGGTCAATCTGAAGACCGCCGTCGCGCCTGCCGCCGCCACATGGTCGCCGGGATGGCAGCGCGCGCTAACGGTTCTCGCAGCCTCCACCCATGAAGGCGAGGACGAGATCGTCCTCGATGCCTTCCGTGTCGCACGCGAACAGGTGCCCGGCCTGCGCCTGATCCTCGCGCCACGCCATCCGCGCCGCGCCCCCGCCATCGCGCGCCTGATCGCGGACCGCGGGCTGAGCGTCGCGATCCGTTCGGCCGGCGACGATACCGCCACGGCCGATGTTCTTCTGGCCGACACGATGGGCGAGATGGCGAACTGGTATCGTGCGGCCTCGGTCTGCTTCGTCGGCGGCACGCTCGTCGACAAGGGCGGCCACACCCCGTTCGAGCCGGTGGCCTGCGGCGCAGCCGTGGTGCACGGTCCGTTCACCGAAAATCACCGCGCCCCGTTCGGGGCACTCGACGCGGCAGGCGCCGCGGTTGCCGTCCGCGATGCGGCAACGCTCGGCCCGGCGCTCGCCATGGGCGGGGCCGAGGCCGCCCGCCTTGCCGCGCGCGCCACCGAAGCGCTTGGCCCGATGACCGGACGCGCGGCAATCGGCGGGCTGGCCGCCGCATTTCTCGGCATCATTGCCGCGAAAACGGGCAAGATCCGGGCAGGCTGAGCAATTTTCTGCGACTGCGGCCCGGGTTTGCCCCTCCGGCTCTGGAACTCGGCCGCGCCCGCTCTTTATCTTTAGACCGAAACGATGCGATCCGGCCGGGGCACAACGGGCGGGCGCGAGGCAGGCCGGCAAGACACGGGGGGCGATCGGGCTACAGGATGAAATACGAGAAGAAACTCGAACTCCTGCGAAATGCGAGCGGGGTTCGTCCGGTGCAGTTCGCCGCGCTGTGCCTGCGGCGCAAGGCTGGCCGGGCCGAGGTTCTGATGATCACCTCGCGCGAGACCGGCCGCTGGCTTTTGCCCAAGGGCTGGCGGATGGACGACCGTTCCGAGGGCGAGACCGCGCTGACCGAAGCCTGGGAAGAGGCCGGGGTGATCGGCCGGCTGAGCGGGCCCGCTCTCGGCACCTATGGCGCGCAGAAGGCGCTCGAAACCGGGCGGCCGCTGCAGTGCCGGGTCGAGGTCCATCCCGTCAAGGTCGACAAGCTCGCCGCGCGCTACCCCGAAAAGGGCCAGCGACGGCGCAAGTGGGTGCCGCTTGCCAAGGCGGCCAGGCTGGTCGCCGAACCCGAGCTGGCCGAGCTGCTGCGCAGCCTGAAACATTGACCCCGGCGGCCCCGCGGCCGGGGAGCCCGGCTCTCGTCAGGGGTTGCATTTCGGGCGCCACACCATATCTGTTTCCTTCGCCCAGACCCTTTTGCGCGGAAGCGACGGATGATCCGCTACACCCTGAAATGCGACCATGACCACGCTTTCGAAAGCTGGTTCGCCTCGGCCGAGGCGTTCGACAAGCTGAGCGCGGCCGGCATGGTCGCCTGCACGGTCTGCGGCTCGGCCAGGGTCGCGAAAACGCTGATGGCGCCCGCTGTGCGCCCGGCACGCAAGGCGGGCGCTCCTGAAGCGCCTCACCCCGAAACCGCGCAGGCGGCGCCTGCGGCCGCGCCCGATCCGGCCGGGATCATCGCCGCACTGCGCCGCGCGGTCGAACAGAATTCCGATTACGTCGGCAAGGATTTCGCCACCGAGGCCCGCGCCATGCACGAGGGCGAGGCACCCGAGCGCGCGATCTGGGGCGAGGCGCGCCCCGACGAGGCCCGCGCGCTGATCGAGGACGGCATCGAGGTCACGCCCCTGCCCTTCATGAGCCCGCGCAAGACCAACTGAGCGGGCCGCCCGATCGCCACGGCATCGCCCGGCAACGCAAGAAACCGAAACCCGCCGCAGCCAAACCCGGGCAATCCGGGAACAATCGGCACGGATCCCCACCCTCGCGCGCAACAATGTGCCCGCCGGGGCGCGCGGCCCTTGCAAGCCCTTCCGCCATCCGCTAGCAGGAACCCGTTCGACCGGGCAGCGGGCCCGGCACGTCTGTGGGGGAGTATCATGCCGCTTCTCGTCATGAAATTCGGCGGCACCTCGGTAGGTGACCTCGACCGCATCGCCAACGCGGCGGCCAAGGTCAAACGCGAGGTGGAGCGCGGCTATGACGTCATCGTCATCGTTTCGGCGATGTCGGGAAAGACCAACGAGCTGGTCGGCTGGGTCGAGAAGACCTCTCCGCTTTACGACGCGCGCGAATACGATGCCGTGGTGTCCTCGGGCGAGAACATCACCGCCGGTCTGATGGCGCTGCGGCTGCAGGAAATGGACGTGCCCGCGCGCAGCTGGCAAGGCTGGCAGGTCCCGATCAACACCACCTCGGCGCATGGTTCGGCGCGCTTCCTGTCGATCCCGCGCGCCAACATCGACCAGAAATTCGCCGAAGGGATGAAGGTCGCCGTGGTCGCGGGCTTCCAGGGCCTGTCGCCCGAGGGCCGGATCACCACGCTCGGCCGGGGCGGTTCGGACACCACCGCCGTCGCCTTCGCCGCCGCCTTCGAGGCGGAGCGGTGCGACATCTACACCGATGTCGACGGCATCTACACCACCGATCCGCGGGTCTCGTCGAAGGCGCGCAAGCTCGACAAGATCGCCTTCGAGGAGATGCTCGAACTCGCCTCTCTCGGTGCCAAGGTGCTGCAGACGCGCTCGGTCGAGCTGGCGATGCGCTACAATGTGCGCCTGCGCGTGCTGTCCTCCTTCGAGGACACCGATGAAACTTCTGGAACCCTGGTCTGCGCCGAGGAAGAAATCATGGAATCGAAAGCCGTCTCCGGTATCGCCTTCTCGCGCGAGGAAGCGAAGATCACCCTGTTCACCATCGAGGACCGCCCCGGCATCGCCACCGCGATCTTCGGGCCACTGGCCGAGGCCGGTGTGAACGTCGACATGATCGTGCAGAACATCTCGGAAAAGGACTATGACGAGCACCACGCCGGCGCCGTCACCGACATGACCTTCTCTTGCCCGATCAATCAGGTCGCCCGCGCCGAGAAGGCGCTCGAAGACGCCAAGGCCGCCGGCAAGATCCGTTACGACGAGCTGATCATCGACACCGATGTCGCCAAGGTCTCGGTCGTCGGCATCGGGATGCGCAGCCACGCCGGCGTCGCGGCGAAGATGTTCAATGCGCTTGCCGCGGAAAACATCAACATCAAGGTCATCACCACCTCCGAGATCAAGATTTCGGTGCTGATCGACCGGAAATATATGGAACTGGCCGTGCAGGCCCTCCATGATGCATTCGGACTGGACAAGGCCTGACCGAGACGAGGCCAGGCCCCCGCACGGGGGAGCGTCGCGACATGGACGACGGCAAGGGCAACCCTATACCGGAGCGCAGCGTGCCCGACAGCCGCAGCCTGCTGCGGCGGCTGCGTGACACGCTCGCCGAACCGACGGGGGGGCAGGACCGGCTCGACCGGATCACCAGCCTGATCGCCGATTCCATGCACACGCATGTGTGCTCGATCTACCTGTTCCGCGATCCCGAGACGCTGGAGCTGTGCGCGACGACCGGCCTCAACCCGGAATCGGTGCACCACACGCGGATGCGCCTCGGCGAGGGGCTGGTCGGGCGCGTCGCGCGCACCGGCACGCCGGTGAACACCGGCGACGCCCCCGGCGCGCCCGGGTTCCGCTACATGCCCGAGACCGGCGAGGAGATCTATTCGAGCTTCCTCGGCGTGCCGATCCAGCGCGTCGGAGAGATCCTCGGCGTGCTTGTCGTGCAGTCGCGCGAGGCGCGCGAGTTCCTCGAGGATGAAGTCTACGGCCTCGAGGTCGTGGCGATGGTGCTGGCCGAGATGACCGAGCTTGGCGCCTTTACCGCCGACCACAACGGCATCGGCGCGACGCATCGCTTCCCGGTGCTGTTCCGCGGCGCGACCGGACAGGAAGGCGCGGCCGAGGGCCGGGTCTGGCTGCACGAGCCGCGCGTCGTCGTCACCAACCCGGTCGCCGACGACATCGAGCACGAGCAGAAGCGTCTGGTCGAGGCGGTCTCGGGGCTGCAACATCAGATCGACGACATGCTCTCGGGCTCGGCCACGATGGACAAGGAGCAGCGCCAGGTTCTCGAAGCCTATCGGATGCTCGCCCATTCGCGCGGCTGGATGCGGCGCATGGTCGAGGACATCGGGCTCGGTCTGTCGGCCGAGGCGGCGGTCGAGAAGGAACAGGCGACGACGCGTTCGAAGCTCGGACAATCGAGCGATGCCTATCTGCGCGAGCGGCTTCACGATTTCGACGATCTGTCGAACCGGCTGCTGCGGCTGCTGACCGGACAGGGACGCGACACCGGGGCGCAACTGCCCGAAAACCCGATCCTCGTCGCGCGCAACATCGGCCCGGCGGAGCTGCTCGATTACGGCCGGGTGCTGAAGGGCGTGGTGCTGGAAGAGGGCTCGGTCGGCAGCCATGCGGCGATCGTCGCCCGAGCGCTGGCGATCCCGCTGGTCATCCACGCCGGGCGCATCACCACCGAGGCGCTGAACGGCGATCCGATCCTGGTCGACGGCGACAACGGTATCGTGCATCTGCGCCCCGAGGACAGCGTGACCGCCGCTTTCCGCGACAAGATGGCGATGGCCGCCGAGGCGCAGAAGCGTTACGCCGATCTGCGCGAACTGCCGGCCGAGGATCAGTCCGGCAAGGTGATCTCGCTGACGATGAACGCCGGGCTGATGGCGGATCTGCCCTCGCTCGCGGGGTCGGGCGCCGATGGCGTCGGTCTGTTCCGCACCGAGTTGCAGTTCCTGACCCGTTCGCGTGTGCCCTCGCGCGGCGAGCTGGCGGCGCTTTACAAGCGGGTGATGGACGCGGCCGGCGGCAAGCAGGTGCAGTTCCGCACGCTCGACATCGGTTCGGACAAGGTGCTGCCCTACATGAAGCCGCAGGACGAACCCAACCCGGCGATGGGCTGGCGCGCGATCCGGGTGGGCCTCGACAAGCGCGGCGTGCTGCGGATGCAGCTTCAGGCGCTGATGCGCGCCGCCGACGGCCGGCCGCTGTCGGTGATGTTCCCCTTCATCGCCACGCCCGAGGAATTCCACGCCGCCCGCGCCGAGGCGCTGCACATGCGCGACCGCGAGGCCAAGATCGGCCGGCGCGTGCCCGAGACGCTGCGCATCGGCGCGATGATGGAAACGCCGTCCCTCGCCTTCGCGCCGGACAGCTTCTTCGCGGCGTGCGATTTCATCTCGCTCGGCGGCAACGATCTGAAGCAGTTCTTCTTCGCCGCCGACCGCGAGAACGAGCGGGTGCGGCGCCGCTATGACACGCTCGACACCGCGTTCCTGAGCTTCATCTCGGGCATCATCGCGCGCTGCGACAATGCCGGAACGCCGCTGAGCTTCTGCGGCGAGGATGCCGGGCGCCCGGTCGAGGCGCTGACTTTCGCCGCGCTCGGGATCCGCACGCTGTCGATGCGCCCGGCCTCGATCGGGCCGGTGAAGCATCTGATCCGGCGCGCGAACCTTGACGATCTGGCGCAGGTGATCCGCGAGGCGCAGGACGCAAACGTCGAGACCGTGCGCCCGGCCGTGACGCGCTATCTGGCAGGGTTGCACTGAGGCCCGATCGGGGCCTTGCGCGCGCCCCGCAGAAAGATCCCGCAAAGAGAGTAAGGGAGGGGGCTCTGCCCCCTCGGGCCTGCGGCCCTCACCCCCGGGATATTTGCGGCGAATCGAAAGGGGGACGGCGCGCCTGTGTCGCGGCTCAGCGCTTGCTCAGGCGCGCGACCAGTTCCTCGCGCAAGAGGCCCTCGTCCTCGCCGCTGGTGCGGGCGAGCTGTTTCAGCCCGAAATGCACATGGGCGATTTCCTGATAATAGCTGGTGAAGCCGTAGTTCACCGCCGCGCCCGCCACAGCGCCGAGGACCGGGGCGGCCTGAGCGGCGAGCTTCTCGCCCAGCACCGCCGCGAGACGCGGCGCGACGCGCGCGATCAGGTTCGACAGCCCGGTGCCGGTGATCGTGAGTTTCGCGGTGAAGAACCCCATGTCGGTGCCGTCGTCACTTGCAAGGGGTCCGGCCGAAGCGAAGACCCGCAGGCATTCGAGGCGGACCTCGTCGGAATCCGGGTCGAACCCGTGCTCGGCCGCGATGCCCTGAATGGCGCGCAACAGCATGGTGACGGTGAACGGCAGTTCCGCGAGCGCCCCGGCGAGCCCCGCGAAGCCGCCTGCCGCCCCCATCGCCGTGGTCAGCGCCCGGTTCACCCAGTCGGGCCGGTCGGCCACCACATGACGCGAGCGCGCCGCGGCGCCCATCGCGGTCACCAGAGCGCGCTCCGTCGCGCCGTCGAGGCTCTGGCGCACCGGCGCCGGCAGACGGGCGAGCGCCGCCTCGGCAGAACCGCCGATGAAGCCCATCACCTGCATCACCGGCCCCGCCGCCCCCTTGTAGCGCAGCGCCAGACCGTCGAGCGCTGCCAGCGTCTCGGGGCAGCTCACCGGCAGCAGAATTTCCTGGGTCATCTGGATCTTGCCTTTGCGAAGAGAGGGCCGAACTCCTCCGATATGGGGCGGAGCGGGCCGGATGGGAAGATCCACCCTTCGCGTCAGTGCGCCGTCGCACCGGTGACGGGGGCTGCGTCAGGCACGAACTGCTCGGCCCCGGCCTTCTGGACCGGACCGCGCACGCCCTCCCAGGCACCGGGCACCAGTTCGAGGGCCAGCACACGTTCGGGGTTGGTCGGCGGCGGCATGACCACCCCGTCGATCTTCCAGAACCCGAAGCGCTGATAATACGGCCGGTCGCCGACCAGAAGCACCCGCTCCCACCCGAGGCGGCGCGCCTCGGCGAGGCTTTCGTGCATCAAAAGACCGCCGAGCCCCTCGCCCTGCCGCGTCGGATGCACCGCGACGGGGCCGAGCAGCAGGACTCGCCTGCCGCCGACCTGCACCGGCCAGTAGCGGATCACCGCCGCCAGCACCCCGTCTTCGCGCAGCGTCAGGCACAGAGGATGCACCTTCTCGACCCCGTCGCGCAGCCGATACGAGGACAGCGCCGTTCGCCCCGGCGCGAAACAGAGGTCATAAAGCGCCTCCACATCCCACCAATCGGCTTCGGTCTCTTCCTCGAGCTGATACATCGCGCACCCCGACTCTGTTGTCGAAACCGCCCGTAACACGCGGGTGTGTCAGGATCAAATCAAAGGACGCTGCGTCAGGGATCGGGGCTTTTCCTCGGACGCACGGGCGCCTAGATTGCGCCCCGCCCCGGCCGGATCCGGACGGCCTCCAGACGAAAGACCTCAGATGACCACGACCCCGCGCAAGACCGTCAAGGACTACATCCGCACCATCGCCGACTTCCCGAAGGAGGGCATCCTGTTTCGCGACGTCACCACGCTGTTCGCCGATGCCAAGGGCTTTCGCATGGCGATCGACGAGATGGTCCAGCCCTGGGCGGGCGAACCGATCGACAAGGTGATCGGGCTCGAGGCGCGCGGCTTCATCCTCGGCGGTGCCATCGCGCATCAGCTGTCGAAGGGCTTCGTGCCGATCCGCAAGAAGGGCAAGCTGCCGGGCGCGACAATCAGCCAGTCCTACAAGCTCGAATACGGCGAGGCGATCATGGAGATCCATGACGACGCCATCCGCCCGGGCGAGCGCGTGCTGATCGTCGACGATCTTCTGGCGACAGGCGGCACCTGTCAGGCGGGCGCGCAGCTGGTGCGCCGACTGGGCGGCGAGATCGTCGGCTGCTCCTTCGTCGTCGATCTGCCCGAACTCGGCGGGCGCACCCTGCTGGAAACGCAGGGCCTCGACGTCAACGTGCTGTGCGCCTTCGACGGGGAATGATCCCCGCCGGTCCTGGCACTCTCAGGCCGACCGTCATCAGGCCAGCACCGCGCCGGGGTTCAGGATGCCCTCAGGGTCGAGCGCGGCCTTGAGCGCGCGCATCATCGCCATCTTCGCCCGGTCGGCATAGCGTTCGAGATCGCCGACCTTCAGACGCCCGATGCCATGCTCGGCCGAGACCGAGCCGTTGAACCCCGAGACCACAAGATCGTGCACCGCGTGCTTGACCGCGGCCATGTCATACGCCTCGCGCCGGCGGCCGGCGGCGGGGAAGACGTTGTAATGCAGATTGCCGTCGCCGACATGACCGAAGCAGTTGATCCGCATGTCGCCCATGGCGTGCAGCATCCGCCCGGCCTCGTCGATGAAGCGCGGGATCTCGGCGACCGGGACAGAAATGTCGTGGCTGGAAATGGCGCCGATACGGCGGTTGGCGACCGGAATGGTTTCGCGCAGGAACCAGAATTCCGCCATCTGCGCCGCCGATTGCGCGACGACCGCATCGGTGACCAGATCGCCCGCCGCCTCGTAAAGCCCGGCGAAGGCCTCCTCGACATCCATCCCCGCTGGCAGGCCGAGCTCGATCAGCACCATCCACGCGGGATCCTCGGCGAACGGGAAGCGCACCTCCGGCCCGGTCTGGCGCAGGAAGGCGAGGCCCTGGCCCGAGATCAGCTCGAACATCGACACGCAGCCCGCGAAGCGCCCCTGCGCGAGGCTCAGCAACTCCACCGCCGCGGCGGGCGACGGCACCGTGAAGAACGCCGATCCCTCGACCGCAGGCGGCTCGAACAGCCGCAGCGCCGCCGCCGTGACAATGCCGAGCGTCCCCTCCGCCCCGATCAGCAGATCACGCAGATCGTAGCCGGTATTGTCCTTGCGCAGCCGGGTCAGCCCGTTCCAGACCGTGCCATCGGCGAGAACCGCCTCCAGCCCCAGACACAGCGCGCGTGCCGTGCCGTAGCGGATCACGTTCACCCCACCCGCATTGGTCGAAAGACAGCCGCCGATCTGCGCTGTCCCCTGCGAGCCGATGGTCAGCGGAAACCGCCGCCCGACAGAGGCCGCCGCCTCATGCACCGCTTCCAGCGTCGCCCCCGCTTCGATCACCAGACTTTGCGGGTCGATGGCACGCACGGCGTTCATCCGCTCAAGGCTCAGGATCAGCGCACCCTCGCCCGCCCCCATTACCTGACCGCCGACGAGCCCGGTGCCGCCGCCATAGGGCACGATGCCTACACGCGCCGCCGATGCCGCCCGCAGCACCGCCGCGACCTCGGCGGTATCGCGCGGCCGCGCGACGGCCGCCGCACGTCCGGGCCAGCGCCCGCGCGGCTCCTCCAGATAGCGCGGCTCCGGCGCGACAACTTCGATCCCCTGCCCGCGCAACCCGTCCAGAAACGCCGCATCAGCCCCGTTCAGCATCCGTCCATCCTCATTCGTCGCCGAAAGAGCCCCTGACCCTTTCGATTCGCCGCAAATATCCCGGGGGTGAGGGCCGCGAGGCCCGAGGGGGCAGAGCCCCCTCTCTTACTTGTCGTCTGCAGGGCAGAGCCTTCTAACGCCCCCGTTCACCCCACATCCGTCCGCCCGCGCCGGTCCGAGCGCAGGCTCGAATACAGCACATGATTGCGCCAGCGCCCATCGATCTGCAAATAGGCCTGCGCGACGCCTTCATACTTGAACCCGGATTTCTCCAGCGCACCGCGCGAAGCGGCGTTTTCGGGCAGACAGGCGGCTTCGATCCGGCTCAGCCCGAGGTCGTGGAAGGCGTAGAACACCACTGCCTCGATCGCCTCGCGCATGTAGCCCTGCCGGGCGTAGCGCGCGCCGATCCAATAGCCGATGGTGCCGGACTGCGCCGGCCCGCGCCGGATATTGTCGAGCGTGATCGCCCCCAGAACCCGGCCGTCCTCGCGCCGGATCAGGAAGAATGGCACGGCGGTTCCGGCGATCTCGGCGCGCTGCGCCCAGTAGACGCGGTTGGTGAAGGCGCGCTTGCTCAGATGGTCGTCGGACCAGCTCGGCTCCCAGGGTGTCAGGAACTCGCGGCTTTCCTGACGCAGCAGCGACCAGTCGCGAAAGTCGCCGTGTGCCGGCAGGCGCAGCGTCATGCGCTCCGTCTCCACACGGGGCTTGCGACGGCCGAGCATCATCAGGCGGCGAGCCTCGCACGCAGCGTCGCGAGATCGGGCGCGTCCCCGGCCGGACCGTAAAGCGCCATCGCGTCGCGGTTCTGGGTCAGCACCTTCTCGGCATAGGCCTCGACATCGGCGACACTCACGGCGTCGATGCGTTCCGAGATTTCGGCGAGATCCGGCACCCGGCCCCAGACGGCGAGGTTGCGCGCCAGACGCTCGGCCCGGCTCGATGCGCCTTCGAGGCCCATCAGAAGACCCGCCTTCATCTGCGCCCGCGCGCGGGCGACCTCGGCCTCGGTCATGTCGCCGGTGGCGCGCTTCAGCTCGTCGATGGTCAGAAGCTCCAGCGCCGCGACCTCTTCCGACGAGGTGCCGGCGTAGATCGTCACCATACCAGTATCGTCATAGGACGAGGCCTGCGCGAAGATCGAGTAGCAAAGCCCTCTTTCCTCACGGATTTTCTGGAACAGCCGGCTCGACATGCCGCCGCCCATCGCGGTGGCGTAGACCTGCGCGACGTAAAGGTCCGGGTCGGCGTAACTCGGCCCCTCGAAGGCCAGCGCGAAATGCACCTGTTCGAGGTCGCGGATCTCGCGCCGCTCGGAGCCTTTCCACACCGCAAGCGCGGGCGCGGGCTGGCGGATCGGCGAAAGCGAGGCAAAGATCGTCTCGGCCTGGCGCACGATGGCGTCGTGATCGACCGCCCCGGCGGCGGCGAGGATCATCTGATCGGGGCCGTAATGCTCGGCCACGAAACCCGCCAGATCGCTGCGCTCGAAGGTCGCGACCCTCTCGGCCGGGCCGAGGATGGTGCGCCCGAAGGCCTGATCCGGGTAGGCCGCTTCCTGCAGCCAGTCGAAGATGATGTCATCCGGAGTATCGAGCGCCATGCCGATCTCCTGCAAGATGACGTTGCGCTCGACCTCCAGCTCCTTCTGGTCGAACACCGGGTTCAGCACGATGTCCGACACCACATCGAGCGCGAGCGGCACGTCCTCGCCCAGCACGCGGGCGTAGAACGCCGTCATCTCGCGCGAGGTATAGGCGTTGATGTAGCCGCCCACGTCCTCGATCTGCTCGGCGATCTGCAGGGCGGTGCGCGTCTTCGTGCCCTTGAACGCCATATGTTCGAGGAAATGCGCGATGCCGTTCTGCTCGGGCCTTTCGTGGCGGCCGCCCGCCATCACCCACAGCCCGACCGAAGCCGAGGCAAGCCCCGGCATCGGCTCGGTGATGATCCGAAGCCCGTTCGCAAGCGTTGTGGTGCGGATCATTTCCGGCGTTCTCCGCGCACCAGCGCCTCAAGTGCCGCGAGGTCGTTCGCGACGCGGGTGACGCGCTCGGGGCGCTCGAACAGATCCTTCATCCGCGGCGGCAGCGCCGGGCGGATGCCGGTCGCTTCGTTCACCGCATCGGGGAATTTCGCCGGATGCGCGGTCGCGAGCGTCACCATCGGCGTCGCCGGATCGCGGTCGAGCGCATCTTCCGCCACGCCGACGGCCACCGCGGTATGCGGGCAGATCAGCTCGCCGGTTTCCTTCAGCGTGCGGCCGATGATCTCGAGGGTGCGGCCCTCGCCGATACGGCCGCTGTCATAGATCTCGCGCAGCGCGCCGATGGCGTTGGGCGAAACGGTGAAGCTGCCCGCCTCCTTCAGCTCGGTCATCAGGGCGGTGATCGCATCACCGTCGCGGCCATAGGCGAAATACAGCGCGCGCTCGAAGTTCGAGCTGATCTCGATGTCCATCGACGGGCTCATCGAGGGTTTCACGCCGTGCCTGGTGTAATCCCCGCCCTTGATGCAGCGGTCGAGGATGTCGTTCTGGTTGGTGGCGATCACCAGACGCTCGACCGGCAGGCCCATCTGTTTCGCTAGGAACCCCGCGAAGATGTCGCCGAAATTGCCGGTGGGCACGGTGAAGCTGATCTTGCGCTGCGGGGCGCCGAGCGCCACGGCCGAGGTGAAGTAATACACGATCTGCGCCAGCACCCGGGCGAAGTTGATCGAATTGACCCCGGCGAGGCCGACTTCGTCGCGGAAGGCGAAATCGTTGAACATGTCCTTCAGCCGCGCCTGGCAATCGTCGAAATCGCCGTCGAGCGCGAGGGCGTGGACGTTTTCCTCGATCGGCGTGGTCATCTGGCGGCGCTGCACCTCGCTGACGCGGCCATGCGGGAACAGGATGAACACGTCGACATTGTCGAGGCCGCGGAACGCCTCGATCGCGGCGGATCCCGTGTCGCCCGAGGTCGCGCCGACGATGGTGACCTTGCGGCCCTGCTTCGCCAGCTCGATCTGGAACAGCTGGCCGATCACCTGCATCGCGAAATCCTTGAACGCGAGGGTCGGGCCGTGGAACAGCTCAAGCAGGAAATGGTTCGGCGCGAGCTGCACCAGCGGCGCGCGCGCCGGATGGCCGAAGCCCGCGTAGGCGCGCTCGATGGCGCCTTGCAGTTCCTCGTCGGTGAAGGTGTCGCCGGTGAACGGCTTCATCACCCGGAACGCGACCTCTTCATAGCTCAGCCCGGCAAGATCGGCGATCTCGGCCGCGGTGAGGGTGGGGATCGTCTCGGGGACATAAAGGCCGCCGTCGCGCGCGAGGCCGGTCAGCATCGCCTCGCCAAAGCTCAGAACCGGGGCCTGCCCCCGCGTGGACACGTAGCGCATTCGTCTTCCTTCGAAACTGTCGAAAGGGTGATACGCTACTCGCGCGGCGCTGTCACGCCTTCGGGAGCCGGACGTTCGGGGAAATGGCCGCCCGGATGAACGGCCGGGGGCATGGGCGGCGCGCTCAGCGGCCCTGCAGTTTCACCATGGCGATGCCGTAGATCAGGCAGGCGAAGGCCGCCAGAACCGTCACCAGCGCCCACTTGCGGCTGCGGGCGCGCTGCGCGCGGGCTTCGGGGCTTTCGTCGCGGGGGGGCGCGGGCTTGCGGCTCATGCGGGGACTCCGATCAGGTGCAGGGCCTTTTCGGCCAGAAGCGCCGCGAAATGCAAGAACAGATAGAGGAGCGAGAACCAGAACACCCGACGCTCGGCGCGGTAGTTGTCGGCCTCGGCCTCGGCCTCCGTGCGCCGCCACAGCTTCCAGCCGCCGGCGATGAACAGCGCGTTCAGCACCACCGAGACCGTCAGATAGACCGGCCCGCCGATCGAGGTGAAGCCGGTCGCCACGGCAACGGGCGCAAGGATCAGCGTGTAGACGAGGATATGCGCCCGCGTCACCCGCCGGCCATGCGTCACCGTCAGCATCGGCACGCCGGCGTTGGAATAGTCGTCCTTCATGAACAGCGCCAGCGCCCAGAAGTGCGGCGGGGTCCACAGGAAGATCAGCAGGAACATCGCCACCGATTCGACGCTGATGCCGCCCGTCGCGCAGGCCCAGCCGATCATCGGCGGGAACGCCCCCGAGGCGCCGCCGATCACGATGTTCTGCGGCGTCGAGCGTTTCAGCCACACCGTGTAGACCACGGCATAGAAGAAGATGGTGAAGGCGAGGAAGGCCCCCGCGAACAGGTTGGTGGCAAGCGCGAGCATCGCGCAGGACAGCACCGACAGCACCAGCCCGAAGGCCAGCACCGCATCGCCCGCGATCAGCCCGGCCGGGATCGGCCGGCCGCGGGTGCGTTTCATCACACTGTCGATGTCGGCGTCATACCACATGTTGAGCGCACCCGACGCCCCGCCACCGAGCGCGATGAACAGGATCGCCGCCGCCCCGACCAGCGGATGCACCGGCACCGGCGCGACCAGGAGCCCGACGAAGGCGGTGAACACCACGAGCGACATGACCCGCGGCTTCAGCAGCGCGAACCAGTCGCCGGCGCCGGCATCGCCACTCGACGCGACCCGGGGGGCATCCCCCTGCCGCGCGTCACGATGACGCAACCCTTTGGCCTGTCCGGCCCGTCCCTCGGTGTCGAAGGCGATGTCGCTCATAGAGATCTCCCGTGATGGGATTTCCTTAGCGGGAAAGACATGTTTCGTAAAGCCGGGCCGATATCGGTGCCGGTTCCGGAGCGGACAAGGGACAGGCGCGCAATTGGCCGCTTCCCTTCCCCGCCCGAGAGCTTAATTAAGGGGAAAAGGACCCGGAAAGGACGACCGATGGCCGAAGACCGCTTTGCCCCCTTCGAGACGCTGCTCGATCAGGACCGTGCTCTTGCCACGCTGCGCGCGGCGACGGCGGGGGCCGAGGATGGCGAGCTGTATCTGGAACGCTGCCGCTCCGAGGCGCTGGTGCTCGATGACGGGCGGATCCGCAATGCGTCCTATGACGCCTCCGAGGGCTTCGGTCTGCGCGCGGTGAAGGGCGAGGTCGCGGGCTATTCGCATTCGACCGAGATTTCCGAGGCCGCGCTGAAACGCGCCACCGAGACCGTGCGTCTCGCCGTGGGCGATGGCGGCGGCACGATGGCCGCGCCGCCCGCGGGCACGAACCACCGCCTTTACACCGATGCCGATCCGATGGCGGATGCGGGTTTCGCCGCCAAGATCGACATCCTGCGCGAGATCGACGCCTATGCGCGCGGTCTCGATCCGCGGGTGGTGCAGGTCTCGGCCAGCATCGCGGCAAGCCATCAGGAAGTGTTCATCCTGCGTCCCGAGGGCGGGCTGGTGAGCGATATCCGGCCGCTCGCGCGGCTGAACGTGTCGGTGATCGTCGAGGAAAACGGCCGGCGCGAGTCGGGCGGTGCGGGTGGCGGCGGTCGTTACGGTCTGTCCGGTCTGATCGCGCCCGAGCACTGGCAGCCCGCCGCGCGCGAGGCGCTGCGCATCGCGCTGGTGAACCTCGCGGCCGAACCCGCGCCTGCGGGGCAGTTCGACGTGGTGCTCGGGCCGGGCTGGCCGGGGGTGCTGATCCACGAGGCGGTGGGCCACGGGCTCGAAGGCGATTTCAACCGCAAGAAGACCTCGGCCTTCGCCGGGCTGATGGGCAAGCGCGTTGCGGCGAAGGGGGTGACGATCCTCGATGACGGCACGATCCCGGACCGGCGCGGCTCGATCACCGTCGATGACGAGGGCACGCCCTCGGGCAAGAACGTGCTGATCGAGGACGGGATCTTGGTCGGCTACATGCAGGACCGGCAGAACGCCCGGCTGATGGGGGTGGCGCCCACCGGCAACGGCCGGCGCGAAAGCTTCGCCCATGCGCCGATGCCGCGGATGACCAATACCTACATGCTCGGCGGCGATGCCGATCCGAAGGCGATCCTCGCGGATCTGAAGGACGGGATCTATGCCGTGGGCTTCGGCGGCGGTCAGGTTGACATCACCAACGGCAAGTTCGTGTTCAACTGCACCGAGGCTTACCGGGTGAAGAACGGCGTGGTCGGCGCGCCGGTGAAGGGCGCGACGCTGATCGGCGACGGGGCGACGGCGCTGCAGCATATCCGCGCGATCGGCAATGACATGGCTCTCGATCCGGGCATCGGCAATTGCGGCAAGGCCGGGCAATGGGTGCCGGTGGGCGTAGGAATGCCCACGGTGATGATCGGCGCGATCACGGTCGGCGGCTCTGTCGCCTGACTGAGACCGCCCCCCGGAACCGGCGGCCGGAGTGCAGGCCGCCCCCTCAGCCGAGAGCCCGCGCCGCCCAGTCCGAACAGGCTCTCAGCCCGCCGAGCGGAAACAGATGGATCCCCGAGATCCGGCTTTCGGGATGCGCGGCCAGATGGTCGGCCAGAGCGCTCAGCATGTCGTCGGGCGCGAACGGGCGCAGCATGTGGCCGAGGTCGCCCGCCCGGCGCGACAGCACCCGCAGCGAGGCCCCGACGCCACAGTTCAGCCCATAGCGCAGCAGCGTCGCGGGCTTCGCCGGCCCCGCCAGACCGACCCGGACCGGAAGGTCGATGCCAGCCGCAGCGATCCGCCCGGCCCAGGCCAGCACCGGCGCCGGATCGAAGGTGAACTGCGTCACCAGGGCGGCTTTCAGATCGCTGCGCGCGACGAAGGCCTGCTTCCACGCGAGCGCAGCATCGAGATGCGCGGTTCCCCCATCGGGGTCGATGTCGCGATTGCCCTCGGGGTGGCCGGCGAATGCAATCTCGCGAAAG
Source organism: Paenirhodobacter enshiensis (assembly GCF_000740785.1). Lineage (GTDB taxonomy): Bacteria > Pseudomonadota > Alphaproteobacteria > Rhodobacterales > Rhodobacteraceae > Rhodobacter > Rhodobacter enshiensis. Next base: position 131,243 of record NZ_JFZB01000009.1, on the reverse strand, counting down.
CCCGCGGCGTCGAACAGTCCGGTCCCCAGAAGATCCATGGAGCTGGCGAAGGGGCCGGCCGGCGTGGCCAGACCTCCCGCGAGCAGCAAGGCGCGTTCCACCCCCGCCTCGCCCCGATAGCGCGCGAGCCAGTCGGCGAGTTCCGCGCGCGAACCGAGCAGCCGCGCCGGAATATGCGGCTGCGGGTCGAACCCTTTCGCACGCAGACGCCGCGCGGCAGCAACCATCTCGGCGATGTGAGTGCCGGCGATGTGGGCGATGAACACGACCTTGCCCGCGGGCAGAAGCGAGGTCAGATCGGCCTCCTTCGCAAGGGTCTTCGGCGTAACCTCGACCGAACTCGAGGCCAGCAGATCCGCCGCGATGGACGTGGGGGGCGTTCGTTCCTGCGTCATACCGGACATCTCCTGAGCTGCGCTTCCGGGTTAGCGCAGAGACGGCACGCATACCAGATCCACAGGCGACGGGCGAAGGGCGGAAAGCGACAGACAGGAACCGCGCAGACGGTCTTCGGCCCGGGGACCGGCGTGTCCTCACCGCGGCGATCGGGTCCGCGTGCTGAAGACCGCCTGCTTTGCCGTCCGCATTCCGGGGCAAGTCCCCTGCTGTCGCCGGAAAATCCGTGCCCCATCGCGCAAGACGATCCAGGGACACCGGGTTCCATGCTCTCGCCCGGCCTCTCCACGTGAAAGCCTGTGGTGCCGGGAGCGGCGGGTCAGCTCCGCCGGGTAAGGGCCCAGTCCTGCACCGCCGCGCCGAAGGCCCGGAACAGCGGACGCGAGACGGGATCGGCCTCGGCGTTCCATTCGGGGTGCCATTGCACCGACAGGGTGAAACCCGGCGCATCGGCGACGCGGATCGCCTCGGGCGTGCCATCGGGGGCGGTGCCCTCGACCACGATGCGCGGGCCGGGCTGTTTGATGCCCTGACCGTGAAGCGTGTTGGTCATCACCTCGGCGGTGCCGAACAGCGTGGCGAAAGTGCCGCCGGGCGTCAGCGTAACGGTGTGGCGCAGCGCGAAGGCCTGTTCGAGCGTTCCTTCGGGCGGCATCCGGTGGTTCATCCGCCCCGGCAACTCGCGGATCTCGGGGTGAAGCGAGCCGCCCATCGCCACGTTCACTTCCTGAAAGCCGCGGCAGATCCCCATGAAGGGCTGGCCCGTCTCGACGCAGGCGCGCACCAGAGGCAGCGTGATGGCATCGCGGGCGCGGTCGAAGGTGCCGTGCTTGTCGGTCTCGGGCTCGCCATATTCGGACGGGTGCACGTTCGGCCGCCCGCCGGTCAGCAGGAAACCGTCGCAGACCTGCATCAGCTCCTCGACCGTGACGTAATCGGGGTCGGCCGGGATCAGCAGCGGGATGCAGCCCGCGACATGGCTGACTGCGCATGAATTCATCTGCCCGCCCTCATGGACGGGATAGCGGTTGTTCACGAGACCGCGGTTGCCGATGATGCCGACGACAGGACGATGCATGACGAATACCTCTCGCCCCACAAGCTAGCGGCGAAGGCGCCGCCCGGAAAGGCCGGGCAGCGCGCAGGGGCTGTGCATCAGCGCCCGGAACGGCTCAGCCTTTCAGGGCCGCCTTCACCTCGGCGCGGTAGGCGTGAAGGAGCGGCTCGGTGTAGCCGGCGGGCTGCGCGCAGCCCAGCAGCACCAGATCGCGTGCCGCGCGGAAGGCCGCGCCGTCATAGCCCGGCGCCATCGGCGTATAGGCCGGATCGTCGGCGTTCTGACGGTCGACCACCAGCGCCATCTTGCGCAGCGCCTCCATCACGCGGGCTTCCGACACCACGCCATGATGCAGCCAGTTCGCCAGCAGCTGCGACGAAATCCGGCAGGTCGCCCGGTCCTCCATCAGACCGACGTCATGGATGTCGGGCACCTTCGAGCAGCCGACCCCCAGATCGACCCAGCGCACCACATAGCCGAGGATGCCCTGAGCGTCGTTCTCGATCTCGTCGGCGATCTCGGCCTCGGAGTAGTTGCGGCCGAGCGCGAGCGGGATCGTCAGCAGATCGTCGAGCCGCGCCGGGCGGTTCATCGCGGCGATCTCGCGCTGGCGGGCGGGCACGTCGACCTGATGATAATGCGTGGCGTGCAGCGTCGCGGCGGTGGGCGACGGCACCCAGGCGCAGTTCGCCCCGGCCATCGGATGGCCGATCTTCTGCGCCAGCATGTCCGCCATCCGGTCGGGCATCGCCCACATGCCCTTGCCGATCTGCGCCTTGCCGGCCAGCCCGCAGCGCAGACCGATGTCGACGTTGCGGTCTTCGTAGGCCGAGATCCAGGGCTGCGATTTCATCTCGCCCTTCCGAAGCATCGGCCCCGCCTCCATCGAGGTGTGGATCTCGTCGCCGGTGCGGTCGAGGAAGCCGGTGTTGATGAAGGCCACCCGGTGCTTCGCGGCGCGGATACATTCCTTGAGGTTGACCGAGGTGCGCCGCTCCTCGTCCATGATGCCGAGCTTGACGGTGTAGCGTGGCAGGCCGAGCATGTTCTCGACCCGGTCGAAGGTCTCGCAGGCAAAAGCGACCTCCTCGGGGCCGTGCATCTTCGGCTTCACCACATAGACCGAGCCGGTGACGGAGTTGCGCGGGCCGCCCGTCTTGCGCAGATCGTGCATGGCGCACAGCGTGGTGATCGCGGCATCCATCAGCCCCTCGGGCGCCTCGCGCCCGTCGCGGGTCAGGATCGCGGGATTGGTCATCAGATGGCCGACGTTGCGCACCAGCATCAGCGCCCGGCCCTTGAGGGTGACCGAACCGCCCTCGGGCGCGGTGAACTCGAGATCGCCCGACAGCCGGCGGGTGAAGGTCTTGCCGCCCTTCTCGACCGTCTCGGTCAGATCGCCCTTCATCAGCCCGAGCCAGTTCGAATAGGCGAGAACCTTGTCCTCGGCATCGACCGCGGCGACGGAATCCTCGCAATCCATGATCGAGGAGATCGCGCTCTCGATCCGCACGTCGGAGATATGGGCCGGATCGTCGCGCCCGATCGGATGGCCGGCGTCGATCGAGACGATCACATGCAGCCCGTTGTGGCGCAGCACGACCGCGGTCGGCGCCTCCTCGGGGCCGGAGAAGCCGACGAATTGCGCCGGATCGCGCAGGCCGGTTTCCTCCTCGGTCTCGGCGAAGAGCCCTCCGCCCTGCACCCAGAGCCGCGAGGCATCGGCCCAGCCCCCGGCGACCAGCGGGAAGCTGCGGTCGAGGAAGGCCTTCGCCCAGCCGATCACCCGCGCACCGCGCGCCGTGTCATAGCCCTTGCCCGAGGGCAGATCGCCAAGCGCATCGGTGCCGTAAAGCGCGTCATAGAGGCTCCCCCAGCGGGCGTTCGCTGCGTTGAGCGCATAGCGCGCGTTCATGATCGGAACCACCAGCTGCGGGCCGCAGACGGTGGCGAATTCCGGGTCGGTCGCCGCGGTCTCGATGCTGAAGTCGGGGCCTTCGGGAACGATATAGCCGATCTCGGTCAGGAAGGCCTTGTAGGCCGCCATATCCTGCGGCTGGCCGCGGCGCGCCTTGTGCCAGTCGTCGATGCGGGTCTGAAAGGCCGTGCGCTTGTCGAGAAGCGCGCGGTTGAGCGGCCCCATCTGGTGCAGAAGCGCCGAGAACCCCTTCCAGAACGCGCCGGGCGCGACGCCCGCACCCGGGAGCGCCTTCTCCTCGATGAAGGCTGCAAGCTCCGCCGCAACCTGCAACCCTTCGCGTTCCACCCGTTCGACCATCTCGTGCCTCCTCCGCAGCGTGTGTCGGCCGGCACTGTCCCCGAGCGGGCGCGAACTGTCCAGCGCTTTCCCCGCCGCCCCCTTCCCGCGCCCGTCCCCCATTCCTGTCTGCCGGACTTCTTCCCCGCTTGCGCTTGCCCCCGGCCGCCCGCGCGCCTAGCTTGCCCTCAGACACATGTGGCAGGATCCAATGGACGGCACGACTTATCTTTCCGATTATCGCCCCTATCCCTTCACGCTCGACCGGGTGGCGCTGACGTTCCGGCTGGCGCCGAAAGCGACGCGGGTGATGGCGAAACTGCATCTTTCACCGCGCGAGGCAGGCGCTGCGCTGCATCTCGACGGCGAACAGCTGAAGCTGATCTCGATCGCCATCGACGGTCAGGCGCTGAAACCGGCGGATTACCTGCTCAGCGACACCGGCCTGACCGTGCACCCGGCGGCGCTCCCCGAAGGCGAGTTCACCCTTGAGACCGAGGTCGAGATCGCGCCCGAGGACAACACCGCCCTCGAAGGGCTTTACATGTCGAACGGCATGTATTGCACCCAGAACGAGGCCGAGGGGTTCCGCAAGATCACCTTCTACCCCGACCGCCCCGACGTCATGGCGCGCTTCCACGTGCGCATCGAGGGCGACAAGCCGGTTCTTTTGTCGAACGGCAACCCGGTCGGTCAGGGCGAGGGCTGGGCCGAGTGGGACGACCCCTGGCCGAAGCCGTGCTATCTCTTCGCGCTGGTCGCGGGCGATCTGGTGGCGACGCATGGCACCTTCACCACCATGTCGGGCCGCAAGGTCGATCTGAACGTCTGGGTGCGCCCGGGCGACGAGGACCGCACGGATTACGCCCTCGGCGCAATCCAGCGCTCGATGAAATGGGACGAGGAGGCCTTCGGGCGCGAATACGATCTCGATCTGTTCAACCTGGTCGCGGTCGGCGATTTCAACATGGGCGCGATGGAGAACAAGGGGCTGAACATCTTCAACTCCAAGCTCGTCCTCGCCTCGCCCGAGACGGCGACGGACTTCGATTACGAGCGTATCGAGGGCGTGATCGGGCACGAGTATTTCCACAACTGGACCGGCGACCGCATCACCTGCCGCGATTGGTTCCAGCTGTGCCTGAAGGAGGGTCTGACGGTGTTCCGCGACCAGTCCTTCACCTCGGACATGCGGCTTGGCCCGGTCAAGCGGATCGAGGATGTGATCGCGCTGCGCACCCGCCAGTTCCGCGAGGATGCCGGCCCCCTCGCCCATCCGCCGCGCCCCGATCATTACCGCGAGATCAACAACTTCTACACCACCACCGTCTATGAAAAGGGCGCCGAGGTGGTCAGGATGCTGAAGACGCTTCTGGGCGATGCGGGTTTCCGCGCCGCGATGGATCTGTATTTCGCGCGTCACGACGGTCAGGCCTGCACCATCGAGGACTGGATCAAGGTGTTCGAGGATGCCTCCGGCCGGGATCTGAGCCAGTTCAAGCGCTGGTATACCGATGCCGGCACCCCGCATCTGAAGGTGAGCGAGCGTTTTGATGGCGGCACCTATACCCTGAGTTTCCGCCAGAGCACCCGCCCGACCCCCGGTCAGGACACGAAACCGCCGCGGCTGATCCCGATCGCGGTGGGGCTTCTGGGCCCGAACGGCGACGAGCTGGTGCCGACGCAGGTTCTGGAGATGACCGAGGCCGAGCAATCGTTCCGCTTCGAGGGCCTCGGCGCGAAGCCGGTGCCCTCGATCCTGCGCGGGTTCTCGGCGCCGGTGGTGCTGGAACGCGAGACCTCGGCCGAAGAGCGGGCGTTCCTGCTCGCCCATGACAGCGATGCGTTCAACCGCTGGGAAGCGGGCAGCGCGCTCGCCCGCGACACGCTGATCGCGATGACGGAGGGGCGCGACGCCGGGAGCGATTACCTCGACGCCATCGGCATGCTGATCGGTGACGAGAGCCTCGATCCGGCGTTCCGCGCGCTGCTGCTGCGCCTGCCCTTCGAGGACGAGATCGCCCAGACCATCGCGACGCGCGGAGGCGTGGCCGACCCGGACGCGATCCATGCCGCGCGCGAGACCCTCGCCCGCGATCTGGCCGCGCGCCACGAGGCCGCGCTTTCCGCGACCTATGAGGCCTGCGCCGTCGCCGGCCCCTATGCGCCCGATGCAGAACCCGCCGGACGGCGCGCGCTGCGGCTGGTGTGTCTGAAACTTCTGGCGCTCGTCGATGCCGGCGCGCGGGCCGAGGCCTTGTATACGGCTGCCGACAACATGACCGAGAGCCTCGGCGCGCTCTCGGTGCTGATCGGGCTGGGCAAGGCGGAAGGCAAGCTCGCCGCGTTCCGCGCGAAGTGGCAGGACAATCCGCTGGTGATCGACAAGTGGTTCACCACGCAGATCGCCCTTTGCCCGCCCGAAGAGGCGGCGGAGCGCGCGGCGACATTGGCGGCCGATCCCCTGTTCAACTGGAAGAACCCGAACCGCTTCCGCGCGCTGATGGGCGGTCTGTCGGCCAATCACGCGGGCTTCCACCGCAAGGACGGCGCGGGCTATCGCTTCTATGCCGACTGGCTGATCCGCCTCGATCCGCTGAACCCGCAGACCGCGGCGCGGCTCTCGACCGCCTTCGAGACCTGGGCGCGTTACGATGCCGGCCGGAAGGAGAAGATCCGCGCCGAGCTGAGCCGGATCGCCGGCCAGCCCGGGCTGAGCCGCGATCTGTCGGAAATGACCGCGCGGCTTCTGGGCTGAAACCGGAAGAGAGGGGGCGCTGCCCCCTCTTTGCCCTGACGGGCAAATTCACCCCCGGGATATTTGGGGCGAATCGAAAGACAGGAGCGGCGCTCTGCGCGATACGCGTCGGCCGTGTCGCGCAGCCGCGTTTTCAGCTGCAAGCGCTGGCGGGCGTTTCTGTCCGGGTTGATGACGCCGACGCGATCAGCCCGCTCGAAGATGTCGCCCGAAAACGCGGAGCGTTCTCAGCCGGCAATGACCTCGATCCCGATGCGACGCTTGCGCAGCTCTGCGTAAAGGGCGGGCAGAACGCGCAACTCTCGCGCGGCATGAGCGATGGCCTCGTCGACCTCGGCCTCTGGCACGCGGCCGGTGACGCGCCAGACCATCCGCCGGGCTACGCCGTCGTCATAGACGATCTCGACATCGCCATGACGCAGCCTTTTGCCGATGAAGTCGAATCCCTGGTCCACACTGCGCATCACGCTCCGCATGTCGCCCTCTGCCTCGAAGATTTTTGTTTTTCTGAGGCAGAGAGTGAACTCCATGCGCAAACCGGTCAACCCGGAGAGCGATCACGAAACGCGGCGTCTCAGCCGTATGAACATCGCCATCGCAAGCATCAGCACCGCGGCCGCGACCAGATAGGCGATCCCGGCCGAGCGGACCGGGGCGCGCTCGGACAGGAAAAAGCCGAAGATCTGCGTGAAGAACAGCGTGCCCGCGAGCATCGCGAGATTCATCAGCGCCGAAATCCCGCCCTGCAGCGCGCCCTGAGCGTCCTCGGGCACGGCTTTCGACATCAGCGTCGACAGCATCGGATGCACGAACCCGTCGGGGGCGTGCAGCACCAGCAGCACCGCCACCACCCAGACCTGCCCCGCAAGCCCATAACCCGCGCAGCACGCCACGCTGACCCCAAGCCCGAACAACGCCAGACGCACCTCGCCGAAGCGCGCGACGGCCGGGCCGATCGCGGTGCTTTGCAACAGCGCCATCACCAGCCCGAACGCGGCGAGCGAGGCACCGATCATCGCCTCGGACCAGCCGAATTGCGCGATGCCCCAGAACGACCAGATCGCCGGATAGACAGAGGAACCGAAGAAATACACGAAGAGCACCCCCGCAAGGCCCAGCACCCCGGGATAGCGGCCGAACACCGCGAGCGCACCGAGGGGATTGGCCTCGCGCCAGCGAAAGCGGCGGCGGCGCTCGGGCGGCAGGGTTTCGGGAAGCACGACGAGGCCGAAAACGAAATTGGCAAGCGCCAGCCCCGCCGCCACCCAGAACGGAACCCGCGGCCCGAACGCGCCGAGCAGCCCCCCGAGCGCCGGCCCCAGAACGAAGCCGAGACCGAACGCCGCCCCCATCAGACCGAAGGCACGGGCGCGTTTCTCGGGCGCGGTGATATCGGCGATGCAGGCGTTGGCGATGACGAAGGACGACCCGCAGGCCCCGGCGAGGATGCGCCCCACCACCAGCCAGCCGAGCGTGGGCGCGAGCGCGTGCAGGATGTAATCGACCCCGATCCCGCCGACGGCCAGCAACAACAACGGACGGCGCCCGATCCGGTCCGACAGCGCGCCCACCGCCGGCGCGCACAGCAGCTGTGCCAGGCTGAAGGCCGCGAACAGCCCGCCCCCGACCGAGGCCGCCCCGTCGAGCGACACATGGCCGACCTCCTCGATCAGCCGCGGCAGGACCGGCAGGATCAGGCCGACGCCCGAGATATCGATGAAGACCACAATCAGCGCGAAGGCGAGAGTGCGCCGCGCGGCCGCGGGGGAAAGCGGGGACATGAGACCTCGGTCGGATAACGGGATATCAGCGGGGCAGAAGACGCTCGGCCAGCGCCGGAAGCGCATCGTAACGGTCGAGAAGAGCCTCGGGTGCGAGGCGAGCGATGCGCCCGCCCTCGGGACCGAAGGTGACGAGAACGCTGGCGACACCGGCATTGCGCGCGGTCTCGCGGTCGGTCTGGGTGTCGCCCACGAGGAAGGAGCGCGCCATCTCGCCGCCGGCCTGCGCCACCGAGGCGCGATAGGGAGCGGGATTGGGCTTGCGCACCGGCAGCGTGTCGGCGCCGATCAGCGCGTCGAACAGCTCCGCGATGCCGAGGTGACCGACCAGCTCGCGCGCCAGGGCCTCGGGCTTGTTGGTGCAGATCGCCGTGCGGAACCCCGTGCCACGCAGCGTTTCCACCGCCTCGGCCGCGCCCGGATAGAGCCGGGTGTGCGAGGCGAGATCGGCCGCGTAATGATCGAGAAGACGGGTGTAATCATCCTCGGCAAGCTGTTCGGCGCCCACCACATCGGCGCGTCCGTAACCGAGGCGCAGCATCGCCCGCCCGCCCTGGAACGCCACCAGCGCATCCGCCACCGGATCGAGCCGGTCGCCGAGCCCGCGGGCACGGAAACACGCATTCGCCGCCGCGATCAGATCGGCCGAGGTATCGGCGAGCGTCCCGTCGAGATCGAAAACCACCGTGCGCATTGGGGCCCTCCCGGCATGGGCGGCCGGCGGGACGCGCGAAAATGCGGGCGTCGGCCGAAATACCCAGAAAGATTGTGTGATCGGCCAAGACTTGCGGCCGGATGAGGCATCGGTAAAACGTGTGAGAGCAGAAGAAAAGGCATAGATATGGGCATCGCACTGATCGTGCTGGCGGCAGGCCAGGGAACGCGCATGAATTCCGACCTGCCGAAGGTGCTGCACCGGCTGGGCGCGGCGCCTCTCGTGGCACATGCGCTGGCCGCAGGCCGGGCGCTGGAACCCGAGCGCGTGGTCGTCGTCGCGGGCCATGGTGCCGCGCAGGTCGAGAAGGCGGTGAAGGCCTTCGATCCCGAGGCAGAGATCGCGATTCAGGCCGAGCAGCTCGGCACCGGACATGCGGTGGCGCAGGCGATGCCGCTTTTGGATGGCTTCGAGGGCAAGGTGATCGTGCTTTACGGCGACACCCCGTTCATCCGCCCCGAGACGCTGGAGGCGCTGGCGGCAAGTGCGGCCGAAGTGACCGTTCTGGGCTTCGAAGCGGCTGACCCCGGCCGGTACGGGCGGCTGATCGTCGGCACCGACGGCTTCGAAAAGATCGTCGAATTCAAGGATGCGACGGATGAGGAACGTCTTATAACCCTTTGCAATTCCGGCGTTGTTGCCGCGACGGCAGAAACGCTTCGCGCGCTTCTGCCCGGGCTTGGCAATGACAATGCGGCGGGGGAATATTACCTGACCGATATCGTCGCGGCGGCACGCTCGAAGGGCCTTTCCGCCGAGGTGGTGACCTGCCCGGAAGAGGAAACCCTCGGCATCAACACCCGCGCCGAACTCGCCCGCGCCGAGGCGCTGTTCCAGACCCGGATGCGCGCCGAGGCGCAGGACAACGGCGTCACCATGACCGACCCCTCGACGGTGTATTTCGCCCTCGACACCTGGATCGGGCGCGATGTGACGCTCGGGCCGAACATCGTCTTCGGCCCCGGTGTGACCATCGAATCCGGCGCGGCGATCGAGGCGTTCTGCCATCTCGAAGGCTGCCATATCTCGGCCGGGGCGACGGTCGGCCCCTTCGCGCGGCTGCGTCCGGGGGCGGAGCTCGCCGAGGACGTGCATGTCGGCAATTTCGTCGAGGTGAAAAACTCGACCCTCGCCGAGGGGGTGAAGGTCGGCCATCTGACCTATCTGGGCGATGCCGATGTGGGCGAGCACACCAACATCGGCGCGGGCACGGTGACCTGCAATTACGACGGTTTCTTCAAGCATCGCACGGTGATCGGCGCGAACGCCTTCATCGGCTCGGACACCATGCTGGTGGCGCCGGTGACGGTGGGCGACGGGGCGCTGACGGCTTCGGGTTCGGCGATCACCGAGGATGTGCCGGCGGGCGCCATGGCCTTCGGCCGGGCGCGGCAGGCGGTGAAACCGGGGCTTGCGACGAAACTCTTCGAGGTGCTGCGCGCCAAGAAGGCATCCATGAAGAAAGGTGCGTAAATGTGTGGTATCATTGGAATTCTCGGAAAGCATGAAGTCGCGCCGCTGCTGGTCGAAAGCCTGAAACGGCTGGAATACCGCGGCTATGACTCGGCCGGGATCGCGACGGTGAACCATGGCCATCTGGAGCGCCGGCGCGCTGTCGGCAAGCTCGCCAATCTGTCGGACCTCCTAGTGCACGAGCCGCTTCCGGGCAAGTCGGGGATCGGTCATACCCGTTGGGCGACGCATGGCGCGGCGACGGTGACGAACGCCCACCCGCACATGTCGGGCCCGGTCGCGGTCGTCCACAACGGCATCATCGAAAATTACCGCGCCCTGCGCGAAGAGCTGGCGGCCGCGGGTCTGACTCCCGAGACCCAGACCGACACCGAGACCGTCGCCCTGCTGACGCGGATGTTCATGGACCGCGGCGAGGATGCGCGCACCGCCACCGTCTCCACCCTGAAGAAGCTCGAAGGCGCCTTCGCGCTCTTGTGGATCTTCGAGGGCGAGGACGATCTGATGATCGCCGCGCGCAAGGGTTCGCCCCTCGCCATCGGGCACGGCGAGGGCGAGATGTTCGTCGGCTCCGACGCCATCGCGCTCGCGCCCTTCACCGACCGGATCACCTATCTCGACGAGGGCGATTATGCCTTCGTCACCCGCGCCGGCGTCGAGATCTTCGACCAGGCCGGGCGGCGCGCGAACCGGGCCGAGGCGCGCATCGACCTTGGCGCGACGCGGGTCGAAAAGGGGGGCTTCAAGCATTTCATGGCCAAGGAAATCGCCGAACAGCCGGTGGTTCTGGCCGATGCGCTGACCCATTACCTGCCGGAAGGCACGATCAACCTGCCGGAAACGCTGGATTTCCGCGGGCTGGACCGGCTGACTCTGGTGGCCTGCGGGACGGCGTTCTATGCCTGCTCGGTCGCGAAATACTGGTTCGAGAGCCTCGCCGGCCTGCCCTGCGAAATCGACGTAGCGTCCGAGTTCCGCTACCGCGAGCCGCCGCTGCCGCACAACAGTTTCGCGATCTTCGTCAGCCAGTCGGGCGAGACCGCCGACACGCTGGCGGCCTTGCGCTACTGCACGGACAAGGTGGCGAAGATCGTCTCGGTGGTGAATGTGGCGACCTCTTCCATCGCGCGCGAAAGCGACGTGGCGCTGCCGATCCTCGCCGGGATCGAGGTCGGCGTGGCCTCGACCAAGGCGTTCACCTGCCAGCTTCTGACGCTCGCGGTGATGGCGCTGAAGGCCGGGCGCGACCGCGGTCATCTGTCGGACGAGGATTTCGCGGCCCATGTCGCGGCGCTGAAGACGCTGCCGGGGCTGATGAATGCGGCACTCTCGGGCGCGCCGCGCATCGCCAAGCTCGCCGAGCAGATCGCCGAGGCGCAGGACATCCTGTTCCTGGGCCGCGGGGTGATGTATCCTCTGGCTCTGGAAGGCGCGCTTAAACTCAAGGAAATCAGCTACATCCATGCCGAAGGTTATGCTTCCGGAGAGCTGAAGCACGGCCCCATCGCGCTGATCGACCGCACCGTTCCGGTGATCGTTCTGGCGCCCCATGACCGGCTGTTCGACAAGACCGTCTCGAACATGCAGGAGGTGATGGCGCGCCACGGCAAGGTGCTGCTGATCTCGGACGCGCGCGGTATCGCGGCGGCCGGCGAAGGTGCCTGGGAAAGCCTGACCATGCCCGAGGTGGCCGAGCCTTTCGCGCCGATCCTCTACGCGCTGCCAGCCCAGCTTCTGGCCTATCACACGGCCATCGCCAAGGGCACCGATGTCGACCAGCCGCGAAATCTGGCGAAGTCCGTGACCGTGGAGTGATCCCGGAAAGCCGATCGGACCGAATCGGCCCATCGGTGGGCATTGCCGCCGTGTGCCCTGTTCGCGATATGAAAGCAAAGAAAAACCCGGCCAGCGCAGGACGCGGGCCGGGGCACTGATTACCGAACCAAGACCCGGCACCACCGGACCATGAGCATTGCTTACCACATTCCGATTACGGAATGGTATACTGCTTCACGAAATCACGTCAGGTGCGGTGCGTCCGGTGGCGCGGGCGATCCCGACGATCTTTTCGACCGCGGCGATCACCGGCTTCAGCGCCTCCTGCGCATCGCGTTCGAGCCCTTCGGGACCGGCCACGTATTTTTCCAGGTAGACGCGCAGCGTCGCCCCCTCGGTGCCGGTGCCCGACAGCCGCAGCACGATGCGCGAACCGCCCTCGAACAGGATGCGGAAGCCCTGATGGTTCGATACCGAACCATCGACCGGATCGTGATAAGAGAACTCGTCAGCCCCCGCGACGGTCATGCCCTCGACGCTGAGCCCCTTCAGCGTGTCGAGGCGCCCTGCCAGATCCGCCAGCAGCGCATTCGCCACATCCTTCGGCAGCGCCTCGTAATCGTGGCGGGAATAGTAGTTGCGGCCGAACTTGCGGAAATGCCCCGAGACGATTTCGGCCACGGTCTCGCCGCGCACGGCCAGGATGTTGAGCCACATCAGGATCGCCCACAGGCCGTCCTTCTCGCGCACGTGATCCGAGCCGGTGCCGAAGCTCTCCTCGCCACAAAGCGAGCATTTGCCCGCGTCGAGCAGGTTGCCGAAGAACTTCCAGCCCGTCGGGGTCTCATAATGCGGAATGCCGAGCGACTGCGCCACCCGGTCGGCCGCCATCGAGGTCGGCATCGAGCGCGCGACGCCCTTCAGCCCGTCCCTGAAGCTGCGCACCAGCGTCGCATTCGCCGCGATCACCGCGAGGCTGTCCGAGGGCGAGACATAAACCCCCGCGCCGAGGATCATGTTGCGGTCGCCGTCACCGTCCGAGGCCGCGCCGAAATCGGGGGCATTCGGCCCCATCATCTCGGCCATCAGCTCCTTCGCCCAGGTCGGGTTCGGATCGGGGTGCATCCCGCCGAAATCCGGCAGCGGCTCGGCATGGACCACGGTGCCCGGTGCCGCGCCCAGGCGGCGTTCGAGGATTTCGACCGCATAGGGGCCGGTCGCGGCGTGCATCGAATCCATCCGCATCCGGAAGCCCTTGGCGAACATCGCCCGGATCGCGTCGAAATCGAAGATCGTCTCCATCAGATCGGCGTAATCGGCGACCGGATCGACGACCTCGACCGCCATCCCGCCGAGATCCGAGGTGCCGAGAGTCTCCAGATCGACATCGGCGACATCGAGGATGTTGTAGCTGTCGAGGGTCTTCGTGCGCTCGTAGATCGCTTCGGTGATGCTTTCGGGGGCCGGGCCGCCGTTCGACATGTTGAACTTCACGCCGAAGTCGCCGTTCGGGCCGCCCGGATTGTGGCTTGCCGACAGGATCAGCCCGCCGTCGGTCTTGCGCTTGCGGATCATGTGCGACACCGCCGGGGTCGACAGCAGCGCGCCCTGCCCGACGATCACCCGCGCCGCGCCATTCGCCGCCGCCATCTTCAGGATGGTCTGCGCGGCCGCAGCACCGAAGAAGCGCCCGTCGCCCCCCAGCACCAGCGTCTTGCCCGCCGCACCGCCGATGGCGTCAAAGGTCGCCTGGATGAAATTTTCCAGAAATTTCGGCTGCATGAAGACCTGCGTCTTCTTGCGCAGCCCCGAAGTGCCGGGTTTCTGGCCGTCAAACGGTTGGGTCTGATGAATCGTCATGATCTCTCCTGAGTGGCCCCCGCGGCTGCGACCGTGGGGCGCGCGAACAGTTGAACGGATTGCGCCGAGACGCAAGAGCTGTCGCCCTCGCAGGCGGTTTCCTGCGCGTCCGGATGGGCGGTATCGAGCAGGAGCCGCCACGCCCCCGCGGGCAGCTGCACGGTCTTCCCGGGGCCGGCGTTCAGCACCACGAACACCGCCTCGCGTGCGGCCTCGCCATCCGGGCCCTCGGCGGCACCGCGGATCTCCAGTCCGATGCAGTCGAGCGAGGGATCGGTCCAGTCCTGCAGGCTCGGTTCGGTCCCCGAGGGCAACCGCCAGATCAGATCGCGCACCCCGTCCTGACGGCGCACCCGCGCGTGCAGAAAGCGGCGCTGGCGCAGCACCGGATGCGCCTTGCGCAGCGCCACCAGCCGCGCGACGAACCGCATCAGCCCGAGGTCGGCCTCGCGCCAGTCGGTCCAGCCAATCTCGTTATCCTGGGCATAGGCGTTGTTGTTGCCCTTCTGGCTGTTGCCGATCTCGTCGCCGGCGAGGATCATCGGCACGCCTTGCGAGATCAGCAACGTCGCCAGCATCGCACGCTTGCGCGCCGCGCGCTCTTCTTCGGTCGGCAGCGCCTCGGAATAGTTGGCGGAATGGCCGTCGCGGTTGTTCTCGCCATTCGCCGCGTTGTTCTTCTCGGCATATGAGACGAGATCGTGCAGCGTGAACCCGTCATGCGCGGTGATGAAATTGAGCGAGGCGGACGCCGAGCGTCCCGCCCGGTCGAAAATCTCGGCCGAGCCCGCGATACGGCGCGCAAGCTCCGCCGTCATGCCCGGTTCGCGCTTCCAGAACCGGCGCACCCCGTCGCGGTAGCGGTCGTTCCATTCCGAAAACGGCCAGGGAAACCCGCCGAGCTGATAGCCCCCGGGACCGACGTCCCAGGGCTCGGCGAACAGCTTGACCGAAGCCAGCGCCGGATCCTGCCGCAACGCCGACAGGAACGCCGCATCCGGCCCGAACCGGCCGGCGCTGTCGCGCCCGAGCGTCGCCGCCAGATCGAAGCGGAACCCGTCGACGCCCAGGTCGCACACCCAGTGGCGCAGGCAATCCGTCGCCATGCGCAGCACCATCGGATGCGACAGGTCGATCGTGTTGCCGGTGCCGGTATCGTCGATACAGCTGCGCCCCGGCCCGCTGAGGCGATAGTAACTCGCGTTGTCGATGCCGCGCAGCGACAGGCTCGGGCCGGCGTCGTCGCCCTCGCCCGTGTGGTTCAGCACGATATCGACGAGCACCTCGATGCCCGCGGCATGAAGCCCCGCGACCATGGTGCGGAACGCCTCGGGCCCGCCATAGCGCGGATCGGGCGCGAAGAAACCGACCGGCTGATAGCCCCAGTAGTTGGTCAGCCCCTTTTCCAGCAGGAACTGGTCGTCGATGAAGGCGGCGCAGGGCAGCAGTTCCAGCGCGGTGACACCGAGCGCGCGCAGATGCGCGATCACCGGTTCCGAGGCCAGCGCCTCGAACCGGCCGCGCAGCGCCTCGGGCACCTCGGGGTGCAGCATGGTCAACCCGCGCGGATGCGCCTCGTAGACCACGGTTTCAGAAAGCGGCACCTGCGGGCGCGCCCAGTCGATGCGACGGTCGGCGCAGACGATGGCCTTGGGCATCACCTCGGCGCTGTCGCGCACATCCGGGATCGGCCCGGTGCCGCCCTGCATCAGCACGTGCCAGCGGATCGGCGCATCGAGAGCGCGCGCGTAAGGGTCGATCAGCAGCTTCGCCGGATTGAAGCGCTGCCCCTGCGCGGGCGCCCAGGGCCCGTGAACCCGGTAGCCGTAGCGCGCCCCTTCCCCGATGCCCGGCACGAAACCGTGCCAGATATCGCCCGAGCGTTCCGGCAGCGTCAGCACCGTCTCGCCGGCCTCGGTGAACAGGCACAGATCGACCCGCTCGGCGCCCGCAGAGAACAGCGCGAAATTGGTCCCGCCGTCGCGCGGGATCGCACCGAGACGGGTGCTCTCTCCGGTCGAAATCACGCGATCAGGCCCTCGTAGAGCGCGGCATAGGCCACCGCCGAGCGCTCCCATCCCCAGTCCATGCGCATCCCCCGCCGCACCATCGCCTTCCAGCGCGGCGCATCGGCATGGAGCGCGACCAGCCGGCGCAGCGCCTGAGTGAGGCCGAGCCCGTCTACCGGCGAGAACACGACCCCCGTCTCCGCACCAAGCGCCTGAGTGGCCGGGCTCGCCCCCACAACGGTATCGGCAAGCCCGCCCACCGCCGAGACAACCGGCACGCAGCCATAACGCAGCCCGTAAAGCTGGGTGAGTCCGCAGGGCTCGAACCGCGAGGGCACCAGAACGGCATCGCCGCCGGCGAACATGCGATGGCTCAGCCCCTCGTCATAGCCGATCCGCACCGCGACCCGGCCGGGATAGCGCAGGGCGAGATCGCGCATCGCCGCCTCGGCCCAGCTGTCGCCCGAGCCCAGCACCGCAAGCGCGCCGCCCGCCGCGACGAAGCTCTCCACCGCCTGCGGCAGCAGATCGATACCCTTTTGCGGCGTCATCCGCGTCACCATCACCAGAAGCGGGCCGGAGACCTCCGCATTCAGCCCGAACTCGGCCAGCAGCGCCTTGCGGTTCTTCGCCTTGCCCTGCGGCTTTGCGGCGGAATAGGGGTGCACCTCGGGGTCGGTCTCCGGGTCCCAGACCTGTCCGTCGACACCGTTCAGAATGCCGCTCACCACACCCGCGCGGGCCTGAATCACCCCTTCGAGGCCCAGCCCGAACTCGCCACGCATCAGCTCTTCGGCATAGCGCGGGCTGACCGTGGTGATCGCGTCGGCCGCCATCAGCCCCGCTTTCAGCGTCGAGACATCGCCCCAGAATTCATACCCCTCGCGGTGGAACCATTCGGGCGGCAACCGCATCGGCCCGGCCTTCTGCGGCCCGAACCGGCCCTGAAACGCCATGTTATGAATGGTCATCACCGTCGGCACCCCGGTGTTCCAGTAGCGCAGGAACGCCGGCGCAAGCCCCGCCTGCCAGTCATGGGCATGAACCACCTCGGGCTTCCAGCCCTCGATCCCGTCGCGCGCGACGATGGCGGCCGCCCAGCTCAGCGCGGCGAAACGCTCGGCGTTGTCCCAGTAATCGCCCTGCGCGCCCGAATAGGGCCCGCCTGCCCGATCGTAAAGATGCGGCGCATCGAGGGCCAGAACCTCCATCCCCCCGACCGAGCCCAGACAGAGCCGGGCGGAACCGCCGAAGAAATTCTCCGCCGCCCAGACGACATCGGTCGCCCCCACCCGGTCGAGCACGCCGCGATAGGCCGGCATCATCACCCGCATGTGCCAGCCCTGCCCGGCCAGCGCCGCCGGCAGCGCCCCCACCACATCGGCAAGCCCCCCCGTCTTCACCAGCGGAACCGCCTCCGACGCGACCGACAGCACTCTCTTCATCCGGGTTTCCCTTCGATTCGCCGCAAATATCCTCGGGGGTCCGGGGGCAGACAGCCCCCGGCGGTCTCACTCCAGAGCCGCCGCCCGGCGATCCAGCATCGCCTGGGTGATCAGCACCACACCGCCCTCGGTGCGGCGGAACCAGCGCGCATCCTCTTCCGGGTCCTCGCCCACGACCAGCCCGTCGGGGATCTGCACCCGGCCGTCGATCACCACCTTTTCAAGCCGCACATGCCGGCCGATGTCGACATGCGGCAGCGCCACCACCTGATAAAGGCTCGACCAGCTGTGCGCCCGGCAGCCGGTGAACAGCAGCGAATTGCGCACCTCCGCGCCCGAAACGATACAATCGCCCGACACCAGCGAGCTGACCGCCGAGCCGCGCCGGCCGTCCTCGTCATGGATGAACTTCGCCGGCGGCACGAGCTCTGCATAGGTCCAGATCGGCCATTCGTTGTCGTAGAGATCGAGCTTCGGAGTGAAATCGGTCAGGTCGATATTGGCCTGCCAGAACGCGTCGATGGTGCCGACGTCGCGCCAGTAGGGTTCGGTCTCCAGCCCCGTCTTGACGCAGCTCTCGCTGAAGCGATGCGCCATCGCCTTGCCGTTGCGCACGATATCCGGGATCAGGTCCGAGCCGAAATCGTGGCTGGAGTTCGGGTCCTCGGAATCGCGGATCAGCAGCTCGCGCAGGAATTCCCAGTCGAAGACATAGATCCCCATCGACACCAGCGAGGTGTTCGGATCGCCCGGCAGCGCCGGCGGGCTGGCGGGCTTTTCAAGGAATTCGGTGATCCGGTCGGCCTTGTCGACCTTCATGCAGCCGAAAGCCGAGGCCTCGGCCCGCGGCACGGTCAGACAGCCGATGGTGACATCGGCCCCGGTCTCGACATGCTGGCGCAGCATGACCTCGTAATCCATCTTGTAGACGTGATCGCCGGCCAGAACCACGACATAGCGAACGTTGTAATCCTCGATGATGTCGATGTTCTGCGCCACGGCATCGGCGGTGCCCATATACCACTTGGTCTCGTCGACGCGCTGACTGGCGGGCAGGATGTCGAGGTATTCGTTGCGCTCGGCGCGGAAGAAGTTCCAGCCACGCTGCATGTGCCGGATCAGGCTGTGCGCCTTGTATTGCGTCGCCACCGCCATCTTGCGGATACCCGAGTTCAGCGCGTTCGACAGCGCAAAGTCGATGATCCGGGTCTTGCCGCCGAAATAGACCGCGGGTTTCGCGCGCCGGTCCGTCAACTCCTTCAGCCGCGAGCCGCGCCCGCCGGCCAGAATGAACGCCATGGCCTGAGACGACAGGCGCTGGTTCGGATTGTATTGCATACTCCCCCCCTCACTCCGCCCGGTCGGGCGCGAACATCACCACCGAAAGCGGTGGCAAATACACTTCGGCGCCGAACGGGCGACGCTGCGCAGGCAGCTCGTCGGCCTGGATCGTTCCCAGGTTGCCCCAGTTCGCCCCGCCATAATAATCGCTGTCGGTATTCAGAATTTCACGCCAATGCCCGCCTTCGGGCAAGCCGATACGTTGCGTCCGTTCGATGGGCGTCAGGTTCGCGGCGATCACCACCGGATCGGCCCCCGGCGCACGGCGCTCGTAGACGTAGACCGAGGCATCGGCATCGTCCGGCTCGATCCAGGAGAATCCCGCAGGCTCGCAATCGCCCCAGTGCAGCGCCTTCATCTCGCGGTAGAGCACGTTCAGATCGCGCACCAGATTGCGCACCCCCTCGTGCATCGGCGCATCGAGCAGCGCCCAGTCGAGTTCGTCATCGTGGTTCCACTCCGACCACTGGGCGAATTCCTGGCCCATGAACAGCAGCTTCTTGCCCGGATGCGTCCACATCAGCGCATAGAAGGCGCGCAGGTTGGCGAATTTGTCGAGCGTTCCGCCCGGCATCTTCCCGATCATCGAGCCCTTGCCGTGCACCACCTCGTCATGGCTGATCGGCAGGAAGAAGTTCTCGCTGTAAGTGTAGGAACTGGCGAAGGTAATCTCATTGTGGTGCCAGCGGCGGTGGACCGGATCGCGGTTGAAGTAGCGCAGCCAGTCGTTCATCCAGCCCATGTTCCACTTGTAGCCGAAGCCGAGCCCGCCCTTGTCGGTCGGCCGCGTCACGCCCGGATAGGTCGTGCTTTCCTCGGCCACCGTCATGATGCCGGGTTTCTCGCCGTAGGCCAGACGGTTGACCGCCTGCAGGAAGGCGATGGCCTCCAGATTTTCGCGCCCGCCATGGACATTGGGCACCCATTCGCCCTGTTTTCGCGAATAGTCGCGGTAGAGCATCGAGGCCACCGCATCCACCCGCAGACCGTCGAGGTGATACTGATCGAGCCAGAACAGCGCGTTCGCCTCGAGGTAATTCGCCACCTCGCGCCGGCCGAAGTTGTAGATCAGCGTGTTCCAGTCCTGCTGATAGCCTTCCTTCGGGTCGGCATGTTCGTAAAGCGCGGTGCCGTCGAAACGCTTCAGCCCGTGGTCGTCGGTCGGGAAATGCCCCGGCACCCAGTCGAGGATCACGCCGATGCCGCGCCGGTGCGCCGCGTCGACCATCGCGGCGAATTCCTCGGGCCGGCCGAGGCGGATGGTCGGCGCATACATGCCGATCGGCTGATAGCCCCAGCTGCCGTCGAACGGGTGTTCGGTAAGCGGCAGGAACTCGATATGGGTGAACCCCATCTCGGCCACGTAGTCGATGAGCTGCCGGCCGAGTTCGAAATAGCTGAGCGAGCGGTTGCCTTCCTCCGCGACACGGCGCCACGATCCCGCGTGCACCTCATAGACCGAAATCGGCGCATGGATCTCGTTGAGCGCCTTGCGATCCTTGATCCAGGCGCCGTCGCCCCAGGGATGCAGCCCGAGTTCGCGCACCAGCGAGGCCTTGGCCGGCGGGTGTTCCGCCCCGAAACCGACCGGATCGGCCTTCAGCGGGCAGATCTCGCCATTCGCGCCGAGGATCTCATATTGATAGGCTTCGCCGGCCTGCAGACCGGGGACGAAGATCTCCCACACCCCGGTCACGCCGCGCCGCCGCATCTGATGGCGCCGCCCGTCGTGGTTGTTGAAGCCGCCGACCACCGACACCCGCAGCGCCGAAGGCGCCCAGACCGCGAAATGCACGCCCCGGATGCCTTCATGCGTGATCACATGGGCACCCAGAACCTCCCAAAGGCGGCGGTGCGTGCCCTCTCCGATCAGATATTCGTCGATCGCGCCCAGCACCGGGCCGAAGCGGTAGGGATCGTCGAAATCCCAGGTCACCTGCGGGTTCGACGCCCTCAGACGGTAGTTTCCGCCGTCCCAGGCGCCACAGAACACACCCGGGCAGACCGGAAACAGTTCTACCTCGGTGCGGCCTGCCACGGCCCAGACCCGCTCGGCATCGGGGATCAGCGCGGTCACCCAGCCGTCATGCAGCCCCAGAACGGAAAATGGATCGGAATGGCGCCCCCGCGCCACGGCTTCTGCGGTGCTTCTGTCTGTCGCCGGCATCATCCCCCCGTCGTCTCGGGTTTCCGATCACAGCGCCGACTCGGTCCCCCAGATATCTTCCATGTAACCACGGATCGCCCGGTCGGAGGAAAAGAATCCCATCCTCGCGGTGTTCAGGGCTGCCATGCGCCACCAGCGGTCAGAGTCGCGGAACGCCTCGTCGACCTCGGCCTGAGCCCGGCGATAATCCTCGAAATCGGACGCCACGAGGAAATAATCCGAATTCCACATGTTGTGCACGAGACCGTGATAGCGCGTCGGCTCGTCCGGGCTGAACCGGCCCTCGGCGATCATCTGCAACACGTCCTGCATGGTCTGGCTTTGCTGGATCGCGTGGCGGGCGTGCTCGGGATCCTTGCGGTGCTCCACCACCTCCTCGGCGGTCAGGCCGAACAGGAAGAAGTTGTCCGCCCCCACCTCCTCGCGGATCTCGACATTCGCGCCGTCGAGCGTGCCGATGGTCAGCGCGCCGTTCATCGCGAATTTCATGTTGCCGGTGCCCGAGGCCTCCTTGCCCGCGGTCGAGATCTGCTCGGACAGGTCCGAAGCCGGGATCAGCCGCTCTGCCATCGAGACATTGTAATTCGCCGGATAGACGATCTTCAGCCGGTCGCCGACGTAAGGGTCGTTGTTGACGACCTCTGCCACATCATTGATCAGATGGATGATTTCCTTCGCCGCCTGATAGCCGGGCGCCGCCTTGCCGCCGAAGATCTTGACCTTGGGCAGGTAATCGCCCTGCGGCGTGTTGCGGATCGCGTGCCATTCGCCGATGGTCTGCAGGATGTTCAGCAACTGCCGCTTGTATTCGTGGATGCGCTTCACCTGAACGTCGAACAGCGCATCGGGCGGCACCTTGACGCCCTGCGTCTCCATCAACCAGTTCGACAGCGCAACCTTGTTGGAGCGCTTGGCGGCGGCGAATTTCTCGCGAAACCCCTTGTCCTGCACATGCGGCTCCAGCTGGTGCAGCATGTCGAGATCGGCTTCCCATCCCTCGCCGATGGTGTCGGTGATCAGATGCGACAGCTCCTTGTTGGCCGAGCGCATCCAGCGCCGCGGCGTCACGCCGTTGGTCTCGTTCACGATCCGGCCGGGGTGCAGCCTGTGCAGCTCGGGAAACAGGGTCTGCTTGACCAGTTCGGTATGCAGCGCCGAGACCCCGTTGACCTTGTGCGAGCAGATGAAGGCGAGTTCGCCCATCCGCACCTCGTGGTTCTTGACGATGCCCACCCAATGCGGCCGCGAAGGGTTGTTGCGCATGTGCCAGGCGTCGATTTCCTCGATGATCTGCATGTGGCGCGGCAACACCGCGGTCATCAGATAGCTCGCCCATTTCTCCAGCGCCTCGGGCAGCAGCGTATGATTGGTATAGCCGAGCGTCTCGACGGTGATCGCGATGGCCTGCTCGAACTCCATGCCATGATCGTCGACCAGCACGCGCACAAGCTCGGGCCCCGCGATCGAGGGATGGGTGTCATTCATCTGGATCGCCACGTATTTCGGCAGATCGGTCAGCGACAGCCCCCCCGCCAGATGCCGGCGGATGATATCGGCGATGGCGGCGGCGGTCAGGAAATACTCCTGCTTCAGGCGCAGTTCCTTGCCCTGATAGGTGGTGTCGTCGGGATACAGCACCCGGCTGAGCGTGCGCGCGAAGGTCTCGGGCTCGGCCGCGGCGGTATAGTCGCCGTGATTGAACCGGTTCAGGTCGAATTCGTTGACCGATTTCGCCGACCACAGGCGCAGCGTGTTCGCCCAGTGCCCCTGCCAGCCGATCACCGGCATGTCATAGGCCTCGGCGATCACCGTCTCGGCCGGCACCCAGACCGGCTTGCCGTCGCGCTTCTCGACCGTTCCCTTGAAGCCGATGGGATAGGCGGATTCGGGGCGCTCGAATTCCCACGGATGGCGCTGCTTCAGCCAGTCCTCGGGCATCTCGACCTGGCGGCCGTGATCGAAGCCCTGCTTGAACAGGCCGTGCTCATAGCGGATGCCGTAGCCATATCCCGCGCAACCGAGCGTCGCCATGCTCTCCATGTAGCACGCCGCCAGACGCCCGAGCCCGCCATTGCCGAGCGCGGCATCGGGCTCGTTCTCGACCACCGCGTGCCAGTCCTGACCGAGTCCCTCGATCGCCTCGCGGCACACCGCCCGCATCCCGAGGTTGATCGCCGCGTCTTCCAGCATCCGCCCGATCAGGAATTCCATCGACAGATAATAGACGCGCTTGCGGCCCTGCTCCCAGGTCTGCCGGGTCGAGGCGAACCACGGCGTCACGATCCGGTCGCGAATCGCGAAGCTCAACGCCATGCGCCAGTCATAGACCGAGGCATGATCGGGATCCTTGCCCATCGTATAGGTCAGGTGATGGAGGATGTCTCCGCGAAGGGTCTCGACGCTCGGGGGGAGGACGTCTTTCACAGCTGCAGCCTTTCGTGGCGGTTTCCTTGTCTGATTTGTGGGCCTTGCGAAGCAGTTACGTCAAGTCGAACCACGCAAGCGTTTGCGCTGCCGCCAAAGCCGTCTAATCTTTGCCCGATTCATCGGCACAGCGAGGGCGGCACGAAGATGACCACACCAGCGGCGAAACCGGCGGTTTCGGAGGCAGTTTCCGGGGCGACAACAGGGGCGGACTGGTGGCGGGGCGCGGTTATCTACCAGATCTATCCGCGCAGTTTTCAGGACAGCGACGGCGACGGGATCGGCGATCTGAAGGGGATCGCGGCGCGGCTCGATCACGTGGCCTGGCTCGGGGCGGATGCGATCTGGCTGTCGCCGATCTTCCGCTCGCCGATGGCGGACATGGGATATGACGTGTCGGATTACACCGACATTGATCCTCTGTTCGGCACTTTGGAAGATTTCGACGCGCTGGTCGCACGCGCGCACGAGCTCGGCCTGAAGGTCATCATCGACCAGGTGCTCAGCCATTCGTCGGACCGCCATGCGTGGTTCACCGCCTCGAAGGCGCGCGGCGAGACGGCGGACTGGTATGTCTGGGCCGATCCGAAACCCGACGGCACGCCGCCCAACAACTGGCAATCGGTGTTCGGCGGGTCGAGCTGGGAATACTCGCCCGAGCGCGGGCAATATTACCTGCACAATTTCCTGATCCAGCAGCCCGACATGAACCTGCGCAATCCGAAGGTGCAGGACGCGCAGCTGAAGGTGCTGGATTTCTGGCTGAAACGCGGCGTCGACGGGTTCCGGCTCGATGCGATCAACTACTGCATCCACGACGCGAAGCTGCGCAACAACCCGGCGGCGAAGCCCGATCCCGTGCGCTGGCCGCCGGTCTCGACCTATGACATGCAGGACCATCTGCACGACAAGAGCCAGCCCGAGATGCTGCCTTTCCTGCGCCGGATCCGCGCGCTGACGGACAGCTATCCGGACCGCGCGATGGTGGGCGAAGTGGGCGACGGGCCGGGCCGCGCGCTGGAGCTGATGGCGGAATACACGTCCCACGGCGACAAGCTGCACATGGCCTACAGCTTCGACATGCTGGGACCTGAATTCACCCCGGCGCATTTCCGCACCAAGATCGAATCCTTCTTCGCCGCCGCCCCCGACGGCTGGCCGTCCTGGTCGTTCTCGAACCATGACGTGAACCGCCATGTCTCCCGTTGGGCGAAGTTCGGCACGCCCGAGGATGTGGCGCGGCTGGCGATCTCGATGCTCGCCTCCTTCGAGGGCACGATCGGCCTCTATCAGGGCGAAGAGCTCGGCCAGACCGAGACGGACCTCGACTATTCCGAGCTGACCGATCCCCCCGGCATCCGCTTCTGGCCGGAGAACAAGGGCCGCGACGGATGCCGCACGCCGATGGTATGGGACGCGGGTCCCAATGCAGGGTTCAGCATCGGCAAGCCCTGGCTGCCGGTCAAGGCGCCACAGGCCGCGCGCAATGTCGCGGCCGAACGCGCGAAGCCGGATTCGGTGCTCGCCCATTACCGCGCCATGCTGGCGTTCCGGCGCGCGACGCCCGCTCTGCGCGCCGGCAAGACCCGCTTCATCGACGGCCTCCCGGACCCCGTTCTGGGGTTCGAACGCCTGCTCGGGGACACGACCCTCACCTGCCTGTTCAACCTCGGCCCCGCTCCGGTCCGCCTGCCCCAGCTCAGCGGCACCCCCACCGGCCCCGTCCGCGCCGCCACCCTCGCGGGCAAGACCCTGACGCTTGGCCCGAATGGCGCGATCTGGCTCGAAACGACAGCCTGAGCCCCGCCGGCCCCACGAAAGCCCCCTTTTCCCCTTTCGCTTTGCCGCAAATATCCCGGGGGTGAGGGCCAAAGGCCCGAGGGGGCAGAGCCCCCTCACTTTTACGCTCCGCGGTTTTACGCTCCGCGGGGCAAAGCCCCCTCGTTTGTATCTTCCCCCGCGGACCGACCGCTCATCCCGCCGGCAGCAGCACGCTGAACCGCGAGCCCTTGCCCTTTTCGCTCTCGATCCGCATCCGCCCGCGATGGCGCGCGACGATATGCTTGACGATGGCCAGACCGAGCCCGGTGCCGCCCTGCTCGCGCGAACGGTGGGTGTCGACGCGGTAGAATCTCTCGGTCAGCCGCGGAATATGGATCGGGTCGATACCCTCGCCCTTGTCGGCCACCTCGACGCGCACCGCCGGGCCGCGCAGACCGGGTTCATGCGCGATCTGCTCGACCGTCAGGCGCACCTCGCCGCCCGATCCGCCGTATTTGATGGCGTTTTCCAGCAGGTTCGAAAACACCTGCGTCAGCTGATCGGGATCACCCGGCAGGCGCAGCGGCCCGGTCTCGCCAGCGCGCACCAGAACGACGCCGCGCGCCTCGGCCAGCGGCGCCAGCGCCTGCACCGCGCCTTTCAGCACGGCCGACAGATCGACCAGCGCGGTCGGGCGCACCCGTTCATCGGCCTCGACGCGGCTCAGCGACAGCAGATCGCCCACCAGCCGGTTCATCCGCGAGGCCTCGCGTTCCATGATCGTCAGAAAGCGGTCCCGCGCCGCCGCATCGTCGCGGGCGGCACCGCGCAGCGTCTCGATGAAGCCGATCAGTGCAGTCAGCGGCGTGCGCAGCTCGTGGCTGACATTGGCGACGAAATCGCGCCGGATCGCCTCGGCCTCCTCGATGCCGGTCACGTCCTCCATCGTCACCAGCGCCCCGCCCTTCGGCATCCGCAGGTCGACGTCGGGCGGCAGCGGCGCGACGGTGGCAAGCGCGATGATCTCCTTCGCGCGGGCGGCGATAGTGACACGCACCCGCCCCGCCACGCCGTCGCGCAGCGCAGCTTCGAGCGCTTCGCCGATCGCCGGATGGCGCAGCACGGTGACGAAGGGCCGCCCCGCCAGATCCGGCCCGAACAGATGTGCCGCGACCGGGTTCGCCCAGACCACCTTCTCGTTGCGGTCGACCAGCAAGATCGCATAGGGCAGCGCATCGACAAGCGCGATGGTCAGGGAACCGGGCATGACACCTCCGCAAACGGTCATTGGCGGCGGACCCTCGCGCAGAATCGGGGGCAAGTAAACATCGCCGGACCGGAGCAAAGCGAACACGGGACAGCCGCGGAAACCGGTAGCGACGAAACATGACAATCTGGTGACAGCGCGGCGGGAAACACCCGCTCACCGTTTCAGACTGTCATGTTTCGTGCGCGAGCCGCTTTCCGGCCCATCACTCCGTGCGCTTCAGCCCGGCGGCGAAGCGCGCCGCGTTGGCGCGGTATTTCGCGGCGGAGCTGAGCAGCTTCGCCCGCGCCTCGGGGTCGAGCAGCCGCACCACCCGCCCAGGCGCCCCCATCACCAGCGCGCCATCGGGGATCTCCTTGCCCTCGGTGATCAGCGCGCCCGCGCCGATCAGGCAGCCAGAACCGATCTTCGCGCCGTTCAGCACCGTCGCCCCCATGCCGATCAGCGTGCCCGCGCCGATGGTGCAGCCATGCAGCATCGCCTTGTGACCGATGGTGCAATCGGGCCCGATCACCAGAGGAAACCCCATGTCGGTATGACACACCGCATGGTCTTGCACGTTCGCGCCGCGCCCGACGCGGATTTCCTCGTTGTCGCCGCGCAGCGTCGCGCCGAACCAGACCGAGGCCTCGTCTTCCAGCACCACCGCCCCGATGACATTGGCGTC
Organism: Paenirhodobacter enshiensis; assembly: GCF_000740785.1. Taxonomy (GTDB): domain Bacteria; phylum Pseudomonadota; class Alphaproteobacteria; order Rhodobacterales; family Rhodobacteraceae; genus Rhodobacter; species Rhodobacter enshiensis. Next base: position 104,089 of record NZ_JFZB01000009.1, on the reverse strand, counting down.
AGGCGCGACCCAGGCGGCGCGGCCGAGCTCGGGCGTGCGATCCTCAAGCGTCCAGATCATCGCGCCTCGAACTCCCGGTTCAGCTCGCGCACGAAGTCGTTCAGCCCCGGCTGACGGTCGGCGCGGGCGCGCTCGGCCTTCAGGATCACCCGCAGCTCCTCTTCGGCGTCCTCCAGATCGTGGTTCACCACGACGTAATCGTATTCCGCCCAATGGCTGATCTCGCTGCGCGACTTGGCCATGCGGTCGGCGATCACCGTCTCGCTGTCCTGCGCCCGGCCGCGCAGACGGCTTTCAAGCGTGGCGATCGACGGCGGCAGGATGAAGATCGAGATCACATCCTTCGACAGTGCCGAGCGCCGGATCTGCTGCCCGCCCTGCCAGTCGACGTCGAAGATGGTGTCGCGGCCCTCGGCCATCGCGGCCTCGACCGGCGCGCGCGGCGTGCCGTAAAGATTGCCGAACACCTCGGCATGTTCGAGCATCTGCCCCGCCTCGACCATGGCAAGGAATTCCTCGCGGCTGACGAAGTAGTAATCGCGCCCGTTGACCTCGCCGGGACGCGGCGCCCGCGTCGTCGCCGAAACCGAGAACCGCAGCGTGTTGTCCCAGGCCATCAGCCGCTTCGACAGCGTCGATTTGCCGGCACCGGAGGGCGATGACAGGATGATCAGCAGCCCGCGCCGGGCGATCTTGGTTGAGATGACTGTCATGGCTCACTCCACGTTCTGGACCTGTTCCCGCATCTGGTCGATCGCCTGCTTGAGGTCAAGCCCGATCGCCGTCAGCGCCGCCGAGCCCGATTTGGAGCACAGCGTATTCGCCTCGCGCACGAATTCCTGGGTGAGGAAATCGAACTTGCGCCCCACCGGCCCCGCCTCGGCCAGCAGCGCGCGCGCCGCCGCGACATGAGCGCGAAGGCGGTCGAGTTCCTCGGTCACGTCGGCCTTGACCGCGAGAAGCGCAAGCTCCTGCGCGATGCGGGCGGGATCGGCGCCGGGCGCGGCTTCGCTGACGCGGGCAAGCGCCGCGGAAAGGGCCGCCTGAACCTCGGGGCGGCGGGCCTCGGCGGCGGTATCCGCCTGCGCCACCAGCGCCTCGATCCGGTCGATCTGCCCGGCGAGGATCCGGCCCAGATGCACCCCCTCGGCCCGGCGCATCGCCGCGAAATCGTCAAGCAGCGCGTCGAGATCGTCGAGCAGCACCGCGCGCAGCGGCGCCATGTCGGTCGCGGGCGGCGGTCCCTGCTCGATCACACCGCGCAAGCTCAGGATATCGGTCGCCCGCGGCGGGTCCAGCGCCACACCGCGCGCCCGCGCCGCCGCCTCGGTCGCCGCGATGGCGGAGAGCGCGGCGCGCAGCCCCTCGGGCGACAGGCGCAGCGCGTCGGGGCTGTCGCTGCGGCTCAGCCGCAGGGTCAGGGACACGTTGCCGCGCGCAGCGACCCGGCCCACCACGGCGCGCACCGCCACCTCCAGCCCCTCGATCTCGGGCAGGCGCAACCGCAGATCCAGCCCCTTGCCGTTGACCGAGCGGATGTCCCACTGCCAGTCCTGCGTGCCCGACCGCCCCGAGCGCGCCGCGAACCCCGTCATCGAGACGCAGGCCGTCTCTGCCGCTTTTTGCCCCATGCCGCGCCCCCGATCCCGTCGCCCGCACCGCCCATCGTGCCGGCATTAACCATTTGGTAATTTTAACCATCCATCAAGGATAAGACGGGCGTAGTAACGATCCGTAAACCAATCGCCTCCGGGGTCAAGAACAGGCTGCCCCTCAGGCCGGGCCGGGGAAAGGCGGGGCCAGAATGACCGAGGACAGATCAGGCAGAAACCGGCCGCGGCACGGAATGGACGCCAGCGGAGAGCTGGCGGGCAGCACGCCCCACGCCGCAGCGACGTTCGACGCGCTCCGCTCCTATTGGCAAAGCCGGCGCGACGGCGGGCGGCTGCCCCTGCGCGCCGAGATCGACCCGAGGGCGATCGCCGCGGATCTGGAATACAGCTTCATCCTCGAACGCGTCGCGCCGGGCGTGGCACGGTTTCGCGTGGCCGGGATGCATCTGTGCGACCTGATGGGGATGGAGGTGCGCGCGATGCCGCTGAGCACGCTGATCGCCCCCGAAAGCCGCCCACGGTTCGCCGAAGCCCTCGAAGCGGTGTTCGCCACCCCGGCGGTGCTGCACGCAGAACTGACCTCGCCGGCCGGGTTCGGCAAGCCCGCGCTGACGGCGCGACTTCTGCTGATGCCGCTGCGCTCGGGCCGGGGCACGGTCGCGCATGGACTGGGCTGTCTGATGGCCGGGGGGATCGCCGGCCGAACCCCGCGCCGGTTCATCCCCAGTTCCCTGTGCATCGAGCCCTGCCGCCCCGAGGTCGTCACACTGTCCGCCCCGCTGGATTCTTCCACCCCGGGTTTCGCCGAACCCGCCGCGGCCTTCGTCGCCCGGCTGTCGCCCGAGGCCCGGCGCAGTCGGTTTCGGGTGATCTCCTCCGCCGACTGACGTCTGAACTTCACATGAAAAGGCCCGGCAAACCTGCCGGGCCTTTGACTTCTCAGGTTTTTCCCCGATTACAGGCCGGCAGCCTTCTGCATGGCGCGGCGGTCCTGCAGCTCCTCGGCGACAAGGAAAGCAAGCTCCAGCGACTGCGAGGCATTGAGCCGCGGGTCGCAGGCGGTGTGATAGCGGCTCGACAGATCCTCGTCCGATACGGCGCGCACGCCGCCGGTGCATTCGGTCACGTCGCGGCCGGTCATCTCGAAATGCACGCCGCCGGGGATCGTGCCCTCGGCCTTGTGGACGGCGAAGAAGTCGCGCACCTCGCGCAGCACCGAATCGAACGGACGGGTCTTGTAGCCCGAGGCCGACTTGATCGTGTTGCCGTGCATCGGATCGCACGACCACAGCACATCGGCCCCCTCGGCCTGAACCGTGCGGATCAGCCGCGGCAGGTGATCGCCGACCTTGCCCGCACCGAACCGCGCGATCAGCGTCAGACGGCCCGGCTCGTTCTCCGGGTTCAGCCGCGCCATCAGCACCTTCAGATCCTCGGGCGTGGTCGAGGGACCGCATTTCAGCCCGATCGGGTTCTGCACGCCGCGGCAGAACTCGACATGCGCGCCGTCGGGCTGACGGGTGCGGTCGCCGATCCAGATCATGTGACCCGAGCCCGCCACCGGCAGGCCGGTGGTCGAATCGACGCGGCACAGCGCCTCTTCGTATTCGAGCAGCAGCGCCTCGTGCGAGGTGTAGAAATCGACCCGCCCCAGCTCATGCGCGGTTTCCGAGGTGATCCCCGCCGCCGCCATGAAATCCATCGCGTCCGAGATCCGCATCGCCACCTCGCGGTAACGCGCCGCCTCAGGACCGTCGGCGAAATGCGCGATCCACGACTGCACGCGGTGCATGTCGGCGTAACCGCCGCTGGAGAACGCACGCAGCAGGTTCAGCGAGGCCGCGGCCTGAGTATAGGCCTGAAGCATCCGGTAGGGATCGGGGATGCGCGCCGCCGGCGTCGGATCGAAGCCGTTGACGATATCGCCGCGATAGCTCGGCAGTTCCAGCCCGCCGATGGTCTCGGTCGCCGAGGAGCGCGGCTTGGCGAACTGCCCGGCCACGCGGCCGACCTTGATCACCGGCACCTTGGCGCCCCAGGTCAGCACAATCGCCATCTGCAGCATCACCTTGAAGGTGTCGCGGATGTTGTCGGCCGAGAATTCCTGGAAGCTCTCGGCGCAATCTCCGCCCTGCAACAGGAACGCTTCGCCACGCGCGGCCTTCGCCAGATCCGCCTTCAGCCGCCGGGCCTCGCCCGCGAAGACAAGGGGCGGCATACGCGACAGCCCCGCCTCGACCGAGGCGAGCGCCGCATGATCGGGATAATCCGGCATCTGCACCCGCGGTTTCGCGCGCCAGCCGGACTTCGTCCACCCCTTGACCATCTCGACCTCCGATATTCTGGTTCAGTGACTGCTTATATAGTCTGCGCCGCAGCGTCACAAACCCGTTTTTCGCCTGCCTGTTTTTTCCGCGCCTGAAAGAAATTTCGGCACTGGGCGGCGGCGGCCCCTTGCAAAAGATGCAAGCCATCCGCACAGAATCCGAAAACGACATACTGCAGGTCGCACATGCGCATTCCCACCCCGATTCCCCGTCTGCACGCCCGGCCCGCGCCCTCGCACGGCACCCTGCCGAGGCCGGTGCAGGACAAGCCAGAGCGGTTCCTGTTCCTGCTCCTCGACCGTTTCACCATGATCGCCTTCGCCTCGGCGATCGAACCGCTGCGGCTGGCCAATCAGGTGTCCGGGCAGAAGCTCTACGAATGGGCGCTGGTGTCCGAAGACGGCCAGGACGTGACCTGCTCGAACGGGGTGACGATGCGCGTCGACATGGGGCTGGGCGAGGTCGGGCGCGACGACACGGTGATCGTATGCGGCGGCATCGACGTGGTCGAGGCGACCTCGAAACCGGTGCTGAACTGGCTCAGGCGCGAGGCGCGGCGCGGCGCGGCGGTGGGCGGTGTGTGCACCGGCGCCTGGTCGGTCGCGAAGGCCGGCCTTCTCGAAGGCCGGCGCGCCACCATTCACTGGGAAAACCAGGACAGCTTCTCCGAGGATTTCGACGAGATCGACCTGGTGAAATCGGTCTTCGTGATCGACGGCAACCGGCTGACCACGGCGGGAGGCACCGCCTCGATCGACCTGATGCTGCGGCTGATCGCACGCGCCCATGGCGATGCGCTGGCCAATACCGTGGCCGATCAGCTGATCTACAACACCATCCGCACCGACCGCGACAATCAGCGCCTGTCGATCCCCACACGCATCGGCGTGCGCCATCCGAAGCTCGCCCTCGTCATCGGCCGGATGGAAGCGAACATCGAGGAACCGATCAGCCCCGCCGATCTGGCCGAGGAAGTCGGCATGTCGACACGACAACTCGAACGGCTGTTCCGCCGCTACCTGAACCGCTCGCCGAAGCGCTATTACATGGAGATCCGGCTGCAGAAGGCGCGCAACCTGCTGATGCAGACCGAGATGAGCGTGATCAACGTCGCCCTCGCCTGCGGCTTCGCGAGCCCCTCGCATTTCTCGAAATGCTACCGGCTGCATTACGGCACCACTCCTTACCGCGAGCGCGGCGCCTCTGGCAGCGAATCGCCGCGCCCCGATGCGACAGTCTCCCTTCCGGCCGAACTGGCCGTCTGAACGAGGGGGCGGACCGGTATGGGCCGTCTTCCTTTCATCTTTCCACAAATATCCCGGGGGTGAGGGCGAAGCCCGAGGGGGCAGAGCCCCCCTCTCTTTGATTTTATACCAAAGGAGGAGGGCAAACTCCCTTCTTTCACGCGCCACGAGGCCACGACGCAGCCCCTGCCCCCGGAGCGTTCAGCGCGTCACCCGCCCCATCAGTGCCCAGGCCAGCGCCGAGCAGCACAGCGTCGCCCCGACCAGCGGCACCGCCGTGCCGTCGAACGCAAGCCCGACCGGCGCCGCGATCAGCGCCACCGCCGCCACCGTCGACAGCGCCGTGGTCACGCTGACCGTGGTCCCCGCCAGATGCCCCATCGGCTGCATCGCCATCGCATTCAGGTTGCCGAAGGCCAGGCTCGCCACGCACACGACCGAGCCGTTCCACAAGAACAGCACGATCAGCCCCGTCCAGCCCGGCCCGAGCCCGGCAAAATGCAGCCCCAGCATCACCGCCGAGGACACCACCTGCATCGCGAAAGCACCGCGCGCGATGCGGAACATGCCAAGCCGCATCACCAGCTTCGCGTTGACGATCGAGGCCGTCCCCCCCATCAGCGCCACCGCGCCGAACCAGTAGGGAAAGGTCTTGTCGACGCCATAGGCCATATAGACCTGCTTGGCGCTCGACAGCATGGCGAACATCTGCCCGAACCCGAGCGCCAGCACCGCCGTCAGGATCCGCACGTTGCGGTTCGCCAGCACCTCGCGCACGCCGGCCAGAAGCGCGCGGAGATCCAGCCGGCGCCGGTCCTCGGGACGCAGCGTCTCGGGCTGGCGCAGACCGAGCCAGACCGCCCCGATCGCTCCGAACAGCACGAAGGCCCAGAACACCCCCCGCCAGCCGGCCCAATGCGCGATCAGCCCGCCCGCCATCGGTGCGAAAGCCGGCACGATGATGAAGCAAGTCATGATGATCGAGGTGATCCGCGCCATCTGCGGCCCCGCGTGCAGATCGCGGATCAGCGCCATCGGCACCGTGCGTGCCCCCGATGCCCCGAGGCCCTGCAAGAACCGGCCCGCCAGCAACAGTGTCAGATCGGTGCTCAGCGAGGAAGCGATGGCCCCCGCGATATAGATCGCCATCCCGCCGATCAGCGTCGGCTTGCGCCCGATCGCATCCGACAGCGGCCCCGTGACGAAGGTGCCGATCCCCATCCCCAGCATGAACACCCCAAGGATCAGCTGAGCGCGGTTCACATCGTCGGGCGAGAGCTCCGCGGCGATCTCGGGCAGCGAGGGCAGCATCGCGTCGATGGAAAAGGCCACCGTCGAAATCAGCGTGGCCATCAACGCGACGAATTCGACGAGAGACAGCCGGCGCGCGGCGGAAGGGGCGGAAACAGGTGTCACGACAAAACTTTCAGGCAGAACTTGCAGGGAAGATCCCGGCAATCGGAAACCGGCGGAAACCGGCGCTCAGTGCCGGGTTTCAGCCGGGGCCGGTCCGGCCAGATCGGCGATGACGTCCGACCAGAAGGCCTCGTCCTGCGCGCCCGCGATGACGTAATCGTTACCGAGAACGAAGCTCGGCGTGGCGTCGATGCCGCGTTCGCGGGCATGGGCCTCGCGGGCGGCCACGGTGTCGCGGTCGGCATCGGTTGCCAGCAGCCGGCGCACGAGGGCCGGATCCATCCCGGCGTCCGCGGCGATCCCGGCCAGCGTGTCCGCCTGCCCCAGATCGCGCCCCTCGCACCAGTAGCCGCGCATCAGCCCGGTCATGACCGCGCTCTGACAGCCTTCGAGGCCGGCCCAGTGCAACAGCCGGTGCGCGTCGGTGGTGTTGGGCACGCGCCGGATCGCGGCGAGGTTCAGCGGGATCGACAGCGCCTGAGCTGCCTCGATCAGCGGCAGATCGGCGCGCGAGGCCCCGGCACCGAAGCGGGCACGCAGATAAGCCTGCCGCTCCATCCCGGCCGCGGGCAGCGTCGGGTTCAGCTGGAACGGCTGCCAGACCAGGATGAACGGGTGATCGGGCCGCGCCGCCAGCGCGCGTTCGAGCCGGGTCTTCGCGATCAGCGACCAGGGGCAGACAGGATCGGCGAAGATGTCGAGGGAAATCATGGCGGGCTCCGTGCTGGTCGCTGTGGCAGATCCCGGTTCGGCGCTTCCGGCCGCACGACACAGCGCGCACCCGGGCAGAGCGGAAGCCATAGGGAACATGCGACGATGTATCACGCAAACCCGCGCCGACAAGGGCGAAGGCGCCAGAGCACGCGCGGCGGCTCCCGCCACGCCCTGTTGCCCGCGCCCCTCTTGCCCGCGCCGGCCGGCCGGCCTAGGGTCGCGCACGATCAATGGAGGCAGCATGACCGCGAAACGCAGCATCTTCGAGGAGGTGTCGGAAACCTCCGCCGCAACCCAGCCCGCCCAGCCGAAAGGCGGAATGATCGACGCCCGCCCGAAAGGCGCGCGCAGGGCGATCCGGATCTGGCTGTTCGTGATGTTCGCGCTGGTCGCGGCGATGGTGCTGGTGGGCGGCGCGACGCGGCTGACCGATTCCGGGCTGAGCATCACCGAATGGAAGCCGGTCACCGGGGCGATCCCGCCGATGACCGAAGCCGACTGGCAGAAGGAATTCACCCTCTATCAGGCGACGCCGCAATATGCGCTGGTCAACGCCCAGATGACGCTGTCGCAGTTCAAGGGCATCTACTGGTGGGAATGGGCGCATCGTCAGCTCGGCCGGACTATCGGGCTGATCTGGGCGCTCGGCTTCGTGTTCTTCTGGGCGACGGGGCGGATCCCGCGCGGCTGGTGGGGGCGGCTGTTCCTTGTGGGCGTGCTCGGCGGGATGCAGGGGCTCGTGGGATGGTGGATGGTGTCCTCGGGCCTCGTCGGAGACATGGTGCGGGTGGCCTCCTACCGGCTCGCGACGCATCTCGGGCTCGCCTTCCTCATCCTGATGGTGATCGGCTGGTATGCGATGCTGCTGGGCCGCAGCGAGGCGGATCTGTTGCGCGCGCGCCGCGAGGGTGACGGGCGGCTTGCAGGTCTCGCCGGTGTCGTGCTGACGGTCGGCTTCGTGCAGGTGCTGCTCGGGGCGCTGGTCGCGGGCATCGATGCCGGGCGCGGCTTCACCGACTGGCCGCTGATGGGCGGCGACTGGCTGCCGCCCGATCCGTTCTCTATTCAGCCCCTGTGGCGCAATTTCTTCGAGGACCCCGGCCTCGTGCAGTTCGATCACCGGGTCGGGGGCTATCTGCTGTTCATCGCTGCGGTGACGGTGGCGCTGCGCGGCCGTCGCTCACCTCATGCCTCGGTGCGGGTGGCCTTCGCCTGGATGGGTGCCTGGGTCTTCGTGCAGGCGGGTCTGGGCATCGTGACGCTGATGTATGGCGCGCCACTGTCGCTGGGTCTGGTGCACCAGACCGGGGCGATCGTCGCCATCGCGCTGATCCTGCGCGCGCGGTTCATGGCGCGGTATCCGGTGCTCGGCTCGGTGCGCGATCACGGCTGAGCGCCGTTTCAGGACAGAACGAACAAGCCCCGCCGTCAGGCGGGGCTTGTTCCTGCCCGGAGCGGCCGCCTCAGCGGTGACCGCCGCCAAAGCCGCCACCCCCGCCGGGGCCGCGCCGAACCCACCGCCAGGTCCGGCAAAGCCGCCGCCCGGCCCGCCGCCGAACCCGCCGCACGGGCCGAGGCCGAACGGCCCGCAGCCGCACCCCGCCAGTCCGAAAAGCGCCACAAGCACGGCCGCAACCCGAAGGGTGCGATGAGCTGTCGTCAGGTTCCTGTTCCTCTCGTCCACCTTACCCATTGGGGCAAGACAGCGGATTTCACGCCCGGCCCGGACGGTTCCGTCGCCCGCCCCCTGCCCCCGGCGATCAGATTCCCGTGAGAGCGCGGGCGCAGCCCCCTCAGTTGTCGCGAAAACACAGCCGGGTGCCGGGCGCGGCGCGTGCGAGGAATTCCAGCAGATCCCCCCGCGCCAGCGCGGCGCACCCCGCCGTCGGGCCGTAATCCGGGCGCGCGACATGCAAAAACACCGCGCTGCCGCGCCCCGGCACGACAGGATCGTCGTTCTGCCCCAGAACGACAACGATGTCGTAAAGATCGTCGTCGCGCCACATCCGTTCATGGCTGAACGCAAAGGGAAGCCGGACCGGGCGGTTGTATTCCACCGCCTCCGGAGCATCGCACCAGCCGTCGTCGGGGGCGATGGCGGCCATCGGAAAGACCGTCACCGGCGCGGCGATCTTGTCGGCACGATAGAGCACGCGCCGGATCGGCCAGCAGCCGAGCGGGCTGATCCCGTCGCCCTCGGCGCGCTTCGGAGCGATGCCGCCGCGCCCCCCCGCAGCACGCCAGATCCTTTCGCCATGGCGGGCCTGCCAGTCGCTGCCCTGCCGCGTCACCACCAGATCCATGGGCCGGTCCATGACGACCTCCTGTCTCACCTGTCCGCAATGAAAACGGGCGCAGCCCCGGCTGCGCCCGTTGCACGACATGCTAACGCGCGTCGCGGATCATTCCCACTCGATCGTGCCCGGCGGCTTCGACGTGATGTCGTAGGTGACCCGGTTGATGCCCTTGACCTCGTTGATGATCCGCGTCGCGGTCTCGCCGAGGAACTCGTGACTGTAGGGGTAGTAATCCGCCGTCATGCCATCGACCGAGGTCACGGCGCGCAGCGCGCAGGCGTAATCGTAGGTCCGCCCGTCGCCCATCACGCCCACGGTGCGGACGGGAAGGATCGCGACGAAGGCCTGCCAGATCTCGTCATACAGACCGTGCTTGCGGATCTGGTCGATGTAGACGGCATCCGCCTCGCGCAGGATCGCCAGCTTCTCGCGGGTGATCTCGCCGGGGCAGCGGATCGCCAGACCCGGGCCCGGGAAGGGATGACGGCCGATGAAGCTTTGCGGCAGGCCGAGTTCGCGGCCGAGCGCGCGGACCTCGTCCTTGAACAGCTCGCGCAGCGGTTCGACCAGCTTCAGGCCCATCTTCTCCGGCAGACCGCCGACGTTGTGATGCGACTTGATGGTGACCGAGGGGCCGCCCGAGAACGACACCGATTCGATCACGTCGGGGTAAAGCGTCCCCTGCGCGAGGAACTCGGCCCCTTCGATCTTGTTGGCGTATTTCTGGAACACGTCGATGAACAGCTTGCCGATGGTCTTGCGCTTGACCTCGGGGTCCGACACGCCATCGAGCGCGGTCAGGAACAGCTCGCTCTCGTCGGCGGCGATAAGGTTGATCTTGTAGTTGTCGCGGAACATCGCGACGACTTCCTCGGCCTCGCCCTTGCGCAGAAGACCGTGATCGACGAAGACGCAGGTCAGGTTGTCGCCGATCGCCTCGTGGATCAGCACCGCCGCGACAGAGCTGTCGACGCCGCCCGAAAGCCCGCAGATCACCTTCTTGTCGCCGACCTGTTCGCGGATCTTGGCGATCGCCTGTTCGCGGTAGCCCGCCATCGTCCAGTCGCCGGTGAAGCCGGCGAGGCGGACGAAATTCTCGTAGAGCTTGGCGCCCTTCGGGGTGTGGTGGACCTCGGGGTGGAACTGCACGGCGAAGAAGTTGCGCGACACGTCCGCGGTGATCGCGAAGGGCGCGTTCGGAGAGGTGCCGTAGACCTCGAAGCCCGGGGCGATCTGGCTGACGTGATCGCCGTGGCTCATCCAGACCTGTTCCTTGCCGCCGTCGGCGAACCAGCCGTCGAGGAGCGCGAGGGTCTTCGCCCCCGGCGTCACGAAGGCGCGGCCGAATTCGGCGGTGCCGTGACCGCTTTCGACCTTGCCGCCAAGCTGGGTCATCATGGTCTGCTGGCCGTAGCAGATGCCCAGAACCGGCACCCCCATGGTCCAGAGGGCTTCGGGCGCGCGGGGGGATCCCGCACGCGTCACGCTGTCAGGCCCGCCCGACAGGATCACGGCCTTCGGCGCGAAGTCGCGCAGGAAGGCGTCGGTGACCTGCTGGTAGGGGTGGATTTCGCAGTAGACGTTCAGCTCGCGCAGGCGGCGCGCGATGAGCTGCGTGACCTGCGAACCGAAGTCGATGATGAGGAGGCGCTGGTGCTGTGTCATGTGCGGGGAATAGGGGGCCGGACGACGAAAATCAAGCGAAACGGAGCGGGTGAGGAATGACGAAGGGGCCGGGATGATCCCGGCCCCTTGCGAAGGTGTGACGCGAGGTCCGGAGGCCCTATTTCTCGGGCAGCAGACCGCGCGGGCTGAACCGCAGCACCAGAAGCAGCAGCAGCCCCATCACGATCACCCGCATCTGCGGCGCGGCGTCGAACAGGTGCTGGCGCAGCGGGCCTTCGGACATGTGGCTGATCGCGAGGTTCATGATCTCGGGGCCCCAGGCCTCGGCCTTGATCCACAGGAACCACACCAGAACCGCCCCCAGAACCGAGCCCCAGTTGTTGCCCGAACCGCCCACCACGACCATCACCAGGATCAGGAAGGTGTAGCGCAGCGGGTTGTAGGAGGCGGGCGTCATCTGCCCGTCGAGGGTGATCATCATCGCACCCGCAAGCCCCATCACCGCGGCGCCGAGCATGAAGATCTGCAGATGGCGGCGGGTGACGTTCTTGCCCATGGCGGCGGCGGCGGTCTCGTTGTCGCGGATCGCGCGCATCATCCGGCCCCAGGGCGACTTCAGCGCGAGCTGCGCCCCCCACAGCAGCAGCGCCAGAACGATGCCGAACAGCCCCATGTAGATCAGCTTCACCGTGAGGGTGGAGCCGGTCACCGGGTCGATGCCCCAGCCCTGCATCCGGGCGACGAAACCGGGATCGGCCTGCAGATCGACCTCGTAGGGCACGGGCCAGGGCCGCGGGATGCCGGTGACGTTCAGCACGCCGCGGTCGAGCCATTCCTCGTTCTTCAGCACGGCGACGATGATCTCGCCGATGCCGAGGGTGGCGATCGCCAGATAGTCCGAACGCAGCCCGAGCGAGGTCTTGCCGATCGCCCAGGCGGCGGCGGCGGCCAGCACCGCGCCCACCGGCCAGGCCAGCAGCACCGGCAGGCCGAGCCCGCCCAGATAGCCCTGCGAGGCCGGGTTGATCGCCTGCACGCGGGCGACCGCCGGGTCGAACACCGCGCGGAACAGCACGAAGCCGATCACCAGCGCCGCGACCACGCCTGCCGCGCGGGCGGCGCCATGCAGCCGATGGTTGAGCTTCGTCGCGACGACGAGGGCCAGAACGGCGATCAGCAGCGCGCCGAGGATCTGCCAGCCGCCTTGCGACATCGCCCCCCCGGTCGGCGGCATCGAGATCAGCACCGGCGCGAGGCCGCCGAGCGCGGTGAACCCCACCACGCCCGAGTTGAAGAGGCCCGCATAGCCCCATTGCATGTTCAGCCCAAGCGCCATGATCGCCGAGATGATCCCCATGTTCAGGATCACCAGCGCCGAATCCCAGCCCGTGGTCAGGCCTTCCATCACGATCAGCGCGGCCATCACCGCGAACAGCAGCGGCGCGCGAAACTTGCCGCCCTTGGCGGCATCGGGTTGACGGGTGCTCATCAGTAGGCCTTCCCCTTGAACAGTCCGGTCGGCTTGAACAGCAGGACGATGATCAGGATGGTGAAGCTGACGGCGAACTTGTAGTCGGTCGACAGCAGTTGCAGCAGGCTATCGGTGTCCCACGACGGGAACAGGTAGCCCGCGACCTTCTTCCAGGCATAGGTCACCGCGACCTCGGAATAGGCGACGATGAAGCCGCCGGCGATCGCCCCGAGCGGGTTGCCGAGGCCGCCGACGACGGCCGCGGCGAAGATCGGCAGCACCAGCTGGAAATAACTGAACGCCTTGAACGACTTGTCGAGGCCGTAGAGCACCCCCGCGGTAGTCGCGAGCGCGCCCGCGATGATCCAGGTGACGGTCACCACGCGGTCGGGGTTGATGCCCGACAGCAACGCCAGATCCTCGTTGTCGGCATAGGCGCGCATCGACTTGCCGGTGCGGGTCTTCGCCAGAAACCAGAACAGCGCCCAGACCAGCAGGCCCGCGACGATAACCGTGATCGCCTGGGTCGAGCGGATCGCCAGCGGCTCGGTCAGCCCGGTCCAGGACTTGAATTCGGACGCCGAGATCAGGAAGCGCGCGCCATCGGCGAACTTGATCTCGTCGACGCCGATCAGGATGCGGGTGATGCCGTTCATCAGGAACATCACGCCGACCGAGACCATGACCAGGATCACCGGCGCGGCGCGCACCGTGCGGTAATAGCGGTAAACCACCCTGTCGGTGCCCAGAAGCAGCGCGCAGGTGATCGCGATGCCGAACGGCAGGGCGAGAAGCGCGGTCGGCAGCGGCCCGAAGCCGATCCCGAGGCTTTGCAGCCCCCAGGTCACCATGATGGTGATCGCGGTGCCGAAGGCCATGGTGTCGCCCTGCGCGAAGTTCGAGAACCGCAAGATGCCATAGATCAGCGTCACCCCGAGCGCGCCGAGCGCGAGCTGCGCGCCATAGGTGGTCGCCGGCACGATCACGTAATTCAGGATCGCGACGATTGCGTTCAGAATATCCATCTCAGCCCCCGAGGAAGGTGCGCCGGACTTCGGGATCGGCCATCAGCGCGGCACCCGTGTCGGTGTATTTGTTGGCGCCCTGCACGAGGACATATCCGGTATCGGCGATCTCCAGCGCCTGACGGGCGTTCTGCTCGACCATCAGGATCGAGATGCCGGTGCGCGCGACCTCGATGATGCGGTCGAACAGCTCGTCCATCACGATGGGCGAGACGCCCGCCGTCGGCTCGTCGAGCATCAGCAGTTTCGGTTTGGTCATCAGCGCGCGGCCGACCGCGACCTGCTGGCGCTGGCCGCCCGAAAGTTCGCCCGCGTGCTGGTGGCGTTTTTCGCGCAGGATCGGGAACAGCTCGTAGACCTGCTCCATCGTGTCGCGATAATCGTCCTCGCGGATATAGGCGCCCATCTCGAGGTTCTCCTCGACCGTCATGGTCGGGAAGACGTTGTTGACCTGCGGCACGAAGCCCATGCCCTTGCGCACGCGTTCCTGCGGCGAGAGCGCGGTGATGTCTTCTCCGTCGAGGGTGACCGAGCCGCCGCGCAGCTTCAGCATCCCGAAGACCGCCTTCATCGCGGTCGATTTGCCCGCGCCGTTCGGGCCGACGATCACCGCGATCTGGCCCTTCTCGACGCGCAACGTGCAGTCGTGCAGAATATCCGAGACGCCATAGCCCCCGGTCATGTTCGAAGCGTCGAGGAAGCTCATGCCCGGCCCCCGCGACATCCCGTGACGCCTTGCTTGATCAGCAGAAATCCGGTCATACCGCGGCCCCCACCTTGTCCTTGTTCTTCAGCCCGCGGCCCAGATAGGCCTCGATGACGGCTTCGTTTTGCATGATCGTCGCGGGGCTGCCCTCGGCCAGAACCTTGCCCTCGGCCATGACGATGACCGGGTCGCACAGGCGGCCGATGAAATCCATGTCATGCTCGATCACGCAGAAGGTGTAGCCGCGTTCCTTGTTCAGTCGCACGATGGCGTCGCCGATGGTGTTCAGAAGCGTGCGGTTCACGCCCGCGCCGACCTCGTCGAGGAACACGATCTTGGCGTCGACCATCATCGTGCGACCGAGCTCCAGGAGCTTCTTCTGTCCGCCCGACAGGTTGCCCGCGCGCTCGTCGCGCAGATGCGAGATGGTCAGGAAGTCCAGCACCTCATCGGCCTTCTTGCGCAACGCGGCCTCTTCGCCGGCGATGCGGCCACGGTGGAACCAGCTGTTCCACAGCGTTTCGCCGCTCTGGCCGGCGGGCACCATCATCAGGTTCTCGCGCACCGTCAGCGAGGGAAATTCATGCGCGATCTGGAAGGTGCGCAGCAGCCCCTTGTGAAACAGCTCGTGCGGTTTCAGCCCGGTGATGTCCTCGCCGTCCATCGTCACCTTGCCGGCCGTGGGCGTGTAGACCCCGGCGATGACGTTGAACAACGTGGATTTCCCCGCGCCGTTCGGCCCGATCAGCCCGGTGATGGACCCGGTGGCAATTTCGAGCGACGCCCCGTCCACGGCCGTGAAGCCGCCGAAGCGTTTTTGCAGGTTCTCGACCCGTATCATGCAGTCCCCTGTTCTTCACGTTGGTCGTGAAGCGTGCCGTTTTCGGCTTGTCGTGAGTCGGAAAACGGCCCGGGTCACCCCCGGGCCGCCGTCGTGGAAGGCGTTCAGCGGAACTTGACGGTCTCGATCTTGCCGTCCTTGATCGCGATCTCGCGGAACGAACCCGAGGCCTCGCCCGGCCCGATCAGGTGAACCGCGGTCGCGCCCTCGTAGTCGATCGGCTTGCCCGCGGCGAGCAGTTCGAGACCCTTGGCAAGGTCGCCGGCGTAGATCTTTTCGCCCGGACCGTTGGCGATCTCCATCACCTTGTCCTTGTAGACCTTCGGATCGGTCGACTTGGCGGCCTGCATGGCGAGCAAGATCAGCGCGGCGGCGTCATAGGATTCGCCCGCATAGGTGCCGTTGCCGTCGAAGCCCGCGGCCTTGGCGGCAGCGACGAACTTGTCATGGCCTTCGCCTTCCGAGGACGGAACCTGACCGAAGGAGCCGTTGACTTCCTTGCCGAAGTTCTTCTCGAGCGAGCCGCCGACCATGCCGTCGGGGAACACGAAGGTCGAGAACGCCCCGGTGTCGAGCGCACCGCGCAGGATGCCCGCGCCGCCCTGGTCGACGTAGCCCGCGATCACCAGCGCCTGACCGCCGGCCGAGGCGAGCGCGCCCACTTCGGCCGAGTAATCCGGCTTGCCGTCGTCATGTGCGGCGGTGATGGTGACAGTGCCACCCTTTTTCTTGAACGCCTCGACGAAGCTGTCGGCCAGACCTTTGCCGTAGTCGTTGTTGGTATAGGTCACCGCGACCGACTTGATGCCGTGCTCGAGGATCTCGTCGGTCATCACTTCGCCCTGACGCGCGTCGGAGGGGGCGGTGCGGAAGAACAGCCCCTTGTCATCGATCGTGGTCAGTGCCGGCGAGGTCGCCGAGGGAGAGATCATGACCATCCCGTTCGGGATCGCGACGTTGTTCAGCGAAGCGATGGTCTCGCCCGAGCATTCGCCACCGACGATGCCGTCGACCTTCTCGGAGGTGATCATCTTAGTCACCGTGGCGGTGGCCGCGGCCGCGTCGATACAAGTCGAATCGCCGCGCACCGAAATTACCTTGTCGCCGCCGAGCAGCTTGCCCGAGTCCGACACTTCCTTCATCGCCATCTCGGCACCCTTGGCCATGTCCGGCGCCATCGATTCGAGCGGGCCGGTAAAGCCGATCGAGATGCCGATCTTGACGTCGGCGGCATTCGCCGCGCCGGCAGCCAGCAGCACTGCGGTGCTTGCCAGAAGGAGGTTCTTCATTCCGTGACTCCCCATTGTGTGGATACAAAGGGACGCTAGGGGCTGGACGCGGAAAAAGGAAGCGGGTGTGCTTAAGAAAAGCAGCAAAAACGGATCGAATGGTCAGCTCCGGAGGGGGAATCCGGGCACCATTTCCATAAATCGCCTCAATATTGACTAATTAAGCCTACTTATTAGGCGAAACCTTAAGCTGGGGCACCTTCGGAAAGAGGGCCTCAGACTCTCGACGCGAGCCGGAACATACCTGGCCGCACGGCTGCAGACAGGGGGCTCTGCCCCCTCGGGCCTTCGGCCCTCACCCCCGGGATATTTTCGGAAAGATGAAAGCAGGAGCCCTCTGCCCCATTCGTCTTTCCTTAAATATCCCGGGGTGAATTGCCCCGCAGGGGCAAGAGGGGCAGAGCCCCTTCGCACCCGCCCGGGGATCAGAGCGGCTCGATATCGCCTTCGGCCCTGAGCGCGTGGAACTGAGCCACGAATTCGTTCAGCCGGCCCGCGGCGATGGCGTCGCGCAGTCCCTGCATCAGCTCCTGATAATAATGCAGGTTGTGCCAGGTCAGCAGCATCGCCGAGAGGATCTCCTGCGCCTTGAAGACGTGATGCAGATAGGCGCGGCTGTAGTTGCGGCACGCCGGGCAGCTGCAGTGTTCGTCAAGCGGGCGCGGGTCGTCCATGTGCCGGGCGTTCTTGATGTTGACCTGACCGCGCCGGGTCCAGGCCTGACCGGTCCGCCCCGAGCGCGAGGGGAGCACGCAATCCATCATGTCGATGCCGCGCTCGACCGCGCCGACGATATCATCGGGCTTGCCCACGCCCATCAGGTAACGCGGCTTGTCCTCGGGCAGGAAGCCCGGCGCGTAATCGAGGGTCGAGAACATCAGCTCCTGCCCCTCGCCCACCGCGAGACCGCCGACCGCGTAGCCGTCGAAGCCGATCTGCCTCAGCGCCTCGGCGGATTCCTCGCGCAACTCGCGGTTGGTGCCGCCCTGCATGATGCCGAACAGCGCATGTCCCGGCCGGTCGCCGAAGGCATCGCGCGAGCGTTGCGCCCACCGCATCGACATCCGCATCGAGCGCGCCACCGCCTCATCCGTCGCCGGCAGCGCCGGGCATTCGTCGAAGGCCATCACGATGTCCGAGCCGAGCAGGCGCTGGATTTCCATGCTGCGCTCGGGGCTGAGGAAATGGCGCGAGCCGTCGACATGGCTGGCGAAGGTGACGCCCTCCTCGCTCATCTTGCGCAGATCGGAAAGCGACATCACCTGAAAGCCGCCGGAATCCGTCAGGATCGGCTTGTTCCAGTTCATGAACCTGTGCAGCCCGCCCAGATTGGCGATGCGCTCGGCCGTCGGGCGCAGCATCAGATGATAGGTGTTGCCGAGCAGGATATCCGCCCCGGTCGCCGCGACGGATTCGGGCATCATCGCCTTGACCGTCGCCGCGGTGCCGACCGGCATGAAGGCCGGAGTGCGAATGTCGCCGCGCGGGGTGTGGATCACGCCGGTGCGGGCGGCGCCGTCGGTGGCGTTGAGGGTGAAGCTGAACGTCTCGGTCATCTCGGGCTCCGGTTGCGGAAACGGTCCTCGGGGGCGCCCGGCCTCGGGCAGCGGCCCCCTTGCCAGATGCGCGCGCAGGGACTGCGGGCGGATCGTCGGGCGCGCTCTAGCGCGGGGGCGGGGCGAAGGGAAGGCCGAACTAGGCCTCGGCCTTCTTCTGCCAGCGGCCGGTTTCCTCGCTCCAATACTGGGCACCGGCGCCCGAGGCCGCCAATGCCCGCCACTGGTCGCGGGCACGTTCGACCGCCATCGGGTCGCGGCCGTCGAACAGGATCCAGACGCGTTCATGGGCCGGAACCTCGTCGGGCGCGACTTCGGCGCCCTCGACGCTCATCACCGCCTGAAAGCCCGGCCCCGCCGCATGCTCGGTCAACAGCACGGGTTGCAGCGCATCGTGCGGCCCGCCCTGCAGCCCGTGCGGCAAGAACCCCTCCTCCGAACCGAGCCACAGCCGCTGATCGTACCAGTCGCTGCGCTCGCGCGAGGGGGTGCGCAGCTCGATCCGCCAGCCCTGTTGCAGCGCACGTTCAAGCAGCGTCGAAACCACAGCATCGACGCTCGATTGCGTGACGTGATAGAACAGCGCAGGCATCAGACCTCGAACCTGTCGCGGATCAGCCGGTCGAGCGTGCGCACGCCCCAGCCGGTCGCGCCCTTGGGGGCGAGCGCGGTCTCTCCGGGCGGCAGGGCGACGCCTGCGATGTCGATATGGCACCAGGGCGTGCCGGGCGCGACGAAGCGCTTGAGGAACGCCGCCGCCGTCGCCGCACCGCCCCAGCGGCCGCCGGTGTTCTTGATATCCGCGAGCCGCGATTCGATCAGCTTGTCGTAGCCCGGATCGAGCGGCATGCGCCACGCGCCCTCGCCCTCGGCCCCGGCTGCCGCCAGAAGCCCCGCCGACAGCGCATCGTCATTCGAGAACACCCCGGCGCGCTCGTGGCCGAGCGCGACGATGATCGCGCCGGTCAGCGTCGCGAGGTCGATCACCGCCGACGGACGGAAGGTCTGCTGCGCATACCACAGCGCATCGGCCAGAACCATGCGCCCCTCGGCATCGGTGTTCACCACCTCGATCGTGTCGCCCTTCATCGAGCGCACGATATCGCCCGGCCGCTGCGCCGCGCCGTCGGGCATGTTCTCGACCAGACCGACGATGCCCACGGCATTCACCGGCGCACCGCGCAGTGCGAGCGTGCGCATCACCCCGGCAACGACCGCGGCGCCGCCCATGTCCATCGTCATCTCTTCCATGCCGGCGGCGGGCTTGAGCGAGATGCCGCCGGCGTCGAAGCACACCCCCTTGCCCACGAGGGCCACCGGCGCAGGGGCCTCGACCCCCTCTTCCGCGGCGATGCCGGTCCAGCGCATCACCACCAGCCGCGACGGGCTCGACGAGCCCTGCCCGACCGCCAGAAGCGCGCGCATCCCGAGCGCCGCGAGATCGTCCTCCTCGAGGATGGTGACATCGAGGCCAATCTCCTGCATCGCCGCCAGACGCGCGGCGAAATCCTGAGTCGTCAGGATATTGGCAGGCTCGTTCACCAGATCGCGGGCGAAGAACACCCCCTCGGCCAGCGCCGCGTGATCGAGGGCGGCAGCGGCCACAGCCTCGGGATGGGCGACCAGCATCTTCACCGGGCCGAAGGCGGGCTTCTCGGCGGTGTGGTAATCGAAACGGTAGGCGCGCAGCGCAAGGCCGAAGGCGATCTCGGCCGCCCGCGGATGGGCGCCCGCGATGACCAGCGCCCCGGCCGCGCCGAGCTTCGCGCCGATCGTCGCACCGGCCTGACGCGCGTCGTGGTCCGAAGCGCGCCGTCCGAGCTTCACGAGCTGCACCGCCTCGGCCGCCAGCCCCGCGGGCCAGCCGATATCGACGGATTGCCCGGCGCCGAGCTTTTCCCACGCCCCCGAGGCGAGCGCGCGCCCGATCTGGCCGCGGGTCATGCGGTCGAGGCGGCGCACCAGCGGCCCCGGCGCGCCCTCGGGCGGCACGATCACCGCGATGCGGCCGGCGAAGGACGCGGCCGGTTCGAGGTCGGTATCGGCGAAGGAAATCGGAATGGGCTGGGACATGAACGGACCTTGAAAACGGGAGGGGGGACAACGGCAGGGCTGCGGGCGGTTTTTGGGAAGGTAGCGCCTTGCCCCCGGGTTGAAAAGCACCCCCCGCCCGCATTCCGGGCAATCCCCCCGGATCCGGCAGGGGACAGCACCGGCCCCGGCAGGTTTCAGCCCTCCGCGCAATCGGCGGTGCCCGAAGGCCGAGGCAGGGCTTTTCGCCGCGCCCGCGTCGGGTTAGACAGGACCAAAGCCGTCACCAGCCCGCGCGGGAGCTTCGTTGCCTCAACTCGAAAGATATATCCTGTCCAGGCTGATGGGGCTGTTCGGCTTCTTTGCGCTGGTGCTGGTCTCCGTTTACTGGGTCAACCGGGCGGTGGCGCTGTTCGACAAGCTGATCGGTGACGGTCAGACCGCCTGGGTGGTTCTGGAATTCACCTTGCTGACGCTGCCGAACGTGATCCGTCTGGTGCTGCCGGTGGCGGCCTTCGCAGCGACGATCTACGCGGTGACGCGGCTGTCGTCCGATTCCGAACTGGTGGTGATGCAGGCGGCCGGCGCTTCGCCCTGGCGTCTGGCGCGCCCGGTCGCGGCCTTCGGGCTGATCGTGGCGGCGATGATGCTGGTGCTGGTGCATGTCCTCGTGCCGGTGTCGCGGGCCGAACTCAGCGCACGGCAGTCCGAGATTGCCGAGAACATCACCGCGCGCTTTCTGACCGACGGCAGTTTTCAGCATCCCGTCGAAGGGGTGACGATCTACATCCGGCAGATATCGGAGCGGGGCGAGCTGCTGGACATGTTCATGTCCGACGCGCGCAATCCCGACATGACGACGATCTACACCGCGACGAAGGCACTGATCGTGCGCTCGGACAGCGGGCCGAAGATGGTGATGTTCGACGGGATGGCGCAGTCGCTGCGCCGCGCCGACACCAGCCTCGAGGTCACGCGCTTCACCGATTTCACCTATGATATAGCGGCGCTTCTGGGCGCGCCGTCAGCGGGACGGATCGACTGGGACGAAGTGCCGAGCTGGTCGCTGATCGCGCCCCCCGCCGCGCTGCTGAGCGCGACCGGATCGACCGTCGGCGCCGCCTGGTTCGAGATGAACAGCCGGATCGCGCAGGTGCTGCTTGCGCCGGTGGCGGCACTTCTGGGCTTCGCGGCACTGATGCTCGGCGGGTTCTCGCGGTTCGGGATGTGGCGGCAGGTGGCGCTTGCGGTGTTCGGGCTGATCGTGCTGCAGTTCCTGACCAATGCGGCCGACAGCGCGATGCGCGGCAAGATGGCGCTGTGGCCGCTTGCCTATGTGCCGGCACTGGCGGGCCTCGCCGCGACGGGGCTGATGTTGCACATCGCGGGCCGGCCGCGCCGCCCGGCACCCGAGCCTCTGCCCCAGTCCCTGCCGGTGGAGGGGGCCGCACCATGACGCTCTCCCTTTACATCGCGCGCCGGTTCCTGAAATCCTTCCTGATCGTCGCCGCAGCGTTCTGGGGGATCATCTTCCTGATCGAGATGGTGGAGAAGATCCGCTCTTTCGGCAATGCACAGATCGGGCTCGGACGCACGGCGGTTCTCGCGGCGCTCGCGGTGCCCCAGTCAATCTACACGATCTTGCCGCTTCTGGTGGCGATGGCGGCGATGCTGCTGTTCATCGGCCTCGCCCGCAGCTCCGAGCTGGTGGTGATCCGCGCGAGCGGTCGCTCCGCGCTGCGGATGCTGGCCGCGCCGGTCGCGGTGGCGCTGATCCTCGGCGTGCTCGCGGTCGTGGGCTTCAACCCGATCGCCACAGCGACCTCGAAACGCTACGACGAGCTTGCCGGCCGGTTCAGTGCGGGCGACGTGCAGTCGGTTTCGGTGGGATCGGGGGGGGTATGGATGCGTCAGGGAATGGGCGGCGACGACGGCACCCAGGCGGTGATCCATGCCGCGCGCGCCACGCTCGACGCGACGAAACTTTCCCGCGTCACTTTCCTGATCTTCGCCCCCGGCGAGGGACCGGTGCGGCGCATCGACGCCGACGAGGCCGTGCTGAGCCCCGGCGCCTGGCAGCTGAGCGGGGTCAAGGACTGGACACTCTCAGGCAGTGAGAACCCCGAGCTGTCGGCGAAAACCGCCCCCGCGATGACCCTCGGCTCCGATCTGACGCCAGAGCGCATCCGCGACAGCTTCGGCACCCCCTCGGCGGTGCAGATCTGGCAACTGCCGGGCTTCATCCGCGGCCTCGAAGAGGCCGGTTTCTCCGCCCGGCGCCACCTCGTTTGGTTCGAGATGGAACTCGCCCTGCCCTTCGTCTTCGCTGCGATGGTGCTGATGGCGGCGGCCTTCACCATGGGCCACGCGCGCTTTGGCCGCACCGGAGCGATGGCGCTTCTGGCGCTTGGCGGCGCGCTCGGGATTTTCTTTTTGCGCAACATCGCGCAGGTTCTGGGCGAGAACGGCGAGATTCCGGTGGTGCTGGCCGCCTGGGCGCCGCCCGCGATCGCGCTGATGCTTGCCCTTGCCCTGATCCTGGCCCGAGAGGACGGATGATGCCCCACCCCGCACACCCCGAAATTTCGGCGGCAATCTCTGCCCGGAGCGCGCCGCGGAAGGCTTTCGACGGGCCGTCTCGCCTGCACCGGGCGCTGGTTGCCGCGCTGATGCTGGGCGTGGCCTGGCCGGTGCTGCCGGCTGCGGCCGAAACCGGGCCGGGGACGAGCGCACCGGCGCCCGCCGCGACACAAACCGTCGCGGAAGGCACGGACATCGACCAGGCGGCGACACTGATCGCCGACCGGGTGGAGGTGACCGGTCCGGACACGCTGACCGCCGAGGGCAATGTCGAGATCCACTTCCGGCAAAACGTTCTCAGCGCGACGCGGGTGGTCTATGACAAGACCACCGACAAGGTTCAGATCGAAGGGCCGATGCGTCTTGTGCAGCCGGGGCAGACCGGCTCGGTGATGGTCGCCGACAGCGCAGAGCTGTCGAGCGATCTGCAAAACGGCATCCTGATCGGCGCGCGCATGGTCATGGCGCGCGAGTTGCAGCTTGCCGCCAACCGCGTCGAGCGCCGCGACGGCCAGACCACGACGATGACCGATGTCGTCGCCTCCTCGTGCCAGGTCTGCGCCTCGGACCCGACCCCGCTGTGGGAGATCCGCGCGCGGCGCATCACCCACACGATGGACGACCACCAGCTGCGCTTTGAAGACGCGCAGTTCCGCTTCATGGGGGTGCCGCTGCTGTGGACGCCGGCGCTGCGCCTGCCCGATCCGACGGTGAAGCGCTACCAGGGCCTGCTGCGCCCCGAGTTCCGCACCACCACAAGCCTCGGCCCCGGGCTGAAGCTGCCGTATTTCATCCCGGTCGGCAATTCGGCCGATGTGACGCTGACCCCCTATCTGTCGTCCGATTACACCCGCACGATGGGGATGCGCTATCGTCAGGCCTTCGAGGCCGGCACCCTCAGCGTCGAGGGCGCGCTGAGCCGCGACAGCATAGATCCGGGCACGAACCGCGGCTATATCTTCGCCAACGGCGCTTTCGCGCTGGAAAACGGCTACAACCTCGGCGTGCAGCTGCGGATGGTGACCGACCCGTCCTATCTGGTCGATTACGACATCACCGACGAGGACCGGCTGTGGTCCGGCGTCTGGATCGAGCGGGTCCGCCCCGACCAGCTGACCTGGATGCGCGCCGGCAACACCCACTCGATCCGCGACGGCGAAAGCAACGCCACGCAGCCGATGGGCTCGGCCGATTTCGTCTGGGAGCGGGTGATCCGCCCCGCCACCATCGGCGGCGAAAGCACCATCACCTGGGAGACCCACGCCCATCGCCGGTCATCGGATCTCGATTATGACACGCTGGCCGATGAAGACACCGTTTCGGACGGGCGCGACACGCTGCGCAGCTCGCTCAGTGCCGACTGGCGGCGCAACTGGGTGCTGCCGCAAGGCATCGTCGCCTCGGGGCTGGCGAACCTCAGCCTCGATACCATGCTGGTGCGCCAGGACGAGGTTTACAGCGGCTCGACCGTGCGCGGCCAGCCCACCCTGGGCGTCGAGCTGCGCTGGCCCTGGGCCAATACCTCGGGCGACGCCACCAACGTGATCGAGCCGGTCGCGCAGCTGCTGTGGTCGCCCGATTACCTCAAGCCGATCGTCGACGAAGACAGCCTGCTGACCGAATTCGACGAGGGCAACCTGTTCTCGTTCTCGCGCTTTCCGGGCGGAGACATGCGCGAGCAGGGCACGCGTGCCAATCTGGGCGTGACCTGGACGCGGATCGACGCCGCGGGCTGGTCCGTCGGCACCACCGTCGGGCGGGTGATCCGGGTCGACGACCTGAACCAGTTCCCCGAGGACTCGGGCCTCGACGGCACCTACAGCGACTGGCTTCTGGGCACGACCTTCACCGCCGCGAACGGGCTGACCATCGCCAACCGCGCACTGTTCGACGACAACTTCGACTTCGCCCGCGAGGAGCTGCGCGTGGGCTATCTTCAGGGGCGTTACTCGGTCGCGGCGGGCTATATCTGGATGCAGGCCAACGCCGCCGAGGGCCGCCCGCTCGATACCTCGCAGCTCGCGCTCGAGACCAAATGGGCCTGGAACGACGACTGGTCGAGCAAGATCATCACCCGCTACGACCTGACGGCACAGCGCGCCGCCAAGGCCGGGCTCGGGCTGGAATATGCCAACGAGTGCATGACCGTGGATCTTTCCCTCTCGCGCCGTTACACGTCCTCCACTAATGTGACGCCCGAGACCAGCTTCGGCTTCGCGGTGCAGCTGGCAGGGTTTGGCGCGAAGACGACGACGGGCAACACCACGCGCGTGTGCCGGGGCTGACCGGAGCGCGGGCAGGACGAAATGCAATGAAGAACGGACGACCGATGCGGAACATGGTGCGAATGACGACACTCGCGGGCGCGGCGCTGGCCACGGGGCTGACGCTGATCGCCCCGGGGCTGCCGGCCGTCGCGCGCGACACGGCGGCACGCCCCGCAGCGTCGGGCGGCCCCTATGCCACCGCGATCACGGTGAACGGTCTCGGCATCAGCAATTACGAGATCGAGCAGCGGATGGCGTTCATGCAGGCGCTGCGTCAGGCGGGCGATCTGCGCAAGCTGGCCGAGGACGCGCTGATCGACGACCGGCTGCGCGCCTGGCAGGCGACACGCGACGGCATCACCGTCAGCGAGGACGACATCACCAAGGGCATGACCGAATTCGCCGGCCGCGCCAATCTGAGCCTCGATCAGTTCACCGCGGAACTGGCGAAATCGGGTGTCGGAACCGCCACGTTCCACGACTTCGTGCGCTCGGGTCTGATGTGGCGCGAGGTGATCCGGGCCCGCTTCGCTCCGCGGGTCAAGATCTCCGACGCCGACATCGACCGGGCGCTTCTGGTGGAATCGCGGCGCGGACAGAACGCGCGGGTGCTGCTGTCCGAAATCATCATCCCCGCCCCGCCCGAGCATCTGGACGAAGCGCGGGCGCTGGCGAAGCAGGTTGCGGCGGTGCGCGGCGAGGCGGCATTCTCCAGTGCAGCGCAGCAGGTCTCGGCCTCGCAGTCGCGCGACAACGGCGGCAAGATCGACTGGCTGCCGCTCGGCAATCTGCCGCCGGTGCTGCGCGATGCGGTTCTCGCGATGAAGCCCGGCCAGGTCAGCGCGCCCATCGACCTGAACGGGGCGATCGGCGTGTTCCTGCTGCGCGATTTCGATGCCGGAACCGTGTCGAAAGAGGCGCAGAGCCTCGGCTATGCCACGCTCGCGCTCGGTCCGGCCGGGTCCGAGGAAACGCAAAAGCTGGAAGCGCGGATCGCCTCCGATGCGCACAGCTGCGACGATCTTTACACCATCGCGAAGGACCGCCCCGGCGCGCTGAGCCGCATCGCGCCGACCCCGCAGGGCCAGATCCCGCCGGTGATCGCGGTCGAGCTGGCACGGCTCGACATCGGCGAGACCGGGGTTCTCGATCTCGGTGCCGGGCGGACGCTGGTGATGCTGTGTTCGCGCACCGCCGCGGCCGGCGATGCAACGCCCGATGGCGGACAGACCCCGGATCTTGCCCCGGCCCCCTCGGCGCCGAAAGGACCGGGCATCGAATCCACCAAGGCCGAGGATGCCGTCCACGCCAGCGAGTCGCTTCCGGGCGGCGCGCAGCGCGACCAGATCCGCCAGCAGCTGATGAATGTGCGGCTCTCGGCCTATTCCGAGAATTTCCTGGCCGAACTGCGCTCGGATGCCGTGGTCGTGCGCAAATGAGCCGCGATCCCGCTTCCGATCTTCCGGTGATCCTGACCTGCGGCGATCCTTCGGGCATCGGCCCCGAGATCGCGGTGGGGGCGTGGCAGGCGCTCGGTGCGGCGCTGCCCTTCGTGTGGCTGGGCGATCCGGCACATCTGCCGCGGGGCACGAAATACCGCGAGATTGCGACCCCCGCCGAGGCGATGCTGCACGCCGGCGCCGCCCTGCCGGTGCTTCCCCATCCGTTTCCCGCCGCCGCGCGCCCGGGCGACCCGGAACCCGCAAACGCTCAGGCGGTGATCGACGTGATCGCCCGCGCGGTCGGGATCGTGCAGGCCGGTGAGGGGCTTGCGGTCACCACCGCGCCGATCAACAAGAAGGTGCTGAAGGACGGGGCGGGATTTCCGTTCCCGGGGCATACTGAATATCTGGCGCATCTGGCGGGCGATGCCGAGGTCGCGATGATGCTCGCGTGTGAAACCGTCGATCCGCCGATCCGCGTGGTGCCGGCGACGATTCATATCGCGCTTTCAGAGGTGCCGAAGGCGCTGACCCCCGAGGTGCTGCGCCGCGCCATTCAACTGACCGCCGAAGGGCTTTCGCGCGACTTCGCCATCGACAATCCCCGCATCGCGGTGGCCGGGCTGAACCCCCATGCCGGCGAAAACGGCGTGATGGGCACGGAGGAACGCGACTGGATGCGCGACGTGATCGCGGGGATGCGGTCCGAAGGCTATGCCGTCACCGGGCCGCTTCCGGCCGACACGATGTTCCATCCGGCGGCGCGGGCGCGTTATGATGCGGCGGTCTGCGCTTATCACGATCAGGCGCTGATCCCGATCAAGACGCTGTCTTTCGACGGCGGGGTGAACGTGACGCTGGGGCTGCCCTTCGTGCGGACCTCGCCCGATCACGGGACGGCCTATGACATCGCGGGCAGCGGGCGCGCCAGCCCTGCGAGCCTGATCGCGGCGCTGAGGATGGCGGCGCGGATGGGATCGGCGCGGCGCGGCTGAAACCGGCATCGCTTGCGGGTGAGCGCGCCGGGGGGCTGTCTGCCCCCCGAACCCCCCGAGGATATTTGAGGCAAAACGAAGGAGACAGGGCCGGATGGCGACGATCGACGGGCTTCCGCCCCTGCGCGAGGTGATCCGCGACCACGAGCTGGTGGCGAAGAAGAGCCTTGGGCAGAATTTCCTGCTGGATCTGAACCTGACGGCGCGGATCGCGCGCTCGGCGGGGGATCTGGCGGGCTCGGACGTGCTGGAGATCGGGCCGGGACCCGGGGGGCTGACCCGCGGGCTGCTGGTCGAGGGGGCGCGGCGGGTGCTCGCGGTCGAGAAGGATCCGCGCTGCATGGCGGCGCTCTCCGAGATCGCCGCCGCCTATCCCGGGCGGCTTGAGGTCATCGAGGGCGATGCGCTCGAGGTCGATGTGCGCGCCCATCTGACGCCGCCGATCCGCATCGCGGCGAACCTGCCCTACAATGTCGGCACCGAGCTGCTGGTGCGCTGGCTGACGCCGCCCGAGTGGCCGCCGTTCTGGCAAAGCCTGACGCTGATGTTCCAGCGCGAAGTGGCCGAGCGCATCGTCGCGAAGCCCGGCACCAATCATTACGGCCGGCTGGCGATCCTGGCGCAGTGGCGCTGCGACGCCAAGATCGTGATGAGCCTGCCGCCCGAGGCCTTCACCCCCGCGCCCAAGGTGCATTCGGCGGTGGTGCATCTGACCGCCCTGCCCGAACCGCGCTATCCGGCCGATCCGAAGGTGCTGGAACGCGTGGTCGCGGCCGGGTTCAACCAGCGCCGCAAGATGCTGCGCGCTGCGCTGAAAAGCGTGCATCCGCAGATCGAAGCGCTGCTCGAAGAGGCCGGCATCCCGCCGACCGAGCGCGCCGAACGGGTGTCGATCGAGGCGTTCTGCCGCCTCGCCCGGCTGGTCGCCGCCGCCTGAGGCGCGCAGATCCGGGCCGGGGAACTCGCCTGCACTGACGCCTCTCATGCAGATCCGGGTCGGGGTGACTGCGGGCCGGCCCGCAGCCCCATCCGGGCCAGGACGTCGGTCGTATCCTTGCTCGCAGCAATAGCGGCCGCACGGCAAAATCGAGAATTAACTCACACGAAAACAAGGGGAATGTCCGGTCCGTCGGGGTGCGGTTCCCCCCGGTGTGCCCGGTTTCGCGCGGATCAGCCTTGCTTCTCCACGCCCTGACCATGTGCCGAATACCGACGCCCGATGCGGGCCCCCGTCGCATGACCCGGAAAGCGAAAAGGGCCGCCCGTCAGGGCAGCCCTTCGATACCGTCATCCGAACGGACGGATCACTCGTTGGCGATCTTCGCCTCTCCGGCATCGTCCTTCGCGCCTTCGGCCTTCGGGGCCTTCGGAGCGGCGGGCTTGCGCGGGCTGCGACGGCGCGGTTTGCGCTCGGGAGCGGCTTCGGCCGGGGCCTCGGCGCTCTCGGCCGGAGCAGCGGTCACCGGCTCAACGACCGGAGCCACCTCGGCGCGCATCTCGGGCGTCTCGACCAGACCGGGACCTTCGTCCTCGACCGGCAGGAACGCCTCGGGCATGGCATCGTCATCGGCATCGGGCGGCAACACGGTGCCAAGCGGGGCACCGGCAGTCTCGCCACGTTCCTCGGGGGTGTCGCGCTCGAAGCGATCCTGGCGGTCGCGGCCCTGCTGGCCGTTCTGACCGCCATTGCCGTTCTGCTGATAACTGCGCTGACGCTCTTCCTGCTCGCGCGCCATCTCGCGCTGCGCCTCGCCCAGAAGGCGGGTGTAATGCTCGGCATGCTGCAGGAAGTTCTGTTCGGCCACGCGGTCGTTGCCGAGCTGGGCGTCACGCGCCAGCGCCAGATATTTCTCGATGATCTGCTGCGGCGTGCCGCGCACCTTCCCCTCGGGGCCCGAACTGTCGAACACCCGGTTGATGATGTTGCCGATCGAGCGTTGACGGTTCGACTTGTTGCGCGAACGGGATTTAGAGGATCTCATTGGCCTTCATGGGTTGTGCCCTTCGGGGCGCTGAAGTCCGGGCCGGTCGGGCATCTTGCCACGCGCCGGACCCGCCGTGCGATCAAAGGGCTGCATTCGGCGGCTTTCGCCTCAGACCTTCGATGCGCAGTGTGAGCTGAGCTGCGCACCGGAAAAATCTCACGGGACGCCTGCATCACTAAGCACTTCCCGCTCAGCCGTGCAAGCGCCAAAATGCGCCGGGAAAATAAATAATGCGTTTCGCTTTCAGGGCAAGGTCGCGAAAATGCAGCGGTCGCGACCGTCGAAATCGCGCAGCACCTCGGGCGCCGGAAAACCGTCCTGCCGCAGCATCTGACAGACCGCGTCGGCCTGGGTCGGGCCGATCTCGAGACCGATGCGGCCACCCGGGGCCAGATGCGCGGCCGCCCCCGCCGCAATCGCGCGATAGGCATCGAGCCCGTCGCCGCCCGGCGTCAGCGCCGCAAGGGGTTCCCAGTCGCGCACGTCAGGGGCAAGGCCGGCCATCTCGTCCTCGGCGATATAGGGCGGGTTCGAGACGATCAGATCGAACGTCTCCCCGACCGAGGCGAACCAGTCCGAGCGGCGGAATTCGATCCGATCCGAAAGGCCGAGCAGTTCGGCATTGTCGCGCGCGACGGCCAGCGCCGCTTCGGACAGATCCGTCGCCAGACCGCGCGCTTCGGGCCGTTCGGCCAGCAGCGTCAGCGCGATGCAGCCGGTCCCGGTGCCGAGATCGAGCACGCGGGTGAACGGCGCCGAAAGCGCCGCCTCGATCAGGATCTCGGTCTCAGGGCGCGGATCGAGCGTGTCTTGGGTGACGCGAAACTCGCGGCCCCAGAACAGCCGCCGGCCGGTGATCTGGGCGACCGGGCGATGCGTTGCGCGCGCGGCGATGGCGGCGTCGAAGCGTTCCCCGGCGCCGTCGGGCATCTCGTCTTGCAGCACGAGGATCAGACGGTCCGGCGAAAGGCCGAGCGCATGGGCCAGCAGATAGCGCGCATCGGTGCCGGCACCGTCGATCCCGGCCTCCTTCAGCGCACGCGTGCCGAACACCAGCGCCTGTTGCGCCCTCACCCCTCCAGCTCCGCGAGCTTCGCGGCCTGATCGTCGGCGATCAGCGCGTCCACGACCGGATCGAGGTCGCCGTCCATGATCTGGCTCAGCGAGTAAAGCGTCAGGTTGATCCGGTGATCGGTCATCCGGCCTTGCGGGAAATTGTAGGTGCGGATCCGTTCCGAGCGGTCGCCCGAGCCCACCTGCGACTTGCGGTCGGCCGAGCGTTCGCCGTCGATCCGCTCGCGTTCGCGCTCATAGAGCCGCGCGCGCAGCACCGCCATCGCGTTGGCGCGGTTCTGGTGCTGCGATTTCTCCGACGAGGTGACGACGATGCCGGACGGAAAATGCGTGATCCGCACCGCGGAATCGGTCTTGTTGACGTGCTGACCGCCCGCGCCGGTCGAGCGATAGGTGTCGATGCGGATGTCGGAATCCTTCACCTCGATATCGACATCTTCCGCCTCGGGCAGAACGGCGACCGTCGCGGCCGAGGTGTGGATGCGCCCGCCCGCTTCCGTCGCAGGGACGCGCTGCACCCGGTGCACACCCGATTCGAACTTGAGGCGCGCGAAGACGCCCTCGCCCTCGATCCGGGCGGTGGCTTCCTTGACGCCGCCAAGCTCGGTCTCGGTGAAGTCCATCAGCTCGAAGCGCCAGCCCTTGGTCTCGGCATAGCGCTGATACATGCGCAGAAGGTCGGCCGCGAACAGCGCCGCCTCCTCGCCGCCGGTGCCGGGGCGGATTTCCAGAATCGCCGGGCGGGCATCGGCCGCATCGCGCGGCAGCAGCGCCAGACGCAACGCCTGCTCCATCTCCGGCAGGCGCGCTTTCAGCCGCGGCAGCTCGTCCTCGGCCAGCGCTTTCATCTCGGGATCGGCAAGCCAGCCCTCGGCCTCGGCCAGATCGTCGAGCAAGCCGCGATAGGCGGCGAATTCCTCGACCACCGGCTTCAGCGCGGAATATTCCCGCGACAGCTCGGCGATTTCATGGGGAGCGGAGGCCGCGTTTAGCCGCGCCTCGACATAGTCGAAGCGCTGCGCGATCTGAACGAGTTTGTCCATCGGAACCATGTGCTGCCTGTGCCCCGTTCGCGCCTGCGGGTCAAGCCTGCCGTTCGGGCCCCACCGGCCGTATCCCCTGATTTCCGCCCCCGTGGCCTTTACCTTCGGCCCCCTTTTCTTATATGAACAATCAACTTTATCGGAGCCGGACAGAGCATGACCACCGAAGCCGAAACCCCCGAACCCGCCGCCCGGCCGACCGAAACCGCGACGCCCGAAGCTGCTGCGCCCGAACTGACCGAAGGCGCGCCGCTGATCCGCCCCTCGACGACCGAACATCCGCTGTATGACTCGGTCGCCGATGCCTGCCGCACGGTGTTCGACCCGGAAATCCCGGTGAACATCTACGACCTCGGGCTGATCTACACGATTGCGATCAGCGATGACGATGTGGTGAACATCGTGATGACGCTGACCGCGCCGGGCTGCCCCGTGGCGGGCGACATGCCGGGCTGGGTGCAGAACGCCGTCGAGTCGGTGCCCGGCGTGCGAGAGGTGAACGTCGAGATGACCTTCGACCCGCAATGGGGCATGGACATGATGTCGGACGAGGCGCGTCTGGAACTCGGCTTCATGTAAGCCGCGACCGCCGGCCTCCGCGCGACCTGACGCGGAGGCTTTGCGCCCCCGCCCCTTGCCGCGGAGCGTTTCAGCCCCAGGTTGGGCTGACAGAGAGGCCCGGGCGTCGCGGCGCCCACGGACTCCCCAGCTAACCACGGAGATCGGACATGACCGACACATTGTTTTCGCCCGGACGCCTCGGCGCGATCGAGATCGCCAACCGCATCGTCATGGCGCCGCTGACCCGCAACCGCTCCTTCGACCGGGTGCCGACGGCGCTGATGGCCGAGTATTACCGCCAGCGCGCCGGCGCCGGGCTGATCGTGTCGGAAGGCACGCAGATCTCGCCCGTCGGTCAGGGCTATGCCTGGACGCCCGGCATCCACACGCCCGAACAGGTCGCGGGCTGGAAGACGGTCACCGAGGCGGTCCACGCCGCCGGCGGCAAGATCGTATGCCAGATCTGGCATGTCGGGCGAATTTCCCTGCCGACGATCATCGAAGGCGGGCTGAGCCCGGTCGCCCCTTCGGCGATCTCGGCGCATTCGAAGACCTTCGACGGCAAGGGCTTCGCCGAGACCGGCGTGCCCCATGCGCTGAGCGTCGAAGAAATCGCTGCCACGCTGAAGGACTATGCCCATGCGGCCGCCTGCGCCATCGAGGCGGGCTTTGACGGCGTCGAGATCCACGCCGCCAACGGCTATCTGATCGACCAGTTCCTGCGCGACACCTCGAACACCCGCACGGACGGCTATGGCGGCCCGATCGCGAACCGCGTGCGCTTCCTGAAAGAGGTCGTCGCGGCGGTCGTGGGTGCCATCGGCGCCGGGCGCACCGGCATCCGCCTCTCGCCCTGGTCGAACGCCAACAACGTCGGCATCGACAGCGACACGCCCGCCCTCTTCGCCGAGGTCGCGCGCGAGATCAACGCCGCGAACCTCGCCTTCGTCCATGTGGTCGAGGGACAGACCGGCGGCCCGCGCGACTGCCCCGAAGCGGAGCTTGTCGCGCTGCGCGAGGCCTTCACCGTGCCCTATATCGCCAACAACGGCTATGACGGCGCGATGGCGGCCGAGGCCGTGGCCTCGGGCAAGGCGGATGCGGTGGCTTTCGGCCGGCCGTTCATCGCCAACCCCGACCTGCCCGCGCGCCTCGAACAGGGCGCCGCGCTGAACCCGCTGCGCCCCGAGTTCCTCTATGGCGGCGGCGCCGAGGGCTATACCGACTATCCCGCGCTCGGCTGAGCCCGGAAACCATCGCCCGGACGGGCGCCTTGTGCGCCCGCCCTCCCCGCCTTATCCTGTTCACCTGCCGGGCGCCCGATGCCCGCGCCAAGGAGAGACCCGATGTTCGCCATGCCCGGCAAGCCCCCCGTCACGCTGACCCCCGCCGCCGTCGCCCAGATCGCGCGCCTGATGCAGCGCGAGAATGCGGCCGGCTTCCGCATCGGCGTCAAGAAGGGCGGCTGCGCCGGCATGGAATACACCATGGAAATCGCCGCCGAGGCCGACCCGATGGATATCGTGGTCGAGGAAGGCGAGGCCCGCGTGCTGATCGCGCCGCTCGCCCAGATGTTCATGATCGGCACCGAGATCGACTATGAGGTCGGCGTGATCGAATCCGGCTTCAGGTTCCACAACCCGAATGTCGTCGAGACCTGCGGCTGCGGCGAGTCGATCAAGTTCCGCGATATCTCCGAGGGCTGAGCGCCCCTTTGCCGAATGTTTGCGTTATCACGGGGTTGGCAGCGCATTTTGCGCTTTCGCACCGGCCCGGCCCTGACCTAGATAGGGTCAGCAATGGAGGCTTCGGATGCGCAGAAAGCTGGCGGCAGGCAACTGGAAGATGAACGGCCTGAGGGCCGATCTGGCCGAGATCGAAGCCATCTCTGCCGCCATGGGCCTCAGCCCCGATCCCGCCGCCCGGGCCGAGGTGCTGCTGTGCCCGCCCTCGACGCTTCTGATGAACGCCGCCGATATCGCGCAGGGCCGCATCGCCATCGGCGGGCAGAACTGCCACCGCCTGCCCTTCGGCCCGCATACCGGCGACATTTCGGGGCCGATGCTGATCGACGCGGGCGCAAGCCATGTCATCCTCGGCCATTCCGAGCGCCGCATGGACCACCGCGAAACCGACGCCAAGGTGCGCGAGAAGGCGCTTTACGCCCATTCCATCGGCCTCGTCACGGTGATCTGTCTGGGCGAGACCGCCGAGGACCACGACCTCGGCCAGACCGTGCGTATCGTCGGCCGGCATCTGCAGCACTCGCTGCCCGAGGATGCGACCGCGGCGAACACCGTCGTCGCCTATGAACCGATCTGGGCGATCGGCTCGGGCAAGACGCCGACGCCCGCCCAGATCGCCGAGGTCCATGGCTTCATGCGCACCCAGCTGATCGAGCGCTTCGGCGCCGAGGGCGAAGGGATGCGGCTGCTGTATGGCGGTTCGGTGAAGCCCGGCAACGCGGCCGAGATCTTCGCCGTGCCCGAGGTCGATGGCGCCCTCGTCGGCGGCGCCAGCCTGACCGCGCGCGACTTTCTGCCGATCGTCGAGGCGCTCGAACGCAGCTGATCGACGTCAGGCCCTGACAAAACGAAACCGGGCCCCATCACGGGGCCCGGTTTCGTTTTCAGCGGTGCTTCGGTCCGAAGGAAGTGACGCTCAATGCGTCCAGTTCGACCGGCGGCCCGAGGCGAAGTTGTCGCCATAGCCCATAAGACGGGCGTTCGGCGCGCGCTTGTGCGGCTCGCTCACGGCGTAATCGAGGCGGTGTTCCCGGGCATAGACCTCGGCCGCCTCGCGGCTGTCGAAGCTCAGGCGGATCTGCGTTTGCGTATCGTCGCTGCTGGTCCAGCCCATCAGCGGGTCGATCTGGCGCGCATCGGCGGCTTCGAATTCCAGAACCCAGGCCCTGGTCCTGGCCTGACCCGATTGCATCGCCGTCCGTGCCGGCTGGTAGATGCGCGCGCGCATGGGTGCCCCCGTCCTTGTTTCGCCCCGATTTACGCGCCTTTCCCCCGCCTTGGCAAGGCCGCTGCAGCAGTGCCGTCGGGGAATGCCTCCTCTGCACCGGCCGAGACCGCTTGAAAGAGAACGGAAAGTGATCAAATGTAAGCCACGCCCGACCCGCCTGCCCCGGAGGCTCCGATGCCGCATAACAACTCCAACCTGCCGACCGAACGTTTCGACGTTCTGACCAAGCCGAAGCTGGAAGGTGGGCGGCGGTTCGTGATGAAAAGCGAGTTTTCGCCGGCGGGCGACCAGCCCACGGCCATCGCTGAACTGACCCGTGGCATCGACGCGGGCGAGCACGATCAGGTGCTGCTTGGCGCGACGGGCACCGGCAAGACCTACACCATGGCCAAGGTGATCGAGGCGACGCAGCGCCCGGCGATCATCCTCGCCCCCAACAAGACCCTCGCCGCGCAGCTTTATGGCGAGTTCAAGGGCTTCTTCCCGGACAACGCCGTCGAGTATTTCGTCAGCTATTACGACTACTACCAGCCCGAAGCTTACGTGCCGCGCACCGACACCTACATCGAGAAGGAGTCGATGATCAACGAGCAGATCGACCGGATGCGCCACTCGGCCACCCGGGCGCTTCTGGAGCGTGACGACGTGATCATCGTGGCCTCGGTCAGCTGCATCTACGGTATCGGCTCGGTCGAGACCTATTCGGCGATGACCCAGGATCTGACGGTGGGCCAGCTCTACGAGCAGCGCAAGTTTCTGGCCGAACTGGTGGCGCAGCAATACAAGCGCCTCGATGCCGCCTTCCAGCGCGGCAGTTTCCGGGTCAAGGGCGACACGGTCGATCTGTGGCCGGCGCACCTCGAAGACCGTGCATGGCGCTTCAGCTTCTTCGGCGAGGAGCTTGAAAGCATTATCGAATTCGATCCCCTGACCGGGCAGAAGACCGACACGTTCGAACAGATCCGCATCTATGCGAACAGCCACTACGTCACGCCGCGCCCGACGCTGCAACAGGCGGTGAAGCAGATCCGCGTCGAACTCGCCCACCGGCTTAAGCAGTTCAACGACGAGGGCAAGCTCCTTGAGGCGCAGCGTCTGGAGCAGCGCACCAATTTCGACATCGAGATGCTGGAGGCCACGGGCATGTGCTCTGGCATCGAGAACTATTCGCGCTACCTGACCGGCCGCGGCCCCGGCGAGCCGCCGCCGACGCTGTTCGAGTTCATCCCCGACAACGCCATCGTCTTCGCCGATGAATCCCACGTCACCGTGCCGCAGATCGGCGGCATGTATCGCGGCGACTTCCGGCGCAAGGCGACGCTCGCGGAACACGGCTTCCGCCTGCCGTCGTGCACCGACAACCGCCCGCTCAAGTTCGAGGAATGGGACGCGATGCGGCCGCGCTCGATCTTCGTCTCGGCCACGCCCGGCAAATGGGAGCTGGAGCAGACCGGCGGCACCTTCGCCGAGCAGGTGATCCGCCCGACCGGCCTTCTCGACCCCGAGATCGAGATCCGCCCGGTCGATACCCAGGTCGATGACGTGCTCGACGAGATCCGCAAGGTCGCGGCGAAGGGGCTGCGGGTGCTGGTGACCACGCTGACCAAGCGCATGGCCGAGGATCTGACCGAATATCTGCACGAACAGGGCGTCAGGGTGCGCTATATGCACTCGGACATCGACACGATCGAGCGCATCGAGATCCTGCGCGATCTGCGCCTCGGCGCCTTCGACGTGCTGATCGGCATCAACCTGCTGCGCGAGGGGCTCGACATCCCGGAATGCGGGCTGGTGGCGATCCTCGACGCCGACAAGGAGGGCTTCCTGCGCTCGGAAACCTCGCTCGTGCAGACCATCGGGCGCGCCGCGCGCAACGCCGACGGGCGGGTGATCATGTATGCCGACAGGATCACCGGCTCGATGGAGCGTGCCATCGGCGAGACCGACCGGCGTCGGGCGAAACAGATGGCCTACAACCTCGAACACGGGATCACACCGCAGACCGTGCGCAAGAATGTCGATGACGTTCTGGCGGGGCTGTATCAGGGCGATACCGACATGGCGCGCGTCACCGCGAAGATCGAGGCGCCGAAGGTCGGCGCGAACCTCGCCGCGCATCTCGACGAGCTGCGCACCAAGATGCGCAAGGCGGCCGAGAACCTAGAGTTCGAGGAAGCCGCGCGGATGCGTGACGAGATCAAGCGCCTCGAAGCGGTCGAACTTGCGGTGGCCGAGGACCCGCTGGCGCGGCAAAGCGCGGTCGAGGAAGCGGCCGAACAGGCGGTTCAGGCGCGCGGCCGCTCGACCGCCGGGCGCCCCGGACAGCGCGGCGGGGTGAAGCGCAAGCGCAAGTTCTGAGTATGCCCGAACCGGTCGAGAAACGGTCGTTCTTTCCGCCCGATGACGCGCGGCCATGCGTTGCGATCCGTTTTCCGAACCGCTATCAAGGCACTACGGCCCCGTAGCTCAACTGGATAGAGCACGGACCTTCTAAGTCTGGGGTTGGGGGTTCAAGTCCTCCCGGGGTCGCCAATTGCTTGAAATATCTACATAAAATGGACATCCGCCCCCGGTAGCGAAGCCCCATGGCGATTCAGGTCGTTGACGCGCGGCTCGCAGAGCAGATCGGCTCCGGTCGGGTGACCTTCGGCACCGCCGACAACGGAAGGACCGGCCTCGACGTGAGCGAAGGCGAGAGGAACGCAGACCTCAATCGCTGCGGCAGCTCTCACCCTGACGGTCATTTCAGACGGCGCAGGCAAAAGGGAAATACGGCTGTGTGCCGCGCTGCGGGCAAACGACAGAATGCCCCACCCCGCGGGCCGGTTGGTTTAAGCGTATCTCTCCGACGGTGACCGTCTGACGGGGTTTCGGCGGCGGCGCCAGATCCGGCCTGATGACCCACCACAGGTTCAGACCCGAAATCGAAGTTCTTTCTGCCGCTGAGTGCCGCACCAGCGACACAGGAGCGATCCAGGCCAGATCGGGACAACGACACCTGGGGTCCGTTACATGAGTTTCGGCCCGCAACTCCGACGCGGGTCGCACGATGGCCCGGGCGGACCGGCGGCCCCGACCGGCAAGACACGAGCTGCCCCGCCTGTCACGAAACGCTCATGGCCCAGCCGGGGCCGGGACACCTCGCCATGGCGCTTCCTTTTTGTCCTGTGAAGGGATCGCCCCCACGGGCTCAGACACAGCCGCCATCGGGGCCATTTTCCATCGGCGAAAATGCCGTTCGGTTACGATGAAAACGCACGGTCCTGCCATTTCCGCACCATGCTGCGGCGCCAGCACATTTCCGGCGTCAGATTCTGCTTTCCATGAGCTTTCGGGCAGAATCTGACGATATCCCCCTCGCCCCGGGAAATTCCTTCGAAGAACGACCCGAAAACCTGACACCGATCCCCCGCGGCGGAACAGGCCGATATGTTCTCAGATCGCCCATATTAAATTCACTTCGCTCGAAATATAGGCAAACATGCTCAGCCCGCCACGTTCATCGGTCTGCCTCGTTTCCCGAAATTCCGTTTCCGCGCCATACCTTGGCGCGTCATTCCGGCCCGGTTCGAGTTTCCCGAGCCAATGGTTCGTCAAATGCTTCTGCACACTTTCCAAACGTCTCGGCCATGGTCCGACGCATTGACGACAGGAGGCCGGCGACATGGACCAGAACGAATTCGACTACATCATCATCGGAGCGGGCTCCGCCGGCTGCGTCCTCGCCAACCGGCTCTCGGCCGATCCGAAGGTGCGGGTCTGCGTGATCGAGGGCGGCGGCAGGGAAAGCGCGCCGAACGTGCGCGTGCCGGCCGGAATCCTGTCGCTCTACGGCAATCCGAAATACGATTACGCCTATATGAGCGCGCCGCAGGAACATCTGAACGGCCGCCGCATCCCGGTGAACCGCGGCAAGGCGCTCGGCGGATCGTCGAGCATCAACTCCATGCTCTATGTCCGCGGCCGGCCGTCGGATTACGACGAATGGCGCGATCTCGGATGCGCGGGCTGGGGCTGGGACGACGTCCTGCCGGTGTTCAAGGACCTTGAGGACAACCGCATCGGCCAGTCGCCCGCGCTGCACGGCACCGGAGGCGAGCTGCATGTCGACCGCGCCCGCGACCCGAACCCGGTGGACCGGATATTCATCGACGCCGGCCGCGCCGTCGGGCTGAAGGAGAACGAGGATTTCAACTCCGAGGTTCAGGAAGGCCTCGGCATCTACAACGTGACGCAGAAGGACGGGCTGCGCTGGTCGTCCTACCGCGCCTTCCTCGACCCGGTGAAGACCCGGCCCAATCTGACAATCCTGATCCACAGCGAGACCCGGCGCATCCTCGTCGGGAACGGCCGCGCGACGGGCGTCGAGATCGCGGGCGAGGACGGGATCCACACGCTGTCGGCGCGCCGCGAAGTGATCCTCGCCGCCGGCGCCATCGGCTCGCCCACCGTGCTGTTGCGCTCGGGCATCGGGCCGGGGGCGATGCTGAAGGCGGCGGGCGTCGCGGTGGTGCACGATCTGCCGGGCGTCGGGCAGAACCTGCGCGATCACGTCGACGGTATGATCACGGTGCGCTCGGCCTCGACGAAGACACTGGGGCTGTCGCTCGGCAATCTGCCGGCGATGATCGCGGCGCCGTTCCAGCTTCTGTTCGCCCGCAAGGGGATGCTCGAAACCAATTACGTCGAGGCCGGCGGCTTCGCCCGCACGAAATATGCCGGTGACGAGCCCGACATCCAGTTCCACTTCGTGCCGGGCTACCGCAGCCACCGCGACCGGCTGGTCGAATACGGCCATGGCTACGCCGTTCACACCTGCGTGCTGCGCCCGAAGTCGGTGGGCGAGATCCGCCTCTCGCCGCAGCGCGAGATCGAGATCGACCAGAAGTTCTTCTCGGACCCGCAGGATGCGAAGGTGCTGACCGAGGGCATCAAGATCGCCCGCGCGATCTTCGCCGACAGCGCCTTCGACGCGATCCGCGGCAAGGAGATGCTGCCCGGCGCCGAAGTGGCGAGCGATAGCCAGATCCTCGATTACCTCGTCAGCCATGCGACGACCGTCTATCACCCGGTCGGCACCTGCAAGATGGGCCGCGATGCGCTGGCCGTGGCCGATCCCGACACGCTGAAGGTCCACGGCATCGAGGGGCTGCGCGTCGCCGATGCCTCGATCATGCCGACGCTGATCGGCGGCAACACCAACGCCCCCACCATGATGATCGGCGAGCGCTGCGCCCGCATGATCCTCGGCACGCTCTGAGCGACAGGAGACCCGGAATGACCCAAACCCTCGCCCATTTCCGCACCGCCGCCAGCCAGCTCAGCCTGCGCAACCAGTGCTGGATCGACGGCCGCTTCGTCCCCGCCGCCTCGGGGGCGCGCTTCGACAGCGTGAACCCCGCCACCGCCAGTGTGCTGACCGATGTCGCCCGCGGCGGCGCCGAGGACATCGACCGCGCCGTCGCCGCCGCTCGCCGCGCCTTCGCCGATGGCCGCTGGTCCGCCAAGACCCCCGAGGCGCGCAAGGAGGTGCTGCTGCGCCTTGCCGCGCTGCTGCGCGAGCATACCGAGGAATTCGCCCTTCTCGACACGCTCGACATGGGCAAGCCGATCACCGAGACGCTGACCGGCGACGTGCCGGGCGCGGCCGCCTTCCTGCAGTGGCACGCCGAGGCGATCGACAAGATCTATGACGAGGTCGCCCCCACCGGCGGGCGCGACATGGCGCTGATCCGGCGCGTGCCGCTTGGCGTGGTGGGCGCGGTGGTGCCGTGGAACTACCCGCTCGACATGGCGATCTGGAAGCTCGCCCCGGCGCTCGCGGCGGGCAATTCGGTGGTGCTGAAACCGGCCGAGCAATCGCCGCTCTCGGCGCTGCGTCTGGCCGAGCTTGCCGCCGAGGCCGGGTTGCCCGACGGCGTGCTGAACGTGGTGCCGGGCTTCGGCGAGGATGCCGGGCAGGCGCTCGGCCGGCACGGCGATGTCGATTGTCTGGTGTTCACCGGCTCGACCCAGGTCGGCAAGATGTTCATGCGCTATGCCGGCGAGAGCAACATGAAGCAGGTCTGGCCTGAGACCGGCGGCAAGAGCCCCAATCTGGTCTTCGCCGATGCCGATCTGGATCAGGCGGCCGAGATGGCGGCCTTCGGCATCTTCACCAATCAGGGCGAGGTCTGCTCGGCCAATTCGCGGCTGCTGGTCGAGGAAAGCATCGCCGAGGAGATGCTCGCCCGGCTGAAAGCCGAGGCCGAGGCCCGCACGCCGGGCGATCCGCTCGACCCGGCGACCCGGATGGGCGCGATGGTCGACGCGGGCCACGCCGCGAGGGTCGAGAGCTTCCTGCAATCGGGCAGGCAGAGCGCGCGTCTCATCACCGGCGGCGAGCGGGTGCGGATCGGCGCCTCGGACGCCTTCATCCAGCCGACGATCTTCGCCGACGTGCCGCGCGACGCCCGCATCGCGCGCGAGGAGATCTTCGGCCCGGTGCTGGCGGTGCAGACCTTCCGCGACACCGAAGAGGCTATCGCGCTCGCCAATGACAGCGTTTACGGCCTCGCCGCCTCGGTCTGGACCCGCGATCTGAGCCGCGCGATGGAGGTGTCGGAGCGGCTGACCGCCGGCACCGTCTCGGTCAACACGGTCGATGCGCTCTCGGCGATGACGCCGTTCGGCGGGCTGAAACAATCGGGCTTCGGCCGCGATCTGTCGCTGCATTCCTTCGACAAATACACCGCGCTGAAAACCGTCTGGATCAAATATTGAGCACAACCCCGGGGGTGCGATGCCGGGGCATTCCGGATCGCGCCCCCGGCACCGCCTTCACCGCAATCGACGGCACGAAAAGGGAAATTCTGAAGATGGCCGGACGGGACCCACCTTCCGAGGGCGTTTCAGGCGCGCGCAACCGCGCCTGAGAGGACAGCCTCTGCCCAAAAGAACGGCGCTTAGCCCCGGACTAATTCAAAGTTCTACAAGGTATAATTTACTTATCCCCCACCCCGCCGGATCGTCCCGTCAGGGCCGCGGAAACTCCGCGACCGGCAAGGAGAAGAAATTGCGTAACCCAGCCTATGATATCCTGTTCCAACCCATGCAGATCGGCCCGCTGACGGCGAAGAACCGTTTCTACCAGGTGCCGCATTGCAATGGCGGAGGATACCGCGATCCGACAGCCGTGGCCGCGATGCGCGGCATCAAGGCAGAAGGCGGCTGGGGCGTGATCTTCACCGAACAGACCGAGATGCACCACACCTCGGAGATCACCCCGTTCATCGAACAGCGGCTGTGGGACGATGCCGACATCCCGGCGCTGAGGCGCATGTCCGAGGCGATGAAGACCCGCGGCGCGCTTGCCGGGATCCAGCTCGCCTATTCCGGGATCAACGGCCCGAACCTCTATACCAAGGAAGTGCCGCTCGCGCCGACGGCGCTGCCGATCCGCACCTTCACCAACGATCCGGTGCAGGCCCGCGCCCTCGACAAGACCGACATCCGCGATCTGCGGCGCTGGTTCGTCAATGCCGCGAAGCGCTCGAAGCTCGCCGGCTTCGATCTGATCTGCCTTTATGGCGCGCATGGCTTCGGCATCTTCCAGCATTTCCTCAGCCGCGCCACCAACCAGCGCACGGATGAATACGGCGGCTCGCTGGAGAACCGCTCGCGCTTCGTCAACGAGGTGATCGCCGACATGCGCGACGCGGTGGGCGACACGATGGGCATCACGCTGCGCGTCAGCCTGGACGAGCATATCGGCACGCTCGGCTTCTCCAACGCCGAGCTGCGAGACTTCATCGAGATGAACGCCGATCTGCCGGATCTGTGGGACCTCGCCCATGGCACGTGGGAGGATTGCTCCGGCCCGTCGCGGTTCAAGGACGAGGCGGCGCAGGAAACCCTGGTGACCGGCATCCGCGAGCTGAGCTCGAAACCCGTGGTCGGCGTCGGCCGCTTCACCTCGCCCGACGTGATGGCGCGGCTGGTGCGGCAGGGCGTGCTCGACTTCATCGGCTGCGCGCGGCCCTCGATCGCCGATCCGTTCCTGCCGAAGAAGATCGAGGAAGGCCGGATCGAGGACATCCGCGAATGTATCGGCTGCAACATCTGCATCACCGGCGACATGACGATGAGCATCAGCCGCTGCACCCAGAACCCGACCTTCATGGAGGAATGGCGCAAGGGCTGGCATCCGGAGAAGATGAACCCGAAGGGCGAGAGCAGTAACGTTCTGGTCGTGGGCTCGGGCCCGGCCGGGCTCGAGGCCGCCCGCGCGCTGAGCCTGCGCGGCTATGACGTGGCGCTGGCCGAGGCGGGCACCGCGCTCGGCGGTCGGGTCGCGCGCGAACGGCTGCTGCCGGGGCTGAGCGCCTGGGGCCGGGTGGTCGATTACCGCCAGTATCAGCTGAGCCAGCGCGCGAATGTCGAGACCTATTTCGACAGCCGGCTGAGCGCCGCCGACGTTCTGGAATTCGGTTTCGAGAACATCTGCCTCGCCACCGGCTCGCACTGGCGCGCCGATGGCGTGGCGCGTCAGCACGTGACCGCGGTCTCGGCCGATCCCGCCATGCCGGTCTACACCCCCGATGACATCATGGCCGGCAAGCGCCCCACGGGCGAGGTCGTGCTGTTCGACGACGATCATTACTACATGGGCGGCGTGATCGCCGAGCTGCTGGCGAAGGAAGGCTGCAAGGTCACCCTCATCACGCCCTGCGCCTATGTCTCGGACTGGACGCGCAACACGCTCGAACAGGGCGCGATCCATCGCCGGCTGGTCGATGCGGGGGTGACGATCCGGCTGAACACCGGCCTCGCCTCGGTCGCGGCCGAGGGGGTGGAGACGGTCGATGTCTACACCGATGCACGCGCGCGCCTCGGTTGCGATGCGGTGGTGATGGTCACCTCGCGGGTATCGGACAATGCGCTTTACCGCGATCTGATGGCGCGCCGGGACGACTGGGCCGATGCGGGCATCCGTTCGGTCAAGGTGATCGGCGATGCCGCAGCCCCCGCCCCCATCGCCTGGGCGACCTATGCCGGCCATCGCTATGCGCGCGAGCTCGACATGCCCGACATCGGCGATGCCCTGCCGTTCCGCCGCGAAGTCACGGCGCTCGCCTGACCCCAGCCCATCCCCGCCCGT
Organism: Paenirhodobacter enshiensis; assembly: GCF_000740785.1. GTDB lineage: Bacteria > Pseudomonadota > Alphaproteobacteria > Rhodobacterales > Rhodobacteraceae > Rhodobacter > Rhodobacter enshiensis. The sequence continues at coordinate 59,874 of NZ_JFZB01000009.1, read as the reverse complement.
CGCACCCCGCTGCGGCGGGCCCCACCCCAGAGGGAGCCTGCAACGACATGACACGCGGAAAAGCGGTCGAGGTTTTCAAGGTCAGCAAATCCTTCGGCGATTATCAGGCGCTGAAGGAGGTGAGCTTCACCATCCATGAAAACGAATTCTTCACCCTTCTGGGCCCCTCGGGCTGCGGCAAGACCACGCTGCTGCGGATGATCGCAGGCTTCGACATCCCGAGCACCGGCTCGATCAGCCTGTTCGGCACCGAGATCGGCACCCTGCCGCCGCACAAGCGCCGGGTGAACACGGTGTTCCAGAGCTATGCGCTGTTCCCGCACATGACGCTCGAACAGAACATCGCCTTCGGGCTGGAGAACCTCGGCTGGGACAAGGCGCGGCGCAAGGCGCGCGTGGCCGAGATGCTCGAACTCGTCCACATGACACCTTTCGCGAAACGCAAGCCCGCGCAGCTCTCGGGCGGGCAGCGTCAGCGCATCGCGCTCGCCCGCGCGCTGGCACCCGAGCCGCAGGTGCTGCTGCTCGACGAGCCGCTCTCGGCGCTCGATCTGAAGCTGCGTCAGGCGATGCGCGACGAGCTGCGCACCTTGCAGCGCCAGACCGGCATCACCTTCATCTTCGTCACCCACGATCAGGACGAGGCGCTCGACATGTCGGACCGGATCTGCGTGCTCGGCGAGGGAAGGATCCAGCAGCTCGGCACCCCCTCCGAGATCTACGAGGAGCCCGAGAACCGCTTCGTCGCGGATTTCATCGGCGCGACCAATTTCCTCGATGTCGAGGTGCTCTCGGTCGACGGCCCCCGCGCCCGCGTGCGCACCCCGATGGGGATCGAGATCGAGGCGGCGCAGAAAGGCGTGAGCGGCCCGGGCAAGGCCACGCTGTCGCTGCGCCCCGAGAAGATCGGCATCGAGGATCAGGCGGCGGGCGAGATCATCGCCGGCACGGTGACGGCGCGCAACTACATGGGCGGCTTCACCCATTACACCGTCGAAACCCGGGGCGCCGTGCTGCGGGTGTCGCGGCGCAACGCCCTGTCGCAGGCCGAAAGCTACGCCATCGGCCAGCAGGTGCGGCTTGGCATCGTGGCGGGTTCGGCGCGGGTGCTCGGCCAATGAGGCGGGGGTTCCGCTTCTGGGGTCTGGTCCCCGCCTGGGTGCTGATGGCGGTGACGCTGCTCGCGCCTCTGGTGATCGTCGCGCTGGTCTCGGTGGCCAAACGCGGCGCCTATGGCGGGTTCGAGTGGGATTTCACCCTCGCGCCCTATCGCGACATCCTGTTCACCGCCGGCTGGTCGGACGAGCTGGAATTCGATCCGAAATACGTGCTCATCATCGGCCGGACCGTGCTGCTGGCGCTGATCACCACGGCGATCTGCATGGCGCTGGCGCTGCCCGTCGCCTATGTCATCGCGACGCGCGGGCCGCGGGCGAAGGCGCTGCTGATCTATCTGGTGACGCTGCCGTTCTGGGTGTCGATGATCGTGCGGGTCTATGCCTGGCTCATCATCCTCGGCAATGACGGGTTCGGCGGGCGGCTGTGGCAGTTCCTCGGCGGCGAGGGATCGCTGCTGTTCACCCCGACCGCGATGCTGATCGGCATGGTCTACAGCTATATCCCGCTGATGGTGCTGCCGGTCTTCGCCGCGATCGAGAAGCTCGATCCGGCACTGCTGGAAGCGGGCGCCGATCTTTACGCCAGCCGCTGGACGACGGCGCGGCGGGTGATCGTGCCGCTCGCCTGGCCGGGGCTCGCGGCGGGGGCGATCCTGGTCTTCGTGCCCGCGCTCGGCACCGTGCTCGAACCGATGCTTCTGGGCGGCGGCAAGCAGATCACCATGGGCACGCTGATCCAGACGCAGTTCGGCAGCGCCCGCAACTGGCCGTTCGGCGCGGCCATCGCGCTGGTGCTGATGGCGCTGGTGATGGGGGTGCTGATCGTCAACGCGCTGCGCGCCGGGCACAAGCGGGAGGCCGAGGCATGAAGAAATCCCATGACATCCGTCGCTATCCGGGCTTCGGCACGGTGACGGTGCTGTTCTTCCTGTGGCTCTATGCCCCGATCGCGGTGGTGATCTGGCTGTCGTTCAACGAGAACCGCATCGTCTCGGTCTGGACCGGGTTCTCGCTGAAATGGTATCGCGCCGCGCTCGACAACGGGCCGCTGCTCGATGCGGTGCGGACCTCGCTGATCGTGGCGGTCGTCGCGACCGCCATCGCGACAACCGTCGCGCTGATGGCGGCGATGGTGCTCAGCCGCAACCCGACGATGCGCGGCGCGAAGCTGTCGGAAACCGTGGTCAACCTGCCGCTGCTGCTGCCCGAGATCGTGCTCGCGGTGGCGACGCTGATCCTGTTCTCGCAGCTCGGTCTCGCGGATGGAATGACCCGGCTGATCGTCGCCCACAGCACCTTCTGCACGCCCTTCGCCTTCCTGCCGATCCGCGCCCGGCTGCAGGGCATGAGCACCGATTACGAAGAGGCGGCGCAGGATCTTTACGCGAAGCCCCTGACCGCGTTTCGCCGCGTGACACTGCCGCTGATCCTGCCCGGCGTGTTCTCGGGGGCGATGCTGTCCTTCGTGATCTCGATGGACGATTTCATCACCTCGAACATGCTCGCCACGGGCGGCACCACCACGCTGCCGGTGTATTTCTTCAGCCTCATCAAGAAGAGCGCCTCGCCCGAGCTGAACGCGATCTCGACGCTGCTGATCGTGCTGTCGCTGGTGCTGGCCAGCGCCGCGCTGGTGCTGTCGATGCGCGCGATGCGGCGCGATCCCTGAGCCCGATACCGCCCCCGCCCGCCGGGAGCGGATGACCACGACCCGCAAAACAAGATCCAACAGGAGACAGATCCATGACCAAGACCTCCCTGATGCTCGGCACCGCGCTGAGCCTCGGCCTCGCCCTCCCCGCCGGCGCCGAGACGCTGAACCTCTACACCTGGGCGGATTCGATCTCGCCCGATCTGATCCAGAAGTTCGAGAAGGACACCGGCATCACCGTCAACGTGTCGAGCTACACCTCGAACGAGGACGCGCTGACCAAGCTGCAATCGGGCGCCTCGGGTTATGACCTCGTGACCCCCTCGCAGCATTTCGTGAAGATCATGATCGACCAGGGGCTGCTCGAGGACATCGACGCCGCGGACATGCCCGCCTTCTCGAACCTCGAGGACAAGTGGAAGCACCAGTGGTGGGACCCGAAGAACGATTACTCGATCCCCGTCGCCTATGGCACCGCGGGCTTCGCGGTCAACCGCACCCTCTACAAGGGGCCGGTCGACAGCTGGAAGGTGCTGTTCGAGCCGGGCGCCGATCTGAAGGGCAAGATCGGCATGATGGGCGCCCCCGACGAGGTGGTGAGCGCGGCCGAGATCTACCTCGGCGTGCCGTTCTGCACCGAGGACAAGGCCGAGATGAAGAAGGTCTATGACCTGCTCAAGGCGCAGAAGCCGGCGGTCGCCACCTACAGCTCGGACAACATCTCGAACAGCCTCGCCGGCGGCGAAGTCGCGGCGCATTTCTGGTGGGACGGCGAAGAGCTGAAGGCGCGCACCGAGGGCGCCCCGGTCGAATACGCCATGCCGAAGGAAGGTCTGGTCGGCTGGCTCGACAGCTTCGTCGTGCCGAAGGGGGCAGAGCACGTCGCGGCCGCGAAGAAGTTCATCGACTTCATGTCGACGACCGAAAACGCCACCGAACAGGCGAATTTCTACTCGCACGCCTCGCCGATGAAGATCGACCCGGCGAAGGCGAAATACACCCCCCAGAATGCGCCCGAGATCTTCCCGAGCGTGCCGGTGAAATTCGCTCAGGCCTGCTCGCCCGCCGCGCAGGATCTGGTGACCAAGGTCTGGACCGACCTGCTGCAATAACCCTCTGCCCCGCCCGGTTCTTCCGGGCGGGGCCTCTCCTTTCCCCGAAAGACTGCCTCATGCCCAAGCCGCCCATCCAGACCCTCGACATCGTCAACGCCCGCGACGTGCTGAGCGGCAAGGCCGTCTCGGTCCGCATCGAAGGCGGTCGGATCGCCCATGTCGGCGCGCCCGATACCCTGCCCACAGCCCCCGAAGCACGCCGGATCGACGCGCAGGGCCGGGTTCTGGCGCCCGGCTTTTGCGAAAGTCATCTGCATCTGTTTCAGGGCGGCGTGACGCTCGATCAGCTCAACCTGCTGGAAGTGCAGTCCGAAGAGCAGCTCGCCCGCGCGCTGAGCGCCTATCGCAAGGGTCGCGAAGGGGAACCGCTGCTCGGCGCCTGGTCGGCGAATTACGAGGTCCTCGGCCCCGGCACCCGGCCCGACCGGCACGCGCTCGACCGCATGGTGCCCGATCAGCCGTTCCTGATGCTGGCGGTCGATCTGCACACCGCCTTCGCCAATACCGCGGCGCTGAGGCTGGCCGGGCTGATGGATCATGTCCCCGCCCTCGAACGGGCCGAGGTGGTGATCGGCCCGGACGGGCTGCCCACGGGAGAGCTGCGCGAGGACGGCGCGATGCAGCTCGTCGGCCGTTTCGCGGCGACCGGCGGGCGCGACGGTCTTGCCATGGCCGGGGACGAGCCCGCGACGCCCCCCGATGCCGCCGCCCGCGCCCGCGACATGAAAACGCTGCGCCGCGCGCTCGATGCCTGCGCGGCGCAAGGCATCACCACCGCCGTCAACATGGACGGCAACCTCTATCAGGCCGATCTGCTGCGCGAGATGGCGCGCGCGGACGCGCTGCCGATCCGGGTCAGCGCGGCCTTGCGCATCGCCCCCTCGCACGGCCCCGAGCGCGTGGCCGAGATGATCGCCGCCGCCCGCTCCGCCCCGGTGGGCAAACTGTCCTTCGGCCGGATCAAGATGTTCCTCGATGGCGTGTTCGACACCTGGACGGCATTTCGCACCGACGATTATCCCGGCCGGCCGGGGTTTCGCTCAAACCCGCTGTTCCGCCGCGAGGCCTTCATCGACATCTGCCGGCAGGCCGATGCGGCCGGACTTCAGATCCAGACCCATTGCGTCGGCGATGCGGCGGTGCGGTTGGCGCTCGACGGCTATGAGGCGGCGCGAAACGCCAATGGCGCGCGCGACGCCCGCCACCGGATCGAGCATATCGACATGCTGCACCCCGACGACCGGCCGCGCCTCGCGGCACTCGGGGTGATCGCCTCGATGCAGCCGGTGCATCCGCCGGGGTCGAGCGGTCTGCCGCTTGAGCCCACGGTGTCGATCATGGGCCGCGCCCGCTGGGGCGACACGTTTCCCTGGGCGGCGCTTGCGCGCGAAGGCACCACCATTGCCTTTGGCACCGACTGGCCCACGGCGCCGCTCTCGCCGTTCAACGCGATCCATGCCGCGCTGAGCCGCCAGCCCTGGGCGCCCGATGTCCCCGATCAGCGTCTGCCCTTCGCCGATGTGATCCGCGCCTATACCGAGGGCGGCGCGAAGGCGCTTCACGCCGAGGCCGACCGGGGGCGGATTGCCGCAGGGATGGCGGCGGATCTGGTCCTGCTTGAGGGAGATCCGCGCAAGCTGCGTGACAGCGCCACAGCCTGCCGCGCGGCGCTGACGATCTGCGCGGGCGAAATCGTGCACGAGGCATTTCCCCCAAGCTGACCGGCATCGCACGGAACCGCGGTCGCGGGCCGGGCCCCGGCCGGGATCCGGGGCGCGCGCGCCCCGGCCGGAAGCGCCCCCTTGCCACCGAAAGACCGGCGGCCGATCCGCGTCCGCCTCGGGCCGGCGGACAACGGACGCGAACCGGCGCCGGTCGACAGTCCCCGATCCGCGAGGTCTTCAGGCCCTGGCGAAGGCGAGCAGATCCGCGTTCAACACCCCGGCATTGATGGTCAGCATCCCGTGCGAGAAGCCCGGATAGGTCTTCAGCGTGCCGTTTCGCAACAGCCCGATCGACTTCAGCGCCGCGTCGTGGATCGGCACGATCTGGTCGTCCTCGCCATGCAGGACCAGCGTCGGCACGGTGATCGCCCTGAGATCCTCGGTCTGATCGGTTTCCGAAAAGGCCCTGATCCCGTCATAGTGAGCCTTGGCGCTGCCCATCATGCCCTGCCGCCACCAGTTCTGAACGACCCCTTCGAGAACCGTCGCCCCGTCGCGGTTGAAGCCGTAAAACGGGCCGGCGGGCACGTCGTGGAAGAACTGCGCCCGGTTCGCGGCCAGTGCCGTGCGAAAACCGTCGAAGACCTCGACCGGCAGGCCCTCGGGGTTGGCGGCAGTCCGGAGCATCAGCGGCGGCACCGCCGAGACCAGCACCGCCCTGTCGACGCGGCCCGCGGGCTCGCCATAGCGGGCGACATAGCGTGCCACCTCCCCGCCACCGGTCGAGTGACCGATATGGATCACCCGGTGCAGGTCGAGGGCCTCGACCACGGCGAAGGCATCGGCGGCGTAATGGTCCATGTCATGGCCCTCCGGGACCTGGGCCGAACGGCCGTGCCCGCGGCGGTCATGTGCAATGACGCGGTAGCCCTGCGACAGAAAGAACAGCATCTGCGCATCCCAGTCGTCTGAACTCAGTGGCCAGCCATGATGGAACATGACCGGTTGCGCGTCCTTCGGCCCCCAATCCTTGTAAAAGATCGCGACGCCATCGGTCGTGGTGACATAGCCCATTGTGAAGACTCCTTCCGGTGTGGCGAGGGCAGACTGGCACCCGCCCCCCCCGCGAGGCTCTCCGCCGCGGCGGAGATCGGCAGATGGCGGCGGGTGAGTGCGATTTGCTTGGCCTGCGCTCTTGGTTTCGACCCGACCAGGACTACCTCGAACGGTGGCCGTCGGCGCGTGGCGGATCTGACAAGAACAGAGGCAAAACGGACAATGACGCCCCCGCCGCCCCCGGTCGCCGAAATCGGCCTGCTGATCTATCCCGATTGCCAGCTATCGGCAGTGCACGGGCTGACGGACCTGTTTCGCATCGCAAGCGACTGGTCGGGCCACCCTGACCGCCATATCCGCGTCTCGCATTGGCAAGCGGATGCGAGCGGCGTGGCCCCGGTCTGGGACAGTCACCCCGCCGAGGGGCATCGTCTGACCCATGTCATCGCGCCGCCGAGCATCGTGATGCCCGCGCACATGCAGCCGCAGCCCGCCCGCGCCGAATGGCTGCTGAATTGCCATGCCGGAGGAACGACGCTGTGCTCGGTCTGCGCGGGAGCCTTCGTTCTGGCCGAGACGGGCCTGCTGAACCGCCGCCGCGCCACCACTCACTGGGCTTTTGCCGAACAGCTCGCCCGGCGCTTCCCCGAGATCCGCCTCGCCGCGGAGCATATGGTGCTCGACGAGGGCGATATCGTGACCGCGGGCGGCATCCTCGCCTGGACCGATCTCGGGCTGACGCTGGTCGAGCGGCTCCTCGGCCCAACGGCCATGCTGGCGACGGCACGCTTCCTGCTGGTCGACCCGCCGCGCAGCAGCCAGCGCCCTTATGCCAGCTTCATTCCTCGCCTCGATCATGGCGACGAGGCGATCCGACGCGCACAGCACCACATTCACGCCCATTCCGCCGAGGCCCTGCCGCAAGGCGAATTGAACGACATCGCCGGGCTGACCGAACGCACCTTTCTGCGCCGGTTCACCGCCGCGACCGGCTACCGGCCCCGGACCTACGTGCAACAGGTGCGCATCGCCAGGGCGCGTTCGGAACTGGAAAACGGGCAGGATGCGATCGACCGCATCGCCTGGACGGTCGGCTATGCCGACGTCGCCGCCTTCCGCAAAAGCTTTCACAAGCTCACCGGAATGACGCCTGCCGCCTACCGTCAGGCCTTCGGCCCCGCAAGGATGGCCGGCCGCGGCGAAAGCGATCCGCCGTCCCCGGCCCCCTGAACGCGCCCCCGCCAAAAAGCGCATCGGAGACTTTGACGAGCGCATTCTGACAGCCCTCTGGCGGACCGCCACGGGTTTCGGGCGCCGACCTGATCCAGATCAAGGCGTGCCCCCCTGCATATGCGCAGATGCGCATGAAGGGAGTCTGACCATGATGGTGCCGATCCTTGCCGCGATCGCGGAACATACCCGTCTTCAGGCGCTGCTTCTGCTCGCCGATGGCTCAGAGCATTGCGTGTGCGAACTGATGCAGAAGCTCGATGCCACGCAAAGCCGCATGTCGCGCCACATGCAGGTTCTGCGGCAGGCGGGGTTGGTGGTGGACCGGCGCGATGCGCAATGGGTGCGCTACCGGCTGAACCCCGACATGCCCCCCGGGGTGTATGCGGTGCTCAAGACGATCCTTGCCGCCGAACGGGGCGAAAGGCCCGAAGAAAGGAAAATCGCATGAATGCCGATATCGCTCATCCCGCCCGCCCGGCGCGTCCCGACTGGCTGTGGCATCTGGGCATTCTTGCCTTTCTTGTCGCGTGGGGAACAGTCTACCGCGCCTTGCCGCCGTTTTCCGAATGGGTGACGGCGCTCATTCCGGTGGAACGCCACAGCCACACCGGCGAAGCGGTCGCCTTTTTCTTCTATGACGTTCCGAAGGTGATGATGCTGCTGACGCTCATCGTCTTCGTCATGGGCGTCGTGCGCAGTTTCTTCAGCCCGGAGAAGACGCGGGCGCTGCTGTCGGGCAAGCGCGAGGGCATCGGCAACATCCTGTCCGCGGGGCTTGGGGTCCTGACGCCGTTCTGCTCCTGCTCGGCCGTTCCGCTGTTCATCGGCTTCGTCTCGGCGGGGGTGCCGCTTGGCGTGACCTTCTCGTTCCTGATCGCCGCGCCGATGGTGAACGAAGTGGCGCTGGTTCTGCTGTTCGGCCTCGTGGGCTGGAAGGTGGCCATGACCTATCTGGCCTTCGGGCTCGGCATCGCCATCGTCGCGGGCTATGTCATCGGCAGGCTTCACCTCGAAGGCTGGTTGCAGGACTGGGTGCGCGACATCCATTCCGGCGCGAGCGCTCCCGCCCTGGCCGAGGACGAGCACCCCTCCATGGCGGATCGCTACCGCTTCGGCATCGCGGCCGTGCGGGAGATCTTCGGCAGGGTCTGGGTCTGGATCATTCTCGGCATCGGCATGGGGGCGCTGATCCACGGCTATGTGCCCGAGGATCTGATGGTGAGGATCATGGGCGCCGACGCCTGGTGGTCCGTCCCCGTCGCGGTGATCATGGGCATTCCCATGTATACCAATGCCGCCGGTGTCATTCCCATCGTCGAGGCCCTGCTGGGCAAGGGGGCGGCGCTTGGCACGGTGCTCGCATTCATGATGAGCGTGATCGCCCTCAGCCTTCCCGAGATGATCATCCTGCGGCAGGTCCTGACCCTGCGTCTGATCGCCGTCTTCATCGGGGTGGTGGCAAGCGGCATCCTTGCCGTTGGTTTTCTCTTCAACCTGATCTTCTGAAAGGACAATTTCCATGAAAATCGTCAAGGTCTACGGCTCCGGCTGCAAGCGCTGCCAGGCCACCGAGGCCATGGTCAAGGCTGCGGCCGAAAAGCTCGGCATCGAGGTCGAGGTCGAGAAGGTCACCGACCCGAAATCCATCGCCATTGCCGGCGTGCTGTCCACCCCGGGCATTTCGGTCGATGGCAAGCTCGTTCATGCCGGCGGACTGCCGGATGCGACCAGACTGGAAGGATGGCTTTCCGCCTGAGGACCGGGCGCGCGACTGGCCACGCACACCGTGCTGGGGCCGCTCGGCACCGGCACGACGCCCCGGAAGCGCCTTTGCCCGGGGTCAGTGCTGCGTGTCGTCTCCGGTCGGGACCGAGGGGATTTCGTCATCCGTCTCGGTTCCCGGAATGACGTAGGATCCGTTCAGCCAGCGCGCCAGATCGACATCGGCGCAGCGCTTCGAGCAGAACGGCCGGTATTTCGGATCCGCCGGCTTGCCGCAGACCGGGCAGCTCATGCCCGGCCCCCGTCGCCCAGAAGCAGGCTCAGCGCCACGCGGTCGCGCTTGCGCACCAGCTCGTAAAGACCGAGCTGGGTCCAGCCGGCAAGGCTCGTCTCGGCGGATTCGCCTTTGAAGGCGGCGCGAAGCTGCTGTTCCAGCGTCGCACGGTCGCGCTTCGGCATCGGAGCGAAGTCGATCACCACCTGCCCGCCCAGACCGCGCAGACGAAGCTGGCGCGGCAGATCGCGCGCCGCGGCGATATTCGCCTTCAGCGCCGCCGCCGGCGTGGTGTCATTGCCGGTGTTCACATCGACCGCGATCAACGCACGCGTCGGCTCGATCATCATGTGACCGCCGCCGGTCAGCGCGACGCGGACGGTTTGCAGTGCCTCGACCGCTTCCAGAACGCCATGTTCGGCGAAGCCCTCGACCACCTCATCAGGCGCGGGATCGGCCCAATCGCGCCAGGCCTCGTCATGGGGCCCGGGCGCATCAAGCAACAGTTCCGGCTCGCCCGTGGCATCGGCGAGGATCGCCTCGGCCAAAGCGCGCAGCTCGGCAAGCTCGGTGGCGATCTCTTCATCATCGGCGTTTTCGCACACCGAGCGCAGGATCAGCCCCATGCCGGAGCCCTCCATCGCCGCCTCGCCGATCGCCTGCAGCTCCGCGCGCAGATCCTCGGAGGCGATGCGGCGCGAGACGTTGATCCCCGGCGCGCCCGGCGTGACGATGCCGTGGCGGCCCTTGAACAGCAGCCGCAGCGAGACCGGAAGCGCCTTGCCGGGTTCGGTGCCGCCGGTGACCTGCACCAGAACGTCAGCCCCCGGCGCCAGGCCCTTGGCCTCGCGCAGGAAGCCGTTCACCCCGCCCGGAAGCCGGACGAACACGCCGCCCTGCCCCTTCATCTGCCGCTCGATCCGGCCGCGGCAGATCGCGCCCGGCGCCAGCGTCACGTGATCCGAGGCATCGACCAGCAGATCTTCGAGCTGTCCGTCGACCATCAGCGCGGCAGCTTCGAGACCTTCGATCTCGCCCAGAACGACGATACGGCCTTTCATGCACTCACCTTGTCAGCAGCAGTGACGTCGATCCCCGCCGCCGCCAGCAGCAACGCGGTCTCCGACAGAGGCAGCCCGACGACGCCGGTGAAACTGCCCTGAATCCACGGGATGAACGCGCCGGCGCGGCCCTGGATGGCATAGCCACCCGCCTTGCCCCGCCACTCGCCCGAGGCGAGATAGCCGTTCACATCCGCATTCGACAACGCGCGGAACTTCACCGCCGTGTCGACCAGACGTTCGCGCAAGGCACCCTGCGTGCGCACCGCGACCGCGGTCAGCACGTGATGGCGACGGCCGGACAGAAGCCACAGGAATTCCGCCGCCTCTTTCTCGTCCGCCGGTTTGCCGAGGATCCGCCGGCCGCACACCACGGTGGTATCGGCACACAGCACGACCTCATCGGCGGCGCAGGACACCGCAGCCGCCTTCTCGCGGGCCATGCGCGCGACGTAATCGCGCGCGGGCTCGCCCTTCATCGGGGTCTCGTCGATGTCGGGGGCGCGCGTCCCGGCAGGCGTCAGCCCCAGCTGCGCGACCAGCTCGCGACGCCGCGGGCTGGTGGAACCGAGGATCAGTTTCACTTGAAACGATAGTTGATACGGCCCTTGGACAGGTCGTAGGTGTTCATCTCGACCTGCACCTTGTCGCCGGCCAGAACCCGGATGCGGTTCTTCCGCATCTTGCCTGCCATATGCGCGATGATCTCATGGCCGTTTTCCAGCTCGACCCTGAACGTCGCATTCGGCAGGAGTTCCTTCACGACGCCGGGGAATTCGAGCATTTCTTCCTTGGCCATGGTCACTCCAGAATAAGGCGCCCGCGCCTAATCGCGGGCGCGCGTTTCATGCGCCGGGATCACGCGGATTTCAAGGAAAATGTCAGGAATCGAGCCGATCTTCGGCAAACCCCGGGACCGGGGCCTCGGTGAAGATGCGCACATCGGCCGCCTGCGCCGCCTGTTCGGGCCAGTGCATGAAGGGCATAACCGCCCCGTTGCCGCGCGATTCAAGCACCTTGTCGAGGTCGACCGTCGCCACCACCCAGCCGGGCACATCGGGCGCGCCCTCGGCGACGATGCCGTTGTCGGGCCAGCCCTTGTCCGAGGGGCCGTAGATCGCCGCGGTGCCGCGGTTCTCGTCGATCGCCGGGCACCACAGCGCATCGCCGACCGTCGGCGACTGCACCGTGACGCATTGGTTTTCCAGCGCCCGCGCCATCGCGCCCACCTTCACCCGCCAGTAGCCCGCGAGCGTGTCGGTGCACGACGGGATCAGCAAGATCTCTGCCCCCGCCTCGCACAGCGCACGCGCGAGCAGGGGGAATTCGCTGTCATAGCAGATCAGCACGCCGATCTGACCGAGCGCGGTATCGAACAGCCGCAGCCCCTCGCCCGCCTCGACATGCCAGATCTCGCGCTCGAACCGGGTCATGATCGCTTTGTCGACATGGCCGATCAGCCCGTGCGGGCCGTACAGGCAGGCGCGGTTGAGCCGCCGTCCGTCCTCGATCACCGGCCCGGAGGGGGCGAGGATATGCCGCCCCGTGTCCATCGCCAGCATCTCGAACAGCGCATCCATCGCCGGGCGATGCGCCACCACCTCGTCAAGTGCACGGTCGAGGTCCGCCGCCCCCTCGGGCCCGCCAAGCGACGCGAGTTCCATCGCGCCATATTCCGGAAAGACCAGAAGATCCGCGCCCTTGTCGATGCCGCGCTGCACCCAGTCGCGCACCTTCGCCTCGTAGGACGCCCAGTCCTCGTGCCAGTCGAGCGGCCAGGCCGCGGTCGCGATCGTCACGTCTCTCACAGCGCGCGCCCCCAGAATTGCAAAGGTTTCTCGGTCTGGCGGTCCTCGCCGACATCGGTCCATCGGAACCGCGCCACCACGCCCGGCATCGGCGCGTAGCCGCGCTTCGTCCAGAACGCATCAAGCGGGCGATACCCCGCGGGGCGGGCCGGATGATCCGCCGGCCGGATGACCGAGCAGAACGCCGACCACCCGCGCCCGAGCGCGCGGGCATGATCCTCGCGCGCGTCAAAGAAGGCGTGTCCGAGGCCGTGGCCGCGATACTCCGGCAACAGCACCGATTCGGCGCAGTAGAACACATCGGACAGCTTCAGCCCGGTCGCGGCGAAGGGGGCGGCGAAATCCCCGGCATGGTCTTCGAGCGGCGTTCCGGTCGCCGCCCCGACCAGACGCGCGCCGTCGAAGGCGCCGATCACCACCGCGCACGCGCCGTGATAGCTTTGCAGATAGTCGCGCTCGTAATCGAGCGAGCCCTCGTAAAGATACGGCCAGTCGCGGAACACCGCGATGCGCAGCCGCGCCACGTCGTCAAGCGCGGCGTCGAGCGCCGCCCCGGTCAGCGTCCGGACTTCCATCAGCGGACCTGCCGCACCCAGTCGGCGAGGTTGTAATAGGTCGTCACGCGCTGGATCCGCCCGTCGCGCAGGGTGAAGAAGGTGCCCGCGGGCAGGATATAGGTCTGCCCCTTCGCCTCGGGCAGGCCGTCGTCGGTTTCGATATAGACGCCGTTCACGGTGAATTCGGCCGCCGCGCGCGTGCCCGCGTCATTCGCCATCACCACGATGTCGGTCAGATGCTCGCGGTAGCAGCGCGTCATATGGGCGTTGAATTCGCGGAACGCCGCGACGCCGCGCCGGATCTGACCCTCGTTGACGTGATGCTCGAAATCCTCGGTCAGAAGCGCCTCCATCGCGTCGGTATCGTCGCGGTTGAAGGCCTCGTAATAGGCCGAGACCACCGACAGCGCGGTCATGCGGGGGGCGATATGCGGGGCGGTCATCAAACGCTCTCCTTCTGGGGTTCCGTGGGCGGGCCGAAGCGCTTCAGGATCTGCGCCCGGATCTGGTCGCGGCTCTGGCGATAGGCGTCGAGGCGCGCCTCTCGCCCTTCGCCGATGCCGGTGGGGTCCATGATCGGCCAGTATTCGACGTCGATGTGAAACCGCCGGGTCTGTTCCTGCGCATGGCGCAGCGCCGCGGGGCTGAGCGCGACCACCAGATCGAACGCCCCCAGATCGTCGCCCCATTCCTGCAGCTCGTGAAACGAGCGTGAGCGGTGGCGTTGCAGATCGACGCCGATCTCGTGGCACACGGTGATGGCGAAACCGTCGATGTCGAGGTCCGACTTCACCCCGGCCGATTGCACATACATGCGCCGGCCGTAGAACTGCTTCATCATCCCCTCGGCCATGGGCGAGCGCGTGGCGTTGTGGTCGCAGCAGAACAGCACCGCCTGAGGAATGTCGCTCATCGCGTTATTTCGCCTGGCTGAGAACGCAAACCAGCGTGAACAGGCGCCGCGCGGTGTCGATGTCGAGAACCGCCTTGCCCTCCAGACGCTCCTGCAACAGCCGGGCGCCCTCGTTGTGGATGCCGCGCCGCGCCATGTCGATGGCCTCGATCTGGCCGGGCGGCAGGGTTTTCACCGCCTCGAAGTAACTCGCGCAGATCTGGAAGTAATCCTTGATCGCCTGCCGGAACGGGCCGAAGGACAGATGAAACTCGGCGAGCTTGTCGCCCGCCTCGGTGGTGGTGTCGAACACCAGCCGCCCGTCACGCACCGCGAGGCGCAGCGCGAACGGCCCCTCGGGCGGCGTCTCGCCGTCGCGGCCGGGCAGAGCGAAGGAATTGTCCTCCATCAGATCGTGGATGGCGACGCGGCGCTCCTGCTCGATCTCGGGGCTGCTCGGCGGCAGGCCGGTATCGTCGAAATCCAGACGGGAGATGCGGGTCATCGGGCGTCTTCCTTGCTCAGTAAACTCCGGCCCGGTGCGGGGCCGGGCCGTCTGTCATAGTGTCGTCAACCGCGCGCCCAGTCAAACGGGGCGCGCGGCCGGGATCCCTCACTTCGTCGCGTTCAGCGCATCGAGGCGCGCCCGCACCGACAGGCCATGCGCCTGAAGGCTCTCGGATTTGGCCAGCGTCTCGGCCGAGGGGCCGATGGCGGCAAGCGAGTTCATGCTCATCTTGGCAAGGGTCGTGCGCTTGAGGAAGTCCAGAACCGACAATCCGGAGGAGAACCGCGCCGAACGCGCCGTGGGCAGCACGTGGTTCGGCCCGCCGACGTAATCGCCGATCGCCTCGGGCGTCCAGGAACCGAGGAAGATCGCCCCGGCGTGATGGATCTCGGCCGCGAGCGCATCCGGATCGGCGACGCACAGTTCCAGATGCTCGGGGGCGACGCGGTCCGACAGGCGCGCCGCCTCGGCCAGATCGCGGGTCACGATGACGGTGCCGTAATCGCGCCAGCTCGCCCCGGCGATCTCGCGCCGTTCGAGGGTTTCGAGGCGCTTCTCGATCTCGGCCACCACGCGGGCGGCAAGATCGGCATCGGGCGTCAGCAGCAGCGCCTGCGCGCTCTGATCGTGCTCGGCCTGGCTGAGCAGGTCGATCGCCACCCATTCCGGGTTCGCGGTATGATCGGCGATGCACAGGATCTCGGACGGGCCGGCGATCATGTCGATGCCGACCTTGCCGAAGACGCGCCGCTTCGCCGCGGCGACGAAGGCGTTGCCCGGCCCGGTGATCTTGTCGACCGGATGAATCGTCGCCGTGCCATAGGCCAGCGCGGCGATGGCCTGCGCGCCGCCGACGCGATACACCTTGTCGACGCCCGCGATCCGCGCCGCCAGCAGCACCAGCGGATTGACCGCACCGCCCGGCGTCGGACAGGCGACGACGAGACGCTCGACCCCAGCCACCTTGGCCGGAATGGCGTTCATCAGCACCGAGGACGGATAGCTGGCAAGCCCCCCCGGCACGTAAAGCCCCGCCGCCGAGACCGGCGTCCAGCGCCAGCCGAGTTCCGCGCCCGTGGGATCGGTCCACAGCGCATCTTCCGGCATCTGCCGCACGTGATAGGCGCGGATGCGTTCGGCCGCGAGTTCGAGCGCCTCGCGCTCGGCCTCGGGCACGCGGGCGATCTCGGCCTCGATCTCCGCCTCGGTGAAGGCGAGCGTGTCGGGGCGCAACTCCAGCCGGTCGAATTTCGCGGTGAGCTCGATCACCGCCGCGTCGCCGCGCCGGCGCACGTCGTCGATGATCGCCGCCACGGCCGCATCGACATCGGGACTGTCCTCGCGCTTCAGCCCGAGGATCTGCGTGAAACGGCTGTCGAAATCGGCATCGGTGGTTTTCAGGAAATGCGGCATGGCGGGCCCTCCTTGGTCGCCCCCGGCTTACGGCCTCGCGCGCGGTATCGCAAGCGCAAGCCGTCGCCGGGGCGCCCGTCGCGCGCACCCGCCGTCCTATCCCGCGCGAAACCGCCCGCAGCCCCCGGCGCAGGGCTTGCGCACACAGCTTTTCGCCTTGCCTCCGCCCCCCGCCCCCAATAGAAGGGCGGCTGAAATTTCGGGAATGTTGCGCGCCCGTCCGTGGCGCGCCCATGCAGATAGAGGAACTCCATGCAGGTCACCGAGACGCTGAACGAAGGCCTGAAGCGCGGCTACCAGATCACCATCCCCGCCGCCGAGCTCGATGCGAAAGTCACCGAGAAGCTTCAGGAAGCGCAGCCCGAAGTCGAGATGAAGGGCTTCCGCAAGGGCCACGTGCCGATGGCGATGATGCGCAAGACCTTCGGTCAGCGTGTGCTCGGCGATGCCATGCAGGAAGCCGTCGACGGCGCGATGAAGGACATGTTCGACAAGAACGGCGACCGTCCGGCGCAGCAGCCCAAGGTCGAGATGAAGGACGGCGAAACCTGGAAGGAAGGCGATGACGTCACCGTCACCGTCGAATACGAAGCCCTTCCCGAGATCCCGGATGTCGATTTCTCCGGCGTCGAGCTGGAGCGTCTGACCGTCAAGGCCGATGACGAGGCCGTCGAGGAAGCGCTGAAGAACCTCGCCAAGACCGCGCAGTCCTTCGAGGACCGCCGCAAGGGGTCGAAGGCCAAGGAAGGCGATCAGGTCGTGATCGACTTCGAGGGCTTCCTCGGCGACGAGCCCTTCGAGGGCGGCAAGGGCGAGGATTACCCGCTGATCCTCGGCTCGAACACCTTCATCCCGGGGTTCGAGGACCAGCTCCTCGGCGCCAAGGCCGATGACGAAGTCGAAGTGAAGACCACCTTCCCGGCCGAATACGGCGCGAAGCACCTGGCCGGCAAGGAAGCCGTGTTCAAGTGCACCGTGAAGGCCGTCAAGGCGCCGAAGGAAGCCGAGCTCGATGACGAGCTGGCGAAGAAGTTCGGTGCCGAGGACCTCGCCGCGCTGAAGAAGCAGATCGCCGAGCGTCTGGAAGCCGAATATGTCGGCGCCGCGCGTGCGATCCTGAAGCGTGGCCTGCTCGATGCGCTCGACACCAAGGTGAGCTTCGAGCTGCCGCCCTCGCTGGTCGAGGCCGAGGCGCATCAGATCGCCCATCAGCTCTATCACGAAGAGCACCCGGACGATCACGAGCACAACCACGCCGCCATGGAGCCGACCGCCGAGCACAACAAGCTCGCCGAGCGTCGCGTGCGCCTTGGCCTGCTGCTCGCCGAGATCGGCCGTCGTCAGGATATCGAGGTTTCGGATGCCGAGTTCACTCAGGCCGTGCTGAACCAGGCCCGTCAGTATCCGGGTCAGGAGCGTGCGTTCTTCGAGTTCGTGCAGAAGAACCCGCAGATGCAGCAGCAGCTTCGCGCCCCTATCTTCGAGGACAAGGTCGTCGATTACATCGTCGGCAATGCCAAGGTCGCCGAGAAGGAAGTCTCGAAGGACGAGCTCCAGAAGGCCATCGAGGCGCTGGACGAGATCTGATCCCGTCCAACGTCCCGGGGCGCGCAGGCGCCCGGGCCGGAACGAGCTGACCCATCGAAGGGCTGCCCCATCCGGGCGGCCCTTTTTCATGCGCCGGTGCCAGACGGGTTCAGGCATCGGGCCGTTGCAGATCCCGGGCCGCGGGCTTCGCTCGTCGCCGCACAACCGTTGCGCGAAGCGGAAACGAAGCAAGGGTTCGCAGCAGGCCGGTTTCGGGCTAGACAGAGACGATCCGCCGCCGAGCCGGCGGGCGACCCTCCTCCCCGGGCCGCGATGGCCTCTTTTGAAAGGAACAGACATGGAGCAGAAACTGAACGCCTGGCAGCCTTACGCGCTCGGGCTGCTGCGCATCGTCCTCGGCCTGGTGATGCTCAACTTCGGCCTTGCCAAGATCTTCCACTTCCACGCCGGCGTGTTCATGCCGCCGACCGGCTCGATGCCGTGGTTCGCCGGGCTGATCGAGCTGATCCTGGGCGCCGCTCTGCTGATCGGACTGCAGACGCGCCTCGTCGCCTTTGTGCTGTCGGGCGAAATGGCCTTTGCCTATTTCATCGCGCATTTCCCGAAGAGCTTCTTCCCGACGGAGAATGGCGGCGCGCTGGCGGTCAGCCTGTGCTTCGCGTTCCTCTATCTGGTCACCGCCGGCGGCGGCGCTTTCGCCCTGACGCGCAAATAATACACCTCCCGGGGGCAATGGCGCTGGCCCTGCCCCCGGGATCGCGGCACATCGGCCGGGCCGGCCCTCAGGCGACGCTGAGCAGTTCCACGCCACGGATCGCGGCAGCATCGCGCATGTCGCGCTCGTATCCCGAACCGAGCTGATCGACGAACCCCTGATCCCAGCCGGGCAGCGCCACCTCGGCCTCGGTCTGATCGGCGAGGGCGAAGATCTCCAGCACCTCGGCGACCAGCGCATCGCGGGCCGCCCCGTATCTCTCCGCGGCAGGCAAAGCGGACAGGCGGCGCTCGAATTCCTCCATCCCGGCCGTCGAGACCAGCTGCGCGAGCAGGCTGTTCTCGGCGTTCAGCGCCGCGCCCCCATCGGGCAGCCCGGCCAGACGCCGCATCAGCAGCGGCTGCAAAAACGGCATATCCTCGTTCGCCCAGACCAGGAACGAACGGCCCGAGGCCGCCTCGGCGATCTGGGCGATGACCGGGCCCCAGAGCAGCGTCTCGGGCGGCTGACCGGCAAGAATATCGTCATAGCTGCGGCGCCCGGATTGCCGGGTCAGCATGTTCGACAGCAGGATCGCCGGGTTCAGCGTGGCAAGGCAGAAGGTCAGATCGTCTTCCGGAAACAGATTGACGAGGCCGCGCACCCGGTCGCCCGCGAAAGGATAAAGCCCGCGCTGCGTGATCACACGCTCGGGAGCGGACAGGAAATTGCCGCCGTAAAGCACCAGCCGGCGCACATCGGAGGGAGCGCCCTCGAGGCACAGATCGAGCACCCGCTCCTGCGTCGCATCGTCGGCAACAGCCCCGCCGAGCCCCGAGACGATCTCGCGCAGCGTGGCGCGATAGGAAGCCGGGGCCGGACACCAGATGCCGTGCGCGGCCAGAACCTCCGGGTTCGCCATCAGCCCCCCGGCCAGATGTTCGACGTCGCTCGAATAGGCACCGAGGTGAAAGACGATCTGCATCCGGATGACTTTCCTTTGTTTTTCCGAAACCGACTAAGCGCGGATCAAACGTCCAGATCCTCGACGAAGCGGGCGTTTTCCTGAATGAACTGGAAGCGCATCTCGGGCTTCTTGCCCATCAGCCGCTCGACGATATCGCCGGTCTCGCCGGGGAAATCCTCGGCGGTGGTGACGCGGATCAGCTTGCGGCTGGTCGGGTTCATCGTGGTATCCTTCAGATCCTTGGCATCCATCTCGCCAAGGCCCTTGAAGCGCTGCACGTCGATCTTGCCCTTGCCGCCGAGGCCCTTCTTCAGCCATTCTTCCTTCTCGGCATCGTCCGAGACATAGATCCGGCGCGCGCCCTGGGTCAGCCGATAAAGCGGCGGACAGGCCAGATACACATGCCCCTTGTCGACCAGAGGCCGCATCTGGGTGAAGAAGAACGTCATCAGAAGGGACGCGATATGCGCCCCGTCGACATCGGCATCGGTCATGATGATGATCTTGTCGTAGCGCAGATCGTCGAGGCGGAACTTGCTGCCCATCCCGGTGCCGAGCGCCTGCGCGAGATCGTTGATCTCCTGGTTCTGGCCGAGCTTGGAGCTCGCCGCGCCCAGAACGTTCAGGATCTTGCCGCGCAGGGGCAACAGCGCCTGATGCTCGCGGTCGCGCGCCATCTTGGCCGAACCGCCGGCCGAATCGCCCTCGACGAGGAACAGCTCGGTGCCCGAACGGTCCTTGGCCGAGCAATCCACCAGCTTGCCGGGCAGGCGCAGTTTCTTGGTGGCGGATTTGCGCTGCGTTTCCTTTTCCTGCCGGCGCTTCAGCCGCTCCTCGGCGCGCAGCACGAGGAAATCGAGGATCGCACCCGCCGATTTCGGATCGGCGACAAGCCAGTTGTCGAAATGGTCGCGGACGGCCACCTCGACCCATTTCGCGGCCTCTTCCGTCGACAGCCGGTCCTTGGTCTGGCCGACGAAGGAGGGCTCGCGGATGAACACCGACAAAAGCGCGCAGCCGCCGGTCAGCAGGTCTTCGCGGGTGACGAGCGCGGCCTTCTTGTTGCCGACCATCTCGCCATAGGCACGCACGCCCTTGAGAATCGCGGCCCAGAAGCCCGCCTCGTGGGTGCCGCCTTCGGGCGTCGGCACGGTATTGCAGTAAGACGAGATGAAACCGTCGCGCATCGGCGTCCAGTTGATCGCCCATTCGACGGAGCCCGGCACGCCGAACTTCTCCTCGAAGCTGACCTTGCCGGCGAAGGGACGCTCGGAATAGGTCTCGGTGCCGGTGAGGGTCTCGTTCAGGAAGTCGGCGAGGCCGTTCGGGAAGTGGAACACCGCCTCCATCGGGGTGTCGCCATCGGCGATGGCGGTCTTCCAGCGGATTTCCACGCCCGAGAACAGGAAGGCCTTCGAGCGCGTCATGCGGAACACGCGGGCGGGTTTCAGCGTCAGCGCGCCGAAGATCTCGGGGTCGGCATGGAAGGTGACGGTGGTGCCGCGCCGGTTCGGCGCCGCGCCGAGCTTCTCGACCGGGCCGAGCGGCACGCCGCGCGAGAAGCGCTGTTCATAGAGTTCGCGGTTGCGCGCGACCTGCACGATCATGCTGTCGGAAAGCGCGTTGACCACCGAGGAGCCGACGCCGTTCAGACCGCCCGAGGTCGAATAGGCCTTGTTCGAGAACTTGCCGCCGGCGTGCAGCGTGCACAGAATGACTTCGAGCGCCGATTTGCCGGGGAATTTCGGATGCGGATCGACCGGGATGCCGCGGCCGTTGTCGCGCACGGTGATCGAGCCGTCGGCGTTCATCTCGACCTCGATGCGGTTGGCGTGGCCGGCGACGGCCTCGTCCATGGCGTTGTCGAGGATTTCCGCCACCATGTGATGCAGCGCGCGCTCGTCGGTGCCGCCGATATACATGCCGGGCCGCTTGCGCACCGGCTCGAGCCCCTCGAGCACCTCGATCGAGGAGGCGTCATAGGTCTCTGCCTGTTGCGAAAGGAGATCGTCGGCCATGCTGCCTGCTTTCTGTCGTGTCTGTCGGGCTTTGGCACCCCCAACGGTGCCCGTCGTGTCAGGGATAGCGCAGGCAGGGGGGCGGGAGCAAGCCGGGCCTCGGCGGATCGGTGCCGGGGGCCTGAAACTCGGGGCGGAGAGGAAGAGAGGGGGCGCTGCCCCCTCGCGCGTGCCGCGCTCACCCCCGGGATATTTTCGGAAAGATGAAAGAGAGGGAGCGCGGCACGGTTCGGGAGGGTCGTCCGGCAGGACAGGCCGGCGGAGAGGTCAGATCACCTCGGCCTCGCGCAGGGCCCACATCTTCTGAAACGCGGGGCGCGACTGGCAGGCGGCGAGCCAGGCCTTGAGATGCGGGCGGGCGTCGAACAGCGCCGTCGCGGGGCGGGCGTAGCGCAGGATCTCGGCGACGCCCACGTCGGCGATGGTGAACCGGCCGCCGACCAGTCCGCCCTCGGCGGCGAGCCGGCCTTCGAGCACGTCGAGCGGGCGGGCGAGCTTCGCCGCGGCCGCGGCGAGGGCTGCGGCGTCGGGGCTCGCCGCCTCGGCATTCTTGTCGATGACGAGCGCTGCGTCCTCGATCCAGGTGGCGGCGTAGAGCGAGACCTCGGTCATGCGGGCGCGTTCGATGGCGTCACTGGGCGCGAGCGGGCCACCCGCTTTCTCGGCAAGGTAGAGATTGATCGCGAGGGATTCGCCGAGCACGAAGCCGTCGTCGTCGATCACCGGGATCGCACCCGCAGGCGACAGACGCAGGAACGCGGGCGAAACGGTATTCAGCGCAGCATCCGCGGCCAGCGGATCGCGTCCCATCCGGCGCATCCGCGGCGCCTGGATGACAGGAACATGGCGCCAGGCGAGGCCGAGTTCCTCGAGCGCCCAGATGGTGCGCGTCGCGCGGGAATGAGCGATGCCGTAAAGCGTAATCATGGAGGACTCCTTGCAGGCCGGAAATGGATCCGGGTGGATCATCTGCCTGTCAGGCGGAGATGAAAAGACGCGAATCCGGCATCCGGGATAACGAATTTTGATCGGCATCAAGGCGGCGTTGTCACATTTGCGTCACGATAGGCAAATGACCAACAGGAGAGCGCCATGGAAGACCTGAACCAGAGTGCCGTTCCCGCCCGGGAGCCTGCCGTGACGGCCGTCGCGCCGCAAAGCGGCCCGACGGGTGCCGAGACGGTGCCGCTGTCCGGGGAGCAGCCCGACACCGAGCCCGGAGAAGGCCGCCTTGAAGGCCCGAAGGTATTCCCGACGGTCGATCCGAATGCGATCCGTCTGGCCTTCGAAAGCGGCAAATACCCCTATCCGCGCCGGATGGGCCGACCCGCCTATGAGAAGGAGAAGGCGCTTTTGCAGGCCGAACTGCTGAAAGTGCAGATCTGGGCGCAGGAGACGGGGCAGAAATTCGTCATCCTGTTCGAGGGCCGCGATGCTGCGGGCAAGGGCGGCACGATCAAGCGCTTCATGGAGCATCTCAACCCCCGCTTCGCCCGCGTCGTCGCGCTGAACAAGCCGACCGAGGTCGAGAAGGGTCAGTGGTTCTTCCAGCGCTATATCCAGCACCTGCCCACCGCGGGCGAAATGGTGTTCTACGACCGCTCCTGGTACAACCGCGCCGGGGTCGAGCGGGTGATGGGCTTTTGCACGCCGTCCGAATACCTCGAATTCATGCGCCAGACGCCCGAACTCGAACGGATGCTGGTGCGTTCGGGGGTGCGGCTTTACAAATACTGGTTCTCGGTGACCCGTGACGAGCAGCGCCGCCGCTTCGCCGAGCGCGGCACCGACCCGCTCAAACGCTGGAAGCTCAGCCCGATCGACATTGCCTCGCTCGACAAATGGGACGATTACACCGAGGCGAAGGAGGCGATGTTCTTCTACACCGACACCGCTGACAGCCCCTGGGTCATCGTCAAGTCGAACGACAAGAAGCGCGCCCGGCTGAACTGCATGAAGCATTTCCTGTCGACGCTGGATTACCCCGACAAGGATCCGGCCATCGCCACCCTGCCCGATCCGCTGATCGTGGGCCACGCAAGCCATGTGGTGCGCGCTTCCGAGCATATCCTCGGCGCGGCGCTGCACCCGGCGCAGGCCGCTGCCCGGACCGCGGCCGCGAAGGCCTGACCTCCCGAAATGCCAGAGCCCGCGCGCGGGCTCTGGACGGCGCGGAACCGCACCGATAGCTTGCGCGCCATGTCCGGTTCCATCTCCCTCCCCCCCGCGTCCAGTCCTCCGGGTCATGCCCGCGCCCTTCTCGTGCTCGGGCTGCCGATCATCGGCTCGAACCTCGCGCAGGTGGGGCTGCATACCGTCGATACGGTGATGATGGGCTGGTATGGCGTGCGCGAGCTGGCCGCGGTGGTGCTGGCGGCGGGGCTGTTCTTCGTGCTGTTCGTGGTGGGCTCGGGCGTGTCCTATGCGCTGATGGGGCGGGTTGCCGCCTCGCTCGGCGCGGGTGACGAGACACAGGTGCGGCGCGATACCCGCATGGCGCTGTGGCTGTCTCTGGGCTATGCCGCGGCGATCCAGCCGGTGCTGTTCCATTCGGGCGCGCTGCTGCGACTGATGGGACAGGAAGACGACATCGCCGATCTCGCCCAGCAGTTCCTGCGCGTGTCGATGATCGGCATGTTCCCGGCGCTGACCGTGGCGGTGGTGAAATCGTGCCTCAGCGCGTTCGAACGCACCCGTGTCGTTCTCGCCGTGACGCTGATCGGGGTGGGGATCAACATCGCGCTGAACTGGGTGCTGATCTTCGGTCGCTACGGCTTCCCCGAGCTTGGCCTGCGCGGCGCGGCGGTGAGTTCGGTCGTCGTGCAGCTGGTCACGGCGGCGGCGCTGGTCGGCTACGCGGCACGTCAGCCGCAGATGCGCCGGTTCGGTCTGTTCCAGCGACTGTGGCGCCCGGACTGGGAGGCGGCGCGCACGATGGCGCGGCTCGGGGTGCCGATCGGGCTGACGGCGCTCGCGGAATCGGGGCTGTTCCAGGCGACGGCGCTGATGATGGGCTGGATCGGCACGGTGCCGCTCGCGGCCCATGGCATCGCGATGGAACTCGCCATGCTGACCTTCATGGTCCACATGGGGCTGTCGAGTGCCGCGACCGTGCGGGCCGGGCGCGCCTTCGGGCGGCACGACCGCGCAGCGCTGCGCATGGGGGCCTGGGTCGCTCAGGCGCTGTCGCTGTGCTTCGGCGCCGTCGTGGTCGCGGCATTCCTGCTCATCCCCGGCCCGCTCGTCGCGCTGTTCCTCGACCCGGCGAAACCCGAGGCCCCCGAGATCATGGCCGTCGGCATCGCGCTTCTGGCCGTCGCCGGGCTGTTCCAGCTGTTTGACGCGACACAGGTCATGGCGCTCGGTCTGTTGCGCGGGGTGCAGGACACGCGCGTGCCGATGTGGGTCGCGGTCACCTGCTATTGGGGGATCGGCCTGCCGGCGAGCTACCTGCTCGGCTTCACTTTCGGAGGAGGGGCGCAGGGGATCTGGCTCGGTCTGGTGGTGGGACTGGCCTGCACCGGGCTCACGCTGATCGTGCGGTTCTGGCGCGGCCCGTGGTGCGTCGCCCGCTGACACCGGAGACCGGCCTTTGGCTTTCGCTTTGCCGCAAATATCCCGGGGGTGAATTGGCCGTCAGGCCAAGAGGGGGCAGAGCCCCCTCGCGCGGTCCGTCCGATGCGCCCCCCTGGCCCGGACATGAAAACGGGGCCGGCGCGACCCGCCGACCCCGTTCTGCGTCATTCCTGCCGCTCAGACCTCAGTTCAGACCTTCGCAGAACAGCCTGATCCTGCGGCAGGCCTCGGTCAGCGCCGCGTCCGAGGTCGCATAGCTGATGCGGAAGTTCGGGCTCAGCCCGAAGGCCGCGCCGAACACCACGGCGACCCCCTGCTCTTCCAGCAGCGCCGAGGCGAAGGCCTCGTCATTGACGATCTTCACGCCGCTCGCCGAGGTCTTGCCGATGCAGCCGGCGACCGAGGGGTAGACGTAGAACGCGCCTTCGGGCGTCGGGCAGGTGATGCCCGGGCAGGCATTCAGACCGGCGACCACCAGATCGCGGCGGCGCTGGAACACGGCGAGACTGTCGTGAATGTAATCCTGCGGCCCGGTCAGCGCCTCGACGGCGGCATATTGGCTGATCGAGGACGGGTTCGAGGTCGACTGCGACTGCACCTTGGCCATCGCCTTGATCAGCGTCTCGGGGCCGCCGGCATAGCCGATGCGCCAGCCGGTCATCGCATAGGCCTTGGAGACGCCGTTCACCGTCAGCGTCCGCGATGCCAGAGCGGGCTCGACCTGCGCGGGCGTGGCGTATTCGCGGCCGTCGAACAGCAGATGCTCATACATGTCGTCGGACAGCACCCAGACATCGGGGTGACGCAACAACACATCGGTCAGCGCCTTCAACTCGTCCCGGCTGTAGGCCGCGCCCGAGGGGTTCGAGGGCGAGTTGAAGATGAACCACTTGGTCTTCGGCGTGATCGCCGCCTCGAGCTGCTCGGCCGAGATCTTGTAGCCGGTCTGCATGTTGCCTTCGACGAAGGTGGGCGTGCCGCCGGCCAGAAGCACCATGTCGGGATAGCTCACCCAGTAAGGGGCAGGAATCAGCACCTCGTCGCCGGGGTTCAGCGTGGCGACGAGCGCGTTATAAAGGACCTGCTTGCCGCCGGTGCCCACGGTGATCTGCGAGGGGGTATAGCTCAGCCCGTTCTCGCGGGCGAACTTGTCGCAGATCGCCTGCTTCAGTTCCGGGATACCGTCGACGGCGGTATACTTGGTCTTGCCCTCTTCGATGGCGCGGATGGCGGCACGCTTGATGGTGTCGGGCGTGTCGAAATCGGGTTCGCCCGCGCTCAGCGCGATGACATCGCGCCCGGAGGCCTTCATTTCCCGCGCCTTGTTACTGATCGCGATCGTGGACGAGGGCTTCACGCGCGCAAGCGTGTCGGAAAGGAAAGCCATGTCGGGGAACCTCCGGTTGAGACAGACCGTCGTCAGTCTTTACGCCCGCCCCCCGAACGGATCAAGGGTGTGGATCGGGGACCGGGCCCGGGCGGGCTTGACCCGGAGCGACGGCGGTGGCACGAGCGAACTAGGCGCGGCATGATGCAGCGGCAGGAGGACCCCGATGAGCGAACCCGTGGCGGAAACACCCGAAGCGCGTCTGAAGCGGATGCGGATGCGCAGCTGGCGGCGCGGCACCAAGGAGATGGACCTGATCCTCGGGCCCTGGGCTGACGCGAAACTCGCGACGATGGACGCGGCGACACTCGAACTTTACGACCGGCTGCTAGAAGAAAACGATCAGGATCTGTATCCCTGGGTCTCCGGTGCGCTGCCCTGCCCGACCGAATATTGCGAACTTCTCGGCACCATCGCCGATTTCGCCCGCAGCCGTCATCTGAAACTCTGAGCTCGTCCCGCCGGGGACAGCACAGATACGGGGGCGCTGCCCCCGTCGCGGCCCTGCCGCGACTCCCCCGGGATATTTGTGGAAAGCCGAAAGCGGCATCCCCCGGCGCTTAACCGAATATTCGGTTTTGTGCGCCAGTCTCTCCCCGTTCGGCATGGAGGACGGGGCACGTGACGATGCAGATCCCGATCGGGGCGGGAGAGCGGCAGAGGCCGGGGCGGATCCTTGCGGGGTATCTGGAGTGCATCGCGCTGATCGAGCGGCTGCACCGGCTGCTTCTCGATGTGATCAAGGACGAGTTCGAGAGACTGGACGTGCTGGAGATCAATCCGGTTCAGGCGCTGTTGCTGTTCAACATCGCCGGAAACGAGGTGACGGCGGGCGAGCTGCGCAGCCGCGGCTACTATCAGGGATCGAACGTCAGCTACAATCTGAAGAAGCTGGTCGAGACCGGCTATCTGCACCACCAGCGCAGCGAGGTGGACCGCCGATCGGTCAGGATCCGGCTGACCCCCAAGGGGGTGGCGATGCGTGCGACCGTCGGAACTCTGCTGAACCGCCACGCCGAAGAACTGGAACGAGAAAGCACTTTTGGCGAGAGCGAAGAGGCCACGCGCATGACGATGCGCCTGCTGGAGGAATTCTGGTCGGGTCAGATCCGGTATATCTATTGACCGCCCCACCAGCGCGGCGAAGGCGGGGCGGCGCGCCGCAGTTCCCCCCCCGCAGGAGGGCGGGAAGGCAGCGCGACCAACAGCGCTTGGGCATCGCGGCTGCCGGAGCGGAAACGGCTTCTCTCACCGGCAGGCCCTTGCGGCCGGGGCGCTTGCAACCGGAGCCCTTCGATCAACCAGCCCCTCAGCTGCGATTGCGGAAATCGGCCGGGTTGATGCCATGGCGGGTGAGCTTGTCATAGAAGGTCTTGCGCGGCAGCTTCAGCCGCACCATCGCCACCGAAGCGTTGCCGCGCGCCATGCGCAGCGCATCGCGCAGGATCGCGGCCTCGTAATCGGCGACGCGCTCCGCAAGACCGACCTCGCCGCCCGGGTCGAAGCCGGCCTCGGGTGCGGCCTCGACGCCCAGAACATGGCGCTCCGCGAACTGGCTCAGCTCGCGCAGGTTGCCCGGCCAGTCATGGCTGATCAGCCGCGCCTCGAGCGCGAGGGTCAGCGGCGGCACCGGCCGGCCGAGCCGGGCCGCCGTCTGCAGCACGAAATGGCGAAACAGCAAGGGAACATCGCCCGGACGGTCGCGAAGCGGCGGCACCGTCAGCACCAGTCCGGACAGCCGGTAGCGCAGATCGGCACGGAACCGGCCGGCCTCGGCCAGCGCGCCGAGATCGGCCCGCGTCGAGGCCACCACCCACAGATCGAGCGGACGCGGCGCTTCGGCGCCCACCGGCCAGACCTCGCCGGTTTCGATCACGTTCAGCAGCCGGGCCTGCAGATCCATCGGCAGCGCGTCAATCTCGTCGAGAAACAGCATCCCCCGATGCGCCCGTTCGAGACGGCCGATCTGACGTCCGGGATTGGAGCGGCTGGCCGCCACGCCCAGGAATTCGGCATCGAACCGCTCGGGCGAGATCGCGGCGCAGTTCACCGCGACGAAGGGGCGCGCGCGGCGCGGGCTTTGCCGGTGCAGCATCCGCGCCAGACGCTCCTTGCCCGCCCCGGATCCGCCGGTGATCAGCGTGTCGAGGCAGGCCTCAGCCACCCGCTCGGCGGTCTCTCGCAGATGCACGATGGCGCCGCTGGTACCGATCAGACCGTCGTCGCCGGCCGCATCCGCGCGCGCCAGCCGCAGCGCGCGGTTCTCCAGCACCAGCCGGCGCGCGGAAAGCGCACGGCGCAGCGTGGCGTGCAACACCTCGGTCGGCACGGGCTTGGTCAGGAAATCATAGGCCCCCCCCTTCAGCGCCTGCACCGCCATCTCGACATCGCCATGCCCGGTCAGCAAGATCACCGGCAGCTCCGGATCGAGCGCATGGAGGCGCTGCGCGAATTCGAGCCCATCCATCCCCGGCATCCGCACATCCGACAGCACGACGCCCGGATATCCCGCCCCGAGATCGGCGAGCGCCTCGGCGGCCGAGGCATTTTCCTCGACCTCGAAGCCGCGCAGCCGCAGCCCCTGCATCTGCGCCGCACGCAACGCCGCGTCGTCCTCGACCAGCCGCACCAGACCGCCCACCGGTGCCGCGGCAATCTCATCGGCCATCAGTCCGCCTCCCTCAGGTCGATGTGAAACCGCGCGCCGCGTCCGGGCCCGGGCGGATCGGCCCGCAACCGGCCGCCGAAATCGCGCATGATACCTTGCGAAATCACCAGACCGAGGCCGAGCCCCTGCGCCTTCGTGGTCAGGAACGGCGAGAACAGGTTGCCCGCCACCTCGGGCGCGAGGCCCGGGCCGTTGTCGGCGACGGTGCAGGTAATCCAGCGCGCGCCCGCAGCGTCCGTGCTGCGCGAGAGGGTCACGCGAATCTCGGGGTCGGGGCGGTCGTGAAGCGCCTCGTGGGCGTTTTGCAGCAGGTTCACCAGCACCTGTTCCAGACGCACCTTCTCGGCCATCACCCGCAGGCCCGGGGGAATGTCGGGGGCGATCAGGCGCACCCGGTCGGCCGCGCGCCGGCTGGCCGAGAGCAGAAGCGACGCCTCCCAGGCTTCGGCGAAGGAGACCGCCTCGTGCCCGCCGCCCGCCTTGCGCGAGAAGCCGCGCAGCTCCGACGTGATGGTCTGGATGCGTTCGCACATGCGCACGATCTGGTCGAGATTGCCCGCCACCTCTGGCAGAGCCGGAGCAGGATCGGGGGCGGCAAGCATCGCCTGCCCGTTCTCGGCAAGCAGCCGGATCGTGGCCAGCGGCTGATTGACCTCATGCGCCACCCCCGCCGTCACCTGACCGAGCGTCGCCAGCCGGTTCGCCTGCACCAGACGGCCCTGCATCTCGGCAAGGCGCTTCTCGGCATCGACACGCTCGCGGATTTCGCCCGACAGCTCCCGGGTGCGGGCGGCGACCTCGCGTTCGAGATCCTGGCGATAGGTCAGCTCGGCGCGTGCCCGCGCCAGCGCCCGGCGCCGGCGGCGCAGGAAATACCCAAGCCCCGACAGCAGAGGCAACAGCCCCAGCCCCGCCATCACGGTATTCATCATCGCCTGACGGCGCACCTCGGCAAGCGAGAGCGTCATCACCAGCGTCCAGGGCGTTCCGGCCACCGGCTCGACGAGCCGCAACCGCCCCTCGTCAAGCGCGGGCAGCGGGCCGAAGCGCAGCCCCGGCTCCGAGGTCAGGGTGACCCGGCCGGAGGCATCCACCACCACCGTGTGTCCGCCGCTGCGCTGCCAGGCGGCTTCTGTCTCGGCGAAATCCACCTTGTCGATCACCGCCCCGAGCGCCGCCCCCTCCGGCCCGACACGCTGCGACAGATACAGGCCCGGCCGCCGGCTGACGGAACCGAGCGCGTATTCCACTCCCGCCCCCGACTGCATCGCATCGCTGAAATAGCTGCGAAACCGATAGTTCGATCCGCGAAAGCTGTCGGGTTCGTTCCAGTTCGAGGCGGCAAGCGCGGTGCCGTCGTCCGACACGATATAAAGAACCGATCCCCCCGCCGCATCGCGCAGCCGTTCGAGCTTTTCCGACAGCGCCTGACCGCGGGTCCCGGTCGGAGCGGAGAGCGCCTCGATCACGTCGCGGTCGCCTGCGAGGATGGCCACGACCGCACGCTGATGCGCCACCTCGGACGCCAGCCCCGAGGCCCGCGCCTGCGCCGTGGCCCGCCCGGTCGCGGCCAGATGCGCGCTCCCGCGCTCGGCGCTGAGCCGGTAGATCTCGGTCAGAGCGATCACCAGCGCGACGAGCGCGACCGCCGCGATCAGCGCGCGCCGCAGCCCCGGTGCGCGCCGGCCCACGCCGGGGCGCGAAGCTCCGTCCCCCGATGCAGGATCCGGGACCGGACCGCAAACAGCTTTCTGTTCGGCCATCCGGCCCTCCCCCCATGTGCGGCCCCAATGTGCGGACCGGCGGACGGAACCGCATGGGCCGGTGGCTCGACTTTGTATCGAAAATCGCATCGCAACATTGTTGCTGTGCGGAAAATGAAACAGTTTCGACCGGCACGCAAGAATATTTTTCGTTCTATTCCTGCGTCTTGTCGTTTCCTGCACGAAAAACTGACAGTTTCGTAACAGGCTCTATTTTAGCCAGGCACACGGGAAAGCTGACAAGAGGAGTGTCATGCAACAGAACGTTTCCGCGGCAACCGCGCTGCCGCACATTCCGTTTTACCGCTCGCTTTACTTCCAGGTTCTGGTCGCCATCTTCATCGGCGCCATTCTGGGCCACTACTGGCCTGACCTCGGGATCGCGATGAAGCCTTTCGGCGACGGTTTCATCAAACTGGTGAAGATGATCATCTCTCCGATCATCTTCCTGAGCATCGTGACCGGCCTTGCAGGAATGGGGAACCTGAAGGGCGTGGGCTCGGTGGTCGGCAAGGCGTTCGGCTATTTCCTGTTCTTCTCGACGCTCGCGCTGATCCTCGGGCTGATCGTGGCGAACGTGGTTCAGCCGGGCGCGGGCTTCAACGTCGATCCGGCGACGCTCGATCCGAAGGCGGTGGCGAGCTATGCCGACAAGGCGCATGAGACCACCGTCACCGGCTTCCTGATGGCGATCATTCCGACGACGCTCATCTCGCCGCTGACGCAGGGCGACATCTTGCAGGTGCTGTTCGTGTCGATCCTGACCGGCGTGTCCTGCATCCTGATCGGCGAAAAGGCCGCGCCTTTCGTCAAGGTCTGCGAATCGGCGATGGGCGTGGTGTTCCGCATGGTCGCCATCCTGATGAAGGTCGCCCCGATCGGCGCCTTCGGCGCCTTCGCCTTCACCATCGGCAAATACGGCCTCGGCTCGATCGTCAATCTGGCCTGGCTGGTGGGCACGTTCTACGCCACCTCGCTGATCTTCGTGCTGGTGATCTTGGGCGCGGTGTGCCTGCTCAACGGGTTCTCGGTGCTGAAGCTGATCAGCTACCTGAAGGCGGAGCTGCTGCTGGTTCTGGGCACCTCGTCGTCGGAATCGGCGCTGCCCTCGCTGATGGACAAGATGGAGAAGGCCGGTTGCGCGCGTCCCGTCGTGGGTCTGGTGGTTCCGACCGGCTACTCGTTCAACCTCGACGGCACCAACATCTACATGACGCTCGCCGCGCTGTTCATCGCTCAGGCGACGAACACCGATCTGACGCTCGGTCATCAGATCCTGCTGCTGCTCGTCGCGATGCTGTCGTCGAAGGGTGCGGCCGGTGTGACCGGCGCGGGCTTCATCACGCTTGCCGCGACGCTCGCCGTGGTGCCGGAGATCCCGGTCGCCGGCATGGCGCTGATCCTGGGCGTCGACCGCTTCATGTCGGAATGCCGCTCGCTGACCAACTTCGTCGGCAACGCGGTCGCCTGCGTGGTGGTCAGCCGCTGGGAAGGCAAGCTCGACACCGAGCGCCTGCACAAGGTGCTCGGCGGTCACGAGATCTTCGAGGGCGAGAAGCATCGCTTCCAGGACTGATCTTGACCATATCGCAATCGGACAAGGGGGCCTTCGGGCCCCCTTCGTCGTTTTTGCCGCACCGGTGCAGGGGGCTCTGCCCCCGTCTCCTGCGGAGACTCCCCCGGGATATTTTCAGCGAATCGAAAGGGGGGCCGGGCGCTTTTTCGCCCCGTGTCAGAGCCGGGAGAGCGGCTGGAACACCAGACCTTCGGCTGTGTCGCCGATCCAGGCGCGGATACCGAAGACTTCGGCGAGGAGCTTTTCGGTGAGCACCGCGCGGGGGGCACCGTCGGCGACGACGCGGCCGGCCTTCAGCACGACGAGCCGGGTGCAGTGGCGCGCCGCGAGGCCGAGATCGTGGACCGAGGCGAGGACCGAGCGCCCCTCGGCCGCGAGCGCCGCGAACAGCGCCATCGCGTCGATCTGCGCCGCCGGGTCGAGGCCGGCGGTGGGTTCGTCGGCGAGCATCAGCGGCGCCTCTTGCGCCAGCGCGCGGGCGAGGAGGACGCGGGCCTGTTCTCCGCCCGAGAGCGCCGTCACCGGGCGGTGGCGCAGCGCGTCGAGGCCGAGGCGGGCGAGAGCGCGGGCGACGGCGGCGCGGTCCTCGGACCGGGCGGCGCCGGGCCAGGCGGCACGGCCAAGCGCGACCACCGCCTCGACCGGCATGTCCCAGGCGATCTCGCGCCCCTGCGGCAGATAGGCGGCAGCGCGGGCGCGCTCGGCGGGCGGCAGCGCGGCGAGAGAGCTGTGCCCCTGCGCCGGAATCAGTCCGAGCGCCGCACGTAACAGCGTCGTCTTGCCCGCGCCGTTCGGGCCGATCAGCCCGACGCATTCGCCCGGCCCCACCGAAAGCGTGATCCCGTCGAGGACAGTGCGGCCGGCACGCGCGAGGCGCAGATCCGTCAGTGTCAGCATCACAGCCCCTCGCGTCGGGATTTCAGGATGAGGTGGAGGAAGAACGGCGCGCCCACCAGCGCGGTCAGCACGCCGAGCTTCAGGTCGCGCTCGGGCGCGATCAGCCGCACCGCGAGATCGGCCGCGAGCACCATCGCCGCCCCGCCGAGCGCCGCGGCCGGCAACAGCCGCGACGGCCGCCCGCCCACCGCGCGGCGCAGCAGATGCGGCATCACCAGACCGACGAAGCCGATCGCCCCCGCGACCGCCGTCGCCGCCCCGACGAGGAGCGCGACCGACGCGACCGTCAAAAGCCGCATCCGCCCGATCCGCACCCCCATCGTCGCCGCCACATCCTCGCCGAGCGTCAGCGCATCGAGACCGCGCGCCACCGGCACCGCCAGCGCAGCCCCCGCCAGCATCGGCAGAAGCGCCACCTGGACATGGCTCATCGAGCGGTCGGCGAGCGAACCCATCATCCAGAACACGATCTCGTTCGCCGCGAAGGGATTGGGCGAGAGGTTCAGCACCAGCGCCGTCCCCGCCGTCGCGATGGCCGAGATCGCCACCCCCGACAGGATCACCGTCAGCGTGCTGCCCCGGGGACCGCTGAGCGCCACCATCAGCGCGACCGAGATCGCCGCCCCGCCAAGCGCCGCAAGCGGCAGCGCCAGCGCGAAAGCCGTGGCGAGCCCGCTTTGCAGCGCGATCACCGCACCGAGCGCGGCCGAGGCCGACGTGCCGAGAAGCCCGGGTTCCGCCAGCGGATTGCGCAACCAGCCCTGCATCATCGCCCCCGCGAGGCCAAGCGCGCCGCCCACCATCACCGCGAGGATCGCGCGCGGCAGACGGACCTCCTGCATCACCAGAACCGCCATATCCGCCCCGCCCCGCCCCGAGATCAGCGCCCGCAGCCCCTGCCCGACCCCGATCCCCGACGGGCCGGTCAGCAGCGAGGCCAGAAACAGCGCCGCCACCGCCGCGCCGAGCGCCGCGAGCAGCGTGAAGAAACCGAACCGGGCCATCTTTCCCCCGATGAGGCCGGCATCCGGCCCCGTTTGCGTGACATCCCGGTCCCCGCGGACGGCAAACCGGACCCGCGCGCACCAATGGCGAGGTCACCCCTTCCGTTCGGGCCGATGTCGCGCCGGATCGCAGATCCCCGGGCGCGGGCCACATCCGGCACGTGCACCCCCGCACGGGCCCGGATCGGGTGAGGCTGCGGCAGGTCTCCTGACTTGCGGGTCATCGCCCGGACGCGCCTTCCCGGTTGCAGCCGGTGGCCGTTGCGCCCTCGCTCGCCGCTTACAGTTGCGGGGACAGTCGCGGACTTGGCGAGGCGCCGCACCGCATTCCCTTTTCACCGGGCACACCCGGAACCGAAGCCCGCCCGGAATGCGCCACAAATCGCGCCGCTGTCAAGGAATCTCGGGCCGGCACGCGGCCCGAGATTCGCATGGGCCCCGCCCTGTCCCGATGCGGAAACGGAAATGTGACAAGCGAATTTCATGAAATTAAATTGCGCAGATGAATTCCAAATTGACATTACCTTAAAAAGGCGCGACAGCAGGCCCTATCCGATTTGGGGAAGAAAGATGTCCGTTACCGAACTTTTCGCGACGCGCACCGAGGGAATGCATGCCTCGGAAATCCGCGAACTTCTGAAGCTGCTCGACCAGCCTGAAATCATCTCTTTCGCCGGGGGCATCCCCGACCCGGCGCTGTTTCCGCGCGTAGAATTCGCCGAGGCGCTGGCCTGGGCCACCTCGGACACCGAGGCGGCGCAGTCGCTGCAATACGCGCCCTCCGAGGGTTACACCCCGCTGCGCGAATGGATCGTGCGTTACATGGCGACGCTCGGCGTGAGCTGCGCGGTCGATAACGTGCTCATCACCGCCGGCTCGCAGCAGGCGCTCGATTACCTCGGCAAGCTGTTCCTCGATCCCAAGGACACCGCGCTGGTGGGCTGGCCGACGTATCTCGGGGCGCTCGGCGCGTTCAACGCCTATCAGCCGGTCTATGGCCGCATCGACCCGCGCGCCAATCGCAGCGCCGAGGAGATCACCCAGAAGGCCGCCAGCCGCGGCGGCAGGGTGAAATTCGCCTATCTCTCGGCCGATTTCGCCAACCCGACCGGGCTGACCTTCGATCGCGCCGAACGCGAGGCGATCCTTGCCAAGGCCGATGCGCTCGACATCGCGGTGATCGAGGACGGTGCGTATCAGGCGCTGCGTTACAGCGGCACCGCCTATCCGCCGATGCTCGCGCTCGAACAGGCGCGCAAGGGCGACATGGAGGCGTGCCGGACGATCTATTGCGGTTCGTTCTCGAAGACGCTGGCGCCGGGTCTGCGCGTGGGCTGGGTGGTGGCGGCGAAGCCGGTGATCCAGCAGATGGTGCTGATGAAGCAGGCGGCCGATCTGCAGACCGCGACGCTGAACCAGATGGCGGTGGCGCGCGTGGCCGAGGCGGTGTTCGACAGCCATGTCGAGAAGCTGCGCGAGGTCTATGGTCACCGGCTGAACGCGATGCTCGCCTCGCTCGGGCATCACATGCCCGAGGGCGTCGACTGGACCCGGCCCGAGGGCGGGATGTTCGTCTGGATGCATCTGCCCGAGGGGATGGACGGGGCCGAGCTGCTGGCGCAGGCGCTGCGCACGCAGAAGATCGCCTTCGTGCCGGGCGGCGCGTTCTTCGCCGACGGCTCGAACCGCAACACGATCCGGCTGAACTTCTCTCTGCTTGACGACAAGACCATCGACGAGGGTATCCGCCGGCTGGGCGAGGCGCTGCGCGCGGAGATGGCGAAGTAATCGCCCTGGCGAGAGAGACGGGAAAGGCCCGCCGGGGGATCTCCGGCGGGCCTTTTGCCTTGTGCCCGGGGTCAGAGGGGGCTCTGCCCCCGCTGCGGCTGCGCCGCAGCCCCCCGGGATATTTGTGGAAAGCCGAAAGGGGGAGCCGTTCGCTCCCCCACCCGGCTGTCAGCAGAACACGAAGCTGCGCATCGAGACCGAGGCGATGTCGATCGACTCGTTCATGAAGATCAGCTTGTCCTTGTCCGAGGCCGCCCCCGCGATGGTCAGTGCCGGCAGGTAGTGGTCGACCGTGGGCTGGGCCATGCGCAACAACTCTCCCATGCCCTTGCGGTCAGAGATCGCCGCGAGGTCGCGATCGGTCAGCCGGTCGGCGAAGAAGTTGTCGAACTCGACCGCCCAGTCGTAGGGCGAACCGCCCCAGCGCATGGCGCGCAGGTTGTGAACGACATTGCCCGAGCCGAGGATCAGCACGCCCTTGTTGCGCAGCTCGGCCAGGTCGCGGCCGATCTGCACGTGATGGTCGAAACTCGCCCGCATGTCGATCGACAGCTGGAACACCGGCACGTCATGACCGGGATAGAGCCAGGTCAGCACCGACCAGGCGCCGTGATCGAGGCCCCAGGTATCGTCGCCCTGCACGTGATGGCTGGCGAGGAGAGTCTTGACCTCGCGCGCCATGTCGGGGGCGCCGGGAGCCGGGTATTGCTGCGCGAAAAGCTGCGGCGGGAAGCCGTAGAAGTCGTGGATCGTGCGCGGCAGCGCCGAGACGTCGACGAGCGTCGTCCCCTCGGTCATCCAATGCGCCGAAACCACCAGGATCGCCTGCGGGCGCGGCAGGGTTTCGCCGAGGCGCTTCCACGACCGGGAATAACTGTTGTCCTCGATCGCGTTCATCGGCGAGCCGTGGCCGAGGAACACCACCGGCATCCGGTCGGAGGCCTTCAGCCGGTCTTTGAGCTGCTGCATGGACTGGTTCAGGCTCATGTCGGGTCCTCCGGGAGCAAGGGGCCCCGCCGGGAGGGCGGGGCCGGATCAGGGTCTCAGTTCTTCTTCGAGGGGACAAGCGCCTTCGCGCCGTCGCCGAGCAGAGCGATCGCGAACATCACGATGGCCCAGAACACCGGGTATTCCCAGCCGCCGCCGTTCGGCGCGGCGAAGCTGAAGCCGTTCTGCACGTGGCCGAGCAGCGCGGCGCCCAGCATCTCGAGGCCGAACAGAGCGGCGAGCGGGCGGGCGTAGACGCCGACGATCAGCGCGACGCCACCGATCAGCTCGAACGCCATCACCAGATAACCGACGAAGCCCGGCAGGCCGAGCGAGGCGAAATAGGCCGCGGTCCCGGCGGGGGTGAACACGAACAGCTTGGTCAGCCCGTGCACGATGAACAGCACGCCCGTCAGGACGCGCAGCAGCAGAACGCCGTAAGGCGCAAGTTTGGTGTCGATCATGGTTCTCATCCTGGTTGGATCCGGCGCGAAAGCGGCGCGGGAAATCTGTATTTGCGAGATGCAATATCGGCCTTGTAGACACGGAACAAAATGGCGAAACTGTTCAATGAATTTCCATGAAATGTTCCCAATGAGGGCGGGATGGACATCGTTGACGGACTTCGGGCCTTCGTCGCCACGGCGCAGACCGGATCGTTCACCGCGGCGGCGGAGCGGCTGGGGATCTCGAACCGGCTGGTGTCGAAATACGTGGCGGAGCTGGAGGGGCGGCTCGGGGCGCGGCTGTTGCAGCGCACCACGCGCCGGGTCGGGCTGTCGCCCGAGGGCGAAGATCTGCTGAGCCGGGCGCCGGCGCTGATCGAGGCGTTCGACGACATGCTCGCGGGCGCACGGGCAGGCGCGCGCGGGCTGACCGGGATCTTGCGGATCTCGGCGCCGGTGACGTTCGGGACGCTGCATGTGAAGGACATGCTGGCGCGTTTCGCGGCGCTGCATCCGGGGTTGTCGATCGACCTGCGGCTCGACGACAGCTATGTCGATCTGGCGGCGGGGGGGATCGACCTCGCCTTCCGCATCGGAGCACCGGGGCAGCAATCGCTGAAGATGCGCCGGATCGGCGAGATCGGCGCGCGGGTCGTGGCCTCGCCGGCCTATCTGGCCGAGCATGGGCGCCCGGAGACGCCCGAGGATCTGGCCGGGCATGTCTGCATCGTCGACACCAATCGGCGCGCGCCGTTTCGCTGGCTGTTCCGCCGCGACGGCACCGAGATCGCGGCCCGCGTGCAGGGCCGGTTCATGGTGAACAGCGCGCAGGTCACCTGCGATCTGGCGGCGGCCGGGCTGGGCGTGGCCTATTGCCCGGATTTCGTGCTGGCCGAAGCGCTGGCGCAGGGCCGGCTGGTGACGCTGCTCGACGATTACGAGGGGGTGAGCGCGCCGCTGAGCGTGGTTTATCTCGGCGGCCGGGCGCTGCCGCACAAGGTTCGCGCACTGATCGACTTCGCGGTGCAGGAACTGGGCCCGGCAGTCGGCGGGCTGAGGGCGCAGGCCTCGGCCCCGCTCAGCGGCGCAGCAGATCGAGCCAGGCCCTGACCCCCGCGAGCGCTTCGGGCTCGTCGAGGAACGGCACATGGGCGCGGTCGGGGACCTCGGCGAAGATCATGTCGGGGCGGCGGCGGCGCATCTCGGCCGCGGTCGCGGGCGACAGAAGGTCCGAATTCGCGCCGCGGATCAGCGCGAGCGGCAGCCCCTGCGCGGCATCGAACCCCGACCAGCCCGTCGGCACCGGATCGCGACGGAACTGGCCGAGGAAGGCCTCGCGCAGCGCCGGATCGTAGGTGAAGCGCAACCGGCCGTCGCGCTCGACATACTGGCGCGTGACCTCGGCAAACCAGCGTTCAGGCGGCACATTGTCGAAGCCGCGCATCGCACGCGGCAGCCGGGCGGCCATGTCCTCGAAGGTTTTCGCCGCCGGATTGTGGCCGAGGTAATCGAAGATCCGGCGAAGGCCCCCCGGCGCCAGCTCCGGCCCGATGTCGACGAGGCACAGCCCCCTGAGGCGCTCATGCGCGACCTCGGCCAGGTGCATTCCGATCATGCCCCCGCGCGAGGTTCCGATCACTGCCGCCCGTTCGATTCCGAGATGATCGAGCAGGTTCAGCGCATCGCGCCCCTCGCGCCCGGCGGTATAGGTCTCGGCGCCGGTGAAAGCACTCTCACCCCGTCCGCGGCAATCCATGCGGATCAGCCGCACGCCCGTGAGCCAGGGCGCGAGATAGTCGAAATCGGCCCCGGTGCGGGTCAGCCCGGCGAGCGCCAGAACCGGAATGCCCGCGCCCTGCTCGCTCCAGGCGATGCGGGCGCCGTCATCGGCGGTGAAATATCGGATCTGCTGCATCGGACACCTCTTTCCAAGACATAGCGCCATGCAGAGCGGCGGGAAAGAGCGGCGGTCGGCACATGACATCATGTCCAGAGAAAGGATTCGAAAAACCGTCTGGATACCAATGATTTGCAAGGGGAAGTTAAGTGCAGGTTTCTGTTGCCAGGTACCTGCGAACCCCGCCTGGCCTGGCTAGAGGACAGGACTTAGTTTTCGGTACTCGAACTGCTTACGCAGCCAGAGCCACCGGAGCACGGTTGTCATTGGCAACTATCATGCTTGCACCGATAACGGTGGTAGCTCACCGGCCCGCACGAGTCACCTTTCCCCCCCAGTCGATCCTGTTTCGCCCCCAAGCCACGGCAATGATCCGTTGATTGGTGGAGGCGGGGGGTATCGCACCCCCGTCCTGCAAAGGTAGTCAATGGTCGGTCTACGAGCGTAGTCAGCTTGCGCTGACACAGCCAAGGTAGTGGGCGGCGCGGGGAAGTTCAAGGGGGCGGAAATCAGCGCCCGGGCAACCGCCGCGCCCCCTTCCCTTGCGCGTCAAATCTCCTATGCTGGCCGAAAGACGGGAGACGCCCTATGACCGACAGCATCGACTACGGCAACCTCATGCATCGCGCGATGCGCGGCCTGATCCAGACCGTGCTGACCGATGTGTCGCGCAACGGTCTGCCCGGTGCGCATCATTTCTTCATCACCTTCGACACGCAGAACCCGGATGTGCAGATCGCCGACTGGCTGCATGCCCGCTACCCCGAGGAAATGACCATCGTCATTCAGAACTGGTTCGAGAATCTCGAGGTGACGGACAAGGGATTCTCGATCACGCTGAACTTCGGCAATTCGCCGGAGCCTCTCTATATCCCCTTCGACGCGGTGCAGACCTTCGTCGATCCGTCGGTGGAATTCGGCCTGCGGTTCGAGACTCAGGACTCGGATGAGGACGAAGAGGAAGACGAGGACGAAGATGGCCCCGACGACACCCCGCCCGAGCCCGAGAAACCCCGCGGCGAGGCAGAGGTGGTCAGTCTCGACAAGTGGCGCAAGCCCTGAGGCGATCCCCGCCCCGACGCGACGCCCACGGCAGCC
Source organism: Paenirhodobacter enshiensis (assembly GCF_000740785.1). Lineage (GTDB taxonomy): Bacteria > Pseudomonadota > Alphaproteobacteria > Rhodobacterales > Rhodobacteraceae > Rhodobacter > Rhodobacter enshiensis. Next base: position 19,488 of record NZ_JFZB01000009.1, on the reverse strand, counting down.
TTGAACCGAAACGAGGCGGGCATAGGCCCTTCCCCAGACCACACGAAACGCCCCGCGACAGCGGGGCGTTTTTTGTCGGAATGCACCGGTATTCATGCCCGGCGTCCCCGGTTTCGGAACGCCCGTTCTTTCAGAACTCCTTGCCGATCAGCCGGTCGAGCGACACCTTGCCGCCGCCGAACGCCGCGATGATCGCGGCCCCCGCCGCCCAGAAGATCGAGCCGAGTTCAGCCTTGCCCTGCACCAGACCGAGGAACACCGCCCCGCCATCCGACAACAGCCGCTTCTGTCCCGCTTCGGTCAGGTATTGCGCATTGGCCTTGAGGAACGCGATCCCCTCGGGCGTGAGAAACGCCTGACCGTAGGGGTGGGTATAGTGATAGATCAGCGTCACCACGAGAACGAAGGCATTCGCCAGCGCCACCGGCCGCGTCAGCACTCCGAGAGCGATGGCCAGACCGCCGAAGAACTGCACCGCCGACAGCAGCGGCGAGAACAGCCAGCCCGGGTAGAAGCCCATCATCTCGGCGAAGGGAATCGAGGACATCGGCGCCAGAATCTTCGACCAGCCCTCGAGCGCCAGATAGCCGCCGATGACGATGCGGAACACCGCCCGGCCATAGGGCTGCGCGAGCTTGTGATAGAAGGGCGCCATGAAGGGCAGAATCAGCCGCTCGCGCGGGCTGGAGGTCATTTCGTCCATTGTCGTCTCAATTCTCGACCGAAGCCGGACAAGCCCGGTGCCTTGTGGTCATCTCCGCCGTCGGCCCCGTTCACGGGGAGAAGCCCCGAACGAACGGCCCCGAACCGACCGGACGCCCCGAAACGCCAAAGCATAACTGACCGGCCGGTCTTGTCGCGGATCAAACCGACGGCTGAAATTCCTGTTTTCTGACCATGACTTTCGGCGATTTCCGGCATACCGCCGCATACATCTTGCTGCAGACAGATTGCATTGCGGTCGCCGCCGCCGTAAGAACCTTGCAGCTTTGCAACCCGGTTTTCATGGAGGCCCTGATGACCGCGACCCGCACCGAGACCGACAGCTTCGGTCCGCTCGAAGTTCCCGCCGACAAGTATTGGGGCGCGCAGACGCAGCGCTCGATCATCAACTTCCCGATCGGCTGGGAAAAGCAGCCCGTCCCGATCATCCGTGCGCTCGGCGTGATCAAGCGCGCCGCCGCCGAGGTCAACAAGGACCAGGGCCGGATGAAGGACGAATGGGCCGATGCGGTCATCGCCGCGGCGCAGGAAGTGATCGACGGCAAGTTCGACGACAACTTCCCGCTGGTGGTCTGGCAGACCGGCTCGGGCACCCAGTCGAACATGAACGCGAACGAGGTGATCTCGAACCGCGCCATCGAGATGCTGGGCGGCGTGATGGGCTCGAAGAAGCCGATCCACCCGAACGACCACGTCAACATGGGCCAGTCGTCGAACGACACCTTCCCGACCGCGATGCATGTGGCGATCGCCATGCAGGCGCGTGACGTGCTGATCCCGGGTCTGCAGAAGCTGTCGAAGGCGCTGTGGGCGAAGTCCGAGGAATTCAAGGACATCATCAAGATCGGCCGCACCCATACGCAGGACGCGACGCCGCTGACCCTCGGTCAGGAATTCTCGGGCTACGCGACCCAGGTCGACAAGGGCATCGCCCGCGTCGAGTCGACGCTCCACGACATCTACGAGCTCGCTCAGGGCGGCACCGCCGTCGGCACCGGGCTGAACACCAAGAAGGGCTGGGACGTCCAGATCGCGGCGAAGATCGCCGAGATCACCGGCCTGCCCTTCGTCACCGCGCCGAACAAGTTCGAGGCGCTCGCCGCCCATGACGCGATGGTGATGTTCTCGGGCGCGCTGAAGACGGTCGCCGCCGCCTGCTTCAAGATCGCCAACGACATCCGCCTGCTCGGCTCGGGTCCGCGCTCGGGTCTCGGAGAGCTGATCCTGCCGGAGAACGAGCCGGGGTCGTCGATCATGCCGGGCAAGGTCAACCCGACCCAGGCCGAGGCGATGACCATGGTCTGCGCCCATGTCATGGGCAACGATGCGGCCGTCGGCTTCGCCGGCTCGCAGGGCCATTTCGAGCTGAACGTCTACAACCCGATGATGAGCTACAACGTGCTGCAGTCGATGCAGCTCCTGGGCGATGCGGCGGGTTCGTTCACCGATCATATGGTCGTCGGCATCGAGGCCAACAAGCCGCGCATCGAGAAGCTGATGAAGGAATCGCTGATGCTGGTGACGGCGCTGGCCCCGACCATCGGCTACGACAACGCGACCAAGGTCGCGAAGACCGCGCATCACAACGGCACCACCCTGCGCGAAGAGGCCGTCCGTCTCGGCTTCGTCGACGAGGAAACCTTCGACCGCATCGTGCGCCCCGAGGACATGGTCGGCCCGTCGGAGTGATCCGAAGCAGATCGAGGCAAGAAAGAGGGCGGCCCGGACGGGTCGCCCTTCTTTCATTCCGCGCCACATATAACGTCCGCGCAAGCGGGGGTTTTCCACCCCCGCACCCCCGGAGGATATTTATGGAAAGCCGAAAGGAAAGGCCCGCCATCACTTTCGGCTTTCCATAAATATCCCGGGGGAGCCCGCAGGGCGGGGGCAGAGCGCCCACTCGCGACAGTGGCAATCGGAGCCGCCCCATGGCATGATGCGATCATGGCCGAGATCATCAACCTCACCCGTTTTCGCAAGCAGAAGGCCCGTGCGGACAAGCGCAGCGGGGCCGACGCCAATGCCGCGCGCTTCGGCCGCAGCAAGGCACAACGCGCGCTCGAAGCGGCGGAAGCCGAAAAGACGCGAGATCACCTCGACGCGCACCGGCGCGACAAGCCCGCCCCCGACGATGCCGCCCCATGAGCCGGCCCGAGAAACATTCCCTGACACTCGAGGGGCACCGCACATCGGTCTCGCTCGAACCCGAGTTCTGGCGTGCCTTCCGCGACATCGCGACGGAGCGTGGCATCGGGCTGAATGCGCTTGCCTGCGAGATCGACATTGCCCGCGGCGCGGAGACCGGCCTCGCCTCGGCGATCCGACTGCATGTTCTGGCGCATTATCGCAGCAAGACCGGCTCAGACTGACGCGGGCATGGCGGCACGCACCGAAGCTTCAGAAGCGGCGGCCAGTTCCTTGCGCGAAGCATAGTCCGCGACGCGCAGCGGATCGTGAAACACCACCTCGACCCCGCCCCGGCCGCGCGCCGACAGCACCCGCGCCAGATGCGCTCCGAACGCCATGTCTCCCCACCAGCCATAAAACCGCGGATCGACCCCCTCGGGGGCGGTATAGCGCACCGTCACCGGCTGCACCCAGGTCACCTCCGACAGCCCGCCGTTGTAGAAGGTCTGAAACAGCGAGGTCTTGAACGGCAGCACGCGTTGCCCATCGGTCGAGGTGCCCTCGGGGAAGATCAGGATCCGGGCACCCGCGCGGATCCGCGCGGCCAGCATCTCCTGCTGGGCGGCCGCCTCTTTCGGGTCGCGACGGATGAAGATCGTCCCGACCGAGCGCGCCAGCATCCCGATGCCGGGCCAGCGCGCCACGTCGTCCTTCGACACGAAAGTGACCTGCTGGCAGGCGCTCAGCGTCACGATGTCGATCCAGCCGGTGTGATTGGCGACGATCGCACCCGGATGCGCCATCGGCCGGCCGATGACGCGATAGCGCAGCCCGAAGGCCCGCACCACCTGACGGAACGCCAGACGCGGCACATGGCGCGACAGAGGCCGGGCGGCGCCGAAGGGGCGCTCAGCCAGGCGCAGCGCAAGCATCGCGGCAAGGCCGGAATACAGGATCCCCACCGCCGCCCCGCCCCGCAGCGCAGCACGCACCCACCCCGCCGTGCCGATCCGTTCGGGCGCGGGTGGCGGCGCATCGCCTTGCCAGGTCACGCTCACGACCGGGCCTCGTGTCTGCGGCTGTAGAATTCCAGATGGCGCGCCGACATCCTCTCGGTATCCATCAGCAACAACACATCCGTGGTGTTGAAGGCGCGGTCGACGAAGGCCCCCTCGCCGACGAACCCGCCAAGCCGCAGATAGGCGCGGATCAGGTTGGGCATCGCGGCCATCGCCTGACGCTTGTCGAGTGCCGACTCGGGCACCAGATCCATCTCAAGCCGCCCCGGAGCCCGCGCCTGCGGGCGCATCCCGGCGGGCGCCAGATGATGGCAATGCAGCCACGACAGCGGCATCGCCAGCGCACCGGCATCGGTGCCGTGGAACGACGCCACGCCGAACATCACCTCGACGCCACGGTCCAGCACGTAATCGGCAAGCGCCGCCCACAGCAACGGCATCGCCACGCCGCCGCGCAGATCGGCCCTCACGCAGGAGCGGCCCAGCTCCAGCAGATGCCGCCCCGACGCCCGGAGCGGCCCGAGATCGTATTCCGCATCGCAGTAATAGCGCCCGAATGTCGCCTCGCGCTCGGAATCGAGCAGCCGATACACCGCTCCGACATGATTTTCCGCGGCCGGATCCCGGGTCGGGTCGATCAGCAGCAGGTGATCCGAGACCGGATCGAACTCGTCCGTCTCCAGCCGGTTCAGCCGATCGACCCCGGGACCGTCAGCGCCCAGCTCCTCGACGAAGACCTCATAACGCAGCCGCTGTGCCGCCCGCAGGTCAGCGCCATCCCGCGCCAGGCGGATCTCGTAGGAAATCGGTTCAGTTGTCATCGCCCCGTCCGGGCCCCGTTTGTGGTCCCCGGCCGCCATCTAAGACGGGCACCGCAGGTTTCGCAATGCCCGCTCACCGGCCTTCGCGCCGGTTTGATGAGCACGCACCGCTCCCGAAGCAACGTTAATGTTTCATAAACCTTGATCCGGGATAACAAGCATGAGCTGAATTCTCTTGCCGTCGATCACCTGCTTGCCCGCATGTTCAAAGTTCACCGTGATCCTGTCGCCGACCCGCGACTGCACCTGCCCGGTGCCCCAGTCGGCGGCGAGAGGATTTCGCACCAGCATACCCGGCTCGAGAAATTCGTTCATGTCGTCATCATCTCCGGAATGGTTCATGTCCAACGATCTGTCGCCCGTCCCTGCCGAACCCGATCTCGTGGCCCTCGTCGGCTCGCGACTCTGCCATGACCTTATCAGTCCGCTCGGCGCAATCGGCAACGGGGTCGAGCTGATCTCGATGACCGGCGCCGCCGGGGGCCCCGAGATCGAGATGATCGCCCAAAGCGTGGCTGCGGCAAACGCGCGGATCCGGTTCTTCCGCCTCGCTTTCGGGCGAGCGACGGATCAGCCGGTCGGACGCGGAGAAATCGTCTCGATGCTCAGCGAATACGGCCGCGACGGGCGCACCCGCTATCTGTGGCAACCCGAGGGTGAACAGCCGCGCCGGCTGGTCAAACTTGCCCTGCTGGCCGTCCTGTGCATCGAACCGGCCCTGCCCCGTGGCGGAGAGATCCGCGTCAGCACCGCAGAAGGTCGCTGGACAGTGCGCGGCGAGGCCCGCCAGACGCGGAATGATCCCGGCCTTTGGGCGCATCTCGACGACAACGGAACGGACGCGCTCAGCCCGGCGCAGGTGCAGTTCGCGCTGCTGCCACGCGAAGCCCGGGCCGCGGGGCGCTCGGTCGGCTGGGCGCTCGACGACACAAGTGCCGAAATCCGGTTCTGAGTGCCGCGAAACACACACGCGCCAGCAGACCCCCAGAGGACGCCCCACCCTCGCCTGTCCCGCGAGGACGCGCCTCTTCTTTCGCCTTTCCTCAAATATCCCGGGGGTGAGGGCGCAGCCCGAGGGGGCAGAGCCCCCTTTCTCACGCCTTTCTCACGGCGTCCGGAACGCAGAGCCCGCTCTCAGGCCAGGCCCACTTTTCTCAGGCCCGAATCGTGCCGTCACCGGTCACCAGATACTTGAACGAGGTCAGCTGCTCCGCCCCCACCGGACCACGTGCATGGAGTTTGCCGGTGGCGATGCCGATCTCGGCCCCCATCCCGAATTCACCGCCATCGGCGAACTGGGTCGAAGCGTTCCGCATCAGGATCGCCGAATCGAGCCGCGTGCAGAACTTGTCCGCAGCCGCATCGTCTTCGGTCAAAATCGATTCGGTGTGGTTCGAACCGAAGCGGCGGATGTGCTCGATCGCCCCATCCACCCCCTCGACGATCCGCGCCGCGCAGATCATGTCAAGGAACTCGCGTCCGAAATCATCGGGCGCCGCCGCAACCGTGCCAGGCACTTTCAGCAAAGCGCCCTCCGCGCGCACCTCGACGCCCGCCGCCACCAGATCCTCGACCAGCACCGCGCCGTGGCGGTCATAGAAGGCGCGGTCGATCAGCAGGCATTCCATCGCGCCACAGATCCCGGTGCGCCGGGTCTTGGCGTTCAGCACCACGCGCCGCGCCTTTTCCAGATCGGCAGCCCCGTCGGCATAGACGTGGCAGATGCCTTCGAGATGCGCGAAGACCGGCACCCGCGCCTCGGTCTGCACAAGGCCCACCAGCCCCTTGCCGCCGCGCGGGATGATGACGTCGATCAGCCCCACCGCGCGCAGCATCGCCCCCACCAGAGCGCGGTCCCGGCTCGGCACCAGCTGGATCGCGTCCTCGGGCAGCCCGGCCGCCCGCAGCCCCCCGACAAGACAGGCATGGATCGCGCGCGACGCATTCAGGCTTTCCGAGCCGCCGCGCAGAATCACCGCATTGCCCGATTTCAGACACAGCGCCCCGGCGTCGGCCGTGACGTTCGGGCGCGATTCGTAGATCACCCCGATCACCCCGATCGGCGTGCGCACCCGGCGGATGTGCAGCCCCGTCGGCCGGTCCCATTCCTTGATGACCTCGCCCACCGGATCGGGCTGAGCCGCGACATCGCGCAGCCCCTTGACGATCGCCGCGATCCGCCCGGCATCGAGCTTCAGCCGGTCCATCATCGCCGCGCTCAGCCCCTTCTCGGCGCCATAGGCGAGATCGAGGGCGTTGGCCGCGAGAATCTCGCTCTCGCGCGCCTCGACCAGATCCGCCGCCGCATTGAGCGCCGCGGCCTTCGCCGCTGCGGGGGCATAGGCAAGCTCCGCGGCGGCAGTGCGGGCACGGCGGCCCATCGCTTCGATCTGGCTGGTCGCGTCGGTCTCTTCGGTCATGGCAGGCTCCCTTTCGGGCCTCATATAGGCGCGTGCGCCCGGATGCGGCAAGGCGGCACAAAGGCCGTCAGAGCGTTTCGCGCAAGATCCGGGCTGCTCCGGCCCTGGGCGTCACAGATGTCGAAGGGGAAATGAAAAGTGGCGCGGTTGACGGGGCTCGAACCCGCGACCCCCGGCGTGACAGGCCGGTACTCTAACCAACTGAGCTACAACCGCGCTTTTCAGCGCACGGGCGATCCGAGAGAGTGGCGCGGTTGACGGGGCTCGAACCCGCGACCCCCGGCGTGACAGGCCGGTACTCTAACCAACTGAGCTACAACCGCATTGGCCATCTCTGCCCGGATCGCTTCCGAGCGTGAGGGGGTGTTTACGCAGGCCCGCGCCCCCCGTCAAGCGGCCCCGAGCGAAAAGTTTCACAATTCTCCCAGGAAATCTTCTCCGACAAGCAAAACACAGGAATTTCCGTGCCTTGTCAGTGTTCTGGGGCGGGAATGAATTCCCGGTCGTCGCCCGGAGGCAGACGGAACCGGCCGTGCATCCAGTCCCCGGCACGCCAGGCCTCTTTCGCGGCCTCGATCCGCTCTCGCGAGGAGGCGACGAAGTTCCACCAGATGAACCGCGGCCCGCCGAGCGTGGCGCCCCCCAGAACGACAAGCCGCGCCCCCTGCGCACCCGCACGCAGCGCGATGCGGTCTCCGGGGCGGAACACCAGCATCCGGCCCGCCTCGAACACCTGCCCTGCCACTTCGACCGAGCCGGCCATGACATAGACGCCGCGGTCCTCGTGCTCGTCGGGCAGCGGCATCAGCGCATGGGCGTCGAGGTCGGCATCGGCGTAGAACAGTTCCGACGGCATGGCCAGCGGCGCGCGCTCTCCCCAGGCATTGCCCAGAACCAGCCGCACCCGCTTGCCCTCGGCGTCGAGAAACGGCAGCGCGGCCTTCTCGACATGAGAGAACCCGGCCGCCGAATCCTCGGCGCCATCGGGCAACGCAACCCAGGTTTGGATTCCGGCGAGCGTCTGCCCGCTCTGACGGACGGCACCGTCGGTGCGCTCGGAATGGGTGATGCCGTGGCCAGCACTCATCCAGTTGACCGCGCCCGGCTCGATCCACTGATCGGTGCCGAGGCTGTCGCGGTGGTGCAGCCGGCCGCGATACAGGTAGGTCACCGTCGCCAGCCCGATATGCGGATGCGGCCGGATGTCGAGCCCCTGCCCCGTCACGAACTCCACCGGGCCGATCTGATCGAAGAAGATGAACGGACCGACCATCTGTCGTCGCGCCGAGGGCAAGGCACGGTGCACCTCGAACCCACCGAGGTCGCGCGCCCGGGGCACGATCACCGTTTCGATCGAATCGACCGCATCGCCGGTCGGGATCGTCGGATCGAGAAGGGGGCTCCAGCTCATGGTCTGTGTCCTTTCGCTTGTGCTGCCGGTTCGGTTTCCTGTCGCGACAAGGATAGCGCGAAAAGCCCTCTGCGGGCATCCCCCGGTCGGAGGACGGCTCCGCACAGCCGTTGTGCCGGCCTGAACACCGAAGCGGCACGAACGGAAGCGGCACGAACGCGAAGGCGGAGGCCAACACGGAAAAGGGCCGCACCCTCGCGGGTGCGGCCCTTCTGACGTTCCCGGAGGAAAGTCTTACTCTTCGTCGGCCGCAGCGGCGCCGACTTCGTCGAACAGCTCGGCGATCTCGAACTCGGCAGCGGCATCAGCCTCGTGCTGCAGATCGACAATCGACTTGCCCGACGCCTGAAGCTCGGCCTCTTCGACCGACCGGGCGACGTTGACGACGATGGTCGCCGACACTTCCGGGTGCAGAACGACGTGCAGCTCGTGCAGGCCGAGGTCCTTGACCGGAGCCTTCAGCGAGATCTGCTTGCGGTCGATGGTGAACCCGGCAGCGGTGGCGGCCTCGGCGGCGTCACGCGGGGTGACCGAGCCGTAGAGCGCGCCCGAATCCGACGCCGAGCGGATGATCACGAAGGTCTGACCGTCCAGCTTTTCAGCCAGCGATTCAGCTTCCTTCTTGGTCTCCAGGTTACGGGCCTCGAGCTGGGCCTTCTTGGCTTCGAACGCCTTGATGTTGGCGTCCGAGGCGCGCATCGCCTTGCCCTGCGGCAGGAGGAAGTTGCGCGCGAAACCGTCCTTGACGTTGACGACTTCGCCCATCTGGCCGAGCTTGGCCACACGTTCCATCAGAATGACTTGCATGGGTCTCGCTCCTTACTTCACGGCGTAGGGGAGCAGAGCGAGGAAACGCGCGCGCTTGATGGCGCGGGCGAGTTCACGCTGCTTCTTTGCCGAGACGGCGGTGATGCGGGCCGGAACGATCTTGCCGCGCTCAGAGATGTAGCGCTGCAGAAGACGCGTGTCCTTGTAGTCGATCTTCGGCGCGTTCTCGCCCGAGAACGGGCAGACCTTGCGGCGGCGGAAAAACGGTTTGTTGGCCATGGATCAGTTCCTCTCGATCAACGACGGTCGCCGCGGGGGCCGCGGTCGCCACGCGGGCCGCGCTCTTCGCGGTCGTCACGCTTCTGCATCTGGACCGAGGGGCCCTCTTCGTGAGCTTCGACCTTGACGGTCAGAACGCGCATCACGTCGTCATGCAGACGGGCCAGACGCTCCATTTCCTGAACGGCGGCCGAGGGGGCCTCGGTGCGCAGGTAGGCGTAGTGACCCTTGCGGTTCTTGTTGATCTTGTAGGCCATCGTCTTGACGCCCCAGTATTCGGAACCGACGATCTTGCCGCCGTTATCCGTCAGGACGGTCGAGAAGTGTTCGATGAGGCCTTCGGCCTGCGCGTTGGACAGATCCTGACGCGCAATGAGGACATGCTCGTAAAGCGGCATGTGTGCTCCTGTTTCACGAGGCGGCTTCATAGGAGGGCGCAAACTTCCGCCGCCCGCCACGAGAGGCTCCGCCGGTTCAGATGAATGCGGAAGTGAGCGGGCTTATACGCGAGTGACGGGGGATTGCAAGGCCGCATCGGGCGAGTCCCCCCGCCCGGGCACGATCCCCCGACGTCTGACCTCCAACGTCTGACCGATCAGCCCGCGGCGTTGATCCGGCCCATCACCTCGGCGCCGATGGCGAAGCTGCGCTTGCGGGCTTCGGGGTCGTGGATATGGCCGGTGAGGATGATCTCGTCCGGGCGATAGGCGGCGATGTAGCGGCGCAGCTGCACCTCGACGCTTGCCGGGGTGCCGACGGCCACGACACGCAGCGCGCGCTCGGCCTGGGCAAGCTCCTGCGCGCTGGCGTGTGCGGTGAGATCGTCGACCGGCGCCGGCAGCGGGCCGGGCGTGCCGCGGCGCAGATTGACGAAATTGAGCAGCATCGACGAGCGCAGCCGGTGCGCCTCGGCATCCGTTGCGGCGGCGAACAGGTTCACCGCCAGCATGAAGCGCGGCTTCTGCATCGGGTTCGCCGCGATCTGGCTCGGCCGGAAGCGGTGACGATAAAGCTCGATCGCCTCGTCGAGATCGTCGGGTGCGAAATGCGAGGCGAAGGCGTAAGGCAGCCCGAGATAAGCCGCGAGCTGCGCGCCGAAGAGCGACGAGCCGAGCATCCACACCGGCACATGCGTGCCCTGCCCCGGCACCGCGCGCACCGGCTGACCGGGCGCCCCGTCGCCGAGAAAGCCCATCAGCTCGATCACGTCATCGGGGAAATGCTCGGCCTGCGCCGGGTTGCGGCGCAGCGCCCGCACCGTCAGCTGATCGGTTCCGGGCGCGCGCCCGAGGCCGAGGTCGATGCGGCCGGGAAACAGCGTCTCAAGCGTGCCGAAGGCCTCGGCCACCTGCAAAGGCGAGTGGTTCGGCAGCATGATGCCGCCCGAGCCGACGCGGATCTTGCGGGTATGGTTCGCCACATGGCAGATCACCACCGCCGTCGCGGCCGAGGCGATGCCGGTCGAATTGTGATGCTCGGCCAGCCAGTAGCGGTTGTAACCCAGATCCTCGGCGGCGCGGGCGAGATCGACGGTGTTGCGCAGCGCATCGGCTGCGGTGCCGCCCTCGGGGATCGGGGAAAGGTCGAGCAGGGAATAGGGAATCATCATCTTCGTCCTCAGCCGCGCCCGACAGGCGGGCCCTTTCCCCCGATCTAGGCGGCAGGCCGTATCCGTCAAACCTGGCCCCGTCAAACCTGACCCCGTCAAACCTGACCCCGTCAAACCTGGCGGCGCCGAACTCCGCACGGGCGGAGCGGCCGGGGTCAGGCGGTCTTCGGGCGGCCCCGGCTGGCGACGACGATGCCCACGAGAATCGCCGCGATGCCTGCGCCGTGATAGGGATGAAGTGTCTCGCCCAGGAACACCGCGCTGAGGATCGCGCCGTAAAGCGGCATCAGATGGATCGCCTGCCCCGCCAGCGCCGGCCCGACCGTGCCGACCGCGCGCATGAACAGAATCAGCGCGATCAGCGAAGCGACGATGCCCACATAAAGCACCGCCGCGACCGAGGCGGGCGTCAGATGCAGCCCCGGCCCCTGCCCGCGGCTCAGCACCAGAAGCGGCAGCAACGTCACCACCGCCAGCCCCAGATGCACCAGCAGCAGCCCGAGCCGGTTGATCTGCGCCGGGATCGTCGACAGTCCGAGCGTATAGAACCCCCAGCCGATCATCGCGATCAGGATGATCGGATCGCCCGGCGCGAATTGCAGCGCCAGAAGCCGCCCCAGATCGCCTTGCAGGATGATCGTCGCCACCCCCACCGTCGAAATCGCCAGCCCCAGAACCTGCACCCCGCGGATCGGCCGGCCCCAGAAGATCGCTCCGAAGATCAGGATCCACATCGGGATCGTCGAGTTCATCAGAACGCCATTGGTCGCGGTGGTGTAATGCAGCCCGTAATAGACCACGGTGTTGAACATCGTCACGCCGCAAAAGCCCACCAGCACGACCCGCACCCAATGCGCCCGATACCAGTCGGCCTGCGCGCGCACATGTTTCCAGGCGAAAGGCAGCAGCACCACGAACGCCAAGACAGAGCGCAGGAACGACAGCATCACCGGCGAGATGTCATCGCGCACCGCCCGGCCGACGATGAAATTCCCCGCCCAGAACAACGGCGGCAGCGCCAGCACCGCGACCGCCAGCCAAAGCGGCGCCCGCGGCTTCGTCTCCGGCGATGGCCTATCCGGCGCCTGAGTGTCCGGGGCTGGGTCTGCGCTCTGGGTCATGGCCGGTCCTTTTTTGTGTCAAGGGCGGTTTGATGCAGATCGCCCGGGGCTGCAAGCCTTGCGTCACGATGGATGAGCCATGCAACAATTGCATACCACGGAACACATTGCATACCATGGAACACATAGACAAAACGTCATGGCCGTGATTGCCTGTCGCGCGCACGGGATACGAGACGGGGTGCAGACAAGCTGCACGCCGCCCTGTATCTTGAGTAATGTCATCACGTCCGGAAGCCAGGGAGGAGCCACGTGACCCAATCGACCATCAGTTCCCGCATTCGCAATGCGGATTTCGCGGCGAAGATCACCACCGCCGAAGAAGCCGCGGCGATGATTCAGCACGGTGCCACGCTCGGCATGTCGGGCTTCACCGGCGCGGGCTATCCGAAAGCCATTCCGCTCGCCCTCGCTGCGAAGGCCGAGGCCGAACATGCCGCCGGCCGTCCCTACAAGCTGCGCGTTCTGTCCGGCGCCTCGACCGGCCCCGAACTCGACGGCGCGCTCGCAAAGGCCGAGGCGATCGGCTTCCGCGTGCCCTACAACTCGGACGCCACGCTGCGCGGCCAGATCAACGCCGGTGACGTCGATTACATCGACATGCACCTGAGCCACGTCGCCTGGATGACCCAGGCCGGGCTTTACGGCAAGGTCGACTACGCGGTGATCGAGATTTCCGGCATCACCCCGGACGGCAAGCTGATTCCGTCCTCCTCGGTCGGCAACAACGTCGCCTTCATGCAATGCGCCGAGAAGATCATCCTCGAGGTGAACAGCTGGCAGTCGGCCTCGCTCGAGGGGATGCACGACATCTATTACGGCACCCGCCTGCCGCCGTTCCGCAGCGCGATCCCGCTGGTGAAACCCGACGAACGCATCGGTTCGCCCTATTACGAGATCGACCTGTCGAAGGTCGTCGCGGTCATCCCGACCGACATCCCGGACCGCAACGCGCCCTTCGCCCCTCCGGGCGAGGATGCGCAGGCCATCGCGGGCTACCTGCTCGACTTCTTCCAGCATGAAGTGAAGATGGGCCGCCTGCCGGCGGGGCTGCTGCCGCTGCAATCGGGCGTGGGCAACGTGCCGAACGCCGTGATGGCGGGCCTGTGCGAAGCGCCGTTCGAGCCGATGACCGCCTTCACCGAAGTGCTGCAGGACGGCATGCTCGACATGATCGACGCCGGCAAGCTGCGCATGGCCTCGGCCACCGCCTTCTCGCTGAGCCCCGAGCGCGCCCATGACCTGAACGAGCGCGCCCATATCTACCGCGAGAAGCTGATCTTGCGTCAGCAGGACATCTCGAACCATCCCGAGCTGGTGCGCCGTCTGGGCATCATCTCGATGAACGGGCTGATCGAGGCCGACATCTACGGCAACGTCAACTCGACCAACGTGATGGGGTCGCGGATCCAGAACGGCATCGGCGGGTCGGGCGACTTCACCCGCAACGCCTTCCTGTCGATCTTCCTGACGCCCTCGACGGCGAAGGGCGGCAAGATCTCGGCCATCGTGCCGATGGCGGCGCATGTCGACCATATCGGCCAGGACGTGCAGGTGATCGTGACCGAGCAGGGTCTGGCCGACCTTCGCGGCCTCGCGCCGCGCAAGCGCGCCGTCGAGATCATCAAGCACTGTGCCCATCCGGCCTATCGCCCGATGCTCGAGGATTATTTCGAGCGCTCGATGAAGGACAGCTTCGGCAAGAACAATCCGCATCTGCTGAACGAGGCGCTGTCCTGGCATCAGCGTTTCGTCGAGACCGGCTCGATGATGCCCTGAGCGGCACCTGGCCCAAGGGTGTCGGGGGGCTCTGCCCCCCGCTGCGGCGCGGCCGCAGCTCCCCCCGGGATATTTGAGGAAAGATGAAAGGAGGGGCAGGCCGCGCGGCCTGCCCCTTTTTTCACCGGCGTCAGCTTTCATGGATGCCGGTTTCCGGGCTTGCCGTGCCGGACGGCGCGCCGCATATATCGGCCATGCTTGAACATTGCACCGCAGAGCTGATCGACGATGGCACCCGGTTCCGCATCCGGCGCGGCGCCTGGTCGAACGACTATCCGATCGGCGAACTCGATGGCTGGATCGACTTCTACACCCGGGTGCGCGCCGATCATCCGAAATCGCTGACGTCCTATGACGAGACCATCGCCGCGCTGGAGGCGCTGAAGGCATCGCTGCAGCCCAGGGGGTAGGCGCGTCTCAGGTGCGCCAGCCGAGGCGCCGGGCGATGGCATAGGCGATCTCGGTCGCCGTGCCGAGCACGAGCCCGGCGGCGACGGTCACCGCCTCGAGCAGCGCCGGATCGGTGGCGAGCGCCGCGCCGGTGTCGGCGCCGAGCAGCCCGCGCGCGACCAGCGCGCCGGCGAGATAGCGCAGGATATTGCGCACGATGGCGGGATTGAGCGTCATTCCGGAATCTCCTCTTCGGTGATGAGCATGGCCCAGCTGAGCGGGCCGGCGATGCCGTCTTCGGTCAGGCCGCGGGCACGCTGGAAGGCGCGCAGCGCGGCTTCGGTCAGGGTCCCGAACCGGCCATCGTCCGTCAGCGCCTGCCCGAGGCCCCGGGCCAGCGCGCGTTGCAGCCGCGCAACCGGCGCCCCTTGCATCCCGCGCCGCAGCAGCGCGGTGTCGAGGGGCGTCAGCGCAGCTTCGTAATCGTCGGCGAGCGCGGCGATCCGGTCGGCGCAGTCGAGGCCGTTGACGATCCGCCGCGCCTCGGTGAAATCGCTTCCCCCGGCCGAGATGAACTGCCCGAGGCGCCGACCGGTGAACCAGCCCTCGGTCATGCCCCGCACCAGCACCCGGGCCGCGATGTCCGGTTCGAGCGCACGGTCGGGATCCGCCAGCAGATCGACGCCGAGCGCCTCGCCCGCGCGCAGGTAATTGGCCCGCCAGGTCAGCTGCACGAAGCCGCGCCCATACCACGGCGCATAGCGCAGCCCGTCGCGATAAGCCCCGGCCCGCGCGCCGAGATAGAAGGCCTCGCGCACCGGCCGCATCGTGCCGGCCGTCTCCCAGCAGGCTGTTGCCAGCACATAGGCGGTTTGCGGCGCGCTCAGCCCCGCTTCGGCAGCGACCGAGAGCACCCGCCCCGTCTCGCCCCGCGTCAGATCCACGGTCATGTCAGAAAATTCCCCATGCAAAGATGCGAGGACTTTTCCCCAGACGGGTAAATGCGGCCCGAGGGCAGCGTGCGCTGCGGCAACGGTCGCGGGGGTCAGGGCGTATTCGGCACGCCCGGAAACCGACAAACGCCGGATTCATATATTGGACAGATTCTGGCCAATGACCTAGACAGCCGGTCGCAGCCCGGTCAGACGCGGGCGGATCCCCGAGGGAAAACCGATGAACACGCCCGTCAGATCCGGAAGACGCACCCTGGGCACAGCTTCGGCATGACGCGGCTGGTTCTGGTTCCGGGGCTGCTCAACGATGCCGATCTGTGGCGCGATCAGATCGCGGCGCTGGCGGGGTTGTGCACGCCGGTCGTGGCCGACATCACCCGGGGCGAGACGCTCGGGGCGCTGGCGGAGGCGGTTCTCGATGCCGGAGGCGCGCGCTTTGCGCTGGCGGGGTTCTCGCTAGGCGGAATCGTCGCGCAGACAGTGATGCGGATCGCGCCCGAGCGGGTGTCGCATCTGGCGCTTCTGGACACGACGATGCTGCCCGACAGCCCCGGCCGCGCCGAGGAGCGGAGCAATCTGATCGCGCTTGCCCACAACGCGGGCAGGTTCCACGGCTTCGGCGAAAAGCTGATCGCACGCTATTTCGCGCCAGAACACCGCACCGACGCCACGATGACCGACCGGGTGCGCGCCATGACGACCCGCCTCGGGCCCGAAGTGTTCATCCGGCAAAGCCGTCTGCACCGTCCCGACAACCGAGAGATGCTGAAGACGGTCACGGTGCCCACGCTGGTGCTGTGCGGGGCGCACGATCTGCTGACCCCGCCGCAGCTGCACCGCGAGATGGCGGCGCTGATCCCCACCGCCCGGCTGGTCATTGCCAACCACGCCGCCCATATGACGCCGATCGAGGCCCCCGAAGTGGTCTCGGGCGCGCTGGCGAGGCTTCTCGGGCGCTGAGACCCGGACGAATTCCGGCGCGCCGGATCAGACGTGCTGGCCGCCGTTCACCTCGATCTCGGTGCCCGAAACGTAGCTCGACGCGGCTGTGCACAGGAACCAGATCACCTCGGCCACTTCCTCGGGTTCGCCGAGCCGGCGCAGCGGCAGCGCGGCCGCCAGTTTCTCCGTTCCGGGGCTGAGGATCGAGGTGTCGATCTCGCCGGGCGCGATGGCGTTCACCCGAACGCCGAGCGGGCCGAAATCATGGGCCATCTCGCGCGTCAGCGCCTTCAGCGCCGCTTTCGAGGTCGCATAGGCCGCGCCGGCGAACGGATGCACCCGCGAGCCCGCGATCGAGGTGACGTTGACCACCGCCCCCTTCGCCGCCGAGAGTTCGTCCTTCAGCCCGCCCGCCAGCCAGATCGGCGCGAAGAAGTTGACGTTGAACACCGTAGTCCAGGTGGAATGCGCGGTCTCGATCGAATTGAGCCGCGCCCCGCCCACTCCCTTGGGCGAAATTCCCGCGTTGTTCACCAGCGCGTCAAGCCGGCCGTCCAGCCGGCCGCGAATGTCCTCGAGCGCCGCAGCCGTCGCCGCGGGGTCCGACAGATCAATCTGGATGTGATTCTCGGCACCCATCCAGGGGCAGCGCGGATCGAACGCCTGGCGCGAACAGGTCAGGATACGCCAGCCCTCGCGGTCGAAGCGCTTCACCGTCGCATGGCCGATCCCCCGGCTTGCCCCCGTCAGCAAGAGCACCTTGCGATCGTCCATCAGACCCTCCGTCGGTTCAAGGCGCGCACGCCTTCCAGAACGCGCAACGTAGGCCTGCGCGCGCGATTGGCAATACCCTTGGCATACCTCCGCTTTGGCCGTAACAAGAAGCCCGAGGTTTCCGGGGAAAAACGCATGAGAAAGCAACCCATGGATCGTGACTGGATCACCACCGCCCGGACGCTGTCCGAGGCCCTTCCCTATCTGCAGCGCTACAGCGGCGCCACCGTCGTGGTCAAGTTCGGCGGCAACGCCATGGGCGACGACGAGGCGATGGCCGATTTCGCCCGCGACGTCGTGCTGATGAAGCAGGTGGGAATGCACCCGGTCATCGTTCACGGCGGCGGCCCGATGATCAACGAGATGCTGACCAAGCTCGGCATCAAGTCGGAGTTCATCCGCGGCAAGCGCGTCACCGACAAGGCCACCGTCGAGGTGGTCGAGATGATCCTCTCGGGGCTCGTCAACAAGCGCATCGTGCAGGCGATCAACGATCAGGGCGGGCGCGCGGTCGGCATCTCGGGCAAGGATGACGATCTGATGGTGTGCGAGCACGACGATCCCGAGCTGGGCTTCGTCGGTCGCCCGGTCGAGATGAACGTTCAGGTGATCCGCGATCTGAACGAGGCGGGCATCATCCCCGTCATCGCCCCCGTCGCCACCGGCACCGAGGACAACGAGACCTTCAACGTCAACGGCGATACCGCGGCGGGCGCCATCGCGGGCGCTCTGCAGGCCGACCGGCTGCTGCTTTTGACCGATGTCGCCGGCGTCAAGGACAAGGCGGGAGACGTCATCACCCAGATGTCTCCCGAGCAGGTCGCCGTGCTGATCGAGGACGGCACGATCTCGGGCGGCATGATCCCCAAGGTGGAAACCGCTCTGAAGGCGGTGCGCGAGGGCGTGCGGGCGGTTGTGATCCTCGACGGGCGGGTGCCGAACGCGTGCCTGCTCGAACTGTTCACCGAACATGGTGCGGGTTCGATGATTCGCTCGACTGCGCCGCGGGTGAAGCCGCACACGCGCTGAGCGCTCCGGCACCGGGGCAGACGCCGGGGTCCGCGACAGCGCGGGCGCCGGCGTTTTCGTCCGGGAAGCCCGGCGCGCCCCGGGGGTTGTGCCCCGGCCCGCTTCGGGGCGATACAGGGGCGCACGGCGACGACGAGGACTAACAGCATGGCACGGAACAAGCGCGACACATCCTTGCGGAAGGTGCAGCTTGCGGCACTCGGCGTGACGATCGCGGCGCTCGCGGCCATGGTCTGGGTCGCGCTGCGCGGCCCCGAAGGCGGGCCGGACCTCGGTCAGGGCGACTATGCGCTTCAGGCGACCGACGGCACGCCGTTCACCGAGGCCACACTGCACGGCAGGCCCTCGGCGGTGTTCTTCGGCTATACTCATTGCCCCGATGTCTGCCCGACGACGCTTGGCGACGTGGCAGGCTGGCAACGCGACCTCGACAGCGCGGCCTCGCAGCTGCGGATCTTCTTCGTCACCGTCGACCCCGAGCGCGACACCCTGCCGATGCTGCGCGACTACCTGTCCTGGACCGACGGGGTGATCGGCGTGACCGGCCCCCGCCCCGAGATCGACAAAGCCATCGCGGCGTTCCGGATCTATGCACGCAAGGTCCCGGGACAGGGCAGCGATTACACGATGGATCACACCGCTTCGGTCATGCTGTTCGACAGCGACGGCCGCTTCGTGGAGAAGATCGCCTATCAGGAGCCGATCGAAACCGTTTTGCCGAAACTGCACCGTCTCATCGGCATCGAACACTGACACGCGCCCCGGCAACCGGCACGGGACAGCGGGTGCTGCCCGGCGTGAAACGGGCCGCAAATCCGGGGCTTCAAATCCCCGATCCGAGTCGCTAGAAACACTTGACCGTCCGCTCTCCAGAGGGGCGGGAATGGCGGGTGATTAGCTCAGTTGGTAGAGCGTCTCGTTTACACCGAGAATGTCGGGGGTTCGAGTCCCTCATCACCCACCATATAAATCAATAGCTTATGACGTTTTTCCAAGTTTCCCCCAGGTCCATCGAACCTGATGGGAAGTTCTTGCGCCACTTCCACGGCATCTCGAACTCACTCGCCCAGGTGCCGCGGCGCGCCGTTTTGGCTTCGGCCTCCCTCCGGGACACAGGCTGTCGAATACACGGGGCGAAAAGCGGTCGGTCGGGGCACGGGACACCGCCGACAGCCCACGGAAGTTAGCTGCGAAGCGCACGATCTGAGCACCGCGACGGCGTGGTCCCCGAAGCCTTCCGCATCGCGGGGCTGGCTGGGGAAGGCAAACTCGACATGGCGCCCGATCGCGCAGTTCGGCTCGCCTGTCGCGACGCGTTTCGAA
>NZ_JFZB01000008.1 GCF_000740785.1 Paenirhodobacter enshiensis | reverse complement strand
CGATCATGTCGAAGGGTTTCGCTGCCATGTCGTCCTCCAATGAAAGTAGTTTGGTATTAAACTAGTTTCAGCCATCCCGCAATGGCGCGCTTTCCCCGCCGGAAGGCATCCGCCGGCCGCGCCGCCGTTCTCATCGCGTGAAAGGCTGACACCGGGGACCGGATGTGGCAATCGCAAAAGGCGCCGGCATAAAAGGCAGGGCGACGAAAGGCGCAGACAAGGAGCCAAGATCAGGCTTTCGGGGCCCCGTCCTTCGGGGAGGCATCCTGCGCCCCGACCGCGGAGGGGGGTGCGGACTGGGCCAGAGACGGGGCGGAAGACTGAGAAAGGGCATCGCCGGCCCCTTCGGCCTTGGCGTCGAGCGCCCCCCCCACGGCCAGAGCCGAAGCCGAGGGAGAGATTACCGCGAAGCTGTTCGGATAGGCACCGGCGCGGTTCGGCAACAGCCAGATCCGATAGGCCGCATAGGCGGCGATGGCGCCGAACATCAGCGCAAGATACAGGAAGAACCCCCAGGGGCCGACGAAGCTCATCAGCCAGCCGGTGATGAACGGGCCGACGAAGGCGCCGACGCCGTTGACGAACAGCAGCCCAGCCGAGCCCGCCGCCATGTCGTCGCGGTCGAGGTAGTCGTTCAGATAGGCGATCAGCAGCGAGTAAAGCGGGTTCGCCACGCCCCCGGCGATGGCGGCGAGGATCGACAGCCAGACGAAACCGGGCTGCACCGCGAAGGCCACCACCATCGCCAGCGCACCGATGCCCGACACCACCGCGGTGATCCGGCGCCGGTCCATCCGGTCCGAAATCCAGCCGATCGGGTATTGCGCGATCAGCCCGCCCACATACATCGCGCCGATGAAGATCGAGACCTCGCGCACGCTCAGCCCGGCCTGATTTCCCCACACGCCGGCCATGCCGAACAGCGCCGAGAACACGCCTCCGAGCAGCAGCATCGAAATCACACTCAGCGGCGACAAACGATAAAGATTGATAAAATTCAGTCTCTTGACCTCGGAGAATGCCGGCGCCGGCTGGGCCGAAAGCAGGATGGGCGTGAACGACAGCGACACCAGGATCGAAGACAGAGCGAACAGCATGAAGCCCTCGGGGCTCGCCACGTTCATCAGCGCCTGCGAGGCGATGATGCCGATCATCTGCGCGATCATGTAGGCCGACAGCGCCTGACCGCGCATCTCGTTGCTGTTCGAGGCGTTGAACCAGCTTTCCGCGGTGATGTAGACACCCGAGAAGCTGAACCCGATCAGCACCCGCATCGCCGACCAGGCGATCCAGTTCGGCAAGACCGCATAGCCCACCATCACCGCCGCGACCATCGCGCCGAGAGCGGCGAACACCCGCACATGGCCGACCCGGCGGATCATCGTCGGCACCAGCTGCGAGCCGAGCAGAAAGCCCACGTAATAGCCCGACATCACGAAGGACATCTCGAAGGTGCCGAAGCCTTCGGCACCGCCGCGGTAACTCAGCAACGGGCCCTGAATGCCGTTGCCCAGCATCAGCAACACGATCCCCAGAAGCAGCGGCCACGAGGTGCGCAGGACAGTCAGCATCGAAAACTCCGAAAAGGCAGGAAGAACCGGGGGACCGGGATGGCCGAGAGTAGGCGGGATCGGCGCGCGCGCCTAGTCCCGTGCGCGCGGCCCGGGGATCAGCAGCGAGGAGTCGCCGTAGGAGAAGAACCGATAGCCGGTCTCGACCGCATGGGCATAGATACGCCGGATGCGCTCGGTTCCCATCAGCGCCGAGACCAGCATCACCAGAGTCGATTTCGGCAGGTGGAAGTTGGTCATCAGCGCATCGGTCATCCGGAAGCGATAGCCCGGGTAGATGAATATGTCGGTGGTGCCACGGAACGGACGCATCGTGCCGTCCTCGGCGGCGGCACTCTCGATCAGGCGCAGCGCGGTGGTGCCGACGGGGATGATCCGGCCACCCGCGGCGCGGGTGGCGTTCATCTCGGCCGCGGCCTGTTCGGTCACCTCGCCCCATTCAGAGTGCATGTGGTGCTTTTCCACATCGTCGACCTTGACCGGCAGGAAGGTGCCGGCGCCGACATGCAGCGTCACCTCGGTGAACTCGACGCCCTTCGCGTGGATCGCCTCCAGCAGTTCGCGGGTGAAATGCAGGCTCGCGGTGGGGGCTGCGACGGCGCCCGAATGGCGGGCGAAGACGGTCTGATAATCGGTCTTGTCGGCCTCGTCGGGGGCACGCAGCGCGGCGATGTAGGGCGGCAGCGGCATCGCGCCCGCGGCATTCAGCGCGGCGTCGAAATCCGGCCCGGTCAGGTTGAACTTCAGGCGCAGCTGCGCCTCGGCGATCTCGGTCACCTCGGCCGAAAGCGTGTCCGAGAACACCACCGTCTCGCCGGGCTTCAGCTTGCGCAAGGGCTTCGCCAGCGCCGACCAGCTGCCATCCGCGCCGGGTTCCAGCAGCGTCACCTCGATCTTCGCGCTGACCTCGCCCTGCCCGGTCGCACGGGTGCGGGTGCCGGTAAGGCGTGCCGGGATCACCTTGGTATTGTTCAGGATCAGCCGGTCGCCCGGCTGGAAGATGTCGACCAGATCATAGACATGGCGGTCGGTGATCCGGTCGCCCTCGGCCAGCAGCAGACGCGCCGCGGTCCGCGGCCGGGCCGGCCGGGTGGCGATCAGCCCTTCCGGCAGGTGAAAGTCGAAATCTTCAAGTTTCATCCGTGTATCCTCGTTGTCGCCGGCCGTCCCGTCCCGCCTCATTCCACCGGAAGCGGCTGCGGGCGGGCGCGGAACAGATCGCGCAGCCGGCCCGGCGCCAGCATCGACAGCGGGTTGACGGAGACCTCGGGCGCCGTCGCGGTGCCGTGCAGCCGGTAGGTCATGCCCAGAAGGCCCTCGCCATTGCGCGAGACCAGCTGGCCGATCGCGTTGATGAAGTAGAACGGCGACACCACGCCCTCCAGATCGAGCTGCCCGGTCTTCGGCAAGATGTTGCCCGAAACGGTCACCGCCATGGCGGCGCCCTGGGCCGCGGCCCTTGTGATGCTCACCCCGTCGGGCGTCAAGCGAAAGGCGCCGTCGACCGAACCGAAAACGATCCCCTCGCCGTTGAGCTGACCGAGAAGCCCCACCCCCGAGGCCGCCGACAACACCGAGGCCAGCACCGGCGCATCGGTCAGCCTCAGGTCGTTGATGTGGATCTCGCCATCGAAACTCTTGTGGCCGGCGGGAGAGAGCGTCATCTCCATCCGCCCGCCCGCGGCGCGGTCGGTGATCCCGGCCGAGGCGGCGATCCAGCCGGCATCGGTTCCGGTCAGCCGCACCGCGGTGCGCCCGTTCGCCGCCGGGCCGATCTGGCCCGCGACCGGGGCGCCATCGTTGATCTGGCCGCTGAAATCGCCCGCGATCCCGCCTTGCGTGGTGAACCGGCCGCGCATCCGGGTCAAGGCGATCTGATCGCTGACCCGCACCGCATCGAGCCGCCCCGAGATCCGCACCCCTGCGGCAGCGGCTTTCGTCTTCGCGTCCATGCCCTGTCCGGCTGCCCCCGGATGCTCGGGCAGCTTGCGCAGATCGAGAACCCCGCCCGCGACCGTCACGTCCGGCGCACGCCCCGCGCCATGCCCGGTCAGGGTAATCGCGCCGCGAAACCATTCGCCGATCCGCAGCTTCGGGAACTGCGCGCTCTTCATTCCGCCCTCGCCGAGGCTGAGCGCCCCCGTGGCACTCAGCCCCGGCGCGTTCAGCACCAGCTTGTCGACGGTGGGAGGCTTGCCGAGGGCACCGTCCACCGTCAGCTCGCCCGCGGCAGGGGCGGGCTTCGTCCAGCCGATCTCCGGCAGCGCCAGCTCAAGCCCCTTCAGATCGGTGGTGAAATCATAGCTTCCCCGCTCGCCCGGCAGCAGATCGAGCGCGAGCCGGCCCCACCCCTCGCCCGCGACCATCCCCGCCGGCAGCCGGATGCCCAGCCGGTCCAGCCCCTCGGGGGTGACGCGCGCATAGCCCTCGACGCGGGAATGACCCTTCTCCTCGGGGGCGAAGCGCTGGCTCCAGGTGCCATCGAACGCCACCCCATCGAGCGCCCCGGGCCCGCCGATGGTCATGCCCTCGCGATCGGCCTTCAGCCGCAATTCGGCAGAGGTCAGCACCTTGCCCGGCACCAGCCGGTCCGAGCTGACATCGTGCAGCACTCCATCGACATGGTAATCGACATCCTTCGGGTCGATCTTCTTCTCCAGCAGGAAGGACAGGTCGGTGCGCGCCTCGGCGGTGCCGGTGGCAAGATCGGGCGTCTTGCCGGCCTTCTTCATGAATTCGAACGGCGGCTGATCCAGCACCGACAGCGCCGCCGGGATCGAGGAGCGCGTCATCAGCCGGATATCGGCGCGCGCGGGCTTCTCGCGGATGTCGGGCACCACGATCTGGCTGTCCGAAACGTCGACCGCGCCGCCCTCGGGCGCGTCGATCACGCCGGTTTCCACCTTAAGCGCATGGCTGTTGTCGAAGATCGTGGCAAAGCCGCGCCCGTCGCGCACCGGCGGCAGGGTGCGCAGAAGCGTCGCCTGCGTGTCGCGGAACTCGTAGCCCAGCTCGAACCGCGGCTCGGTGCCCGGCGCCAGACGGATTGCGGCACGCACGTTGTGCAGCTCGCCCGTGGCGATGTTCTCGTCGACCCAGGCCCGCGTCGGCGGCACCAGTGCAGCCGGCCACAGCGCCATCAGATCGCGCCGTCCGATCCGGTCGATGCCGGCATCGAACGCGATCCGCCAGCCCTGTTCGCCCGCCGACACCGCGCCCTTTCCCGAGATCCGCGTCCGGTCGTCGAGCAGCTGCATCTGCCCGATGTCGACGCGGAACGGCTCGGTGCGCAAGCGCATGTCCACCACCCCGAGCGAGAACCGCGCCGGGCGCTCGAACACGCCCTCGGGGTCGACCTGCAGATCGGTCAGCCGCAGCTGCCCCACCCCGCCCGTCGGCAGCCCCGAGGCGAAATCGTGCAGATACATCTCGCCCGAGGCGGCAAAGCGCAGTGCCCGCGAGGCGACGCGGGCGTCGCTCATCTCGACCCTCTGGCGCTCGGGGTCATAGCTGAGGTGCAGCGTGGCGGACTCGAAGGGAACGGGCGTCGCCCCTCTGGCCGGGCTGAACACGCCCGCGCCCACCGAAAGCGTCGCCTCCATCCGGCGCAGCTGACCCTGAGCGTCGATCCCCGTGCCGAGCGAGCCCGAGATCGGTGCGTCGATCAGACCGAGCATCGCCAGCGCCGGCGACTGCATCGCCAGATCGCCCGAAGGCACATTGGTCACATCCGCGCGGAACTCGGCCTCGGGTCCGTGCTTCGAGGTCGCGGCCGCCAGCGCCACACGGGCCGGCGCGCCGCCCTGCGCGCCGATGTTCATCCCGAGATTGAGCGCGATCCGGTCGGCGTCCTGGCTCAGCTCGAACCCGCCGCCCGAAACCTGCCACACCTTGTCGAGCCGCGCATCGTCGAGCCGGATGCGCAGGTTTTCGGCACTGACCCCCTCCAGCGCCGCCAGTGCCGGGGTGGCGAAGACCTGCTCGATCGCCTCGGTCACATGGCCGACATTGCGCAGATCGAAGCCCTGAAAGCCGCCGCCTGCGCCAAGGTCGATGTCGAGGCTGCCATCGGGCAACCGGCGCAGCGCCACCGACGCCCCGTCGAGACGCAACCGGCGCGGCACCAGGCGGCCGCGGATCAGCGGTTCGGGCCAGAAGCTCGCTCCGATCTCGGGCAGCACGGCGATGGACTGGCCCGACGGCTGGAGCACCCGCACGGTGCGCAGCTCGATGCGGGGCACGAATCCCGCGTCGATCACCAGTTCGGCCCCGCCCGCGATGCCCACCGCCAGCCGCCCGTCCAGCGCGGCATTCACCCGCGCCTCGATCTGGCCGGTGATCCAGCGCGGCACCGGCACCGGGACATGGCCGAGAGCGACATAGGCCACAGCCACCGACAGTGCCGAGAACGGCAGCCCGAGCAGCACGGACAGCAGCATCCCGGCACGGCGCCGCCGGCGCCCCGCCGGGCGTTGCCCCGGCTGCCAGCCGGTCCCCGCCGCGCCCTGTTCGTCCATTCCCACTCTGCTCCTGCGCACACCCCCAATTGCCGGACCCGGGCCGGGCAAAGGCAACGAACGGGGTGTCATCGCCCGTGTTAGAACCTACATGAAGGACAGAGACAAGCGCCTCCGGATCACACATCCGGATCAAACAGGAGTTTCCCATGCCACAGACCGGCGATCCCGCCCCCGACTTCACCCTGCCCGCGACCGCCCCGGACGGAAGCGGCGCGAGCGCACCCCTGACGCTCTCGGCGCTGCGCCCGAAGCCGGTGGTGCTGTATTTCTACCCGAAGGACGACACCCCCGGCTGCACCACCGAGGCGCTCGACTTCACCCGCCTCGCGGCACAGTTCCAGGCCGCCGGCGCCATGATCGTCGGGATTTCGCGCGATACGCTCGCCAAACACCAGAAGTTCTGCGACAAACACCGGCTCGGGATCGCGCTGGCCTCGGACGAGGATGGCGCGGTCTGCGAGGCCTATGGCGTCTGGGTGGAAAAGACGATGTATGGCCGCACCTCGATGGGGATCCGGCGTTCGACCTTCCTGATCGACGGCAAGGGCGAGATCGTGCAGGTCTGGCCGAAGGTCTCGGTCAAGGGCCATGCCGAAGAGGTGCTCGAAGCGGTGCGCGCCCTCGGCTGAGGCGCGCCCCGCCCGCCTCGCCCGCCCCGCCCGGTCCGCCCCGCAGCCGCGGAGGCGCCGGCCCGTTTCAGCCCATCGCGGGCCTTCGATCGGCAAGATGCCGCCCGCGACCGCCTCCCCTCGACGGGAAAGCGGTTGCGGCCCCGGCCCCGGGCTTGCTATGCACGCCCCGCCCGGACAACCCGCCCCCCTTCCCCCATGGCGGCCCCGGCGACAGAGGATATCCGCGCGTGCACAGACGACTTCTGGTCAGCATCAACCGACGGCTCGAGCACTGGCTGCCCGAGCAGCGGTTCTTCATGAAGTCCGACAACACCACCCGTTACGTGCGGCTGCGCCCGCTGACACAGCTCACCGCGCTCGGGGCGGCGGGGTTCTGCTTCGTATGGGCGGTGGGGGCAAGCTCGGTGCTGTTCATCAGCTCGATCTCCTCGGGCTCCTCGCGCGAGCAGGCGGCGCTGGCGCAGACCGCGTTCGAGCAGCGCCTGATCGACCTCGCGCGCGAACGCGACAGCCGCGCCGCCGAGGCGCTGGCCGCGCAAAAGCGGTTCCAGGTCGCGCTCGATCAGGTCTCGGCGATGCAGTCGCAGCTTATGGCCTCGGAAGAGCGCCGCCGCGAGGTCGAAACCGGCATCGACGCGATCCAGACGACGCTGCGCCGCGCCGTGGCCGAACGCGATGCGGCGCGCCATGCGCTCGATGTGGCGCGCGGCGTGGGCAGCGGTCAAAGCCTCGCGGCCAAGGCCGACGACATGGGCGGCACGGTCGACATGCTGACCTCCGCGCTCGACGCGACGGCAGCCGAGCGCGACGCGGCGCGCCAGGATGCCGACAGCGCACGCCAGCAGGCCGATCAGGCGGCGCTCGAAAAGCGGCTGATCGAGCAGCACACCAACCAGATCTTCACCACCATCGAGGGCGCGGTAAAGATCTCGATGGAACCGCTCGACAGCATGTTCCGCAAGGCCGGGGTCAATCCGAAGAGCATCCTCGATCAGGTGCGCAAGGGATATTCGGGGGTTGGCGGCCCTCTGTCGCAGGTCACGCTGTCGTCGCAAAGCGCGTCGCTGTTCGCCAATGACGACGCCCGCGCGCAGGGCATCCTCGATCAGCTCGACCGGATGAACATGTATCGCATCGCGGTCGACAAGCTGCCCTTCGCGATCCCGCTGAACGGCGGCTACCGCTTCACCTCGCCCTTCGGCTATCGCTGGGGGCGTCTCCATGCCGGGATCGACCTCGCCGGCCCGATCGGCATGGACGTTCATGCCCCCGCCGACGGCACCGTCGTCGAAGCCGGATGGGAGAACGGCTATGGCCAGATGATCCGGATCCAGCACGATTACGGCATCTCGACGGTATACGGGCATCTGTCGAGAATCCTGGTGCACGAAGGGCAAAAGGTGTCGCGCGGCGACCTGATTGGTGATAGTGGCGACTCCGGACGGTCCACCGGACCGCATCTGCACTACGAAATCCGCGTTGGCGACACCCCGATCAACCCGATGACCTTCATCAAGGCGGCACAAGATGTTTTCTAAAAGCAAGATCCACGAGCCCGGTCCCAAGGTGGCCCCGGAAACCCCGAAATACGAGGCGCCCGCCGCCCCGGCCTCTGAATTCGGCGCCGCGTCCGCGCCGCGCGCGAAGCCGCCGGCCTCGGTGCTGTCGTCCGACCTGACCATCGTCGGCAACGTCAAGACCACCGGCGACATCCAGGTCGAGGGCGTGATCGAAGGCGACATCCGCGCCCATCTGCTGACCGTGGGCGAATCCGCCACGATCCGCGGCGAGCTGGTGGCCGATGACATCATCATCAACGGCCGCGTCGTGGGCCGGGTGCGCGGCCTGAAGGTGCGCCTGACCGCCACCGCGCGGGTCGAGGGCGACATCATCCACAAGACCATCGCCATCGAGAGCGGCGCGCATTTCGAGGGCTCGGTGCAGCGTCAGGAAGACCCGCTCGCAGGCGGCCCGACGCCGAAGCTCGCCCCGCCCGAGCCCAAGACCGAGGCCTGAGCGCTCCCGGCGCCGGCCCGATGCCTGAAAATCGCCGGTCGGGGGTGTCCATAGGGCACCCCCGATTGCGTTTCCGGCATCTGTATTTCTGGCGGCTGCCTTCGGGATCCATGGCCGGAAACGGCTGATGAGCCGGATTGCGCCGTGCAGGGAGCTGGTCTTAACCATTCAGCAAGTAAAGCTATGGACCGAAGGCGCGAAGCCGTTTACCCCTTGGAAATATGGCGAAGCGCGCCCGGATGCCTGCTCTGGCGGCCCGAAATCCGCCATTTTCCCGCCGTATATGGCCGATACACGCAAACCAGAGACTTTAAGACTGAGACTTAGAAACTTCGCACCAGTCAGGGATCAGTATCGTGGGCACGTATTCGTTCAGCTTTTTCACTCCGGGCGCCATCGCTTTCAGCAACAGCGCGCACAAACCCACGAACTGGGGCAGGACTGGAAACACGAGCGGTGAAACGACAAGTGGCGACCCGGGCGGCGGCAGCTGGTCGAACGTCGGCAGTTCACATTTCACCATCACCTACAGCACCAGCTCGCTGACCACGGTCACGATGACCGACAGCAACTTCCTGCTGCAAGACGACCGGGCGAACCAGCTGGTCACCACCACCTCGAACAGCAGCGTCGTTGCCACTGGCACGAACCTCGAGGACGAATACGAGATCACCGTGCGCGACGGCGCTGGCACTACCTACCGCATGGTCGCGATCAGCAACGCCAGCGGCAACATCATCGGATACACCTTCGACGGCACCTGGCCGACCTCGGGAACCCGGCTCTATTACGTCAGCAACTCGGCTAGCGACCTGCAGTCGATGACCTTCCCCTGCTTTGCCGGCGGCACCCGCATCGCCACAGCGCGCGGCGAGGTGGCGATCAAGGATCTGGCCGAGGGCGATCTGGTGCTGACCCGCGATCACGGGCCGCAGCCGCTGCGCTGGATCGGCTCCACCGAGGTATCTCAGCTGCGTCTGGTCAAACAGCCCAAGCTGCGCCCGATCCGCATCGCGGCCGGCGCGCTCGGCTTTGACAGCGAGGGCGCGGCGCTGCCGCATCGCGATCTGACCGTTTCGCCGCAGCACCGGATCCTTGTGCGTTCGAAGATCGCCGAGAAGATGTTCGGCGAATCCGAGGTCCTGGTCCCCGCCAGACAGCTTCTGCAGCTTCCCGGCGTCGATATCGCCGAGGAGGTTCAGCCGGTCGTT
>NZ_JFZB01000007.1 GCF_000740785.1 Paenirhodobacter enshiensis | reverse complement strand
ATCCGAGGTCCTGGTCCCCGCCAGACAGCTTCTGCAGCTTCCCGGCGTCGATATCGCCGAGGAGGTTCAGCCGGTCGTTTATTTCCACCTGCTGTTCGACCGCCACGAGGTCATCTTCGCCAACGGCGCCGAGACCGAGTCCCTCTATACCGGCCCCGAAGCGCTGAAGGCTCTTCCCTGCGCCGCGCGCGAGGAAATCCTGACGCTGTTCCCGGAGCTTGCGACCCGCAGCTATGCCCCCTCGGCGGCGCGGGTTCTGGTGTCGGGCCATCAGGCGCGCAAGCTCACCGTGCGGCACATCCAGAACCGCAAGCCTCTGGTCGCCTGAGCGGGCTTCCGCCCTCACCCATTGTCCTGCGCAAGGTCAGCCTTGCGCCGGCTGCATATCCGGTTTCCTAACTAACAGCTTTCGCCCAGTTCGAAACTATGACTTACATACAATGTCTGGTGAATCAGGTCTGCCCGAACGGAAGGCGGACCGGTCGTAGGACGCGATGAGCGGAAGCCGTCTGTTGGTGGTATAAAGTTTCGCAGTGTTTCCTGCGGTTCCGTTCCCTCTCATCGACGGCATCGACGTGGCCTCCTCCTTGGAGGATTGCGTCTGTAACCTGTTGTTCGAATGGAGTTTTCCATGACCGTTATTACCAGTCTTTACGTTACCTCCGATATGCTCGGCTATACATCGACCGAGCCCCACAATCCTGCCGGCGTGAACTCCGGCGATGCCGGCTTCGAGATGATCGTCGACAATGCCACCACCCTCAGCTCGGCCAAGGATCTGACGACCAGCTATTACCGGCTGGATCTGTGGCAGGGCTCAAGCTCCGCGTCGCAGTTCGACAACGGCCAGTGGTGGTCGATCTACGCTTATACCGGCACCGGCGATCCGACGACGGACACCGATCCCTCGCACTGGAGCACGGTCTATTCCCAGATCGGCGTGCGTGACGATCTGGTCTCGGGCCTCGGGCGCGGGGACGATTACGTTGTGCTGAAACCCGAGGGGGGCGACACCGGCTACGTCGTCCTTGACCTGACGTCGCCCTTCACCTCGACGCCGACCACGCAGACCTACACTCCGGCGCAGAACCCGGCGCCGGGCGGCGACGATGCCCCGACGTTCACCGAGACGCGGAATGCCTATGAAAACGCGCTGACCTGCTTCACCCGCGGCACCCTCATCGCGACGGTGCGCGGCGAGGTGGCCATCGAGGATCTGACCGAGGGCGATCTGGTGCTGACCAGCGACCACGGTCCGCAGCCGCTGCGCTGGATCGGCTCGGTCGTGGTTTCGGCCCGCCGTCTGGAACGTGTGGACAAGTTGCGCCCGATCCGCATCTCGGCCGGCGCTCTCGGCACCGCCCCGGACGGCACGGCACTGCCGCGCACCGATCTGACCGTTTCGCCGCAGCACCGCATTCTCGTGCGCTCGCATATCGCCGAGAGGATGTTCGGCCAGCCCGAGGTTCTGGTTGCCGCCAGGCAGCTTTTGCAGATCCCGGGCATCGACACCGACGGTGCGGCACAGCCGGTCGAATATTTCCACCTGCTGTTCGACCGCCACGAGGTGATCGTCGCGAACGGAGCCGAGACCGAATCCCTCTATACCGGCCCCGAGGCGCTGAAGCTCATCAGCCAGGCGGCGCGGGCGGAAATCCTGACGCTGTTCCCCGAACTCGCCACGCGCGACTATGCCCCTTCGGCGGCGCGTGTGCTGGTCTCGGGGCGTCAGGCGCGCAAGCTTGCCGTGCGCCACATCCAGAACAGAAAGCCGCTCGTGGCCTGAGGCGATACCCCGGGCGGGACCCATCGGGACCCGTCCAGAGATCGTCACGAACCCCGGGCTGCGACGTGCTGCCCCCCTGTGCCGGACACAGGAACGTGCTAGAGGCAGGTCGGGCCTTCGCCGCCCGACCTGCATGAGCACGGGAATTTCCGATGACCACATCCGCCAAGACCGCCCGCCCCCGCCCCACGCCGCAGGACGCGGCGCTGAGAGCGCTGGCCGCTCCGATCCGGCGCCCTCTGTCGCGCGCCGGAAGCCTGTCGGCACTGGCCGAGCTGATCTGGGCAGCGCAATCGGCACTGGTCGCGTGGTGCATCGACGGACTGGTCAGCCCCGGACATTTCGCCCCCACGCCGCTGATGGCAGCGGCCGGGTTCCTGGCGCTGGTGGTGCTGCGCGTATTTCTCGAACGCCTCTCGACCGCGATGGCGCAGCGCGCCGCGAACGGGCTGGTCGCCGAGACCCGCGCGCGGCTGATCGACCGCGCCGCGCGCCTCGATGCGCGCGCGCGCCGCCCCGCCCCGGCCGAGCTTGCCAGCCTTGCCGCGGAAAAGACCGCGATGCTCGCCCCCTGGGCCGCGCGTTATG
The DNA here is from genome assembly GCF_000740785.1 of Paenirhodobacter enshiensis. Taxonomy (GTDB): domain Bacteria; phylum Pseudomonadota; class Alphaproteobacteria; order Rhodobacterales; family Rhodobacteraceae; genus Rhodobacter; species Rhodobacter enshiensis. The sequence continues at coordinate 324,167 of NZ_JFZB01000007.1, read as the reverse complement.
CCCCGGCGATGACGCGGGTGCGGATCGTGCCCCTCGTGCTGATCGCGATGACGGCGTGGTTCAGCTGGGCTGCGGCGGTGGTGCTGCTGGTCGCGGGGCCGCTGATCCCGGTGTTCATGGCGCTGGTCGGGATTGCGGCGAAGGAGTCCTCGGAACGCCAGATGGCCGAGGTCGGCACGCTGAACACGCTGCTCGTCGACCGGATCGCCGCGCTTGCCGATCTGCGGCTTCTGGGGGCGGAGACGCGCGCGGCCGAAAGCCTCGCTTCCGCCTCCGACCGGCTGCGCGAGCGCACGATGCGCGTGCTTGCCATCGCGTTTCTGTCCTCAACCGTGCTCGAGCTGTTCTCGGCGATCGGGGTGGCGATGGTGGCGGTCTACACCGGCTTCGTTCTGCTTGGCGAGATCCATTTCGGCACCTGGGGCGTGCCGCTGTCGACCGGCGCGGGCGTGTTCATTCTGATGATCGCGCCCGAGTTCTTCCAGCCGCTGCGCGACCTCGCCGCCGCCTGGCACGATCGGGCTTCGGCCATGGCCGTGGCCGACGAGATCGCCGCGACCGAAGCGACGATTGCCGGGAGCGGTGAGATTCTGGGCACCGGCGGCGCAGCCCCGTCCCTGCCGCGCGCGCCCTTCATCTGGTCGGGGCTGCGCGTGCGCCCGGGCCCGGGCGCCGCCCCGCTGAGCCTGCCAGACGGCGGCGTCGCCCCGGGCGAGGCACTTGGCATCTCCGGTCCCTCGGGCGCGGGCAAGACCACACTGCTGTCCACTCTCGCCGGACTGATCCACCCAGAGGCGGGCGAAATCCGCTGGGGCGAAACCCTCCTCGACGCCGGGACCGCGGACGCGATCCGCGCCGGCATCGGCTGGCTGCCGCAAAGCCCCCGCTTCGTCGATGCGCCGCTCGCCGAGGCGCTGACGCTCGGCCGCGAGGGCGATCTGACCGCGGCGCTTGCCGCGGCGCAGGCCGAGGATATCGTTGCCGCGCTTCCGGGCGGGCTTCAGGCGCATCTGGGCGATCTCGGGGGGGGCGTCTCGGGCGGCGAGGCGCGCCGGCTGATGATCGCGCGCGCCATCCATTCGCAGGCGGCACTCGTGCTGGCGGACGAGCCGACATCGGACCTCGACCCCGAGACCGCGGCGGCGGTGCTGTCAGGCCTGATGACGCTGAAGGCGCGCGGCGCGGCGCTGATCGTGGCAAGCCACGATCCCGCGGTGCTGGCCGCGATGGACCGGGTGATTGCCGTCGAAGGGGAGACCGCGCGATGAAATCCTTGCTGCGCATTGCGCGCGACATGCTGGCGGCCGAACCGAAGGCCTTTCTGCGTGGCGCCATCCTTGGAGTGACGGTGCTTGCGATGGGGGCGGCGCTTCTGGGCCTGTCGGGGTGGTTCGTCACCGCCTGTGCCATGGCCGGCATCGCCGGGATCGGCATCGACTTCGACTTCTTCCGCCCCTCGGCGGGGGTGCGTCTGCTCGCCCTCGGCCGTGCCGGCGCGCGCTATGGCGAGCGGATGCTGACCCATGACGCGACCTTGCGCGCGCTGTCCGCGCTGCGGCTGCGGCTCTATCGCGGCGTCGCCCGCCTGCCCTTCGAGGCGCAGAACCGGCTGCGCGGAGCCGAGGCGCTGAACCGGCTGACCTCGGATGTCGATGCGCTCGACGGGCTGCTGCTGCGGCTGCTGATCCCGGTGGCCACAGTGCTGACGGTGCTGGCGGTGTCCTTCGTGACGCTGTGGTTTCTGGTCGCGCCTGCGGTCGCCTGGTCGGTGACGCTGGCCTATCTGGCGGGGGGCACGCTTGCGCTGATCGTCACCGCACGGCGCGCGCATGGCGCGGCCGAGGCGGCCGAGACCGCCTTGCAGAGCTTGCGCGCGCGCACCCTCGACATGGCGCAAAGCCGGGCCGATCTGACGGTGGCGGGCGCCTTGCTGCGTCAGCGCTCCGGGATCGGCGCGGCCGTTGCCGCCGAGGTTACCGCCCGCAACCGCATGGAAGCAGCCGACCGCGCGGGCGGTTTCGCGCTCAGCCTGACCACCGGCATCGCGGCCGCTGCGGCACTGCTGAGCGGCGGGATGCTGGCTCAGGCCGGGACCATCACCCCCGCCGAGGCCGCCATCGGCTTTTTCGTCGCCATGGCGCTCGGCGAGGGGCCGGCGCTCTTGCGCCGCGGGCTGACCGAACTCGGCCGGATGCAGGTCGCGGCGCGGCGCGTCACCGCGCTGTGCGACACCCCGGTCCGGCCGGAACCTGCCTCGGCCCCTGCCCGCGAGGGTTCGGCCCCGCTTCTGGTCGCGCAGGGCCTGACGCACCGGCGCGCGGGCAGTGCCCGGGCGACGTTCGGCCCGCTCGATCTGACGCTGACCGCGGGCGAGACGGTGCTGATCTCCGGCCCCTCGGGGGCAGGAAAATCGACGCTGCTCAGCGTGCTGAGCGGGCTGATCCCCGCCACTTCCGGCACGATCGCACTCGAAGGGCGGCCGCTTGCCGACTGGCCCGAGGCCGCCTTGCGCAGCACGATGACGCTGTTGCCGCAACGCAGCGCGCTGATCGGCGGCACGGTCGCCGAGAACCTCGCCCTCGCTCTGCCCGCAGAGCGGCTGCGCCCGGCCCCCGAAAGCCGGAGCACCCCGCCCGAGGCGCGGTTCTCCGATCCGGACCGGGTGTGGCAGATCCTCGACGCGCTGGAGCTCGGCGAGGTGCTGCGCCGGCGCGAGGGGCTGGCGACGGTCCTGGGGCCTGGCGGCAGCGGACTTTCGGGCGGGCAGAGCCGGCGACTGGTGCTGGCGCGGGCGCTGCTGCGCGAGCCTGATATCCTGCTTCTCGACGAGCCGAGCGAGGGCCTCGATCCGGACACGGCGGCGGCGGTTCTCGGTGCATTGCGCACGCTGCTGCCCGAAGCGGGAATCATCCTGGTCAGTCACCGCCCCGCCGACCGCGCCTTCGCCGACCGTGAAATCGCCGTCGCGCGGTCCTGAAAACCGCCGCGCAAGCCCCTGCGTCACCCTGTCGCAGGGGCCTTATTTCATTCGCCCGAATGAATACGGCACAGGGGGCTGCGACCTGATGTCTCTTTGATCCGTGTCAATGTCCGGGGCAGTCACTCTGACTAAGGTAAGATCGTCCGATAAAAATATGGGGCGAATGTACCTTTTTCGTGAGAGGCTCATCCTCTCGGGTACTTCGGAAATGGAGACGACGCATGGACATTGGTATCGTCGAGCTGTCGCGACTGCAATTTGCCGCGACTGCGATGTATCACTTCCTCTTCGTGCCGCTGACGCTTGGCCTTTCGGTCATTCTGGCGATCATGGAGACGGTCTACGTCATGACCGGCCGGCCGATCTGGCGGCAGATGACGAAATTCTGGGGGACGCTGTTCGGCATCAACTTCGTGCTGGGCGTGGCGACCGGTATCACGATGGAATTCCAGTTCGGCATGAACTGGAGCTACTACAGCCACTACGTGGGTGACATCTTCGGTGCGCCGCTGGCGATCGAAGGGCTGATGGCCTTCTTCCTCGAAGCGACCTTCATCGGCCTGATGTTCTTCGGCTGGGATCGCCTGACCCCGGTCAAGCACGTGATCGTCACCTGGCTGGTGGCGCTCGGGTCGAACTTCTCGGCGCTGTGGATCCTGATCGCCAACGGCTGGATGCAGAACCCGGTCGGCGCGACCTTCGATCCGATGTCCATGCGCATGGAGATGACGAACTTCTTCGACGTGCTGTTCAACCCGGTTGCACAGGCGAAGTTCGTGCACACCGTCTCGGCCGGCTATGTCACCGCCTCGGTGTTCGTGCTGGGCGTGTCGGCGTGGTTCCTGCTCAAGGGCCGTCACACCGATCTGGCCCGCCGCTCGATCGCCGTCGCGACCTCGTTCGGTCTGGCTGCCGCGCTGTCGGTCGTCGTGCTGGGCGATGAGTCGGGCTACGAAGCCGGCGAAAACCAGAAGATGAAACTCGCCGCGATCGAAGCGATGTGGGAAACGGAGCCGGCTCCGGCGTCGTTCACCGCCTTCGGCTTCCCCGATCAGGAAGCGCGTGAAACCAAGTGGGCGATTCACATCCCCTACGTCATGGGTCTGATCGGCACCCGTTCGCTGACCACCCAGATCCCGGGCATCAACGACCTCGTGAAGCATAACGAGGGCCGGATCGCCGACGGTCTGATCGCGCTCGACGCTCTCGAGCAGATCCGCGCCGCCAAGGGTATGGCCACCCCCGAGCTGAAGGCGACCTTCGAGGCGCATTCCGCCAACCTCGGCTACGCCTTCCTGCTGAAGAAGTATGTCGACGATCCGCGTCAGGCGACGCCGGAACAGATCAAGATGGCTGCGAACGACACCGTTCCGCATGTCTGGCCGCTGTTCTGGTCGTTCCGCATCATGGTCGCGCTCGGCTTCGCGTTCATCGCCGTCATGATCTACTTCTTCTGGAAGACCAACTTCCGCGGTGGCGACTATCCGCGTTGGGCACTGCGTGCAGCGGTCATCATCATCCCGGCGCCGTGGATCGCGGCCGAAATGGGCTGGTTCACCGCCGAGTTCGGGCGTCAGCCCTGGACGGTGGACGGTATCCTGCCGACCGTTCTGTCGGTGTCGCACCTGACCGCGGCCGACCTCGCGATCACGCTGCTGTGCTTCGTCGCGCTCTACTCGGTCCTGTTCGTGATCGAGATGGGTCTGATGCTGAAGTACATCCGCAAGGGTCCGATCGACGACGTGGAGCTGACCGACGAGTGGATGGCCCGTCACAACTCGCGTCTGTCCAAGGACGCCGAAATTCAGCCTGCGGAGTAAGACAACATGATCTTGCATGATCTCCTGAGCCTCGACCTGCTGCGGGTCATCTGGTGGGTGCTGCTTGGCGTCCTGCTGATCGGCTTCGCCATCATGGACGGGTTCGACCTGGGTGCGGCCACGCTGCTGCCCTTCGTCGCCAAGACCGATGCGGAACGCCGCGTCGTCATCAACACGGTCGGTCCGGTCTGGGAAGGTAACCAGGTCTGGCTGATCCTCGGCGGCGGCGCGATCTTCGCGGCGTGGCCGCCGCTCTACGCGGTCAGCTTCTCGGGCTTCTATCTCGCGGTCTTCGCGATCCTGGCTGCCCTGATCCTGCGCCCCGTGGGCTTCAAGTATCGTTCCAAGCGCGAAAGCCAGACCTGGCGCCGCAACTGGGACTGGGCGCTGTTCGTCGGCGGCTTCGTCCCGGCGCTGGTGTTCGGTGTCGCGGTGGGCAACGTGCTGCAGGGCGCCCCGTTCCAGCTGAATGAATTCCAGATGCCGATGTATCCGGGCCCGTTCTACTGGAAGTTCCTGGCGCTGCTGAATCCCTTCGGGCTTCTGGCCGGTCTCGTCTCCGTCACCATGCTGGTGATGATCGGTGCCGCCTGGATCTCGATCAAGACCACGGGTGACGTGCAGAAGCGCGCCCAGAAGGCCGGCACCGTCGCGGGCATCCTGGCGATCGTTCTCTACATCCTCGCCGGTGTGTGGATGGCCTATGGCATCACCGCCTACAAGATCGTCGGCGAGATCCCGGCCAATGGCCCGGCGAACCCGCTGCTGTTCGATGTGGTGCGCGAAGGCTCGTGGATGGACAGCTATGCCGCCCGTCCGTGGATCTGGATCGCCCCGGCGCTCGGTATCCTCGGCATGATCGGCGCGGTTTTCGGTCTGCGGGCCGGCCGCGAGGGCACGACCTGGATCTCGGCGGCCATCGGTATCTTCGGCGTGATCTCCTCGGTCGGCCTTCCGATGTTCCCGTTCATCCTGCCGTCCTCGATCCAGCCGAACGCCTCGCTGACGGTGTGGAGCGCTTCGTCCTCGCATCTGACGCTGTTCGTGATGCTGGTCTGCGCGGTCATCTTCGTGCCGATCATCCTCGCCTACACCAGCTGGGTGTACAAGGTTCTGTGGGGCAAGGTGACGGCTGAGGAAGTCACCAAGGGCCACTCCTATTACTGAGAAGGGAAACTCTCATGTGGTATTTCGCGTGGCTTCTGGGCCTGCCTCTCGCCGCTCTTGTCGCTGTCGCGAACGCGATGTGGCTGGAGCTGCACAACGACAGCACGCTGTCGGGTGAAAAGAAGAAGTAAGCGCCCCTGCCCCGGCAGGACAACGCGTGCGACAGGCCGCCCCGGAGAACTCCGGGGCGGCTTTTTCGTGCCGTCCCTGTCTTCGTGCCGCCCCTGTCGCCGCGCCCCGGCGGACCGGCAGGACATTTCCGGCATTCGTGAATCATGATTTACATACACGAGTTTTTCAGTCAGGATATAGACGTGAGGTGCGCGGCTTCTGCCGCAGGCTTCCACCGAACGCCGATCAGAGACAGAGGGACAACAGATGACCGCCCAGACCTATTTCACCGATCCCCGCCCCGCCCTTGCCATCGCCCGGCCCGCGCAGACGGTTCCGCAGCACGATGCCCGCAGCCTGACCGCCGGCGGACATCTGGCCCAGATCGACCTCGACGGGCAGCTTTACACGCTGCGCATCACCAGGGCCGGAAAGCTGATTCTGACGAAATGACCGCGCGCGCGGCCGGGATCGGGCCGGTCCCGCGGTCTCCCCACGGCAGAACGGCCCGGTATCGGCGGGCCTCTCCGGGAGAGGAGATTGAGTCTCGGACACAAAAGGGGAAATCCTGGAGCGGGTAGCGGGAATCGAACCCGCCCCATCAGCTTGGAAGGCTGAGGCGCTACCACTACACCATACCCGCCAGGTCAGGACTGATTAGCCGCTGAAAGGCGCTGCCGCAAGTCGAAAGCGGAGGGCTCCGCGCAGGGAGGCTCTCGGGGCAAAGGTGGGGGCTCTGCCCCGCAGAAGGTAAAAGGGAGGGGGCTCTGCCCCCTCGGGCCTGACGGCCCTCACCCCCGGGATATTTTCGGCAAAGCGAAAGAGTGAAACACGTCAGTCGCGCCTGCGCAGCACCTGACGCAGCAGGCCGTGCAGCGTCTGCACATCGGCCCGTGTCAGACCGAATCGCGACCACATGTTGCGCAGGTTCCGTCGCATCAGCGCCGCCTTGTTCGGCGGGAAGAAGAAACCTGCCGTCTCCAGTTCCGCCTCGTAGTGATCGCCGAGCTTCTCGATCTCGATGGCCGAGGCGATCTCGGCGCCGGCGAGGCCCGGATCGACCGGCAGGGCCGAGCCTTCCTGACGCGAGAACTCGTAAGCCATCAGCAGAACGGCCTGGGCGAGGTTGAGCGAGAAGAACTCGGGGTTGACCGGGATGGTGATGATCGCATTCGCCCGCGCGATGTCGTCATTCTCGAGGCCGGTGCGTTCTGGCCCGAAGAGAATGCCGACCTTCTGTCCGGCGGCGATGCGGGTGCGGGCCTCGGTCATCGCGGCTTCGGGGGTGTAGATCGGTTTGGTCAGCTCGCGGCCGCGCGCGGTGGTGGCGAAGACGAAATCGCAATCCTCGATCGCGCGGGCGGTGTCGTCGAACACGCCCGCGTAATCGAGCACGTGATGCGCCGCGCCCGAGGCCGTCGCCACCGCCTTCGGGTTGGGCCAGCCGTCGCGCGGCGCGACAAGGCGCAGCGCGTTGAAGCTGAAGTTCAGCATCGCACGCGCCGCCGAGCCGATGTTCTCGCCCATCTGCGGGCGCACCAGCACGAAGACGGGGTTGCGGATCAGGTCGGTCATGGCAGTCCTTTTCAGCGGCGGTCGGCGCTTTGGCCGGTTCGGCAAAGGGCCATAGCCCTGCCGTTCGCCTCTGGCAAGGCGGGGCGGGCTGCGCTAGAACGCGCGCAACCATCATGAAAGGCTGGACCATGGCCGAGGACCGCGCTCAGATCTACCTGTTGACCCCGCCGAGCTTCGATCTCGAGACGTTTCCGGCGACGCTGTCGCGGGTGCTCGAGGCGCAGGAGATCGCCTGCATCCGGCTGGCGCTTGCCAGCAAGGACGAGGATGCGGTGATCCGTGCCGCCGATGCGGTGCGCCAGGTCGCCCATGCCCATGACGTGGCGCTGGTGATCGAGGATCACGTCGCGCTGGTCGAGCGGCTCGGCCTCGACGGGGTGCATCTGACGGACGGGGCGCGCTCGGTGCGCGCGGTGCGCAAGACGCTTGGTGCCGATGCCATCGTGGGGGCCGCCTGCGGCGCGACGCGGCACGAGGGGATCAACGCCGGCGAGGCGGGCGCGGATTACGTCAGCTTCGGCCCGGTGGGCGATACCGGCCTTGGCCATGCCGAACGCGCCGGAAGCGAGCTGTTCTCGTGGTGGAGCGAGATGATCGAGGTTCCGGTCGTCGCCGAGGGCGCGTTGACCCCCGAGCTGGTGGCCGAACTGGCCCCGGTCACCGATTTCTTCGCCATCGGCGAGGAGATCTGGTCGGAGGCCGATCCGATCGCGGCACTCGCCCGGCTCGTCGGGGCGATGGGCTGATGGACGAATTCTGGCTGGGTGATTCCGACGGGCCGATGGGCGATGTCGGGGCGTTCATGCCAAGCGAGCTGCGGGTGGAGCGCGCCGATCTGGCCGCGCATCTGCGCCAGCTCGGCGAGGGGCGGATGCTGATCGCCATCTCCGGCGCCCCGGGCGCGGGCAAGAGCACTCTGGCGGCAGAAATCGCGGCGGACCTGAATGCGCGCACCCCCGGTTCGGCCGCGGTGGTGGCGATGGACGGGTTCCATCTGCCGAACGATGAACTTGACGCAAGGGGGCTGCTTGCACGCAAGGGGGCGCCCGAGACCTTCGATGCCGCAGGGCTTCTTGCACTGCTGAGCACGCTGAAGACCGCGCGCGAGGATATCCGCGTGCCGCTGTTCGACCGCGCCGCCGATGCGGTGCTGCCCGATGCCGGCTCAGTCCCGGCCAGCACGCAATTCGTGCTGGTCGAGGGGAATTATCTGCTGCTCAACCGCCCGGTCTGGCGCGGTCTGTTCCCGCTGTTCGATCTGACGATCCGGCTGAGCGTGCCGGAAACGGTGCTTCGCACGCGGCTCGCCGCGCGCTGGTCGGATCTGCCCGAGACAGAGGCCCGCGCGAGGATCGAGGCGAACGATCTTCCGAACGGGCGCATCCTTGCCCGCGAGGGGCGCGCCGCCGATCTCGTGGTCGTCACGCGCTGACGGAAGCGGGGCATCCTGCCCCTGCACGCCGGTCTCCCCGAAACACCGAAATACGACAGACAAAAGGAAACGGGCGCCTCAGCGCCCGTCGTCCTCTTCGGTTCCGTCATTGTCGCCCAGACGACCTTCGTCGTCATCGCGATCGAGTGCCTCGTCGCGAAGCCGCGGATCGAGAGGCTTGAGCCCCTCGCCCGACGGCGATGCGATCCGCGGCTTTTCAGCCGGACCCTCGGGCGCCACGGCGACCTCATGCTCCGCCGGGTGACCCGAGATTGCCTCGGCCAGCGTTTCGGGGTTGCGCAGCCACAGGTCGCGCTGCGCGAAGGGGATTTCGATCCCCTCGGCGGCGAAACGCTCGGCGATCTGATGGTTCATCTCGGACTGAACAGAGGTTCCGAAGCCCACATCCGACAAGATCGCGCGGATCTCGAAATCCATCGAATCGGCGCCAAAGCCGGTGAACAGCACCGCGGGGGCGGGATTCATCATCACCAGAGGGTGGTTCTCGGCGATTTCCTGCAAGAGCTTCGCGACCTTGCGGGTGTCCGTGCCATAGGCCACGCCGACCTTGACGATCACCCGCCCGGTGCGGTTGGTGCGCGTCAGGTTGGTCACCTGCCCGGTGATCAGCGTCGCGTTCGGGATCACCACCTCGGACTTGTCGAAGGTCTCGATCCGGGTCGAACGCACCGAGATCGCCTTGACGATCCCCTGATCAGATCCGACCTTGATCCAGTCGCCTTCCGAGATCGGCCGTTCGATCAGCAAGATGATGCCAGAGACGAAGTTCTGCACGATGGTCTGGAGACCGAAACCGACACCGACGGAGAGCGCACCGGCGACGATGGCGAGCGAGCTGAGGTTGATCCCCGCCACCGAGATCGCCAGAAGCGCCGCGAGGAAGATCCCGAGATAGCCGAGCCCCGAGACGATGGCATTCTGTCCGCCGCGGTCGAGCGAGGTCTTGGGCAGGATCGAGGTGCGCAGCGCGCCCTGCACCAGCCGGGTGATCGTGTAACCGATGGCGAAAACCACGACGAAGGTCAGGAACACGCCCGGCGACAGCTTCACCCCGCCAAGCTGGAAACCGTCCTTGAACTGCGCCCACAGTTCCAGCAGATCCTCGGGGCGCGCGCCCCAGACCAGTGCCAGAACCGGAAGCGCGGCAAGCGTCAGCACGAAGCCCACCAGAACCGGCAGCAGCGTCTCGCCGATACGGTCCTCGGAATGGGTGAGCACGGCATAAAGCTCGGCGACGTAGTTCTGCGCGACGATCACCAGAGCGATCACGCCAAGCGTCACGATGGTCGGCCACAGCAACGCATTCGCCGCCGCGACATAGCCGATCAGCCCCATCACCGGACCGGCGACACCGATCAGGATGATCGCGTTCGCCACCCAGCGGACCAGCTTGTACTGGAACTGCGCCTCGTCGTCGCGCGCCTCGATCACCGCCAGATTGTGCCGGATCAGCTGGCCCATGCGGAACAGCGACAGACCGGCGAGGATCAGCAGCGGACCTTGCAGGACCGACATCGCCTCCTGCGCCTGCTCGGCGATGGCGCGGGCCTTGTCAGAAGCGAGGAACCCCGCCCCGCCAAGGTAATCCTCGGCCCTGGGGGCGATCCAGTGCAGCACCAGATATTCGAGCGCGAGCGCGATGCCCATGGTGGCGGAGTGGATCTGCCCCTCTGCCCGGTGCTCGCCCGCGAAGCCGAGAGCGCTCGGCACCTTCGGGTCGGCCGGGAAGATCCGCGCACCGAGCCACCACATCCCGAGAGCGGCCAGCAGCAGAAGCGGCACCTCGGCGAAGAACGAGGTCACGATCGGGCCGAACAGTGTGGTCAGCCGCAGCGCCTGGGTCAGCAGCACCGCCCCGATCACCGGCAGAACCACCTGCCCGACCGAGACGATCGCCGCAACCAGATCGCGTCCGCGCATCTCGGTCTTGCCGAGCAGCCATTTGCTCAGCCGCGCCATCCAGCGACTGCCGCGCGCGATCAGAATGAACGAGACCAGCACCAGCACCGCGATCAGCGGCGCGTTGTCGCGCAGCGTGTCGTAATTCGAGGTCTGCGCGAAGCGACGCTGCGTCTCGTCATAGATCCACAGCGACATCCAGTGCAGCACCGACCACGCCGGAGCCCAGTTCGCCGGATTGAGCGCCGAAGGCGACAGCCGCAGCATCTTGTCGGCCTGACGTTCGCGAAGAATCTTGTCGATGTTGCGCACCACGCCATCGGCGCGGCTCGCGGCCTCGGTCGCGGCAAGGCCGGGCGCCTGCAGCTTGGTCAGGCTGTCGGTCAGCGTCTGTCGACGCTGCGCGATGGCCGGATCCTCCGCCGTGCCGTCCGTCGGCACCGGACCGAGCGCGGCGATCTGGTTCTTCACCGTGGCGATCTGGTCGGCATTGATGCCGGTCGCCTCGTTGAAAGAGGTCCGCCATTCGACCATGCTGGCGCGCAGATCGTTCAGCCGCGTGTCGCTGGCGGCGTTGTCGGACACCACCTTCTCGGCCGCCGTGGCCTCTTTTTCCCACTGGGTATAGTTCGGCGCGGCAATGTCATCGGCGAATGCCGGTGAAAACGCCGGCAGTGCCAGACACAGCAGAACCGCCCACAGGCGCAGCACTCGCATCGCGGTCATGATCAGCCTTCGAAGACTTCGGGAACTGCCCGCCCGGCACCGTCGAGCCAGGCCGGAACCGGCAACCCGCGCGGCTTCAGGAACTCGGGGTTGAACAGTTTCGACTGATAGCGCGTGCCATAGTCGCACAGGATGGTGACGATGGTGTGCCCCGGCCCCATCTCGCGCGCCATGTGGATCGCGCCCGCGACGTTGATGCCCGAGGAGCCGCCGACGCACAGCCCCTCTTCCGACAGCAGATCGAACACCACCGGCAGCGCCTCGCTGTCATGGATGTTGAAGCTCATGTCCGGGGTGAAGCCCTCGAGGTTCTTCGTGATCCGGCCCTGACCGATGCCCTCGGTGATCGAGCTGCCCTCGGATTTCAGCGCGCCGTTGGCGTAGAAATTGTGGATCGCCGAACCGTCCGGATCGGCGAGGCCGATCTTCACGCCTTTCGGCTGGAGCGCGATGCCGTTGCCGGCGAAGGTGCCGCCCGAGCCGACAGAGCAGATGAACCCGTCAACCTTGCCCTGGGTCTGTTCCCAGATCTCCGGCCCGGTGGTGCGGATATGGGCGTCGCGGTTGGCGGTGTTGTCGAACTGGTTCGCCCAGATCACGCCGTTCGGATCGGTCTTCGCCAGCTCCTTCGCCAGACGCTCGGAATAGCGCACGTAATTGTTCGGGTTCGAATAGGGCGCGGCCGGCACCTGCACGAGCGTCGCGCCCGCGAGCCGGATCATGTCCTTCTTTTCCTGCGACTGGGTTTCCGGGATCACGATCACCGTGCGGAACCCCATCGAGGCGCCGACCAGCGCAAGCCCGATGCCGGTGTTGCCGGCGGTGCCCTCGACGATGGTGCCGCCGGGCTTCAGCTCGCCCTTGGCCACCGCGTCGCGGATGATCGACAGCGCCGCACGGTCCTTGACCGACTGGCCGGGGTTGAGGAACTCGGCCTTGCCGAGGATCTCGCACCCGGTCAGTTCCGATGCCTTGCGCAGGCGGATCAGCGGCGTGTTGCCGACCGCCGCAGCCAGATCCTCGCGGATTGTCATGCTTTGCTCCTTCGCAGAATGTCAGGTCTCACTTAGGCCGCGCGGGGGCGCCCCTCAAGCCAAATTGCCTCGATCGGCGATCGGCCGCGGATCGGCGCGCAGACGGTCGCGGTGCTGCGCCAGCCACAGCGCCAGCACGATCAGCGGACCGTTTTCCACCTCGGCCGTGTCGATCAGGTGCATCAGTTCCGCAAAAGATACCAGATGCGGACGAATGTCCTCGCCCTCGGCCTCAAGCCCGCCCGGCCGGCCGGTTCCGTCGGGCAGATCGGCCAGCGCGAGATAACAATAGAGGTATTCCGATTTCGCACCGGGCGAGGGGTAGAAGCGCGGTGCGGGAATCAGCGCACCGAGGGCAAGGCCCGCCTCTTCGCCCGCCTCGCGGCGCGCCGCCTGCTCGGGCGTCTCGTCGGGATCGACGCGGCCGGCGATCGCCTCGATCTGCCAGGCATTGGCGGCACCGCGCGCCATCGGCCCCATGCGGATCTGCTCGACCAGCAGCACCCGGTCGCGCACGGGATCGTAGGGCAAGACCACCGTCGCATCGCCCGAGACGAACACCGCCCGCTCAAGCGGGCGCGACATCGTGCCGTCGAAATGGCGGTGACGCAGCCGGTAGTCCTCGACCGCGAAGAACCGCGCATAGCCTTGCGAGCACGAGAGCGTCTCAATGTCCTCGGGCCGGGCGTCGCGGCGCAGCTCGGCGGGGGCTGCCTCGGAGCGGGCGCGCAGCGCCGAGGCCGCGCGCACCAGAATCATCGGATAGCGCAGCACCGCCACCTCGGGGCTCACCCGCCCCATCAGCGCCATGTATTCATCCGCCGCCGCGACGCAGACCGCGCCCCATTCGGCACACCAGTCCTCAAGCGACCAGCGGGCCCCGGGGCGCCAGTGCCCGTCCTCCGGGATCAGCACCCGGGCCGTCACCGGCCGGCCGTCGGCGCGGATCACCGTCATCGCGCGGCTCTCGTAGCCAAGTTCATAGAACGCCATCCGCGCCGCTTCGGCCGGACCGAGATGCACCAGCACCCCTTCGGCCGTGGTGCCAGGAGTGGCCGCGAGGATCGGGAAGGACTGTTCCTGCCCCCCGGCGGTCAGCGCGACACGGGTCTCGTGGTTCTGGAGGGTTGCGGCTTCAACCTCGATCGCACGGCCGAAAACACGGTCGCGCAGCGGTGCGTGCCGCAGCGTTCCGAAGAAGAAATACAGAGTATCCAAGGTCTTTCCCGTCATCTGGCCCGTCATCCGGCGCGCGGCCGCGACAGGCCGGCACGCTGCGGTTCAGCGCAGACAACCCGGCCCGGCGCCTATCTCCAGTGCCGGCTCGCCCATTCGGCCACGATAGCGGAAAGCGCGCCCCCCAAAAAGAGCACCCCGATCAGATCGAGCTGATAAAGCTGCCGTCCGATGTCGAAACACTGTCCGAACACATCGGTCAGCGCCTCGAACGGGCCGTGATAGCGCAGCCGAACCGCGCGCATCAGCATCGCCACCCCACCGAGGTAGGCAATCGCCAGCACCGCAAGATACATCGCCGCACGCAGACCCGCCCGCACCGCCGATCCCCAGCCCTTGCCCGCCGCCGATCCGATCGAGCGCCAACCGAGCGCCAACCCCATCGCCGCGCAGACCCACACGAACCCCGGATGATCCGTCCCCGCATCCAGATGGCCCGTCGCGACCGAGGCGGCAACAGCCGCCGTCGCCGCCATCCCCACCGCGCCAAGGCCGCGCGCCGCGGTCGGCATGTTCACCTTGTTGTCTCGATACTGAACTCTGGGCACAGGACATACTCGTTCGGAAGCGGCAAAACGACCGGCTCGCCCCGTCCGAACCGCAAGGCAACGCCGCGAATTTCGCGCCGGAACCGGGGTTCTGACGCCCCGCGGTCACCCGCAGGCACCCCAGTGTTCCGGAGGACCGGGTTCGGTTGCCGCCAGATTGTGGCAAAATTACGGCAATCGCGGCAAAATCTGGTCATGTCGGAAAACGGCGCCTGCGCCTTGGGCAGGACGGCGGGGCTTCGCTCACCCGAACGTGACGAAACGCGATTAACGCTTGAGCCTGTCCCCCTCCCCCGTCTAGCCTCGGTCCGGAGCCATCACAACACAGGATCCTTTCCAGATCATGAAGACGTCTTCCCTGCTTCTCGGCGGCATCGTGACCGCCTTCTTCGCCCTGCCGGCCATGGCCGAGGACAAGGGGCTTCTGGTGTTCGACTGGGCCGGCTTCGATGTCGAGGGCCTGTATCAGACCTACAAGGACAAATACGGTGCGCCGCCGACCTACTCGTTCTTCGGCGACGACGACGAGGCGTATCAGAAGCTCGCCTCGGGGTTCAAAGCGGACGTGGCGCATCCGTGCTCGCAGATGATCTCGAAATACCGCGACGCCGGGCTGATCGAGCCCTGGGACGTCTCGAAGATCCCGGAATTCAAGAACATCGACCCGAAGTTCCTGAACTCGCCGATCTTCAAGGATGACAAGGGCGTGTGGTTCCTGCCGACCGACTGGGGTGCGGTGGGCGTGGCCTACAACCCCGACGAGGTTCCGGCCGAGGATGTGGCGACGCTGCAGGTCTTCGTGAACCCGAAGTATCAGGGCCGGACCTCGCTGCCGAATTCGTCGGATGACGTGTGGTCGCTGGCCTATCTCGCGACCGGGGTCAGCGACTGGACCCATGTCACCGACGAGCAGTTCCAGAAGGCCGCCGCCTGGCTGCGCGAAGCGCATAAGAACGTCCGCTCCTACTGGGCCGACCCGTCGGAGATGTCGCAGATCATGGCCTCGGGCGAGGTGCTGGTCGCCTGGTCGTGGAACGACGGCGTGAACTACCTCAAGCAGGACAAGTATCCGGTCGCGTTCCAGCGCTCGGCGAAAGAGGGCTCGGCCTCGTTCATCTGCGGCTACGTCAACCTCAAGGGCGGCCCGGGCGACGAACAGAAGGCCTATGACTTCATGAACTCGTGGCTTCGTCCCGATGCGGCGCCGGCGCTGCTCGACGCGATCGGCTACGGCCACTCGAACCTCGAGGGAATGAAGGAAATCCCGGCCGACCAGCTGAAAGATGCGGGGCTGAACCCGGTCGACGTGCCGGTTCTGGCGCAGGTGCCGAACGATCCGCAGCTGCGCGAGAAGCAGCTCGCGGAATTCGAGAAGATCAAGGCCGGTTACTGATCCCGCGCCCGAAGACCACCGCGAAGGCCGCCCCCACCGGGCGGCCTTTTTCATGGGACGACAAGCTCAGGCCACGGCGTCGGAGCCGTCGCGCAGCAGCCGGTCGAGAAGCGCGATCTCGGCCTCGGTCAGAGCGACGCCGTCCGCGCGCGCGCGAACCCGTGCCTCGAACCGGCGTTGCGAGGGCAGCCGCGCCCCCTGCCCCACGATCGCATCGAGCAGCCCTTCGGCGCGGGCCAGCGGATCGGCACGCCCCCCGGCAAAGCGCGCCGGATCGAAGGCGAGGATCAGTTCGCCGTGGCGCGGCAGAAGCGCCGTGGTCCCGAGCCAGTCGAGCGCCTCGGAGCTGTTGAAATCGCCGATCATCGCACCGGCGAGCAGCTCGATCATCGTCGCGATGGCCGATCCCTTGTGCCCGCCGAAGGGCAGCATGGCACCGGCGAGCGCAGCCTCGGGATCGGTGGTCGGGTGGCCTTCGGCATCGAGTGCCTGACCTTCGGGCAAGGGCGTGCCGGCGCGGCGGTGAAGCTCGATCTCGCCGCGGGCGGTGACGCTGGTGGCGAAGTCGAAGACGTAGGGCGTGGGCCCCGGGCGCGGCCAGCCGAAGGCCATCGGGTTGGTGCCCAGAAGCGGCCGGATACCGCCTGCGGGGGCGACGGTGGCGTAGCTCGGGCACATCGCGAGGGCGGCGAGACCCGCGTCAGTGAGCGCCTCGACCTCGTGCCAGAGCGCGGAGAAATGCGTGCAGTCGTTGATGACGAGTGCCGCGAGGCCAAGGGCGCGGGTGCGCTCGATCAGCGCGGGCAGGCCACAGCGGAACGCCCCGGGCCCGTAGCCGCCGGCGGCGTCGACGCGCACGATGGCCGAGCTGTCGGTGGTGAGAACCGGGACTGCACCCGCGCGGACCTTGCCGGCGCGGATGGTCCGCAAGCACCCTTCGATGCGGTAGATGCCGTGCGATTTGCACGCGTCGCGTTCTCCCGCGACGATGGTTTCGGCCATCGCGGCGGCGCCCTCGGCCGTCATGCCGGCGCGGACGAAGATATCCGTGACGGTCTGTTCCAGACGGGCGAGCGGCACATGGGTGATCTGGCTCATCGGCCTCTCTCTGCTGTGGCGGCGGGCACGGAGGGCCGGCTGCATTCATATTGTATTTTGGATTTGCATTCTAGGAAGAGGCCGGGCCGAAAGGCAAGCCCCGCCGGGGCATACACGCAACAGGGTGGCCATGGGCCACGGTCTCTTCGCGAAGACCGATGAGGCCATCGGCCAAGCCTTGCCCGCGGCCCGGCGCGCGGGCTGGACAGTTCACCCCGAAATGGCGGATATTTTCCATCCGACCATCACGAAATGGGCCGATTCGGCCCGGTTTGAAGGGAAAGCAGACATGCGCTCTGGCAAGTATATGGTTATTCCGGTGGTGCTGCTGATTGCCGCCTGTCAGAACACCGGCGCCAATTACACGCCGGTCATCGACGGTCCGGTGAATCCGAACTACAACTACGATCTGGCGCAGTGCCGGCAGCTGGCCGCCTCGCAGCCGATGCTGAACGGCGACACCGCAATGACCTCGGCGGCGACCGCGGGCGTGGCTGCGGCAGGAACCGCGGTGATCTCGAACAAGGGTCACAACGTGCGCAACGCCGGCCTCGTCGGCGCGCTTGCCGGCGTCGGTGCCAGCGCGCTGCAGAACAACCAGAACCGCGAGTCGATCATCGCGAACTGCATGCGCGGCCGCGGCTATCGCGTCGTCGGCTGATCCTGCTCCGTTCCGCCGCGGCGCAGGTCGCGGCGGAACTTCCTGACCCCAGCCTTGGGCTCAGCCGATCTTGTCCTGGGTGCGCAGCTCGAAATCGCTGGCGTCGTGACGCTCGCGCAGCTGCTCGGACGGATCGCCCGAAGTCCGGTTGACCATCCTCCCCCGCTTCACCGCCGGCCGCGCCCAGATCTGATCCGCCCAGCGTTTGACATGGGCGTACTTCTCGACCGACAGGAACTCGGCCGCGTCATAGCTCCACCCCTCGACCATCGCACCATACCACGGCCAGATCGCCATATCGGCGATGGTATAGCTGTCGCCCGCGACATATTCCGTCTCGGCCAGACGGCGATCCAGAACATCAAGCTGGCGCTTCGTCTCCATCGCATAGCGGTTGATCGCATATTCGATCTTCTCGGGCGCATAGGCGTAGAAATGGCCGAAACCGCCGCCCACGAAGGGCGCCGATCCCATTTGCCAGAACAGCCAGGACAGCGTTTCCGCCCGCGCCGGGCCCGAGGCCGGCAGGAAGGCACCGAAGGTCTCGGCCAGATGCAGCAAGATCGCGCCGGATTCGAACACCCGCACCGGCATGGGCCCGCTGCGGTCCATCAGCGCCGGGATCTTCGAGTTCGGATTGACCGCGACGAAGCCAGAACCGAACTGATCCCCCTTGCCGATGTCGATCAG
Source organism: Paenirhodobacter enshiensis (assembly GCF_000740785.1). GTDB lineage: Bacteria > Pseudomonadota > Alphaproteobacteria > Rhodobacterales > Rhodobacteraceae > Rhodobacter > Rhodobacter enshiensis. The sequence continues at coordinate 305,776 of NZ_JFZB01000007.1, read as the reverse complement.
CCAGGCGTCGTATTCCGCGCCCTTGTGGCCCGCGGCCAGCAGCTCCTCGAACAGGATGGTCACCTTCTGCCCGTTCGGCGTCGCCAGCGAGTAAAGCTGATAGGGATGGCGCCCGACCGGCAGCTCGGCGTCATGCGTCGCCCCGGCCACGGGACGGTTCAGCGCCCCCCATTTGCCGCCCTGCGGCTCCCAGTTCCAGACTTTCGGCGGGGTGTAGGTCATCGCTCTCTCCTCATCGGCGCCAGATGCGCCCTCACCCGCAAGATAGCGGCCCGCCCGCTCCCGGCAACTGCCTCCCCCTGTCCCTTTCGGCTTTCCCAAAATATCCCGGGGTGAATTCGCGGCCCCGCCGCGAAGAGGGGCAGAGCCCCTCCCCGCCAGCCGTCACAGGTCCTTCGCCAGCCGCAACGCGTCATAGATCGCCGCATGGGTATTGCGCGAGGACACCGCATCGCCGATGCGAAACAGCTGGAACGCGCCCGCAGGATTGCGAACCAGTGCCTGCACCCGCCCGCCGATCAGCGCCTCGTAATCCACTTCGCCCAGGTTCGACGACAGCGGCTTCAGCTCGAAATACAGCTCGTCGAGCGGCCGCGTCCCGTGGTTGATCACCACCTGATCGACCAGCCGCTCCTGCACCGCATCGCCGTAATCGCTGCCCAGAACCGCCCGCAGCCCGTTGCCCGCGCGCGACAGCCCCACCAGCCGCCAGGTCACGGTGAAGGTGGTCTGCCGCCCCTGCAACCGGCGCATGTAAGGCACGAGGTTCATTCCCATGATCTCGGGCGCGAAGGTCCGGTCCGGGGTCACGATCTCCACCGTCGCGCCGGATTCCGAGATCACATCCGCCGCCTGCAGCGCCGCATGATCGCCTGCATCGTCGAAAATCAGCACGTTCCGGCCGGGTTTGACGTCGCCCGACAGGATGTCCCAGCTCGACACCGCCAGATCGTTGCCCTCGGAGAGCACATCGACATGCGGCAGACCGCCGGTCGCCACGATCACCACGTCGGGGCGGGTCTCCAGCACGGTGTCTGCCTCGGCATAGGTGTTGAAGCGAAAGCGCACCCCCGCCGCCTCGCATTGCGCCATGCGCCAGTCGATGATCGAGATCATCTCACGCCGGCGCGGTTGCAGCGCAGTGAGCCGCACCTGACCGCCCGCGCGGTCGGCGGCCTCGAGAACCGTCACCGCATGGCCGCGCGCCGCGGCGACACGCGCGGCCTCCAAGCCTCCGGGGCCCGCGCCCACCACCGTCACGCGGCGCGGCGGCGCCTCGGCGCGCGCGATCTCCTGCGGCATGGTTTCCTCGCGCCCCGAGGCCGGGTTGTGCAGGCACAGCGCCATGCCGCCCTGATAGATCCGGTCGAGGCAGTAATTCGCCCCGACACAGGGGCGGATGTCATCCTCGCGCCCCTCGGTCAGCTTCTTCACCAGCAGCGGGTCCGCCAGATGCGCCCGTGTCATCCCGACCATGTCGAGCTTGCCCGAGGCGATGGCATGGCGCGCCGTCGCGATGTCGGGGATGCGCGCGGCATGGAAGGTCGGCAGGCCGGTCTCTGCCCGCATCTCGCCCGCGTAATCGAGATGCGGCGCCGAGGCCATGCCCTGCACCGGAATCACGTCGGTCAGCGCCGCGTCGGTGTCGATATGACCGCGGATCACGTTCTGGAAGTCGATCAGGCCGCTCGCCCCGAGACGACGGGTGATCTCGCCCCCCTCCTCGCGGCTCAGCCCGGCCTTGTCCATCTGATCGCCGGTGAAGCGCATGCCCACGATGAATTCCGCCCCCACGCGCGCGCGGATCGCGCGCAGCACCTCGAAGGTGAAACGCAGCCGGTCGTCGAGACTGCCGCCCCAGGGCGCGGCAAGCGCATTCAGCCCCGGCACCCAGAACTGGTCGATCAGATGGCCGTAAGCCTCCAGCTCGATCCCGTCGAGGCCCGCGGCCTTCATCCGCTCGGCCGCATCGGCGAAATCCGCGATGATCCGCGCGATGTCCCAGTCCTCCATCAGCTTCGGAAAGGCGCGATGGGCGGGCTCGTGCGCGTGGGTCGGCGCCAGCATCGGCAGCCAGTCGCCCCGGTCCCAGCGGGTGCGCCGCCCGAGATGGGTCAGCTGGATCATCACCGCGGCGCCGGCCTCGTGGCACTCGTCGGTCAGCTCGCGCATCCAGCCCACCACCTCGTCCTTCCAGGCGAGGACATTGCCGAAGGCGGGCGGGCTGTCGCGCGACACCGCCGCCGATCCCGCCGTCATGGTCAGCGCGACGCCCGCGCGGGCGCGCTCGGCGTGATAGGCGCGGTAGCGGCTTTTGGGCATCCCGTCCTCGGTATAGGCGGGCTCGTGGCTGGTCAGCAGGATGCGGTTGCGCAGCGTCAGATGGCGCAGCTGGAACGGCTGGAGAAGCGGATCGCTCGACATGGGAAACGGCCTTCTGCGGATCGGAATATCTCAGCCTCGGCCGGAATGTTCACATGTGTCAAGAAAAGGTTCTTCACTGGACATTCCATTTGCCAGCTTGCACGTTTTCCCGACAGGACTGACCGTTTTCATTGCGCATCCCTGCCCCGGCGGCTAGCAACGAGGGATGAGCGACAAATCCGATCCCCCCTCCGGCTGGCGCGGCTCGCCCGAAATCTGGCTTCAGGCGGCTTATGACGCGCTGATCTCGGGCGGGATCGAGGCGGTGAAGATCCTGCCGCTCGCGACCAGGCTCCGCCTCGCGCGAACGAGCTTCTACTGGCATTTCAAAGACCGCGAGGATCTGCTGGCGGCACTCGCCCGGCGCTGGATCGAGCGCACCTCCGCCCCGCTGATCGCCGCGACCGACGCTTACGCCGAGACCGAGGCCGAGGCGCTGCTCAACGTCATCGGCTGTTTCCTCGACCCCGAGGGGTTCGACGACCGGCTGGAATTCGCGGTGCGGGGCTGGGCGCTCGGCGATGCGGCGATGCTTGAGCGACTGCGGGCCGAGGATGCCCGCCGCCTCGCAGCACTTGCCGCGATGCTCGGCCGCTGGGGCCACGCGCCCGAGGATGCCGACACCCGCGCGCGGGCGATCTACATGGTGCAGATCGGCTATATCTCGATGCAGGAGCGCGAAAGCCTCGCCACCCGCATGGCGCGCATCCCGCATTATGTGCGCATCTACGGCGGCCGGGCAGAGCCGAGCGCGCGCGAGCTGGCCCGGTTCCACGCAAGGCTCGGCTACCGGCCGGCAAAGGACTGACGCCTTGAAATAACGAAGGGGCGGCACGGCGCCGCCCCTTTTGCCTGCCTGCCCGAAGGCTCAGCCCGCGAGCAGCGCCGCGTTGCCGCCCGCCGCGGTGGTGTCGACGCACAGGTGACGCTCATGCGCGACATGGGCGAGATCGGGCGCCGAGGTGATCAGCGGCAAGATCGGGCCGGGACGCGCCGCGAGAACCTTCGCATAGGCGCGCCCGGTCCGGGCCTCGCCCCACCAGATCGCCGCCGAGAAGCCCTGAAGGCCGGCCAGATCCTCGGGTGCGAGCGCCGCCTCCACCGCCAGACCGCCGAGGGCGCGCACCTTCGCCGCCTGCGCCTTCGCGGCCTCGGCACCGGGGCCGAGGCACAGCAGCGGCGCGCGGGTCAGATCGGTCAGCCGGTTCATCTCGCCGGTCGGGCCGGGCATCAGGCGCTCGGACAGAACCGTCTCGGTCGCTCCCGCCAGATCGCGCGCAACGGCCGCCAGATCGCCGCGCCCTGCCGGCGCGTCGACCACCGGCACCTCCGCCGGACGGGCGAAGCGCGGCAGGTAGAGCGGGCCGCCCGCCTTCGGGCCGGTGCCCGACAGCCCCTCGCCGCCGAACGGCTGGCTGCCGACGACCGCGCCGATCTGGTTGCGGTTGACGTAGATGTTGCCGACGCGAATGGTGCTGGAAATCTCCTGCACGCGGGCGTCGATGCGGGTGTGCAGACCGAAGGTCAGCCCGTAGCCTTTGGCGTTGATCGCCGCCACCACCTTCGGCAGATCGGTGGTGCGGAAGGTCGCGACATGCAGCACCGGGCCGAAGACTTCGCGGTCCAGCTCCTCGATCCCCGTCACGCGCAGCATCACCGGAGCGACGAAATGGCCGCTCGCGGGCGCCTTGGCACGGTGGATGATCCGGTCCTTGTGCGCGTCGAGATAGGCTTCGATGCCCGATTGCGCCTCGGCGTCGATCACCGGGCCGACATCGGTCAGCACGTCGAACGGATTGCCGATCGCCAGCAGATCCATCGCGCCCGAGATCATCTCGATCAGATGCGGCGCGATGTCCTCCTGCACGTAAAGACAGCGCAGCGCCGAGCAGCGCTGACCGGCCGAGCGGAAGGCAGACGCCACGATGTCGCGCACCGCCTGCTCGGGCAGCGCGGTCGAATCGACGATCATCGCGTTCAGACCGCCGGTTTCCGCGATCAGCGGCGTGCCCGGGTCGAGGTTCTCGGCCATGCTGCGGTCGATGATCTGCGCCGTCTCGGTCGAGCCGGTGAACACCACGCCCTTGATCCGCGCGTCCGAGGTTATCGCCGCACCGACGATCTCGCCCGCGCCGGGCAGCAGTTGCAGCACCTGGGCGGGAACGCCCGCCTCATGAAGCAGCCGCACCGCGATGGCGGCGGTGATCGGCGTCTGCTCGGCCGGCTTCGCGAGAACCGCATTGCCCGCCATCAGCGCGGCCGAGACCTGGCCGGTGAAGATCGCCAGCGGGAAGTTCCACGGGCTGATCGCGGCGATGGTGCCGCGCGGCGCGAAAGCCGCCTTCTCGCCTTCCGAGGCATAGTAACGCAGGAAATCGCACGCCTCGCGCAGCTCGCCGATGGCGTCGCCGATGGTCTTGCCGGCCTCGCGGGCGAGGGTGGCGAAGATCAGGCCGTAATTCGCTTCGTAAAGGTCAGCCGCGCGGCGCAGCACGGCGGCGCGCTCGGCCGCGGGCGCGTCCCAGGTGCGGGCGTCCTCGATGGCGCGGGCGACGGTTGCGGCATCGGCCGTGGTGACCTGAGCGATGGTCTCGCCCGTCGCCGGGTCGAGTGCGGCACAGGACGGCCCGGTCGCGGGGCGCAGGGTCAGCGGCGCTGCATCCGGGATCGCGACGGCGCGCGCGGCTTCGAGCCCCGCGAGCACCTTCTCGTCCGACAGATCGAAGCCGAGTGCGGTCTTGCGGTTGGGCTCATACAGCTCGGAGGGCAGTTTCAGACCCGAGGGCGCCTTCGCGGTGGCCAGCGCCTCGAACGGGTCGCGGGCGATGGATTCGGGCGTGATGTCCTCGTCGACCAGCTGATGCACGAAGGACGAGTTCGCGCCGTTTTCAAGCAGACGCCGCACCAGATAGGCCAGAAGGTCGCGATGCGCACCGACGGGGGCATAGATGCGGCAGCGGCCGTTGGTTTCCTTCAGCACGATGTCGTGCAGACGCTCGCCCATGCCATGCAGGCGCTGGAACTCGAACGGGCGGCCCTCGGCGAGTTCGAGGATGGTCGAGACGGTATGCGCGTTATGGCCGGCGAACTGCGGATAAACCCGGTCGCCCATCGAAAACAGCTTCTTCGCGAGGCAGGCGTAGCTGACATCGGTGCGGGTCTTGGCGGTGTAAAGCGGGAAGCCCGGCGCGCCCTCGATTTGCGAGAGCTTCATCTCGGTGTCCCAATAGGCACCCTTGACCAGACGGATGTTGATCTTCTGGTCGTGCTTCACCGCCATCTCGTAAAGCGTGTCGATGGCGAGGCCGGCGCGCTTGCCATAGGCCTGCACGACGATGCCGAACCCGTCCCAGCCGTTCAGCGCCGGGTCCGCCATCACCGCGTCGATCACCTTGAACGACAGCGTCAGGCGGGCCTGCTCCTCGGCGTCGACGTGCATTCCGATACCCGCCGCGCGCGCCATGCGGGCGAGTTTGCTGACCACCGGAACCAGCTCGGCCAGAACGCGTTTCTCGTTCGTCACCTCGTAGCGCGGATGCAGCGCCGAGAGCTTGATCGAGATCCCCGGATTAGCGGTGACGGACCCGCGCGTCGCGGCCTTGCCGATGGCAGCGATGGCGCGTTCGTAATCGTCGGCATAGCGGGCGGCGTCGGCCTCGGTCATCGCGGCCTCGCCCAGCATGTCATAGCTGTAGGTGAAGCCGATCGCCTCGCGCTCGCGGGCGTTTTCGAGTGCCTGCTCGATGGTCTGGCCCAGAACGAACTGGCGCCCCATCTCCTTCATCGCGCGCCCGACCGCGGCGCGGATCACCGGCTCGCCCAGACGTTTGACCATGCCGCGCAGCGTGCCCGCGACCCCTTCCTGCCCGTCGTCGAGCACCTTGCCCGTCAGCATCAGGGCCCAGGTCGAGGCATTCACCATCGAGGACGCCGCCGTCCCCAGATGCTTGCCCCATTCGGCCGGGACGATCTTGTCCTCGATCAGCGCGTCGATGGTCTCGCGGTCGGGGACGCGCAGCATGGCTTCGGCCAGGCACATCAGCGCCACGCCCTCGCGCGTCGACAGCCCGTATTCGGCGAGGAAATGCTCCATCAGCGTGGGCTTCGATTCGGCGCGGATCCGGGTGACCAGCGCCGCGGCGCGGCCCGAGATCTTCTTGCGCATCTCGGGCGCGATCGCGGCATCGGCGACGAGACGCGCGAGCAGTGCGTGTTCGTCGGCATATTTGACCTCATTGCCCTCGAGACGGGCGAAATCGGGGCCGGGATATGTGGCGGTCTGGGCGGGCGAGGTCATGGACATCGGCAAAACTCCGGGTGGTTTTCCCGAAGATACGCCGCGACGGATGGACGATGTGTCCATTGTTGTCCTATCTTGCAGTCCGAAAGACCATTTTGCGGGCGGAATTCCGACATGACCCAGGCGCTCGACGCGACCGATCTGAAGATCCTGAACGAACTGGTGGCGAATGCCCGGATTCCGGTGACCGAACTCGCGCGCAAGGTGGGGCTGTCGAAGACCCCGGTCGCGGCGCGGATCCGCCAGATGGAGGAGATGGGGCTGATCACCGGCTACCGGGCCATCCTGTCGCCGCTGAAGATGGGGATGACCCATGTGACCTATCTGGAGGTGCGGCTGTCCGACACCCGCGAGAAGGCGCTGACCCAGTTCAATCAGGCGGTGCGGCTGATCCCCGAGGTCGAGGAATGCTACATGATCGCGGGCGGGTTCGATTATCTGCTGAAGGTGCGCTCGCATGACATGGCGGATTACCGGCGGATCATGGGCGAGAAAATCTCGGCGCTGCCGCATGTCCATGCGACATCGAGCTATGTCGCGATGGAGGCGGTGGTCGAACAGAACTGGATCAGCGTCTGAGCGGCCAGCCTGCCCTGCCGGCAGTCAAGAGAGGGCGACCCTGCCCCGCGAATAGAAAGAAAAGGGAGGGGGCTCTGCCCCGCGAAAAAGAAAAGTGAGGGGGCTCTGCCCCCTCGGGCCTGCGGCCCTCACCCCCGGGATATTTTCGGAAAGATGAAAGAGAGGCGACGCCCCCGGTTCAGCAGGCGTAAGCGCGGGCGGTGATGTTGGTGACCTCGGTGCCGGCGATGTCGTCCGAGAACACCACGGTATTCGCCCCGTCCTTTCCGGCCATGTCGAGGGCCTTGTTGCGGGAGTATTTCAGCCCCTGCCCGCCCAGGACCGGGCCGTAAACGCCGGGCTTGACGTCGATGGTCTCGATCATGCGGCACGAGGCGACCTCGTTCGCGCTGGCGATCTTCACGCCGTTCACGCCGCGAAAGCCAGGATCGCTGCAGCCCGACAGGATCAGCACCGCCGAAACGGTGGCGATGCCCGGTGCGAGGAAATGGCGCTTCATCTGTGCTCTCCGTTCAACTGCCTCTTCCGCGAGGCGTGCATCGCGCTACAGTGCCCAAAAGCCCGGGCGGCAGCAATCCCCCGTTCCCGCTCTCTCCCTCACAGCCGCGGCATCGCCGGTCAGCCTTGCATGGGCTGCAACCCGGCGCGGCAGGACAAGGCGGCAGGGCGCGAAATGCTGGATTCGGCGCCCGAGCCGGTGTAGGCGAAACCCATGACCGAGATCAGCATCCCCCGCCCCGACGACTGGCACCTGCATCTGCGCGACGGCGCGATGCTTGAAGGTGTCCTGCCCGAAAGCGCGCGCGATTTCGCCCGCGCCATCATCATGCCCAATCTGGTGCCCCCCGTGGTCACCGGAGCGGATGCCGCCGCCTACCGCGAACGCATCCTGCGCGCCCTGCCCGAAGGGGCCGCGTTCGAGCCGCTGATGACGCTTTACCTGACCGAGGACACCGACCCCGACGACGTCGCGGCCGCCCATGCCTCGGGGCTGGTGAAGGCGGTGAAACTTTATCCGGCCGGCGCGACGACCAATTCGGCCTCGGGCGTGCGCGATTTCGACAAGGTGCGCCCGGTTCTCGAACGCATGGCCGAGATCGGCCTGCCCCTGTGCGTGCATGGCGAAGTGACCGACCCGGCCGTCGACATCTTCGACCGCGAGGCGGTGTTCATCGAGCGCGTCCTCGATCCGGTGCGGCGCGCGACGCCGGGCCTGCGCGTGGTGATGGAACACATCACCACCAAGGACGGCGTCGATTACGTCCGCGCGCAGGGCGATGACATGGGGGCGACGATCACCACCCATCACCTGATCATCAACCGCAACCATATCCTCGTCGGCGGGATCAAGCCGCATTACTACTGCCTGCCGGTGGCGAAGCGCGAAAGCCATCGTCTGGCGCTGGTCGCCGCGGCGGTCTCGGGGGATCGGCATTTCTTCCTCGGCACCGACTCGGCGCCGCATCCCACCGACAAGAAGGAATGCGCCTGCGGCTGCGCCGGCTGCTTCACCGCGACCAACACCATGCCGCTTCTGGCCCATGTGTTCGAGGCCGAGGGCCGGCTCGACCGGCTGGCGGCCTTCGCCTCGCTCAACGGGCCGGCGTTCTACCGCCTGCCGGTGAACCCGGGCACCCTGACCCTTGTCAAGACCGACACCCCCACGCTCTGGCCCGCCCAGATCGTCACCGGCGCCGGCCCCGTGACCCTGTTCGATCCCGGTTTCCCGGTATTCTGGAAAGTGAAAGGCTGACCCATGATCCCCAGCTCCTACCCCACCAAGGAAGAGATCGCCCGCCTGACGGCGCGGATGTTCCTGGAAATCAAGGCGGTGCATTTCAACGCCGAGACGCCGTTCACCCTCGCCTCGGGCCTGCCCTCGCCGACCTACATCGACTGCCGCAAGCTGATTTCCTTCCCGCGCATCCGCTCGACGCTGATGGATTTCCTCGCCGTCACCGTGATGCGCGAAGCGGGTTTCGAGGCCTTCGACAACATCGCCGGCGGCGAGACCGCGGGCATCCCCTTCGCCGCGATGGTCGCCGAGCGTCTGGCGCTGCCGATGACCTACGTCCGCAAGAAGCCGAAGGGCTACGGCCGCAACGCCCGCATCGAGGGCGCGATGACCGAGGGACAGCGCGTCCTGCTGGTCGAGGATCTGACCACCGACGGCGGCTCGAAGCTGAGCTTCGTCGAAGCGATCCGCGAGACCGGCGCGATCTGCCAGCACACCGCGGTGATCTTCTATTACGACATCTTTGCCGGGACCGAGGAAAACCTCGCCGCCCATGACATCAAGTTGCACCATCTGTGCACCTGGCATGACATGCTGGCCGAGGCCCGCGCGCAGAACGCCTTCGATGCGAAGACCTGCGATGCCGTCGAGGCCTTCCTGAACGCGCCGCGCGAGTGGCAGGAAGCGCACAAGAAGTAACGCCGCAGACCGGCAACGGACGGGCGGGGTTCCGGCGGAGCCCCGCCCGTCGTCGTCCGCGCCGCTCGCTCATGCGGCAAGGCGCGACAAGCCCCCCGAGATCGGCTATCCTCGACGGATGGCACAAGAGGCAGCGATGAACGAGACCACGTCAATCCGGGACGATCAGGCCAGTCCGGCCGTGCCGGCGGAAGAAGTTCTTCCCCATAATATCGAGGCGGAACAACAGCTTCTGGGCGCGATCCTGACCAACAACGACATTTATGACCGCATCGCGCAGGTGGTGAAGCCCGAGCATTTCTTCGAGCCGGTGCACCGCACGATCTACGAGACCGCGATCGCCCGGATCCAGAAGAACGCGCTCGCCTCGCCGGTGACGCTGAAGGCCTATCTGGAGGAAGATGCGGGGCTTCAGGCGCTCGGCGGCGCGGCTTATCTGGCGCGTCTCGCCGGGGCGGCGATCTCGGCCTATGCGGCGCGCGACTATGCCCAGATGATCCGCGATCTGGCGCTCAGGCGCGAGCTGATCCGGCTGGGCAAGGACCTGTCGGATTCGGCCAAGAAGGTCGATGTCGGCATCGAGCCCGAACAGCTGATCGTGAATACCGAAGGCGCGCTTTACAAGCTCGCCGAGACCGGCACCGCCGAGAAGGGCTTCGTCAGCTTCCTGAAAGCGGTGACCGAGGCGGTGCATTCCGCCAATGCCGCCTATCAGCGCGAAGGCGGGCTCGCGGGCGTCTCCACCGGGCTCAGCGATCTCGACAAGAAGCTCGGCGGGCTGCATCCGTCGGACCTGCTGATCCTCGCCGGGCGTCCGTCGATGGGCAAGACCTCGCTTGCCACCAACATCGCGTTCAACATCGCCAAGGCCTACCGACGCGGTCAGCGTTCGGACGGCAGCGAGGGGGCGGTCGACGGCGGCGTCGTCGGGTTCTTCTCGCTCGAAATGTCGGCCGAGCAGCTCGCCGCGCGCGTGCTGTCGGAGGCCTCCGAAGTGCCCTCGGAACAGATCCGGCGCGGCGACATGAGCGAGGGCGAGTTCCGCCGCTTCGTCGAGGCGGCGAAGGCGCTCGAAACCTGCCCGCTTTACATCGACGACACGCCCGCCCTGCCGATCAGCCAGGTCGCGGCGCGCTGCCGGCGGCTGAAACGCACCCACGGGCTCGATGTGGTCTTCGTCGACTACCTGCAACTGCTGCGCGGCTCGACACGCAACGACAACCGCGTGCAGGAAATCGCCGAGATCTCGATGGGGCTGAAGGCCATCGCGAAAGAGCTGAACATCCCCGTCGTCGCACTGTCGCAGCTGTCGCGACAGGTCGAAAGCCGTGACGACAAGCGCCCGCAACTGTCGGACCTGCGCGAATCGGGCTCGATCGAGCAGGACGCCGACGTGGTGATGTTCGTCTATCGCGACGAGTATTACCACGAACGCATGAAACCGCCGGAGGACGATCCGCGCTTCGCCGAATGGATGCAGAAGGCCGAACGCGTGCACGGCAAGGCCGAGATCATCCTCGGCAAGCAGCGCCACGGCCCGATCGGCACCGTCGAGGTCGCCTTCGAGAGCCGCTTCACCCGGTTCTCGGACCTGGCCCGGCAGTGGCAGGGCGAGGGCGCCGACGGGTTCTGATCCCGCCCGGAAGAAGGGGGCGCTGCCCCCTCTTGGCCTGCGGCCAATTCACCCCCGGGATATTTGTGGAAAGCCGAAAGACAGGGAGTCACGCTTTCTCTTTCGGCTTTCCACAAATATCCCGGGGGGCCCGAAGGGCGGGGGCAGAGCCCCCTCGACCGCGGGGACGAGAGATCTCCGCCGATTCAGGCATCGGGCTTCGGAACTTGCCCCGGCCCGCCTGCTGGCCTAGAAGATCGGCAAGGATCTGAAACGGAAGACGCGGACATGCTCGATCTCAGCACCAAAGCCCCCGAACCCAAGGTCATCGCAGGCGCGAAAGGCGACTGGGAACTGGTGATCGGGATGGAAATCCACGCGCAGGTCAGCTCGAACGCCAAGCTGTTCTCCGGCGCCTCGACCGGCTTCGGCGCGGAACCGAACTCGCACGTCGCCTTCGTCGACGCGGCGATGCCGGGGATGCTGCCGGTGATCAACGAATATTGCATCGCGCAGGCGGTGCGCTCGGGCCTCGGGCTCAAGGCCGCGATCAACCTGCGCTCGGCCTTCGACCGGAAGAACTATTTCTATCCGGACCTGCCGCAGGGCTATCAGATCAGCCAGCTCTATCACCCGATCGTCGGCGAGGGCGAGGTCATCGTCGAAATGGAGCCGGGCATCGAGCGGCGCGTGCGCATCGAGCGCATCCACCTCGAACAGGATGCCGGCAAGTCGATCCATGACATGGATCCGACGATGTCCTTCGTCGATCTCAACCGCACCGGCGTCGCGCTGATGGAAATCGTCTCGCGCCCGGACATCCGCGGCCCCGAGGAAGCGGCGGCCTATGTGGTCAAGCTGCGCCAGATCCTGCGCTATCTCGGCACCTGCGACGGCAACATGCAGAACGGCAACCTGCGCTGCGACGTCAACGTCTCGGTGTGCAAGCCCGGCCAGTATGAGAAATATCAGGAAACCCAGGATTTCAGCCATCTCGGCACGCGCTGCGAGCTGAAGAACATGAACTCCATGCGGTTCATTCAGGCCGCCATCGACTACGAGGCACGTCGTCAGATCGCCATCCTCGAAGACGGCGGCAGCGTCGATCAGGAGACCCGGCTCTACGATCCCGACAAGAACGAGACGCGCTCGATGCGCTCGAAGGAAGAGGCGCACGATTACCGCTACTTCCCCTGCCCGGACCTGCTGCCGCTCGAGATCGAGCAGGGTTGGGTCGACGAGATCGCGGCGAATATGCCGGAACTTCCCGACGCCAAGAAGCGGCGCTTCATCGAGGAGCTGGGGCTGTCGGATTACGATGCCTCGGTGCTGACGGCGGAGCTGGAGCACGCCGATTACTTCGAGGCGGTGGTCGCGGCCTGCGGCGACGGCAAGCAGGCGGCGAACTGGGTCATCAACGACCTGTTCGGCCGGCTGAAGAAGGACGGCACCGAATTCGACGCCTGCCCGGTCAGCCCGGCGCAGCTCGGCGCGATCATCGCGCTGATCAGGAAGGGCGACATCTCGGGCAAGATCGCCAAGGATCTGTTCGAGATCGTCTTCACCGAAGGCGGCGAACCGGCCGAGATCGTCGAGGCCCGCGGCATGAAGCAGGTCACCGACACCGGCGCGATCGAGAAGGTGGTCGACGAGATCATCGCCAAGAGCCCCTCCGAGGTCGAGAAGGCCCGCGCCAACCCGAAGCTGATCGGCTGGTTCGTCGGTCAGGTGATGAAGGCCTCGGGCGGCAAGGCGAACCCGGCGGCTGTGAACAAGATCGTTGCGGAGAAGCTCGGCCTGTAAGGGTGCGGGAGCGGAACACGGGAGGCGCCCTTGCAGGGCGCCTTTTTCATGAAAGCGGCGCCCGGCCGGACGGATCTCCGGTCGGATCGGGGATTTCAGGCAGCTCGCGTCATCGTTTCTTGACCCGGGATGCAGAAGGTCTAGAAGCGCGGGCCAAAAGGGGCATGAGATGCAGTCATACGAATACAAGGTCGTTCCCGCGCCGGTGAAGGGCGAGAAGGAACGCGGTCTGAAAACCGGGGCGGAGCGCTTCGCCCATGCTCTCGAGAGCGCGATGAACGAGATGGCGGCGGGCGGCTGGGAATACTGCCGCGCCGAGACCCTGCCCGCGGAGGAACGCAGCGGGCTGACCTCGAAAACCACGGTCTATCACAATCTTCTGGTGTTCCGCCGCCCCGTCGGGGGACGCGCGGCACCGCTGACGCTTGGCAACGGCACGGGCAGTGCCCAGGCGGCACCGGCTGGCGATACCCCGGCGGAGCGACGCGAGCGGATCCTGTCGGCCTTCGCCCCCGAGGGGCGCGCACCGCGCCTTGGCCCGGCGGAAGAGGACGAGGCCTGAGACCCTCGCGGGGGGGGAAGACACGCGAAGCGCGCACAGGGAGCGAGCGTATCGCCCCCCCTCGCAGCTGCACCGCCTCGGGCGCGGGATCCGGGCGCGCCCGGCTTCGGACGGGTTCGCCCGGCGGGCCGGTCGAACCGGAGAAGACGAACACCGGAACGGGGGTGAAGGGCGTGCGAGCACCATCGCGCCGCGCCCGCGTCCCTCCCCCTTCCAACTCGCGTCGAATTCCCTAAACTGCCCCCCCCGAGTCGGCGCACCGACCGCCCCCTTCCCGAAGGGACGGCTGACGGCGCAGACCCAAGAAAGACAGGCAAGAGGCAGCAATGACCACCGGTGGCGATCCTTTCAGCTTCAACATCTCGGCTGCGGCCGACAAGAAGCGGCGCACCAAAGGCAGGCGCGGCATGTCGGGGGCATTCGAGACCTCGACCCGGACGTGCGATCATGAAGGCTGCGATCAGCCAGGCAAGTACCGGGCGCCGAAAAGCCCCAAGGTGCTCGACGACTATTTCTGGTTCTGCAAAGACCACGTGCGCGAATACAATCTGAACTGGAACTATTTTCAGGGCCAGTCCGAGGAGGAATTCCAGCGCTTCCTCGACAATGCGACGGTGTGGGAGCGCCCCACCCGTCCGATGGGCAAATCGCGCGAGGAAATGGGCTGGGCGCGCCATGGCATCACCGACCCGCATGAGATGCTTGGAGACAACGCGACGCAGAACCCCGGCCGCACCACCATCGGGCGCAAGCTGCCGCCGACCGAGCGGAAGGCACTGGAGATCCTCGATGCGCGCGAAACCATGTCGAAGACCGAGATCCGCGCGCAATACAAGGCGCTGATCAAGGTGCTGCATCCGGACATGAACGGCGGCGACCGCTCGCAGGAAGAAATGCTGCAGGAGGTGGTCTGGGCCTGGGATCAGATCAAGGAAAGCCGCAACTTCAAGTGAGGCGAGCGGAAGGGGAGTTTTCGAGCCGGCCGTCGCAAGGGGGCTCTGCCCCCGTCCGGCCCGGGGCCGGACTCCCCCGGGATATTTTCGGAAAGATGAAAGAAAAGGGGCGGCACGCGATGCCCGCCCCTTCTTCGTGTCTGCTCCTGTCGTCGCCTCAGGCGGTGCGGCGGCGGAAAAGCGCGATCAGCGGATTGATCAGGCGGGTCGCGACCGGGATCAGCAGCGTGCCGAGGATCACCCCGAACAGTCCGTCGCACAGCGCGGTGACTGCCCAGGACAGCGCCTCGCGCGCGGCGGCGGGGGCCGAAGCGGTCAGCGTCTCGGCGAGGTGATGGATCGCCTCGTAGGGGGCGGCCCAGACGGTGGCCGCAGCCCCGTGAAGCACGATGTTACCCCCCACCCAAAGCATCGCCGCGGTGCCCACGACCATCAGTGCGCTCATGAACCAGGGCATGAAGCGCACGATCGCGCGCCCGAAAGCGCGCGTCGCTGAAAGTCTGGCGTTGCGCGCGATCCAGAGCCCGACATCGTCCATCTTCACGATCAGCGCCACACCGCCATAGACCGCGACAGTGATGCCGATGCCGACGAGGGCGAGCACCAGCGCCTCCAGCCAGACCGGCTGGCCCGCGGTCAGCGAGGCGAGCGCGATGGTCATGATCTCGGCCGAGAGGATGAAATCGGTCTTCACCGCACCCGAGACCTTGTCGGCTTCGAGTTCCTCGGGCGAGCCTTCGGCGGCGTCCTCGGCCTCGGTGCCGTGATGGGGGAAGAGCGCCCCGAGGATCTTCTCGGCGCCCTCGTAGCACAGATAGGCGCCGCCCAGCATCAGAAGCGGCGTGATCGCCCAGGGCGCGAAGGACGACAGGATCAGCGCCAAGGGTAGCAGAAACACCAGCTTGTTGCGGATCGAGCCGAGCGCGATCTTGCCCACGATCGGCAGCTCGCGGGCGGCGGCGAAGCCGTGGACGTATTTCGGTGTCACCGCCGCGTCGTCGATCACCGCGCCCGCAGCCTTGGCCCCGGCCTGCGCCGCCTGCCCGGCCACATCGTCGACCGAAGCCGCCGCAATCTTCGCGATTCCCGCGACGTCGTCGAGTAGGGCCAGCAAGCCGCTCATGTCTGCCTCCGATACAGTCAGGTGCAATGTAAGGACGCCGAACGCGGGCGCAAGACCCGGCGCGGCCCTTGCGGAGGGGCGCGATATGTTCCACAACTCTGAGCGAAAGCGCGACAGGCGCAAGGGTGACAGGAAGGCTCCGCAGATGTCCGAGACGATGCTCGAAATCAATGCCAAACCGACCGAGGAGATCGACGTCCGCGAAGTCTTCGGCGTCGATACCGACATGAAGGTCAAGGGTTTCGCCGAGCGCACCCAGCGGGTGCCGGACCTCGATCCGACCTACAAGTTCGATCCCGACACCACGATGGCGATCCTGGCGGGCTTTGCCTACAACCGCCGGGTGATGATCCAGGGTTATCACGGCACCGGCAAGTCGACCCATATCGAACAGGTCGCCGCGCGGCTGAACTGGCCCACGGTGCGCGTGAACCTCGACAGCCACGTCAGCCGCATCGACCTGATCGGCAAGGACGCGATCAAGCTGGTCGACGGCAAGCAGGTCACGGTGTTCCAGGAAGGCATCCTGCCCTGGGCGCTGCGCAACCCGGCCGCGATCATCTTCGACGAATACGATGCCGGCCGCGCCGATGTGATGTTCGTGATCCAGCGCGTTCTGGAAGCCGAGGGCAAGCTGACGCTGCTCGACCAGAACGAGGTGATCAGCCCGAACCCGTATTTCCGCCTGTTCGCCACCGCGAACACCGTGGGCCTGGGCGACACCACGGGCCTTTACCACGGCACGCAGCAGATCAACCAGGGCCAGATGGACCGTTGGTCGCTGGTCGCCACGCTGAACTACCTCAGCCACGATGCCGAGGCGGCGATCGTGCTGTCGAAGGTGCCGAACTACAACACCGAGAAGGGCCGCAAGACCATCTCCTCGATGGTGCATGTGGCGAACCTGACCCGGACCGCCTTCATGAATGGCGATCTCTCGACGGTGATGAGCCCGCGCACGGTGATCGCCTGGGCGCAGAACGCCGAGATCTTCCGCAACGTGGGCTATGCCTTCCGGCTGACCTTCCTCAACAAATGCGATGAGCTGGAGCGCTCGACCGTGGCCGAATTCTATCAGCGCCTCTTCGACGAGGAACTGCCCGAATCCGCCGCCACGCTGGCGATGAAGTAAGACCCTGCCCCTGCCCGCGGCGTCTTCGGGGTGCCGCGCGCGTCTCAGGCACGGCAGGGACAGCAGGCGGCACGGGGCTTCGGCCCCCGGCCGCGATCAGCGCGCATCCCGCCAGGCCCGGCCCGTCCGGACCCTTGTCGCAACGTTTCAGCGGTGATTTACCAAAGCCATGACCAAGCCTGCAGACAACCCCGCAGATCCGTTCAAGAAGGCCCTGGCCGAGGCCACCAAGACGCTCGCCGATGCGCCGGACATGACGGTGACCTATTCGGTCGATCCCTCGGGAGTGTCAGGCGATCAGATGCGCCTGCCGCAGGTCAGCCGGCGCATGACGCGCGACGAGGTGATGCTCGCGCGCGGCACCGCCGATGCGCTGGCACTGCGCCACAAGTTCCACGATGCGGGTGTCGGGTCGCGCTACAACCCCTCGGGCGAGATGGCGCAGGCGCTTTATGACGCGATGGAAACCGCGCGCTGCGAGGCGCTCGGCGCGCGCGAGATGCCCGGCACGCTGACCAATATCGACGCCAAGATCGCCTCCGAGGCGGAACGGCGCGGCTATGCCCATATGCGCGCGCAGTCCGAAGCGCCGCTGCCGGTCGCCGCCGCCTATATGGTGCGCGAGATGGCGACCGGGCGGAAGCTGCCGCCCGCGGCCGAGCATGTCCTCGATCTGTGGCGGCCGTTTCTCGAGGAGACCGCAAGCGAGTCCTTCGAGCATGTCAACGATCTGCTCGCCGATCAGACGGCCTTCGCGAAACTCGCGCGGCGGGTGATCTCGGATCTGGGCTATGGCGATCAGCTTGGCGACGATCCTGACGACAACATGGACGACGATGCCGCCGCGGACGACGACGAGACCGAGGACGATCAGGACCAAGACCAGTCCGGCGAAGAGCAGGACGAGGAACAGGACGAGAGCGACGCCGCCGCCGAAAGCCAGCAAGACCAGCAGCCCGACCAGAAGCAGGCGACGGCGCAGTCCGAGGATGTCGATGACAGCGACATGGGCGACGAGATCGAGGCCCCCGATCAGGACACCCCGCCCGAGCCCCCCTCGCCGCCGCCCGCCTCGGCGGCCGATCCGAATTACAAGGTCTTCACCACAGAGTTCGACGAGGAAATCCGCGCCGAGGATCTGGCGGAGCCGGCCGAGCTCGAACGGCTGCGCGCCTACCTCGATCAGCAGCTCGAACCGCTGAAGGGGGCGGTGTCGCGTCTGGCGAACAAGTTGCAGCGCCGCTTGCAGGCGCAGCAGAACCGCGCCTGGGAATTCGATCTCGAAGAAGGCACGCTCGACGCCGGCAAGCTCGCCCGCGTGGTGACGAACCCGACCCTGCCCCTGAGCTTCAAGACCGAGAAGGACACCGAGTTCCGCGACACCGTGGTGACGCTGCTTCTGGACAATTCGGGCTCGATGCGCGGCCGGCCGATCTCCATCGCGGCGATCTGCGCCGATGTGCTGGCGCGCACGCTCGAACGCTGCTCGGTCAAGGTCGAGATTCTGGGCTTCACCACCCGGGCGTGGAAGGGCGGCCAGTCGCGCGAGAAGTGGGTCGCGGCGGGGCGCCCGGCCCTGCCCGGCCGGCTGAACGATCTGCGCCACATCGTTTACAAGAGCGCCGACGCGCCCTGGCGGCGGGTGCGCGCGAACCTCGGGCTGATGATGAAGGAAGGCCTGCTGAAAGAGAACATCGACGGCGAGGCGCTGGAATGGGCGCATCGGCGGATGGCGGGGCGGCCGGAATCGCGCAAGGTGCTGATGGTGATCTCGGACGGCGCGCCGGTCGATGACAGCACGTTGTCGGTCAACCCGGCGGTGTTCCTCGAAAAGCATCTGCGCGACGTGATCGCGATGATCGAGAAGCGCCGCGCGGTCGAGCTTCTGGCGATCGGCATCGGCCATGACGTGACGCGCTATTACCAGCGTGCCGTGACCATCACCGATGTCGAACAGCTCGCCGGCGCGATGACCGAGCAGCTGGCCGCATTGTTCGACGCGGATCCGCGCGCCCGCGCCCGCGCCCTTGGAAAGACAGGGACAAGAAACTGATGTTTCAGAATTTTTCGGCGAAGACCTCGCCCGAAACCGGGGCGCCGCGGCTGGCGGCCCTGCGAGATGCCATGACCGACGCGGGGCTTTCGGCCTTCGTGGTGCCGCGCGCCGATGCCTGGCAGGGCGAATATGTCGCCGCCTCGGACGCGCGACTGTCCTGGCTGACGGGCTTCACCGGCTCGGCCGGGTTCTGCATCGCAGCGGCCGACCGCGCCGGGGTGTTCATCGACGGCCGCTACCGCGTGCAGGTCAAGGCCGAGGTCGACCTTGCCGTCTACACCCCCGTCCCCTGGCCCGAGACCCGCCCCTCCGACTGGCTGCGCGACGCGCTGCCCGAGGGCGGCCGCGTCGGCTTCGATCCCTGGCTGCACACCCGCGCGCGGATCGAGGCGCTGCGCGCCGAGCTCGCCGGAACCGGGATCGAGCTGATCGCCGCGCCGAACCTCGTCGATGCGATCTGGACCGACCGGCCCGCGCGCCCTGACACCCCGATCCGCATCCAGCCCGACGAATATGCCGGCGAGACGGCGGCGGCCAAACGCGCCCGGATCGGCGCGGCCGTCGCCGCCGCAGGCGCCGCCGCGGTGGTGCTGACACTGCCCGACTCGATCTCGTGGCTTTTGAACATCCGCGGCTCTGACGTGGCGTGCAATCCGGTGGTGCAGAGCTTCGCCGTGCTGCACGCCGATGGCCGCGCCGTGCTGTTCATCGAGCCCGGCAAGGTGCCGGCCGAGGTGCGCGCCGCACTTGGCGATGCGGTCACGCTGATGCCGCTCGACAGTTTCGCCGAGGCGCTCTCGGGCCTTGCCGCGCCGGTGCTGGTCGACCCCGAGAGCGCGCCCGTGGCCGTCTGGCACGCGCTGGAGGCCGCGAAGATCGCGACCGTTGCCGGTCACGATCCCTGCATCCTGCCCAAGGCGATCAAGAACCCGGCCGAGATCGCCGGCATGGAGGCGGCGCATCTGCGCGACGGCGCGGCGATGGCCGAATTCCTCGCCTGGGTCGAGCGCGAGGCGCCGAAGGGCGGGCTGAGCGAAATCGACGTGGTCAAGGCGCTCGAAGACTTCCGCCGCGCCACGAACCTGCTGCTCGACATCAGCTTCGACACGATCTGCGGCGCGGGGGCCGACGGCGCCATCGTGCATTACCGCGTCACCGAGAAGACCGACCGCCCGGTGCGCTCGGGCGAGCTGCTGCTCGTCGATTCCGGTGCGCAATATCCCGACGGCACCACCGACATCACCCGCACCGTCGCCGTGGGCCCGGTCCCCGCCGAGGCGGTCACCCCCTTCACCCTGGTGATGAAGGGCATGATCGCGATCGCGCTGGCGCGCTGGCCCGTCGGGTTGTCGGGGCGCGACATCGACGTTCTGGCGCGCAATGCGCTGTGGCAGGCCGGGCTCGATTACGACCACGGCACCGGGCATGGCGTCGGGGTCGCGCTCTCGGTCCACGAGGGGCCGCAGCGGATCTCGCGCGTGTCCACGATCCCGCTTCAGGCCGGGATGATCCTGTCGGACGAGCCGGGCTATTACCGCGAGGGCGCTTTCGGCATCCGCTGCGAAAACCTTCTGCTGGTCGAGGAACCCGCCCCCGTCGCGGGCGGCGATCCGGCGCGGCGCTGGCTCGGCTTCCGCAACCTGACCTGGGTGCCCTTCGATACGCGGCTGATCGACGTCACGCTGTTCACGCCCGCCGAACGCGACTGGCTGAACCGCTACCACGCCGAGGTGCTCACCCGCATCGGGCCGCTCGTCACGCCCGCAACGCTCGACTGGCTGCGCTCCGCCTGTGCCCCGATCTGACCCTTTTCAGCGCCCGCGCTTGCGCTTATGACAGGCGTGGACTGCCAATGCCAATCGTCGGGGAGGATACAATGGCTCTGG
Source organism: Paenirhodobacter enshiensis (assembly GCF_000740785.1). GTDB lineage: Bacteria > Pseudomonadota > Alphaproteobacteria > Rhodobacterales > Rhodobacteraceae > Rhodobacter > Rhodobacter enshiensis. The sequence goes on along the minus strand of NZ_JFZB01000007.1, from coordinate 284,912 downwards.
AACAGGCGCTGAACGCACTCGAAGCCCTGCTTGGCGCGCGGCTCAGCCGCAAGTCGGGCGATCTCGACCAGCACGGTCATTCCGAGACCTGGTTCCCCACCACCCCGCCCCATGCCGTGGCCTGGCCCGAGACGACGCAAGAGGTCTCGGCCATCGCGAAGATCTGCTCGGCCGAGGGTGTGCCGCTGGTCGCCTGGGGCACGGGCACCTCGCTCGAAGGCCATGCGCTGGCGCAGAACGGCGGCGTCGTTCTCGACACCAGCCGGATGAACCAGATCCTCGCAACCGATGCCGAAGACCGTCTGGTGCGCGTCCAGCCCGGCGTGACCCGGGTGCGGCTGAACGACGAGCTGCGCGCGACGGGGCTGTTCTTCCCGGTCGATCCGGGGGCGGATGCCTCGCTCGGCGGGATGGCGGCCACGCGGGCCTCGGGCACCACGGCGGTGCGCTACGGCACGATGCGCCACAACGTCGCCGCGCTTGAGGTGGTCCTGGCCGACGGGCGGATCATCCGCACCGGCTCGGGCGCGGTGAAATCGTCCTCGGGCTACGATCTGACGGCGCTGTTCGTCGGATCCGAGGGCACGCTCGGCATCATCACCGAACTGACGCTGCGCCTGCACGCCCAGCCGGAGACCATTTCCTCGGCGGTGTGTGCCTTCGACACGCTGGAACAGGCGGTCGAGACCGTTCAGATGACCATCCAGATGGGCATCCCGATGGCGCGCATCGAATTCGTGGATTCGGAAATCGTCAAGGTGTTCAACAAGATGAACCACACGACGATGCCCGAGAAGCCGCATCTGATGATCGAGTTCCACGGTTCCGACGTCTCGGTCGCCGAAGACAGCCGCCGCTTCGGCGAGGTCGTCGCCGAGATGGGCGGGGCCGATTTCGAATGGGCCACCACCACCGAGGAGCGCAACCGGCTGTGGAAGATCCGCCACGCCGCCTATTCCTCGATCATCGCCTCGCGCCCGGGCTGCATCGGTCTGGTCACCGACGTCTGCGTGCCGATCTCGCGCCTTGCCGAGGCGGTGGAGCGCGGCCGCGACATGATCGCCGCGAAAGGGCTGTTCGGCCCGATCCTCGGCCATGTGGGCGACGGCAACTTCCACGCCACGCTCGCCCTCGACCCGTCGGATCCGAGCGAGCTCGAACGCGCCAAGGAGGTCGGCCACGAGCTCGCCGAGATGGCGCTCGAGATGGGCGGCACGATCACCGGCGAACATGGCATCGGCCTTGGCAAGCGCGGTCTGATGGCGGCCGAGCATGGCGAGGCCTGGGCCGTCATGGGCCAGATCAAGGCCGCGCTCGACCCGAACGGCATTCTGAACCCCGGCAAGATGCTGCCCGACACCGCACCCGCGGCGAAGGCCTGAGGAGAACCCGATGTCCCTTCCCGCCCCCGACGCGCTGACCCGCAGCTTTGCCGCCGCCTGGGCCGCGCATGACGCCGAGGCCCTTGCCGCCATGTTCGCCGAGGATTCCGAATTCCTCAGCCTGACCGGCGGCCATGCCGAGGGGCGGGCCGACATCGCCGATCTGTTCGCGGCGGAACTCGCCGGCGCCTTCGCGCGGGCGCGTCTGGTCACCGGCAAGATCCGCATTCGCCCGGTCGGCGAGAGCGTCGCCGTGGTGTCGCAGCGCTTCGTTCTGTCGGGCATCCTGAACGCCGACGGATCGGACGCGGGCCGGATCGGCGCGCTGTTCTGCGCCACCATGGCCCATGCGCCGGGCGGCTGGCAGATCGTCGCCGCGCAATTCGTCGTCGAGGCCTGAGCCCAAAGCCCGACGAAACGGAGAGACATAAAAACCGCCCGGTTCGCGCCGGGCGGTTTTTCATGGGGCATCGTTCGGATGGTCAGCCGTTGAGGCGGCTGTCACTCAGGAAAGGCGGGCGGTATTCGGGAGAGGCGGCCGCTCACGCAGCCTCCCTCTCAGCCCGTCCCCGCCTCAGCCCTTCTTCGCCTTCTGGGCCTCGATCACCTTGGCGGCCAGATCCTTGGCGATCTGGAAGCTGCCCTTGATCCGCTCGGCGTCGGTGTGCCAGTCGCGCGCCACGAACAGCTTGTTGCCGTTGATCTTCGCCTGCCCCTGCTGGCCTTGCAGGAACTCGACGAGCCCCGCCGGGTTCGGGAACTTGTCGTTGTGGAAGACCAGCGTCACCCCCTTCGGCCCGGCATCGAGCTTGGCGATCTCGGCGCGCTTCGCCATCGCCTTGATGCGCACGACGAGGAGCAGCGTGTTCACCTCGCGCGGCAGTTCGCCGAAGCGGTCGATCAGTTCGGCCGCGAAGCCTTCGAGTTCGACCTTCGTCGTCAGCCCGGCAAGCCGGCGATAGAGCCCAAGCCGCACATCGAGATCGGGGATGAAACTTTCCGGGATCATCACCGGCACGCCGAGGTTGATCTGCGGCGACCATTCGCCGTCGTCCTCGGTGGTGGTCAGCTCGCCCGATTTCAGCCGCGCGATGGTGTCCTCCAGCATCGACTGATAAAGCTCGTAGCCCACTTCCTTGATATGGCCCGATTGTTCCTCGCCCAGCAGGTTGCCCGCGCCGCGCAGGTCCAGATCCTGCGAGGCCAGATTGAACCCGGCACCCAGATTGTCGAGACTGCACAGAAGCCTCAGCCGCTTGGTTGCCTGCGGCGTCAGCGGAAGACGCGGCTTCGTCGTCAGGTAGCAATAGGCCCGCATCTTCGAGCGCCCGACCCGGCCGCGGATCTGATACAATTGCGACAGGCCGAACATGTCGGCACGGTGCACGATCATCGTGTTCGCCGTCGGGATGTCGAGGCCGCTCTCGACGATTGTCGTCGCCAGAAGCACATCGTATTTGCCGTCGTAGAAGGCGTTCATCCGCTCGTCGAGCTCGCCCGCCGCCATCTGGCCATGCGCCACGACGAAGCTGACCTCGGGGACATGCTCGCGCAGGAACTCCTCGACCTCGGGCAGATCGGTGATGCGCGGCACGACGAAGAACGACTGCCCGCCGCGGTAGCGTTCGCGCAACAGCGCCTCGCGCAGGGTGACGGCGTCGAACTCGCTGACATAGGTGCGGATCGCCAGACGGTCGACCGGCGGGGTGCCGATCACGCTCAGATCGCGCACGCCGGTCAGGCTCAGTTGCAGCGTGCGCGGGATCGGCGTCGCGGTGAGCGTGAGGACATGGATCTCCGAGCGCATCTCCTTCAGCCGTTCCTTGTGATTGACGCCGAAGTGCTGCTCTTCGTCGATCACCAGAAGGCCGAGGTTCTTGAAATGCACGGTCTTCGCCAGCACCGCATGAGTGCCGATCACGATGTCGACCGTGCCATCCGCCAGCCCCGCCCGCGTCGCCGAGGCGTCCTTGGCCGAGACGAACCGGCTGAGCGGACGCACCGTCATCGCGGTGCCGCGGAAACGCTCGGCGAAGGTCTTGTAGTGCTGGCGCGCCAGAAGCGTCGTCGGCGCGATCACCGCGACCTGCATCCCGGCCGCGGCCGCGACGAAGGCCGCGCGCATCGCGACCTCGGTCTTGCCGAACCCCACGTCGCCCACCACCAGCCGGTCCATCGGCCGGCCCGAGGCCAGATCCTCCACCACGTCGTGAATCGCGGAAAGCTGGTCGTCGGTCTCGGTATAGGGGAAGCGGGCGGCGAAACTTTCCCATTCGTGATGGGCCGCCTCCAGCACCGGGGCGTGGCGCAGCTGGCGCTCGGCCGCGATGCGCATCAGCCGGTCGGCGATCAGGCGGATGCGCTCTTTCAGCTTCGCCTTCTTCGCCTGCCAGGCGCCACCGCCGAGCTTGTCGAGGATGCCGTCCTCATGGCCGTAGCGGCTGAGGAGTTCGATATTGGTGACCGGCAGATACAGCCTGTCGCCGCCCGCGTATTCGATCAGCACGCAGTCGATCGGCGCGCCGGTGACCTGAACGGTCTCGAGCCCCTTGTAACGGCCGACGCCGTGATCGACATGCACCACCAGATCGCCGGGCGTCAGACTTTGCGCCTCGGTCAGGAAGTTGTCGGCGCGGCGCTTGCGCTTCGGGCGCGTCACCAGCCGGTCGCCCAGCACGTCCTGTTCCGAGATGACGGTCAGCCCCTCGGCCTCGAACCCGTGATCGAGCGTCCAGACCGCGAGGCACAGCCCCGAGACCTCGCGCGCGTCGCGGATCAGCTTCGCGCCGATCAGGCCTTCGTCTTCCAGCAGCCCCTTCAGACGCTCGCGCGCGCCCTCGGACCAGCTGGCGATGACCACATCGCCGTGGTGCAGTCGCTCTTCGGCATGGGTTTTCAGCGCGCCGAACAGGCTTATCTCTTCGAGCTGGCGCTCGGGGGCGAAGTTGCGCCCGATGCGGGCGCCGGCGTTTAGCACACCCGGTCCGGGCGGTGCGGCCAGCACCTGAAAGCGCAGCACCCGATGAGCGGCCAGCGCCGCGATCCAGGCCGCTTCGTCGAGATACAGAAGCGCGGGCGGTGCGGGCTTGTAGACCGTATCCACCCGGTCGCGCCGGCCCATCGCCTCGCGCCGGGTGTCGTATTGATCGGCGATGCCCTCCCACCGCGAGATGCGCTGCGCCTCGATCTGGTCGTCGATCATCACCGACGCCTCGGGCACGTAATCGAAGATCGTGTCGAGGCGGTCGTGGAAGAAGCCGAGCCAATGCTCCATCCCGGCGTGCTTGCGCCCGGCCGAGACCGCCTCGTAAAGCGGATCCTCGGCCCCGCCCGCGCCGAATTCGACGCGGTAATTCTGCCGGAACCGGGTGATCGAGGGCTCGTCGAGGATGACCTCGGAGACCGGGGCGAGTTCGACGGATTTGAGCTTTTCGGTGGTGCGCTGGCTCGCCGCGTCGAAGCGGCGCGCCCCGTCGAGCGTGTCGCCGAACAGATCGAGCCGCACCGGCCCGGATTCGCCCGGCGGATAGATGTCGATGATGCCGCCGCGCACCGCGTAATCGCCCGGTTCCGCGACCGTCGCGACCGGTGAAAACCCCATAGTTACAAGGAACTGTCGCAGCTTCTTCTCGTCGAGCGGGCCGCCCGTCCGGGCGGTGAAGCTCGAGCGCGCCACGGTGTCGCGCGCCGGCACCCGCTGCATCGCGGCATTGAGCGTGGTGAGCAGCACGAACGGCCCCTCCACCCCCGCGGCAAGCGCCGCGAGCGTCGCCATCCGCATCGCCGAAATCTCGGGATTGGGCGAGATCCGGTCATAGGGCAGACAGTCCCAGGCCGGGAAGGTCAGCACCGCCGCCTCGGGCGCGAAGAAGGCCAGCGCGGCGCGCATCGCCTCCATCCGGCGGTCGTCGCGCGCGATATGGATCACCGGGCGCCCGCGGGCGAGCTCCTTCGTCAGAAGTTTCGCGTCATAGCCCTCGGGGGCGCCGGAGAGAACGAAGTGATCCATGGCCCCCGAGGTAAATACCGTGGCAGCGCTGTCAAGCCCCGAGACGCTTTCCGGGGGGAGATGGCGCCGCAAGAGGGGGCTCTGCCCCCGCCCTTCGGGCTCCCCCGGGATATTTTCGGAAAGATGAAAGAGAGGGCGCGCGCCCGGTTCCCGGCGGGGGCTGCGGGCGGGGCGGAAAGCGAGGCGGTTGTGCGCGACGCCGGGGCCGGCGGATGAATTCGGCGGCGCGGCATTGGCCGGGGCCGGGCCAATGCGGTGCGGACCGGGATCGGCGCTTGACCCCGGCGGTAGCTGTGCGCAAGTCTCGGGCTGACATGGGACGCTATCTCCTCACCCGCAGCCTGATCCTGCTCGCGAGCCTTCTGGCCGCCAGCCTCGTCGTCTTTCTGGCGATCGAGGTGGTGCCCGGAGACCCGGCGCGCACCATGCTGGGGATGAACGCGACACCCGAGACCGTGGCGGCGCTGAATGCGCAGCTCGGGCTGAACATGCCCGGGTGGCAGCGGTATCTGCACTGGATCGCGGGCTTCGCGACCGGCGACATGGGGATGAGCTATACCTATCGCGTGCCGGTCGCCGGGCTGATCGCCGAGCGGCTGAAACTGTCGCTGCCGCTGACGGCGATCGCACTGGTGCTGACGACGGCGATTGCGCTGCCCGCGGGGCTGATCGCGGCGGCGGGCCGCGGGCGGGCCACGGATACCGCGGTGATGGGGATCGCGCAGATCGGCATCGCCGTGCCGAATTTCTGGTTCGCGATGATCCTCGTTCTGGTGCTGGCGCTGAAGCTGCATCTGTTCCCGGCGGGCGGCTTTCCGGGCTGGAGCCACCCGGCGGCCGCATTTCAGGCGCTGGTGCTGCCGGCGGTGGCGCTCGCACTGCCGCAAGGTGCGATCCTCGCACGCGTGCTGCGCTCGGCGCTGATCGAGACGATGGGGCAGGATTACATCCGCACCGCGCGGGCGCGCGGGCGCAGCCGGACGGGCGCGCTTGTGGCCCATGCGCTGCGCAATGCGCTGATCCCGGTGCTGACCATCCTCGGGATGCAATTCGCCGTGCTGCTGGCGGGTGCCATCGTGATCGAGAATGTCTTCGCCCTGCCCGGCCTTGGCCGGCTGATCTTTCAGGCGCTGTCGCAGCGCGATCTGATCGTCGTCGAAAGCGCGGTGATGCTGCTGGTGGTCGCGGTGATCGCGGTCAGCTTCGTCACCGATATCGCCTATGCGCTGGTCGATCCGCGGCTGAGGCGGCCGGCGTGAGGGCGGGGCTGATCCTTGGCGGCGCGCTGGCGGGCGGTGCGGTCGCGGCGGCGCTGGTGTCGCTTGTCTGGACGCCGTTCGATCCGGCGGCTCTTTCTGTCCGGGCACGGTTGCAGCCGCCTTCCCCTGCCCATTGGCTCGGCACAGACATGCTCGGGCGCGACATCGGCTCGATGCTGATGGCGGGGGCGCAGGCCTCGCTTTCGATCGCGCTGGTCGCGGTGCTGGTGGGGGCGTGTTTCGGCATTCCGCTCGGTCTGATGGCGGCGGCGCGCGGCGCGGGCAGCGCCACCGACACCGCGGTGAGCCGGCTGAACGATCTGGTCTTCGCCTTCCCCGCGCTCGTCAGCGCGATCTTGCTGAGCGCGACGCTCGGCCCCGGGCCGGTCAATGCCGCGCTTGCCATCGGGCTGTTCAACATCCCCGTCTTCGCGCGGGTGACGCGAGGCGGGGCGCTGGCGATCTGGCCGCTCGATTACATCCGCGCGGCGCGGGTCGCGGGCAAGGGCGCGGTGCGGATCTCGGCCGAACATGTGCTGCCCAATATCGCAAGCATCCTGATCGTGCAGGCCACGATCCAGGTCTCGACCGGGATCCTGCTCGAGGCGGCGCTGAGCTATGTGGGCCTCGGCGCCCGGCCCCCGATGCCGAGCTGGGGGCGGATGCTGGCGGAATCGCAGACCATGGCCGCGCTCGCCCCGCATGTGGCGATATTCCCCGGCCTTGCCATCGTGCTGACGGTGCTGGGGCTGAACCTGCTGGGCGACGGGCTGCGCGACGCGCTCGACCCGCGGCTGCGGAGGCGGGAATGAGCCTTCTGTCCATCGAGGAGCTGAGCGTGACCATCGGCGCGCACCGCGTGCTCGACCGGGTGTCGCTGCGCGTGGCACCCGGAGAGGTGCTGGCGCTGGTGGGCGAATCCGGCTCTGGCAAGTCGATGACCTCGCTCGCGGTGATGGGGCTGCTGCCCGAGGGCGCGCGCTGCGAGGGGCGGATCCGCTTCGAGGGGCAGGAACTGACCGCGCTGAGCGAAGACAGGATGTGCGCGCTGCGCGGCGACCGTCTGGGGATGATCTTTCAGGAACCGATGACCGCGCTCGACCCGCTGATGCGCATCGGCGATCAGGTGGCCGAGACGCTGCGGCTGCACCGCAAGATGCCGCGCGCCGCGGCGCTGGCGGTCGCGCGCGAGCGACTGGACCGGGTGGGGCTCGGGGCCGAACGCTTCGCGCTGAGCCTCTATCCGCATGAGCTGTCGGGCGGGCAGCGCCAGCGCGTCGCCATCGCCGGCGCCATCGCCGCCGGGCCGAAGCTGCTGATCGCGGACGAGCCGACGACCGCCCTCGACGTCGTGACGCAGGCGGGGGTTCTCGATCTGCTTTCGGGGCTGGTGCGCGACGAGGGGATGGGGCTGATCCTGATCACCCATGACCTCGCCGTCGCCGCGCGCATGGCCGGGCGGGTCGCGGTGATGCAGTCGGGCAAGATCGTCGAGGAAGGGCCGACAGAGCGGGTTCTGGGGGCACCCGAGCATCCCTATACGACGGCGCTGATCGCCGCCTCGGTCCTGCCCGAGGGCCTGCCCGCGCGCGTGGCACCGAAAGCCGAACCGTTGCTGAGCGTCACCGGCGTGCGGCGCAGCTACGCCCTGCCCCGGCGCCGGATCTTTGGCCCGGCAGAGCGCGTCACCGCCGTCGATGGCGTCAGCCTGAGCCTTGCCGAGGGCGAGGCGGTGGGCCTTGTCGGCAGTTCCGGTTGCGGGAAGTCGACGCTGACGCGGGCGATCCTCGGCCTCGACCGGATCGAGGCGGGCGAGATCCGTCTCGCGGGCACCCGCGTCTGGCCCGGCATGGCGAACCCCGCCCGCGCGCCGATGCAGGTGGTGTTTCAGGACCCCTTCGGCTCGTTCGATCCGCGCCGGCGCGTCGCCGATCTGGTGGCGGAGCCGTTTCACCTGACCGGCCGGCCGAGCGACTGGCGAAGCCGTGTCGAGGTGGCGCTGAGCGATGTCGGCCTGCCTGCCGAGGCCGCCGGGCGCTACATCCACGAGTTTTCCGGCGGCCAGCGCCAGCGCATCGCCATCGCGCGGGCGCTGATCGCGCGCCCCCGGCTGATCGTGCTCGACGAGGCGGTCTCGGCCCTCGATGTGCAGGTGCGCGCGCAGGTTCTGGCGCTGCTCGGCCGGTTGCGGGAAAAACAGGGGCTGGCCTATCTGTTCATCTCGCACGATCTGGGGGTGGTACGGGCGGTGACGGAGCGCTGTCTGGTGATGGATGCCGGGCGGATCGTCGAAGAGGGGCCGACGGCAGCCTTGTTCGACGCGCCGAGGCACCCGGTGACGCAGGCGCTGGTGCGCGCGGTGCCGCGATTGCCGGAGGCGGACGGGCTTGCCGCATCCGCCGGGGGCTTTGCGCCCCCGGACCCCCGCAGGATATTTGTGGAAAGCCGAAAGGAACAGGCGTGATGAAAGCCGGAGCGCGCAATCTGATCACCGATGTCGCGGGACTGCGGGTCGGCAATGCCGAGGATCTGCACCTGCGGTCCGGGGTCACCGTGCTGAGTGCGGATCGCCCGTTCACCGCCGCGGTGCATGTGATGGGCGGAGCGCCCGGCACGCGCGAGACCGATCTTCTGGCGCCCGACAAGCTGGTCGAGGGCGTCGATGCGCTGGTGCTGTCGGGGGGATCGGCCTTCGGCCTCGATGCGGCCTCGGGCGTCGCGGGGGCGCTTCGGGCGCAGGGCCGCGGGTTTCGGGTCGGCGATCACTGCGTGCCGATCGTGCCGGGCGCGATCCTGTTCGATCTGATGAATGGCGGCGACAAGGGATGGGAGGTGAACCCCTACGGTGCGCTTGGCCGGAAAGCGTTGGCGGCTTCGGGGGAGGCGTTCGCAATCGGTTCCGCCGGGGCAGGATATGGCGCGATGACCGGGACGCTGAAGGGCGGGCTTGGCTCGGCGTCAGCGGTGCTGGAAAACGGGATGACGGTGGGCGCGCTGGTCGCGGTCAATGCGCTCGGTTCGGCCACGGTGGGCGACGGGGCGGCGTTCTGGGCGGCGCCCTGGGAGATCGGCGATGAGTTCGGCGGTCTGGGGGCGGCGCAGGTCTATCCCGGCGCGGAAGAGCCGAAACCGATGAAGCGCATGGGCGAAGCCACCACCATCGCCATCGTCGCGACCGATGCCGCGCTGACGAAGGCGCAGGCGCTGCGCATGGCGACGGCGGCGCATGACGGGATGGCGCGGGCGCTGGTGCCCTCGCATACGCCGCTCGATGGCGATCTGGTGTTTGCCGCGGCAACCGGGGCGCGCGCGCTGACCGATCCCGTGGCCGACAGTTTCGCGCTGTGCCACGCTGCCGCCTGTTGCCTCGCCCGCGCCATCGCGCGTGCCGTCTACGCCGCCACGCCCCTGCCCGGCGACCGGCAACCGTGCTGGTCCTCGCGCTTCGGAGGGCGCTCATGACCCTCGCCCCCGGCCCCGACGGGCGGCTGCGGTGCAGCTGGTGCCTCGCCGATGCGGGTTACATCGCCTATCACGACGCCGAATGGGGCCTGCCCGTCACCGGCGAGCGCGACCTGTTCGAGATGTTGACACTCGAATCCTTCCAGTCGGGGCTGAGCTGGCACACCATCTTGCGCAAGCGAGACGGGTTTCGCCGCGCCTTCGCGGGTTTCGACACCGCAAGGATCGCCGGGTTCGGGGGTGAGGATGTGGAGCGGCTGTTGACCGATGCCTCCATCGTGCGCCACCGCGGCAAGATCGAGGCCGCGATCCACAACGCCCGTCAGGCCGAGGCGCTTTACCGCGAGGGCGGCACGCTCGCCGAGCTGCTATGGCGCTTCGCCCCCGCCGCCGGAGGGCCGAGCGATGGCCCCGGCCCCTCGCCCGAGGCCACGGCGCTGTCGAAGGAGCTGCGCCGGAGGGGCTGGAAATTCGTCGGCCCCACCACGGTTCACGCCTTCATGCAGGCGGCCGGCATGGTGAACGATCACGATCCGGGCTGCGCCTTCCACGGTGCGACAGCACGCGCACAGGCGGCGCATCGCGCAGACGGAAACTGAAAAGGCCGGGGATATTCCCCGGCCTTTCGCATGTTTTCCGATCTTACATGTTCGGATAATTCGGGCCGTCGCCACCCTGCGGCGTGGTCCAGGTGATGTTCTGCGACGGATCCTTGATGTCGCAGGTCTTGCAATGCACGCAGTTCTGGAAGTTGATCTGGAAGCGCGGACCGTCCTCGCCCTCCAGCACCTCATAGACCCCGGCCGGGCAATAGCGCTGCGCCGGTTCGGCGTATTTCGGCAGGTTCACCGCGATCGGCACCGAAGGATCCTTCAGCCGCAGATGGCAGGGCTGTGATTCCTCGTGGTTGGTGAAGCTGAACGAGACGTTGGTCAGACGGTCGAAGGACAGCTTGCCATCGGGCTTCGGATAGTCGATCGGCTGATAGTCCTTCGCCAGCCCGGTCGAGGCGGCATCGGTCTTGTCGTGATGCAGCGTGCCGAACACCGAGAAGCCGAACAGATCGTTCGTCCACATGTCGAACCCGCCGAGCACCGTCGAGGCGAGCATCCCCCACTTCGACCAGATCGGCTTGACGTTGCGCACCTTCTTCAGATCGTCCGCGATGGGGCCCGAGCGCAGATCGGCCTCGTATTCGGTCAGCTCGTCGCCCTCGCGGCCGGCCTTGATCGCGGCGGCCGCGGCCTCGGCGGCGGCGATGCCCGACAGCATCGCGTTATGGTTGCCCTTGATGCGCGGCACGTTGACGAGACCCGCCGAACAGCCGAGCAGCGCACCGCCCGGGAAGCACACCTTCGGGATCGACTGCCAGCCGCCTTCCGAGATGGCGCGCGCGCCATAGGCCACGCGCTTGCCGCCTTCCAGAAGCTCGGCCACCACCGGGTGATGCTTGAAGCGCTGGAATTCCATGTAGGGGAACAGGTAGGGGTTCTTGTAGTTCAGATGCACCACGAAGCCGACGAACACCTGATTGTTCTCGAGGTGGTAGATGAACGAACCGCCGCCCGCGTTGCTGCCCAGAGGCCAGCCCATGGTGTGGGTCACGGTGCCGGCCTTGTGCTTGGCCGGGTCGATCTCCCAGATCTCCTTCATGCCGAGGCCGAACTTCTGCGGATCGTGCCCCTCGGAGAGGTTGAACTTCTCCATCACCACCTTCGACAGCGAACCGCGCACGCCCTCGGCGAGGAAGACATACTTGCCGCGCAGCTCCATCCCCGGCTCGTAGCCCGGGCCGGGCGTGCCATCGGCTTCCTTGCCGAACTCGCCCGCGACGACGCCCGCGACCCGATCGCCGTCCCACACGATTTCCGAACACGACATGCCCGGGAAGATCTCGACGCCCAGTTCCTCTGCCTGTTCGGCCATCCAGCGGCAGACATTCGCCATCGACACGATGTAATTGCCGTGGTTCGACATGAAGCGCGGCATCGGCCAGTGCGGCAGCGCGGTATGGCCGGTCTCGCTCAGGACGAAGAAATTGTCTTCCTCGACCGGGGTGTTCAGCGGCGCGCCCTTTTCCTTCCAGTCCGGGATCAGCTTGTTCAGCCCGACCGGATCGAGCACCGCGCCCGACAGGATATGCGCACCGACCTCGGAGCCCTTTTCGAGCACCACCACCGAAAGATCCGGGTCGATCTGTTTCAGACGGATCGCCGCCGACAGACCCGCAGGGCCCGCCCCGACGATCACCACGTCATATTCCATCGACTCGCGCTCGACTTCGGCCATCTTGGCTCCCCTGGGCTGGATGTAGCTTTTGGCAGCTTAGCTAACCCAGCTTCGCGGATGAGGCAATCGTGACGCTGCGGTTGGCCGCCGCCGCCCGCGCGGAAAGAAGCGGCAAAGAGCCGCCGTCGCCGCCCCTCCCCTCTGGACGAAGGTCACATGCGTTCCTATCTTTTCCCCGTGCCCCCGAGGGCAGGCAGTCACCCGCGCCGGCGACGGATCGGGTGGGTGGCGTGTTCGCAATTTCGCGGCGCGGCGCTTGACTTCCGGGGAGAAGGACGGGTTTACACTCGTTCGACAGAACAGAAAGCAGCTCAGGCGTAGCCATGGACAAGATTCCGCTGACGCGTGCCGGTTACGACGCGCTCGATGAAGAACTGAAAACCCTCAAGTCCGAGGAGCGGCCCGCCATCATCGCGGCCATCGCCGAGGCACGCGAGCACGGCGACCTGTCGGAAAATGCCGAATATCATTCCGCCCGCGAGAAGCAGAGCTTCATCGAGGGGCGGATCAAGGAACTCGAGGCCATTCTGGCGCTGTCCGAGGTGATCGACCCGGCGCGTCTGTCGGGCTCCATCAAGTTCGGCGCGACGATCACCATCATCGACGGCGATTCCGACGAAGAGCGCACCTATCAGATCGTCGGCGAAGCCGAGGCCAATCTGGAACGCGGGTTGCTGAACCTGAAGTCGCCGCTTGCCCGCGCGCTGATCGGCAAGGACGAAGGCGACGCGATCGAGGTGCGCACCCCGGGTGGCGTGCGCAGCTACGAAATCCTGAACGTCCGTTACCTCTGACCGTCGCATCTGACCGCCCCTGCCGCGAGGCATAGGGGCGGTCCATTCGGAAATCCCGCGCCATGACAGAGCCCGCCTCCGGCACTTCCCGGTCCGACAGCGACTTCTCCGTGATCGACGACCTGTCCTCTGGCGTGGAGCCGGGTGCGGCGGGCGCGCGCGGTGCCGGCGGCGGCGCGTCGCCCCTCGCACCTTCCGTGCCGGTGGCTCCGCTGCCGGTGCGCCGAACCTTCGACCGCGGCCTGATCGGAACGACGGAATGGATCGCGCTCGGGGCCAGCGTGATCTGGCTGGTGCTGTCGCTGATGTTCTGGGCGGGCGGATCGGGCAGCGATACGCGCGGCGGGGTTTCGGCCACGCTGCTCGCGGTGCTGGGCATCGTTTTGCCGATCGTGATGATCTGGGTCGCGGCGGTGACCGCGCGCACTGCGCACGAGCTGCGCAGCGAGGCGCACGATCTGAAAACCGCGGTCGAGGCGATGCGTGCCGCCTGGATCAGTCAGCAGCAAAGCCGCGCCGGCCAGACCATCGAGCGCAAGCTCGATGAGGTTGCCCAGGTGGCGCGCCAGACCGAAAATGCGGTGACCACCATCGCCGGCCGGCGCGACGCGATGCCGCGCCCCGGACCGGCTGCGCGTGGGCGGGCCGACGAACAGCCCTCGCTCGCGCTCGGCCCCACCGCCGAGGATGCCGCGACCCCGGTTTCGGCCGTGGATTTCGTGCGCGCGCTGAACTTCCCCGACAGCGCCGAAGACCGCGACGGCATCCGGGCGCTGCGCAATGCTCTGGCCGACCCGAGTGCGGCGCGGCTGATCCGGGCGGCGCAGGACGTGCTGAACCTGCTGGCGCAAGATGCGATCTTCATGGACGACCTGACGCCCTCGGGCACCCGGGTCGACCTGTGGCGCCGCTTCGCCCAGGGCGAGCGAGGACCCGAAATCACCGCCATCGGCGCGGTCAGCGACCGGTCGTCGCAACTGCTGGCCGCCAGCCGGATGCGCTCTGACACCATCTTCCGCGATGCGGTGCATCATTTCCTGCGTCAGTTCGACAAGACCTTCGCGAGCTTCGAGAAAAGCGCGACGGATGCCGAGGTTCATGCCCTCGCCCAGACCCGCACCGCCCGCGCCTTCATGCTGATGGGCCGGGTGACGCAGATCTTCGACTGAACGGGAAAACACCCGGCAGACCGGCGCGGCAGCGCAGGCGCAGCAAGGGGGCTCTGCCCCCTCGGGCCTTCCGGCCCTCACCCCCGGGATATTTTCGGAAAGATGAAAAGAGCCCCCTGCTCCATTCGTCTTTCTCCAAATATCCCGGGGTGAATTGCCCCGCAGGGGCAAGAGGGGCAGAGCCCCTTTTCGCGGTGTTTCCCTTCCCGAACGAACCCTCGCCCGGAAAGAAACGGCCAAAGCACGATCACGGTTTCTCGCACCGCAGCGCCCTGACGTTGGCGCTTGCTCTGGCCTGCGCCGCGGGGCAGTCTCGGCGCCGATGACCCGCCGACGCCGCGGGTCCAGTTCGCGGAGACACCGATGACCGAGACCCTCCTGTTCCCCCCGCCCGCCGTCCCGAGCCTGCCCGTGACCGGCAGCGACGCGCGCTTTCCGGTGCGGCGCATCTTCTGCGTCGGGCGCAACTATGCCGCCCACGCCGCCGAGATGGGCGTCGCCGTCGACCGCGAGGCGCCGTCCTATTTCACCAAATCGCCCCTCGACATCGCGCTGAGCGGCTCCGAGATCCCCTATCCGCCCGGCACCGCCGACTTCCATCACGAGGTGGAGCTGGTCGTCGCCCTTGGCGGTGCGGCCTTCCGCGCGACGCCCGAAGAGGCCGCGAAGACCGTCTGGGGCTATGGCATCGGCCTCGACATGACGCGGCGCGACCTGCAGGCCGGGTTCAAGGAAAAGCGCCTGTCCTGGGATCTGGGCAAGGATTTCGAGAATTCCGCGGTCTTCGCGCCGCTCAGCCCCGCGGCGGCCTTCACCCCCGCCGATCAGGCGATCCGGCTGCGGGTGAACGGCGATCTGCGTCAGGACGGGCGGCTGTCCGACATGATCTGGTCCGTGCCCGAGGTGACCGCGCATCTGTCGGGCTTCTATCACCTTCAGCCCGGCGACATCATCATGACCGGCACGCCCTCGGGCGTCGGCCCGGTTCTGGCGGGCGAGCGGATCGAGGCCGAAATCGACGGGCTGAGCCCGCTGAGCCTGAGCATCGGCACGGCCGAGTAACCCGGGTCCGGGGCAGGCAGGACACAGTGACCGGGCGCGATACTGCGGGCCCTGTGCAATGCCCTCCGAAGCGGATATGGTCACCCGACGGTCGCGGAAGCCTCTGCGGCCGAAGTCATTTCGCCGGTCGCTTTCGACCGGCCGCATAGGGTCAAGATATGGGACTGAACCGTCGTTCCGTGCTGCGTGGCGCCTCGCTGATGGCGGGCTTCGCGGCTCTTCCGTTCGAACTCAGGCAGGCGATGGCGCAAGACGCCTCGGCCCGGCCGTTTTCCTATGAGGCGCTGATCGCGCGCGCTCAGGCGGCTGCCGGCGAGGCTTACAAGCCCGCCTATCAGCCCAGGCCCGACGTGGTGCAGAAGCTCGATTACGAAGCCTGGGGCAAGATCCTGTTCAAGACCGACCGCGCGCCGTTCTCGGGCCAGCCGGGCGTGCAGGAACCGGCGGGCTATCCGCTCGAATTCTTCCATCTCGGTCAGTATTTCACCAAGCGGGTGAAGATGAACCTCGTGCTCGACGGCAAGTCGGTCGAGGTGCCCTATGACCCGAACCTGTTCGACATGCCCGCCGACAGCCCGGCGCGTCAGCTGCCGCCCGATTCGGGCTTCGCGGGCTTCCGCTTCCAGGAATGGCATACCTCCGAGGACTGGCGGCATCAGGACTGGATCGCCTTCCTCGGCGCGTCCTATTTCCGGGCGATCGGCGCGGCCGGGCAATACGGTCTGTCGGCGCGCGGCATCGTGGTGAACGCGGCGCTCGCCGACAAGCCCGAGGAATTCCCCGATTTCACCGAATTCTACATCGAGGAACAGAGCGATCCCGAAGCCCCGGTGACGGTCTGCGCGCTCCTCGACGGGCCGAGCGTGACCGGCGCCTACCGCTTCCGCATCCGGCGCGGCCTCGACCGCACCAAGGGCATCGTCATGGAGATCGAATCGCAGATCTTCCTGCGTCAGGACATCGAACGCCTCGGCCTGATGCCGATGACCTCGATGTTCTGGTACAGCGAATACGGCCGCGACCGGATGCGCGACTGGCGCCCCGAGGTGCATGATTCCGACGGTCTGGAAATCTGGACCGGCACCGGCGAACGGCTGTGGCGCCCGCTCAACAATCCGACCACGATCAAGGTGTCGTCCTTCCTCGACGAGAACCCGCATGGCTTCGGTCTGCTGCAGCGCGACCGCAACTTCGACCATTATCAGGACGGCGTGTTCTATGACCGCCGCCCCTGCCTGTGGATCGAACCGCTCGAACCGCTCGGGCGCGGCTCGGTGCAGCTGCTGGAAATCCCGACCGAGGACGAGATCCACGACAACATCGGCGCCTTCTGGGTGCCGGAGGGCAAGGCCGCCAAGGGCAACAGCTACCGGCTGCACTACAAGCTGCACTGGCTGAACACCGAGCCCTACCCGGCCGAGAACATCGCCCAGACCGTCGCCACCCGCATGGGCTATGGCGGCGAGCCGGGCAAGACGCGGCCGGAAAACCAGTATCGCATCGCGGTCGAGTTCGACCGTCCCTCGGTGATGACGCAGATCCCCTATGGCGTGTTCCCGAAGGTCAACGTCACCACCAGCGCCGGGCGGATCATCCGCACGCTGGCGGAGCCCGTGCCGAACGGCAACGTCTGGCGCGCGCTGTTCGACGTCGAGATCACCCCCGATCTGTTCACCGAGCTGCGGCTGTTCCTCGAACTCGACGGCAAGCCGCTGACCGAGACCTGGACCTATCAGTTCAGCCGCGATCTCGAAGTGTTCAACGAATGATCCCAGCACGGCCCGGACAATCTCCGGGCCGTCGCTTTTCCGGCACTGTCCTTGACGCAGGCGCATCCCACGGATGCGGGCGCCGTCGCGCACCTCTCCCCCGACAAAGTTCGCTCTGGCGCAGGACCGCGGCCGGTGACAGAACGGCGCCAACCCGCGCGCCCGCCGCTTTCGGCCCGGCCCCCGCAGGACATGCCCCGGCGCCCGGCGCCGGATCAGGAAAGGACAGACCATGACGACCTTCGAACAAAGTCTCGCCGGCTTCACGCCGGTCAGCGCGCCGCGCATCACCGATGCCGAGCTTTCCGCCCGCATCGCGGGGCTGCAAAAGCAGTTGCGTCAGACGGGCACGAAGGCGGTCTGGCTCGATGCCTCGTCCTCGCTGCAATATTACACCGGCCTGTCGATCGGCCTGTCGGAGCGCGTGCATGGCGCCATCGTCCCGGCCGAGGGCGGGCTGAGCTATGTCTCGCCGCATTTCGAGGTGCCGAAGCTCGAAACCATGATGCGCCTGCCGGGCGACATCCTGCCCTGGGACGAGCATGAAGACCCCTGCGCGATGATCGGCGCGCGGGTTCAGGCGCTCGGCGCGCCGGGCAAGGGCCTCGCCATCGACCCGGCGACGCCGTTCCGCTTCGCCGCGAAGCTGATCCCGGCGATGGAGGGCGCGGTGATCCCGGCCCAGCCGATGATCGCGGCGCAGCGTCAGGTGAAATCGGCGACCGAGATCGCGGTGATCCAGGCCGCGATGACCGCGAGCCACCGGGTGCAGAAGGCGGTTCACGACGGCCTGCGCGCCGGCATGTCGACGACCGAGGTCTGCGATTTCGTCGACGAGGCGCATCGCCGCCTCGGCCTCGCGCCGCTGTTCGTCGCGGTGCAGTTCGGCGAAGCGACCGCCTATCCCCATGGCGTTCCCGAGCCGCAGATCCTCGCCGAGGGCGACATGGTGCTCGTGGATCTCGGCGGTATCCTGACCGATGGCTACCGGTCGGACATCACCCGCACCTATGTCTTCGGCACCCCCACCGCACGCCAGCGCACCCTGTGGACGGCCGAGCGCGACGCCCATGACGCGGCCTTCGCTGCGGCGAAGCTCGGCGCGCCTTGCGAGGCGGTCGATCTCGCGGCACGTGCGAGCCTTGAGGCCGCGGGTTTCGGCCCGGGCTATGACGTCCCCGGCCTGCCGCACCGCACCGGCCACGGGCTCGGCCTCGATATCCACGAAGACCCGTTCATGCTGATGGGCAACAAGACGCCGCTCGAACCCGGGATGGTGTTCTCGATCGAGCCGATGCTGTGCGTCTACGGCGAATGCGGCGTGCGGATCGAGGATATCGTCTGGATGGGCGAGGACGGCGCGCACTGGTTCTGCCCGACCTCGGACAGCCTCGACGCGCCTTTCTGACCGGGCCTTTCTGATCGGTCCGTTCCGATCGGACAACTGAATTCGACCGGGGGCCCCGCCGCCCCCGGCGATGACAAGACCACTCCCCCGCGCGCGGCGGGCCCGCGGCCCGCGTCCCCATTGACCTGAGCGGGGGCTTCTGCCATCCCGCGAAGTCACGGAAGGCGTCAAGCCACGGAGGCGATTGCACAATGACCGATAAACCCCTCGACCCGGCCGACCGCGCCCTTTTGGACATCATCGCCGAGACCCATGCCCGCATCGGCCGGGTGGAACGCGATCAGCTCAACGTCGAGGCCCGCGGCCGCGGCATCGAGGTCGGTCGCGCCCTCGCCGCGTTGAAGGATGCCGGCCTCGTCGAAGAGACCGAGACCCGCCCGGGCTTCTTCGGCCGGCTGTTCGGGGCACGGCCGAAGGTGCTGCTGCGCCCGGTGAACACAGAGGCCCCCGCCGCGGCACCGGCCCCCGAAACGGCCGCATCCGAACCCGCTGCCGTCGAACCGACTCCGACCGAGGTCGCCGCCCCCGTCGCGGAAGAGACCCCGACCGAAGCCCCCGCAGTCACGGAACCGGCGGTCACGGAAACCGCCCTTCCCGAAGCCGAAGCGCCCGCGGCAGAGATCGCCGTGATCGAAACGGTGGAGAGTGTGACGGAGACCGTGACCGACATCGCGGCGCAGACGGTCGAAAGCGTGACGGAAACGGTGATCGTCGAGACCGCCCCCGCCGAACCGGCCCCCGAACCTGTGGCCGAACCCGCGGCTCAGCCCGTTCCCGCGACGCCCCGTCCGGCCCAGACCCCGCGGCCGCATTTCGCGCTCGACGATTACACCGACAAGGTCGGCGGCGGCGACGCGATCGAGGTCGGCCCCGCCGCCATCGACCCCGAGGAAATCGACAGCCTGCGCGAAACGCTCGCGGAACTCGGCATGGATCTGACCATGGCGGGCGAGGCGCTGATCGCCGACCGCATGGCCAAAGGCGAGAGCGCGGGCGACGCGCTGTCGCAGGTTGTGCTCTTCGCCTTCGCCCATGCGGTGCATTACGACCTGCTCAGCGGCGGCGGGATGCAGGCGCTCGGACTGACCGATTACGCCATCGAGGTGATGAAAGAGCTGGAGAAGCTGCGCGATGCCGGCGTCATCGGCCCGGAGCGGTTCGAAAGCGACATGCGCCGGCTGTGGTCTTTCGTCGGAGAGGACGGCGAGCTGATGCGCGCGAACCGCGCCGCCGAGCTGCTGACCGACCCGGTAGGCGGCGCCGCCCCGCCCGCGACCCTGCCCGAAGACCTTCAGGCCGTCGACGACCCAGACGACGAAGACTGACCCCCTCGCGATACGTGACCGCAACGGCGCCCCGACGAAGGGCGCCGTTTTCACAGGGCCCGGAGCCTACGGATCCTCGCACCAGAGCGCCGGCAATGGCCGGACGGAGATCATCGCCCCGCCCGGAATGCGCAACCGGCAGGTTTTCGGCCCGTCTCTCGCGGCAAGACGGAACGACGTTTCCGAAGCCCGGCACTTTCCGGACGGATAAGTCCGGTTTCCCGCCTCCGCGCCCCGCCAAAGGACAGCCGTCCGCGCCGGCCCGCGGCCCGAAACGTCCTGCCGCGCCATGCGGGCGGAACCGCGCCCGAATCCCGCAGCGCGCCCCGGCGCCGTCCCCTTCCGGGGTTGCACCCCTGCCCCGCAAAGCGGTATCGGCAAGAGGAATACGCGCGAAAGAGAATTCCATGTCCGAAGCACAGACCAGCGGCGCCGCGATCCGGTTCGACAATGTCGGCAAGTCCTTCCCCGGCAAGGACGGAGGCACGGTCACGGCCCTGACGGGCGTCACGCTCGATGTGGCGCCGGGCTCGATCACCGGGATCATCGGGCGCTCGGGCGCCGGCAAGTCGACGCTGATCCGCATGGTGAACGGCCTCGAACGGCCGACCTCCGGCCGGGTTCTGGTGGGCGAGCATGACATCGGCGCCGCCCGCCCGGCGCAACTGCGCGAGATCCGCCGCGACGTCGGCATGATCTTCCAGCATTTCAACCTGCTCGCCTCGCGCACGGTATTCGGCAACGTCGCCCTGCCGCTCGAGATCGCCGGCACCCCGCGCGCCGAGATCCGCCCCCGCGTCGAGGAACTGATCCGCCGCGTCGGCCTTGAAAAGCTCGCCGACCGCTATCCGGCAGAGCTGTCGGGCGGGCAGAAGCAGCGCGTCGGCATCGCCCGCGCGCTGACCACCCAGCCCAAGGTTCTTCTGTCGGACGAGGCGACCTCGGCCCTCGACCCCGAGACGACGCAGACGGTTCTGGCGCTTCTGGCCGAGATCAACCGCGACCTCGGGCTGACCATCCTGCTCATCACCCATGAGATGGCGGTGGTGCGCGACATCGCCAGCCACATGGCGGTGATCGACGGCGGCCGCATCGTCGAACAGGGCGAGACCTATCGCATCTTCACCCGGCCCGAACATCCGACCACCCGCAGCTTCCTGTCGGGCGTGCTCGGTCTGACGCTGCCGCGCTTCATCGCGGAACGGATGACGCCCGAAGCCCAGACCGACACCACCGCCGAGGTGTTCCGCATCACCTTCGCCGGCGCCCATGCGACCGATCCGATGCTGGCGCGGCTGACCAGTGAACTCGGCATCGAGGTCAATATCCTCGCCGGCGCCATCGAAGAGGTCGGCGCCCATCCGTTCGGCAATCTGCTGGTGTCCATCGACATCGCGCGCGCCGCCGAGGCGCGTGCCTATCTCGACCGTCACGGCCTTTACACGGAGGTTCAGGGCTATGTCCGCTAACCTGATCAACCTGCTGATCGCCTCGACGGGGCAGACGCTTTACATGGTCGCGGTGGCGGCGGTTCTGGGAACGGTTCTCGGGCTGCCGCTCGGGGTGTTCCTCGCCACCTCGCAGCGCGGCGAACTGCTGAGCGCGCCCTGGGTCAACAAGATCCTCGGGCTGGTGGTGAACGCCACGCGCTCGGTGCCGTTCATCATTCTGGTGGTGGCGATCATCCCGTTCACCCGGTTCATCGCCGGCACCTCGATCGGCACCTCGGCGGCGATCGTGCCGCTGACCATCGCCGCGGTGCCGTTCATCGCCCGTCTGGTCGAGAACGCGATCCGCGAAGTCGACGCCGGCCTGATCGAGGCCGCCCGTTCGATGGGCGCGACGCCCTTGCAGATCATCCGCAAGGTGCTGGTCCCCGAGGCGCTGCCGGGCATCACGCTCGGCCTCACCCTCGCGGTGGTCAGCCTGATCGGCTATTCGGCCATGGTCGGTGCGGTCGGCGGCGAGGGTCTGGGCGATCTCGGCATCCGCTACGGCTATCAGCGCTTCATGCCGATGGTGATGCTGGCGGTGGTGGTGATCCTCGTCGTGCTGGTGCAGATCGTGCAGTCGCTCGGCGAAGGCATCGCGCGGCGCGTCGACAAGCGCGCCCCCAAGGGCCGCGGCGACTGAGCCCCCTGCTGCACCGAACCCCCGTTTCAAGAACTTTCCACGCAACGAAAAGGAGTATTCCCATGCTGCGTATGACCGCTCTTGCCTCCGTTCTCGCGCTGATCGCGGGCACGGCCATGGCCGAGGACATCAAGGTGGGCGTCAGCCCGGGCGAGCACGCCGAGATCATGGAAGAGGTCGCCAAGGTCGCCGCGCCCAAGGGGCTGAACATCAAGGTCGTCGAATTCTCGGATTACGTCGTGCCGAACCAGGCGCTGAACGACGGCGACATCGACGCCAACTCGTTCCAGCACAAGCCTTACCTCGACAACCAGATCAAGGACCGCGGCTTCGATCTGGTTCCGGTCGGCACCACGATCACCACGCCGATGGGGGTCTATTCGTCGAAGATCAAGGATCTGAAGGATCTGAAGGACGGCGCGACCGTCGGCATCCCGAACGATCCGACCAACGGCGGCCGCGCGCTTCTGGTGCTGCAGCAGCTCGGCCTGATCAAGGTCGATGCCGCCGCCGGGCTGAAGCCCACGGTGATCGACATCACCGAGAACGCCAAGAAGCTGAAGTTCCAGGAGCTGGACGCCGCGCAGCTGCCGCGTTCGCTCAAGGATCTTGACGCGGCGCTGATCAACACCAATTACGCAATCGCCTCGGGCCTGAACCCGAAGACCGACGCGATCGCGATGGAAAGCGCCGAGAACCCTTACGTCAACATCATCGTCGTGAAGAAGGGCAACGAGGACAAGCCCTGGGTCAAGACGCTGGTCGAGAGCTATCACTCGGACGACGTTAAGAAGTTCATCGAGGACAAGTATCACGGCACCGTGCTGACCTCGTGGTGAGACGCGCCTGACCGGCCTTTCCACAAGGGAGGCGGATGAATTCGACGCCGCGCCGGAGCGATCCGGCGCGGCGTTTCCATGTCCGGAACCACTCCTCTCGCAATTGACGAATTCCAGCCACATGAATCAGGAACAGCCTAATCAGTGCTGACTTAGGAACTTCTTTTTCCGAAGCCGATCCGGCGGCATCCTGCCCGCAACCCCGGACTCGCGCCGCCATGGTGCCGGCCCGGACCCAAAACCGGAACCGGCGTGTCTCGTCTGTGCGCGGACGCTCCGGAGATGCCAGAAAGGACCAAGCAATGGCAGTGGAGAAGACCGAGGTCGTGGTTGTCGGCGCAGGCCAGGCCGGGATCGCGGCGAGCGAGCATCTGTCGAAACTCGGCATCTCGCATGTCGTGCTCGAACGCGACCGCATCGCCGAGCACTGGCGCAGCGCGCGGTGGGATTCGCTGGTGGCGAACGGGCCGTGCTGGCACGACCGCTTTCCGGGGATGAAATTCGCCGGCAGCCAGGATGCCTTCGTGCCGAAGGAAGTCATCGCCGATTACTTCGTCGATTACGCGAAGATGATCGGTGCGCCGATCCGCACCGGCGTCGAGGTGTCGAAAGTCAGCCGCAACGAAGGCCGCGAAGGGTTCCTCGTCGAGACTTCGGCCGGCCCGATCGAGGCGGATTACGTGATCTCGGCGACCGGTGCGTTCCAGATCCCGGCGATCCCGCCGATGGTGCCCGAGACCGCCGGTCTGACGCAGATCCATTCCGCGAGCTACCGTAACCCCGGCCAGCTCGCTCCGGGCGCGGTTCTGGTGGTGGGCGCGGGCTCCTCGGGCACGCAGATCGCCGAGGAACTGCTGCGCGCCGGGCGCAAGGTCTATCTCTCGGTCGGCCCGCATGACCGCCCGCCGCGGCGCTATCGCGGCCGCGACAACGTGTGGTGGCTGGGCGTGCTGAACAAATGGGACATGGAAGCGACGCCGGGCGTCGAGCACACCACCATCGCCGTGACCGGCGCCAAGGGCGGCTATACCATCGACTTCCGCAAGCTCGCGGGCGAAGGGCTGGTCCTCGTCGGCCGGACCGAGGGCTACAAGGACGGCGCGATGCAGTTCGCGCCCGATCTGAAGACCAACCTCGACCGGGGCGACGCGAATTACCTTTCGGTGCTGCGCGAGGCGGATGCCTATATCGCGCAAAACGGCCTCGATCTGCCCGAGGAACCCGAGGCCCATGTGATCCCGGCCGATCCCGATTGCGTCAGCCATCCGATCCTGTCGCTCGATCTGAAGGCGGCGGGGATCACCACGATCATCTGGGCGACGGGCTTCGGCGTCGACAATTCGTGGCTGCCGGCCGAGGCGCTCGATGACAAGGGGCGCGCGGCGCACAACCGCGGCATCGGCGCGATGGCCGGAATCTATTACCTCGGCCTGCCCTGGCAGACCCGGCGCGGCTCGTCCTTCATCTGGGGCGTGTGGCACGATGCGAAATACGTCGCCGATCACATCGCCAAGCAGCGCGGTTATCTGGCCTATGCGCCCGAGGCGGCGCCCGCGAAGGCCGCGGCCGAAGCCGAGACCGTCTGACCGGCCCCTTCCCCCGACTCGCGTCCGGACCCCGGTTCGGGCGCGGCCTCTTTTTCTTTTCACAAGACGCCGGAACGACCGGCGCGCGCAGACCGGAGAGCCCAGATGGCCCATACCCGCATTCGTCCGTTCAACACCAAGGACACCTACCCCGAGCAGAACCTCGACAACGACCTGTGCCATGCGGTCGTGGCGCGCGGCACCACGATCTATCTGCGCGGCGCCTGCCCGCAGGATCTCGACACCGCGAAGAACATCGAAAGTCACGATCCGGTCGAGCAGACCCACAAGGTGATGCAGAACATCCAGCAGCTGATCGAGGAATCGGGCGGCAAGATGGAACATCTGTGCAAGGTCGTGGTCTACATCACCGACGTGCGCAACCGCGAGGCGGTCTATCGGACCATGGGGCAGTACATCAAGGGCGTGCACCCGGTCTCGACCGGCGTGGTGGTGAGCGCGCTCGCCCGTCCCGACTGGCTGGTCGAGATCGACGCGACGGCGGTGATCCCGGACTGATCCGGGCGCTGCACCCGGGTTTCGGGCCGGGGCTCCGGTCCGAGGTCGCCGGGGGCTGTCTGCCCCCGGACCCCCGAGGATATTTAGGGAAAGCCGAAAGGGAGAGCGCCCCTTCGGCCTGAGACCGCGGGCCCGTGGCTGTGCGGGCGATCGACAGGAGGCGGAATGACCTTTTCCATCGTGGCGCGCTGCGCCGAGACCGGACAATTCGGGGTGGCGATATCGTCTTCCTCGCCCGCCGTGGCGGCACGCTGTGCCTGGGCTCAGGCCGGGGTGGGCGCGGTCTCGACGCAGAATGTGACGAACCCGGCGCTCGGTCCGCTGATGCTTGCGCATATGGCGAGCGGGGCGGATGCGGGGCACGCGGTCGCGGCCGCCGCCGCAGGCGACGGTTTCGCCGATTACCGGCAGTTGCTGGCGGTTGATTCACAGGGCGGCACCGCCGTGCATTCGGGCTCGAAGGCGCTCGGGATCTGGACCTCGGCGCGGGGGGTGGATTGCGTCTCGGGCGGTAACATGCTGGCGAGCGAGAGAGTTCCCGCGGCGATGGTCGCGGCCTTCGAGGGCGCGAAGGGCACACTCGGCGACCGGCTGATCGCGGCGATGCAGGCCGGGATCGCGCTTGGCGGCGAGGCGGGGCCGGTGCATTCCGCGGGTCTTCTGCTCGTCGACAGGCAAAGCTGGCCCTATGCAGAGTTGCGCATCGACTGGATCGACGAGGGCTGCCCCATCGCCGCCCTGTCCCGCGCCTGGGAAGTCTACAAGCCGCAGGCCGACGATTACGTGACCCGCGCGCTCAGCCCGGTGGCCGCGCCCTCCTACGGCGTGCCGGGAGACGAATGATGAGCGCCGCGCCGACCGGGCGGATCGTCGAACTGCTGCGCGAGCTGGTGGCGTTTCCGAGCGTGTCCAGCGAGACGAACCTGCCGCTGATCGACCGCGCGGCCGGGATATTGGAAGCGGCGGGTTTCACCGTCACCCGGATCGCGGCGAGCGTTCCGGGCAAGGGCGGGCTGCTGGCGAAGCTCGGGGCCGGCGACGGCGGCGTGCTGTTCTCGGCCCACACCGATGTGGTTCCCGTCGCGGGGCAAAGCTGGAGCGCCGATCCCTTCACGCTGCGCCCCGACGGCACCCGCCTTGTGGGCCGCGGCGCGACCGACATGAAAGGCTTCGTCGCCTGCGTTCTGGCGATGGCCGAAACGCTTGCCGACGCGCCGCCCGTGAAGCCGGTCAGCATCGCGCTGAGCTGGGACGAGGAAGTCGGCTGCCGCGGCATCCCCGAGATGATCGACCGGGTGATCCCCACCCTCGGCCGACCAGATCTGTGCATCGTGGGAGAGCCCACCTCGCTGCGGCTGTGCCTTGGCCACAAGGGCAAGGCGAGCTATCGCGCCATCTGTCGCGGCAGTGCCGGCCATTCCGCGATGGCGCCGCATTTCGTCAATGCGCTGCATGGGGCGGCGGATCTGATCGCGGTGCTGCGCGCCGAGCAGGACCGGCTGATGCACGAGGGCGCGCGTGATGACGCCTACGACCCGCCCTGTTCGACCGTTCATGCCGGGGTGATGCGCGGCGGCGTCGCGCTCAACATCGTGCCCGACACCGGCGAGGTGCTGTTCGAGATCCGTCACCTCGCCGCCGAGACGCCCGAGGCGATCGTCTCGCGCATCCGGTCCGCCCTGCCCGAGGGCGATGCGCCGGGCGAGATCCGGATCGCGGAGACCGGCAGCTATCCGGGGCTTGCGACCGATCCGTCGCTGCCCGCGGTGCAGGCGCTGGCGGCACTCCTCGACGATCCCGCGCCGATTACCGTCGCCTATGGCACCGAGGCCGGGTTCTTCGCCCGTGCCGGGCTGACCACCGTGGTCTGCGGACCCGGCACGATGAAGGACGGCCACCAGCCCGACGAGTCGATCGAAGTGTCGGAGCTGACGGCCTGTGCCGCGCTTCTCGACCGTCTGGTGCATGGCTGACAGGGACCCGCGGGCGCGACAGTTGACGCGCCCGCGCGCTCCGGGCATGTCAGGGCCATGACCACGGACCCCATCGCGCTTTTCAAGACCGCCCCCGAGGGCATCGCCGCCGAGACTGCACTTCTCGTCGCGGGAGCACCGGCCTGCCTGATCTGGCGCGCCGCCGCCCCGGCCATCGTGCTGCCCTGGCATTTCGCCGAGCAACCCGGTTTTGACGAGGGCGCGCGCCGGGCCGCCGCTCTCGGCTGGCCGGTTGAGCTGCGCCGCACCGGCGGCGGCGCGGTGCCGCAGGGACCGGGCGTGATGAACCTCGCCATGGTCTGGCCGGCCGGGCCGAAACTGACCATCGAGGCCGCCTATCGCGCGCTCTGCGCGCCGATGATCCGTGCCTGTGGCGGCATGGCGGTTCTGGCCGAACCCGGCGCGACCGAGGGCAGCTTCTGCGACGGGACGTTCAACCTCTCGGTCGGCGGGCGCAAGATCGTCGGCACGGCGCAGCGCTGGCGCAACCGCGACGGCAGGCGCACCGTCCTCGCCCATGCGATGATCTTGCTGGCGCCGCCGCCCGCCTCGGCCATCGCGGCGATCAACGCGCTGCACGAAGGGCTGGAGCTTGCCCCGGTGCGCGCCGAGGTTCATGCGGGCCTGAGCGATTTCATCCCCGGATTGGCGCCCGAACCCTTCGCCCGCACCCTGCGAACCGAGGCGCTTGCCGCACTCGCGGCACTGGTTCCGGCGCAAGGTTGACTTCCCCCCCGCGGGCGCGCAACTCTCGCGCCCGAAACCTGAACACCGGGCCCGCCGTGGCCCGATCCCGTCCGGACCGCAGATCTGCGGACAAAGGAGCATCGAGATGACCGAATCCGCCATCCCCGGCGTCGCAGCCCCCGGAAAGGCGCCGAGCCGCGCCCAGAAGCGTCATGCGCCCAAGGGCAAGAAGCTCTGCCCGGTGTGTGGCACGACCCCCATCGAAGAGGGCGAACGCTGCTGCCCCGCCTGTGCCGAGAAGGCCGAAATGGCGCGCGAGGGTCTGCATGTCGGGCGCAACTGGCTGCTTCTGCTGGTGGTGTTCGGGCTCATGCTCGCGGCCGGCAAATGGGTTCCGACGCTGTTCTGAGCGGAGCGACGGCAGCCGATGCGCATCCTCGAGGGCATCATCAGCGACCGGGGATCGAAATACGCGGTCTCGGGCGCGCCCTGCGCCGATGAGGCGACCGCGCGAACGCTGCTGAGCGCGCTGAAGCGGCAGAAGAAATTCGCCCGTGCGACGCATAACAGCTGGGCCTATCTGGGCGCCGACGGCCCGGTGAAGAACGACGACGGCGAGGCCGGCGCCGGCATGGTGATCGTGCGGATGCTGGAACGCGAAGGCTTGCGCGATCATCTGGTGGTGGTGACGCGCTGGTTCGGCGGCAAGCATCTGGGCGGAGACAGGTTCCGCCACGTGCAGGATGCGGTGCGCATCTACCTCGAAGAGCGGGGGCGCGATGGCGGAGACTGAGGCACTGTTCGCGCGGCTGGCGCGCTCGGCCTTCCGGTCGCGGTTTCATCTGGGCGCGCGAGAAAAGGGCTACGCCGATGCGAAGGGGCGCAGCGTGATCGCGCGCCACGCGGCCGAGCTGATCGAAAAGCGCCTCGCTCCGGCGCAACCGCTGAACGACGGCAAGCAGACGCCGATGCGCGGCCATCCGGTCTTCGTGGCGCAGCACGCGACGGGCTGCTGCTGCCGTGGATGCCTTGAGAAATGGCACCATATTCCGGCCGGCCGGCCGCTGAACGCGGAGGAGCAGGCCCGCGTCGTCGCCGTCCTGATGAGCTGGATCGACCGCGAGATGGGCCATACTCCGAACCCCGGGAGAGACGACAGATGAGCACGAAGACCCCCGCAACGCAGATGCTGGAAAAGGCGAAGGTCGCCTTCGGGACGCGGGAATACGACTACAACCCCGGCCATGAGGGCAAGGCCTTGCAGGCGGCCGAGGCGATCGGTGCCGATCCCGCGCGGGTGCTGAAGACGCTGATGGTCGAGGTCGACGGCAAGCCCTGCTGCACGGTGCTGGCCGCCAGTCACACCCTGTCGATGAAGCGCGTTGCCTCGGCCTTCGGCGGCAAGTCGGCCGAGATGATGGACCCCGTGAAGGCCGAGCGGCTGACCGGCTATCACACCGGCGGGATCAGCCCCTTCGGCCAGCGCAAGCGCTGCCCCACCGTGTTCGACGCCGGCGTCATGGAATTTGACACCGTGGTCATCAATGGCGGCAAGCGCGGCATGATGGTGGTTCTGGCGCCTGCCGATGCGGTCGCGGTGACCGGGGGCAAGGCGCTGCCGCTGATCGCGGAGTGAGAGGCCCCTCTCGCGCCATGGGGCGGGAGGGCGGAGATCGCGCAGGGGGCTCTGCCCCCGCTGCGGCCTTGCCGCAGCCCCCCCGGGATATTTACGGCAAAGCGAAAGGGACAGGTGCGGCTTGCGAAGACCGGACCGGCGGAAACGACCCGAAGGCAGGCGACAGCGGCTTGACGAGGCGCGGGGGCCGGGCCGAGCATCCCCCGTTCCATCCCTGAAAAGGAAACCCGAGATGCGTCTGATCCTGCTGATCGCCCTGCTGGCCGTGCCGGGCACGATGTCAGCCGCCCGAGCCGAGGCGCCCCCCGTCACCCTGAGCGTCGAGATGAAGGATGCCGCCTTCGCCCACCGGCTCAGGACGCTGTTCGGCAAGGAGGCGAGACCCGACTGGCTTGCAGAGGCGACGGAAGCCGAACCCGTGGCAGTCACGCTCGACGGCAGGCCCTATACCGTTCTTCTGGCCTGCAAGAAGCACGATTGCGCCAATCATCAGCTGGCCATCCTGTTCGATGCAGAACGGATGTATGGGCTGCGGTTCGAAACCCGCGACAACAGCGCCGAGGAACGGCTGACCTGGCTGAACATCGGCGGCGGCGCGGAAAGTATCGACGGCCGCACCATTCTTTATGCCGCGATCACCGGCAGCCTGTTCAATCACCCTGACGCGTTCTCGTTCCGCTGACGGTCGCCGAGGGCTGTCCGCCAGCCATGAACCGGGGCGGCCCTGCGCAGGCCGCCCCGGTGGTGTTTGCCCGGCTTGTTTCAGCGAGACTTATTTCAGCGCGGCGTCGGTGATCTCGGTGGTATAGGCACCTTCCGGCTTCTTGGTGATCACCGGATCCGAACCGCCCGCCATCAGGATCTTCACCGTCCGGTCGTAATCCGCCATGTCGAGCGCGCCGTTCGAATCGGCCGTCAGCTTGGCGATTTCCTTCATCATGCGCTCCTGCACCGGCAGGGTCTGGGCACCGGTCGCGTCATTGTCGATGACGATCTTCGCGGCTTCCTCGGGGTGGGTCTCGGCGTATTTCCAGCCCTTCATCGAGGCGCGGACGAACTTCACCATCTTCGCCTTGAACGCGGCATCCGACAGCTTGTCCTGCATGACATACAGACCGTCCTCCAGCGTCGCGACGCCTTCGTCCTCATACTTGAAGGTCACCAGCTGGTCGGGCTTCAGCCCGGCGTCGATGACCTGCCAGTATTCGTTGTAGGTCATGGTCGAGATGCAGGCGGCCTGCTTTTGCAGCAGCGGATCGACGTTGAAGCCCTGCTTCAGAACCGTCACCCCGTTCGGCGAACCGTCGGTCGGGATCTTCAGCGTGCTCATCCAGCTCAGGAACGGATATTCGTTGCCGCCGAACCACACGCCGAGCGTCTTGCCGCGGAAGTCCTGCGGCCCCTTGATGCCGGTGTCCTTCAGACAGGTCAGCATCATGCCGGATTTCTTGAACGGCTGCGCGACGTTGACGAGCGCCAGCCCCTTTTCGCGCGCGGCGAGCGCCGAGGGCATCCAGTCCACCGTCACATCGGCACCGCCGCCGGCCATCACCTGCGTGGGCGAGATGTCCGGCCCGCCCGGCATGATATCGACATCGAGCCCCTCGGCCTTGTAGAAGCCCTTGTCCTGGGCGACGTAATAGCCGGCGAACTGCGCCTGCGTCACCCATTTCAGTTGCAGCTTCACCTCTTCGGCGGCAGCGCTGCCGGCGGCGAGGGCGGCCAGCGCAACTCCCATCAGGAATTTCTTCATCGTCGTCTCCACTGTTGTGCCTCCGGGTTCTTCCCGGAGTTTCTTGAAATTTTCAGCCGCGCTGCGAGGGATGCCAGAAGGTCACCGTCTTCTCGATCAGCGCCATCAGCCCATAAAACCCCGACCCGGCGAGTGCCGCCACCACGATCTCGGACCAGACGAGCGCCATGTCGAGCTGACCGACCGCGGTCGAGATGCGAAACCCCATGCCGCGCGTCGGGCTGCCGAAGAATTCGGCGACGATCGCCCCGATCAGCGCGAGCGTGGTGGCGATCTTCAGCCCGTTGAACAGGAAGGGCATCGCCGCCGGCAGCCGCAGCCGCAGCAGGCTGTCGCGATAGCTCGCCGAATAGGTCTTCATCAGGTCGCGCTGCAACGGATCGGTCGCGGCCAGCCCCGCCACCATGTTGACCAGCACCGGAAAGAACACCATCACCACGACCACCGCCGCCTTCGACTGCCAGTCGAACCCGAACCACATCACCAGGATCGGCGCGACGCCGACGATCGGCAGGGCGGCGAAGAAATTGCCGACCGGCAACAGCCCGCGTTGCAGAAACGGCGAGCGGTCGACCGCGATGGCCGTCAGAACCGCCGCGCCGCAGCCGATGACATAGCCACCGAGCGCGCCCTTGAGGATCGTCTGGCTGAAATCGCCCCACAGCAGCGGCACGCTGTCCGCGAACCGCGCCGCGATCTGCGTGGGCGCCGGCAGGATGACCGATGGCACGTTCAGCCCCTTCACCAGCCCCTGCCACAGCACCAGAAGCGTCACCCCGAACAGCGCGGGCACGAAGATCCGCGCCCATTTCCGGCGCCCCCAGCGGTTCGCGACCGTGCCGTTCACCGCCCAGGCCGCGATCCAGAAGGCGATGGCCGCCCATGCTTGCCAGCTCATCGTGCCATCCCCATCCGTTTCAGAACCACCTTCTCGGCGATGCCGATCGCCGCCACCAGCAGGGCCGCGAGGATCGCCGCCATGAACAGCGCCGCCCAGATCTGGATCGTCTGGCCGTAATAGCTGCCCGACAACAGCCGCGCGCCGAGCCCGACCG
Organism: Paenirhodobacter enshiensis; assembly: GCF_000740785.1. GTDB lineage: Bacteria > Pseudomonadota > Alphaproteobacteria > Rhodobacterales > Rhodobacteraceae > Rhodobacter > Rhodobacter enshiensis. Next base: position 252,782 of record NZ_JFZB01000007.1, on the reverse strand, counting down.
AGGCGCCCGCCGGCAACTCGGCCACGATGGTGCCCACAAGTGCCGCCGCCACCCCCACCTTGAGCGAGGCGAACAGGTAAGGCAGCGACGACGGCAACCGCAGCATCGTCAGCGTCTGCGTGCGCGAGGCATTGTAGGTCCGCATCAGATCGAGCTGCAGCCCGTCGGGCGCGCGCAGCCCCTTCACCATGCCCACCAGCACCGGGAAGAAGCTGAGATAGGCCGCGATCAGCGCCTTCGGGATCACCCCCTTCAGCCCGACCGAGGCCAGCACCACGATCACCATCGGCGCGATGGCCAGAACCGGGATGGTCTGGCTGGCGATGGCCCAGGGCATCACCGACATGTCCATCGCCCGGCTGTGCACGATGCCGATGGCAAGGATCAGCCCCGCAAGAGTGCCCACCGCGAAACCGAGCATCGTCACCTCGAGCGTCATCCACCCGTGATAGACAAGGCTCTTCTTCGAGGTCACCGACTGCCCGAAAATGCCGTCCCACAGCCCGCCCAGCACCTGATGCGGCGCCGGCAGCTTCGGACGCGGCAAGGTCATGGTGTCATGGACCAGCTGGCCGAAGCCCACCTGCGTGCCCGCCCGCGCCGCCTGATCGTAGACCCAGGCCGCGTTCAGCCACAGCGCCGCGCCATACCACAGCACCACGATCACCAGACAGACCACCAGCACCGGAAGGATGTTGCGCATCGCCTCAGACCTCATAGGCATGGCCCGCGTGCAGCCCTTCGCGCACGCGCTGCGCAATCGCCATGAACTCGGGCGTGTCGCGAATCTCCAGAGGCCGCGGCCCGCGCGGCAAGGGGCTCTCGATCACGTCGGTGATCCGTCCGGGGCGCGGGCTCATCACCACGATATGGGTCGAGAGATAGACCGCCTCGGGGATCGAATGGGTGACGAAGCCGATGGTCTTCTGCGTGCGGTGCCACAGCTTCAGAAGCTCCTCGTTCAGCTTGTCGCGCACGATTTCATCGAGCGCGCCGAACGGTTCGTCCATCAGCAGGATCTCGGCGTCGAACGACAGCGCCCGCGCGATCGAGGCGCGCTGCTGCATCCCGCCCGACAGCTGCCAGGGATATTTCTTCCCGAAGCCTTCGAGATCGACGAGCTTCAGCACCTCCTCCACCCGGCGCGCACGGTCGGCGCGGGTGAAGTCCATGATCTCCAGCGGCAGGCGGATATTGCCGGCGATGGTGCGCCAGGGAAACAACCCCGCCGCCTGGAACACATAGCCGTAGCTGCGCGCCTTGCGCGCCTCCTCGGCCGAGACGCCGCGCACTTTCAGACTGCCCGAGGTCGGGGTTTCCAGCGCCGCGATGCAGCGCAGGAAGGTGGTCTTGCCACAGCCCGACGGCCCGATGAACGAGACGAAATCGCCCTTGTTCACCTTCAGGTTCACGTCCTTCAGCGCGTGGACTGGGCCGTCCGCGGTCTGGAAGACCAGATCGACCCCCTGCGCCTCGATGATCGGAGCCGCGCCCATCATACACCCTCCATCACACGCCGGACGCCGGAATGCCGGCACGCGGGATCGGACGCGGCTCGGTCAGCGCCTTCCAGGTCGAGAGCGCCTTGCTCACCGGCCCCATCGGATCGCGGGCGACGAATTCGCCATAGCCCTCGCGGGTCTCGATGGCGCCGTCATTGACCGCGACAAACCCACGCGTCAGCGTGTAGCGCGGCAGCCCGGTCACTTCCTTGCCCTCGAACACGTTGTAATCAATCGAGGACTGCTGCGACTTCGCCGAGATGGTCTTCGACTTCTCCGGGTCCCACACCACGAGATCGGCATCCGCGCCGATCAGAACCGCGCCCTTCTTCGGATAGACGTTCAGGATCTTCGCGATATTGGTCGAGGTCACCGCGACGAATTCGTTCATCGTGATCCGGCCGGTGCGCACGCCATAGGTCCACAGCATCGGCATCCGTTCCTCAAGGCCGCCGGTGCCGTTCGGGATCTTGGTGAAATCGCCGACGCCATAGCGCTTCTGCTCGGTGGTGAAGGCGCAATGGTCGGTCGCCACGCAGCTCAGCGTGCCCGAGGCAAGCCCCGCCCACAGGCTGTCCTGATGCTGCTTGTTGCGGAACGGCGGGCTCATCACCCGGCGCGCCGAATGGTCCCAGTCCTTGTCGAAATACTCGCTCTCGTCGAGGGTCAGATGCTGGATCAGCGGCTCGCCCCAGACCCGCTTGCCGGCGAGCTTGGCGCGCCGGATCGCCTCGTGGCTCTCCTCGCAGGAGGTGTGCACGACATAAAGCGGCACGCCCGCCATGTCGGCGATCATGATGGCCCGGTTGGTGGCCTCGCCCTCGACCTGCGAGGGGCGGGAATAGGCGTGCCCCTCGGGCCCGGTATTGCCCTCGGCCAGCAGTTTCGCCGACATCGAGGCGACGATATCGCCGTTCTCGGCATGAACCAGCGGAATCGCGCCCAGCTCGCGGCAGCGCTTGAACGAGGCGAACATCTCCTCGTCATTCACCATCAGGCTGCCCTTGTAGGCCATGAAATGCTTGAAGGTGTTGATGCCGCGTTCGGTGATCGCCTTCATCTCGTCGAAGACCTGCTCGCTCCACCAGGTGATCGCCATGTGGAAGCTGTAATCGCAGCACGCCCGGCCGGCCTTGTTGTCCCATTTCTGCAGGCCCGACAGCAGGCTTTCGCCGGGGTTCGGCAGGGCGAAATCGACCACCATCGTGGTCCCGCCCGCCAGCCCGCCCCGCGTGCCCGCCTCGAAATCGTCGGCCGAATAGGTGCCCATGAACGGCATCGACAGATGGGTATGCGGGTCGATGCCGCCCGGCATCACATAGCAGCCCTCGGCGTCGAGGGTCTTGTCGCCCTTCAGACCGGGCCCGATGTCGACGATCTTGCCGCCCTCGATCAGCACATCGGCCTTGTAGGTCAGATCGGCGGTGACGACGGTGCCGCCCTTGATGACAGTGGTGGTCATGGAAATCCTCCTCGGGGCGCCCTTTCGGCTTTCCCCAAATATCCTCGGGGGTCCGGGGGCAGACAGCCCCCGGCCGCTGGCTCAGGCGGTGACCTCGGCGGTCTCGAGAACGGCATGCAGCAGCACATCGGCGCCGGCATGGGCCCAATCGGGGCTGATCTCCTCGGCCTCGTTGTGGCTCAGCCCGTCGACACAGGGGCAGAAGATCATCGTGGTGGGCGCGAGCTTCGCCGCCCAGCACGCATCGTGCCCGGCGCCCGAGACGATATCCATGTGGCTGTAGCCGAGCCGGTCTGCCGCCTCGCGCACCCGGTTCACCAGCGCCGGATCGAAGGTCACCGGGTCGAAATGGCCGACCGCCTCGATGGCGCAGCCCACCCCCAGCTCGTCGCAGATGACGGCCGCACGGGCCTCGATCTCGGCGCGCATATGGTCGAGCTTCGCCTGTTCGACGGTGCGAATGTCCACGGTGAACACCACCTTGCCCGGCAGAACGTTGCGCGAGTTCGGCGTGAAGGTCACCTGACCGACGCCACCCACCGCATCGGGCTGCACCGACATCGTGACTTCCTGCACCATCTCGAAGATCCGCGCCATCGCGAGGCCGGCGTTCACCCGCATCCGCATCGGCGTCGACCCGGTATGCGCCTCTTTCCCGGTCAGCGTGAATTCCAGCCACCACAGACCCTGCACATGGGTCACCACGCCGATCTGCTTTTCCTCGGCTTCGAGGATCGGGCCCTGCTCGATGTGATATTCGAAATAGGCGTGCATCTTGCGTGCGCCGACCTCTTCGTCGCCCTTCCAACCGATGCGTTCGAGCTCCGCCCCGTAGCTCTTGCCGTCGAGATCCTTGCGCGAATAGGCGTAATCGAGGTCAATCTCGCCCGCGAACACGCCAGAAGCCAGCATCGCAGGCGCGAAGCGCGCGCCCTCCTCGTTCGCCCAGTTGGTCAGCACGATCGGATGTTTGGTGCGGATGCCCAGATCGTTCATCGTGCGGATCGCCTCGAGCCCGCCGAGAACGCCCAGCACGCCATCGAACTTGCCGCCCGTCGGCTGGGTGTCGAGATGCGAGCCGATGTAGACCGGCAGCGCCTCGGGATCGGTGCCCGGGCGGGTCGCGAACATCGTGCCCATCCGGTCGACGCCCATGGTCATTCCGGCCGCCTCGCACCAGCTCTGGAACAGCGCGCGGCCCTCGGCATCGGCGTCGGTCAGCGTCTGGCGGTTGTTGCCGCCCGCCACGCCGGGACCGATCTTCGCCATCTCCATCAGGCTGTCCCAAAGGCGTGCGGAATTGGTGCGGAGGTTCTCTCCGGGTGCAGACATCTCATTCTCTCCCTGTCGACTGCGGGGCGTCGGGCCCTCTTGCGACGAAACTCGTTCTGACCGTATGGTCAGGTTGATGAGGGCATGTTCTGACCATTCGGTCAACATGGTTTCGGCAAGGAGAACCGGATGACCGACAAAACCGAAGGCAACCGCCCAAAAAACGGGCGCGGCACCCCTGGCCGACGCGAGGCAAACCGCATCGCCACCGAAGACACGATCCTGCACGCCGCTGAGTCGGTCTTTGCCGAGGCCGGATTCGGCGGCGCGACGATGCAGATGATCGCCGACACGGCAGGCCTGCCGAAGGCCAATCTGCATTACTATTTCGCCACCAAGGAAGAGCTTTATCGCAAGGTGGTGGAGCGGATCTTCGGCATCTGGCTGGAGGCCGCGAACGCGATGGACGGTGCGGCCGGCCCCGCCGAGGGGATCGGTGCCTATATCGACGCCAAGATGGAAATCTCGCGCCGGCATCCGAACGGCTCGAAGGTCTGGGCGTCCGAGGTGATGCACGGCGCGCCGGTGGTGCAGGATTACCTCGAGACCACGTTGCGCGACTGGACCGAGGGGCGCGCGCGTATCATCCGGCGCTGGATCGCCGAGGGCCGGATGGCCGAGGTGGATCCAAATCACCTGCTTTACATGTTGTGGGCCACGACCCAGCACTATGCCGATTTCGGCCATCAGATCGAGGTGCTGAACCACGGCCCGCTCTCGGATGCGGACTGGGAGGCGGCGAAGGCCTCAGTGAAGGCGATGGTGCTGCGCGGGATCGGGATCGCACCCGGCGCGTGACCGGCCTGCCCTGCGGACCGGCCCCGTTGACCGCTTTGCGGGACTGGTCTAAACGGCACCGAACCAGCCGGAGATCCGCGTGACCGATCGCCCCAGGAGCCGCCCGAAGACCCGTATCCAGCGCCGCAACAGCGAGGCGATCCTCGAGGCGGCGCTCGACGTGTTCTCGGCGCAGGGATTCCGCGGCGCGACGCTCGATCAGATCGCGCAGGCGGCGGGGCTGTCGAAGCCGAATCTGCTGTATTATTTCCCCTCGAAGGAAGCGATCCACATCGAGCTTCTGAACGGGCTGCTGGACGTGTGGCTCGCGCCCTTGCGCGCACTCGATCCGGCGGGGGACCCGCGCGACGAGATCATCGGTTACATGCGCCGCAAACTGGAGATGAGTCGCGAGATGCCGCGAGAGAGCCGGCTGTTCGCCAATGAGATGCTGCAGGGCGCGCCGCACATGGGCGCCACCCTGTCCACCGAGCTGCGGACCCTTGTCGACGACAAGGCCGGGGTCATCCGCGGCTGGTCCGAGGCTGGCCGGATCGCCGCGGTCGATCCTTATCACCTCATCTTCTCGATCTGGGCGCTGACCCAGCATTATGCCGATTTCGACGTGCAGGTGCGGGCGGTTCTGGGCGCCGGGCGCGATCCTTATGACGAGGCCGGGCCGTTCCTCGACCGGCTGTTCGAACGGCTTCTGGCGCGCTGAGCCCGGATTCCGGCCGGGTGCTCTGGGGCCTTGCCGCGGCTGGGGGCTCTGCCCCCGCGGCTGCGCCGCTCCCCCGGGATATTTGCGGCGAATCGAAAGAGCGAATTCACCTTTTGTTAAAGGTTCCAGCCCAGACTGACAGGGAAAGGAGCGGGCGCGGCGTGGCGCCAGTTGCAGGAGGGGTGCATGGACCGGATCAGTGCTCTGTTGCCGATGTCGGGCTGGACGGCGGTCGTGCAGCCAGCCGAAAGCGGACCGCCGCCCGCCACGCGGGTAGAACCGGTTGCCGCAGCGATGCCGACGGGCGGCGGGCTCGGAACCGGGGTCGACACCCGCGCCGGGAGAGAGCGCGACGGGAGTCGCGACAGCAACAGGGAGAGCGCGCGCGATACCGGCCCGCCCCGGAGCCAGACCGGGCCCAGGATAGACCCGGATGCGCCGAGCGGACCGCCCCCGGCCTTCGATGTCTCGCCGCTGGAAGCGGAACTGGAACGGCTGAACCTCGCCGCGACAGCCTCTTTGACACGGACACAGGCAGCCTCAAGCGGGGACGCGGGCAGCTCTGGCCCCCTGAAGACGGCGCCAGGGGATGCCGGAGAGACGCCCGCGACGGAGGTTTCTGCAACGCCGCCGTCGAACAGCCACTTTACCCGAAGCGACGGCTGGACCGGAACCGAAGACCCCGTGCGCGCGACACTGGATGTGCTGAGGTAGGGCCGACCCGGTGCGTGGGAAAAGGGGGCCGCGGCGCCGGACCGGTCCGAACAATCACGGTATCGGAGCCAGGCTGTGGCGACGACAACGGGATGTCTGCGCCACGAGTTCTGTGGCAACCGGACGGGCGCGGGAAGGCGGTGAGAATACCAGACGGCGTGAGGACGATCGCTCCGATGCAGGGCGGAACGATCGCGATGTCTGGGCAGCGATGTATCGCTGAAAACCTTACGCAACGACCATAGCCCCAACGGGGCGATACGGAGCCGAACCTTTGCGGAGAGCGGCCGTGTCCGATCTGCCGGAGCCGAGGTCGCCATCACAGACTGGTTCCCCCGCACTTTGCCCTCGCATCGGTCGCAGGAAGGCACGGATCGGGGCTCCGCTCCGGGGCGAACCTCCCTCGGACAAACCACGCAAGGAACAGCATCCCGCTTCGACAGCGATCCCCGAGGGCACGACGGCGGGACTGCCGCGCAAGACCGGGGCGGACACGACCCGCCTTACCTGGCACGCAAGACCGAATCGGGCGGCGCCCGTTCAGGGCAAACCCGGCCCATCCGGTCGGATCCGCCGAGGCCCGCAAGGGCCTGCCCGCCAGAGCCTGCCCACAGGCGCCGCCGCGCTATTCGGCGGCACGCGCCATCGGGTTGTTCGGATGCGTCGTCCAGTTACCGTAAGGGGCGACGGGGCGACCAGTGCGCGGGTCCATGCTGCCGACCGGCAAGGTCTTCATGTCGATGCAGCCGACCGGACAGACATCGACGCAGAGATTGCACGCCACGCACTCCTCGTCCTTCACGGTATAGGTGCGCGCTTCATCCACCGAGATGGCCTGGTGAGAGGTGTCCTCGCACACCGCATAGCAGCGGCCGCAGTTGATGCAGGCGTCCTGATCGATCACCGCCTTGGTGACATGGTTCAGGTTGAGGTGCTGCCATTCCGAGAAATTCGGCACCGCGCGGCCGACGATTTCCGAAACCGAGGCGAACCCCTTGCGGTCCATGTAGTCGGACAGGCCCGAGATCATCTCCTGCACGACCTTGAAGCCATAGGTCATCGCCGCGGTGCAAACCTGCACGTTGCCCGCCCCCATCGCCAGGAACTCGGCGGCGTCGCGCCAGGTCGTAACCCCGCCGATGCCCGAGATCGGAAGACCGCGGGTTTCGTCAAAGCGCGCAATCTCGCCCACCATGTTCAGCGCGATCGGCTTCACCGCCGGGCCGCAATAGCCGCCATGCGTGCCCTTGCCGTCGATCGTCGGCTCCGGCGCGAAGGCGTCGAGGTCAACCGATATCACCGATTTCACCGTGTTGATGAGGCTGACCGCATCCGCCCCGCCGCGCTTCGCCGCGAGCGCCGGCGGCAGGATCGAGGTCACGTTCGGTGTCAGCTTGACGATACAGGGCATCCGCGAATGGGTCTTCACCCAGCGGGTGACCATCTCGATATACTCGGGCACCTGCCCCACGGCCGCCCCCATGCCGCGCTCGGCCATGCCGTGGGGACAGCCGAAGTTCAGCTCCACCCCGTCGGCGCCGGTGTCCTCGATCCGGTGCAGGATGTCCTTCCACGACTCTTCGTCGCAGGGCACCATCAGGCTGATGATGAGCGCACGGTCCGGCCAGTCGCGCTTGACCGACTTGATCTCGCGCAGGTTGACCTCGAGCGGGCGGTCGGTGATCAGCTCGATGTTGTTGATCCCCATCACCCGCCGGTCGGGACCGTAGATCACGCCGTAGCGCGGGCCCGAAACGTTGACGACGGGCGGCCCCTCGGAACCGAGCGTCTTCCACACCACGCCGCCCCAACCCGCCTCATAGGCGCGCCGGACATTGTATTCCTTGTCGGTCGGCGGCGCCGAGGCCAGCCAGAACGGGTTCGGAGATTTGATACCGATGAACTCGGAACGCAGGTCAGCCATGTCAGGCCCCCATCAGGAAAGAGTGAATGTCTTCAGCGGCATCGCGCCCCTCGGCCACGGCCGTCACGGTCAGATCCTGCCCGCCCTGGGCACAGTCGCCCCCGGCCCAGACCTTCGGCAGCGCGGTGCGCCCGGCCCCCTCGACACGGATCTTGCCCGCCTCGGTCGTCAGACCATCGGGCAGCGGCCCGAGGCGCTGACCGATGGCGCGAAACAGCTGATCGGCCGACAGGCGGAAGGTGTCTTCGGTCACCACGAGCCCGGCCGGCCCCGCCTCGGTGCGCGCGAATTCGACCTCGTGCAGCGCCCCGTTGCCGTGGATCGCCACCGGAACCGCGTTCTCGACGATGCGCACGCCGCGGGTCAGGGCGAGCTCCTGCTCCAGCTCGGACGCCGGCATCTCAGCGCGCGAACGGCGATAGACGATGGTGACATCGGGCGCGCCCAGAAGCCGTGCCTGAACCGCCGCGTCGATCGCCGTCATGCCGCCGCCGATCACGATCACCGCCCGCCCGATGGGCAGCGCCGAAAGATCCTCGGCCTGACGCAGTTCGGCGATGAACTCGGTGGCGGGCGCGATACCGGTCTTGTCCTCGCCGGCAAGGCCAAGCGCCCCCGTGGCGCCGAGCCCCAGCCCCAAAAACACCGCGTCATGGCTGTCAACCAGATCGGCCAGCGTCGCATCGGTGCCAAGCTTCCAGCCGGTCACCAGACGAATGCCGCCAATCTGCATCAGCCAGTCGATCTCGCGCGCGGCGAAGCCGTCGACCGCCTTGTAGGACGCGATGCCGTATTCGTTCAGGCCGCCGGCGCGGGGGCGGGCATCGTAAAGCGTGACCTCGTGGCCAAGGAGCGCCAGCCGATGCGCACAGGCAAGACCCGCCGGCCCCGCCCCCACCACCGCGATCCGCCGCCCCGTCGCCGCGGCGCGGGTGAAGGGGTGATCCTGGCGCGCCATCATCCGGTCCGTGGCGTAGCGCTGCAGCGCGCCGATGCGCACCGGCGCGCCCTCGGCCGCCTCGCGCACGCACGCCCCCTCGCACAGGGTTTCGGTCGGGCACACGCGGGCGCACATGCCCCCGAGGATGTTCTGCGTCAGGATCGTCTTCGCCGCGGCCTCGGGCGTGCCGGTCGCGATCTGGCGGATGAACAGCGGAATGTCGATCGAGGTCGGACAGGCCTCCATGCAGGGGGCATCGTGACAGAAATAGCACCGGTCCGCCGCGACCTGCGCCTGATGGTCGTCGAGCGGCGGCGCGATATCGGCAAAGCGCGCCCGATAGGCATCGGGGGCAAGGCGCGCCGGAACGATGCCCGGCGTATACTGGCTGTGGGCCACATGGACCTCCCTGGCTGGTGTCTTTTCCGAAACGCTGCCACGGCAGTATTTTTTATCAAGTGGTAAAAAATTATCTTGGGCAATCTTCTCAGGTTTTGCTGAACCGGACGGCAAAACGAAACAAACCGCCTTGTTTTGCAGCGCTTTCGCAATGAAACGTCGTCAAGACTGCCGATCAGCTTCCGGCTTTTCACCGCCCGCCTGACCGCGTATAAAGCCCCGATGATACCGGTAACCCCGGCACGAGACCGGGACCGCGAAGATCTGAACCACCTTCCGAGGACGGCATGACGAAACAATCCCATGAAAACGACGTGGCATTCATTCAGGCGCTCGCCGAGCTGCTGAACAAGAATGAGCTGACCGAAATCTCGGTGGTGCGCGAATATGGCGAGGACGACAGCCTCGAAGTTCGCGTGGCCAAGCAGGCAACCGTGATTTCCGCCCCGGTCGCCGCGCCCGTCTATGCCCAGGCACCTGCCGCAGCGCCCGCGCCTGCCGCTGCTCCGGCTCCTGCCGCGGCCGCTTCGGCCGATCCCGCGACGCTGCCCGGCGCCGTGACCTCGCCGATGGTCGGCACGGCCTACCTGTCGCCCGAACCGGGTGCCGCGGCCTTCGTCAAGGTCGGCGATACCGTCGCGAAGGGCCAGACCCTGCTGATCGTCGAGGCGATGAAGACGATGAACCATATCCCGGCCCCGGCCTCGGGCACGGTCAAGCGCATCCTGGTCGACGATGGTGTGCCGGTGGAATTCGGCTCGCCGCTGATGATCGTCGAGTGAGGGGCGGGCGGATGTTCGACAAGATCCTGATCGCCAACCGCGGCGAGATCGCGCTGCGCGTGATCCGCGCCTGCCGCGAGATGGGGATCGCCTCGGTCGCCGTGCACTCGACCGCCGACAGCGACGCCATGCATGTGCGTCTGGCCGACGAAAGCGTCTGCATCGGCCCGGCGCCCTCGTCGCAGAGCTATCTCAATGTCGCCGCGATCATCGCGGCGTGCGAAATCACCGGCGCGCAGGCGATCCACCCGGGCTACGGCTTCCTTTCCGAGAACGCGAATTTCGTTCAGGCGCTGGAAGATCACGGCATCACCTTCATCGGGCCGTCGGCGGAGCATATCCGCCTGATGGGCGACAAGATCACCGCCAAGGAAACCGCGAAGAAGCTGGGCATCCCGGTGGTTCCGGGCTCGGCCGGTGGCGTGCACACCCTCGACGAGGCCCGCGCCTGCGCCGAGAGCATGGGCTACCCGGTCATCATCAAGGCGACCGCCGGTGGTGGCGGCCGCGGGATGAAGGTGGCACTTTCGGGCGATGAGCTCGACAGCGCGTTCCACACCGCCCGCGCCGAGGCCAAGGCCGCTTTCGGCAATGACGAAGTGTATATGGAGAAATATCTCCAGAAGCCGCGTCATATCGAGATCCAGGTCTTCGGCGACGGCAAGGGCCGCGCGGTCTATCTGGGCGAGCGCGACTGTTCGTTGCAGCGTCGTCACCAGAAGGTGCTCGAAGAGGCCCCCGGCCCCGTCATCACCCCCGAACAGCGCGAGCGCATCGGCTCGACCGTCGCCAAGGCGATGGGCGAACTGAAATACTCGGGCGCCGGCACCATCGAGTTCCTGTTCGAGGATGGCGAGTTCTACTTCATCGAGATGAACACCCGTCTGCAGGTGGAACATCCGGTGACCGAGGCGATCTATGACGTCGACCTCGTGCGCGAGCAGATCCGTGTCGCCGCCGGCGAACCGATGGAGTTCCATCAGAAGGACCTGCATATCCGCGGTGCCGCGATCGAGGTCCGGATCAACGCCGAGAAGGTGCCGGGCTTCATTCCCTGCCCCGGCAAGGTCACCCAGTATCATGCGCCCGGCGGCCTTGGCGTGCGCATGGATTCGGCGATCTACGACGGCTACAAGATCCCGCCCTATTACGACAGCCTCATCGGCAAGCTGATCGTGCACGCGCGCGACCGTGACGAGGCACTGGCTCGGCTCAGCCGTGCGCTCGGCGAGCTGGTGGTCGACGGGATCGACACCACCGTGCCGCTGTTCCAGGCGCTGCTGAAAGAGCCCGACATCCAGAAGGGCAACTACTCGATCCACTGGCTCGAAAAGTGGCTGGCGGAGCATTACGAGGCCTGATCGGGCCTTCACCGGAAGATCCGCAACGGCGCCCCACGGGGCGCCGTTCGCATTTCGGGGGATGGATTCCCCCCAAAAGCGATGCGTTTCCCAAAGAGCACCGCGAAAATCGCCGGGCTCGGCGAGTGGCGGACATTCCCCCCCGCCGAAGCCGGTGCTAGGCTTGCCCGAACCGATAATGACGACAGGGAGACCGCGAGGTGGCGCCAGTCCTCAGCCCTGACATGCTGCTTGCGGGCTATGCGCAGGGCATCTTCCCGATGGCCGAAAGCCGCGACGACCCGACGCTTTACTGGTTCGAGCCAAGGCTGCGCGGGATCATCCCGCTCGACGGGTTTCACATCTCGCGCTCACTCGCGCGCACGATCCGGCGCTCGGGGTTCGAGATCCGCATCGACGGCGATTTCGAGGGCGTGGTGCAGGGCTGCGCCGACCGGTCCGAAACCTGGATCAACGCGCCGCTGTTCGAGCTGTATCGTGCTTTATTCCGCCGCGGCCATGCCCATTCGCTGGAGGTCCGGGCCGGAGAGGCGCTGGTGGGCGGGGTGTTCGCGGTGACCCTCGGCACGGCGTTCTTCGGCGAAAGCATGTTCTCGCGCGTGACCGATGCCTCGAAAGTGGCGCTTGCCTATACCGTCGACCGGCTGCGGCAAACGGGGTTCACGCTGTTCGATACGCAATATCTCACACCGCATCTGGCAAGCCTCGGCGGGATCGAGATCCCGCGCGCCGACTATCGTGCCCGACTGGAGGCCGCGCTCCACGCCCGCGCCGATTTCCGCGCCGGGACGCTGCCCACGCCTCAGTTGCTGGTGCAGCGCATGACCCAGACGTCATAGCGCGGGTGGTCAAGGGCATTCAGTGCCGGGCTGTCTGCGATCATCCAGCCCTCGAAATCGACTTTGCCGCCGTCCTTCTCGCGGATCACCAGATAGGCATAGGCATTCGAGGACGGATCGTCAGCCGGATAGCGGCACTCGCGCAAGGACACCAGAAGCCCGCCGAACGTCACGGTCTGGCCGGCCCGCACCGGCAGATCGTCCGACTGGCCGGCAATCTTGTCGAGGCCACGCAGCAGCGCCCCCGAACCGGACGCAAGGTTATCCGCCTGCGCCACGGTGCGCTCGACGATATCGGGCTGAGGGGCGATGGGCGCAGAGGCGGAAGGCGCAGGCGCCGCCTGGAAGTTCTGAGCCAGCGCCGGCGCGCCGAAACCGGCGAGGCACAGCGCCCCGCCAAGTCCAAGGGCCCGCAGCGCGGGCCCGAGGCGGATGGCGCTGCTCACTTCGATGCCCCGGAAGCCGGAGCCTCGCCCGCAGGGGCGTCCGTTGCCGGCGCCTCCGAGGCAGGCGCATCCGCAGGAGCGGCAGCGGCCGGCGTCTGAGAGCCCGATGCAGCCGCGGCCGCGGCCGAATCGTTGGCGTTCTTGGTCACCGTATCCTTCGCCGCGCTGCCGACGAATTTCATCAGCAGTCCGAGCGTCGAGATGGCCCCCTGGGTATCGGTGATCTCGTCGCCCGGGGCGAAATTGGTCGCGCTGCCGCCGGGCTGGATCTCGATGTAAGACCCACCCATAAGTCCTTCGGAAGCAACGATAACCTGTGAATCGTCAGGCAGGTCGATGCCTTTGTAGATGCCGATGGTGGTCTCGGCGAAGAAGGTCTTCGGATCCAGATGCACATCGCTGACGGTGCCGATCTTGACCCCGGCCATGCGCACGTCGGTTCCGGAGGAAACCCCCTCAACCGAGCGGAACGCGGCGTGGAGCGGATAGGTCCCGACATTGGCGGCGAGACCATGCCCCTTCCCGGCCCAGCCGAGAAAGCCCACAGCGACGATCAGAACGACCGCTCCGGTCAGCACTTCGATGCGATTTTCACTCATGTTCTTTCACCGTCGCCGGCCGTCGCCGGAGTTTGCCGCGAAAAACTGCGCAGGGCGCGGTTTCACTCGGGCTGCCAGGCGTCATAGTCACGCCGTTCGACCGGCTGCGCCGCGCCCGCGATCGAGCCTTTCGGCCGATAGGCGGCACCGGTGCCGGTCAGGTTTTCGTGATGCGGAAGCTCCCAGGCCTTGTGCACGACCGGATCGGTGGTCGGCGGCTCGTCCCAGGTGTGGTGCAGCCAGCCATGCCATTCCGGCGCGACGCGGCTTGCCTCGATCTCGCCATTGTAGATCACCCAGCGGCGGCTGCCGTCGGCGGTCTGGTAATACACGTTTCCCTGCGCGTCCTCGCCAACCTTGCGCCCCTTGTGCGAGGTGTAAAGCTTGGTTCCGATGGTCTGGCCGTTCCACCAGGTGAACACGCGAGTCAGGAATGACATGGAAATCCTCCGCAACGTCTGCTGTGGTTATAGCCGCTCGGACGGCGAGGTCCAGTGCCGAGAACACACCGGAAGCCGCGCAGGGGGGGAAACCGCACACCACGGGCGCGGCGGAAGATCGAAGGCAGGGGGATCGGCCTCGCGGGCGGTATAAGGGAGGGGGCTCTGCCCCCTCGGGCTGCGCCCTCACCCCCGGGATATTTTCGGCAAAGCGAAAGGGGGGCGACGCTCAGCCAAGCGCCGCCGCGCGGATATCGGCGCCGAGAGCGTCGACCCGGGCCGGATCGGCGTCCCAGGCGAACATGAAGCGCGCACCGCCGCCGATGAAGGTGTAAAATCGCCAGCCTTTGTCGCGCAGCGCCTCGAGCACCGGCTCGGGGGCGCGCAGGAAGACCGAATTCGCCTCGACCGGGAACATCGCCCCGACGCCCGGAAGATCGCCGATGGCGCCCATCAGCCGCTGCGCGCAGGCATTGCCATGCGCCGCGTTCTTCCGCCACACCCCGGTTTCCAGCATCTTCACCCAGGGCGCCGAGAGAAACCGCATCTTCGAGGCGAGCTGTCCCGCCTGCTTGGCGCGGTAGTCGAACTCGAAGGCGAGGGCATGATCGAAGAACAGCACCGCTTCGCCCACCGCCATGCCGTTCTTGGTGCCGCCAAAGCACAGCACGTCGACGCCGGCTTTCCAGCTGGCCTCGGCGGGCGAACAGCCGAGCGTGTCGCAGGCATTGCCGAAGCGCGAACCGTCCATGTGCAGCTTCAACCCCAGCTCGCGGCACACCGCCGAGATCGCGCGCACCTCGTCGAGCGTATAGACGGTGCCGACCTCGGTCGGTTGAGTGATGGTGACGACGGAGGGTTTCGGGAAATGGATGTCGCTGCGCGACCGCGCGACGGCGCGGATCGCCCCGGGCGTCAGTTTGCCGTCATGGGCGGGCACCGTCATCAGCTTCGAGCCGTTCGAGAAGAACTCGGGCGCGCCGCATTCGTCGGTGACGATATGGGCGGTCTCGGCGCAGATCACGCTGTGATAGGACTGACACAGCGCGGCGAGCGCGAGCGAGTTCGCCGCAGTGCCGTTGAACACGAAGAACACCTCGCATTCGGTTTCGAACAGCGTGCGGAAACCGTCGGCGGCACGATGCGTCCAGTCGTCGTCGCCATAGGATACGGCAGAGCCCGCGTTCGCCTCCTGCATGGCCTGCCACGCTTCGGGGCAGATCCCGGCATAATTATCGCTGGCGAATTGCTGGTCCATGGTCGCACTCCGTTTCCGCACTGGTTTCCGGGCGGCTGTGCGCCCCGCAGTGCGCAGGGCGGGATAGCGAGCGGGGCGGCGAAACGCAACCGTTTCGCCGCCCCGGCGTTGGAAGGGGAACGGATGCCCCGCCCCTTCCCCGAAACTCAGAACGACATCTTGGTGTAATCGACCTCATCGGGATAAAGCGTATCCTCGATCGTGGTGCGGCTGACCACCTCGAGCCGGCCGGCGGTCATCTTCGAAATGTTCTGATGGCCGAAAGCCTGATGGGTGCGGCCATTGAACAGCTTTTCGCCCTGCGGGAAAGCGTCCGATTCGGCAAACCCTGCCGTCGCCTCCATCGCCTCGAGCATGTCGGTCTTCTGCGCCGGACCGCGATAATCCGCGGCCTCCATCGCCGCCTTGATCGCGTAAAGCGTCTCCCACACCGAGAACATGTGCGAATAGGTCGCCACATCCTTCGCATCGCCCACCGTCGCCCCGGTGTCGTCGAGGTTCAGCGCCGTGCGATAGGTCTTGTCGAACTCGGTCTGATCCTTCTGGGCATAGCGCGGCATCCCTTCCCAGAAATAGGTGCCTTCGAGGAAGTCGAGCTGCGGCTGATCGAGAGGCACGGCCTCCAGGCTGTCGATGAAGCCGAAGATCGCCGGGCGGTGGCTGCCCATGTGCTCGCCCAGTTCGCGCACGAAGGTCAGCACCGAGGGACCGACCATGACGTGATAGATCACCTCGGTGTCGAAGGGGATGCGCGGCAGGTAGCGGGTGAAGCTGGTTTCGGTCGGCGGAATGGCGATCGAGGCGACGATCTTGCCCCCCTGCGCCTCGATGGCGGCGGTCATGTTGTCGCGGTGATCGTAGCCGAAGGCGTAATCGGGATAGATCAGCGTCACCTTGCGCCCGAGCGTGTTGGCGATCCACGGCCCCATCGAGCGGATCTGGCTTTTCACGTCGGTCATCGAGGGTTGGAAGCAATAGCGGTTGAACCGCCCCGCCGCGAGCGCATGGGTTTCCGAACACATGAAATAGGGCATCTTCAGCTCGCCCGCGCGCGGTGCGCTGGCCGCGACGACATGCGAGAACAGATGGCCGAACACCGCGTCGACCTTGTAATCGGTGGCGAATTTCTCGATCACCTCGACACCGCGCTTCGGATCGGTGCCGTCGTCCTCGACGATCATCTCGACCGGCAGACCGTTGATGCCGCCCGCGGCGTTGATCCGGGCGAGGGCCGCGGTCGCGGTGCGTTCATACCAGCGGCCATAGGAGGCACCGATGCCGGTGCGGTGGAACGGCGCGCCGAGGCGGATCGCATCGCCCGGCCCCGCAAGCGCCCGCCCGCCGATCAGCGGTGCCGCCAGCGCCGCGCCGCCAAGCGCCAGCACGCTGCGCCGCCCCAGCCCTGCCCCGATCTTCGTTCCGCCCCCGATCTTCGCTCCACCATTGAATGAACTGCTCATGCGATGTCCTCCCGCCCGATGTCGGCCGGGCCGCGTCTTCGGCCCGTGATATCCGTGCCCGGAGGTAAGCGGCACACCCCGCCCCTGTCACCCGAAAAATCCCTCTGTTCCGCCCGAACCCCGGTCTTTTACCGGCTGGTTGAGGCTTCGGGGTCTCAGGCGGCCTCGGCGCGGCGCCGGATGCGGCGCACCATCAGCCATACCCCCGCGACCACCGCCGGGGTCAGCAGCCCCACCGCCAGCTCCTTGCCGAGGCCGAGCTTCGCCGCGAGCGGCGAGGCGAGATAGCCCGCGAGGCTGACCGCGTAATAGCTGATCGCGACGACCGAAAGCCCCTCGACGGTGTTTTGCAGCCGCAGTTGCAACGCCGCGCGCCGGTTCATGCTTTCAAGGACATGCTGGTTCTGCTCGGCGCGGGTGACCTCGACGCGGGTGCGCAAAAGCTCCGCCGCGCGCGAGCTGCGTTCGACCATCGCGGTCAGCCGCGCCTCGGCCGACAGCACGGTGCGCATCGCCGGCTCGTAACGGCGCTGCATGAATTCGGTGACACGCTGGCGGGCCTCGAAGCGGGTTTCGCGCAAAGCCTCGAGCCGCTCGTGCACCAGTGCCGCATAAGCCTGCGTCGCACCGAAGCGAAACGAATAGCTGACCGCCAGCCCCTCGAGTCCGCCCGAGATCGCCAGAAGCCGGGGCAAGGTCTCCTCGGCCGGGGCGTCGTCGGAACCAAGCTCCGCCACCAGCGCCGAAAGCTCCGGATCGAGGGCGTTGAGGCGTTTCGTCAGCCCGCGCGCCTGCCCGAGGCCGAGCATCGAGAGCGCGCGATAGGTCTCCATCTCGCACAGGCGCTGCACCAGCCGGCCGACGCGGGCAGGCCCTGTGCCGGGGGCGACGAAGACCGCGAAGCGCATCTGCCCGTTCGGGTCGATGCGAAAATCGGTGGCGATCAGCGCCGCCTGATCCATCACCCAGCCGCAGACCAGGGTCTCGCTGTCGAACCAGTCCTCGACCAGAGCGGGCACGCGATGCGGATCTCCGGGCAGGTGCTCGATGCGCATCTGCACCGCCGCGAGGCGCCGGCCGGGCGCGCGGGCGATCCAGTCCTCGGGGAAGATCGCGGCCTCGACCGGATCGAAGGGCTCGGCGGCCAACCCCACCCGGCGCGAGAAGCAGGTGACGAACTCGGTATGGCTTTCCCAGGTCAGCTCATGCGCGCCGAGGGTCGCGGCGAAATGCGTGGCCTCGGCGGGCGGCATCACGCCCCAGGGCGCGCAAAGTTCGGCGAGATGCGCGATGTCGCGGCCGCGGTCGCGGTTGGCGGCGTCGCGCGGTTCCTTGAGCGCGAGATAGACCACCTCGGACGGCACGGAGATCAGTGGAAACGGGCGGGCGTGCAGCTCTTCCACCAGGGCGGCGCGCAGCGGGTGGTCCTCGATCATCGCGGGTCTCCTGAGCCGGGGCGTCATGCCCGGTCAGTTCAGCGCGAAAAAGGTGAACGGACAATGAAGCATTGCACAGGAAGGGCGCGTCCGATGGTCGCGGGCAGGCCGATCGCCCATGAAAAAGGCCCCGCCTTGCAGCGGGGCCCGGGATCGCGGCATCCGTTGAATCAGCGCTTCAGCGCGACCAGAAGATCGCCGATCGACTTCTTCGCATCGCCATAGAACATCCGGGTGTTCTCCTTGTAGAACAACGGGTTCTCGATGCCGGAATAGCCGGTTCCCTGACCGCGCTTGCACACGATCACATGACGGGCCTTCCACACCTCGACCACCGGCATCCCGGCGATGGGCGAGTTCGGATCCTCCTCGGCGGCCGGGTTGACCGTGTCGTTGGAGCCGATGACCATCGCGACATCGGTGTTCGGGAAATCGTCGTTGATCTCGTCCATCTCCATCACGATGTCATAGGGCACCTTGGCCTCGGCCAGCAGCACGTTCATGTGCCCGGGCAGACGGCCGGCAACCGGATGGATCGCGAAACGCACTTCCTTGCCGCGCGAGCGCAGCAGCTGGGTCAGCTCGGACACCGCCTGCTGGGCCTGCGCCACCGCCATGCCATAGCCCGGCACGATGATGATGCTCTCGGCCTCGGTCAGCAGATCGGCCACGCCCTGGGTGTCGATGGCAACCTGCTCGCCCTCGACCTTCATCGCCGGACCCTTCGACGCCCCGAAACCGCCGAGGATCACCGAGATGAAGCTGCGGTTCATCGCCTTGCACATGATGTAGCTCAGGATCGCACCCGAGGAACCGACCAGCGCACCCGTCACGATCAGCAGATCGTTGCCGAGCGAGAAACCGATGGCCGCCGCCGCCCAGCCCGAATAGCTGTTCAGCATCGACACCACCACCGGCATGTCGGCGCCGCCGATGCCCATGATCAGGTGCCAGCC
Source organism: Paenirhodobacter enshiensis (assembly GCF_000740785.1). Lineage (GTDB taxonomy): Bacteria > Pseudomonadota > Alphaproteobacteria > Rhodobacterales > Rhodobacteraceae > Rhodobacter > Rhodobacter enshiensis. The sequence goes on along the minus strand of NZ_JFZB01000007.1, from coordinate 233,434 downwards.
GATGAACAGCGCGCACAGCGTCATCAGGATCAGCGCCCAGGCCCCGGCGCCGTTCAGGAAGGCGATCAGCGCGATCAGCGACACGACGGCGGCCGCGATGTTCAGCATGTGACCGCCCGGCATCTTCTTCGCCTTGCCGTCGAGCTTGCCCGCGAGCTTGCCGAAGGCGACGACCGAGCCGGTGAAGGTCACCGCACCGATGAACACGCCGAGGAACAGCTCGACGCGCAGGATGCTGAGTTCAGCCCCGGTCTTGTGCGCGATGATCGCGGCGAAACCGCTCAGTGCGGCGCGCGCGGTCTCGTCCATCGCGGCGACGCGGGCCATCTCGATATACGAGTTGTAGCCGATGAACACCGCGGCGAGGCCGACGAAGCTGTGCAGCGCCGCGACCAGCTGCGGCATCTCGGTCATCTCGACGCGCTTGGCGACATACCAGCCAAGGCCGCCGCCGATGATCAGCATCAGCGCGATCACCCAGCCATGTCCGATGCCCGGCCCGAAGATCGTCGCGACCAGCGCCAGCGCCATGCCCGCGATGCCATACCAGACCGCGCGCTTGGCGCTCTCCTGCCCCGAGAGGCCGCCGAGCGAAAGGATGAACAGAACCGCGGCGGCGATATAGGCCGCGGCAACGATACCCGTGGAAAGCATTGCGTTTCCCTCCGCTTACGACTTCTGGAACATGGCAAGCATACGCCGCGTGACAAGGAACCCGCCGGCGATGTTGATCGTGGCGACCAGCACCGACAGAGCGGCCAGCACCGTCACCAGCCAGCTTCCGGAACCGATCTGCGCCAGCGCGCCGAGGATCACGATCCCCGAAATCGCGTTGGTCACCGCCATCAGCGGCGTGTGCAGGCTGTGGCTGACGCCCCAGATCACCTGGAAGCCGACGAAGCAGGCCAGCATGAACACCACGAAATGCGACATGAACGAAGCCGGAGCCACCGCGCCGACCGCGAGGATCAGCACCGTGCCAAGCGCCAGCAGACCGACCTGCGTGCGGGTGGCCTTGCGGAACGCGGCGGCCTCGGCGGCCTTGCGCTCCTCGGGGGTGGGCTCGGGCGCCTTCTCGCGCGGCTTCTGCGCCGCGATCGCCTTCACCTTGAGGGGCGGCGGCGGGAAGGTGATCGCGCCGTCATGCGCCACCGTGGCCGAGCGGATCACGTCGTCTTCCATGTTCTGCACGATCACGCCGTCCTTGCCGGGCGTCAGATCGGCGATCATGTGGCGGATGTTGGTCGAGTAAAGCTGCGAGGCCTGCGCCGCCATGCGCGACGGGAAGTCGGTGTAACCGATGACGATCACGCCCGACTCCGTCACCACCCGCTGATCGGGCACGGTGTATTCGCAGTTGCCGCCGCGCTCGGCCGCGAGGTCGATCACCACCGAGCCGCGCTTCATGCTGTCGACCATATCCTTGGTCCACAGCACCGGCGCCGGCCGGCCGGGGATCAGCGCGGTCGAGATCACGATGTCCATATCGGGCGCAATCTCGCGGAATTTCTTCAGCTGCGCCTCGCGGAACTCCGGGCTCGAAGGCGCCGCATAGCCGCCCGTCGCCGCGCCGTCCTGCGCCTCGCCCGCGAAGTCGAGGAACACGAATTCCGCGCCCATCGAGTTGATCTGTTCGGCCACCTCGGGACGCACGTCGAAGGCATAGGTGATCGCGCCGAGCGACACCGCCGCACCGGTCGCCGCCAGCCCCGCGACGCCCGCGCCGATCACCAGCACCTTCGCCGGCGGCACCTTGCCCGCCGCCGTCACCTGCCCGGTGAAGAACCGGCCGAAGTTGTTCGCCGCCTCGATCACCGCGCGATAGCCGCCGATGTTCGCCATCGAGGACAGCGCGTCCATCTTCTGCGCCCGGCTGATGCGCGGCACCATGTCCATCGCGATGACGGTGGCGCCCGTCGCCTCGGCGCGCGCCAGAAGCTCGGCATTCTGCGCCGGGTAGAAGAACGAGATCACCGTCTGCCCCTTGGACAGCCGGTCGATCTCGGCCTCGACGGGGGGACGCACCTTGACCACCACGTCGACGCCCGAAAACAGCGCCTCGGCACCCGGCAGAACGGTCACGCCCGCGGCCTGATAGGCCGCATCGGTGAAGCCCGCGGCCTGACCCGCACCCGTCTCGACGAAACACTGATGGCCGAGCTTTTGCAGCTGAGTGGCCGAATCCGGCGTCATCGCGACGCGGGCTTCGCCCTCGAATACCTCTTTCGGAGCTCCGATTCTCACGCTTTCTCCCCCTTGTGAGATTGGCCCGACCGTGCCCCCGGCCGGAAAGACATAATGGCCTCATAACATCGGGGGGAAAAAATCCTCAACAAAAAGGACCGGGCAAAGTCATGAAATCCGAAAGCTAGACAAAGGTATACATCAGGATACCGCGGGATACCATATTTTTCATTATATTTCAGTGCATTGCAGAGACAACTTCCGGACCGGAAGCGCTGCGAAAAAGTGTCGCGGGGGCGCCGGTTACAGCCAGCGCCGCACCTTCGCACGGTAGGTGTCGAAGGCCGGACCGAAGCGGCGGGCGATCTCGGCCTCCTCGGGCAGGATGTAGCGGCGCGTGATCCAGAGCATGAACAGCGCGACGACGGGCGCGCCCCAGATCCCGCCCGACCACAGCATCCAGCCGGTCAGCATGATCGCGTCCGACAGGTAGATCGGGTTGCGCGACAGCGCGAAGGCCCCGCTGTCGAGCATCACCCGCGGCACCCGGCGCGGGATCGGCGAGGTGCGCCGCCACAGCATCTGCCCGCCCGCGACCGCCGTCAGCAGCAACCCGAGCGCGATCAGCGCACCGCCCACCGGCCGCGCACCGGGCAGCATCACCGGCCAGACCCGCGCCACGCCCCAGATCGCCGCCGCGGCGATCGCCAGCCACAGCGGCGGAATGTCGATCTCGCGCAGCAGGCGGCGCATCGGCTCAGTTCCGGTAGACGTCGAGATGCGGCAGATCGGTCAGCGACACGCCGAGCGCGCGCATCGCCGCAAGCGAGACCTGCGAACCCGCTCCCTTCGGCCCGGCGAGCGGCTGCAGATCGACCGCGACCGAGGCGCCCGTGCGCGGATCCGCCAGCCGTCCCTTCACCGGCGCGCTGACCAGCGGCGTACGTGCCCAGAACCCTTCAACCGTCGGATCGCCGAGGCTCGCGACGGTCGAGCCGACCTTCGCCCCCCCGCCCGCTTCGGCGGCGGCCCGGCGCTCTGCCGCCGTGGTGGTGTCGAGCGCCGCCACGCTCTGCCCCGAGGCCGCCATCCCTGCCGGACTCGCGGCCGGCGCGGTCTGGGCCGGGGAAATGCGGGGAAACTCCCATCCGCCGATCAGGAAGCAACCTGACAGCCCCCCGGTCAGTGCGCCCAGTGCGCTCAGGCGCACCGCGGCGCGCACCAGCCTCCGGGCCATCGCCCTGCCCGCCATTTCGCCGCCATTCGTCATCTTCATCATCCGTGATGCCTTCGTCCCGTGCCCGACCCTAGGCCGCTTGCCCCCGCCCCGCAATCCGCAACAGGGGGCCGCAACGGGCGGCCGCAACAGGGACTGCAACAGGGACTGCGAGGGACGGGCTCGGCAGCGGCTTGCCTCGGCGGGGCGGGTGCCCTACCTGTGACGCATGTCAGACATGCCGCTCACAGATCCCTTTGCCCGCCCGATCACCTATTTGCGTGTATCGGTCACCGACAGGTGCGATTTTCGCTGCGTCTATTGCATGTCCGAACACATGCAGTTCCTGCCGAAGAAAGAGCTGCTGACCCTTGAGGAGCTGGACCGGCTGTGCTCGGCCTTCGTCGGGCTCGGGGTGCGCAAGCTGCGCCTGACCGGGGGCGAGCCGCTGGTCAGGCGCAACGTTATGGCGCTGTTTCGTGCGCTGTCGCGCCATCTCGAAAGCGGCGCACTCGAGGAACTGACGCTGACCACCAACGGCTCGCAGCTCGCGCGGTTCGCACCGGACCTCGCCGCCTGCGGGGTGCGGCGGGTGAATGTCTCGCTCGACACGCTCGATGCCGGGAAATTCGCCCGCGTGACGCGGTGGGGCCGGCTCGATCAGGTGATGGAGGGCATCGCCGCCGCGAAGGCCGCAGGCCTTCGGGTGAAGATCAATACCGTGGCGCTGAAAGGCTTCAACGAAAGCGAGCTGTTCTCCCTGCTCGACTGGTGCGCGGGCGAAGGCCACGATCTGACCTTCATCGAAGTCATGCCGATGGGCGACATGGACGAGGCCGAGCGCCTTGGCCAGTATTGGGCGCTGAGCGATCTGCGTGCGCGTCTGGCCGAGCGGTTCACCCTGAGCGAGCTGCCGCTGCGCACCGGAGGCCCCGCCCGCTATGTCCGGATCGCGGAGACCGGCCAGACTGTCGGCTTCATCACGCCGCTCACTCACAACTTCTGCGAAAGCTGCAACCGGGTGCGGGTGACCGCCACGGGCGAGCTTTACATGTGCCTCGGCCAGGAGGACCGCGCCGATCTGCGCGCCCCGCTGCGCGGCTCAGAGCGCGACGACGACGTGATCGCGGCCATCCGCACCGCGATCGCGCACAAACCGAAGGGACACGATTTCGACTATTCACGCGCCCATGTCCGGGGTCAGATGTCGCGCAGCATGAGCCATACCGGCGGCTGAGTCCCGATCTGATCCCGATCAAGGCCGGGGCTGCCGCGATGCGCCATGCGTGGAACACGCCAGGACCGGATTATCGCCCGAAAGGAAACCGGAATGTACACGAACATCATCGTCCCCCTCGCCTTCGACGAGGAGCATAACCCCGATCAGGCGCTGAACGTGGCGCGTGCGCTGGCCGCCCCCGGCGCCAAGGTGACGCTGGTCCATGTTCTGGCCGAGGTGCCGGCCTACGCCATCTCCTACATGCCGCCCGATTACGAAACCGAATTGCGCGACACCGTGCGCACCGCGCTCGATAAATACGCTTCGGAATTCGAGGATGCCTCGGTGGTGATCCGCGAAGGCAACGCGCCGAACGAGATCCTGTCTCTGGCCGAGGAGATCGGTGCCGATTGCGTGGTGATCGCCTCGCACCGGCCGGGGCTCGGCGACTACCTGATCGGCTCGACCGCGGCACGCGTGGTGCGCCATGCGCATTGCTCGGTGATGGTGCTGCGCTGAGAGGGGCTTTTCCGGGCCGCGGAACGCGTTATCCTCGGCCCGGCAGAGGAGGAACCGACATGCAGATAACCCGAGAAGAAACCGACGCCCGCCACGGCCGCTATGTCGCGCGGATCGAAGGCTCCCCCGGCGAGGCCGTGCTGATCTACACCCGCCAGGGACCGGATGTGGTCAGCGCCGACCATACCATCGTACCCGAAAGCATGGGCGGAAAGGGCGTGGGCAAGGCGCTGCTCGCAGCACTTCTGGCCGATGCCGAGCGCGACGGGCTGATGATCGTGCCCGTGTGCAGCTTCGTTCAGGCCCAATATGCCCGGCACCCGGAATGGGCACGCCATTTCACCAGCGCCCCGGGCGAAACTCCGGCGCTGTGAAACGCGCCCCCCCGGAGAGAAATGACCAACGCGCGGCCGGTCCCGGTCGCGCGTTTCACGTCACAGAGGCCCCGAAGCGCTCTCCGCTCGCATCTTTCGGCTTTCCCCAAATATCCCGGGGTGAATTGCCCCGCAGGGGCAAGAGGGGCAGAGCCCCTTTCCCATGCCTCCCCCTGTGCCGCGGGTGGCGAAAGGCAGGGGGCTCTGCCCCCTCGGGCTTCGCCCTCACCCCCGGGATATTTGGGGCGACGCGAAAGCAAATGCGCGGCGCCCGGGAACGGAGATCGGGCGCTGCGGGATAGGGGTCAGTTCAGCCGCTTGATCCTGCCGTCGAGCGCGGGCGTATAGGGCGCCGTCTTCGCGAGATAATCCGCCGTCACATCGGCCAGATCGGGGCCGAAGTCATAGGCGTTCATCCCTTCGGCATCGAAGACCTTGTAGCCGTCGCCGCCGGTGCGGACATAGTTGTTGGTGACCACGCCGTAAGTCTTGTCGGGATCGAGCGGCACCCATTTGCCCGCCTCGTTCACCTCGACCGAGACAAGACGCTCGCCCGCCGGTTTCGCAGCGTCCCACACGAAACGCAGCCCCGCGACCTGCGGGAAGCGGCCCGCGCCTTCCCCGACCTGGCTCAGCCCGTTTTCGAGCGCCTTCGCCACCGTCGAGCCCTTGGCCTGGAACGTCGAGAGCGTGTTCTGGAACGGCAGCACCGTCAGCACGTCGCCCATCGTCACCGGCCCCTGCCCGATCGAGGCGCGCAGACCGCCGCCGTTTTCGAGCGCGATCTCGATCCCCTGAGCGCGCACCCGGTCGAGCATCGCATCGGCGACGAGATTGCCCATCGTGCATTCCTGGGCCCGGCAGGTCTCGCGCGCGCCGTCGATCGCGGCGGTGGATTGCGCCACGACCTTCTCGCGCACCTTCTGGATCGGCGCGGCGAGTTCGCTCACCCGGGCCGCGATCTGCGGGTCGGGCGCGACCGAGGCATCGAGCAGGATCGGCGCGCCACCGGCCGATTTCAGATTGCCCGCGTCGTCGAAGGTCAGCACCAGATGGCCGAGGTATTTCGAATAGGCATAGGCCGAGACCACCGGCACGGTGCCGACCATGGTCGGATAGGCCTCGGCGCCCTTGATGTCATTCGAGAACAGCGTATGCGAATGCCCGCCGATCACCGCGTCGATCCCGGGCACCTCGGCGGCGATGCGCTTGTCCTCGGGGAAGCCCACATGGGTCAGCGCGACGATTTTGGTGATGCCCTGCGCCTGCAGATCGGCCACCTCGGCCTTCAGGCTGTCGATGTCGCTTTGGAAGATCACGTTCGGGCCGGGCGAGGAGGTCTCGGGCGTGTCGACGGCAAGCGCCGAGACGATGCCGACCTTCTGCCCGCCGATGTCGAACACCGCCGTACGCCCGACCTTGCCGCGCAGCTCTTCCGAGCGGCTGAGATCGAGGTTGCCCGAGATCACCGGGAAGTTCACCGACGCGATGAACGAGGCCAGGTTTGCCGGGCCGTCGTCGAATTCGTGATTGCCGAGTTCCATCGCCTGATAACCGATGGCGTTCATCAGCTCGGCCGCGGCCTTGCCCTTGTAGGTGGTGTAGAACAGCGAGCCCTGGAACTGATCGCCCGCATCGACCAGCAGCACGTTCTGCCCCGCAAGGCTTTGCCGCAGCGCCTTCACCTCGGTCGCGATACGCGCCACGCCGCCGAAGCACTTGCCGGCGGCATCGTCCTCGGCCGAGCAGGTGGCGTCGAACTTGTTGATCGGCTCGATCCGGCTGTGCATGTCATTGGTGTGCAGGATGTTCAGCACGTAATCGGCCCGCGCCATGCCGGTCGTCAGGCCAAGCGCCGCCACCGTCAGCAGAAGCAGTCTCTTCATCGGTTCCTCTCCACGCGTGTTTCGCCTTCGGGTCACATCGCCGTTACCATCGGGCGCCGCCCGGCCCTTGTCAAAGCCAACCGCCACCCAGCCTGCCCCATCCCGGTAACGGCTGAATAACGCGGCAAACCGCCCCGGGCGCACCGGCCAGAGCCACCCCGGCGCTATCGCCTCCCTTGCGGGGATTGACCGGGAAGGCGCGCCGGGGCATTGCAGAGCCATGCTGATCTACAAGATATTCCGGCGCCCCGAATGGGATGCGCTGCGGGCCGCGGGCGAGACCCTCGGCGCCCCCGTCGACCTCGCCGACGGGTTCATCCATTTCTCGACCGGGGCGCAGGTGACCGAAACCGCGGCGCGGCATTTCGCGACCGAATCGGATCTCGTGCTGGTCACCGTCGATGCCGACCGCCTCGGCCCGGCGCTGAAATGGGAGCCCTCGCGCGGTGGCGCGCTGTTTCCGCATCTGTATCGCGCGCTGCGCCTCGACGAGGTGCTGCGCGACACGTCCCTGCCGCTCGGTCGCTCGGGCCATATCTTCCCGGAGGAACTGCCGTGAAAACCATCGAACGGATCGGGCTGGCGGCGCTGCACCGCATGGACCCCGAGCTTGCGCACGGACTGTCGCTCAAGGCGTTGCAGATGGGGCTGGTGCCGCTTCCGGGGCCGATCGGCTGCGCGCGGCTCGAATGCGAGGTGGCGGGGCTGAAGCTGCAAAACCCGCTCGGCCTCGCGGCGGGCTATGACAAGAACGCCGTGGCGCTCGGCGCGCTGATGCGGGCGGGGTTCGGCTTTCTGGAAGTCGGCGCCGCGACGCCCCGGCCGCAGCCCGGCAACCCGAAGCCGCGGCTGTGGAGGCTGACCGAGGACCGGGCCGTCATCAACCGTTTCGGCTTCAACAACGAGGGTGTCGAGGCCATCGCGCGCCGTCTGGCGGCGCGGCCGGCGGGGGTGCCGGTCGGGCTGAACCTCGGAGCGAACAAGGACAGCGCGGACCGCGCGGCAGATTTCGCCACCGTTTTGCGCATCGCGGGGCCGCATGTCGATTTCGCGACGGTCAACGTCTCCTCGCCCAACACAGAGAAGCTGCGCGATCTGCAGGGCAAGGAGGCGCTGAGCGCGCTTCTGGCCGGGGTGATCGCGGTGCGTGACGGGCTTGAACGGCGGGTGCCGGTGTTTCTGAAGATCGCCCCCGATCTCGGCCCGGCGGAGCTTGAGCAGATCGCCGAGGTGGCGCTGAATTCCGGCATCGACGCCATCGTCGCCACCAACACCACGCTGTCGCGCGAGGGGCTGAGCAGTCCGTTGCGCAACCAGCCGGGGGGTCTCTCGGGCGCGCCGCTGTTTGTGCATTCGACCCGGGTTCTCGCCCGGCTGTCGCAGCTGACCGCGGGGCGGCTGCCGCTGATCGGCGTGGGCGGGGTCGCGACGGCCGATCAGGCCTATGAGAAGATCCGCGCCGGCGCCTCGGCGGTGCAGCTGTATTCCTCGATGGTCTATGGCGGGCTCTCGATCGTGCCCGAGATCCTGCGCGGCCTCGATGCGCTGATGACGCGCGACGGCTTCACCTCGGTCGCCGAGGCGGTGGGCACCGGGCGCGAACGCTGGCTGAAGGGCTGAGACCATGGCCGAGGTGACGATCTGGCACAATCCGCGCTGCGGCAAGTCGCGCGCGACGCTGGCCCTGCTGACCGAACGCGGCATCGTGCCCGAGGTGCGGCTGTATCTGGAGGCCCCGCCCACGCGCGCCGAACTGGAAGAGGTGCTGAGAAAGCTCGGCCAGCCGGCGGCGGCACTCGTGCGCTGGAAGGAGGCCGGGGTGCCCGAGGGCCTGACCCCCGAGGCGCCCGAGGCCGCGATCCTCGACGCACTCGTCGCCCATCCGCGTCTGATCGAGCGTCCGGTGGTGATCCGCGCGGACAAGGCCCGGATCGGCCGCCCGCCCGAGGCGGTGGCCGAAATCCTCTGAGCGGACCCCCGCGACAAGGAAGCACGGCCCGGATCCGCCTCTCTGAAATGAACCGGGCCGCCCCGAAGGGCGGCCCGATCCGTTTCAGCATTGCTCCCTTCGGTCGGGATCAGATGTTGTCCTTGCCGAAGATATCGCGCTTGTGGATGTTGTTCGGCACGAACAGCGCCCCGATCACCACCGTCATCAGAGCCACGACGATCGCATACCACAGGCCCGCGTAGATGTTGCCGCTCTGCGCCGAGATGGCGAAGGCCGTCGCGGGAAGCAGACCACCAAACCAGCCGTTGCCGATGTGATAGGGCAGCGACAGACCCGAGTAACGGATGCGGGTCGGGAACAGCTCGACCAGCGCCGCGGCGATGGGCCCGTAGACCGCCGTCACCAGCAAGATCAGGTAGGTCATGATGACCACCATCGTCAGCTTCTGCCCGGTGAAGATGTCGAAGAAGTTCGCCGCCTTGGCCACGGTCTTGTTCTCGGCCGGGTTCAGCGGGTAACCGGCTTCCTTCAGAGCCGCGTTGACCTCGGTGTCGAAGGTCTTCTTCGCCGCGGCCAGATCGGCCCCCGACAGCTTGCTTGCGTCATAGGAGGTGATCGTCTTGCCCTCGATCGAGATCGTGGCAGGCTGACCGGCCGGCCCGTCGACGGTGGTCGCATTGACCGACAGCTTGTTCAGCGCCGTCTTCGCGATGTCGCAAGACGAGGTGAACTTCGCCGTGCCCGTCGGGTTGAACTGGAACGAGCAGTCGTTCGGATCGGCGGTGACGACGACGCGCACCAGCTGCGCTTCGTAAAGCGCCGGGTTCGCGACATGGGTCAGCATCTTGAACACCGGGAAGTAGGTCAGTGCCGCGACGAGGCATCCGCCGAGGATCACCGGCTTGCGCCCGATCTTGTCCGACAGCGACCCGAAGAACAGGAAGCCACCGGTGCCCAGGATCAGCGACCATGCCACCAGCACGTTCGCGGTGAAGCTGTCGACCTTGATGACGTTCTGCACGAAGAACAGCGCGTAGAACTGACCCGAGTACCAGACCACGGCCTGACCGGCGGTGAGGCCGAGCAGCGCGATCAGCGCGAACTTGCCGTTCTTCCAGTTGCCGAAGGCCTCGCGCAGCGGCGCCTTCGAGGTCGCGCCCTCTTCCTTCATCTTCTTGAACGCCGGGCTCTCTTCCATCTGCAGACGGATATAGAGCGAGATGCCCAGCAGCAGGATCGAGCCGAGGAACGGGATACGCCAGCCCCAGGCGTCGAAGGCCTTGATCATCTTGACCGAACCGTCGGCATTCATCACCGCCTGACCGGCCGCATCGAGCACCGGCACCGCGTCGTAATTGGCGTTGACGTAGCCCTGAACCAGCAAGATGACGACCAGCGACAGCAGCAGACCGAGCGTCGCGGTGGTCTGGATGAAGGCGGTGTAATAGCCGCGGCGGTTCTGCGGCGCATGTTCAGCCACGTAGACCGCGGCACCGCCGTATTCGCCGCCGAGTGCCAGCCCCTGCAGCATCCGCAGCACGATCAGGATGATCGGCGCGGCCACGCCCCACGAGTTGTAGCCGGGCAGCATACCCACGATGAAGGTCGACAGACCCATGATGAGGATGGTCATCAGGAAGGTGTATTTGCGCCCCACCAGATCGCCGAGCGAGCCGAACACGAGCGCGCCGAACGGACGCACGATGAAGCCCGCGGCAAAGGCCAGCAGTGCGAAAACGTTGCGCGTCGCCTCGGGGAACGAGGTGAAGTACTGCGCGCCGATGATCGCGGCCAGCGAGCCGTAAAGATAGAAATCGTACCACTCGAAGATCGTGCCCGCGGACGACGCCAGAATGACGCGCTTCTCGTCCCGCGTCATCGGGCGTGCCCGGGTGGCCGCCACGTTGGTATTCACGTTGGTCATGGGTGTCTCTCTCCCCCCTTGGCCATTTGGCCTTGCCATGAGCGCAGCTGCGACGACGGGCCTCCTTTTTCCCGTAAGGCCGCCGCAGGGCTGCGCCCGCTTTATTCCGCCCGGTTGTCACATTTCCGGGTGGTTTCTCTCTGCCGCGGAGGCTGCGGGAGGCGTCACCGCCGCCCCGTCCAGCCCCCGGACAATCCCGGCGAGCGCACCGCGCACCGCCTCGATTCTTGCCATCGCGTCGACCCGCTTCAGCACGCCCTGCGCCGCGTAATGGGCGATCAGCGGCGCCGTCTGGTCGTGATAGGCCTGAAGCCGCTTGCGCGCGGTCTCGGCTGTGTCGTCGGCGCGGCGGCGGAACTCGTGGCCGCCGCATTTGTCGCACTGCCCGGCCACGGCCGGCTTGCGAAACCTGTCGTGATAGCCCTCGCCGCAGCCGGCACAGCTGTAGCGACCCGCAACGCGCGCGATCATGGCGTCGTCGTCCACCTCCATGCTGACGGCGGCATCGACCCGGCGCCCGGTCCCGGCCAGCAGCGCATCGAGTGCGCGCGCCTGAGCCCCGGTGCGCGGAAACCCGTCGAGGATCAGCCCCCCGGCCAGCCCCTCCATCCGCTCGCGCAACACACCGAGCACGATCTCGTCCGACACGAGGCCACCCGCCTCCATCACCGCTTTCGCGGCAAGACCTGCGGGCGTTCCCCCGGCCACCGCGGCGCGCAGCATATCGCCCGTCGACAGCTGGACGAGGCCGAAGTCTTCCTCAAGCAGTCGCGCCTGGGTGCCTTTCCCGGCCCCCGGGGGGCCAAGCAAGATCAGGACGGCGGGGATCGTGGCAACAGTCTGTCCGGTCTCCGCCATGCGCTCAGCTCCGATTCATGCGGGTTTCGACGAGATCCTCGAAGAGCGGCGCGGGTCGGGTGCGGTCCGCACGGACCCCGGCGCTCCGCCCTGCGGCGAAGCGCGTCCCGTGATCGTCGTTCGAGCGGCACAGCGCTGTCATGGCGGTCATCCTCCCTGAAGGCCTCACGGCCCTGTCGCGGCCGGGGCCGCATTCGTCCCGGTTGCCCGGGAACGTTCCTCTCTCCGGGAATCATGTAATCAGAAGTTTTTCATTTGCGTAAGCCCCTTTGCTTGGCCTGAACACGAATTCGCGAGCCCCTCCGCCCCCGCTGTGGCGCCGGATTTCATCCTGATGTTACAACAGCTTGACCTGACACCTTGTGACAAGGCGCGGGATCTGGCGGCCAATGCGCGCGATGTTTTCCGGCAACAGCCCTGCCAGAGCCGGATTCGATTCGCCGCGATTCGGTGCGAGCCGCACCGACAGGCCCCTCGATTCGCCCCCCCACCGGGCGGAAGATGGGGCCGTGCAAAAGGGCGCCCGAAAGGCGCCCTCGATATCTTCGCAACAGCCCCGGACACGGCTCAGTTCGGATTGTCCATCCCGGAAGGTATCACCTGATAACAACTCGATGGCCTCGGAAAAGTATCCGGACAAATCAGGAACGAAACGGGTCCCTGATACCGCCGAGGAAGGGGCTGGATACCTTCCGCCTGTAACGCCTCACCGTTATCCCCTGGCGGGCGCGACCGGGGCAAATCAGGTTGGTAAGACCTTCTGCCCGGAAGATCACTCGGGGCGGTTTCACCGGGCAAGCGCCCTTCGCTTCATGATCGCCGAGTGCGATCCGCTCGACGCGGCGCTGATCATGTCGGACGCCCTCGAACGGATGCGCATCGGCGCGCCCGTGCCGCCGCTCATGAACGCCCTGGACGAAGCCAAGGACTGGGCGAGCTTCGCGACCCCGTTCGAGCGCAAGGCGTGGCTGCTGGCCTGCTTCAATGCCTGCACCCCGAAGGAACAGGCGGGCTTCCTCGCCCATGTCACCGCGAAGGCCTCGGCATGAACGTCTATTTCGAATTGCCCCGGAACGTTCAGATGCTGGTCTATGCGATGACGCACGTCGCCCGGAACGCGGAGAGCGCCGAGGATCGCGCCTTTGCCGCCCGGATGGTCGATGCGTCCTATGAACCCGGTTGGCGCCCGAGCGCGGCCGAGGTGCAGCGCATGACCGACCTCGACCGGGGGGCATCGGCATGACCGCGCATTGCCAGATCGCCCCGAACGTTGAGGAACTGCTGTGGAGCTGGCCGGGCGTGATCCGGTCGGCCCCCGAGGGCTGGCCCCGGAACTTCGCCCTGAGCATCGCCAAGCAGTCCAAGCGCAAGAGCTGGACCCCGACCGCGAAGCAACTCGACATCATGAAGCGCATGGTCGCCGAGCATTACCGCGAGACCACGCCCGAGAAGGGCGCGGAGTGGAACCCGATTGACGAGGAGGACACCGGCTTCTGATTGCCGAAACCCTGTGTCGTCTGGACGGTTCAGACAGTGGCGTTCGACACAGCACAAGGCCTGCCACGGGGCGATCCCATAGGCCAACCGCAGCCCGAAAGCTCGAAGCGGGGGATCAGGCGCCAGACCCGGCGCCTTCAAGTAGCGAGCAAGCCCGAGGCGGGGTCAAACGACCTCGGGCGCCCTAAGCGGTGGCCGGCTCCGTCGAGCAGGACAACACGCGGCGGGATAGGGACCAACCTGAGGCAATGCCTCGGGCTGGTCGCCCTATGCCCGTCACAATGGCCTCACCATCGAGCAGGACCAAGGAACAGGTCAGGAAGGATAAGAGATGAAGGACGACATGCACACGAAGACGCAGGACACGGCCAAGCTCGCCGCCTGCCTCAAATCCAGTGAATACGCGCTGATTGACGCGGTGGTGCGCACGAACGTCATGACGATCAGGGAAGCCGGCAAGCTGGTAGCCATGCAACGGAAACTCCGGGCGATGCGCTACCAGGTCGAGGCGAAGGCCGGGGCGCTGTGATGGCTTCAATGCAGATCCAGACCGAAGACGCGTGGCAGCACATCGGGCAGCTTGCCCGGATGATCCGCCGCCCGGAGCCCGGCCGACAGCCCGCGCGGGTCCTTCCTTTGACCTCTGGTGCGGGTAATTCGCACCCCGACATTTCACCCTATGCTATGAAAAATCAAAGGGTTAAATTCGAATGAAGATCCTTGAAGAACTCAACCTCGGCGGCGGCCAGGTGCTGAGGATCGGCGGCGCCGACCTGTGCGAGCTGCTGGATATTTCACCCGCCGCCCTGACCGACCTCAAGAAACGCGGCATCGCCGTTCACCTCGCTCATGACTGCTACGACATGCGCGCCACCGTCCGCGCCTACACCGCCCATCTTCGCAGCACGGCCGCCCGCTGGGGCGGCGAGGAACAGACCGAAAGCCTGACCGCCGCCAGGGCGCGCCTTGCCCGCGAGAAGGCCGACGAAGCCGAACGCCGCAACGCCGTCGCCCGCGCCGAGCTGGTCGCCGCCTCGGACGTGCTGCGCGGCTGGACCGAGATCTTGCGACAGGTCCGGTCCCGCATCCTCGCCGTGCCGTCCCGGATCCGCTCGACCTTGCCCCACCTCGACGCGACCGAGATCGAAGCCCTCGACCGCGAACTGCGCACCGCCCTGGAGGACCTCGCCCATGCCCACGATTGAACAGCTCTGCGCCGAAGCGCTCACCGCCCTCATGCCGCCGCCGCGCCTGCGCCTCTCCGACTGGATCGAGCGCGAAGTTCGCCTGCCCGAAGGCGTGTCGAGCCAACCCGGCCCGGTCCGCCTCTGGCCGTTCCAGCGCGAGATCGCCGACGCCATCGGCGATCCCCTCATCGAGCGCGTGACCCTGGTCAAGCCGGTGCGCGTCGGCTTCACCACGCTTCTCACCTCGGCCGTCGCCAGCTTCGTCGCGAACGACCCGGCCCCGATCCTGTGCCTTCTGCCCGCCGAGAGCGATTGCCGCGATTACGTGGTCAGCGACATCGAGCCGATCTTCTCGGCCTCGCCCGCCGTCGCTCAGGCCCTCTCGGGCGAGCTGGACGAAGCCGGCCGCAACACCCTGCTGTCACGCCGCTTCCCCGGGGGCTCGCTCAAGGTCGTCGCCGCCAAGGCACCGCGCAACCTGCGCCGGCACAACGTCCGCATGTTGCTGATGGACGAAGTCGACGGCATGGCCCCCACCGCCGAAGGCTCGCCGATCCTGCTGGCCGAGCGCCGCACCCTGTCGTTCCCCGACCGCAAGATCGTCCTCGGCTCGACTCCGGTGCATGAGGAAACGAGCCACGTCCTGCGCTCTTACGCCCAGTCCGATCAGCGCATCTTCGAAGTGCCTTGCCCCGCCTGTGGCGTGTTCGAGGAAATCGCCTGGAACCACATCACATGGCCCGAAGGCCAGCCCGAGCTTGCCCGCTGGCGCTGCCCGAACTGCGCGACCGAGGTCGATGAACGCCACAAGCCCCGCATGATCGCCGAAGGCCGCTGGCGCGCCACCCGCCCCGAGGTGCGCGGTCACGCGGGCTTCCGCATGAATGCGCTGATCAGCCTGCACGCCAACGCCGCATGGGGCAAGCTCGCGGCCGAGTTCGTCGCCGCCAAGGACGACCCGACCACCTTGCAGACCTTCGTGAACACCATCCTCGGCCAGGGCTGGCGCTCCGAGGGCGACGAACTCGACGAAAACAGCCTGTCCGCCCGCGCCGAGGATTTCGGCCTCGAGGCGGTGCCGGCCGAGGTGCTGGCCCTTACCCTCGGCTGCGACGTGCAGCATGACCGCCTCGAGCTGACCTATGTCGGCTGGACCGAGGCCGGCGCGATGATCGTCCTCGGCCATCGGGTGATCTGGGGCGCGTTCGACGCGGAAGAGACCTGGGCGGAACTCGACACCCTGCTGCGCGAGCGCTTCGCCCATGCCCTCGGCGGCAAGATCGGGATCGACGCCACCGCCATCGACGCGGGCGACGGCACGTCCATGCACCGCGTCACCGGCTTCTGCCGGCCGCGCACCGCGCGCAAGGTCTTCGCGATCAAGGGCGCGCCCGGCAACCGCCCGGTGATCGAGCGCGCCGGCTCGACGACCAAGACCGGCGCCCGGCTGTGGATCGTCGGAGTGGACACCGTGAAGACGCAGCTGTTCGCCCGCCTGCCGCGCGCCGGGCTGGTGCGGTTCTCGAACAGCCTCGCCCCGGTCTGGTATGAACAGCTCGCCTCGGAACGGGCGGTGGTGCGCTACTCGCGCGGCCAGCCGGTGCGCAACTTCGAGCGCATCCCCGGCCGCCGGGCCGAGGCGCTGGATTGCACCGTCTACGCCTTCGCCGCGCGCCAGATGGTCAATATCAACCCCGAGGCGCGGCGCGAGGATCTGGCACGGGCGGAACCGAAGCCGGCCGCCGCCCGCGGCCCGGTGCTACAGTCGAGTTGGATGCATAGGCGGTAATAAACTCAATTGGAATTTAATTTTTCAGGCGCCACGGAATTGACGGGCGAGGTTTCGGCGGCTTTCAGACAGTCAAATGCATCTTTTAATATGGGGACGAGGCTAACAATGAGTGCGATAATCGCGACATAGAGAGAGCGCTGCGATATGAGGTATGATCTATTTCTTCCTATCTCGTTTCTTGCCTCTTCTAAGGCGGATTCCATTTTTACAATAATTTCATCGCTCGGGTAGTAGTTACAGCGCGCTGATAATTCCCATAGGTCAGCATCATAAGCCATGCTAGGAACTGGCGTTTTAGCCTCAGTGAGCTTTTTCTCTAAATATTCAAACCTCAAAGTGTTCAACTGACTTATGTGGAAGTCAAGAGCATACTCTTCATTTAGCATCCCGTCATCTTCATCGGGGAAAAAAATATCTTGCTTCTTTTCCAAAAGCTCTTTGCGCTTTAAAAGTAATTCTCGGCTGATATTACTAATCTTCGCCAATAAAACTTTATCATCCCTCAATGCTTCGACCTCACTCCAGCACCACCACCGTTCTCGGGGATGAACTCGACGCCGGCGGCTTCAAGGGCTGACCGAATAGCGTCAAGGTTGTTCCCGATTGGAACGCGCTTCTCAGCCTCAAAACTCGTAACCGTCGCCCGAGAGACACCGGCTTCCTCCGCAAGGCGGGTCTGGGACCAGTTCACAAGTCCCCTAGCGGCACGGCACTGCGCAGGTGTTAACGACATTCTGGATAACCTTATCCATTTTGCTTGACATTATGGGCGATGTTAGACAATTTGTATCACATAGATGATTTTGTTCAACGGAGTCCCGTAATGCCGAACCTGAATTCGGCAGCCGCCCCCGGCTTGCCGTCTGCCCGCCTGAACGTCATTCACGATTGCCTTGCGCTTGCGCTCGACGCGACCGAGCGCCCCACGGGCTACACCCAGACCGAGCGCGAAACGCGCGCCTACATCCGTTCCGCCCTGCGCCAGACCTGCAAACTGATCGAGGTGCACGCATGAACCGCCGCACCTTCCTGACCGCCGCACCGGCGGCTGGCCTCATCGGGCTGTCTGCTCCGGCGCTCGCTCGACCGGTGCTGACTTTCGAAGAGAAGGCAGAGGAGATCGCGGAAACGCTGCGCCTGCACTTCCGCCCCATCCTGCCGGAAGGCGTCGAGCGTTACGCCATCACGATCACCGACGCCCCCGGCGTTCCCGTGGCTCCGCACGAATGCCGCATGGTGGGCTATGCCGGCGCGCTGAACTGGCTGCCCACTGGTGGCGGATGGCACTGAAGCAGTGCCGCGATACGAACGCATTCATGTTGGTTGAAAAAATCATGACCGAACTCAAGACCATCCCGAAAACGCCGATCATGGCCCTGTTCCACAAGCACAGGGAGATTTTGAAGGCCTCGGCGCAATGTATCATCGCCGCCCAAGGTGCCAAGGCGAAGACGCAGGACCGGGAAGCGGCGGCGCGGGTAATCGAGAAGCTGAACAAGATGGAGGCCGAGCTGATGGCGCTTCCGGCCACCTGCGCGGCCGACTTCGCTGCCAAGGTGATCATAGATACCTGTTGCGGCGATTCCTATCCCGACTGGGAAACCGGCGCGCTCTGGCGCGAGGCGCGCGAGCTGACCGGCATGGAAGTGCAGCGCCCGAACTAGTGCTCGGCTCGGAGCGAGCCGTGCTCGGAGTGCCGGGCCAGCGCGAGAACAAATCAGAACCAAGCAAACAACGACGCGCACCGAATGGATTGATCGACCACCCATTTCAATATATGGTTGGATGAACTATCCATTTCAGGAGATGCGAATGCGTATCAGCGATGTGCAAAAAATTACCGGAATTCCCATGGCTACACTCAAGGACCTGCGTCACCGCAGCATCCTTGAGCTCGCGACCGGTGGCCTGGCCGATGACCCCGAGGAAATCCGGCGTTGGGGCAGCTTTTCGGCCCCGGCAGTGATCTACATCATGGGCGGAAATGAGGTGCGCGAGCGCTACGGCCTGTCCTGGCAGGACGCGATGGACTTTTCGACGACGGCCCTGAGCAACATCCGTGTCCCGTTCTCCGGGTATCCGCAGGCGAAAGTTTTCGACCTTGGCGCGGTCACCTCTGAGATCTGGGCCGGACGTTTCGATTTCCAGAACGATGAACCGGATCTGAGGAAGGGCTGGAACTACTTCTTCGGCACCATCGACAGCGTTCCGGACAACCTCCGCTCGATCAAGGAAGCCCGGAAACTCACCCATGAGCGTGTGGCCCGGCGCAACCTCTCTCAAGACCCTATCGAAGAAAACGAGGTGGCCGGGTGCCTGATGATCAATGCTTCGCGTCTCTGCCGTGATTTCTGGCAGCGCGCGAAGGCCCATGATCTGCCCCGGAACTGGGAGAACCGTTGAATTGGCTTTCCCCTTCAGCATCATCGAAAGGATATTCAAGCGGTCGGGGGTCGAGGCCGGCGGGGGCGGCCGGCGGTGGGAGGGCGCGGCCAGCCTCGCCACCCCGCAGCAACAGACCCTGGCAGCCCGTGGAGCGTCGAAGGCCCGTGCCTCGGCGCTCTACACCAACACCGCGCAGGGGCACCGCATCGTCGAAGCCTGGTCGGTGTCGCTGGTCGGCAAGGGCTGGCAGGTCCGCCCGCAGCACCCCGACACCGCCACCCGCCGCGCGCTGTCCGACGCCTTCGAGGCGATGACCCGCCCCCTCATGATGACCATGGCCCGCGCCATCGTTCGCGACGGCGAGGCCTTCGTTCAGCTGGTGGTCGCCGAGGACGGCACCCTGTGCCCGAAGCTGCTGGCCGCCGATCAGATCGACCCGTCGCTGACCCGCGACCTCGGCAACGGGGCGCGGATCGTCGCCGGGATCGAGTTCGACGCCGCCGATCAGGTCGTCGCTTATCACGTCCTGCGCGAGGCGCCGGGCACGCCGTTCCAGACCTACGCCGCCCCGATCCGCGTCCCGGCGAGCGACATGCTGCACATGTTCGACAAGCTGTTTCCGGGGCAGGTCCGCGGCCTGAGCTGGCTGGCGCCGGTCCTTCTCAAGCTGCGCGACCGCGATGAAGCCTCGGACGCGCTGCTGATGCAGCTCAAGGTCGCGTCCCTGATCACGGGTTTCATCCGCGACACCGACGGCACCGCCGCCGGTTTCCTCGCCGAGAACACCACCCTGAACGTCGCCCTCGAACCCGGTGCGATGCGCATCCTGCCGACCGGCGCCGAGGTGTCGTTCTCGCAGCCCGGTCAGGGCCTCGCCCAGGCCATCGAGTTCCTGCGCGCCCAGGACCGCGAGATCGCCGCCGGCGCGGGCCTGACCTTCGAATCCCTGACCGGCGACCTCGGCGAAGCGAACTACAGCTCGGCCCGCGTCGGGATGCTGGAATTCCGCCGCCGCGCCGAGGCCATGCAGCTGAACCTGATCGAGGCCCAGTTCCTGCGCCCGCTGTGGAAGCGCTGGACCGACATTCGCGCCCTCGCGGGCGAGCTGCCGGCCGACCGCGCGAGCCTCGCCGATTATCACGCCGTGCGCTTCGTCGCGCCCGGTTGGGCGTGGGTCGACCCGCAGAACGAAGTCGCCGCCGATGTCGCGGCGATCGAAGCCGGCCTGAAATCGCGCGAAGAGGTCGTGGCCGGCCGGGGCCGCGACATTGACGAACTGGACGAGGAACGCGCCCGCGATGCGATGCGGGCCGCCACCACGGAGGCCGCCGCATGAGCCTGCACCTGCGCGCCGCCACCCCCGCCGCCTCGACCGTCGACCTTGAGGCCCGCACCGTCGAGGCGATTGTTTCGACCGGCGCCGAAGTTGCCCGCCCCGGCTATATCGAGCGGCTCGACCTCACCGGGGCCGACCTGTCGCGCCTGCGCGCGGGCGCCCCGGTCCTCGACGGCCACCGTTCGGCCACGACCAGCGATCAGCTCGGCGTCGTCGAGGCGGCCGAGCTGCGCCCGGAAGGGCTGTGGGTGCTGATGCGCTTCCGCAGCACCGACCCCGCCAAAGCCGTTCTGAACGACATCGCAGACGGCACCCTGCGCGGCCTGTCCATCGGCTACAGCGTGACCGAGTGGAAAGACCAACAGCGCGGCAAGGATCGCCAGCGCACCGCAGTGAACTGGACGCCCATCGAAGTGTCCGTTGTCCCCGTGCCGGCCGATGCCGGCGCTCATTTCCGCAAAGGGAACACCACCATGCCCGAGACCCAGGAACAGACCCTGACCACCCGCGCCGAGATCAACGGCGCGATCCGCAGCATCGCCGAGACCGCGAGCCTCGGCCGCGATTGGGCCGATGCCCAGATCGACGCGGAAACCACCGTCGAGGCCGCCCGCGCCGCCGCCTTCGAGGCGATGCAGCACCGTTCGCAGGCGCAGGCCGTGCGCACCCCCACCGCCACCATCGGCACCGACCACACCGACCCGGCGGTGATCGCCACCCGTGCCGGCGAGGCGCTGTTCGCCCGCAGCCACCCCGAACACCAGCTGTCCCCCGAGGCGCGCCAGTTCGCGCACATGAGCGTCACCGACATGGCTCGCGCCTCGCTGGAACGTGCGGGCCTCTCGACCCGTGGCCTTTCGAATGACACGATCCTGACCCGCGCGTTGGGGATGCACACGACCGGCGATTTCTCCGCGATCCTCGATAACACTGCTAACCGCGAAGTGCGTCGGGGTTATGAGGCCGCGCCCTCGGGCGTCCGCCAGCTCGCCCGCCAGTCGACCGCCCGCGACTTCCGCGCCAAGAGCTCGGTGGCTATGGGAGATTTCGGCACGCTTTCGAAGGTCAACGAAGCTGGCGAGTTCACCTATGGCACCATCGGCGCGGCCCCGGAGAGCTACAAGCTCGATACCTATGGCAAGATCTTCGCAATCAGCCGGCAGGCCATGGTGAACGACGACCTCGGCGCCTTCACCGCCATCCCGAACAAGCTCGGCGCGGCGGCGGCCGACTTCGAGGCGAATGTCCTTTTCGACTGCGTGAACAAGAACCCGGTCATGGCGGACGGTAAGACGGTGTTCCACGCCGATCACGGCAACCTTGCCGAGGTGGCTGATCCGCCCGAAGCACTGTCGCTGACCACCATCGCCGCCCGTCGCCTGGCGATGCGCAAGCAAACCTCGCCGGGCGGTGTCCTGATCAATGCCACCCCGCGTTTCCTGATGGTCGGCCCCGAGCTGGAGACCGAGGCCGAACAGCTGCTGACCCAGATCAACGCCACCAAGACGGCGGACGTGAACCCGTTCTCGAACCTCTCGCTGATCGTCGAACCGCGCCTGACCGGCCTCGAATGGTATCTGGCGGCCGATCCGGCGGTGATCGACGGCCTCGAATATGCCTACCTCGAAGGCGCGCCGGGTCCGCAGGTCGAGACCCGCACCGGGTTCGAGGTCGATGGGGTCGAGTTCAAGATCCGCCTCGATTTCGGCGCCGGCTGGCTCGATTTCCGCGGTTGGCAGAAGGACCTGGGCGCGTAATGGCCATCGAACTCGCCGAACTGATCGCGAAACGCGACAAGCTGATCCTGGACCGTGCCAGGGGGCTCAAGTCCGCTCAGATCAATGAAGAGCGGATCGAATTCCGGTCCGATGCGGAAATGGCCTTGGCAATTGCAGATCTGGAAGCGCGCATCCGGCGCGCTTCCTCCCCCGCGCCCGCGCCGAACGCGGTCCGGTTCTCGACTTCGAAGGGGTTTTGATATGGCTCGGGTGTCTCCGATCTACGTGAATGAAAAGAACGCCGCCGCACTTCTCGATATGGGCATCGGTGAGTTCCGTTCGCATGTGATCGCGGGACACCTGCCGCGCGGCCTGGAAATCGTTCCGGGCGTCGTGCGTTGGGATGCCGAGGCGCTGCGCTGCATCGGGCGCGGCGATGCTATCGAGGGCATGGGAGGCGTGAACTGGTGAAAAAGTATCTCTGGCGGCATCCGTCGGGCCGCATCTATTTCCGCAAGACGGGCATGAAACTGATCCGCATCGAAGCCGACGAGGGCACGGAGGCGTTCGACCGCCAGTATTGGGAAATCCTGACCGGGAAGCGGTTCGAGGCCAAGACGTCCTGGGCGGCGCTTATGGACAACTATCGCACCTCAGACCGCTGGAATTCGCTCAAGCCGCGCACGCGCCGAGACTACGACAAGGTTATGGACTACCTGCGCGAGAAGATCGGCACCCGTGACGTGAAGGCGCTGAAACGGTCCGATGTGATTTCGGCGCAGAAGGCCAATGCGCATCGCACCCGGTTCGCGAACTACATCCCGCAGATGCTTATCGTTCTGTGCGAACACGCGATTGATCTGGGATGGATCGAGCACAATCCGGCGAAGGGTGTTCGTGCCCTCAAGACGCCAACGGAACGCAAGCGCGTTCACGTGCCGTGGCCCGACTGGGCGATGGAAAAGTTCCGGGCCGAAGCCAATCCGCTCCCCTTGTTGATCTTTGAGATCGGCATTGGAACCATTCAGAGGCCCGGCGATTGGGTGGATTTCAACTGGAACGACTACGACCCTGCCGGGGTCGGCACTTTGCGCCTGCGCCAGAACAAGACGGACAAGCCCCTTCTGTTGCCCTGCACGACCCATCTCAAGGCCGCACTGGATCGCGCGAAAGCAGAATTGGGGGTGGTGCCGTTTGGAGCCTCCCCGATCCTCCGCAATCGGGATGGCAACCGTCTCAGCTATGGCACCATGTCGGACCTGATGTTGAAGGAACGCAAGCGCCTCGGACTGGAAGCCTATGACCTGCACGCGATGCGCTATCGCGGCGTGATGGACCTGGCATGGGCGGACTGCAACGATGATCAGATCATGGCTTACTCCGGCCACGCCTCAAAGAAGATGGTGATCAAGTATGCCGGCGAAGCCCGCCAGATCACGCAAGCGCGTCAGGCGAGGGGTAAACGCGAATGAACGGAACAAGCACGGAACGCGAACTTGATACCACCGTTGATACCCCTCGACTGATCACCACCTTCAAGACCCTGAATTACATGGACAATAACGAGGAAAACATGCAGATCAGTTCGGATTGTCCATCCGCACGGTGACATGCACCCTGCCCTTCGCGGCCTCGGGCCAGTTCAGCGTGACGTTCTGCTTGGCCGAGCCCTGCTCGACCGTCACATAGGGCATGGTGCTGACCCGGGAGCCCGCGCTGTTAGAGATCACGTTCTCGGCCACCAGCCCCTGCACGTTGCGCGCCCAGCCCCCGAACGGCAGCCAGTCGCCCGGACTGACCGTCCAGACCGTCTGCGCCGTCGCCTGATCCACCTGCAACATCACCGGATTCACCGTCATCTGCGACACCCCGTTGAAAGTGTTGCTGGCGAAGACCACGTTGCGCATCCGCTGCTTGTCGAGGCCGGCATAGGCGGTATCGACCCCCTCGATCCGGTCGATGGTGCAGTCGACGGTGCGGAACACGTTGCCGGTGACGCTGAGCCCCTGGATATAGTGCCCCGCACCATAGGGCCGGACCGACAGCCAGCGAAACCAGCTTGCCGCACGGATGCACACGAAGGTGTTGCCGGTGATCGTCAGCCCGCCGAAGGAATACTCGGTCCCGAGGTCGGGGGTGGGATCGTATTCGTTGGTCCATTCGACGGTGTTGCCGTCGATGTAATTGCCGGTGACGGCCGATTGCACATTGGCCTGACAGAAGATCAGCCCCGGCAGCAAGGGCGAGCTGTCGAAATCGTCGCCCTGGAACCAGTGATTGCCCACGATCAGATGCCCGGTGCCGTTCATCACCAGGGTATGGCGGAACCGCACGAAGCGACTTTCGCGGATCTTGGTGTCATTGGCATTGACGTTCATCGCGATGGTGGTGCGGTCGGTCGCGGCCAGCGCCCCCTCGTTCGACAGGAACTGGCAGCGGTCGACCAGCAGATCCTGACACCCCCGCCCGATCGAGGTGATGCCGCGCGCCTTCGGACGGTTGATGTAGCAGTCGCGGATATGGTTCATCTCGCCGGTGACGGGCAGCATGATGCCGCTCGCGATGCCGTTGCACAGGAATTCCACATCGTCGATGTTGAACCGGTCGAGCTTGCCGACGCCGGAGAAGTCGAGAATGTAGCGGTCGCGGGTGAAGGTATAGGTCCGCGTGCCGGAACCGCCGAACAACGGCTGCGACAGCGTAAGCGACCCGCCAGCCACATTGACCGCACGCACATAGACCTCGCGCCCCACACCAGAGCCGGTAACGCGTGCCCCGACCGGAATATTGGCGATGTTCGCCACCGAACTGAGCGTGGTCGAGGCCGAGGTCGAATAGCTTGCCTGAGACGTCACCGTCACCGTATCCCAGGCGGTGCTGTCGACGACGTTGATCTGACCGTTGCGCAGCACCCGCCGGTTCGAGAAGCTGCTCAGATCCGGGGTGACATCGGCCACGTCGATCGGCCGGTCCAGATCGACCCGGCGCCCGCACAGATCGAGCGTGTTGTGATCGGTGAAGCCGAACAGCGCCTGAAGCGCCTTCTGGAACCCCGTCACCTCGTCGCCGAAGGCCTCGGCATAGGTCGGGAAATCGTAATTCGACAGCAGCGCCAGACGCGCCGCCACCGGCATCTTCAGCGTGCCCACGAAGCGCATCGGCGCGGTCAGCGACAATGACGAGCCGATGTAATACACCCCCTCCGGCACCAGGATCGAACGCCCCGCCGCCGCCGCATCGGCCGCGACGAAAGCGGTGCGGTCATTCGTCACCCCGTCGCCCATCGCGCCGTAATCGCGCACGTCGACCCAGTCCATCATGTCGCGCAGGAAGGCTTCGGTGATGTCCTCGATCACGATGTTCTCGACCCGGACGGTGCCGCCGGTCTGCCCGGTCAGGTCGATGCCGAAGAAGCCGTAATCGGGCACCGTGCCCCACACCATGTCGACGCCGCCGCGCTTGCCGGTGCCGACGATAGCCGAAACCGTGACGATGTCGCCATAACCCCCGATCGCCGTCGAGGGGCCGACCTCCACCAGACCCGAGACATGGCTCGACCCGCTCATCGCATAGCCCGCCACCCGCACCGCCGGCAGATTGCCGCTGATCACCTTGACCCGGGTCGAGATCCGCAGATAGCACCCCGGCAGGATCGGCGTGTGCCCCATGTAGCGCAGTTTCTGCGTGGCTTGCGTTTTCACCAGTTCGAGGCAGCTGCCGAAATCCTGATCGGCAGGCACCAGCGCCGCGTTCGTCGCCCCCGAATAGGTCGCCGATCCGGCCGTGCCGTTCTCGCTCGACCACAGGCCCAGCCCCTCGTCGAAGGCCGGCGGCATCAGCGCCAGCCCCTCGGTAATCGCCTTGTTCATCCGCATTCCCCTATGCTGCGCAGGACCGGGCGGCGCATCCGCCACGCGCCTCCGGGACGCCGACAGAGCTAGGCCGAAACCGTTGACGAAGGTTAAGCCGACCGCGCGCAGCCCCCGGCAGGGAATGCGAAAACGCCCGGCAACGAACCGGGCGTTTCAAGCAATTTCAATCTGTTGAGCGATGAAGCTCAGGCCATTTTCAGGCCGTGGCGAGCTCGCCCGCCAGCGCGCGTTCGATCAGCGAAACGGTCTCGGGCACACCATACAGCGCGATGAACCCACCGAAGCGCGGCCCCTGCGACTGACCGAGAAGCACCTCGTAAAGCGCCGTGAACCAGTCGCGCAGCGGCTCGAACCCATGTTCCTTGCCGATGGCGAAAACGATGGTCTGCAACTCCTCGGCCGGATCCTCGGCGAAGATTTCGTGGAGCGGCTTCGCCGGCAGCGCCTTCAGTCGCGCCACCAGATCCTCCATCGCCGCACGCTCCTTCGCCTCGGGCAGGCGGAACTTGCGGGTCGGCGCCACGAAATCGTTGAAGTAGCGCACCGCGAATCCCGCCGCCTGATCGAGGTCGGGGTTGGCCTCCGGCGTCGCCTCGGGCGCGTAGCGGCGCATGAAGCCCCACAGCGTGTCCTTGTCCTTCGCCCCCGAGACCGAGGCGAGGTTCAGCAACATCGCGAAAGGCACCACCATGGTCGAGGCCGGCACCTTGCCCGAATGGATATGGAACACCGGGTTGTCGATCTGCTTCTCCAGCGGCTGGTCCGGGTAGGCGCGCAGCTGCTGGTGATATTCGTCGACCATCTTCGGGATCACTTCCCACGACAGCCGCTTCGCCGTCTTGGGCTTCTGATACATGAAATAGCTCAGGCTCTCGGTCGAGGCATAGGTCAGCCATTCGTCGATGGTCAGCCCGTTGCCCTTCGACTTCGAGATCTTCTCGCCATTGGCGTCGAGGAACAGCTCATAGGTGAAATGCTCGGGCGCATGGCCGCCCATCACCCGGCAGATGCCGTCATAGATCGGCGTGTTGGTCGAGTGGTCCTTGCCATACATCTCGAAATCGACGCCGAGCGCGGCCCAACGCATCCCGAAATCGGGCTTCCACTGCAGCTTCACATGGCCGCCGGTGACCGGCACGGTGAACTCGCGCCCGGTCTCGTCGTCGAAGGTGACGGTGCCGGCCTTCGCATCGACGTTCTTCATCGGCACGTAAAGGATGCGTCCGGTTTCCGGATGGATCGGCAGGAAGCACGAATAGGTCGAGGCCCGCTCCTCGCGCAGCGACTTGAGCATGATCGCCATGATCTCGTCATACTTCTCGCAGCAGCGGATCAGCCAGTCGTCGAACTTGCCAGAGCGGTAATATTCGGTCGAAGACGCAAACTCATACTCGAACCCGAAGGTGTCGAGGAAGCGGCGCAGCATCGCATTGTTATGCGCGCCGAAGCTCGGGTATTCGCCGAAGGGATCGGGGACCGAGGTCAGCGGCTTCTGCACATTGGCGTGCAGCATCTCCTGCTCGGGGACGTTCTCGGGGATCTTGCGCATCCCGTCCATGTCGTCCGAAAAGCACAAAAGCTTCGTCGGGATGTCCGAGATGATCTCGAACGCGCGGCGGATCATCGTCGTGCGCGCGACCTCGCCGAAGGTGCCGATATGCGGCAGACCCGAGGGGCCGTAGCCCGTCTCGAACAGCACGTAACCTTTTTCCGGCGGCGCCTTCTCGTAGCGTTTGAGCACCCGGCGCGCTTCCTCGAAAGGCCAGGCTTTGGAGTTCATCGCAGCGTCGCGCAGGGTCGTCATCTCTACCTCTTCGGGGCGCACCATGCGCCCATGACCGCTCCACCTATTGAACGGGCCGGCAATCGTCAATAATTCTTGCCCCAGATACGTCGAAAGGACCGACCGTGACCAAGACCCTCCCCTCGCTTTCCCCTCAGGATGCCCTCGTCGCCGTGATGGTGGCGGTTTCGGCCTCGGACGAGACCATCCGCACCTCCGAACTCGTGGCGATCGAGCGGACGGTGAATCACATGCCGGTCTTCGCGGGCTATGACATCGACCGCATCCGCCCGGTGGCACAGACCGTCTATGCGCTGTTCGAGGTGGAGGACGGGCTCGATGCGCTGTTCGGGCTGGTGCGCAACGCCCTGCCCGAGCGGCTGTTCGAAACCGCCTATGCGCTGGCCTGCGACATCGCCGCGGCCGATGGCGTGCTGCATCAGCCCGAACTCAGGATGCTCGAGGAAATCCGCGGCGAGCTGGCGATCGACCGGCTTCACGCGGTGGCGATCGAATGGGGCGCGCGGGCGCGCCACGCGACGCTGTAAAGACGTCGGCGGGGCCGCCCCGGCCCCGCCACACCATGAAATCAGCTGTAAAGCCGCGCCCAACGGTCAAGCAGCTGGCTTTGCAGGACCTTCGAGCGCGCCACCCAGGGCTTCACCCCCGGAGCGTTCTCCTGCCCGCCGCTCTGGTCGCGCAGCCGGGTATTCGCGGTGAATACCGCGAATACCAGATCGCGCCCGCCCGGCGCAGTCAGATAGCCCGTCAGCGTCGAGACGAAGTTCAGCGTGCCGGTTTTGGCATCCACCCGGAACGGCGGATTGTCGATCCAGCGCCCCTGCGCATCGCGCAGCGGAAACGGCTTGAGCAGAGGCCGCAGCCCCTCGCGCCCGCCGAGCGTTGCCACCGCCCGCGCCATGTCGAGCGGGCTGATCCGCGTCTCGGCATTCAGCCCGGAGTGGTCGACGAACCGCGCCTGCGTGCCGCCCACGGTCTGAGCGAGCCAGGCGCTCATCGCCGCGCCCGAGGCCCCCTTCGCCGCCGGCAGGCCGCGCGCCTCGCTGGTGGCCATGCCCACGGTCTCGGCGGTCAGGTTGGTCGAATGTTTCAGCATGTCGCGCAGGACGTCGCTCAGCGGGTCCGAGACATGCTCGGCCAGCACCGCTCCGTCGCCCGGCGCCCCGGCGCGGTTCGCGGCCGGCAGCGTCACCCCCTGCGCCGCGGCCAGCGTGCGGAACACGTCGCCCGCATAGCCCGCCGGATCGCGCACCGGCAGCCAGCGGCTGCCCGGGCTGGTCAGCGCGCTCGCGGCGATGGTCCAGTGTTCCTTGCCGCTCGCCCGGTTGTAGGTGAACAGCGGCGCCGCGCGGTTGACCGCGGCAACATCGGCGCTCGACACCTTGGGGACGTAACGCGCGCCGCGCGCATCGACCGACATCGCCATGCCGCCCTTGGCCTTGCCCCATTCGACATGGACCCGGTTGTAGTTCAGGTTCAGCCCCGAGATCCCCGGGTTGTAGCCCACATGCACCGGCTGATCGTCGGCGATGTCCTCGGCGTAGGGGATCGCGCCGCCCCAGACGAGGAACTGCCCGGTCACGCCCCGCACCCCGCGCCGCGCAAGCGCTGCCGCCATGTCGCCCAGATCGTCGGTCGTCAGCGTCGGATCGGCGCCGCCGGCAAGGATCAGGTTCCCCTGCACCACCCCGCCCGAAACCGGCCCGGTCGCGATCAGCCGGGTGCGGAACCGGTAGTCGGGCCCGAGTTCGTCAAGCGCGTAAAGCGTGGTGATCGTCTTCGCGGTCGAAGCCGGCGGCATCGCGCGATCCGCCTCGCGCGCCTCGACCACCCGGCCCGAAGCCAGGTCGATCACCGCATAGGCCACGTCGCCCGACAGTTTCGAGGCGGCGATCAGATCCTC
The DNA here is from genome assembly GCF_000740785.1 of Paenirhodobacter enshiensis. Lineage (GTDB taxonomy): Bacteria > Pseudomonadota > Alphaproteobacteria > Rhodobacterales > Rhodobacteraceae > Rhodobacter > Rhodobacter enshiensis. The sequence goes on along the minus strand of NZ_JFZB01000007.1, from coordinate 203,809 downwards.
GGCCGGGGCGCCGGCCGCAGCCTCGGCCCGCAGCGGACCCGACAGCAGCGCCGCGCCGCCAAAGGACACCAGCCCCGCAAGAGCGGCCCGCCGAGAAATGTCGATCATGATGTTCGTCCGTGTAAAGGGGCCGTCCCCGCGGACAGCCGAATCGGTGCGGAATTTTGCGCCCGGGACCGCGGCTGTTCAAGGCAATGCTTCGCAAGCCCCCGCAGTTCCGGCAGGCCGGTCTGTGCGGGAAACAGGCCTCGGAGGCGGGCGGCTGCCAGTGCCCCCTGTCCGCCCCCGGAAAGCGAAGCTGTCCGGATCAGCCCGTCCAGATACCGCGCGCCCGGATCTCGGAAGAGGACATGTCCGACATCGGGATCTGCACGAAACACCAGGCCGGCATCGGCGCCGCAGGCAAGGCGCGGGCCCGTCCTGCCGGCAGCCGCGCCGCCTCGAAAATCCGTGCGGCACGGGCCGAACGCATCGCCATCCGCGCCCCCGGGCGCGCGAGCACGCCCACCCGCACCTGCCCGAAGATCGCCCGCCAGTGATCCCAGCGGTCGAACTGGATCAGATTGTCCGCCCCCATCAGCCAGACGAACTGCACCCCGGGATACAACGCTGTCAGCCGTTTCAGCGTCTGCGCGGTGTAGCGGGTGCCAAGCCGCGCCTCGAGGTCGCTGATGACGACCCGGGGGTCGCGCATTACCCGGCGCGCCTCGGCCAGGCGCTGCCCCATCGGGGCGGGGCCACGCGGCTTCAGCGGATTGCCCGGGCTGACCAGCCACCACACCCGGTCGAGACCGAAGCGGCGCATCGCCTCGCGGGTGATATGGGCGTGACCGGCATGTGCCGGATCGAAGGACCCGCCGAGCAGTCCGATGCGCATCCCGCGCGTCGCGATGGGAAAACCGTTTCTCATTCCGGCTGCCTAACCGATCGGAACCGCAGCTGAAAAGCGGAATGTCGCACCGCCGGGTATCAGAGCTGGCACCGAAGGTCTGAAACCGCCCCGCTGGCCTCGCCTCCGCGCGATGATGCACCGGGGCCGGGGCTTCCAGCGGCGCGACGGGCACAGGGGCACCCGTCATTCCGCGCCGTCCGAGTCCACCGCCGGCACCGCCCGCCCCCGGCCCGAACGCTTCGCCGCATAAAGTGCGCGGTCCGCCGCCGCAAGAAGGGCATCGGTGGTCATCGGATCGTAGCCCTGCGATGTCTCCAGCCCGATCGAGGCCGACACCCGGCATGGCGTTCCGCGAAAGTCGCAAGGGGCCTCGATATCCTCGATCAGCCGCTCTCCCAGCCGCAGCAGGCGCTCCCGGTCGGACAGCCCGCGCAGCAGCAGCAGGAATTCGTCGCCACCGGTGCGCGCCACCAGATCGCCCTTGCGCAGCGCCTGGACCAGACGCCGTGCAACCGTCTTGAGGACATGATCGCCCGCCGGATGCCCCAGCGTGTCATTGACCTCCTTGAAATAATCGAGATCGACATGCGCCACGGCAAAGGGCGCACCGCCATGGGCCTGAGCGTCGATTTCCTCGCCCAACGCCGCATCGAAGGCGCGCCGGTTCGCCAGCCCGGTCAGCGGATCGGTCAGCGACTGCGCCACCGCGCTGCGCCGCGCCAGTTCGAGCCGCGCCGTCATCTCTCCGAGTTCGCCCAGCACGGCCGCATTGGCCTCGCCGAGATACAGCAGCTCGATCGCCAGATCCGAGGCGGCGAAATCCGCCTCCGTCAGGCCAAATTCGCGCACCGCCTCGCTCATGTGGATGCCGAAGGTGAGATTGAGCAACACTCCATCCTCTCCGCCAGGCCCAAGCGCCACCGACGCGCCGCGCAACCCCACCCCCGGATTTCCCCGAAGATCGAGGTGAAGCCGCAGCGCGCCACGATCGAAGCTCATTTTCGGCGGTGCGACCGTGCCGTCGGGCACCGGCACCTCGGGCCCGCGCAGACGCAGCCGGCGCAGCACGAAATGATCGTCGAACCGGGTGCCGACCGCATCGCACCCCAGCACCCGTGCCAGCGTCGGACCAAGGTCCAGCACCTGCCCCTGCGGGTCGAGCCACAGGAACATCGGCATGAGTTGCCCAAGCTCCGACGAATCGAGGCAGGGAAACGGTTTCGGTCGTCCCGGCATCAGGCGATTCCTCTCAGTTCCGGTTCGACAAGAGCGAAGCTGCGCCCGTCAGAGAAGTCGGCTTCCAGGACCTGAACACGGACATGCCCGGCCCTGCCCGGCCCAGCGGGGACCGGCTCGATCACCGCGAGCGTGCCATAATCATCGGACATCGCCCGCAACATTCCTGCCGTCACCGCCACCCAGTCGGCGCAATCGCCGCCCACCTCGACGACGAAATCCAGCGGGCTGCGCTGCGAAAACGTCATCTGTGGCAGTTCCACATTCGGTAATGTCATCAACCCACGTTCACGGATTTCGTCAAGCGAGAACAGGAATTCCACGTAATCCGCCCCGCCGAATCGCAGCAGCCGCCGCACCCGTTCGAGCGACACCAGATAAGCGCCCAGATCTTCGAGCAGATTGAACCTGTCGCATCCGAGCACCGAGCAGGCCGCCCGGATCAGCGATTCGCTCACCCCGATGTCATAACGCAGCATCGGCTCGAACCCCTCGGAGCTCACGCCGGCCTGGCGGGCGATCTCAGACCAGATCGTCTCGCCGTGATAGCGACACAGGAACCCCTGTATCGCGCGGTTGATCATACTGTGCATCGCCCCCCCAGATCGGTCACGCGCCTTTGCCGGGCGAGACTACATCCGGGGTCTTAACGAAGCCCTGCTATCCTTCCGCCGGATCAGCGTTCGTTCACGGCACCACCGACAGCTGTTGCGCATCGAGCGGCAACGCCCGCAGATCGGCCGGCCGGGTGGCTCCGCCGGTCGCGCTCAGCGCGTCGATCAGCGCCATGCCCGAGGGCACCGCTCCCGCCCCCAGAAACACCGGCCGCGCCGACGCCCAGCCGTTGCCCGCCTCGCGAAACGCCAGAAGCGCATCATAGGGCGCATCGCGGACGAACAGCGCATCGCGCCCGGGCCGGCCGGGCGTCAGGTCCTCGATCAGCAGCAGGCAGGCGGGATGGCCCGCCGGGGTGCGGCGCGCGCAGCCCTTCGCCCAGTCGTCGTCGGCAATCGCCGCGATCCGCGCCAGAAGCGCGGGCGGCACCTCGGTGCCGGCAGGCAACACCGCGATCGTCAGAGCGAGCGCCTGCGCCCGCGCCTCGGCCGGATCGACGCGGGTTTCGGGCGCGGTGCCGTCGAACCGCGCCAGCGCGCGGACAAGCTCGTCCTGCCCGGGCTGAGCGGCACGCTGGCGCAGCGTTTCCAGCGCCGCGCGCCCGGGCGCGCCCCAGCCTTTGGCGAATTCGGCCAGCGGCAGCTGCGCGGCCCGGGTCGTTCCCGCGTCATAGCGCGCGATCTGCGAGGCGACGGCGATCCTCTCGGCCGAAAGCAGCGGCGTCATCCATACCGCTGCGGTCGCCACCCCGATCAGCGCCATCGCGATATTCGCCTGCCGGATCAGTCGGCGCCAGCGCGCACCGCGCAGCACCGCGACCGCGTAGCACAGCGCATAACCGCAGATCAGCGCGATCAGCACCGCTCCGCCCACACGCTCGGGCGTCCAGCCGTGTTCCGCCACCCGCATCCCCAGCGACCACAGCGCCAGCCCCGCCAGAACCGGCAGCAACAGCGCCAGCCCGCGCGCCGACAGCGTCAGCGCCCGTGCCTGGGCCGCACAGGCGTCCTCGGCATCGACCGCGATGGTCACCAGCCCGATCGAGGCCAGCGCCGTCGCCACCACGATCCCGGTCGGAGAGATCACTCCGAACAGATGCGACAGCCCGCTCGCCGGCAGCACCGCGACGAACACCACCTCGACCAGCAGCACGAGCGGCAGCAACAGCCGCAACAGCCGCAGCAGCAGATCGGCCGAGATCGTGTCGGCCATCTCCGTCACCACGGCAAGCGCGAGCCCCATCACCGCACCGCTGACCAGCCACACCACCGGCGCGCGTGTCAGCACATCGCCCACGATCTCGACCCCGACCAGATCGAGCAGCGACCACAGCAGCCACAGCACCCCCCAGACCACGCCCACGAACAGCCAGGCGGCGGCATAGCGCACCACGATGTTCCAGCTTTCGGTGAACAGCCGCCCGTAATGGCGCCAGCCGCGTCGTCCCTCGGTCATCAGCGCGATGGCGAAAGGCACCGGCAGCGTCACCAGCCCCATCAGCGCCACCGGCACATGGCCCGTCGCCAGCATCTCGGCAGGGTCGGCGAAATCGCGTGCCTTGAGCAGCACCAGCACCCCCGCCGGCACCGAAATCGCCGCCGCCGCCGTCAGCGCCCGCCCGAGCCCGAGCGCGCCGAGCATCGCCAGAAGCCCGCCGAAGAAGCTCAGAGCCATGACCGCAGTGGCGAGGAACGGCTCGCTGTCCTGCCAGCTCCAGGGCAGTTCGGTCAGCCGCCAGAAGCTCGCCCCGGCCAGCAACCCGATGATCACGAATTCCGCCCGCCGCGCGAACACCTTGCGCGCACCCGTCCGTTCCGTCGCCGCCATCATCTTCCCCCCGTCGCGTCCTGCCGGTCGAGCCAGCCGCCCAGTTCGCCGATGGAGCCGAGCACCGCATCCGCCACCGGCTCCAGCACCGCGCGCGGGTTCGGCCCGGTCAGCACCGCCACCGCCCCGGTGCCCGCCGCCCGCGCCGCGGCCATGTCATGCGGGCTGTCGCCCACCATCGCCGCCTGCGCCGGATCGAGCCCCTCGCGCGCCAGAAATTCCCGCAGCTGCCCGGGCCCCGGCTTCGCGCCGTAACCGCTGTCATAGCCCGCAACGTAATCGAACAGATCGAGCACATCCGCGCCCTGAAGATGCACCCGCGCCGAGGCCTCGGAATCGTTCGTCACCAGACCGAGTTTCAGCCCCCGTCCCCGCAGCGCCCCCAGGCACGGCCGCAGCGCCACCGCCGGCACCTGCGGCGTGCGCGCCGACTGCGCATCGAGCCGCGCCGCCAACGCGTCGATGTCGCGGGTCGCGAGTTCCGGCGCGATGGCCTCGGCGACCTCGCGCGTCGTGCCCGCGATCACCGGCGAACGCCAGTCATAGCGCCGTGCGTCCCGGTCGAACCCGAGCCGCTCCGCCAGACGCGCCGCAAGCGCCGGATCGCCCCCCGCCAGATCGTCCAGAACCGTCTCGGCCCAGTTCGACCAGGTGGCCGAGAAGTCGAACAGCGTTCCATCCTTGTCGAACAGCAGCGCAGAGATTGTCACGGGCAGTCTCCTCAGGTCCAGTGCATCCGGTCGCGTCCGCCCAGAACGGCGCGCGCAAGCGCAAGTTCCGTCGGCGCTACCGCAAGCTCTCCGGCACAGGCAAGCACCCATTCGTCGCTTTGCAAGACGAAATCGAGCATTGAGGTCAACAGCGCCGGGGTGTCGGCCGCAGCGCGCACCGCCGCGACATCGGTCCCCGAGCTGGTCAGGAAGGCGTCGAACAGCGCATCGTCCGCGGCCAGCCAGCCAAGGGCGCGCAGCGCCAGGATGCGGGCAGAGTCTGTATCCATGGGCGGCGCGTCCTCACGTTCAGGGAAGTGCATCGCCGCAGGCGGTTCCCGGCCGGAACCGGGATTGGGAAACACTTCGTTAACCATTTCCGGTCACGATACGATCTTGCAGTCCGAGGGTGAAGGAGGACCAGCACCATGACCGGAAGAATTCTGATCGTGGACAACGGCGCCACCAGCCGGATCATGCTCAAGGCCCGGATCGCCGAGGCCCGGTATCCCATTGCCACGGCCACCACCGCGCGCGAGGCGCTGGCACATGCGCTGCACGATCCCCCCATGCTGGTGATCGCAGCCATGGCACTGCCGGACCTCGACGGGCTGTCGCTGTGCCGCAGGTTGCACGCCCAGCCCGGCCGGGCCCTGCTGCCGGTGCTGCTGATGGCGGGAACGGACGATGCGGCGCTGCGCCTTGCCGCGCTCGAGGCCGGGGCGAGCGACGTTCTCAGCGCCTCGTCCGACGGGGCCGAACTCCTGGCACGGATGCGCGCCGCCCTGCGTCGGGCCGCGGCAGAACAAGATCTGAGCCGTCCCGAGGACAGCGCACTCCCCCTCGGGCTGGACGAGGACGCAACGCCATTCCGCCCATCCGTCCGGATCGCGCTGATCGCCGCGGCACGCGACACCCCGGGCCAGAAAGCCCCCCCGCCCGAGACCGTCCCGGGCTGGCGCGGCGCATTCGCCCGACAGTTGCGCGGCGATTGCCTGCTTCGCCTCGGCCCGGCAGAGGCGCTGGCGCTGGCCTCCGGCCGGCAATGTCCCGAGGCCTTCGTCCTCTCCCCCGACCTCTCGGCCCGGGCCGAGGGGCTGCGACTCGTGGCCGAACTGCGCGCGCGCGCGGGCGCGCGCGAAAGCGTGCTCTGCGTTTCGGACAACGGCGATCCCGAGAGTCGGCGCAGCGCCGCCTCGGCGCTGGATCTCGGGGCGGACGATCTGCTGCCGGCCGCGACGGCCGCCGACAGCGCCGAAGCCGCTGTGCGCCTGCACCGGCTGATCGAGCGCCGCCACCGGCTGCAGCGCCGCCGCGCCGAACTCGCCGAAGGGCTGCGTCTGGCCACGATCGACCCGCTGACCGGGCTGCACAACCGCCGCTACGCCATGCCGCAGATCGCCCGGATGGCCGAGGTCGCGCGCCAGACGGGCAGCACACTCGCGGTGATGGCGCTCGACCTCGACCGGTTCAAGCAGATCAACGACCGCTGGGGCCATGCGACGGGAGACGCGGTTCTGGCGACCGTGGCGCAACGGCTGCGCGACACCATCCGTCCGGGCGATCTGCTGGCCCGCACGGGGGGAGAGGAATTTCTGATCGCTCTGCCCGACAGCGGCCTGAGCGAGGCCCGCGCTCTGGCAGAGCAGGTCCTGCGCGCGACGCGCGTGCCGATCACCGGCCTGCCGGGGGCCGTGCCGGAGCTGACCGTCACCGTTTCGGTCGGGCTGGCGATCACGCCGCAGGAACCGGGCCCGGATCCTGACCGCGAGACGCGTCCGATGGCGCCCGAAGTGCTGCTCGACCGGGCAGACCGGGCGCTGATGCGTTCGAAGACCAGCGGACGCGATCAGATCCGTGTCTTCGACCGGTCGGCCGCGTGACAGACGGCGGACGGGCAGTGCCCGAAGATGCGGGCAATCCCAATGACAAAGAGCGGCGCGCGCTTCGGAGACCCGTCATCCGGTGCAGACGAAAACGCCGGCCGGGGCATCTGCACCGGCCGGCGCACCTGGGGCCTGAGCCCTTGTGCTATCATTCTCGGATCGTCGCCGCCCGCAGGCTCCGGCCCGCCCGTCGGGCGGACCCCATGGTCGCAACCTTGTCAGAGTTTCAGCTTGCCGGTTTTGGTGACCGTGGTCGTCTGCCTCGGAACAGCCGAATCATAGAACGATTCCAGCCGCTTGCCACAGGCGTTGAAGGACAGGTTTCCGCCGAGCTGCGTATCGTTCGAAGCCTCGAAATACAGCCCGCCCGAGTTTTTCATCGCCCCCCCCGGCGAGAAGGTCTTCGCCGCGCCGAACAGCCCGTGCGCCCCCGCTCCGCCGCCCCAGCCGCCAAGCGACACCGTGTTGTAGGCGAAGGTATAGACGCTGTAAGCCCCGCTGGTGCAGTAGCTTCCGGCATCTCCCCAGTAGATGTCGCCGCCGGTGTTGATCGTTCCGGTCGAGAAGAAATAATCGTTGGTGTAATGCAGGTTAGCTCCACCGCCCACGCCGATGTCTCCACGTGCGATGATCGCGACATTCTGTGCCTGCACGCCGCCGGCGATCTGCATCCCGTGATTGACCAGATAGATGGTGTGGGGCTGCAGCTGCCCCGGCTGCACAGTCCACCAACCGTTGTTGTCGACATAAACGACCGCGATCCGGCCATTGGAATCCTTGAGGAAATCGGGCAGCAGGTTGCCGGTGTAATAGCCGTCAACCACCAGATCCTTGCCGTTGGGCTTGCTCAGACCGGAATAAATGCCGCTCCACAGCGTTTCGAACATGCTCGACAGCTTCGGCAGCACCACCGGGGTCAGATCCGACGCCCGCGCCACCTCATCCGCGGTTTCCGAGCCGGGAACGGTATAGTTCACGGTGACCTGCGCGCGCGTCGCTGCCGACATCTGAACCCCGCCCGCGTAATAGTCCCCTCCCCCGGTCAGAAGCCCGCGCGTGCCGTGCAGACAGATGTCGCCGTTCAGCACATTGCCGCCGCCGGTATTCATCCGCCCCGAGGTCAGGATCATCGCATCCTCGCAGCTGAGCTTGTTGCCCACCGTCGAGGTCGTCATCGGGATCGCGGTCGAGGACACCGAGGGCTCGAACGAATCGACACCGACAAGCCCCAGCAGGAACGTTCCGAGCGCATTGCCGCGGCGCAGGCTGCGGGCGGCATCGATCTGCACCGCCGTCACCGTGCCATCGTCTGTCGCTCCTTCCGTGAAGCCCTTGGCATCCGACCAGGTGCCGAACTTCACATCCTGCGCCGTGATCGCGGCCTGATCGAGGGCATCGCCACCGAGATTGCGCTGTGCCACATCAAGCGCCATCGTCCGCGCGGCATCGACATCGGGCAGCTTCTGCGCCGCCGCCAGCGAGGCCGCATCCGCCGCGATCTGCAGCTTCTGACGCACGCGCCACGCGTTCGATCCGTCGATCGCCAGCCCGCCGACTACCATCGACGACACCATCAGCGACAGAGCCCAGACCGACGCCGATCCCCTTTCGCCGAGAAACGCCTGCATCGCATTGCTCTTGCGGTCAGTTTTCATCGTCTTGCTCCATCAGCATGGTCACACTCGCCGTCAGCGTCCGGTCTCCGATCAGCGCCGAGGCAATCCCCGACCCCGCAAGCACCAGCCGCGCATAGGGGGCCGACAGCGTTGCGGTGGCGAAATTATCGGCAGAGGAAACAGAGGCCGTCATGCCATAGCCCGACGCAAACCGGGCCCGGGCCGTTGTCTCGGCTTCGGCCGTGGTGGCTTTTCCGGTCGCGACCTGTCGCGCGGCATCGCGCGCGGCGTCATACATCACCGTCTGAATGTGCATCAGAGACGAGACATCGACGATGAAAACGAGGAAAGCGACCAGGAACGGCACCCAAAGCGCGAATTCCACGGACACGCTGCCACTTTCGTCTGCATGGCGCGGACAGCGTTTGTGATTCGGGGCAATCATGACAAAACTCACACACTTCAGCCGCGAAGATGCTCTGGCCGGCTTGTTCAAACCCGCGTGAGCCACGGCTCTTCTTTACCAGACGTAAGCCATTTTTCGCAGCGGCTCCAGATAAACCGCGTGCATAGCGGCACATATCTGGCTGCAACGGTGCTGCTCTCCTGAAAAATCACCACTTGGGGCGGGAGAGCTTGACGGGCAGATCGACTCTGCCCGCCGAAATCTCAGAGGTTCTCGGGCTGCGGCATCCCGATGACGTGATAACCGCAATCGACATAAACCACATCGCCGGTCGAGCACGCGCCATAGTCCGAGCACAGCCACACCGCCGTGCCGCCCACCGCTTCCAGCGTCGCGTTCTGCCGCATCGGGCTGTTCGCCTCGGTGTGACGGAAGGTCTTGCGCGCCCCGCCGATGGCCGACCCCGCCAGCGTCTTCATCGGACCGGGCGAGATCGCGTTGACGCGGATCCCCTGCGGCCCCAGATCATTCGCCAGATAGATCACCGAGGATTCGAGCGCCGCCTTCGCCACCCCCATCACGTTGTAATAGGGCGTCACCCGGTGCGAACCACCATAGGTCAGCGTGATCAGCGAACCGCCCTCGGTCATCAGATCGGCGGCGCGGCGCGCCACATCGATGAAGCTGAACACAGAAATGTTCATCGAATTCAGGAAGTTGCCGCGCGACGTATCGGCAAAGCGACCGGCCAGTTCGTTTTTGTCGGAATAGGCAATGGCATGGATGAGGAAGTCGATCCTGCCCCACCGTTCCTTGATCCCGGCGAAAGCGGCGTCGAGGCTTTCCTCATTCGTCACATCGACATCAAGCAGGAAGTCCGAGCCTACCGACGCCGCCAGCGGTGCGACGCGCTTGCCGAAGGCTTCGCCCTGATAGGAGAACGCAAGTTCCGCCCCCTCGCTGGCCAGCGCGCTGGCAATACCCCAAGCGATCGAGTGATCATTGGCGACGCCCATGACCAGCCCGCGCTTTCCCTTCATCAAATCAGCCATTCCGTCACCCGCGATACTTGGACAGCAGCATGGACCCGTTGGTCCCGCCGAATCCGAAACTGTTGGTCATCACCGTGTCGAGCCCGGCGTTGTCGACGCGCTCCATCGCGATCTCGCCCGGGTCGATGGCCGGATCGAGAGTCTCGATGTTGATCGAGGGGGCGATGAAGTCGTGTTCCAGCATCAACAGGCAATAGATCGCCTCGGCCGCGCCGGTGGCGCCCTGGCTGTGCCCGGTCATCGACTTGGTGGAGCTGATCGGCGGGGTCTGGCCACGGCCGAAGACGCGGCGCACCGCCTCGACCTCGCCGACATCGCCGACCGGGGTCGAGGTGCCATGCGCGTTGATATAGCCGACCTTGCGGTCCTCCGGCAGGGTCGAGAGTGCCAGGCGCATCGCCCGCTCGCCACCCTCGCCCGAAGGCGCCACCATGTCGTGCCCGTCCGAGGTAGCGGCAAAACCCGTCACCTCGGCATAGATCTTCGCTCCGCGTGCCAGGGCATGGGACAGTTCCTCAAGCACGACGATGCCGCCGCCGCCGGCGATCACGAACCCGTCCCGCCCGGCGTCGAACGCGCGCGAGGCCTTTTCGGGCGTGTCGTTGTATTTCGACGACATCGCGCCCATCGCATCGAACAGGCACGACAGGGTCCAGTCGAGTTCCTCGGCACCGCCGGCGAACATCACGTCCTGCTTGCCAAAGGCGATCTGCTCGGCCGCATTGCCGATGCAATGCAGCGACGTCGAGCAGGCCGAGGTGATCGAATAGCTGATCCCCTTGATCTTGAACGCCGTCGACAGGTTCGCCGAAATCGTCGAGGACATACATTTCGGCACCGCGAGCGGCCCGATCTTCTTCGGTGCACCGGTGCTCAGCACGATCTGATGCGCCGCGAACATCGCCGAGGTCGACGGTCCGCCCGACCCGGCGATCAGACCGGTTCGCTCGTTCGAGACCTCCTCGGGCGTCAGCCCGGCGTCGCGGATCGCCTGATCCATCGCGATCCAGGCATAGGCCGCACCCGGCCCCATGAAGCGCAACGTGCGCTTTTCGACATGGGCGGTGACGTCAATGTCGACGGCCCCGGCGATGCGGCTGCGAAAGCCGCGCTCGGCCATGTCGGCGTTGGCGGTAATACCGGAACGGCCGGCTTTCAGGCTGGAAAGCACCTCTTCGGCAGTGTTGCCGATGGGCGAGACGATCCCCAGTCCGGTGACGACGACGCGGCGCATGATGGCCTCCTTCAGATGGGTCAGCTCTCGGAGAGCGCGACCTTCATGTCCTTGACCTGGTAGATCACTTCGCCATCGGCTTCGACGATGCCGTCGGCAACGCCCATGGTCAGCCGGCGGGTCTGGATCGCCTTGGTGAAATCGACCTTGTAAGTCAGCATCTTGCGGTCAGGGCGCACCATTCCGGTCAGCTTGACCTCGCCCACGCCGAGGGCATAGCCCCGCCCCTGCCAGCCGCGCCAGCCGAGGTTGAAGCCGGTGAGCTGCCACAGACCGTCGAGCCCGAGGCATCCCGGCATGATCGGGTTGCCCGGGAAATGGCAACCGAAGAACCACAGATCGGGCGTGATGTCGAACTCGGCGACGATATGGCCCTTGCCGTTGGCACCACCGTCGGCCGAAACCTCGGTGATGCGGTCCATCATCAGCATCGGCGGCGCCGGAAGCTGGGCATTGCCCGCTCCGAACAGCTCGCCGCGCGCGCATTTCAGCAGATCTTCTTTCCCGAAGCTGGTCGGAAAGCCCGTCATAGGCGGTAGTCCCCCAATGGTTTTCATCCCCTTACCACCCGGCCATGCGCCGGTGCAAGTCCCGGGGCCGATCCGGCCCGTCCGGAAGGCCCGGTCCGGCACCTTCTGCGAAGGAGAAGGTGCCCCGGGAACAGGTGGTTGGCGGTTGATCCCACCCCGGCGGGGAACATATACTCATGTCGTGAACGAGATGACCGCGCCAGCCCCGACGAACCCGGCCCCCACACCGGAACGCCAGCGCAGCCAGGACTGGCTGGCGCGAGGCGGATTGCGCCCGACACGTCAGCGCCTGGCACTCGCCGAGATCCTCGCCGGCGACGGCCTGGACCGCCATGTCACCGCCGAAAGCCTGTTCGCCGCCGTCACCGGAACCGGCGAGAAGGTCTCTCTCGCCACCGTCTACAACACCCTGCGCGCCTTCTGCGCTGCGGGGCTGCTGCGCGAGATCGCCGTGGACAGTTCGCGCAGCTATTTCGACACCCGCACCGACACCCACCCCCATTTCCTGTGGGAAGAGGACAGCCGCCTGACCGACGCCCCCGCCGAGGCCCTGCGCTTCGCCAGCCTGCCCGAGCCCCCGCCCGGCACGGTCATTTCGCATGTCGACGTGATCATCCGCATCCGCCGCGACTGACCCCGATGCCCCGGTTCAGGACATGAAAAAGGCGCCCCGCAGGACGCCTTTTGCGCATAGTGCCCAAGGGCAGACTGCGAAGAACTAGTCCTTCGCACGCTCCGAATAGGTGTTGTCGGCGGTGCTGATGACGATCTTGGTGCCGACGCCGATATGCGGCGGAACCATGACGCGCAGACCGCCGGTGCAGACCGCGGGCTTGTAGGACGACGACGCCGTCTGACCCTTCACCACCGGCTCGGTCTCCAGCACTTCGACGGTGACCTTCTGCGGCAGCTCGATCGACAGAACGTTGCCCTCGTGGATCAGCAGCCAGCAGCGGATGCCCTCTTTCAGGTAACCCTTGTCGTCACCGATGACATCGGCCGACACCGCGACCTGCTCGTAGGTCTCGGGGTTCATGAAGTGGAAGCCTTCGCCGTCCTCATAGAGGAAATCGAATTCCTCTTCGTCGACATGGGCCTTCTCGACCGAGTCGACGGTGCGCCAGCGCTCGCTCACCTTCACGCCGTCGGAGATGCGGCGCATTTCCACCTGGGTAACCGAGTTCCCCTTGCCCGGGTGAACGTTCTCGGCGGTCAGCACGATGTAGAGAACACCGTTCATGTCGATGACGTTGCCCTTGCGGATCGAGGAGGCGATGACTTTTGCCATGATTGCGGTCCTTGTAATGTCTGAGGCAGGCTCTGGCGCCCGGATGGCTGAGCGCCTAAACCATCCGCAACGGAATTTCCAGTCGAAAGCCGCGAATATGACACAGACACGCGTGAACACCCCGTGGTGGGACGCCGGACGCCATGCCGACCGCCGGCCGCTGCTGCTCGCGCGCAACCGGATCCAGGGCGCGCTGCGGGCATGGTTCGCCGCCGGCGACTTCGTCGAGGTCGATCCCGCCTGTCTGCAGATCAGCCCCGGCAACGAAACGCATCTGCACGCCTTCGCGACCGAACTGATCGGCAACGACGGCATCGGCCACCGGATGTATCTGCACACCTCGCCCGAATTCGCGATGAAGAAGCTGCTCGCGGCGGGCGAGCGGCGGATCTTCACCTTCGCCCATGTCTGGCGCAACCGCGAGCGCGGCCGCCGCCACAGCCCCGAGTTCACCATGCTCGAATGGTATCGCGCGGGCGAGGATTACACCCGGCTGATGGACGATACCGTGGCGATGATCCGCCTCGCCGCGCGCGAGACCGGGGTGGCGATCCTGCGCTATCGCGGCGCCGAATGCGATCCCTTCGCCGAGCCGGAACGGCTGTCGGTCGCGGACGCCTTCGCGCGCCATGCCGGGCTCGACCTGCTGGCGACCTGCCACGGCGCCGAAACCGATGCCGACGCGTTGCGCGCGCAATGCCGGGCCGCCGGGATCTCGGTCAATGACGGCGACAGCTGGTCGCTGATGCTGTCTAAGGTGCTGGTCGAGAAGGTCGAACCGCATCTCGGGCATGGGCGGGTGACGATCCTCGACCGCTACCCCTCGGCCGAGGCGGCGCTCGCGCGCAAGACCCCGGACGACGACCGAGAGGCGGAGCGCTTCGAGGTCTATGCCTGCGGCGTCGAACTCGCCAACGGCTTCGGCGAGCTGACCGATTCCGCCGAGCAGCGGCGGCGCTTCGAGCAGGAGATGGACGAGAAAGAGCGCATCTATGGCGAGCGCTACCCGATCGACGAGGATTTCCTCGCCGCGCTCGACCACATGCCGGCATCGAGCGGCATCGCCATGGGCTTCGACCGGCTGGTGATGCTGGCGACCTCGGCGCCGAGGGTCGAAGACGTGATCTGGACCCCGGTTCCCGATCCCGAAGACGCCTGATCGTCGAAACCGCCTAAGATCCGCTCAAGACCGTTCGTCGCCTCGCGCCGGAGGGTGCCTTCTCACGATCGCAGCGCGACGGACAGCCCCCGATCAGACAACCCCTGATCGGACAGGCAGAACCACGCCTGGAACATCGGGCAACACCCGACATGAACGGGAGTGTTTCAATGGGATATGTATGTGAAATTTTGGCTGCCCTCCGTGGATTCGAACCACGCTTACCAGAGTCAGAATCTGGCGTCCTGCCGCTAGACGAGAGGGCAACTTTTCAGATCTTCAAGGCGTCTTTCGAAGCACCCCGTTGATCTGGGGCGACATATAAAGTGTGATTCCGGGGAAGTCAACGCCGTGCCGGCAGGTTTTCGGCAGCCACCGGGAAAAACTCATAAGTCATTGGAAAAATGATAATATAGTAGGAATTTCCGAATAGCATCGCTGTCGCCGATGCCTTTGCGGCCATCGGAACCGGACATCTTTTCGCCGAAATCGGCACCGTCTTCGCGAGCCATGCGGGCGGGTGGAGAGAGGGGCAGGATCGGCGTCGATTCCGTGCCTCATGCAGAGGAAATGCCCGCACCGGCTCGGGGATCCGCAGCCACCGCCACCGCCACGAAGGTCAGGAGGCTGCACCGAAATCTCCGCCTGCCCCGCCCCTCCGGTCCCTTGCCCGAATGGACACGGCTGCCGGATCGGACGGCCTCGGAACCGCCGAAAAATCACCGGGACGGCCCTTGCGAAGACCGCTCCGCTCCATCCGACACGCGAGGCCCGCTCTGTCAGACCGAAAATAGCGATACATTTTCGACAAATCTTCGCCTGGAAGAGCCCGCCCCCGAAACCCGACCGGGCGTCCATGGGCAGTGCGGGCTGTGCCCGCCCGCTCTTTCTCGGGACGATCACTGCCGAATGCCGCTCGCCTGGCCTTCACGCCAGCGCCAAACGCTTTTCGTCAGTGTCCTCACAGGGGGCCCCGACCCGAGAGCCCCCCGTGAGGATGGCAGCTGCCGCAACGGGGATGTGAAGGCCCGCGGGGGCCTCAGGCCATGCCGAGGGCTTGCTTGTAAACTTCGAGGATTGCCTCCTCTTCGGCCACATCGTCGCGATCCCTTTTGCGGATGGCAATGATCTTCTTGATCACCTTGGTGTCATAGCCGCGCCCCTTGGCTTCGGACATGATGTCCTTCTGCTGCTCGGCGATGTCCTTCTTCTCGGCTTCCAGATGCTCGTATTGCTCGATGAACTGGCGCAACTCGTCGGCGGTCACGCTGTAGGCGGCATCGTTCGGCATCTCGCTCTCCTCGATAGGCTGTCGTTGGTCCTGCTGGCGCCCTGAGTAGCCCGCGCCCCACCGCGCTTCAAGCCGAACCGGCGCCGGCGCCGCTTCCCTTCGGCGCCGAACCGCGCTAGTCCGGGGGCACGGAACGAACATGGGGACCGATATGCACGACCTGATCTGGCCCGGAGCGATCGTCGCCCTCCTCGGCGCGGCAGGCATCGTCTGGGCGGCGGTTTCGGTTCTGCGCGCGAAGGCGGCGAAGCTGGACGAAGCCGCGATGCGCGTCCGGATGCAGCGTGCGATTACCATGAACCTCGGCTTTTTTCTGCTCGCCGTGCTCGGCCTGATGGCGGTGGTGATCGGGGTCATTCTGGGCTGAGCGTCAGCCGAGGGCATGAAGTGGCTGCGCCACCGTGCCAAGCAGCATGTCGATGTCGGGTGCGCAATCGGCGACGGGCACACTATCGGACGGGCCGGGCTGCGGCTGCTCCCGGGGGGCGGTGACCTCCTCCGCACCGAGCAACACCGCGCGCTGCCCGCGAAACTGCCCGAGCCTGCCGCGCGCCAGACGGCGCCCCTCCGCCTCGACGAGGATCGCCCCGATCTCGGCGCCAGGCAACGGAATCTCCATCCCGGGGCGCAAGGCAAGGACCTCCGACAGCGGCAGCGCCATCCGGTTAAGCACCGCATCGAGCCGGGCATGTGCCCCGAGAACCGAACGGCTCAGCCGCGTATCCCAGTCGGGATCGGCAGGAGGGGGCGCATCGCCCCCTTCCGCGGCGGCGACAGGAGGGCGCCCCCGCCCTCCCCGGCCATCCGCCGGCACGACCCAGAGCATGTCTCCGCCCGTTCCGGCGGGACCCAGCCGCCCCTCAATCTTCCAGACCCGAAATGCTGTATCCTCCAGCAAGGTCGCGAGCGGGCGCCCCTCCTCGATCCACGAGGCATAGCGAAACCCCGCTCCCCACCCGGCCGCCGCGGATCCGGCAAGCTCGCGCTCGATTTCCGACAGGAGCCGGTCGACGAATTCCACAGCCATCGCGGCGTCGGTGCGCGTCGGCCGCCGGTTCGCGGTATCGGTGCGGCACAACCGGCCGATCGTCTGCATCTGCACGATGGCGGACAACACCTCGACCCCCAGCACCATCAGCCCCAGGCCGCCGCCCGGCCCCTCGATCACCAGACGCAGCGCCCGGTCTTCGATTACCTCCGGCAGATCCGCGAGGGTCATGTGCCGTTCGGTCACCGCCGGGACCTCGATCATCAGACCCAGAACATCTTGCCCCGCGCGCGTCACCGCCAGCGAAAGCGCCGCATCCGCGGTCGACTCGCGCGTGATGCGCCGACCGGCCTCGATCATCCGCCGCAAGACCTGGCGATCCGTCTCGTCCGTCATCCATTCCTCGCGTTTTGCCCCGAAGCCTCGGGCCCGTGCCAGACGCCGGTGTCGAAAGATTGTGCCAAAACCGAAACCGTCAGCCCCGATCGAAAGCCGCGAAATGCGCCCCATACATCAGCGCCCTGCGCGAACACACCTCCATCGCGCCGGGCAGCCAGTCCTGAGCCCCCTCGCGCCGGACCGCCGCCACCACGGCGTTGAGCCGCACCCGCCCCCGGGACAGGTCTTGCGCAATCGAACGGCTTTGGGCGCGCAGTCGCGCGCTCCAGAACCGCGACGCCTCATCGGGGTAGCTGCCCAGAAACACCCCGCCGCCGCGGGCTTGCGCCTCTTGCGAGATCTGCAGACAAAGCGCGGCTTCCTCCGCCGCGTCGCGACTGTCTAGAACATGGCCGGGCGGGGCCGCGAACTGCCCGACCCACAGCCCCCAGAACAGCAGCGCGACCCCGGCACCAATTCCGGCAAGCGCGACCATCGCCCCGGGCCAGCGCCATCCCCGGCCCCCCGTCACCATCTCGATCTGTGCCATGAGACACCTCCCCAGCTGACAGATCCAGTCGACGACAAAATGATTAAGAACACGTTTCCTTTCTTTCGGCAGTGCGGCCGTCGATGCCGAAAGACGCGCTCAGCGCGCCCGGCCGGCCGGATCCGGCCCGCGGTCGTCGGGCGGGCCCATGTCCGACAGTCGGGCGCGCAGCCGTTCGGCATAGGCGCGCCGGTCGTCCACCGTCATCCGCCCGAGCCGGTCGAGCATGACCTGTTCGCCGATCTGGGCGCGCTGCATGGCGTGCGCGTGCATCTGCGCCAGCTGAGCGCGCACGGCCGCCTCGTTCCAGGGCTCTGCCTCCAGCGCCGCGGCGAGAGCATCCAGATCGCCGCGCAGTTCGGTGCGCAGCTGCGACACATCCGCCCCCGCCTGCGCCGACTCGCGCCGCATCTGACGCCGGTCTTCGGGCGAGAAGGCCGCGCCGAGCGGGCCGAGACCGAAGTCCCCGGGCGGACGCGGCATCCGCCGGTCATGCCCGATCATCCCGCCGATCACCGCCCCCGCCACCAGCAGGTTCAGCCCCACCGAAAGCCCGAGGGCCAGTTTCAGCCAGTTGCGCCGCTGCGGAGCCGTTTGCGTCATCTGTGCCATTCCCCCCGTCATTCTCCGGCCAGAGCCAGAATATCGCTGCTGCCCAGAACCGAGCCCGGCTGTGTTTCCGTGCCGGACGAGATCCCCCATGTCGCACCGAACGTGCCAGACAAGAGCTCGCCCCCGGTGTTGCCGGCGCTCAGCCCGAAGCCGATCCACACCCCCGCGACCGTCGCCGCGACCAGCCCGCCGACGCCGCCCCAGCCGCCGGCCAGCGCGACCGCGGCCCGAACCGCCCGCCCAAGCACCCCCCGGTGCGCGGCCCGCTTCGGCGACCGGCCAGAGACCCGGAGCCGGGCATCCTGCACAGCCTCTGCATCCGTCAGCACCCGCGCGAGCAACGCCGCTCCCGGTTCCGGCACGGCAGAGCGCGCTTCGGCGAACAGGCGGTCCAGATCGGTCATCGCGGAAGATCCCTCACTCATCGTCATACCCCAACTCGGTGCGCCGGCCTTCCAGAATGGCCGCCAGCGCTCGTTTGCCGCGCGCCGTCAGGCTTTCGACGGCCTCGACCCCGATGTCCATCGCCGCGGCGATCTCGGGGTTCGACAGCCCCTCGAGATGGCGCAGCACCACCGCCTGACGCTGCCGCGCGGGCAGCTGCGCCAGAGCCCCCTCGAGGGCCGTCATCCGGTCGCCCTCGATCATCTGCGCGCAGGCACCGGCCGAGGTGTCCTCGATCTCGGGCGCCTCATCGAGCCCGACGCCCCGGCGCCGGCGCAGACGGTCGGTCGCGAGGTTGGTCACCACCCGGTAAAGCCAGGTCGAGACCTGAGCCTCGCCCCGGCGCCAGTCCGGCGCGACTTTCCACAGTCGCAGCATCGCTTCCTGAGCGATATCCTCGGCCTCGGCCCGGTCGCCCAGCATTCGCAGCGCCACCCGGAACGCCAGAGGCGTCAGCCGCACTGTCAGCTCACGCGCGGCCCGCCGGTCCCCGTTGCCGTAAAGACCCAGAAGCGCCTCGTCCGAGACGTCGTTGTCCGCATCGAAAGCCATCGTCATGATCCCAATGCTCTAGCGGAACGCTGCCGGGCTGGCAAACCGGACAGAGAGACACCCCCCGGCGAGAGGCCTGCCCGGGCACCGGCGAACCGGCGCCCGGACGATCCCATTCAACGAACCGGCCCATTCAACGAACCGGCCCATTCAACGAACCGGAGCCGGCCCCCGAGACTTCAGTTCTGCGCGGGCTTGCCCTGCGGGCCGGGGCCGCCCATCGGACCGGCCATCGGCCTCACACCGCAATCGCCGTCCGGGCCATTTCCGCCCATCATGCCCGGCCCGCGGTCGCCGCGGCCATGCCCGCGCTCGCCCCAGTCCCGGTCGCCCATCATGGCGCCCATCATCGGGCCGCGCAGATCCGACAGATCGATGGCGCCGTCGCCCTTCGGACCGAACTTGTCCATCAGACGCTCCGGCATCGGCGGCAGAGCCAGTTCGGCCGCCGACAACAGGCCGTCACCGTCAGTATCCTGCGCCGCGATCCGGGCCTTGGCGCGGGCCTCGAGCATCGGGCGCATCCGGGCGATCTGGGCATTGACCAACTCGTCGGCGCTGATCTTGCCGTCGCCGTTGGCGTCGATCGACTGGGCCTGAGCCTTGCGGCCGGACTGGATCTCGGCCAGCGTCACCTTGCCGTCGCCATTCGCGTCGAACTGCTTCAGCAGCCCCGCCATGCCCGCCCCACGGGCGAAGGGCATCTCCGGCCCGTCCCGGCCATCCGGGCCCGGTGCATCCTGAGCCATCGCCGGCAGTGCCGTCACCGCCGCCGCGCCCGCCACCAGCAGGGCCAGAACCGTGGTCTTGAACTCGTTCGTCATGTGCAACTCCTCGCATGTCGCTTGGCTCGCGTCCCGTCTCAGGCCGCTCATCAGATCATACGGCGCAGGGCAAAGATTCCGTCGCCCGCCTCAAGCATCCGTGAAGGGAGCCGCGGACGGGGCCTTGCGGCGGCATCGTTTCCCTCCATACTCGCGCCCCGAGAACGAACCCGGAGGCCCCGATGCAAGACCCGATCCCCGAAGAGCGCCCGCTACGCGATGCCGCAAGCGTGCTGATCGTGCGCCGCGACCTGCCGGGCGGGGCGCATGTGCTGATGGGGATGCGCGGCGCGGGGGCCGCCTTCATGCCGTCGAAATTCGTGTTCCCCGGCGGAGCGGTAGAGCCGGCAGACAGCGCCGTGCCACTGCTGAGCCCGCTCGCCGCCACCGAAACGCGGCGGCTGTCCGCCGAAACCTCCACCCCGGAAATCGTCCCCGCCCTTGCCGCCGCCGCGATCCGCGAGTTGCAGGAGGAAACCGGGCTGCTCCTCGGGGTGCCCGGCACCTGGCCCGGGAATGTGCCGGAAGGCTGGGAACCCTTCGCCGCAGCCGGGCTGCGCCCTGCGGCTCAGGGGCTGCGCTTCGTGTTCCGCGCGATCACGCCGCGCGGCCGCAGCCGTCGGTTCGACGCGCGCTTCTTCACCGTGATGGCCGAGGACATCGCCTCCTCGCCCGACGATTTCAGCCGCGCCTCGGACGAGCTGTCGCATCTGCAATGGGTGCCGATGGCCGACACCCACGGGCTCGACCTGCCGTTCATCACCGAGGTGGTGCTGGCCGAAACCCGCGCCCGGCTGGAACGGGGCCCGGACGACGAAGCCCCGGTGCCGTTTTTCGACAACCGGGGCCCGCGCGCGGAGTTTCGCCGGATCGGCTGATCCGCGATGTCGGTTCAGCGCCCGATGCGGCGCATGTCGTAGCCGTTGAAATCGAGCACCCGGCGCGCCGCCGTCACCAGATCGCCGCGCGGCGGCATGGTGCGGGTCAGGATCATGCCGAACTTGCCCGAGGGCGTGCCGAGCACCGCGACCCGGTAACCTTCATCGGCCCACAGCACCCAGATCTTCTCTGCGCCGAAGCTGCGCGACGGCATGAAGCGCCCGCCCGGCCCGGTGAGCGCGAGGTGATCGGAAAGCGCCGCCTCCTGCGAGCCGCCGCAATCGGTGCCGGTGACGTTCCAGCCATTGCCCGCCCGCGTCCAGACCTGACGCGCACCGGCGCAGCCCGGAATGCCGCTTTGCGCCACATACCACGTGCCCGAGAACCGCGCCGGATCGAAGGCCACGACGGACGAGATCATCACGCCATGGTCGCGCAGCGGCGCAGTGACGGCCGGAGACGTTGGCGTCTTGTGACGCCACCACGGCGTGCAGGCCGCAAGCCCCGCGACCAGCCCGCCGGTCAAGAGGCCAAGGATCAGTTTCCGCAAGATAACCTCGCAACGGCCGCAACTGGAAATACACAACGGACGGCGGCCGCGCCGGGTTGCGCAAGGCCCGTTCGGGCCGGATCAGAACGGCAGCGGATGGGCGCGGTGGATGCGCTCGATCCCCGCCAGAACCTCGGGGGAAAGCACCGTATCGGCCGCATCGAGCGAACGGTCGAGCTGTTCGACCGAAGTCGCCCCGAGGATCGGCACCACCGGGAACGGCCGGGTCAGGATCCAGGCAATCGCCATCGTCACCGGATCGAGGCCATGCCCGCGTGCGAAATCGACATAAAGATCGGCGATCCCGAAGGCGCGCGGCAGCGCCCGCCCGCCAAGATCGGGGGTGCGCGCCATGCGCGAGCCATCGGGCACCTGAGCGCCCGTATACTTGCCGCTCAGCATCCCCACCGCGAGCGGCGAATAGGCGAGCAGCGTCACCCCCTCATGCACCGAAAGCTCGGCCATGTCGGTATCGTGGACGCGATACATCAGCGAATATTCGTTCTGCACGCTCGCCGC
The DNA here is from genome assembly GCF_000740785.1 of Paenirhodobacter enshiensis. GTDB lineage: Bacteria > Pseudomonadota > Alphaproteobacteria > Rhodobacterales > Rhodobacteraceae > Rhodobacter > Rhodobacter enshiensis. Next base: position 181,771 of record NZ_JFZB01000007.1, on the reverse strand, counting down.
GCGCGGCCCGTGGCCGGCATCGGCCAGCCGCAGCCATTCCGCCATGCCCCAGCAGGTTTCGTTCGACAGGCCGAAATGGCGGATCTTGCCCTCGGCGACCAGCGCCTGAACGGTGTCGAGGCAGGCCGCCATGTCATCCTCGATCTCGGCTTTCGAGGGCTGCTTCGCCGGGTTCCACGTCCACATCCGGCGGAAATGGTAATGCCCGCGGTTCGGCCAGTGGAACTGATAGAGATCGACGTGATCGGTGCACAGACGGCTCAGCGAGGCTTCGAGCGCGGCGCGGATCCCTTCGGGCGTGATCGGGCCGGAGCCCCCCTCCTTCGCCGGGCTGCCGCGGCCGACGATCTTCGTCGCCAGCACCAGCCGGTCGCGCCCGCCACGGGCGGCGAGCCAGCTGCCGATGATCGCCTCGGTATCGCCCGCGGTCGCCGCGGTGACCGGGTTGGTCGGATACATCTCGGCGGTGTCGATGAAATTCACCCCGCGCTCCAGCGCGCGGTCGATCTGGGCGTGTCCCTCGGCCTCGGTGTTCTGCGTGCCCCAGGTCATCGAGCCGAGGCACAGTTCAGACACCATCAGGCCGGTCCGGCCCAGTTCAACCTGTTTCATGCACTGCCCTTTCGCGGTGTTGGCGCGGCCGGCACAAGCCGGCCGGCGCATCATGGCACGCGGCGAAGCCGTCGGTGCCGTTTCGCCGGGACCCTGCCACAGCGCGGCCAGAGGCGAAAGCGAGAAACGAGACGGCCGGGCGGAACCTTGCCCGCCCGGCCGCATCCGGGATCGTTCAGCGCAAAAGATCAGCGCAGGATCGTCAGTCCCGGTGTCTCAGCGCAGCGTCTTCAGCGCCTGCGCCCATTTCGCCAGCGCCTCGATGGTCTGATCGGCGCTGTCGACATGCGGCTTCTCGGGGGTGAACTTGCCGTCGGCGATATGGCCGAACACCATCGGGATCACCACCTGTTCGGGGATCGGCATGACGTTGACCGTGGTCAGCAGCGTCTTCGCCGTCTGCACCGAACGCAGACCGCCCGACACGCCGCCATAGCTGACGAAGCTCGCCGGTTTGTAGGCCCATTCGTTCCACAGATAGTCGATGGCGTTCACGAAGCCCGGAGGCGCGGTGAAGTTGTATTCCGGCAGCACGAAGACGAAAGCGTCCGAACCCGCGACGATCTCACTCCACACCTTGGTGTGCTCGTGCTCGTATTTCTGCATCTTCGGGTGGTTCGGCTCATCGTAGAGCGGCAGGTTCACCTCGGCGAGGTCGGTCAGCACCACCTCGTCGAAGGCGCCCTTGTGCGCTTTGGCATAGTCGAAGAACCAGTCGGCCACCGGCTTGCCGTTGCGGCCGGGGCGGGTGCTGACGAGGATGACATTGAGCTTCATCGTTCTTTCCTTTCATCTCCGTGGCGGGCCCCCAACGGGCACGCGTCGGATCTGCGATGCCGCTTCGGCACCGGATGCGGACAGGATGCCTCTACGCACCCCCGCACATCAAGAACTTCCCGGCGTCACGAATGCACAGTCAGCCGCCAGAAACCGCACCGTATCGCCAGGTGGGGCTGTAATCTGGCCTCATGAATGGGAAACATCTGGAACTATCGCCCGAGGGCGCCACGGCGCAGGCTGGCCCCGAAGCGTAACGGATTCCTCTGGAGCCCCTCCCCATGACCCTCGATCTCACCACCAACGATCTCAGCCACGCGGTCAAGGCCGACCGCGAAGGCGTCTGGCATCACCTCAGCCAGCACAAGCAGTATGAAACCACCGACCCGCGCCTGTTCGTCGAGGGCAAGGGGATGCGTCTGTGGGACGCGAACGGCAAGGAATTCCTCGATGCCGTCTCGGGCGGGGTGTGGACCGTCAACGTCGGCTACGGGCGCGAAAGCATCGCCAACGCGGTGCGCGACCAGCTGGTGAAGCTGAACTACTGGGCCGGTTCGGGCGGCACCATCCCGGGCGCGCTGTTCGCCGAGAAGCTCTTGTCGAAGATGCCGGGGCTGAGCCGCGTCTATTACGCGAACTCGGGCTCGGAAGCGAACGAGAAGGTCTACAAGATGGTGCGCCAGATCTCGGCGCGTCATTACGGCGGCAAGAAGTGGAAGATCCTGTATCGCGACCGCGATTACCACGGCACCACCATCGGCACGCTGGCGAGCGCCGGTCAGGACGAGCGCTCGATGCAGTATGGCCCGTTCCCGGAAGGTTTCGTGCGGGTGCCGCATTGCCTTGAGTATCGCAAGCAGTGGGATGTCGAGAATTACGGCGAGCGCGCCGCCGACGCGATCGAGGAAGTGATCCTGCGCGAAGGCCCGGAGACGGTCGGCGCGATCGTTCTGGAACCGGTCACCGCCGGCGGCGGCGTGATCGTTCCGCCCAAGGGCTACTGGGAGCGGGTGCAGGAGATCTGCAAGAAATACGATATCTTGCTGCACATCGACGAGGTGGTCTGCGGCATCGGGCGCACCGGCACCTGGTTCGGCTATCAGAACTTCGGCGTGAAGCCCGATTTCGTGACGATGGCGAAGGGCGTGGCCTCGGGCTATGCGGCGATCTCGTGCATGGTGACGACCGAGAAGGTCTTCGACATGTTCAAGGACGCGCCGGAAGATCCGATGAGCTACTTCCGCGACATCTCGACCTTCGGCGGCTGTACGGCGGGCCCGGCGGCGGCGCTGGAGAACTTCCGCATCATCGAAGACGAGAACCTGCTCGACAACACGCTGGCGATGGGGGCGCGGATGGTCGCCAACCTCGAAGCGCTGATGGAGAAGCACAAGGTGATCGGCGACGTGCGCGGCAAGGGGCTGTTCTGCGGCGCCGAGCTGGTGGCCGACCGCGCCACCAAGGAGCCGATGGACGAGAAGAAGGTCGCGGCCGTTGTCGCCGACGTGATGGCGCAGGGCGTGATCATCGGCATGACCAACCGCTCGCTGCCGGGGTTCAACAACACGCTGTGCTTCAGCCCGGCGCTGATCGCGCGCCCCGACGACATCGACAAGATCACCGAGGCCGTCGACAAGGCGCTGACCAGGGTGTTCGGCTGAAGTCTGACTGAAAGAGCGGGGCCTCTGCCCCGCCGACGGGAAAAAGAGAGGGGGCTCTGCCCCCTCGGGCCTGACGGCCCTCACCCCCGGGATATTTTCGGCAAAGCGAAAGCAGGGGCGCCGCTCCCGATCCGAGACGGCGTGCGAGTGAGGCGGGGCGGAGCGATCCGTTCCGCCTTTCGCTTGCCTGTCGGCGGGCGATCTGGCCTCATCGCGGTGACACAACGGGGCCAGAAATGCCGATTCCCGCCGAAGCCTTCTTCATCGACCGCGCAAGCACCGTGCCCTTGCAGGTGCAGCTGCGCCGCCAGATCATCGCGGGCGTGCTGGAGGGGCGGTTTCGTCCGGGCGAGCGGATGCCCTCGGCGCGGCACATGGCAGGCGTGCTGGCCGTCGCGCGGGTGACGGTGACGCAGGCCTATGCCGAGCTCGTCGCCGCCGATTACCTGACCAGCCGCGACCGGGCGGGGCATTTCGTCTCGGACCGGATCGAGCCCTTGCCGCCTGCCCCGGCGCCGGCGGCGGGCGGCGGTTTCGACTGGGATGCGGTCCTTGACACAAGGCTGAGCCGGGCCGAGCGCAAGGACCGCGTGCCCGACTGGCGCCGCTACCGCTATCCCTTCGTCTACGGTCAGGCGGATCCGGCGCTCGTCGATCATGCGGCCTGGCGCGACTGCGCACGCCGTGCGCTCGGCCGGCGCGAATTCGTGGCGCTGACCGGCGATCTTTACGACAGCGACGATCCGGAGCTGGTCGATTACATCCTGCGCCACATCCTGCCCCGGCGCGGCATCCGGGCCGAGGCCGATCAGGTGCTGCTGACGCTCGGGGCGCAGAACGGGCTGTGGCTCGCGGCCGAGGTGATGCTGGGCGGGCGGACCTCGCTCGCCGCGTTCGAGGATCCGGGCTATCCCGGCCTGCGCACCATCCTCGCCCAAACCGGCGCGCGGCTGAGCGCGGTCGCCGTCGATGAGGCCGGCCTCGACCCCGAGGCGATCCCGCAAGGCACCAGCGCCGTCTTCACCACCGCGAGCCATCACAGCCCGACCGGCGTCGCGATGTCGCCCGCCCGCCGCGCCCGGTTGCTCGAGCGCGCCGGCGCCGAGGGCTTCGCGGTGATCGAGGACGATTACGAATTCGAGATGTCCTTCGCCGGCGCCCCCTCGCCCGCGCTGAAAGCGATGGATGCGGGCGGCGCGGTGATCCATGTCGGGTCGTTCTCGAAATCGGTGTTTCCGGGGCTGCGGCTCGGCTATCTGGTGGCGGACCGGCGGGTGATCCACGAGGCACGGGCGCTGCGCGCGCTGACGCTGCGCCATCCGCCGGGGATGCTGCAACGCACGCTCGCGCATTTCCTGGCGCTCGGTCATTACGACACGCAGATGAACCGGATGCGCCGCGTCTATGCCGAGCGCCGGGCCGAGATGGCGCGCGCGCTGGTGGCGAACGGGCTGGTCGCGGGAACGCCCTCCGCACGCGGCGGATCGAGCTTCTGGCTCGCCACACCGGGTGGGATCGCGGCCGACCGGCTGGCGGCGGAACTGCGCGGCCGCGACGTGCTGATCGAGCCGGGCGCGCCCTTCTTCACCGATCCCTCGCGCGGTGCGGGGTTCTACCGGCTCGCCTATTCCTCGATCCCGGCCGAGCGCATCGCCGAGGGCATCGCCCGCATCGCGGCGGCAGCGCGCAGATGACGGCCCTACACGTGACAACCCTGACCCGGCTCGCTAGAACCCGCGCCAAAGGAGAGCCAAGATGAAACTCTGGGTCGGACTGGGCAATCCCGGCGCGCAATATGCCGGCAACCGCCACAACATCGGCTTCATGGCGGTGGACCGCATCGCCGAAGATCACGGTTTCGGCCCGTGGCGCGCACGCTTTCAGGGCGAAGTGAGCGAGGGCCGCATCGGCAGCGAACGCATCGTGCTGCTCAAGCCCGCGACCTACATGAACGACTCGGGCCGCTCGGTCCGGCCGACGGCGGATTTCTACAAGATCCCGCTCGAGGACATCACGGTGTTCCATGACGAGCTCGACATCGCGCCGGGCAAATGCCGGCTGAAGCAGGGCGGCGGCCATGCCGGGCACAACGGGCTGCGCTCGATCAGCCAGCACATGGGCGAGGCCTACGCTCGCGTCCGCCTCGGCGTCGGCCATCCGGGCGACAAGGCGAAGGTGGCGAATTACGTGCTCGGCGATTTCTCGAAGGCCGACCGCGAGGGCTGGCTCGCCGATCTGCTGCACGGCATCTCGGACGGCGCGCCGGCGCTCGCGCGCGGCGAGGGCGATCATTTCCTGAACGCGGTCAGCCTGCGGGTGGCGCCGCCGCGCTCCTCGGCCGGCACCCATCCCGAACGCGCCCCCGCAGAGCCGAAACCGGAAAAGCCCGCGAAACCCAAGGCCCCCGCCCCGGCCGCCGAAGACACCCGCAGCCCGCTCGACAAGCTGCGCGACAAGTTCAACGGCTGAGACCGGCGGCCTTCAGAACGGACGTCCGTTCTTTCGGCTTTCCACAAATATCCCGGGGGAGTCTCCGAAGGAGACGGGGGCGGAGCCCCCTTCCCCCGGAACCCCAGGCCTCACCAGCTCCCGGTATTGCCCATCGACAGCCAGGGCTCGGCCGGCGCCTTCGCGGGCCCGGCCTGCAACAGCTCGATCGACACATTGTCGGGCGAGCGCACGAAGGCCATGTGCCCATCTCGCGGCGGGCGGTTGATCGTCACGCCCGCAGCCTGCAGGGCCGCGCACATCGCGTAGATATCCTCGACCTCATAGGCGAGATGGCCGAAATGCCGGCTGTCCGAGGGCAGGCCCGCATCGCCGTCCCAGTTCCATGTCAGCTCGACCGGGCATTCGGGCTGACCCTCGGGCGCCATGAACACCAGCGTGAACCGGCCGGCCTCGTTCTCGATCCGCTTCGTCTCCTTCAGCCCCAGCAGCTCATAAAACGCCATGCTCTTTTCCAGATCGAGCACGCGCACCATCGTATGCAGATAACGGATCTTCATTCCCGTTCCCTTCCCTGTGGGTTTCCTGCCTGGGAACATAGCGGCCCCACCGGCCGGGTCCAGCACCTGCCGCTTGCCTCGACGCGCCGGCCGGGCTACCCCTTTCGCCATTCACCGACCGGAGACCGCCATGACCCTCACCCCCGAACAGCTCGCCGACATCGCGGCCGAGCGCGCCGAGACCCGCACCACGCTGCGCGCGACCGCCCCGGGGATGGAGGCGCATCTTTACACCGCCTATCCGGTGCTCGATCACGGTCTGGTGCGGGTGATCGACTACATGGGCGATGACAACGCCATCACCCAGGCCGCGCGCGTCAGCTACGGGCGCGGCACCAAGGCGGTCAGCGACGACCGCGGGCTGATCCGCTACCTGATGCGGCACTGGCACTCGACGCCGTTCGAGATGTGCGAGATCAAACTCCACGTCAAGCTGCCGGTGTTCGTCGCGCGGCAGTGGATCCGCCACCGCACCGCCAACGTCAACGAATACTCGGCGCGCTACTCGATCCTCGACCGCGAGTTCTACATCCCCGCGCCCGAGCAGCTCGCCGCGCAGTCCAAAGTGAACAATCAGGGCCGCGGCCAGCTCCTCGAAGGGGCCGAGGCCGCCCGCGTCCTCGATCTGCTGCGCGAAGACGCGATGCGCGCCTATGACCATTACGAGGACATGCTGACGCCCGACGAAACGACCGGCAAGATGGGCCTCGCGCGCGAACTCGCCCGGATGAACCTGCCCGCCAACGTCTATACCCAGTGGTATTGGAAGGTGGATCTGCACAACCTGTTCCACTTCCTGCGCCTGCGCGCCGATGCCCATGCGCAATACGAGATCCGCGTCTACGCCGAGGAGATCTGCAAGATCGTCAAGGACTGGGTGCCGCTCGCCTATTCGGCATTCGAGGATTACCGCCTCGGCGCCGTCGGGCTCTCGGCCTCGGGCGTCGCGGTGCTCAAGCGCCGCCTCGCCGGCGAGACCGTGACGCAGGAAACCTCCGGCATGTCGAAGGGCGAGTGGCGCGAATTCACCGCCGAGTGGGGCTGATCCGATGCGGCTCTACCTCGCCGGACCGGAAGTGTTCCTGCCCGACGCGGCGCAGGTGATGGCGGCGAAATCCGCCCTCGCCCGCCGCTACGGCTTCGATCCGATCTGCCCGGGCGACGCCGAGATCCCGCCCGCCGAGACCCCCTTCGAGTTCGGCCTCAGGATCAGCGCCGTCGACGAGGAGATGATGAACGCCGCCGATGGCATCGTCGCCAATCTGACGCCGTTTCGCGGCATCGCCGCCGATGTCGGCACCAGCTTCGAACTCGGCTACATGTGCGCGCAGGGCAAGGCCGTCGCCGCCTATACCAATGTCACTGACGATCACTTCGCCCGCACGATGGCGTTCTACCAGGGCGCCGTCCGCCGCGCCGAGGACGGCTATCAGCGCGGCCCCGACGGGCTGTCGCTCGAAGATTTCGGCATGATCGACAATCTGATGCTGCACGGCGGGATCACGCGGCGCATGGGGCCGGTCACGGTGCACCGCGCCGCCCCCGACGCGCTTTACACCGACCTCACCGGCTTCGAGGCCTGCCTGAAAGCCCTCGCCGCCGCCGGCTGAAACCGCGCTCCCCCTTTCGATTCGCCGAAAATATCCCGGGGGAGCTGCGGCACGGCCGCAGCGGGGGCAGAGCCCCCGGCGACGCCGCCCCCAGGAAACCCCGCCTCAGCCCTGCGCCTCGTCCCGCGGCGGCGCGATCTGCCCTTCGCGCACCATCTGCGCGAACAGCCCGCCCTGCGCCACCAGCTCCTCGAACCGGCCACGCTCGACGATCCGGCCCTGACGGAACACCAGGATCAGATCCGCGCCCGAGACCGTCGACAGCCGATGCGCGATGATCAGCGTGGTGCGCCCGTGCCGCACCCGGTCGATAGCGCGCTTGATCTTCGCCTCGGTCACCGGATCGAGCGCCGATGTCGCCTCGTCCAGCACCAGAATCGGCGCCCCCTTCAGCACCGCGCGGGCCAGCGCGATGCGCTGACGCTCGCCGCCCGACAGCGCCGCGCCGCGCTCGCCGATGACGAAATCGTAGCCCCCCGGCTTGCGGCGGATGAACTCGTCGGCCTCGGCCAGACGCGCGGCCTCGATCACCTCCTCCATCGTCGCGCCGGGCCGGCCGACGCGGATGTTCTCGGCGATCGAGCGGTTGAACAGCCCCGCCTCCTGAAACACCGTCGCGATGGCGGCGTGCAGCGCCTCGAGCGTCACGTCGCCGATCGGCAGACCGTCGATGGTGATCGTGCCGCAGTCGGGCTCGCGCAGGCGCTGCAGAAGCGCGATGCAGGTGGTCTTGCCCGCGCCCGTCGGCCCGACCAGCGCCACGGTCTGACCGGGCAGCACCTCGAAATCAATATTATCAAGCCCCTGATCGCTGCCCGGGAAATGATAGCTCACATCGTCGAAACGGATATGCCCCGCGGGCGGGGCGGCGAAGGGGCGTGCCCCCGGCCGGTCGGCCACTTCAGAACTCGCATCCATCAGCGCGAAATAGCTGCGCAGCACCGGCGTCTGGCGAAACACCCCGGTCACGAAGGACGCCAGCTGATCGAGCTGGCCAACCATCAGCCCGGCGAAGGCGCCAAACGAGACGATCTTGCCCACCGAAATCTCCCCCCGCGCCGCCAGCACCGCGCCGGTGGCGAAGATGCCCACCATGGTCAGCGTCGCCGCCGCCCGCGTCAGCACCGTCAGCATCCCCCACCAGGTCAGCACCGGATATTGCGCCGACAAAAGTGCCGAGGTCATCGCCCGCAGCTCGTTCATCTCCATCGCGAAGCGGCCGTAGCTTTGCACCACCGTGACATTGCCCAGCACATCGCCCACCCGGCTGAACAGCGAATTCGACACCCGCTCGACCGCCTTCTGCCCGCTGTCGGTCTTGTGCACCACCACGACATTCGCGACCAGATAGACCGCGCCAAGCCCAAGCAGCACCAGCGCCATCCGCCAGTCCATCGAGAACGCCGTCGGGATCAGCAAGATCACGCCGAGAAGCGCCGTCAGCTGCTGGCGCAGCACCCCGAGCCAGATGCCGAACAGCGCGTCCGTCCCCGATAGGATCGCCCGCACCACCGCGCCCGTGCCCTTCTCGGCGTGATAGCCGACCGGCAGGGTGATCGCGCGCGAGAAGGCCTGCGCCAGCGCCCCCATCCGGCTGCGATGCGCCAGCCGGTCCGAGGCGATGGCCAGCCCCGCCCCGACGACGATCCCGACAAGCCCGAACAGCGCCCAAAGCCCGATCAGCCCGAACGCCCCCGTCCCCGCGGCGAGAGAGTCGATCATCCGCCCGAACAGCACGGGTTCGGCCAGCTGAACGACAGCCACCCCGGCCCCGGCCAGCATCAGCGCAATCGCCAGCCGCCGCTCTCCGGCCAGAAGGCCGATCGTGCGGCGATAGATTGCCCAGGTTCCCGGGCCGGCAGTTTCGTTCATTCGCACCACTCCAATCGTCGGGAAATTGCCACAAGTCTTATGCGCAGCGGCGCAATTCGGAAACCCCCGAGTGCTTTGCGACGGTCGGAGCGCCATCGGAAAATCGTCGCAATTCGCCAATCGCACCATTGCCGGAATGCCACCGCCCTGAAAGGCGCGAAGCCCGCGACGGAAACCGGAACCGACCCGGCACAATAAAAGGCCCCCGCCGCCAGGCAGGGGCCCTTTCAGGATAGCTTTCGCCAGCGTTCAGCGGATCAGCAGATCGTCGAGCGCCTTGCCCGCCGCCAGCCATTCGACGACCCAGTGCGGCTTGCGCCCGCGCCCGGACCAGGTTTGCGTCGGGTCGGCGGGATTGGCATATTTGGCGACACTGGCAGTTTTGGCCCTGGCCGGCTTGCCCGTGGCAGCCGTTTCACCGCCGAACAGCTCTGTAAAGCTGAACCCGGTGGCCTTGATCGCTTCGAGTGCGGCAGCCTTGGCTTCGTCCCGGGCACGCTCCTGCGCGACATGAATGGCCTTGGCCACTTTCGCCTGGAACGCGACCAGTTCGTCATGAGTATGCCCCAGAAGGGTATCGAGATCGGGGAGAGACATCTTGATTACTTTCCTGCCCGCAAAATTGCATATCGCAAAACGGTAAGCACGCAATTGAAAGATTGTCAAATATCATCGGGAATTGACTGCCAAAAGCCAGCTTTCGCGCCCATGCCATGGTTTCCGGCTTTCGCATAAATCGACGGGGGAATTCCGGAAACGAAACGAGGCGGCGCCGGCCTCACGGCCGGCGGCGCCGGATTCGGGGCATCCCCGGGAAAGCAGTTTTCAGGAACCGATGGCCACAGCGAGAAATGAAGAAAGCCTCGGGTCAAACCCGAGGCTTTCAATATTCTGGTGGGCGATAACGGATTTGAACCGCTGACATCTTCGATGTGAACGAAGCGCTCTACCGCTGAGCTAATCGCCCGATAAGCCGGCTTCTACCGTCCCTTTCGGACGACCGCAAGGGGGGCTCAGACGGATTTTTCATCCTTTTCGCCCACGGACTTGCCGGCAGCTTTCCCCGCAGCCTGCTTCGCACCCTTGTCCGCCTGGCCGGTCGAGGTCTTCACCTTGACCGTGACATGCCCGGCCCCCGCCTTCTCGGCACGCTTCGTCACCTTCAGCTTGCCAAGCGGCGGCAGAATCAGGCTCTCGCCTTTCGCGAGGGCCGCACCGAGTTCGGCCAGCACATGGTCCACCACCGCCTTGGCCTGCGCCTTGTTGACCGCTCCGGCCGCCTCGAGAACGCGCTCGACGAAATCCTTCTTGCGCAGGGCTGCCGCACCGGCTTCGGCATCGGCCTCCGTGGGCGCGGGCTTCGGCGCCGGCCTGGCTTTCGCTGCCCCCTTCGCCGCTGCCGCCTTGGGCGCGGCAGCCTTGGGCCCGCCGGCCCTGGGTGCTGCGGCCTTCTTCACCTCTGCATCCGTTCCGGTCGTGCTGCTCTTCACCATGAAACCCTCCGAACTGCCATGTCTGGCAAAACTATCCGGGACAGAGACTAACCGCCCCCCCGCGGCCGGGCCACAGGAATCGGTGCCGGAAAATGACAAAGCCGCGCCCGATTCCCCGGACGCGGCCCTGTTACGGAAAACAGACCCCGATCAGTGCGCAAGCGCCCCCGACGTCGCCCCCGAAGCCGCATTGGCGCGCGCAAGCGCCGCCGCTTCCTCGGCCGCCTCGTCCCATTCGATCGCCTCGGGCATCCGGACCAGCGCGCGCGGCAGAACCTCGCGCACATGCGAGACCGGGATGATCTCCAGCCCCGCCTTCACGTTGGCCGGGATGTCGACCAGATCGCGGGTATTCTCGTCGGGGATAAGCACGGTCTTGATGCCGCCGCGCAGTGCGGCAAGCAGCTTCTCCTTCAGCCCGCCGATCGGCAGCACGTTGCCGCGCAGCGTCACCTCGCCGGTCATCGCGATGTCCTTGTGCACCGGAATGCCCGTGAGCACCGAGACGATCGAGGTCACCATGGCGATGCCCGCGCTCGGCCCGTCCTTGGGCGTCGCGCCCTCGGGGACGTGAACGTGGATGTCGACCGCCTCGAAGCGGGTCGGCTTCACGCCGATCTCGGGGGCGATGGAGCGCACATAGCTCGCCGCCGCCTCGATCGATTCTTTCATCACATCGCCGAGCTTGCCGGTGGTCTTCATCCGCCCCTTGCCGGGCAGGCGCAGCGCCTCGATCTGCAACAGATCGCCGCCGACAGACGTCCAGGCAAGCCCCGTCACCACGCCGACCTGATCTTCCTTCTCGGCCAGCCCATAGCGGAACTTCTTGATGCCCAGATACTCCTCAAGCTTCGCCTGATCGACCGTGACGTGCTTTACCGCGCCCTTCGACTTCAGGATCTCGGTCACCGCCTTGCGGGCGAGCTTGGCGATCGCGCGTTCCATGCCGCGCACGCCCGCCTCGCGGGTGTAGTAGCGCACGATGTCGCGCAGCGCCGCGTCCGAAACCTCGAACTCCGCCGGCTTCAGCCCGTTCGCCTTCAGCTCCTTGCTGACCAGATGCTGGCGCGCGATCTCGATCTTCTCGTCCTCGGTGTAGCCCGAGAGCGGGATGATCTCCATGCGGTCCATCAGCGGCTCGGGCATGTTGTAGCTGTTCGCCGTGGTCAGGAACATCACGTTCGACAGGTCGTATTCGACCTCCAGATAGTGATCGACGAAGGTCGCGTTCTGCTCGGGGTCGAGAACCTCCAGGAGCGCCGAGGCCGGATCGCCACGGAAATCCTGTCCCATCTTGTCGATCTCGTCGAGCAGGATGAGCGGATTGGTGGTCTTCGCCTTCTTCAGCGCCTGGATGATCTTGCCGGGCATCGAGCCGATATAGGTGCGCCGGTGACCGCGGATCTCGCTTTCATCGCGCACGCCGCCAAGCGAGATGCGGATGAACTCGCGCCCCGTCGCCTTGGCGACCGAGCGGCCGAGCGAGGTCTTGCCCACGCCGGGCGGGCCGACGAGGCACAGGATCGGCCCCTTCAGCTTGTCCGAGCGCGCCTGCACCGCGAGATATTCGACGATGCGTTCCTTGACCTTCTCCAGCCCGTAGTGATCCGCGTCGAGAACCTTCTGCGCCGCGTCCAGATCCTTCTTGGTGCGCGATTTCACGCCCCAGGGCAGCGACAGCATCCAGTCGAGGTAGTTGCGCACCACCGTCGCCTCGGCCGACATCGGCGACATCGACTTCAGCTTGCGGACCTCGCCCTCGGCCTTCTCGCGCGCTTCCTTCGACAGCTTGACCTTGGCGATGCGCTCTTCCAGCTCGGTGATCTCGTTCTGGCCCTCGTCGCCATCGCCGAGTTCCTTCTGGATCGCCTTCATCTGCTCGTTCAGATAGTATTCGCGCTGCGTCTTCTCCATCTGGCTCTTGACGCGCGACTTGATCTTCTTCTCGACCTGAAGGACCGACAGCTCGCCCTGCATCAGGCCATAGACCTTCTCGAGCCGCGCCGACACGTCGAGCGTCTCCAACAGGTCCTGCTTCTCCTTGACCTCGAGGCCGAGATGGCCGGCCACCAGATCGGCCAGCTTGTCGGCTTCCTGCGTGGCGGCGACGGCGGTCAGCGCCTCTTCGGGGATGTTCTTGCGGATCTTGGCGTAACGCTCGAATTCCTCGGCGACCGAGCGCAGGAGCGCGCGGATCGTCTCCTGATCGCCCTCGACCTCGGTCAGCACCTCGGCCTTCGCCTCGAAGAAGGCGTCGTTCGGGATGAATTCGGTGATCTGCACCCGCGTCTTGCCCTCGACCAGCACCTTCACGGTGCCGTCGGGCAGCTTCAGCAGCTGCAGCACATTCGCCAGCACGCCGGTGCGGTAGATGCCATCGGCGTCGGGCTCGTCCACGGCCGGGTCGATCTGGCTGGCCAGCAGGATCTGCCGGTCGTCGGCCATAACCTGTTCCAGCGCATGGACGGATTTCTCCCGGCCCACGAACAGCGGCACGATCATGTGGGGAAAGACCACGATGTCGCGCAGCGGCAGGACCGGATAGGTGGTCGAGAGAGTCTCGGTCATCGGTGTTCCTCATTGGCGAAAGGGCACCGGCCCCGCCCCTGCGGCAGCCCCGGCCCTTCCCGGTTTTTCCTTATCTAGGTTGGACAGCCGGGGCATTCAACCGCAGCACCTGACGGCTTGTTCCGGTTCCCTGTGCCGGCTGTCACGAACCTGTTGCAACTACATTGGCGGTCCGGCCCGCGCCCCGCAAGCGGCAATCTGCACCGCTGCCCCTCAGCGCGGCAGCACCAGTTCCGCGCTCAGCCCGCCGAGGCGCGCACTCGTCCCGAGTTTCAGCTCTCCCCCGTGGCGGCGCACGATATCGGCCGCGATCGCAAGGCCCAGCCCCACCCCCTGCCCGCGGTCCTGATTGCGCGCGGGATCGAGGCGGGTGAACGGGCGCAGCGCTTCCTCGCGCCGTTCGGGACGGATGCCGGGGCCGTCATCCTCGACCGCGATGCGCAGGCTGCGCGCCGTGAGCTGCACCGAGACCTCGGCCCGGCGGCCATAACGCACCGCATTGCCGATCAGATTCTCCAGCGCGCGCCGGATCGCATCGGGGCGCAGCATCAGATCGGGGCACTCTTCGGGGCAGTTCACCAACGTCACCTGCCGCCCCATCCGGCGCTGATCGCCGACCACCGCGCGCACCAGTTCCAGCGGATCGACCGGTTCCGGGTCCGCCATCACCGCCCCCATGCGCGAGAATTCGAGGAAGGCGTCGATCATCTTGGCCATCTCGGCGACGTCCTTTTCCATCGCGGAAATGTCGTCGCGGGTCTCGGGATCGTCGGGCAGCATCGACAGACCGAGCCGCAGCCGCGTCAGGGGGGTGCGCAGATCATGGCTGATCCCCGACAGCATCAGGGTGCGCTGCTCGATCTGGCGCTCGATGCGGGAGCGCATGTCGAGGAAGGCCCGCCCGGCAGTGCGCACCTCGGAGGCGCCCGAAGGATGATAGGGCACGCTGTGGCCCTTGCCGAAGGCCTCGGCCGCTTCGGCCATCCGGTGGATCGGGCGCAGCTGATTGCGCAGGAATATATAGGAGATCACCGTCATCAGGATGCTGACCGCGACCATGATCACCAGCAGCTGATGCGGATTGCTGGCCGACACCCAGTCGCGCGGGAACACCACCCGCATCGGTCCCCAGCGGGTATCGAGATAGAGTGTCACCACCGCCCCGTCACTGAGGTCGATGCCGCGGATCTGGCGCAGGTTCAGCCGGATCGTGTCGATCACCACGATGCCGGTCAGATCCTGCACGCGGCGCCGGTCGCCGCCCATGCCCTGCCCGGCATAGTCGGGCAGCGCCACGCTCAACCCCAGCGGCTCGGCCAGATCGGCGACGACAGAGCGCGCAGCGGCAAGCGAGTCGGCGCTCTCGACCCGGCTGACCACCAGATCGACCTCGCGCAGCATGGATTCGGTCATCTGCCGGGTGACGCGCTCGAAATGGCGCTGGATGAAGGCGACCGAGACCACCAGCTGGATCGCGATCACCGGCACCAGCAGGATCAGCGCCGCCCGCCCGTAAAGGCCCCGCGGCAGGAACTGTTTGAACCAGGCGAAATTCATGTCACAACCCTAGCCGCAGCGACGACCGGGGGGAAGGACAATGGCGATGGAACGGATCGACACCGGGGTGCGCCGGATCGTGGCGCCGAACCCTTCGCCAATGACCGGGCGGGGCACCAATACCTATGTGCTGGGCTCCGGACGGGTGGCGGTGATCGACCCCGGTCCCGAAGACGCGGGCCACCTTGCGGCAATCGCGGAGGGGCTGGATCCCGGCGAGAGGATCGTCGCGATCCTGGTCACCCACGCCCATCTCGACCATTCCGAGGGGGCGCCTGCGCTCTCGCGCCAGAGCGGTGCGCCGGTCTGGGCCTTCGGCGATGCCGATGCCGGACGCTCGGCGGCCATGAGTGCGTTTCAGGGCCGTCTGCCCGAGGGCGAGGGCACCGACCGCGCCTTTCGCCCGGACCGTCTGCTCGCCGACGGGGAGGAACTCGGGATGGGCGACTGGCGGGTCCGCGCGCTGCACACGCCCGGTCATTTCGGCAATCACCTCAGCTTCGGCTTCGGCGATCTGGTGTTCTCGGGCGATGTGGTCATGGGCTGGTCGACAACGCTGATCGCCCCCCCCGAGGGCGATCTGAACGACTATTTCCGCTCGCTCGCCCGGCTGCGCGGAACGGGCGCACGCCGGTTGCTGCCCGGCCATGGCGCTCCTGTCGAGGCGCCGACCCTGCGGATCGACGAACTCGACGCACACCGGCGGCTGCGCTCGGCCCAGATCCTCGCGGCGCTGGCCGGCGGGCCGAAGGATATTCCGACGCTGCGCGCGATGCTCTATCCCGATCTTGCCGCACCGCTGCATCCCGCGGCAGAGCGCAACATCCTCGCCCATCTGATCGCGCTGCACGCCGCAGGCGAGATCCTCGGCGCGGCGGGGACGAACGGTCCGTTCGCCCTGCCCTCCGGGGCGTGAGCGCGCCCCCCTCGCCGGGCCTTACCAGCAGGGCTGACCGATCACCGGCACGACCCAGCGGCCATTCTCGAAATTGCGGGTGAAGCCGAGGAAACCGTCCTCGCCGCCGACGATCCCCTGCCCCTTGATCTCGCCGCAGACGCTGCGGATCACCGTGCCGTCGGGGTAATAGTTGTCGCGCACGCGCAGGTTGCGGAAGGCGACGTTCTTCGGATTGCCGAAATCATGCGTCACCGCCTTGGTCAAAACCTTGGTTTCCGCCCGGTTCAGGGTGACCGGACGCGCCTTGTTCGGGTCGACATGGGTGCAGCCCGCCACAATGGCCAGCGCCAGAGCGATCGGAAGGGAAAATTTCAACATGTCTCGGGCCTTGTGTGAAACCTTGCCCGTCGATCTTCACAGATGAGTGAGACAAGATCAACCGTGTCGACATGCCGAAAGCGGCGCGCAGATCACTCCGGGTGATGCGGCACCGCGCCCGAGACCGCACGATAAGGCCGGCTGACATCGCGCAGATCGACCGAGAGGCATTCGGCCTCGGCCCGGATCTCTCCGTCGCCCGAAAGCGTCAGCAAGAGCCGCCCGGTGCCGTCCGGCCCCGCGATCCAGCCGATATCGAGAAGCGACAGAACCAGATCGCGGTCACTGCGGTCGAACCCCGAAGACGCCACATGCGTCACGTCCGACAGCACCAGCAGCGCGCGGACCCGCTCGTAAGGCCGTTTCTCGCGCTCCGCCGCCGCCCGGTCTTCCCAGCGGAACCGGTTGATGAGGAACGACAGCTGACGCCGGCGCGGCGACCAGTCGATATCGGCCACGCCCAGCACCGCGTCCTGGATCAGCGCGGCGATCACCGGCAGGTCGTCGGGCATCTCGGCCCGCAGGTTCAGCGGAGCCTCGCCCCCGTCCTCGAAACGCGCGTCCGACATCATTCCTCCCGGATTCTCTCGATCTTGGCACCGACGGCCGAGAGCTTCTCCTCGACCCTCTCATAACCGCGGTCGAGGTGATAGACCCGGCGCACCACAGTCTCCCCCTCGGCGGCAAGCGCGGCAAGGATCAGCGACACCGAGGCGCGCAGATCCGTCGCCATCACCGGCGCGCCGCGCAGCGTGTCGACACCATGCACCGTCGCCTGACCGCCCGAAACCTCGATCCGTGCGCCCATGCGGATCAGCTCGGGCGCGTGCATGAAGCGATTCTCGAAGATCTTCTCTTCCAGCACCGAGGTGCCCTCGGCCGTGCACAGAAGCGCCATCATCTGCGCCTGCAGGTCGGTCGGAAAGCCCGGGAAGGGCTCGGTCACCACATCGACGGCGCGGATCCGGTCGCCCTTGCGGCGCACCTTGAGGCCCTTCGGGGTCTCCTCGACCGCGACGCCGGCCTCATCGAGCTTCTCGACGAAGCTCTCGACCAGCTCGATCCGGCCGCCGAGGCATTCGACCTCGCCGCCGCAGATCGCCGGGGCCAGCATGTAAGTGCCGAGTTCGATCCGGTCGGTGACCACGGGGTGGGTCGCGCCGTGCAGACGGTCGACGCCCTGGATCTCGATGGTGGAGGTCCCCTCCCCCGAAATCTGCGCGCCCATCTTGCGCAGGCAGCGCGCCAGATCGACGATCTCGGGTTCGCGCGCGGCATTCTCCAGCCGCGAGCCGCCCTTGGCGAGGACCGCCGCCATCAGGAAGTTCTCCGTCGCGCCGACCGAGGCGAAGCGCATCTGATGCACCGCACCGCGCAGCCCGCCCTGGGCGACCGCGTGCAGATAGCCGTCGCGCAGCTCGATCTCGGCGCCGAGGGCGGCGAGCGCATCGACATGGATGTCCATCGGCCGCGCACCGATGGCGCAGCCGCCCGGCAGCGAGACCTCGGCATGACCCAGCCGCGCGAGCAGCGGCCCGAGCACCAGATTCGACGCCCGCATCTTGCGCACGATGTCGTAATCGGCATGCGAGGCGATGTCGCCATGGCTCGACATGGCGATGACCTTGCCGTCCTGCAGCGCGCTGACCTCGGCCCCGAGCGAGGCAAGCAGTTGCGTCATGGTGCGAATGTCACTCAGCCGCGGTGCATTGGTCAGCGTCAGCGGCTCTTCCGACAGCAGCGTCGCCGGCATCAGCGCGAGGCAGGCATTCTTCGCCCCGGCAATCGGGATCTGGCCGTAAAGCGGGCCATTGCCACGCACGATGATCGAATCCATCTACTCGTCCTCCTGCCCGTCCTGCGCGGCCCGGCCCCGGACCTGCGCCTTGCGACGCATGAGATTCGCGCGCAAAGCCGCCTTCAGACGCTCTTCGCGGCTGTCGGAGGGCTGCGCAGCGGTAGATTTGGGCTGCTTCGGATCGGGGGTATTGTCGTTCATCGCCTTTCTTTACAGCGCGTGTCGAAAGCTGTCGAGAGAGGTGAAAATTTACGCTTGCGTCCCCCGGGAACACCCGCTAAATCCCCCGCATCGGCCGACGATAGACCGATACGGCGCTGCAGTAGCTCAGTGGTAGAGCACTCCCTTGGTAAGGGAGAGGTCGAGAGTTCAATCCTCTCTTGCAGCACCATCCATCACAACAAAGTAAATCTGTTAAGTAAAATGGCAGCGACTGCCAGCTGTTACCCCGCGTTGGCCGCGCAGGAATCACACTCGTCTCAACCAGTGTTTCCCGGCAACGGCACCCTATCTCCTCTCCAAGTCATGGCCGACAATGGACCCTAGCGGAGCACCTCGCGCGGGCCTGCGGCAAGTCTGGAAACGACCCTGCGGGGCGGGTAGCCCCTGTCACGCACGGCGCCCAAAAGTTCATGCAATGTTTTCGTGCTCAGGCCTGCCACGTCCAGCGTCATTCCCTCATCCGCGTTTGCCGGACCGGGATCTTCGTCCCGTTGCTTATCCCGCCAGTCTTCCGCCCCCCTGTTCTTCAGCGCGAAGATGACAAGAGCCGCATCGCCGCCCCAGGTTACAGCCACGCGCCGAGCCTGTTCCCTCGGCCGTCCGGCGCCTTGGCCGGCTGCAACTGCCGGATAGAAGCGCCAGAGAAATTCCCTGGCGGCAAAAGACAGCGGCAGGCCTACAGGCGCCAGTTCCTGCGGATTGCCCCCGGTCGGCAGCGGTGTTTCGAGAAGATCGCGCAGACGCGCCCCGAAGGCGGCAACCGCGCATCGCTTCCCGCGTCATGACCCCGACGCAAACGGGTAGCTTCCGGGAAACCACAGGTTTCAGTTTCGACGACGTAAAACCGCCGGCCTATGGCAACGGACGCCTGCGCCACATCCGGCACCCGGGAAATGGCACCGGGCGCCCGGAAAGCCCCTGCACTGTCGGACCGGGTGCCATGGTGAGCGACAAGTAGATTGCACCGAGGTGGATATCGCTTAAAGTCAGCCTCTTGAAGAGCGACGCAATCGAGGGACGCGGTATGGATCTCTACGACAGCCGCACAGCCATCAGCACTTTCCTGTTCAAAAGATGCCCTCCGGAGCCCGTGGATCTGGCATTCGTCTTCTGTAGCCCGACGATCAGCAGCATCCACCCGGCCATCGCGCTGCACAAGGCGGGGCTGGCGCCGAAGTTGCTGATCTCCGGCGCGGGAACGGCCGTCGATGGATCGGCGGAATGGTCCTTTTACCGCGATCACGCGCTCGCCTCTGGCGTGGCGGAAAGCGCACTGATGCTGGAGAAATCCGCCCGCAATACCGCCGAGAACGCGGCTTTCGGGGCGGCGCTGATCGAAGCCGAGCTGGGCTGGGAACGGGTCCGCAGTCTTGCCGTCTGCGCCAAACCCTTTCACATGCGCCGCGCGATCATGACCCTGCGCCGGCATATCCCGGCCGATATACGGCTGGTGGCCCAGCCCCCGGACGATCCGGGCGATCTCTCCGCGGAAACCTGGTGGCAGACCGCAAGGGGCCGGCAGCGCATTTTCGCCGAGCTGGGAAAGATCAGTGAATATGCCCTCAAGGGAGATCTGGGCGATGCCTGACCCCGCGCGGCTGCACCTGATCGGGGTCGGGGGAAGCGGTATGCTGCCTCTGGCGCTTCTGCTCAGACAGGCAGGATACTCCGTCACCGGCAGCGATGCGCTCTGCGCCCCTGCACGTCTTGCCATTCTGGAAGCACAGGGGGTCGCGGTCCTTTCGGGCGCGGATCCGGCCCTTGCGCGGGCCGCGCAATGTGTCGTGGCAAGCCCGGCCATCCCCGAAACCCATGTGGAACGGCGGGCAGCACGGCGCGAGGGGATCCCCGTCAAGACCCGCGCCCGGATGCTGGCCGAGCTGATCTGCGGGCGACGCACTATCTGCGTGGCCGGAAGCCATGGCAAGTCGACGGTGACGGCGATGGTCGTCCAGATCCTGCGCGCCGCGGGAACGGAGGATTTCGGCTATATGTTGGGGGCATCCTTTGCAGATCCCGACATTGCCCCCGCACGACTGGGGGCGCCCGACGCGCCTTTCGTGACCGAAGCTTGCGAGGCCCATGGCGCTTTGGCGCAGTGGCAACCGACATATGCCATCCTGACCAATCTCGATGACGATCACGCCGATCACTATGACGGGCTGACCGGGTTGCGGCGCGCCTTCGCGGACTTCCTGTCGCGGCTGCCGCCCGAGGGGCGGGCGGTGGTCTGCGGCGACGACCCGGCGGTCGTCGATGCTCTGGGCCAGGCACGCTGTGCGGCCCTGACATATGGCTTTGGCGACGGGAATGCGTTGCGGGCGGTTCAGGATGGGGCGGGAGACGCCACAGTCTTCCTGCATGGAAACGCCCTGGGCACGCTCGCTCTGGCCGTTCCGGGACGCCATAACCTGCTCAATGCGATGGGCGCTCTTGGGATAGCGATGACCCTTGGCATCGACTTCCGGACCGCAGCCGGCGCACTGGGCGAATTCCGCGGGATCGCGCGGCGGTTGCAGCGCGTTTCCCCGGCGGGCGAGCTGCGCGTCTTCGATGACTTCGCCCATCACCCGACCGAGATCGCGGCCGCGCTGGCCGTCCTGCGCGAGACGACGCAGGGACGGCTGATCGCGATCCTCGAACCGCAGTTGCACAGCCGCGTCACGCGCATGGCCGTGCGCTTCGCTCAGGCCCTGAAGGCGGCCGACCGCAGCTTCATCCTGCCGGTGGCGGCGCTTGGCGAGAGCGTGCAGGCGGGCGACGGAGATGCCGCGCTGGCCGATGCCTGCCGAACCGAGGGGCTTTCGCACCAGCACGTCGCGGACCTGTCAGAGCTGCTGTTGCGCGTGCAGGACGATCTGCGGGATGACGACACCCTTGTCGTCATGGCCGGAGCCAGCGGTGCAGCCCTCGCCCGGCGTCTTGCCGAGGCGCTGTCGCACCCGCCCGCGCGCCCGTCCGCACCGGAAACCATGCCCAGTATCGCGATCGGAGACAGACGGCCAATACCGCCCGACCTGCTGGACCTTGTCGCCGCGCACGCCAGGCGGCAGCCGACGGCGCCCGCCGTTGAAATGGGACACCGCCGTCTCAGCTATGCCGATCTTGTCCTCAGAACCGATGATCTCGCTTCAGCCCTTGCCGCAGCCGGTGTCGGCGCCGGCGACAGCGTGGGTGTCTGCCTTGGCCGGACGGTGGACCGCGTGAGCGCGTTTCTCGCCATTCTCCGGCTTGGCGCGGTCTTCGTGCCGCTCGACCCGGCTCTGCCGGAGGAACGGCTGCGCTACATGCTGGAAACCGCGGGCGTGCGGACAGTTGTCGTGAATGCCGCAAGCCCTGCCTTGCCCGACATCGGCCTCGGTTTCGTCAATTGCGGCCAGTTGCCCGATCCTGACGGCCGCCCTGCCCCCGATTGGGACGCGCGGGAAAGCGCGGCGGATGCGCTGGCCTATATGATCTTCACCTCCGGCACGACCGGACGGCCCAAGGCGGTCGAAATCCCGCGCGGCGCGATTGCCAACTACGCGGTCGCGGCATCGCGGCACTTCCAGATCTCGCCCGATGCGCGCGTCTCGCAGATCAGCGGCTTCGGCTTCGATGTCTCGGTGGGGGATCTGGCCATGACGCTGGCTGCCGGGGCCTGCCTTGTCTATCCCACGGATTTGCAGGCGGTCCCCGGCCCGCCGGTCGGCCGCTTCATCGCGCAGGCCCGGCTGACGCATCTGTCACTCACACCCTCGGCGCTGGCGATCATTCCGCCGGCAGAGCATCCGCACCTGACCCATGTGATCGTGGCGGGCGAGGCCTGCCCTCCCGCGCTGGTCGAACGCTGGGGCAAGGGCCGCAGCTTCATCAACGCCTATGGGCCGACGGAATCCACGGTCGAGGCCCTGTTCGCCCGGTGCGCGCCCGGCACGCCGGTCACCATCGGGACGCCCTTCGACAACATGGGCGCCTGCCTGATGGACGAGACCCTTCGGCTTGTCGCACCGGGACAGGAGGGAGAGCTTTGCCTGTTCGGGCCCGGGCTGGCCCGGGGGTATCGCCACCAGCCCGAGCTGACCGCGCAACGGTTCCCGGTGGTCGATCTCCCCGGCCTGGGCCCCACCCGCATCTATCGGACAGGAGACCGGGCAAAAGCCGGAGCAGACGGCGCATTCATCTGTCTGGGACGCATGGACAGCCAGATGAAGGCCAACGGCTACCGCATCGAGCCCGGCGAGGTCGAGGCGGCCCTTTGCAGCCTGCCCGGCGTCAATGACGCGGCCGTCTCGCTCGTCTCTTCGGCTCATGCCGCCGATCGGCTGATCGCCCATGTGGTCATGATGCCCGGCGTGCCCGCGCCCGATCCGGTCGATCTGCGCGACCGGCTGCGCCAGCGGCTGCCGTCCTACATGGTGCCCTCGGTGTTTCTGCCCATTCCCGGGATTCCGCGCACGGCCAATGGCAAGCGCGATCGCAGCGCCCTGCCGGTGCCGCCCCATCTGACGCAACTGCCGAAGCCGCGCACCATCGGAACCGCGACCGAGGCGAGGCTCATGGCGCTGATCGACAAGGAAGCCGGGGCCGATGTCGTCGCCGGCACACGCGACAGCCTGCGCGATGCGGGGGTCGACTCTCTGGCGATGGCGAACCTGCTGTTCGCGATCGAGGACGATTTCGGCATCACCCTCGATACCGGGATCGAGGCGGGCTTCGATACCGTCGAGGTTCTGGCCCTGATGGTGGATGCCCGGCTCAGGGCCCCGAACGTCCCGGCGGCGTCCGACATCGGGGGGGCGCTGAGCGCAAGGATCCTGCCCCATCTCGCGACATGGCCCGGCCAGCGGCGTGGCAAGGCCGGACTGTTGCGGAGCCTGAACACCGAACGGCCGCTTGCGAAGCTGTTCTGGTGTTTCCAGGGCGGCGAGGAGTTTGCGCAGCTGAGCGCAAGTCTGGACGATGCGGTGTCGCTGTTCGGAATGCGCTCGGGGCATCTGGCCGTCGAATACACGGCCGAAAATCTCACGACGTTCAGCCGGCTCTATGCCGACGAGATAACGTCCGTCGCCCCGGCCGGCCCCCTGTTCCTTGGCGGAAATTGCCAGGGGGGGCTGGTGATGCGCGAAACCGGGCTGGAACTGATGCGCCGGGGCCGCACCGCCGCCCTGACCATCCTCATGGAACAGGGCCGCTTCTTCCATTATCCGGGCACCACCCTGCTTCTCTTCGGCGCGGGCAGCTATCTCAATCCCTACGGGCACATCGCGGCGCCGGAACAGCTGTTCCGCACCGCCTATCCTGCCGGCCATGATGTCGAGATCATCCCCGGAGCGCATGGGCATTACTTCAGGCCCGGGAATGTCGAGGCCCTTGCCGCGACGATCCTGCGCCACATCGAGCGCCATCATGACGAAGGAGAGGCGTCGTGAAGCCATCTCACCTTACACAAGCGCACGTTTGCGTTCATCCGGTCTGATCATGGCTGCCCGCCGCATCGCCGCTGCCCTGAAGCACCTGCACAAGACGACGAACCGCGCGATCGGCGACCCTCGCACCAGCTGGCGACGGTTCTGGCGCGCCGTTCGCGCGGTTCTGGGCTTCGGACGCGGTATGCTCGACTACCCCGCCGCATGGTTCGGCCTGTTCCGACCGCGCGATGCGCTTGCCGCTGCGGTTTCCGAACTGCTCGTCGTGGGGTTCTACGGTGCGAACGCCCGGTCCCCGTCGGCGCGGCTCCTGGCCCGGCAGGTCCGGCGCGGTCAGGTTGGAGGGGTGTTCTTTGTCAATCAGAATATTGGCACGATCGACGCGTTAGCCGATCTGATGCGCCTGTTCCGCGCCGGTGGCAATCAGCCGCTGATCGCCATTGATCATGAAGGCGGCGTGGTTCAGCGACTGACCGCGGCACACGGCGTCAGGCGGCTGCCCGCCGCCCGGACGGTCGCGCAAACGCTGTCGCCCGCGCAGGCCCGCCAGCTTTACGCCGAAGCGGGGCGCGAGCTCGCGGCACTCGGTTTCAACATCAATCTCGGTCCCGTGCTGGATGTCGACGATCCGGAAAATCCAGTGATCGGCAGGCCGAAGCGCTCCTATGGCACCGATCCCGAACGCATTGCCGCATATGGCGAAGCCTTTGCCAGCGGCTTTGCCAGCGCCGGCATTCTGTGCGCCGCCAAGCATTTTCCCGGCCATGGCCGCTCTACGCGTGACAGCCATAACGGGATCGTCGATATTTCGGCGCATTGGACCGAGGCAGAGCTGGAGCCTTTCTCGCGGCTGTTCGCCTCGCCCCACGTCCCCGCCATGGTGATGACAGGCCATCTATGTCTTGACCGCCTGGCTCCTGACGGACGGCCGGCAACTGTGTCGGCCCCTGTCGTGACGGATCTTCTGCGGCAGAAGCTGGGATACCGGGGGGTTGTGATGACGGATGATGTCGATATGGACGCCATCCGGCATCTTATGAGCCGGAGGGAGGCCGTGGTTCAGGCGCTCGCTGCGGGAAATGACCTGATCATGATCAAGAACCTGTTCGGTTACGATCCCTTGCTGCCGGAACGCGCGGTTCGCTGGGTTCGCAAAGCCATCGCCCGCGGGGAACTGACCGAAGCGCAGATCACCGCGGCGGCCGCACGTGTGCGTGCGCTTCGCCGGCAGGCCTGGCAGGACAGAACCTGATCCGCGGTCCGACATGGGATCCCTCCCATGCCAGTTTATCGCATCGTGCCCGAGCGGCAGTATTGTGCCCCCCGATAACTCGCCCATCCGATGCGAGGGCCCGTCCCCATGATAGGACCGGACATGAAGAGATCGAAGCTCAGCCAACGTTCATTCGTCGGCGATGACAGATTCCGACGCCCCAAGGCGTCAACAAGCCGCTGTTTTCCATTTCGAATTCCCCCGAGACCGGAACTTTTCGGCCGCGCGAACCCGGGGACGGCCGCGGCGCAACGCAATGTCGCTCGCCCGGTCGGATATTGCCGTCAACTTTCTGTCTCAACCCAGGTTGCGTCCCCCCGCTCCGGGTTGTCTAGTGCGCGCAAGTCACCGGGAGTATCACCTTGAACCAGCAAGCCTTGTCCGCCTTCCTCTGGTCGGTCGCCGATCTTCTGCGCGGCGATTACAAGCAATCCGATTACGGCAAGGTCATCCTTCCCTTCACCGTGCTGCGCCGCATCGACTGCGTTCTCGCGCCGAGCAAGCAAGCCGTTCTGAATGAGAAGGCATTGCGGACCGCGCAGGGTCTGCCGCCCGACGCCTTCCTGCGCCGCGCCGCCGGGCACGGCTTCTACAACGCCTCGACCCTCGATCTGAAGCAACTCCTCGGCGATCAGGACAACGTGGCCGCCAACCTGCGCGCCTATATCCTCGGCTTCTCGACCGAGGTGCAGGACATCTTCGAGCATTTCGAGTTCGACGCCCAGATCGACCGCCTCGCCAGGGCCGGCCTGCTCTATCAGGTGGCCGAGAAATTCGCCCAGGTCGACCTCCACCCCGATCAGGTCAGCAACTACCAGATGGGCCTGGTCTTCGAAGAGCTGATCCGCCGCTTCTCCGAACTCTCGAACGAGACGGCGGGCGAACACTTCACCCCGCGCGAGGTCATCCGCCTGATGGTCAACCTGATCTTCGCCGAGGATGGCGACGCGCTCAGCAAGCCGGGCGTCGTGCGCACGATCTACGACCCGACAGCGGGCACCGGCGGTATGCTCTCGGTCGCCGAGGAATATCTCAGCCGGATGAACCCCTCGGCCGCCGTCTCGCTGTTCGGACAGGAGCTGAACCCCGAATCCTACGCCATCTGCAAGGCCGACATGCTGATCAAGGGTCAGGACGTCGGCAATGTCGTGTTCGGCAACACCCTCTCCGACGACGGCCACGCCGATCAGAAATTCGATTACATGCTGTCGAACCCGCCCTTCGGCGTCGAATGGAAGAAGGTCGAGAAATCCGTCCGCGCCGAGCATGAGCAGAAGGGCTTCGCCGGCCGCTTCGGCCCCGGGCTGCCGCGGGTGTCGGATGGCTCGCTCCTGTTCCTGCTGCACCTGCTGTCGAAGATGCGCCCGGCCGCGCAGGGCGGCTCGCGCTTCGGCATCGTGCTGAACGGCTCGCCCCTCTTCACCGGCGGCGCGGGCTCGGGCGAGAGCGAGATCCGCCGTCACCTGCTCGAATCCGATCTGGTCGAGGCCATCGTCGCCCTGCCCACCGACATGTTCTACAACACCGGCATCGCCACCTATGTCTGGATCGTGTCGAACCGCAAACCCGCCGCACGCAAGGGCCATGTGCAGCTGATCGACGGCTCGTCCTTCTGGCGCAAGATGCGCAAGTCGCTCGGCTCGAAGCGCAAGGAGCTGGGCGAGGAGGACATCGCCACCCTCACCCGCCTGTTCGGCGAGGGGCGCGAGGCGCGGCTGGCCACGCTGATCGACGCGGCCGGTGCCACGCTCGGGACCCGCATCCTGATCGGCGACGCCCCCGAACCCGAGCCGCCCGCGGGCGGCAAGGTCCGCCTCGCGCCGCTCTCGCGCATTCTGCCCAACCGCGCCTTCGGCTATCGCGCGATCACCGTCGAGCGGCCGTTGCGCGACGCGGATGGCCAGATCGTGCTTGGCCAGCGCGGCAAGGCGAAGGGCCAGCCGCAGCCCGACCCGGCCCTGCGCGACACCGAGACCGTGCCCCTGGGCGAGGACATCGGCGCCTATTTCGCGCGCGAGGTGCTGCCCCATGCCCCCGACGCCTGGATCGACGAGACGAAGACCAAGGTGGGCTACGAGATCCCGTTCAACCGGCAGTTCTACGTCTTCGAGCCGCCCCGGCCGCTTTCCGAGATCGACGCCGAGCTTGCCCGCGTCACCGCGCGGATCGAGGCGATGCTGAAGGGGCTGAGCGCATGAGACCCTATCCGGCCTACAAGGCGAGCGGCGTGGACTGGCTTGGGGAGGTGCCCGAGGGGTGGGAGGTGGTGCGGATCGGTGATCTTTTTAGCGAAGAGAACCAGCCGGGAAGCGATGATCGTCCCATCCTGAGCGTTTCAATTCACTCCGGCGTTTCGGATGAGGAAGTCAGCCCCGACGAAATGGACCGCAAGATTACCCGCAGCGAAGATCGCTCGAAATACAAATCCGTAGAACCCGGTGACCTGGTCTACAATATGATGCGGGCATGGCAGGGAGGCTTCGGAGCAGTAACCGTTGCCGGCATGGTAAGCCCCGCCTACGTTGTGGCCCGTCCGAGAAACAGATCATTCCTGACGTCTTACATCGAGGCAATGTTACGAACGCCTAACGCAGTCGAAGAAATGCGCCGTTACTCCAAGGGAGTGACGGACTTCCGGCTTAGGCTCTATTGGGACGAATTCAAGGGCATCCGTATCCCCCTCCCCCCACTGCCCGAGCAGCGGGCGATTGCGGCGTTTCTGGATCGGGAGGTCGGCAAGATCGACGCGCTGGTCGAGGAGAGCCGCCAGCTCATCGCGCTTCTGGCCGAGAAGCGTCAGGCCACCATCAGCCACGCCGTCACCCGCGGCCTGAACCCCGCCGCCCGCCTGCGCCCCTCCGGCATCGACTGGCTGGGCGATATTCCCGAGGGTTGGGACGTGGTGCGGCTCAAACGGATCATCAACGGCATTGAATCCGGGACCAGCGTGAACGCCTCCGATACACCTGCCGGTGAAGGTGAACTCGGAGTTCTCAAGACCAGCTGTGTCTATTCAGGCACCTTCGATCCAATGGAAAACAAGACTGTCATCCCCGAAGATATCGGCCGCGTCTCATGCCCATTGAAAGAGGGGACCATGATCGTCAGCCGTATGAACACCCCCGATCTCGTCGGCGCGGCGGGTTTTGTGGAGGAAGCCCCTCATGACATTTTTCTTCCAGATCGTCTCTGGCAAGTGAGTTTTGTCGATGCTGAACCTGCATTCGTTCACTTTTGGACGCAAACGCCCTTTTACAGAAATCAAGTCAAGTCGGCTTGCGCCGGAACCAGTGCCAGCATGCAGAACCTTTCTCAGGATGATTTTCGCGGCTTCCAACTGGCATTGCCTCCCGCACCAGAACAGGTCGCGATCATCCAATCCTTGAAGGTAGCTCTCCCCAACCTCGACGCCCTCACCGCCGAGGCGAATTCCGCCATCTCTCTCCTGCTCGAACGACGTGCCGCGTTGATCTCGGCCGCGGTCACCGGCAAGATCGACGTCAGGGGCGCGGCCCCGGCCCAAGCGCAGGAGCGGACCTGAATGGCGACACATCGCGAAATCGGTTTCGAGGACGATATCTGCGCCGATCTTCACGCCTCGGGCTGGCTTTACACCCCGCCGGATCGGGGCGGAGATGCACAGCGCTATGACCGCGCCCTCGCGCTGTTTCCCGAGGACCTCGCCGCCTGGGCCGAGGCGACCCAGCCCGAGCCCTGGGCCGATGCGCTGGCCCGCCACGGTCTGCCCGCGGTTCTGGCCCGCATCCGCAAGAGCCTCGATGCGCGCGGCACGCTGGAGGTTCTGCGCCACGGCGTCGAGATCGTCGGGCTGCGCGCGCCGCTGATGCTCGCGCAGTTCCGCCCGGCGAGCGGCATGAACCCCGAGATCACCGCGCGCTATGACGCCAACCGGCTGCGCGTCGTGCGCCAGCTGCGCTATTCTCTCGCCAATCAGAACGCCATCGACCTTGTGCTGTTCCTCAACGGCATTCCCGTCGCCACGGCCGAGCTGAAGACCGATTTCACCCAGAGCGTCGAGGATGCGGTGGACCAGTATCGCTTCGACCGCAGGCCGCGCGAAAAGGGCCATGCGCCCGAACCGCTGCTGAGCTTCCCGGGCGGCGCGCTGGTGCATTTCGCGGTCTCCGACAGCCTGGTGCGGATGACGACGCGCCTTGCCGGGCCGGCGACGCGTTTCCTGCCCTTCGACAAGGGCGATCACGGCGCGGCGGGCAATCCGGTCAACCCCGAGGGCCACCGCACCGCCTATCTGTGGCGCGAGATCTGGGCGCGCGACAGCTGGCTCGAGATCCTCGGCCGCTACATGGTGGGGGTGAAGGACAGCAAGAAGCAGCTTTCGGGGATGATCTTCCCGCGGTTCCATCAGCTTGACGCGACGCGCAGGATCCGGGCGCAGGTGCTGGCCGAGGGGGCTGGCGGGCGCTACCTGATCCAGCATTCGGCGGGATCGGGCAAGACCAACTCCATCGCCTGGACGGCGCATCAGCTGGCCGATCTGCATGACGGGGCGGACCGCAAGGTGTTCTCGACCGTGATCGTGGTGTCCGACCGCACGGTGATCGACAGCCAGTTGCAGGAAGCGGTCTTCGCCTTCGAGCGCACCACCGGCGTGGTGGAGACGATCACCCGCGAGCACGGCGCCAAGCGCAAGCAGCTGACCGAGGCGCTGAACGGCGAGAAGAAGATCGTGGTGTGCACGATCCAGACCTTCCCGGCGCTGATGGCGGCGGCGCAGGATCTGGCCTCGACCGCGGGCAAGAGCTTTGCGGTGATCGCCGACGAGGCGCATTCGAGCCAGACCGGCGGCGCGGCATCGGCGTTGAAGCAGGTGCTCTCGGCCGAGGAACAGGCCGATCTGGCGGATGGCGGCGAGGTCTCCAGCGAAGACGTCATGAACGCGACCATGTCGGCCAGGGCCGCGCCCCGGGGCATCACCTTCGTCGCCTTCACCGCGACGCCCAAGGGCAAGACGCTGGAACTGTTCGGCCGGCGCCCCGATCCGTCCGCGCCCGCCGGCCCCGACAATCTGCCCGCGCCGTTCCACGTCTATTCCATGCGTCAGGCGATCGAGGAGGGTTTCATCCTCGACGTGCTGCAAAATTACACGCCCTATGCACTGGCCTTCAAGCTGGCCGAGAACGGGCGCGAGCTCGACGACAAGGAGGTCGAGCGCAGCACGGCGGTGAAAGCGCTGATGCAATGGGTGCAGCTTCACCCCTACAACATCGCCCAGAAAGTGGCGATCGTGGTGGAGCATTTCCGCTCGACGGTGATGCCGCTGCTCGATGGGCGGGCCAAGGCGATGGTCGTGGTGGCGAGCCGCAAGGAGGCGGTGCGCTGGCAATTCGCGATGCGCAGATACATCGCCGAGAAGGGCTATGGCATCGGCACGCTGGTGGCCTTTTCGGGCGAGGTGAGCGATCCCGACAGCGGGCCGGAGCCGTTCTCGGAAACCGGCAAGGATCTGAACCCCGGACTGCGCGGCGACATCCGCGAGACCTTCAAGGGCCCGGCGTTTCACATCCTGATCGTCGCGAACAAGTTCCAGACCGGCTTCGATCAGCCGCTGCTGTGCGGCATGTATGTCGACCGGAGGCTTGCCGGCATCCAGGCGGTGCAGACGCTGTCGCGGCTCAATCGCGCCTATGAGAAGGACGGGGTCAAGAAGGACACGACCTATATCCTCGATTTCACGAACAGCGCCGAGGATATCCTCGCGGCCTTTCGCACCTATTACGAGACGGCGGAACTCGAGGCTGTGACCGACCCGGATCAGGTGCTCGACCTGCGGGCGCAGCTCGACGGGCTGGGCTATTATGACGATGTCGAGGTCGACCGTGTGGTGCGCGTCGCGCTTTCGCCGAAGGAGACGCATGGCGCGCTTCGCGCCGCGATCGAGCCGGTAGCGGACCGGCTTCTGAAGCAGTTCACTGCCGCGAGACACGCCGAGGCCGAGGCGAAGGCGCGCCACGACGACACAGCCGCCACCGCAGCGAAACAGGTGCAGGATGCGCTGATCGTGTTTCGTTCGAACATGGGCGCGTTCGTGCGGCTTTATTCCTTCCTGTCGCAGATCTTCGACTATGGCGCGACGGCGATCGAGGCGCGCAGCATCTTCTTCCGCATTCTTATCCCGCTTCTGGATTTCGGCCGCGAGCATGAGGGCGTCGATCTGAGCAAGATCGAGCTGACCCATCACAAGCTGTCGAACAAGGGCCAGACCGCGCTTTCGCTCGCCGGGCCGGCAGACAAGCTGAAACCGATGACCGACACCGGCTCGGCGAGCGTGCAGGACAAGGAGAAGGCGCTCCTGTCCGAGATCATCGCGCGGCTCAACGATCTGTTCACCGGCGATATGACGGACAACGATCAGCTTGCCTATGCGATGGCGATCAGGGGCAAGCTTCTCGAGAACAAGACGCTGGCGCAGCAGGCGACGAGCAATCTCAAGGAGCAATTCGCCAATTCCCCTGCCCTGAGCACGGCGCTGATGGACGCGATCATTGCCGTGCTCGATGCACATGGCGCGATGAGCCGGCAAGCGCTTGATTCCGCAGCGGTTCAGGCCGGGCTGAAAGAGGTTCTGATGGGGCCGGGCCGCCTCTATGAAGCGCTGCGGGACCAGGCCGCGTGAAATGTGGCCCCTTCCGGCCTGCGGGCGTCACGGGATCGAAGGGCATATCTGCGCCAGACTGCAAGTTCTTCGTCCCTCGGGCGAGACGTCGAGCCGAGCCCACATCAGTTAAGGGGTTAAGCCCGAACCGCGCCGGCTTTGCCATCGATGGGAAGAGAAACGGGGTGCCGCTGCGCTCTGTGCAGCAGAGGTAAGGGACCGCTTCCGTTTGACGGACGACGACGAAATCCGCCCGCGATATTCGGGGGATTGTTGGCTCTCGTGTGCCAAAGGCGAAAGCGACAAGCGCCTTGGGGCGTTCTCCCCTGCGACATGGGCAGTTTGGCGGGAACGACCATATCTTCTCGGGCAGGGGCAAGGCAGGGCACATCGTTGATCCCCGCGGGGCGCGCTGGAGCTGGTGGACAGGGTGACCCCAGATAGCCCAGCCTGCCGACCAACGCGTCATGAGCATCGAAAGATAACTCCATGCCCCAACGCGACATCGCCCCCCGAGCACACGATACCGCGCGCCACCCGAAAGAGGCGCATGTTTCCCCCGGCGGCTCCCGCCCTGCACCAGCATTGCGAGGCACTGAAGCGCGGCGGCCTCCTGGCCGGATCGGCGCCTGACGGCGACCGCATCACCAAGAAAGGACACCATATCTGAAGAGCGACACCCTTCAGGATTGAGCGAGATCAGCCCCGTTGGAGGCATGACGAAAGGGGTGTCCAAGGCTACTTTCGTCTACAGCTTCGGCGTCCCGCGAGGGCACACTCAGGGCACACAAAATCGGTCAACTGCTTCCCCGATACCGCCAGCGGCATTCCGCTTTGAAAGCAATGCCTTGCCGAGACCTTGAAAGACACCGCCTTGAGCGGCCAGCGACATGTTCAACGCCGCCTCGAAGCGGCACGCACATCATGTCACAAGCCTCAGGCCATTGTCTTCCAACGATATTCCGCTGCTTCAAGGTCCGCGACAAGAACCACGAAGCCACGGCATCGACACGAGCACAGTCAAGTGCTTTCGGCGAAACCTGAAAAGGCACACTGCAAGCGCAGTTACACTATTTTCTTTCGGTGTTTTTCTCATTGATCCAGAAACCTATCTGGATCCAAAATTCCAAATCAACTCAAGAGGTTGATTTGGTTCCGGCGGTAGGGATCGAACCTACGACCAATTGATTAACAGTTCTTGGATCGAGCACACAGACCTCACATGAAATCAATGCCTTACGCCAGGCTTCACGAAGCCACTTTGGCCAAAAGTGGTCAAATATAGCCATTTCCGCGGGCACACTGCAGGCACACAAGTGCTCATCAGTGTGCATGTCTATCCAAACGGTCTGCATGAGGCCGAATCAACGTCGAAACGCAGCTGAGCTGCCTTGCCCGGTATGGTGCATGATGCCCCCCAGATAGCCAAACCCGCCGAAGCCTGTCGAGCGCCTCGTCATGAGCACCGAACAATAGCTCAGGCATCCTGTTCTCCCCCTGCATCCACCGCCGAAGCCGAACATGCGACGTCACGCAATCGAGGTGGGCTTCCCGGAAATTCAGCTCCTGAGAGCGAAGTTTCTCGAGCACGAATGAACCCGATCAGGTCGCGGATCGTGCCCTCGCTCTCTTTGGCGGAGAGGCCGCACTCCCAGACGATCGCGACTTTCCATCCAAGATGAAGCAAGGCCTCCTCGCTTTTCCGATCTCGGGCGACGTTGGCGTCGAACTTCGATTGCCAAAACTCGGGGCGGGTCGCCGGCATGGCCGCATGGAAGCATCCGTCATGCCGATGCCAGAAGCAGCCATGAACGAAAACGGCGGTCTTCCATCTGGCGAGCACGATATCCGGAGAGCCCGGCAGCGATCGTACATCGACCCGAAAACGAAATCCCGCCGCGTGAAGAGCCTTGCGAACGGCGATCTCGGGCTTGGTGTCCCTGCGTCGCACCGAAGCCATCATGCGTGATCGCGTCTCGGCCGAAACTGTATCCACCATGCCCCACCCTTTTGCCCCTGGCACATCCCGAGGCCTTCAGTCTAGAAGGGCTCAGGAAAAGGTGAAGCGAATGAGTGGCAATTTCGGCATCATCGACCTCTTCGCGGGGCCGGGCGGCTTGGGAGAGGGGTTCTCGGCCGCGGGGCGAGAGACCGACACGCGCATGAAGATCCGCCTCTCGATCGAGAAGGAGGAAGTAGAGGTACGAACCCTGCGTCTGCGCGCCTTCCTGCGAGGCTTCGAGGCAGGCTTTCCCGATGAATACTACGCGGCCCTGAACGCCGGAAAACCCTTGCCGGATTGGTCGGAACTTCACCCATCGCGTTGGGCGGACGCTTGCGACGAAGCGCGTCGCATGGAACTCGGACAGCCCGGGGTCTTCGACGAGATCGCCGGGATCCTCGACCGTACCAGGGAAGGTCATGGCGGCAAGACGATCCTCATCGGGGGCCCCCCTTGCCAAGCCTACAGCCTGGCGGGACGGTCGCGGAACAAGGGCGTCGCCGACTATGTCCCCGAACATGACCGGCGCCACTATCTCTATCGGGAATATGTCTCCATCCTCGACCGCCTCCGACCGGCCGTGTTCGTCATGGAAAACGTGAAGGGGCTGCTGTCCAGCAAGGTGGATGGAGGAGAGATCTTCGACCGCGTCCTCGACGACCTGCGCAAGGCCGGAGACGGCTACAAGCTCATGCCGCTTTCCGCTCCGCGGCATTCGGACGATTACGCGGCACGTGACTTCATCGTGCATGCCGAGGAGCATGGGGTGCCGCAAGCCAGACATCGGGTGTTCATTGTGGGCATTCGCGCCGATCTGCCCCTGCCCGAGGGGACGGCGGCCCTCATGCCCACGATCGCCGAGGAAGCGCGCTCGACCGTCGGCGCCGTCCTGAGCGATCTCCCTGCCCTGCGCAGCGGCTTGAGCCGTCAGCGAGACGACGCCACGGCATGGCGCGAGGTCGTGTTCGAACATGCGGAGCACCTCGTCGCGAGCCAGGAGGTGGATGGCAAGGTGCGCAAGTATCTCGTGCAGCTCGAACGAGACGGGCTCGCCCGGGCGACGGACCGCCGCCGCTCGGCATTCCGCGCGAACGGCCGCGCCATGTCCGCGGATCTCGCCGAATGGCTGATCGACCCGCGGTTGCAACGCATGGGCGACCACGAGACCCGTTCACATATCGCGGCCGACCTCGGTCGCTATCTGTTCGTCGCCGCCTTCGGTCACGAACATGGAAGATCGCCGAAACTTTCGGAATTCCCGAGCTTTCTGCTGCCCGATCACCGCAATCGCGACACCGGCGCCTTCGCCGACAGGTTCCGGGTGCAGATCGCGGAACGTCCTTCCACCACGGTGACCAGTCACATATCGAAGGACGGTCATTATTTCATCCATCCGGATCCATCGCAGGTGAGGTCCTTGACCGTGCGAGAAGCGGCACGTCTGCAGACATTCCCCGACAACTACGTCTTCTGCGGAAACAGGACGCAACAATACCATCAGGTCGGCAATGCGGTCCCGCCGTTTCTGGCATTACGCATCGCCCGCGTGATCCGCGAGATCGTCGGGCGGTTCTGACCGCGCGGCCTCACTCGGGATCGTCTCGGACGATCGCGTGAAGGCCCTCTCGACTTCCATGGCAAGATCCTCGGGCGGCAGGTACGAGAGGTCGACGATCTGGTTGCGCAACCTCAGAAGTTTCATGGCGCGGCGCATGACATCTTCCATTCGACCACGACCGATGCGTCCAGCGCAATCGAGCCACCCCGTCGCGATGGCCCGTGACATCACCGCATCCGACGCGATCGATGCGCGCTCGAAGATCTGGACCATGGCGTCCTCGCTCAGCCCCTCGAGAAGCCGCCAGCGCCCCTTTCCCGCCGGGACACCGAGATCGAGAGTACGCCCTCTCATCCAGAGTCTCTGAAAGGTATTGCGGACGCCGCCCGCGAAGCGTGGCCTCTGTCGCGCCGAATAGCGCCAGATCACGACCTCCTGGAGCATGACGCAGGACAGGAAGGACCAGATATCGTCGCGCAGGAATTCAGGAGAACCCATGGCGGAATTCTCGGCGAACCATTTGGCCACCTCGACATCGAAGGCGACCTTGCATGCATCGCTCGCCTTGCTCGGACAGCCGTGCCGTGCGGCGATATCGAGAACGCGAGCATGAATTTCGCGCACGAGTTCGTCGGAAAGGGACCCTCCGCTCGGAGCGCACCAGATCCAAGGTTCGTATTCCGTGAGCCTGCGGCCGACATCCATCCGCTCGGCTTCTCGTTCCTCGATCCGGTCCAGATCCTCCATGCAGCGGGTGACGCCGATGTCATTCAGCCGTGGCACCAGCTTGACGTTGCTCATTCCATGTCCCCCAGATCCGCGGCGGCGTGCAGGCAAGCATGGAAATTGCCGGGCTGAGAGCGCCGGAGCCCCCGGACCTCCTCCAATGAACGCCCCTGGAAAGCGAGCTCCATCCACCCCGAGATCTGCGCCCCGACCGAGCCGTCCTCGCAGTCGCCCAGCTGATCGCCGAGGTCCTCCGCATCGAGAACCGCTCCGACCATCTGCACCATGACATCGCCGAGAATGGCCTCGAGAGTCAGCCTGTCACCATCCACGACCCGCTCCGCCAATCCCTGATGATCGGAATTGACGTAGAGGCGCACCGCACCGACGAAATCCGCGGCCAGCCCGCCCGGGCGCCAAGACAGGTACCAGGGAGCCGCGACATGCGGATGACCGGGGAAGACCTTGACGAAGGAGACGACCTCGATCGGGAACCGGTTTTCTCCACCATCCTCGAGTTCGACGGAGAATTCGCGCGACCACAGACGGGAACCGACCCGCGAAGGCGACAGCGGACTGTCCTGCGTCAGGGACGGCGCAGCCAGGACGACATCCAACCTCAGATACACGCGTCCCGACAGCTTGCCTCCCGGCACGAGGGCCTCGAGGTCCAATGGCTGCGCCGCATGCAGATCCAGCGGGATGGTGCTGACGCGCTCCATCACCCTCGGAAACCGTCCACGCCCGGTCCCGATCTTCAGGACGACCGCGAGTTTCAGCTCCTCCTCCGGAATGGCGAGCATCTTCGCCGCATCGGAGATGTCGATCCGGATGGAAGTCCGGACTTCGACGTCGGCGGCATAATCCCAGTTGTCGAGAACCGGCCCCATCGGAGCGGGCGGTTCCCCGACCCGACCGATCATCCAGTGCGCAAGCGTGACCGCCTCGTCCGGCAGAGTGAGGAAAGGAAGGGCGAAGTTGGTCGTCATGCCCCGTCTCCCTCGCCGAATCCGAACGCGATCCCGACAGCGGCTTCATCCGGCACGGTGACACGACAGGAGACGCCCCCCTGCGCATCCTCGATGCGAAGACCTTCGGCGCCGGCGGTCCTTCCCGCAAGAGACAGATCCAGCAGCGCCACGGCCATTTCATCGGGAAGATCAGCCGACGAGGTGGAGCCGCCATCGAGCACCAGATGAGGACTCGCGCGCAGTACAAGACCAGGCCTGCTGCCATCGTTGGTCAGATCCGCTTCGAAGTGCGCGATGCGCCGGCCCCCGACATGCTCCAGCCCCACGAACCGCGCCGCGGAGATCGAGATCGCCTTCCTGTTCCCCGCCCCGCCGGCGGATACATTGCGTCCCGGGCCGCGCCCCGAGATACCGGACAGAAGTTTTCCGAGCCGGGTGGCCGTTCGCGCGACGGAGGGGCCGCGTTCTTCGGCATCGCCCAGGGCAGCCCGTGGCCGGACATAGGTCGCGGCAACCTCCTTCAGCTCGCGCAAGGCGACGTTGACGAAGGTCTTCGTCCTGCCCTTCGGCAACATGTCCGGGCTCCAGTCATCGTGAGCCGGCGGTTCCGCCGAGGCGAATGCCTTCTCGATTTCGGCGTCGTCCGAGCAGATGAAGACACCGGCCCACTCGAAACGCTTGTCCGGAAAAGCTTCGCCCGGAAGGTAGCGCACGACCAGTTCGACCGGCCGCATCAAGGCGATGGAATGCGCCTGCCCGAGAATGGGGTTCCCGTTCTTCAGGGCGAGGACGTGACGCGGAGCGCGAAGCCCCCTGACGATGGAGAGACGGCCGAGATCGGCGGCAGGCCGTGCGCTGCGAACGGTGCGAACCTCCCCGACGCCCGAGCCATGCACGTTGCGCAACGCCCGGGCATAGAGATCGAGCGGCGGGTACGCTTCGGGGGGCGGAATCTCGATCCGCCGTCCCTCGACCTCCAGACGGACCACGACCCGCCTCGCCGCGGGAGTGAACGCGCACATTCTCGGCCAGAAGTTCAGCAGAACGGTTTCGACCAGTTCCGCGCGCAGAAGATCCTCCTCCGGATCCAGATGAGGAGCGATGATCGCGATCGTCGTTCCGGTCCGGCCACCGGCCCGCTCCGGAAGCCCCAGAGCTTCGGCCAACTCGATCGCGTCATCCCCTTCCACGGGGTCCACGCCACCTTCGCCGTCGTCGCGTCCCCACCAGTGCCGCCCGGTGAAACGACGGCGTTTTCCGTCCAGATCAGCCTCGAACGCATCACCGAGGTGGCATCCCATGACCCGACGGACCGGCTTGCCATCGCAAGTGGTCCAGGTATCGGCGAGGATGCTCGAGACTTGGCTGAGCGCATAAAGCGACGTCTTGCCGTAGCCGTAGGTGCCTCCTCCCTGATGCGTATCTCGTGCCGCGCCGACGTTTCTCAGGAAGTTGACGAAATCGAGTGGGTCATCTCCCGCAGCGACATCGGCACGGGTCGGCCCGGCGAGACCGCTGGTGTTGAAGTCCGCGATCTCCAGCACCGACACCCGATCCCCGGCCAGAAGTCGTCGCAGGTTCGTTCCGCCATCCGCCTCGGACGCCGGATCCGCCTCGTCGGGCGGCAAGACGTTGAAGACCCGCTCTCGCAAGGTCTGAAGCGTTCCGCCGTCGAGCGTCCTGAACCTCAGCAGTATCTCTACGGCGTTGCCCTCGGGGGCGGCGTCGATCGAATTCTGCAAGGCCTCGCGCACCACGGTTTGCAGAAGCCCGAGCGCGGGCCGTCCCAGCAGGCGCCGAAAGCCCTCGCCGGCGATATTTCCGGTGCGAGCGAATCTCTCGCTGTGCAGATCGAGTGGGGTCATGAGGTGAAATCCGAGAACAATGCGTCTTCCCGCCCACGGTCGAGCAGGAACGCACGCGCCAGTGAAAGATCGATTTCGTAGGACAGCGACGCGATCCCGGTGGGCAGTCTTCCGTCCGGAAAGATCTCCGGGGTGATCGAGGGAAAGCCCGGAGAAACGTCGTAGACGTCCAAACCCTCCAGCGCGAAGCGCGTGGCGTTCCATTCCTCGGCTTCGGGATCACGACATCCCAGTTCGGCGAGCCGTTGATCCAGCACCACCTCGTCGACGCCATGTTCGACGAGGGCGCGATGCAAACTCTCGACGGACAGCGCGCCATCGGCCACCGGCTCCAGGCGAACATGTACCAGATTCAAGCTCCCCCCCGACGGCGGCAAGAGCTGCTCGGATCCGTGTATCGTCACGCGCGAGGCATCTGAGCGCGACGATGTCTTGACCTCGATCGCGATGCTGCGCCGACGAAAATCGTGCCGCTGTCCGACGGGGCCCGTCCAGCTGTCGATGATATCCGCCCTCAGACCGGCGAGGCGTTCGAGGATGACAAGTTCCCCGATCAGACCGGCGACCGCCTCCGGCGCGATCTCGCCCTCCGGCCCCTTCGCGAGAAGATTGCGAAAATCCCGGATGGTCCCTTGCAAGGCGGCTTCCGGAGCTTCCCCGCTTTCAAGGCGCGTCATGATCTCGCCGACCAATTCGGTGAAGACCGGGCTCAATCGAGAGTTGCGCAGGGTGATGTCGATGAAATGTTCGAGCCCATCCGCCATTCGGAACGACGAGCGCATGATCAACAGATTGCGCCCCCCGCTGACGTTCGAGCGGGCACCCGGGCGCCCCACCGGGATCAGCAGCCGCGGCTCGCCGCGCGGACCGATGGCCATGCGAACATTGCCGTAGCCGGTCGTCACGGCCGTCGCCCGGCTCGGAACCTCGAGAACCCCGTCTCCCCGACCGGAGGCTCTGATCTCGGCCCACTCTCGCTCGAGCGATGCCCCCTCAGTCTTGACCACCCTCGACCTCCTCGATCTGGTCCTCGCCCTCCTCGGTTTCCTCGAGTGCCGGAGGCTCGATGTCTACGGAGAAGTACCCACCGGAATGATCCTTCGCGCCCGGAAAGACGATCCCGAACCCGACGAGATCCGCGATGGCGTCGAGCGCGACGCGCGACGACGGCTTGTCGGCGTGGGATTTGCGCACCATCGGCGCTGATTGCGCGTCGATCAGATAGAGCAGAAGCAACGGAATCTCGGGACGACAATCCTTGTAGCTGGTCCAGTCGCCTTCGCCCTCCGGTTCTCGCTCCGCGTCGATCAGGATATCGGCTTTGGACATCAAGGCCTTGATGTCGGCGTAGCGGGGAGAGGCCTCCCGAAGTCTCGACCGCCGCATCGTATCGACATGCCCGAGGCCCCCGAGCGGCTTCGCGGACTTCATGCCCGATGCCGTCTGGATGATGGCGACATCCCACTCTCCCAAGGCATTTCCCTCCTCGTCGAGATAGCCGATGAGGTGCGATTTCTTGAGATCCATGTGTTCCTCGGAGATCTCGGTATCCGCGAGAAACCGACGAACGGTGGCGAAGGGAACCTTCCGGAAGAGAAGTCCCTGCTTCTTCGTCTCGGGAGTGATCGTCGCCAGCATCGTATCGACGAGCCGCGAGGCCGCGTGCCAGTTGCCCCCGACGACCTCGCCGTCGCGATGGTCGAAACGGATGGTCTGGACGTGTTTCCCCGAGAAACTCATGCTCGTGCGGAAGGCGTGCTTCATCTTGGTCGCGGCGGTGATCGCCATGCCGGGAATGGCGCGCACCTTGACCGCGAAGTCGCGCGGCGTGAGCTTGTTCTCGCGATAGACTGCGATGTCCTCGCGAATTTCCTCCTCGATCGTCGCGAGGGAACGGAACTTCGAAGCGAGATCCTCCGTCGTCCACAGGCGCGGAAGATCCTCGTAGCCACGGCGATAGCCGAACCAACGCCCCATCTGGAGCAATGTGTCATACTGCTTCGAGGTTCGCAGGAAGAACGAGACGCAAAGCCCCTCCAGCGTGAGCCCCCGAGCCAGGACCGTTCCACCAACCACGATGCAGGTGACGGGATCGCCGGTGTAATCGAGCCTCAGCTCGTCTTCCGTCTCTCCGTTCTCAACCGGATAGCTCAACGCGGCGAGAACCGCCGGAACGTGAGCCATGATGGTCTCGAAATCCTCGGGGATCCGTCCATGTCCCGCAGGTGCGGTACGTTCGCGCTCGCGTTCGAACACGTCCCTGAACCGCTTCGTCACCTCGCCGGTACCCGCGATCAAGTCGGACCTTCGCTGCTCGACCCAGTTTCGAATGAGCGAGGACATGTATTCATGCTGACGAACATAGGGGGAGGAGTGGACCAGCATCGACATGTGCTCGCGGTCCTGGCCCCGGGAACGTCGGATCGAGCAACTGGCGATGAACCAGAGGATCGCCTCCTCGAGGCTCTCGGTCATCGCCGGTCGAAAATCTTCCTTGGCTCTCGGAGAGGTCGGCCTGAGGAGGTCCGGCTCATCCTTTCCGAGGATCCGGATCATGTCGAGATCGTCACCATCGCGTTCGGCACTGTCGCCCCCGAAAACCTCACGAGCGCCGAAATAGCCGATCGGACGCTCCAGCGCGGTGATGAAATCGCGCGGATAGAGATCGTCCAGATTCTGGTCGAGACCATCGGGATAAGGGTTTATGAAGACATTGGCGAAAGGTGTCGCGGTGTATCCGACGTAACTGATGGCAGGCAAGGCAGCCAGAACCTTGCGGATCTCGGCGTTGATGCGCGTCATGTCGTACTCGCCACGAGCGGAGTTAACAGACGCCTGGTCGCATTCGTCATCGATCAGAAGAACCCTGAGCCCCCGAAGGACCACGGCCGGCGTGCGAGAGATCGTCCGCCGCAATTGCTTGAGCCGGCTCCCCTCCTTCTTCATCACGATCAGCTGGGCGTGCCCCTCCGCGGGCAGCACGAACCCCCCGTTCGCTGGCTGCACGAAATCTCCATCCGGCGCACTCGTCGTGTAGAGTTGCCACAGATCGCGATGGCGCAGCACATCCTTCTCGAAGCGATCCTGCGTCTGCTTGCGCAGCTTGTTCGTGACCCCGCCGAGAACGATGATCATGTTGTAACCGGCGTCGACCGACTTCGCCATGACCGCCGTCATGTTGGCGGTCTTGCCAGATTGCACGTATCCCACGACCAGCCCTCGGCAGGCGAACTTGTCCTTCGCGGGATTTCCCAGAAGCGAGACGACTTCCGTCGATGCCCGGTCCAGTGAATCGATCGTCTCGGGGTTCCATCCCTTGGTCTTGAGATACTCGTGCAGCGCCCCCCAATGATGACTGTTCTCACCCGGGCCCCTGTACCAATCCTCGGGCATGTCGACGATCGAATGTCTGCGAAGAACCTCCACGTCCTGGATCTCGGCACGCACGAGCTCTATCGCCGCCTCCTGATCCGCGATCATTTCCGGACCGAAGGTGCCGAACATCCCTTCCATCTCACGCCGACAGGCGGCAGCCGTAGCCTCGAGCGTTTCGTAATTCGCGCGCCGCTGGCGGAGCTGGGTGGCGAAAATCTCTATCTGGGAAGACGTCATGGCAAACTCATCGATCAAAAATCTCTTGATCTGTAGCGCTTTGAAGGCTCGTGCGTAAAGAGTTGGATGACCATGCCACAAGGAGACGCATAGGAAACCATGATCGACGGAGCGTGCCGCGAGCAATGCAAGAAATGCGGATCCCCACAAATGGATGATCGCACCGATTTCAGCTAGCTTCAGGAAACGCCCGCCTATCGGTCCAGGAGTGCATCCGCCCCTCCCACAAACCGCTTAGAACCCCAAAGGATGCAGAGAAGACCGGCCTCATGGTCAAGCAAGGCGGTCCGCAGCTCCAGACAGAGCGGAGGGGGGGCGTAATGCGCATTACGAACCGTCCCTTGAGGGAGGGAAGCGGCACGAGGTGTGCGGCCCGGCCGGCGGTCAGGGGCGGAGAGCCGTCATTCGCTGCGTCCTGGACGAACTGCAGCGGTGCGCAGATAGCGCCCTTTGCAAAGTCGAGCTCGTCGCCCCCCCCTATGGTCTAAGCGGCCCAGACTGGCCGTCTTGTACGGACCAGACGCCTTCGGTGCATCCCGCCACAATGGGTCATGAGACTAGCGTATCGGTTTTCCTAC
Organism: Paenirhodobacter enshiensis; assembly: GCF_000740785.1. Classification (GTDB taxonomy): domain Bacteria; phylum Pseudomonadota; class Alphaproteobacteria; order Rhodobacterales; family Rhodobacteraceae; genus Rhodobacter; species Rhodobacter enshiensis. The sequence continues at coordinate 138,690 of NZ_JFZB01000007.1, read as the reverse complement.
CTTCAATCTTCGCAATTAATTTTGAAAAGCGCCTATAGTATTTGAACATTTTTGGATCGGCTTGGCCAAACTCTCCAAGAAGCCCGGAGCTCACATCTTTCTTGCCGTCAAAATATTCTACGATAGCAGAGTTTAAAATTATAATTGACTTCTTACCATCGTGGGCTAAGAAATTCGCCGCGGCGATAAATCTTCTTGCTTCTTCAATACGCCCGAGCGTAGCATATGCCGCCGCCAAGTTGGACAGCTCATAAATCCCCGCACCTCGGCGTTCCATCGACTTCTCAAGCAATATGGCCGCTCGCTCAGCCTCACCCGAATGCAAGAGAACAAAGGCTGTATTGTTGATGTTCAGAAAATGTCCAGCGAGGCCTTTGCGCCTTACGAGGTAAAGCACGAGCACGAACGCGAGAATCTGAGCAATCAGCGCCGCTATCCCAGGAAGCAGTCGAACCCAACGGCTCGACAGAACTGGGGCGTCCAATTTCTGCACAGTAGCAATGCGTTGAGCCGATTGGATCGATATGTCCTTGATTTGAATATCGTGTCCCGTAAGCAAGACTTGAATTGCTGCGCTCTCGCCGGAGAGCAGGCTGGAAAAGCTTAAATTATATACGCCTTGGGGTCTATTGTCACTAATCTGGATCGGTGTTGCGACCTGCTTGTCCAAAGCTGCTTGGAATTCAAGAATTGATCCGGAAAATTCGATTGAAATTGAAATGTCTTCCAGCCGATCAGGTAGGGAATTATTAAGCACGACTAGTAAGGTGTTGAATGTCTGATCGTCAAATGTCAGGGAGTTAACTCCACCAACGCTATATGTAAAATCGGCGTCACCCTTTGAGGGATAGCTAGTATAGTAATACACGATTAACCCAGCAATCACACTGACAACTATAGGTGCTATTAGTATCTGAATAATCTTTAGAATGGCTGGCATCTGTAAAACCCACTCGGTGAAAGGTGTTTGCAATCCAACAGGTCTCGCAATGGGTGAATACCATTGCACCACTGAGGATGATAGCTTTAAGATCGCAGGAGTGGCCAGGGACGATAGATGTGGTTTGGTATCTATGGCTACATTGACCCGTTCATCCGCCCGACCCGTAGGTCCTGCGCTACTGAAGCGGTCGGATGATCGGGGCCGTTTTGGGCTGAAACCGGTCCTTTGCTTCGGTGTCCACGAACGTCCGCTTTGGGTCGCCCCACGCCCCCTCACACGGACGCACTTGAGGGAAGTTTTCCTCGAGAAACCCGAAGTCAAACCATTGTCCAATGGTACTTATGTCAGTTCCAAAGCCTTGCGGACACCTCCGGCATCGAGAACCTGTTCGGAGACACGATCAAATATGCGTTCGTTTTGGAACAAGGCCTCTAGCTCATTCTTGCACTGCCCGAGCGTTGCGAGCTTTCGCAGGTCTCCGAATGCAGCTCCGCCGGTGTTCCACCGAACCTTGGCTGCTACGAACACTTCCTCCGTCTCACCTTCCCCATTGGAAACCTCCGGGAGAAACCGTAAATGACGATACATGCCAAGGAGGATTTTGCCGCTTGATCCACGGTAGACGGAGATAAACAGCCCAGGCCAGTCACTCTCCTTCCTTTCCCAGTTGGAGAAGCAATGGTACTTGAGTGGGCCAGCCCATAGGTCTTCCGCAGCTCCTTCATCATTCCGCATCTTTTCGTCCATAATCGCTTTGACACCCGCCTTGACCGCCTCGGTAACGTCCTCATTCGAGAAGACAAAGCGAATGCCCTTAAATGCTTCTGGGTCGTGGCGAATAAGTTTCAGAAGCGTTGGCGATTTCCCGAGATCAACCGCCTCATTTGCGCCGACCGCAGCGGCACCGAGGCCACCCAAGTGCTCTGGCGCTCTTGCGAGAGCATCAGCGTCCACCCGCACGGCGTTGCTGTAGCGCGCTTCAAAGGTAGCTTCGGCTTTACGGTGCGCTTTGCCTCCGGGGGGCAGCCACACTCCATCCTCGATCCTGTCAACCGAGGATAGAGCGGCGCGAGAGGCATTGGCCGAGCAGACGACCACGCCCTCGTCCGACGCGTAGATCTTCGCGTGCATTTGCTGATCGGGGAGGTGGCGTAGGCGTTCGTTGTTCGGCGCCCCACCGGCGCGAAGTGCGGTCTTAACGGTCATACCCATACGTAAATCGCACAAAACGCGCAGGTTTTTGGGCGGCCCCCCTCCATCGAACAGTTCCTCCGCCCAAGTTGGACCGAGAAAAGCGACGCACATCCAGGGATTGTCTCCAGTCATAACCTTGCGGATGCGCTTCGCCAGTCCTTCGCCAGTCAGGTATTTCACACCCATGGTTTTATCCCTCACCTCCTTTGGAATTTTTCTCCTCTATAGAAACCTCTATAGCAAAGTGAATCGTATCCATCCAACCGAGCTGCTTCGCATTCTGATAACCAAGGAGAATTACATTCACACCAGTGAGCTACTCCCCGCAGCTTGGACAGATTTCCGGGTGATTTAAGCTACAGCCTGCACCTGCTGATCGGGTTCATTGCGGTTGAAGTAGACCACGGAGGGCGTTTGACCGCCATGGGCAGTGTGTGGACGATGGTGGTTGTAGAAGGTGATCCAGCGCCCGATGCCTGTCCTTGCCTACGATCCGGTTTCCCAGGCGTGCAGGTAGACGCATTCATATTTCAGGGACCGCCAGAGGCGCTCGATGAAGATGTTGTCGAGGCATCGACCCTTGCCATCCATCGAGATCCGGGTGCCGATGCGCTTCAAACGGTCGGTCCAGGCGAAGAACGTGAACTGGCTGCCCTGATCGGTATTCATGATTTGGGGCGGGCCGAACTTGTGGATCGCCTCGTTCAGCGCTGAGGTGGCTGCGAAAATCTGAACAGCCGGGATAAGTGGATTTTCCGCGTAACAGCAGCATGATGCTGCGAGCGAGGAGGAGACCATGGCAAGACGACCGCGCCGGAACCACAGCCCGGCTTTCAAGGCGAAAGTGGCGGTGGCTGCGATCAAGGGCGAGAAGACCATGATCGAGCTGTCGCAGGAGTTCGACGTTCATCCCAACCAGATCAAGCAGTGGCGGGACCAGTTGCTTGAGGGTGCGACAGGGGTGTTCGGCGAAACCCCGAAGGCCGAACCGGAGCCGACCATCGATGTGAAGACCCTGCATGCGAAGATCGGAGAGCTGACGCTGGAGAACGATTTTTTGTCCGGCGCGCTCGGCAAGGCGGGTCTGTTGCCGAGCGCAAGAAGATGATCGATCCCACCGCCAAGCTGAGCGTTAGCCGCCAGGCCGGCGTGCTGGGGATCAGCCGGGGCAGCGTCTACTACAGGCCGCGCCCGGTCTCGGACGCCGATCTGAAGCTGATGCATCGGATCGACAAGCTGCACATGGAATTCCCGTTCGCGGGCAGCCGGATGCTGCAGGGCCTGCTGGCCCAGGAAGGCTTCAAGGTCGGGCGGTTGCACGTCGCCACGCTGATGAAGCGAATGGGGATCGAGGCGCTCTATCGCAAGCCGAACACGTCGAAATCGGCGCCGGGGCACAAGATCTACCCCTATCTGCTGCGCAAGCTGCCGATCACCCGGCCCAATCAGGTCTGGGCGATGGACATCACCTACATCCCGATGGTGCGAGGCTTCATCTACCTCGCCGCCGTGCTGGACTGGTTCACCCGGCGGGTCCTCGCATGGCGGATATCGATCACGCTGGAAGCAGACTTCTGCATAGAAGCTGTCGAGGAGGCGTTGGCGAAGCACGGCACGCCCGAGATATTCAACACCGATCAGGGCAGCCAATTCACGTCGACCGACTTCATCAAGGTGCTGGCCGCCCGCGAGATCAAGCTCAGCATGGATGGCAAGGGGGCCTGGCGGGACAATGTCTTTGTCGAGCGCTTGTGGCGGACCATCAAATACGAAGAGGTCTACCTGCGCGCCTATGCCAGCGTGTCCGAAGCCCGGGCCGGGATCGGCCGGTATCGGACCTTCTACAATGGCCGCCGCCCGCATTCATCGCTTGACGGGAAAACCCCCGATCAGGCCTACTTCAACCAGCCGATGCCCGAAGCGGTGGCGGCGTAACAGAGGCGGAAAACCACTTAGAAAACGCCCAGAACCTGCTCGGATCGACCGAACCACCTCTCGCTTCGACGCAGAAGTCGGCTTCCAGCGTGTTCGAGATGCGCCAAGCCACGACCTTGCGGGTAAACCAGTCCATGACAACCACCAGATAGAGGAAGCCCTTGCGCATCGGCAGGTAGGTGATGTCGGCGCACCAGACCTGGTTGGGCCGTTCCACCCGTAGCCCGCCCAGCAGATACGGGTAGATCTTGTGGCCCTTCGCGGGCTTGCTGGTGTCAGGCTTTTGGTGGATCGGCATCAGGCGCATGAGCCGCATCAGCCGCCGGATGCGCTTGACGTTCACGGCATGGCCGTCTTCGGGCTTACGCGGCCCCACAGGGGCCACGGTCCCTCAGACTTCTGCAGGTGCCACGTCATCTGCTGCACGCCGTAAAAGGGCGTCTCCAGAAACTGCTTGTCGATCAGCAGCATGAGGTCGAGATTCATCTCGGTCTCGCCCTTCGACGCGTAATAGAACGAGGAACGCGAGATCGACAGCAGACGGCACTGCGCGCCCACCGACAGCACAGGATGGTCCCGTTCGATCATCTTGCGCCTCACTTCCCGGTCCAGGGCTTGAGCTTTCGTGACAAAAAATCGTTGGCGACGGCCTTCGCCATTGGGCTCGAACCAATGGCGCCTCAATGGCTCAGTCTCCGATCTTTGCGTGCAAGGACCGGACCGTCTCCTCATCGACCTCGGCAGCCTGCGTTCTGCCGCCGCGCTCGAAGATGTCAGACGCCCCTTCAAGCAGCGCGCTCGCCATTGTTCTTGAACCAATGGCGCACAATGGCTCGCTCCACTGATGGATCATCGTCGGATGCACGCCGTATTCCGCGGCCAACTCCGACACGGTGCGCTCGCCCTTCACGGCCTCCAGCGCCACGCGGACCTTGAACCCAGCGTCATGGTTCCTGCGTTTCTTCATGTCCTGATCTTCTCGTTCTTGGAGACCAGCAGACGTCAGATCGTAGCTTCCGTCACTGTCCGATTTTCGGGGGTAGCTCAGCTGGCGGGCCTTCATTCCAACTTGTATCGTTCACTCTCGCTCCCAGAATGAGCCGATCCGAACGACTGGTTGGCTTGCACGACGATCATCTTGTTATGGACGATCGTGATGGCGAGCGCCTTGTCGCGCGTCACCGTCCAGCGTTCGACGTTGCCTCAATCACCACACGCATTGCCCGCTCATCCGTTGCAGCATGAGCGGGCTTTCTCCGTGCCGAGGCAGGGACTCCGGCCGTTTCGTTGCTCAAGAGTATCCGAGGACCACTCCGAGGTCGTAGATCTGGCGCCCGCTTTTCATTCGACAGAGCGGAAGGCACCATGGGACCGACCCCCTTCCCCAGAGTCCTCGGAGAGGCCGGTGAAGATCACGACCGGGCGCCGTCTCCGGCTTCAAAGGTTGCACCAGAGGGTCTCCAAAGGAATGCGCCAGTGCAGTTTTGTGCGCCTGAAAATCCAAAATTTTTTCCGGAATATCAAAGGCATAGCGCCACCCCTTCCGCTTTCATCGGCCCGAAAAAGGGGGGATACCTTGCTCAATCCGAAGCGAACCGGACCGGGCACGGCCTAGCGCCGAACATGCCCCGCCCGCCACTCGCCCCCCCGGACCGCGCCCCTGCCTAGGGGCGCCCCCGCCGGTTCCCCCCATGTCCCCGGACATGGGCCGGTAGCTCTTTGACATACGGGTTAGGCCCCCGGTTCTGGTTCGTTCAATCGCGCCCCTTCCCCTGACAAGGGCCGGGCGCGCCCCCTAGGCTCAGGCCGATCATGGGGGGCGAGTGTGACAACTCGCTATAGCCCCCCGCGCCCCCGGTTTAGGCCATGCGCGACAAGGGCCGAATAATGGCAAAGCCGCGCCTAGTGCGCGGGCGATTGCCCCCTTTACATGACGCCCCCGTGACAGCGGGACCGCCGCCCCTAGGGGCAGGCTTCACCGATAGCGGTGCGGGCAGGGTAAAGGGCCGGGGCAGAAGAAACACCAGAATTCAAAGATGCCGTGCGCGATACGTGAAAGCCTGCCCTTGCGAGGGCCGGGGCGAGTAGGCGTTGCGTCGTTAGTAGACCGAAAGGGGCAGGGAAAGCCTTGGAACGGTCAAACGCGAGGCCCGCGCACGTTGCTATCTTCCGCCCCCTGATAGTCGGGGGGCGCAACAGTAGCAACGGAAGGAACCCAAATGGAAAACCTCAATAAGCGTGTGTCCGGTTGGATTGCCGGGGCCAATGGTAACGGCGTGAAGGGCACGGAAATTGCCTTGGCCGCGATCCGTCACATTCCCGCATCGGGTGACAGCACCTTGTTCGCCCGCATGTTCAAGGTCGACAACAAGGCCTATCAGAAGAGCCTGAGCCTGATCGCGGCGGCCTTCGGAATGGTAGTCGTCAAGGACAAGGACGGCCGCCCGACCGGAATGCGCATGAAGGAAAAGGGCGTTGCCATGGCGATTGACCCGATCGCCCTGCGCAAGCTCGAACAAGCCGCCGAAGACAAGTTGCCGCTGGGCGGTTCCCGCATCGCGACCTTGTTCGGCAAGCCGAAGGTCGAAAAGCCGGCCCCCGCGGCCGAACCCGAACCCGAAACCGAAGCTGAGAATGAAACCGAGTCCGCGGAAATCCTCATGCTGCCCGCGCCGGCCCCTGATATGTCTCTGGTGGAGCAGATCATCGCCTATGTCGGCGACATGCCGCTTCAGGATCTCGATGCGATCATGGATGCCATCGTTCTGCGCAAGGTCGAACTGGCGCAGAAGGCGGCCTGAACCACTCGGCGCCCCGTGCTTCGCGGGGCGCTGGGCCATGTTTGTGTCGGGCCTCTGGACCGGGTTCGGGTTCGGCCAGGTGGTTGTGGGGCGCTGGGCCACAAGAATTCGGTCGGTCTCTGGATCGGGTTCGCGAAGTCACAGGCCTCACTTCGCGAACTCATAGCCTCTAAGTCATTGTTTTTACTGTATTTTCTTCCTTCTTCTTTTCTTTCTTAAAAAGGGAATAGAGATAAGAAAGAAGTAATCTTATTAAAGAGCTTTTGAAGTTCTTGAAGTTGAAGTTTTTAATAGAAAAAGTATTCGCACCTAAGCTCCATTCCCCTTTTGAAATAACCGCCTGAGAGCGCCGCTGAGTGGCCTTCTCTGTCTCAGGCTACGCCACCACCTGAAAACCCCACCTGGCCACTCAGCGGCCCGCACAGAGCCTCTCAGGCCCTATTGGATACCCTCATGACCGATGACCCCTTCAAGCACCCGCCGTATCTGGTCCGGGAATGCCTCCGCACCTCCCACAAACCGCTTCGGGCCCGTGAGATCGCCGAGAAGACCGGCCTCCCCCTGAGCCGGGTCACCCCGATCCTGCACAACCTGAAACAGACTGGCTCCGCCACTGCAATCAAGGCCAAGGACACGTTCTGGGTCCACGACACCCCGGCAAGGAAGCTCTGACATGACCATCGACGACCTCTGCGGTGCCTTCCCGTGCCTGCACAGGCCACCAAGCCAAGGCAGCGGCAGACCGATCGCGCTGAGCAGTTCATCGCCCGCCCGCAGTTCGCGCACGACCACCAGCTCGCAACGACACGAAAGAACATCACCATGCCCCAACGCGACATCCCCCTTTCCGACCGCATGATCCTGATGATCCTGCGCGCCACCCGAAAGAGGCGCATGTTTCACCCGGCGACCCCCGCGCTGCACCAGCATTGCGAGGCACTGAAGCACGACGGCCTCCTGGCCGGATCGGCGCCTGACGGCTACCGCCTCACCAAGAAAGGGCACCAATATCTGAAGAGCGACATCCTCCACGATTGAGCGACATCCGGCCCGTCTGAGGCGTCACGAAAAGGGCGTCCAAGGCCACTTTCGTCTACAGCTTCGGCGCCACGCGAGGGCACACTTAGGGCACACAAAATCGGTCAACTGCTTCCCCGATCCCGCCAGCGGCGTTCCGCTTGGAAAGCAATGCCTTGCAGGGATTTTGAAAGACACCGCCCTGAGCGGCCGGCGACGTTTTCAACGCCACCCCGAAGCGGCGGGCACATCACGACACAAGCCCCAAGCCACTGTCTTCCAAAGATATTCCTCCGCCTCAAGGTCCACGACAAGAACCACGAAGCCACGGTATCGACACGAGCACAGTCAAGCGCTTTCAGCGAAACCTGAAAAGGCACACTCTGGGCACAGTTACACTATTTTCGGTGTTTCTCTTGTCGATCCAGAAACTCTCTGGATCCAAAATTCCAAATCAACTCAAGGGTTTGATTTGGCTCCGGCGGTAGGGATCGAACCTACGACCAATTGATTAACAGTCAACTGCTCTACCGCTGAGCTACGCCGGAACATGTGGGGGTGTATAGCGGCGTGTTTTGGGGGGCGCAAGGGGGGGAAAGACAGGTTTTTTGAAATTTGTTCTACACCCGAAAACGGCGAAAAACCAACGGTGGCAACAGGATCGCCACGGAGCTCAGAAAACAGGTCCGGAGGCTCCGGACACCGCCCGGACCAGGCGGCATTCGCCTTTCCAGACACGCGGATCGGCCCGTGGCCCCGTTCTCCTGGAAGCCACCATCCTCAGGGCGCCGGCAAAGCGCCGCTGCCCCCGGCCGTCGTCTTCCATCGAAAGAGAAGCCGGTTTCCGGAGGGAATCGCCCGCGCGGGCGGGCCGCTCAGACGTCGGAGGACACCGGAGGGGTGGTCCCGGGCTGAGATTCGCGGCGCAGAACGGCCGCGAAGAACCCGTCGGTATCGTCGTGCGCAGGTGTCAGGGACAGATAGTCGCCCCGGGCGACCCCGCTCAGCCGCGGCGCGGCCTCGGGCAGTGGCACGACATGGAAATCCGCATGGTGCGCCAGAAAGCTCGCCACCTGGTCCTCGTTTTCCTCGGACAACATTGAGCAGGTCGCATAGACCAGACGGCCGCCGGGCCGCACCAGACGGGCGGCACTGGCCAGAATCCGGGCCTGCACCGCAATCAGGTTGTCGAGGCCCTTTTCCTCTGGCGCGCGCCAGCGGGCATCGGGATTGCGCCGCCAGGTCCCCGTGCCGCTGCACGGCGCATCGACCAGAACGCGATCGAACCCGCCCTTGTGGCGCTTCACCCAACGGTCGGTCTCGGTGGCCAGAAGCCGGGTTTCGGCGTTGTGCACCCCTGCCCTGCGGACCCGCTCGGCACAACGCTTCAACCGGTTCTCGTTGACGTCACAGGCGACGATATGGCCGCGGTTGTTCATCTGCGCCGCGATGGCCAGAGTCTTGCCGCCGGCCCCGGCGCAGAAATCGACCACGCGCTCGCCCGGGCGGGCATCGAGAAGCATGGCCACCATCTGTGACCCCTCGTCCTGAATCTCCAGCTCGCCGCTTTTCAGCGCCGCCAGTCGCGCCAGCGACATCCGCTCGCGGATCCGGATCCCGTCTGGCACCCGGAGCGAGACTTCCGCCCGAAGGCCGAGATCCGTCAGCTGGCGCATCATGGCATCGCGCGTCGTCTTGATCGTGTTCGCCCGCAGATCCAGCGTCGGCGGGCTCAGCAGGGCGGCCATCTCGGCCTCGAAGGCCGCGCCGAAGCGGTGCCGAAGCGGCCCGGCCGCCCAGTCGGGACATTCGAGACGCACCTCTTCGGGCATGGTGGGATGGGTCATCGTCGCGCCTTGCAGCTTGATCAGCAGGGCATGTTCGGCCCGCGTCAGCGCGGCGGGCGCGCCTTTCGCCCCGTTGAACAGCCGCATCACCTGATCGGGGGTGCGGCCCTCGGCCAGCGTCAGCCAGGCCAGCATCCGGTTGCGGGCGGTATCGTCGCGCCCGTGCCGTTCGAGCCACCAGCGCAACCGCGCGCGATGGCGCAAAAGCGCGTAAAGCAGTTCCAGAACCGCGCCCCGGTCGCGGTCGTCCATGTCCCGACGGGTGCGAAACCAGGCCGAAACGATGGCGTCGGCGGGACGAGAGAGGCTGTCGACCTCTTCCATGAGAACGATGGCAGCTTGCAGTCGGGCGGCAGGGGTCACGGATCAGACAATCGGTTTGGCGCTACGGGACAGGCGAAAACTGCCGCAGATCCCGGCGGCCGCAGCCTGTGCGCGGCGCCGGGATCTGCGGCAGCGACCGTGTGTTTACTGCCCGCACCGGCCGATGAAAACGACAATCTTCATCGGAGCGTGGACGACAGGTGCCCGGATCGCGGATCGCCCCCGGCCCACCCGGGGCCGGAGGCGAGAGACCGGCTCAGGACAGGTGGTGCACCTCCTGCAGGCCATAGACCGGGGTATCGAGCCCCTCCATCCGCGCCTTCAGCTGCAGCGCCAGATAAAGCGAGTAGTGCCGCGACTGGTGCAGGTTGCCGCCCATGAACCACAGGTTTTCCTGCTGCGTGGGCTTCCACATGTTGCGCTGCTCGCCTTCCCAGGGGCCGGGATCCTTCGTGGTGTCCGAGCCAAGCCCCCAGACCTTGCCCACCTTGTCGGCGACTTCCTGACTGATCAGATCCGCCGCCCAGCCGTTCATCGAGCCGAACCCCGTCGCCAGAACCACCAGATCGGCAGGAAGCCGCGTGCCGTCGGTCAGCACCATGAGCTGCTGCCGGTTTGGTGGACACGAAGATAAGATCGTGACCAAGGAACTGGAGAGTGGATATGACGAGACGGAAGTTCAGCCGTGAGTTCAAGATCGAGGCCGTTAGGCTGGTGACGGACAGGGGCGTTTCGGTGGCGCAGGCTGCCCGTGACCTAGATGTGGCCGAGAGCGTTCTGCGCCGCTGGATGCGGGAGCTGACAGCTGCGCCTGCCGCGGCCGTTCCCGGGAACGGACAGATGCGGGCCGATCTGGCCGAGATTGCAGCCCTGAAGAAAGAGGTCGCCCGGCTCCGGGCGGAGCGTGACATCCTCAAGAAGGCGGCAGCTTTTTTCGCGCGAGAGGCGACATGAGGTTCGCCTTCATCGCCAAGCATCGCCACATCTGGCCCGTCAGCTGGCTGTGCGACGTGCTGGATGTGTCGCGCTCGAGCTTCCATGCCTGTCTCAATCGCCCGACCAGCGCCCGCGAGGTCCATGACGCCAAGCTCGTCGCGGCGATCGAGACAAGCTTCAAGGCCAGCGACCGGACCTATGGCGCGCGCCGTGTCTGGCGCGACGTGCTGGAGGAAGGGCTGGCCTGCGGCCTTCACCGGATCGAACGGCTGATGCGGAGCAATGCCTTGCGGGCGCGGCCAAGACGCCGTGGAAAGCCGAAGGATGACGGCGAACGCTCGGTCATCGCCGACAACATCCTCAACCGGGACTTCCAGGCCGAGCGGCCAAACCAGAAGTGGCTTGCCGACTTCACCTATGTCTGGACTGCCGAAGGCTGGCTGTATGCCGCCGTCGTCCTAGACCTGTTTTCGCGGCGCGTCGTGGGCTGGTCGATGAAGGCAGAACGGGATGCATCGCTGGTCATGGATGCGCTGATGATGGCCGTCTGGCGGCGCGGCAAGGCCGACGCGCTGCTTCATCATTCGGATCAGGGTTCGCAATACACAAGCGAGCAGTTTCAGCGCTTGCTGGCCGACAACGGCATCACCTGCTCCATGAGCCGGGCGGGCAATGTCTGGGATAATTCCGCGATGGAGAGCTTCTTCTCGTCGCTAAAGACCGAACGAGCGGCGAGGAAGGTCTACCGCACCCGAGACGAAGCACGCGCCGACGTCTTCGACTACATCGAGCGCTTCTACAATCCCCACAGACGGCATTCAAAACTGGGCTATCTTAGCCCCATAGAATTCGAGGCCCGCGCTATGTTAGCTTAACACGCTGTCCACGAAACCGGCAGCAGCTCACCACCGCATCTTCCTCGAAATGGTCGATGCCTCCCTTGGCGAGCTTCACCTCGCCGTCGATGATCAGCTGGCTCGCGCCAACGTCGATGTAATAGCCAGAGCCCCGGCGCAGGTATTTCAGGAACAGCCCCGAACCGTCGTCGCCCCAGTCGAGGTCGAAGCCCGCCTTTTCCAGCCCGGCATAGAACTCGGCGTCGCGCTCGCGCATCTTGTCGTAAAGCGGGATCTGGAACTCGTGCATGATCTTGTAGGGCAGCGAGGCGAAGATCATGTCCGCCTTCTCGGTGGTGATGCCGTTCGCCAGCGCCTGTTCCGAATAAAGCGCGCCGAGACCGATCTCCATCAGGCTGTCCGAGCGCACGATATGCGTCGAGGAGCGCTGCACCATGGTGACGTCCGCCCCGCCCTCCCACAGCGCGGCGCAGATGTCATGGGCCGAGTTGTTCGAGCCGATGACCACCGCCTTCTTGCCGGCCCATTCGTCCGGCCCCTTGTGCTGAGACGAATGCTGGATCGTGCCCTTGAAACGCTCCATCCCCGGGAAACGCGGCATGTTCGGCTTGCCCGACATGCCGGTCGCCAGAACCAGCTGCGTCGGGTGCAGCGTGACCCTCGTGCCGTCGCGGTTCACCTCGACCGTCCAGGTGCCCGAGGCCTCGTCGAAGCTCGCCCGCGTCACCTCGGAGCGGGACCAGTAATTGATCTCCATCACCTTGGTGTACATCTCCAGCCAGTCGCCCACCTTGTCCTTGGGGGTGAACACCGGCCAGTTGTCGGGGAACTTGATGTAGGGCAGATGATCATACCAGATCGGGTCATGCAGACACAGCGACTTGTAGCGCGAGCGCCACTGATCGCCGGGCCGGTCATGCTTGTCGAGCACGATCGCCGGCACCCCCATCTGGCGCAACCGCGCGCCGAGCGCGATGCCGCCCTGCCCGCCGCCGACGATCAGCGCATAGGGCTGCGTGGTGATGCCGAGCTCCGCCTGTTCCGCCTCGCGCCGCTCCTTCCACGAGCTGCGATCCTTGCGCGCGCCATGCTCGGCGCCCATCGGGCGACGGGTGCCGCGCGGCTCCTCGAAGCCCTTCAGCTCCTGCAGCGCCGTCAGCAAGGTCCAGATCTTGCCGTCGCGCAGCCGCATCAGGCCCCAGCCGCGGCCCACCGCGGTCTCGAAAGTGATCCAGGCCGTGACCACGCCGCCCTCCTCGGCGGGGACCTCTCCGGGCTGGATCGTGAAATTGCCCGGCCGGGTGTGGGCCAGCTGATGGCTCAGCAGATCGGCGACCCCGGCGGGGCCTTCGACCGTCTTCAGGTTCCAGCTCACCGCGACCAGATCGCGCCAATAGCTGTCGGTGGCGAACAGCGCCGCGGCGCGCTCGATATCTCCCTGCGCCAGCGCGTCGTTCAGACTGTCGAGGACCTCCTGGGTCTGGTTGACAACCGTCGAGTCAAGCATTGCATCTCCTCCCTCTGCATGTGCCTCCGAGGGAAGTATCGCTGTCGAATCGGCCGCCGATCCATGCAATTTGCACATTTCATCGGCATGTTTTGAACGGCAGGGCCCGCGATGTTGCGCGCGCAACGGCGGCGCAACGGATCAGCCGGGCGGCTGCAACCCGCTCGCCCGGATCCGGCGCAGGATGGTCGAGCGGTTGACCCCGAACCGGCGCGCGGCGCGGGCCATGTTCCACTCGCAGGCCGCCAGCACCTGTTCAAGCCCCTCCCACGGGTCGACGGACCCCGGGGGCGTCTGCCCTGCCCCGGCATCGGACCCGACCGGCCCCGGCAGGTCGGGCAGGTCGATCACCGGCCCGACGCAAAGCGCCGCCGCGACATCGAGGGCCTGTTCCAGTTCGCGGATATTGCCCGGCCAGCTGCGCCCCAACAGCTCGGCCCGGGCCGCAGGCGACAGCCGGATCGTGTCGGCGCCATGGCGACGCAGATGGCGCGAGATCAGCCAGTCCATATCGCGCCGCAGCCGCAGCGGCGGCACGCTCAGCACGCAGCCTGCCAGCCGGTGAAACAGCGGCCGCGGCAGGGCAATCCTTGCCGGGTCGAGGCAACTCGTCGACACCGGGCGCAAATCGGGGCGGCGATCGAGCAGCCCGCTCAGCGCGGTGGCGGTCCCGGGGCTCAGATCCTCGATCCGGCGCAACAGCAGCGTCGCCGGCCCGCTGGCCGCAGCACAGGCCTCTTCCAGTGCGCCGGCACTCAACCCGGCGCAGTCGAGGCTGAGAAATCCCGCCGCCTTGCCGCTCATGTGGATCGCGCGCGCCAGCCGGGCCTTGCCGGTCCCGGTCTCGCCCGAGATCAGCAAGGGCACGGAGCCGGGGGCCAGCCGCTCGGCCTGATCGAGCAGCCGCGCCATCGCCGGATCGCCCCCTGTCAGCCCCGCAAGCGCCCCGCCCTGACGCATCTTCTGATGGGTCTGGCGCGGCGCCTTGGGCGCGATGGCATGGCCGAACAGCGCGCCGCCATCGCGGGTCTCGATCACCCGCTCCTCGGTCGGGCGGTCGCGCATCAGATCGGGCAGATCGTCGACGCCGACGCCAAGAACCTCGTCGATCCGGCGTCCGAGGATGGTGCCGCCCTCGGGAAACAACCGCCGCGCCGCGCGGGTATAGCCGAGCACCCGCCCCGCCCCGTCGAGGCGCACCGCGGCCTCGGGATCGACATCGAGGAACTCGGGGCTCGACGACAGGCGCAACACCCAGTCGCGCGGGCTCTCGGCCATCAGATTGGCCATCTCGACGCGCCGCGCCGCCGCCGTCACCAGACTCATCGCAAGGCTCTGACTGGTCTTCGGCGCGGGCGAGCGCAACAGCGAGATATCGAGCACCGCCGCGAGCTGGCCGAGACTGTCGAAGATCGGCGCCGCCGTGCACGACAGCGCGACATGCGCATTGCCGAAGTGATCGTCCTGATGCACGGTCACCGGCTCCTCAGTGACGATGCAGGCCCCCACTCCGCAGGTTCCGGCCAGATTCTCCGACCAGTTCGACCCGAGATAAAGGCCCGAGCGGCGCAGATCCTCGGTAAACAGCTCGTCGCCGAAGAAGTCGACGCAGACCCCCTTGGCATCGGCGAGCAACAGCACGTAATTCTGCCCCGCGACCTGCCGAAACAGCGACTGCAACCCCGAGCGCGCCGCCGCGATCAGCCATTCGGCCTGCTTGCGATGATCGCGAAGCTCGGTCTCGGTCACGATATGGGCCGGATCCGAGCGCATCGGATCCATGCCGTAAAGCTCGACACAGCGCCGCCATGAGGCAGAGACAACACTGTCCCGCCCGGTCTGACCGCCTTCAAGAACCTGTCCGATCTCCTCGACATGACGTGCGTTTTGCATGGCGCGTCACCTCCCCGCGCGAAGCGTAGCACGAGAGGCGGCCCGCGCGGCAAGAACAATGTCGCCGCCGCGACATCCTCGGCCATGTCCGCACCGCGTCCGGACCACGCGTCCCGCAAAGACCCCGCGCGCAAGAGCGGATGCGCGGACCGCGCCTGCACGCAGGGGTGTTGTGCGCGCGCTCCGGCTGGCCTATGCACCGGCTCACGGGGCCGATCGGAAGGCCGATGGGGAATGCCCTGCCGCAAGGGCGTCCGCATCGTCGCGCCGGTTCGCCCGCTTCGCCAGCCCCGATGCGACGGCGCACCGCCCTCGCATCCGCCAGCGCCACCGTTTCCCCACAGCCTCATGCCCGCGAGAGCATCGCCCAAGGAGTCCCATGGACCAGATTTTCACCCGACACCGTTTCGACGTCCGCCGCCGCACGCTGAGCCTGCGCGACAAGAGCTATCTCACCCCTCGCATGATCCGTATGGTTCTGGAGGGCGAGGATCTGGCCGATTTCACCAGCCTCTCGCCCGACGATCACATCAAGCTGATCTTCCCCACCGGCACCGACCGGCCGGCGATGCGCGATTACACCCCGCGCGCCTTCGACCGGGCAGAGCGGACGCTGACCCTCGATTTCGCCGTGCACGAGGCCGGCCCCGCGACGCGATGGGCGCTCGATGCGCGCCCCGGCGACCGGCTGGAGATCGGCGGGCCGCGCGGCTCGCAGGTGGTGACGGCCGCGTTCGACTGGTGGCTGCTGATCGCCGACGAGACCGGGCTGCCCGCGCTCGGCCGCCGGGTCGAGGAGCTGGGGGCGGACACGAAGGTCATCACCCTCGGGCTGGTGGCCGATGCCGCCGAAGAGCAGTGCTTCGTCACCCGGGCCGAGCACGAAGCGCACTGGCTGCACCGCGGAACGCATTCCGCCGATCCGGTGCCGGCGCTGGCAGCGGCCGGGCAGATCGTTCTGCCCGCCGGGGGGCGCGGCTTCATCTGGATCGCGGCCGAAGCCGGCGTGGCGCGCGCGCTGCGCGATCATTTCGCCGGCCCGCGCTCACATCCGCGCGGCTGGATCAAGGCCGCGGGCTACTGGATCGAGGGACAGGCCGACGCAAGCGACAAGACGCTGGACTGAGGACACCCGCGCCCGCCCCGGGCCGGCGTCCCCGCCGGCTCCTCACTGCGGGCCGGACCAGATCAGCGTGGCGTCGATATCGCCGGGCCGGGCCGCGCCGACCAGTGCCATCGCGGCCTCGGTCTCGGTTTGCAGCAGCGTCAGCGCATGAGCGACCCCGCTCATGCCGGCGGCGAACAACGCATGGAGCACCGGCCGGCCGAGCAACACCGCATCCGCACCGAGCGCCAGCGCCTTGACCACATCGGTGCCGCGCCGCACCCCGCCATCGACCAGCACCGGCACCCCCGGGCCAAGCGCACGCCGGATCGCGGGCAGCGCCGCAATCGCCGGCGGCACGGTATCGAGCACCCTGCCCCCGTGGTTCGACACCACGATCCCCGCCGCCCCCGCCGCGCGTGCCTTCAGCGCATCGTCCGGGTGCAGGATACCCTTGAACAGCACCGGCACCGGGCTCTCGGCACAGATCCGTCCGGCCTCTGCCCATCGCAACGCCGGGTCCACCAGTCCGCGAAACACCGGGCTGCGCGGGCCTTCGACCGCAGGCGGGGGGGCGTAATCGCGCAGGTTCGCCTGCGCCGCTTCGGGCAAGACGAAGCCCGCCCGCTGCTCGGCATTGCGCACGCCAGAGACCGGCGCGTCGACCGTCAGCACCAGCGCCCGGCATCCCGCGGCCACCGCCCGCCGGCACAGATCGAGCGTATCGGCGAACACCGGCTGCGGGTAGATCTGGAACCACAGATCGGCCCCGGGGACGGCGGCGGTCAGGTCCTCGATCCGGACCGAGGCCTGGGTCGAGACGATCATCGGCGTGCCGGTCAGTGCCGCCGCGGTCGCGGTGGCGAGCTCGCCCTCCGGATCGAGCAGCGCGTGGCACGCCGTGGGCGCGATCAGCACCGGTGCCGCGAGCGGACGGCCGAACAACTCGGTCGCGGCCGATCCCGCGCGCAGATCGCCCAGCACGCGCGGCCACAGCCGCAACGCCGCGAAGGCCGCGAGGTTCTCGGCCGCGGTGATGCCGTCGCCCGCCCCGCCATCGACCCAGGCCCGCACCCCGGCCGGGGCCGTCGCGGCAAAATGCCGCCCGTAATCGGCCAGAGACAGGAAATCCGCCGCGGTCATGATGCGGCCTTCTCGCCGGTGCGGCGCCGGCGCAGCGCAGCTTCGCCCGCCTCGGCGCGGCTCAGCGCGGCCCCGGAGAGCGCCCTGAACCGCGGATCGTCAAGCGGGGCCAGCGCCTCGGCCAGACGGCGCCAGAACCCGGCGAAGCCGGTGTCATACGCCCGGCGAAACCGGATCAGCGCCGCGTCGGGCTCGCCATCCTCGAGCATCAGACGCCCGAGGTTGAAACTCGCCCAGCAATCGCCCGCCTCGGCCCCGGCCGCGTAATACCGCCTTGCGAGGACGCTATCGGCAGGCAGGCCCTGCCCCTCTTCGCAGCACAGACCGAGCATGTTGAGCGCCTGCGCCACCCCGGCTTCGGCCGCGCGGGAATAGAGCGCAACAGCCCCGGCCGCGTCCGGCGCGACCCCGCGCCCGGTCAGATGGAGGTCGGCGAGATTGAACAGCGCCCAGCCACTGCCCGCGGCCGCGGCCCTGCGGTAGTGATGGGCGGCCGCCGCGGGGTCGGGCGCGCGCCCGGTCCAGCCATGCTCGGCAAGCCGGCCGAGCATGGTCATCGCCCGCCCGTCGCCCCGGCGCGCGGCCGCCGCGAAAGCCTCCCAGGCGGAGGCGCCCTCGCCCGCCTCCAGCAGCATCTGGCCGAGGGCAAGCTGTGCCTCGATCCCCTGCGGCGCAATCTCCTGCGGCGCAGTCTCCTGCGGCGCGGTCTCTTGTGGCGCGGGCCCGGGGCCGGCCGGTGTCACAGCTCGGCCCAGAGACGGACGAGGTTGTGATAATGGCTCACCAGCCGCTGCACGGCCTCGCCCTCATCGCCCATCGTGGCACGGATCTCGCGGATCGCGAGGTCGAGGTTGTAAAGGATCGCGCGCCGGCCGTCCTCGCGCACCATCGACTGCGCCCAGAAGAACGAGGCCCACCGGCTGCCGCGGGTGACCGGGGTGACCAGATGCAGGCTGGAGGACGGATAGACCACCATATGACCGGCCGGCAGCTTGACCCGCTGGCTGCCGTAGGTGTCCTGAACCACCAACTCGCCGCCGTCGTATTCGTCGGGGTCGCTGAGGAAGATCGTGGTCGAGACATCGGCGCGCATCCGCGCCCCGCCGGCGCCCGGAACGGTGCGGATGGCGTTGTCGGTATGGGCGCCGAAGGTCATGCCCGGATCATAGCGGTTGAACATCGGCGGAAGCACCCTGAGGGGCAGCGCGGCCGAATTGTAGGTCGGATCGCGGCCAAGGGCGCGCAGGACGATCTCACCGAGTTCCAGCGCCTCGGCGCTGTCGGCCGGGATCTGCAGGTTGTTCTTCACCCGGACCGCCAGATCGCCCGCGGTCAGCCGCCCGTCGGCCCAGGACGAGGCTTCGAGCACCTGACGGCAATGGGCGACCTCTTCGAGGGTCAGGACATCGGGGACATGGATCAGCATGGCACATTCTTTGCAAAGGGCGGGTTTCCGGAGCGGGCCTCCGGAAACGACCGGAAACCCGTTCCGGGACCCCGGACGGGACAAGGAGGCGGGCCGGCATGGCCCGGCCCGCAGGACGGACGGGGACGCGCGTCCCCGCCCGGATGTCGGATCAGAACTCCTTCGACAGCGTAACGGCGAAGGTGCGCCCGTAAGACGGGGTGGCCCGCGAGCCGCCGAAGCCGGCCGAATAGTTGTCGTGATCGGTCAGGTTGAAGGCATTCAGCGCCAGACGATAACCGTCCGTCTCGTAAGCGACGGACATATCGAGAGAAATCGTCTCCGGGATCTGCGCGGTATTGGCCGCGTTGGTGTAGTATTTCGACGCATAGGTGACGCCGCCGCCCACCGAGACATCGCCCGGCAGCGCGATCGCCTTCGGCGACAGACGGTAGTTCGTCCACAGCGACAGGTTGTGCTTCGACACATAGGGCGCGGCATTGCCCACGGTCTCGCCGTCGATGCCCTTGCCGCCGATCACGTCGCCGTCGAGATAGGCATAGGCCAGATTGACCGTCCAGTCCTGCGTGATCCGCCCCGAGGCGCCCAGCTCGATCCCGCGCACGCGCACGGCGCTGCCGTCCTCGCTGAAGCCGGTCGAATAAGTGCCGTCGCTGTTCTCGGTGAAGGAGTTGGTCTTGCGCGTCTGGAACACCGCCGCGCTCAGCCCGAGGGCATTGTCGAACAGGTTGGTCTTGGCGCCGAGTTCAACGTTGTCCGAGCGTTCCGGATCGTAACCTTCCGCCGCGACAGAACTCGACGTGCCCTCGGCCGAGGCGCCGATATCGGTGCCGATCGGGCGATAGGCGCGCGAGGCGGAGGCATAGACGGTGGTGTCCTTGCCCGGCTCGTAGATCACGCTGAAAGCGGGGCTGATGCGCGAGGTCTCGGACTCGCCATGCGAGGCCTCGGTCGCGCCGATGGTATAGCCGTCGAAGGTGCTGTTGAAGTAATCTGCCCGGGCCGAGCCCAGAACCGACCACTTGTCCGTCAGCCACAGCCGGTCCGACGCCACCAGCCCCAGATCGAGGGACTTGGCGTTCGCCGGCTGGCTGTAGTTGAAGCTCTGCACCGCGCCGGGCATCTGATAGGCGGGGTTCACCACGTCCTGATCGTTGACCCGCCCGGTCCAGCTGCCGCGCACCCGGTCGTCTTTCTGATAAGAAATATCGAGCCCGATCAGCGCCTTGTTCTTCATCCCGAAGACGTCGCCGTCGAAATGCGCCGCCGTCAGGTTCTCGAAGCCCCAGCCGTCCTGATCGTAGTTCATGCCGCCGCCGGCACCGTAGGCCATAACCGCCGACCCGCCCGAGAGCAGGCTCGACAGACAGGCCTCGTCGCAGGCGCCGGGCGTCGTGGTGGCGAAGTCGCGGCTGTAATGCTTGATGCGGGTGTCGTTGGTGATGGTGAAGCCCGAATCGGCCACATGGCTGAACGAGGAGGTCAGCATGTGGGTTTCGGTGATATCCTTGTCGATGCTGCGCACGTAAGAGGTGCTGCGGTCATATCCCGGCACGTCGAACTCCAGCAGCGGGCGCGCGATCCCGTCCGCCCCGGTCGCCATCGGCTGGCCCTGGTCGGGCTTGCCCTTGCCGCGCAGATATTCGTAACCGACATGCCATTCGGTCCCGGTGCCGATGCCCAGACCGTAATCGAGCGCCACGCCCTGACGGTTTTGCGACACGTGATCGCGGTCGGGCGCATAGCCGCGCTGGTTCATCACGTTCAGCCGGATCGCCGAGGTCTCGCCGAGCTGCTTGTTCATGTCGAGCGTCTCGCGCAGGGTGGTGCCGCTCGAATAGCTCAGCGCCGCCTCATTGGCGTCGCCCAGATGCGCCTTCTTGGTCTCCATGTTCATCAGGCCGCCCAGGCTGCCGATGCCATAGGCCTCGCCCGACGGCCCCTTCAGCACGGTCACCGATTCGGTGTTGAACATGTCATGGGTATAGGTGCCGAAATCCTTCAGCCCGTCGGTGAAGATGTCGCCCTTCGACTGGATGCCGCGCAGACGGAACTGTTCGCCGTTCAGCCCGCCGCGGCCTTCGCCGCTCGACAGCGTGACGCCCGGCACGTTCTTCAGCGCTTCTTCCAGCGTGGTGACGTGCTTTTGTTTCAGCACCTCGGGCGAGACCACATTGACCACCTGCGGCGTGTCCTTGACCGTGCCCGCAAGCGAGCGCCCCGCCGAGGTCACCGTGGCCTCGTTGGCGTTCGCGCTCGTCGCCTCGTCGGAGACGGTGATCGTGCCGAGCTGCATCGCCGCGCCGGCGGTGTCCTGTGCCGGGGCCGCACCCGGAACCGCGGCGCCAAGCCCCGCGGCGCCGACCGAGACCAGTGTCCCGACGCCCCTTCTGTTCATCGCTGTCATGTATTGAGCCTTGTGACGGTTGGAAATCGGAGCTGGCTACGTCTCGCAAGGAGACCACAGCGCGATGGCGCCGTCGGCTGATGCTTCCGCGCGAATTATTCCTGACTATTTTACTAAATTCAATCCGTCATATCGGGAAAATGCATATTTTTCTGCATGATACCCTGCGCCTCACTAAGAATCCGCAGCTCCTCCCCGAAGCCGCCTTACATGTGATGCAGCACCAGCGGCCGGCCGCGATGGCGGCCGACCTCGATGGGGGTGTCATACAGATCTGACAAGATGTCAGAGGTCAGCACCTCGTCCGGTGTGCCCTCGGCATGGATCCGGCCGGCCTTCATCGCGACCACGCGGTCCGCCCAGCCGGCGGCGAAATTCAGATCGTGCAGCACCACCAGCGCCGATCCGCCCTGCGCGCGGCGCCGCGCCAGTGCCTCCATCAGCGTGCGGGCATGGGCGAGATCGAGGTTGTTCATCGGCTCGTCGAGCAAAAGCCACGGCGTATCCTGCGCCGCCGCCATCGCCAGATGCGCGCGCTGCGCCTGCCCGCCCGACAGCTCGTCCATGAACCGGCCGGCAAGACCGACCAGACCGAATTCGGCAAGCGCCGCAGCCACCGCCGCCCGGTCGTCCGGCCCGGGCCGGCCATGGCAATGCGGCCAGCGCCCGAAGGCCACCAGCTCGCCCACCCTGAGCCGGCTGGCAAGCGCCGTGCTTTGCCCGAGAAACGCCATCTGCCGCGCCAGCCGGTCCGAGGCCGTGCCCGCCAGATCCAGCCCGTCGATGCTCACCCGTCCGCTCTGCAACGGTGCGATCCGTCCGATCAGCCGCAACAGCGTCGACTTGCCCGCCCCGTTCGGCCCGATCAGCGCGGTGATCTGTCCGTCCGGAATGCGCAGCGTCGCCGGCGCCAGAATCTCGGTGCCATGGATCCGGCACGATACCTCGGCCACATCAATCATCTCAGCCGTCCTTTCAGCAGCAGCGCCAGGAACATCAGCCCGCCGGCGAATTCGATCACCACGCTCAGCGTGGCGCGCTGGCCGAGACCGCGCTCGAACAGCCATTGCCCGCCGATCAGCATCAGGCAGGCGAGCAGCATCGCCGCGCACAGCCGCACCCGATGCGGGGCGCCCGGAAACAGCGCCTGCGCCAGCCCGGCGACGATCAGCCCGAAGAAGGTCACCGGACCGACCAGCGCCGTCGAGGCCGCCACCAGCACCGCAACCAGCACCAGCACCCCCACGACCAGCCGGCGGTGGCCGAGACCGAGCGACACCGCCCTCTCGCGCCCGAGCCCCAGCACATCGAGCCGCGGCCCGAGCCACAGCGCCACCGCGATCGCCGGCACCACGATCGCCGCCGCCCACAGCGTCAGCCCGGCCGCCGGCTTGCCGAAATTGGCAAAGCTGACCGCCTGCACCACCGCATAGGCATTCGGATCCAGCAGCCGCGCCCCGAGCGATGCCGCCGAGCGAAACAGAATTCCCAAAATCACCCCGGTCAGAATGGTGCGCCCGATATCGTTCGCCCCGCCCCCCCCGCGCCCGAGCAGCGTGCCGAACAGCATCACCGCCATCGCGGTCATCAGCGCCGCCTCGGCCAGGAACTTGGCGCCCGCCGGCAACGTGGTGTAGCCGGTGATCCCCAGCCCCGCGACAGCCAGCGTCTGCACCATCACGTAAAGCGCATCGAACCCCATGATCGAAGGCGTCAGGATGCGGTTTTGCGCCACGGTCTGAAACAGCACCGTCGCCACCGCGACCGCCGCCCCGATCAGCGCCAGCGCCTGCAGCCGGTCGAGCCGCAGCCCCAGGATGAAGGCGCGGTTGCCCGCGAGCCCCTGAAACAGCCAGCCCAGCACCGCCACCAGCAGCAACAGCGTCAGAACGGCAAGCCGCAGCCCGGTCCGGTCAGGCGATATACGCTCAGGCGACATGGCGCGGTTTGCTCCACAACAGCCACAGGAAGATCGCGGCGCCGGTGACGCCGAGGATCGTGCCCGCGGGAATCTCGAACGGATAGACGACCAGCCGCCCCACGAGGTCCGATCCCAGCACCAGCGCCCCTCCGCCAAGCGCCGTCGGGGCCAGCGTCCGGCGCAGATTGTCGCCCATCAGCCGCGCGACGATATTGGGCACCACGAGGCCCACGAAGGGGATCATGCCCACGCTCACCACCACCATCGCCGTCACCACCGACACCACCACGAGGCCAAGCCGCATCACCGCATCGGGGTTGAGACCGAGCCCCGTCGCCGCCTCGGGCCCGAGCCCGAGGATCGCGAACCGGTCGGCCGCGACCCAGGCCAGCGCCGCCGCCGCCGCCGCGATCCACAGCAATTCATAACGCCCCGCGATCACGCCCGAGAATTCTCCGCTCATCAGCCAGGTTCCGACCAGCTGCATCAGATCCGCCTCCCAGGCGATCCAGGTCACCACGGCGCCGATGACACCCGACAGGATCAGCCCGGCGAGTGGCACCAGAAATACCTCGCGCGGCGGCAGGCGGCGGATCAGCGCGACGAACAGCGCCGTTCCGAGCAGCGCCGAGACCGCCGCCACCGCCATCTTCACCCAGACCGGCGCGCCCGGTGCCAGCAGCGTCACGGCAAGCAGCCCGAGTGCCGCCGATTCCGGCGTTCCCGTGGTCGAGGGTTCGACGAAACGGTTGCGCGCGATCTGCTGCATCACCACGCCCGCAACGGCAAGTGCCGCCCCAGACAGCACCGCCGCAAGCGTCCGCGGCAATCGCGACACGCTCAGCACCAGCAGTCCCATCGGGTCCGACAGCAGGCCGGCGGCCGGAACCTCATAGGCCCCGACCGAGAGGCTGAGCAGACACAGCGCGCCCAGCCCCAGACTCAGGGCCAGGCGCAGATGGCGAAACCCGGGGGTCACTTCCGGTCCAGCGCCGTATGCAGCTCGTCGAGGATTTCCATCGTGGCCCGGTAGCCGCCCGAGGCCAGATACATATCGGCCGCGTTCAGATAGACGATCTGGCCCTTGCGCGCCGCCGTGGTGGCATTGACCAGCGGGTTGTCGAGCGTCTGACGCGCCGACGCGCCGTCCGCCCCGATCGCCGCGCCGCGGTCGATGACGAAGATGTAATCCGGATCGGCCTCGGCGATGAATTCATAGGAAATCGCATTGCCATGGGTGTCGGTCTTCAGGCCGGGATGGGCCTCGCTCAGGCCGGTGACGGTGTGCAGCCAGCCGAACCGCGAGCCGATGCCATAGGCCGCCATCTTGGTGCCATTGGTCAGGATGACCAGCGCCTTGCCCTTGCCGGTGCCGAGCCCCTGCACCGTCGCCACCCTGGCATCGAGTGCCGCCGCGAGCTTCGCGGCCGCGTCGGTCTTGCCGAACAGCGTGCCATAGGCCACGAGCTGCTCGTGCAGCGAGGCCAGCACATCGGGAGAGACCGTCATGTCGAGCACCGGCGCCAGCCCCTTGAGCGCATCGTATTTCGGCGCCGCCCGGCTGCCGAGGATGATGACGCCGGGATGCAACTCCGACAGCCGTTCGAGATCGGGCTCGAACAGCGTTCCCACCGGCTTCGCGCCGGCTGCCTCGGGTTTGAGATAGGGCACGAGAATGCTGTCCGGCACACCGCCGACGGGCACGCCGAGCGCGCCGAGCGTATCCATCGCCGCGAAATCGAACGCCGCGACGGGGGCCGGAGCGGCCTCGAGCGTGACCGGACCGCGGGCGGTCGCCACGGTCACCGGCGCGGCAAGGGCCGGCGTGGTCAGGGCGGGGGCAGCCAGAGCGAGCAGACAGGCTCCAAGCATGAGAAGGCGCATCGGGATCTCCTTTTTCGGTTTCACCGGGCGCGATAGAGCGACGCACCGGACAATTTCCCGACAAAAATCATAGGAGATGAAAAAACTCAACAATAAATCTGCCCCGGCCAGAACGACACCGCCGCCCCGCCACGAGAGCGGAGCAGAGACCAAAAAGGGAAGAAAGCGCAGGAAAACAGCCCTGTGCACTGCCGCGCAGGCGCCCGCGACGACGCGCGCCGGGCACCGCCCCGCCCGGGGACGGGGCGTCATCGGGCAATTTCACCTTCTGTTGAACCTGGAGGAGGCAGGCTCCCGGCGCTTCAGGGGCGGCGCTTCAGGGGGCACAATGGACCGGGGGACGGCAGCATCTGCCCCGGGCACGCGGCTCAATACCCGATGCCGCGCGTCACGCCTTCGACCGGGGCTGGCGGCAGCGGCTGGGTGACCAGATCGGCACGGCGTTTCTCGTAGAAGGCGTTACCGCCCGCGACCAGAACGTATTGCATGTTGTCGTAATTGTACTGGTATCCGGCGGTATGGAAGAACATTGCATCGCCGATCATCGGGTGACGTTCGCCGCTGAGGACGGCAGCAGCGGCCTCGCGCACCGGCGGCAGGGCGCGCGGGTTCATCCGCTTCGACATGATGCCACGGGCGAACTGACCGCGCTGACCGACCACCCCGCAGACCGAGCGCGGATACCGCCCCGATTCGACGCGGTTCATCACCACACTGCCCACCGCGATCATGCCGTCGCGGCTGGAATGGGCGGATTCGAAATACATCGCCCGCTCCATGCAATCGAGATCGGTGTGCCGGGAACAGCCCAACAGCCCCAGCGTGGCAATCACGCAAGACATGCCGAGCCGAAGGGGGGTGCCATGCCGTATCATCTGCCTGCCTCTCTGGCGCCTTCGGGCGCGCTTGTGGTCTTGCGGGCATTTTATCAGATCCTCCCCCCTCCGATCAAGAAAGCGGGAGGCGGGCAAAGTCCCGGACCGGCAAGGGATGGCTCAGCCGCAGCCCGCGCTCAGGGGGGCCCGCGCGCCAGGGGTCTGAGATCCGGGGTCTGAGATCCGGGAGGCTGAGATCCGGGCTCGCCTCCGGACCGCGCATAGTTGCGTGGCCGAACCATTGAAATGGTCGCACCGCCCGCGATAATCGGAAGAAAGCTCGACAATCGCCGGCGGACAGGACGACGGACCTCCCTTCCCCGCCCCCCACAGCCGGCCCGGACCGAAGAATGCGCCGATGAAACTGTCGAGAAAGCGCGTCATGCAGGTCGCCATGCCACTGACCATGTCGACCCTGATGACGCTGTTCATGTCCTACACTCACCTGCCCGAGGGCGAACGGTTCGGGCCGTTCTGGCTGAGCATCTGGAGCATGGCCTGCCCGGTCGCGATCTTGCTGGTGCAGGTCGTGCGCCCCGCCGTCAGCCATGTGATCGAGCGTCTGGCGCAGCGCACCGGCATCGAGCTGATCTGAGCTCCGCCCCCGAACGGGCTTTCGTCGCGCGTCCGGCCCGGTTACAAAACCGCAATCCCGGACCGGAGCCCGCCATGACCGAAACCGCCCCTCCCCAGCACACGCCGTTCGAAGACGCTCAGGGCCTGCTGTTCGGCGGCGCGATGGCGGCCTTCGGCATCGTGATCTTGCAAAGCCTCGGCTTCATCACCGGGCAGATCGCCGGCTTGTCGGTGCTTATCTCCTACATGACGGGATGGGGCTTCGGGCCGGTCTTCTTCGCGCTGAACCTGCCGTTCTACTGGTTCGGCTACAAGCGGATGGGGGCGCGCTTCGTGGTGAAAACCTTCATCGCGGTGCTGCTGCTGTCGGTTCTGGGGCAGGTCTTCCCGCATTACGTCCGCTTCGGAACGCTGAACCCGCTGATCGGGGCGGCGATGTATGGCTTCATCTCGGGGGCGGCGCTGCTGGCGCTGTTCCGGCACGGGGCCTCGCTCGGCGGCGTCGGGATCATGAGCCTCTATCTGCAGGACAAGACCGGCTTCAAGGCGGGCTGGACACAGATGATCTTCGACGCCTGCGTCTTCGTGCTGGCACTGTTCGTGCTGCCGCTTCAGGCGGTCGGCTGGTCCTTTGTCGGCGCGGTGGTGCTGAACATGGTGATCGCGGTCAATCACCGGCGCGATCACTATATCGCGGGCTGAGGGAAACCCTTGCAAGCCGGACATAGCAGACATGCACCAAGTGCGATGGACGGCGGAGCCCGCCGGGAACAGGATATAGGTCATGGACTCTGACCTTCGCCCGGAGAAGCATTATACCCGTTTCGAGGACATGCAGGGATTGCTGCTGGCCTCGATCCAGTCGGCGCTCGGGCTGCATCTGTTGCGCGCGGCCGGGCTGATGACCGGGGGGACGGCGGGGATGGCGCTGCTGATCTCCTACGCCACGGGCTGGGCCTTCGGCGCGGTGTTCTTCGTGATCAACCTGCCGTTCTACTGGTTCGCCTATCGCGCCCGGGGCACGGTGTTCTGCATCAAGAGCCTCGCCTCGGTCACCATGGTGTCGGTGCTCGCCGAGGCGGTGAAGCCGCTCCTTGTGATCGACCATATCAACGCGGCCACCGCGGCGGTGCTGTTCGGGGTTTCGACCGGGGTCGGGCTTCTCGGCCTGTTTCGCCATTCCGGCAGCCTCGGCGGCGTGTCGATCATCGCGCTGATCTTGCAGGACCGCTACGGCTTCAAGGCGGGCTGGACCCAGACGATCCACGATCTCGTGCTGTTCGGGGTGGCGCTGTGGCTGATGCCCCTCGACAAGGTGGCCTGGTCGCTGATGGGGGCGGTGATCCTGAACCTGGTGATTGCCTTCAACCACCGGCGCGACTGGTATATCGTGACCTGAGCCCACCCCCGCCACCACGACACGAAGACGGGGCCTTCCGCCCGAAATCCCGCCCGCTCGTGTGGCCTTAGACCTGTTTTCCGCGGCGCAACCGCATCCGCGCACGGTTCTCTCTGGCAATGATGCAGGTTTTCGACTAGAGCCGGGCCCAAATCCAATAGCAGGCTGACACATGGACATTCGCAATATTGCGATCATCGCACACGTTGACCACGGCAAGACGACGCTGGTCGACAAACTTCTGCAACAGTCGGGCGCCTTCCGCGAGAACCAGGCCGTGGCCGAACGCGCGATGGACAGCAACGACATCGAACGCGAGCGTGGCATCACGATTCTCGCGAAGTGCACCTCCGTCGAGTGGAAGGGCACCCGCATCAACATCGTCGACACCCCCGGACACGCCGACTTCGGCGGCGAGGTGGAGCGCATCCTGTCGATGGTCGACGGCGTTTGCCTGCTGGTCGACGCGGCCGAAGGCCCGATGCCGCAGACGAAATTCGTGACCTCGAAGGCGCTCGCGCTCGGGCTGAAGCCGATCGTGGTGCTCAACAAGGTCGACAAGCCCGCCGCGGATCCGGAAAAGGCGCTGAACGAGGTGTTCGACCTGTTCGCCAACCTCGGCGCGACGGATGAACAGCTCGATTTCCCCTATGTCTATGCCTCGGGCATCGGCGGTTGGGCCGACAACGAGCTCGACGGTCCGCGCAAGGATCTGTCGGCGCTGTTCGACCTGATCGTGAAGCACGTCAAGGAACCGAAGCAGATCCAGCGCCGCAACGAGCCGTTCCAGATGCTGGCGACGACGCTCGGTTCGGACCCGTTCCTCGGCCGCATCCTGACCGGCCGCGTCGAGGCCGGCAGTCTCAAGGTCGGCGATACGCTCAAGGCGCTGTCGCGCGACGGCGAGCGCATCGAGCAGTTCCGCTGCACCAAGATCATGGCATTCCGCGGCCTCGGCCAGCAGCCGATCGACGAGGCGGATTCTGGCGATATCGTTTCGATCGCCGGCATGACCAAGGCGACCGTGGCCGACACGCTGTGCGCGCTCGAAGTCGACACCGCGATCCCGGCCCAGCCGATCGACCCGCCGACGATCTCGGTCACCTTCGGCATCAATGACAGCCCGCTCGCCGGCAAGGACGGCACCAAGGTGCAGTCGCGTGTGATCCGTGACCGTCTGATGCGCGAAGCCGAGACCAACGTCGCGATCAAGGTCGAGGATACCCCCGGCGGCGAGGCGTTCATCGTCTCGGGCCGTGGCGAACTCCAGATGGGCGTTCTGATCGAAAACATGCGCCGCGAAGGGTTCGAGCTGTCGATCTCGCGTCCGCGCGTGATCTTCCACGAGGAGAACGGCGAGAAGCTGGAACCGATCGAGGAAGTGATCGTCGACGTCGATGACGAATACTCGGGCGTGGTGATCGAGAAGCTGACCGGCAACCGCAAGGGTGAGCTGGTCGAGATGGGTCCAGCCGGTCACGGCAAGACCCGGATCCGCGCGCTGGTTCCCTCGCGCGGGCTGATCGGCTACCAGGGCGAGTTCATGACCGACACGCGCGGCAACGGCGTGCTGAACCGCATCTTCCACAGCTGGGCTCCGTACAAGGGCGCGATCACCGGCCGCCGTCAGGGCGTGCTGATCTCGACCGAGAACGGCGCGGCCGTCGCTTTCGGCCTCTGGGGTCTGGAAGATCGCGGCAAGCTGTTCATCGGCCCGCAGGAAATGTGCTACGTCGGCATGATCATCGGCGAGCATTCGCGCGAGAACGACCTCGACGTGAACCCGATCCGCGGCAAGAAGCTGACCAACATGCGCGCCTCGGGCTCGGATGAAGCGGTGCGCCTGACGCCGCCCACGCGGATGAGCCTCGAAGAGTCGATCGCCTATATCAACGACGACGAGCTGGTCGAGGTGACCCCGAAGGCGATCCGCCTGCGCAAGCGCTACCTCGATCCGAACGATCGCAAGCGCGCGATGCGTGCCTCGCAGGACTGACCGGCGGACCGCATCCGATTGACAAAAAAGAGAGGGGGCTCTGCCCCCTCTTTGCCTTTCAGGCAAATTCACCCCCGGGATATTTGGGGCGAATCGAAAGCCCCTTTCGGCTTTCCCCAAATATCCCGGGGGAGTCTCCGAAGGAGACGGGGGCAGAGCCCCCTCCCCGTTCCCCGCAGGGATGCGCTCTCAGCGCGAGCGGTACAGCGACCCCAGAATACCACGAACGATGGCGCTTCCCGCCTGGCTGCCGACCTGGCGCGCGATGCTCTTTCCGAAGGTTTCGAGGATCGTGTCGGACGTGCCGCGCCGCGTGCTGACCGAACGGCTTCCGGCACTCGGGACCGAGGTCGGACGCGAGCTGCCGATGCGGCGGGCCTTGTTGAAACTCTCGGCCGGGGGGGCGTCCTCAGGCTCCTGTGCTTCTGCCCCCTGAGCCCCGGCTGAAGCGCCAGCCTTGCGCGTCAGGATCTCATAAGCCGACTCGCGATCGACAGCCGTGTCGTATTTCGCGCCATAGGGCGAGGCCGCAATGACAGCACGGCGTTCCTCGGTCGTCAGAGGCCCGAGACGCGATTGCGGCGGACGGACCAGCGTGCGCTCGACCATGCCCGGCACGCCCTTCGCCTCGAGGAACGAGGTCACCGCCTCGCCGGTGCCGACCTCCTTGATCGCGGTTTCAGTGTCGAAGCGCGGGTTCGGGCGGTAATTCTCGGCGGCACGTTTCAGATCCTTCTGATCCTTCGCGGTGAAGGCACGCAGAGCGTGTTGCACCCGGTTGCCGAGCTGGCCGAGAATGTCATCGGGCACGTCGCCCGGGTTCTGCGTCACGAAATAGATCCCGACGCCCTTCGAGCGGATCAGCCGCGCCACCTGCTCGACCTTGTCGACCAGGGCCTTCGGGGCGTCGTCGAACAGCAGATGGGCCTCGTCGAAGAAGAACACCAGCCGAGGCCGGTCCGGATCGCCGACCTCGGGCAGTTCCTCGAACAGCTCGGACATCAGCCACAGCAGAAGCGTCGCGTAAAGCCTGGGCGAGGCCATCAGCTTGTCCGCGGCAAGGATGTTGATCCGCCCCCGGCCATCGGGTGTCGGCGCCATCATGTCGGCGAGTTCCAGCGCCGGTTCGCCGAAGAACTGCGCCGCGCCCTGATTTTCCAGCACCAGCAGCTGGCGCTGGATCGAGCCCACCGATTGCGGCGCGATATTGCCGTAGCGCAGCGACAGCTCCGAGGCGCGCTCGCCGACATGGGCGAGCATGGCGCGCAGATCCGCCAGATCGAGAAGCGCCAGCCCCTCGCTGTCGGCGAGGCTGAAGGCGACGTTCAGCACGCCCTCCTGCGCCTCGCTCAGCCCCAGAAGCCGGGCGAGCAGCAGCGGCCCCATCTCGGAGACCGTCGCGCGCACCGGATGCCCCTGCGTGCCGAACACGTCCCAGAAGGTGACCGGGAATCCCCGGTAGGACAGGTCGTAGCCGATGGTGGCGGAGCGGGCCTCGAACGCCGCCTGGGTCTTCGCCGTGGCGCTGCCGGCCATCGCCATGCCGGCGAGATCGCCCTTCACGTCGGCCATGAACACCGGCACGCCCGCAGCAGAGAACCCCTCGGCCAGCACCTGCAAGGTCACGGTCTTGCCGGTGCCGGTGGCACCCGCGATCAGCCCGTGGCGGTTGCCGTATTTGAGAAGCAGCTCCTGCGCGGTCGCATAGCCCTCGCCGCCACCGCCCACGAAGATCCCGGTTTCGCTCAAAGCCCCTGTCATCGTGTTGCCCGATCCTGTTTATCCGCGGCTCTGGCGCCCGCGCGCGCCATGGCACGATACAAAGACCCGAGACGGAACCGCAAGGGCGCCACCACAACGCTTTGTTAACCGCGGACTGGCAATGTGGTCCTGTCCGTCGGGATCTCTGCCCCGGCGGTGTGCTTCCTCCCTGTCGAACTGTGGCCGCGCCTAAAAAAGGTGCGGCCTTTTTCAGATGCCGCGCGCCCGCACGCCGGAAGGCGGAATCCCCGTTGACACCCCGGCAAACCCCGAATTACCGTCACATTAATTACAAAGTCGGCCAGTCCGGCAGGGGGTAGACGGAAAGGGTTCCCGCGAGGGAGCCCTTTTCCGCTTTTCGGACCTCAGACAGATCTCGCGCCTCCCGGATCACGCAACCGTGGCCTCCGACGTCGGGTCCCGGACCGCTTCGGGCAGCCTTTGGCGCTGACAGCACGCCCCCGGCATGGTAAAGCCACGACTGATCCACGATCACGATCGGAAGGCATGATGAACGAGTTTACGAAAGCCCTCGCCGCGGCACTGACCCTCGGCGTTTCGGCGACCTCCGCCTTTGCTCAGGATGCGACGGCCCCCGCGACCGCTACGCCGGCCCCGGCCGCCGAGGCCCCGGCCGCAGCAGCCACCGACACCCCGGCCCCGGCGGCCCCGCTTGCCGCTGCTCCGCAGGCCCCCGCACCGGACGCCGCCGGAACCAGCTACATGAGCCAGAGCTATGGCGACTGGCAGATGCAGTGCATCCGCACCAAAGCCGGCGAAAAATCCGACACCGATCCGTGCCAGATGTATCAGCTGCTGAAGGACGAGAAGGGCAATCCCGTCGCCGATATCACGATGATCGCGCTGCCGCCGGGCGGCAAGGCCGTGGCCGGTGCGACGGTGATGGCGCCGCTCGAGACGCTGCTGACGCAGAACGTGGTGCTCAAGGTCGATAACAACGACCCGAAGATGTATCCGTTCACCTTCTGCGCGCCGGTGGGCTGCGTCGCCCGCGTCGGGCTGACCGCCGAAGAGCTGGCGACGTTCAAGAAGGGCAGCGCGGTCGCGGTGACCGTGGTGCCGATGGCGCGCCCGAACCAGCCGGTGACGGTGAACATCTCGCTCAAGGGATTCACCAACGCCTTCGAAGCGGCGACCAAGAACGCCGCCGCGGTTGCCGCCGCGCACCCCGCGCCGGCCGCTGCGCCTTCGGTCGGCACGCCTGCACCGAAGAAGTAATCCCCGGGGTCCTGCCCGGACGAAGCGAGAAGCGCCGCCCCCCTCCGGGGCGGCGCTTCCATTTTCGACCGGCGCCGCCTCAGACCCGGCCCAGCACCAGAACCGCGTTCAGCCCGCCGAAGGCGAAGGCATTCGACATGACGGTCGTCACTTGCGCCTCGCGGGCCGTGTTCGGCACGACGTCGAGCGGGCAATCGGGATCGGGCGCCGTGAACCCGACGGTCGGCGCGATCACGCCCTGACGCAGCGCCATCAGACAGGCGAGCAGCTCGATCGCGCCGGTCGCACCGATGCAATGACCGTGCATCGCCTTGGTCGAGGAGACAGGCACCTGCCCGGCCCGCGCCCCGAACACCGCATGAATCGCCGCGGCCTCGGTGCGATCGTTCGCCGTGGTGCCGGTGCCGTGGGCGTTGATATAGCCCACCGCATCAGGAGAAACCCCGGCATCGGCGAGCGCCATCCGCATCGTGCGCGCAGCGCCTTCAACCGAGGGCATGACGATGTCGCCAGCGTCCGAGGTCATGGCGAACCCCTTGATCTCTGCCAAAATCTCGGCGCCACGGGCCTGTGCCGCCTCGAGCGTTTCCAGCACGAAGACCGCCGCCCCCTCCCCCTGCACCATGCCGTTGCGGCCGAGGCTGAACGGCCGGCAGCCATCGGGCGACATCACCCGCAGCCCCTCCCAGGCCTTCATGCCACCGAAGTTGAGCATCGATTCCGCCCCGCCCGCCAGCATCCCGTCTGCCATGCCGGCGCGGATCATCTGCACCGCCAGCCCGATGGCGTGGTTGGAGCTGGAACACGCCGTCGCGACCGAGAAAGTCGGCCCCATCAGCCCCCACAGGATCGACAGATGCGAGGCGGCGGCATTGTTCATCAGCCGCGGCACGGTGAACGGGTGAACGCGGTTCTTGCCCTCGGCGAAAACCGCGCGGAAGGCGTCGTTGACGGTGCCGTTGCCGCCGCCCGCGGTGCCGATCACCGCGCCCCAGCGGGTCGGATCGCCGGGCACGGCGTCAAGGCCGGCCTGGGCCATCGCCTCGCGCCCCGCGACAAGGGCGAACTGGGTAAAACGGTCGTAAAGCGAGAGCCGTGCGCCATCGAACAGATCCCCGGGCACCCAGCCCCTGACCTGCGCGCCGATGCGCATCGAAAGCCGTTCAACATCGGGGAAGTCGAGCGCGCCGATGGCCGAACGCCCCTCGGCCATCGCGTCCACGGTCGCGGCCACGTCGCGACCGAGCGCATTGACCGTGCCGGCGCCGGTGATGACCACCCGGCGGGGGGAAGACCCGGCCATCTCAGGCTACCGCCGGGGTGCCCTGCTCGGAAATCAGCTCTTCCACCGCGGCGACGATGGAGCCGACCGAGGACAGGTCGAACCGGGTCTCGCCCGGCTCGTTGGCGTTGAAGGGAACCGAGATGCCGAAGGTCTCCTCGATGGAGAAGATCATCTCGACCAGCCCCAGACTGTCGAGCCCGATATCCTCGAGCGTCATGTCCGGACGAACCTGCGCGGGTTCGAGAACCGCCTCGCGCGCGATGATTTCAATGATCTGGTCCTGCACCTCTGGCCTCATGGATCGGTTACGACTTGCCCCCCTTTTCGGTCAGCTTTGCAACAGTTTCGCGAAGTTCGGCCACCTGGGCAAACAATCTCGTCAGACGGCGGATATTTTTCCACGCGGTGACGTGGTTCTCCATCTTGATCGCGGGATAACCGAGCAGCACGCTGCCCGCCGGTGCGTTGGTGAAGATCTTGGTAGCGCCGCCCGCGATCACGTCGTCGCCGATGAAGATGTTGTCGTTCACGCCGACCTGACCGGCGAGCGTCACCCGGTTGCCGATGCGGGTCGACCCCGCGACGCCGACCTGCGAACAGAACAGGCAATCCTCGCCGACCTGCACATTGTGCCCGATCATCACCAGATTGTCGATCTTCGTACCAGAACCCACACGCGTCGCGCGCACCGTGCCGCGGTCGATGGTCGCGTTGGCACCGAGTTCGACATCGTTGCCGATCTCGACCGTGCCGAGGGAATGGATGCGCGTCCAGTGCTGTTCGCGGATCGCCTCGCGATGGCCGAGGGTTTCGCGGATTTCCTCGATGCCGGATTTCTCGGGGGTGACGAAGGAAAAGCCGTCGCCACCGACCGAGGCGCCCGGATTTGCGATGAAGCGGTCGCCGATGACGACGCGCGCGCCGATGCGCACGCCGTTCATGATCAGCGCGTCAGATCCGATCCGCGCGCCCTCCATGATCGACACATGCGAGGCGATCCGCGCATTCGGCCCGATCTTCGCGCCCTTGCCGATGTAGACGAAAGGCCCGATGGCGGCATTCGCGCCGATCTCGGCCGAAGGGTCGATGACGGCGGACGGATGGATGCCCGGCGCGATGTCGGGGCCCGGATCGAAAGCGCGCGACAGGCCCGCCATCGCAAGGCGCGGACGCTCGACGAATATCGCGGCTTTCAGACCGAGCGCCTTCCAGTCCGCGCCCTCGTGCAGCAGCGCCGCCTGCGCATGGCCCTGAGAGATGCTCTCGACGTATTTCGGCGCCATGGCGAGCGCGAGGTCGCGCGGGCCGGCGGCGGCGGGCTCGGCGGCCGCGTCGATCGGCAGGCTCAGATCCCCTTCTGCCCGCGCGGCCAATGCCTTCGCGATGGTTTCGACGGTATGTGCCATGATCTGCTCCCGGGTCCAGGGCGCGGTGCGCGCGCTCTCCCCGATCTAGTTCGTCGGCGGCAGCAGTTCCACCCCCGCTTGCGCCAGAGCGTCATAAAGCGCCGCATCGCGGCCATAGATGTCGTCGCGATACTGGATCCGGCCGCGCGCCGATGGCCAGGCGGTGAAATAGACCAGATGCACCGGGATCGGATCGGCGAGCTTGAGCGTCTTCTCCTGCCCGGTTTCGAGGATCGACTGGAAGAAACCGACCGGATCGTCGGTCTGCGGCGCGAGCAGCTGATAGGCCAGATCGAAGGGCTGACCGATGCGGATGCAGCCATGGCTGAAGGCGCGCACCGGGCGGTTGAACAGCGATTTCGAGGGTGTGTCGTGCAGGTAGATGTTCCACTTGTTCGGGAACAGGAATTTCACCGCACCGAGGGCGTTGTCCTCGGACGGGTCCTGACGCATCCGGTAGGGGAAAGTATCCGCGGTGTAGGCGCCGAAGTCGATGGCATCGCGCGACATCACGTTGCCCTGCTTGTCGACGATCTGGATCTGTGCCGCCGCGTAGGGGTCTCGCTGCATCTTCGGCAGGTATTCCTTCACGGTGATCGAACGCGGGATGTGCCAGCTCGGGTTGATCACCAGAAACTGCATCCTGTCGGAGAATTCGGGCGTGCGCCGGTCCGGATCGGCCTGACCGACGACGGTGGTGGTGTCGAAGACCTGCTCGCCATTGTCGAAGATGCGGGCGTGGAAGTCGGGAATGTTCACCCAGATGTAGCGCTCGCCAAGGGGGGTATGGTTCATCCAGCGCAGCCGCTCCATCGCGACGACGACCGATTTCAGGCGTTGCTCGGGCGGGGTGTTGATCTCGGCCAGCGTGGTCTTGCCGACGATGCCGTCGGGGATCTCGCCAAGGTCGATCTGGAAGGCGCGGACGGCCTGGCGCAGAGGCTCGTCGTATTTCGCGCCGCTGTCATGGCCCGGATAATAGCCCATCGCCCGCATCCGGTGACGCAGCGCGACGATGGCCGGCCCCGAATCGCCCGGATGCAGCGTCGCAGTGCCGGGCACCGGCGCGCCCCATCCGCCCGCCGCGATCTGCTGACCGAGATCGAAGCGCGCACGCAGAAGCTGCGCATATTCGGGCGCCTGCGGGGCCAGCGCATGGAGGTAGCCGTCCGGATCCTGCGCCCGCGCGAAACCCGCCAGCAGCGATTGCCGGTCCGGGCGGTGCAGATCGCGCACGATGGTCGGGTCGATCTTCGCCGGATCGAGAATGCCGCTCGACACATCCTGCGCATAATCGAGGAAGGTGCGCGACATCTTCGCCTCGAGCAGGCCGCGTTCGCGCTCCGAGCGGATGGTGGCGAAGGCCGCGCGCAGGCCGGCCGCGTCGTAGCCCACCCCCGGCAGCGCCTGAACGGCGGCAGAATCGAGCGCGGCGAAGAAGGCGGCACGACGCCCGGCATCGGCGGCGCTGGTCCAGATCGGTGCCCCGCCCCGGGCGGCATAGACGGCGCGCAACGCGCTGTCGCCGCCGATCGCCTCGGCAAGGGCCGAATCATAGCTGCCGAGCCGGTCGGCCGCGACCGGGGCCGCCGCGGGGGCCGCGGTCTGCGCCAGGGCCGCCCCGATGTCGTGCCCCATGCCGGACACGGTCAGCCCGAGCCCGGCCGCCAGCACCCGCAGACCCGCCGCGCGGTATTTATCGTTCATCGCTGCCCGCCTTTGATCCAGTGGCGCGAAAATCGCCAGTTTTCCGGCCTTTGTCCAGCACGAGACCCCGCAACGGGCGTCCCGGAGCAGCCCTGCCCCGGGACCTCGCGCGGAAGTGAAACCGCTTGCAGACCCGGACGGGATACCGGCCCGCTCAGGCCCGCCCCCGGAACCGGCGGCTTGGCCGATTTCCGCGCATCTCACGTCATGCTTCGCATCGAATGTTTGACGCATGGAAAATCCCTGTGTCATAGTTTCGGCAAGATCGGGACGCGGGTTCACCGCGTTACCGGCAGAATTCCTCCAAGCCGCATCGAAGACGGCGCTCTCGACTCAGGACAGGCGAACTGACATGACAAATTGCACTGTTTCCCGCCGCGGGCTTCTGGCTGCCTTCGCAGCCACCGCCGTCACCGCTGCGCCGACAGCCTCGAATGCCTTCAGCTTCCTGCGCGGCGCCGGCGATATCCGGCGCATCAGCATGTATTCGGGCCGCACCGGCGAAAAGCTGGACACCGTTTACTGGATCGAGGGGCAGTACATCCCCGAAGCGCTGAAGGAAATCAATTTCTTCATGCGCGACTGGCGGACGGACCAGATCGTGAAGATCGACCCGCGCACCATCGACATCGCCGCCGCCTCGCACCGGCTGATGGATACAGACGAACCTTACATGATGCTGTCGGGCTATCGCTCGCCTGCGACAAACGCGATGCTGCGGGCGCGCTCGCACGGGGTGGCGCGGAACTCGCTGCACATGAAGGGGATGGCGGCGGATCTGCGGATGCGCTCGCGTTCCGTAACTCAGATCTATTCGGCGGCCATGTCGTGCAACGCGGGCGGTGTCGGGCGCTACTACGGCTCGAACTTCGTCCACATGGATTGCGGCGACATCCGCACCTGGCAGGGCTGAGCCCCTCCCGACAGCCCCGCACGGAAACACGCCGCCCGGTCCCGCCGGAGCGGCGTTTCCCTTTGCCCCTCCTGCCCGGCCCGCGGTTCAAAGCGAAACGGCGCCCCGCAAGGCGCCGTTTCCATGTCAGATATGGGGTGGAATCACTCGATCGTCGCTTTGACGATATAATCCGGATCCTTGACCAGCCCGTTGAGCGAGCCATCGCCCTTCTTGATCTTGTCGACGACATCCATCCCCGAGATCACATGCCCGATCACCGTATACTGGCCATCGAGATGCGGCGCCGGGGCGAACATGATGAAGAACTGCGAATTCGCCGAATCGGGGCTGGCAGAGCGCGCCATGCCCACCGTGCCGCGTTCGAACGGCAGATCGGAGAACTCGGCCTTCAGGTCGGGATACTTCGAACCGCCCATGCCGGCCGTGGTGACATCGCCCCCCCGCTTGCCGAACTGCACGTCGCCCGTCTGCGCCATGAACCCGTCGATGACGCGGTGGAAGATCACGTTGTCATAATCGTGGTCCTGCGTCAGCTTGACGATGCGCTCGACATGGTTCGGCGCAGCCTGCGGCAACAGGTCGATCACGATCTTGCCCTTGACCGAGCCCCACACCTGCAGAACCAGGTTCGGCCCCGGCCCGTCGCCTGCGGGCATCTGCTCGGCCGCGGCGGGCGTCAGCGTGCCGGCGGCCAGGCAGACCGCCAGAGCCGAAAGCCACTTACGCATCGGCCGCCACCTTGACCGAGATCATCCGGTCCGGGTTCGCCGGCGGCTCGCCGCGCTGGATCTTGTCGACGAATTCCATCCCCGAGATCACCCGGCCGTAAACGGTATACTGCCCGTTCAGGAAATGGTTGTCCTTGAAATTGATGAAGAACTGCGAGTTCGCCGAGTTCGGATTCATCGACCGCGCGGCACCCAGCGTGCCCCGGTCATGCGGCAGCTTCGAGAATTCGGCCGGAAGATCGGGGTAGGACGAACCGCCCGTGCCGGCGCGGCGCGGATCCCAGCCCTTTTCCATGTTGGCGTTCTCGACATCGCCGGTCTGCGCCATGAAACCGTCGATGACGCGGTGGAAGGCAACATTGTCATAGGCGCCATCGCGCGCAAGCTGCTTCATCCGCTCGGCGTGCTGCGGCGCGACGTCCTTCAGCAGCTCGATGACGACGGGGCCGTCCTTCAGCTCGATGATGATGGTGTTTTCCGGGTCTTTGATCTCGGCCATATCGGTCTCCTCGATGATGCGCGGACTTTAGGCAACGCCCGCGACAGAGGAAAGACGAAACCGGCGCGCCCGGCGTTGACGATGCGCGCGCGGCGGGGCAAGTTTGCGTGAACTGCGCGTGTTCTGCGAAGGGCCGCGCAAGCCCAAGCCCGGGAGGAACGAATGGCCTGGAAAACGCTCGACGACATCGACCTGAAGGACAAGGTCGTCCTCGTCCGCGTCGATATCAACGTGCCGGTGGAAAACGGTGTCGTGACCGACGCGACCCGGATCGAGAAGATCGTGCCGACCGTCACCGACATCATCGCCAAGGGCGGCAAGCCCGTTCTGCTGGCGCATTTCGGCCGCCCGAAGGGGCAGGTCGTCCCCTCGATGAGCCTGAAGCCGCTGGTTCCGGTGCTTGAAAAGGCGCTCGGCGTGCCGGTGCTGTTCGCCGAGGATTGCATCGGCGGCCCGGCGAAACGCGCGGTCGCGGCCCTCGAGCCCGGTCAGGTGCTGCTTCTGGAAAACACCCGCTTCCACGAGGGCGAGGAAAAGAACGACCCCGAGCTTGCGGCCTCGATGGCGGCGCTCGGACAGGTCTACGTGAACGACGCGTTTTCCGCCGCGCACCGGGCCCATGCCTCGACCGAGGGAATCGCCCATATCCTGCCCTCGGCCGCCGGCCGGCTGATGGAGGCCGAGCTGAAGGCCCTCGAATCGGCGCTCGGCAACCCGGCGCATCCGGTGGTGGCGGTAGTCGGCGGCGCCAAGGTGTCGACGAAGCTCGATCTGCTGGTGAACCTGGTAGCGAAGGTTGACCATCTGGTGATCGGCGGCGGTATGGCGAACACCTTCCTCGTGGCCGATGACATCGACGTGGGCCAGTCGCTGGCCGAACGCGACATGGCCGCGACCGCGAAGGAGATCATGGAAAAGGCCGTGGCGGGGGGCTGCACCATCCACCTGCCCAAGGATGTGGTCGTCGCGCGCGAATTCCGCGCAGGCGCCGATTGCGAGGTCGTGGCGAATGACGCCTGCCCGTCGGACGCGATGATTCTGGACGCGGGCCCGAAGAGCGTCGAGGAGATCTGCGCCGTCTTCGAGGCCTGCCGCACGCTGATCTGGAACGGCCCGCTCGGCGCCTTCGAGATGGTGCCGTTCGACGCCGCGACCGTCGCCTGCGCCGAAAAGGCGGCAGAGCTGACCCGCGCGGGCAAGCTCATCTCGGTCGCCGGTGGCGGCGACACGGTGGCCGCGCTGAACAAGGCGGGCGTGGCCGGCGATTTCAGCTATATCTCGACCGCGGGCGGCGCCTTCCTCGAATGGATGGAAGGCAAGGAACTGCCCGGCGTCAAGGCGCTGATGTAATGCAACAAGGCGGCCTTCGGGCCGCCTTTCGCTTGTCCCGCGGCCGTTAGCGTTCTCACGATTGCACGCAGGCACGGCGCGCGTTATCCGAAACCCCGACGGCCGCAACCCCGCGCGCCCATTCATTTCCCGGAGGAGCACCATGCCCAATCCGCAGCAGGTCGAGAAAATCCGCAAGGGCGACGGCTTCATCGCCGCGCTGGACCAGTCCGGCGGCTCGACGCCGAAGGCGCTGAAACTTTATGGCGTCTCGGAAAGCGAGTATTCGAACGAGACCGAGATGTTCGACATGATCCACGCGATGCGCTCGCGGATCATCAAGGCGCCGTCGTTCGGCAAGGGCAAGATTGTCGGCGCGATCCTGTTCGAGCAGACCATGGACCGCAGCATCGACGGCCTGCCGACCGCCACCTATCTGTGGGAAAAGGTCGGCGTCGTGCCGTTCCTGAAGATCGACAAGGGCCTCGCCGCCGAAGAGAACGGCGTGCAGATGATGAAGCCGATCCCGGGCCTCGATGCGCTTCTCGACCGCGCCGCCAAGGCCGGCATCTTCGGCACCAAGGAGCGTTCGGTGATCTCGGCCGCCAATCCGGCTGCAATCAAGGCCGTCGTCGCGCAGCAGTTCGAGCTGGGCAAGACTGTGCTGTCGCATGGCCTCGTGCCGATCATCGAGCCGGAAGTCACCATCACCATCGCCGACAAGGCCGAGGCCGAGGCGATCCTGCGCGATGAGATCCTGGCGCTTCTCGACACCATCCCGGCTGGCGAGCAGGTCATGCTGAAGCTGTCGCTGCCGACGGTGCCGAACTTCTACAAGCCGCTCGTCGACCATCCGAAGGTTCTGAAGGTCGTGGCGCTGTCGGGCGGCTATCCGCGCGACGAGGCGAACGCGATGCTGGCGAAGAACACCGGCATGATCGCCTCGTTCTCGCGCGCGCTGACCGAGGGGCTCTCGGCCAAGCAGAGCGACGCGGAATTCGATGCGATGCTGGGGGCTGCGATCGACTCGATCCACGCCGCTTCGGTCGCCGGCTGATCCGGTTCGCCCGAAACTGCGGCAAGGGGGCCTTCGGGCCCCCTTTTCGTATCCGCCCCCTCGCCGGGGCATTCCCAAGCCGGCCGGGCTGTGGCACACTCATCCCAAACGCCCGGCAGAGGCGGAACGTCGAGGCAGAGCGATGAAGACCAAAGTGCGGTCGGTCGGACCGGCCATCTATTTTCTGGTGTGTTTTTGCGCCGGGCTCTACTTCACCTTCGCGGCGGTGCAGGGCTCTTACGGTATCTTCCGCCGGGTGCAGATCGATTCTGAGATCGCCCAGCTCAGCGGCGAGCGTGACGCGTTGAAGGCCGAGACCGACCGGCTGACCAACCTGACCCGCCGGCTGTCGGACGACGATCTGGACCTCGATCTGCTCGACGAGCGCGCCCGCGAAGTGCTGGGCACCGCACGTCCGGACGAGATCGTCATCCGCTGATCCGCCTCGGCGATTGCATCGCTGCGCCCCATGATGTAATAGATGGTTTAACGTTGAACTATCTTCACGCAGGGGAGGAAGCCCGATGGCGACTCGCAAGACCCCCGAGACCAAGGCGCCCGAGGGCGCAAATGTCTCGAAGGACGAACTTCTCAAATTCTACCGCGAAATGATGCTGATCCGCCGGTTCGAGGAAAAGGCCGGCCAGCTTTACGGCATGGGCCAGATCGGCGGCTTCTGCCACCTCTACATCGGCCAGGAAGCCGTTGTGTGCGGCCTCGAAGCGACCGCGAAGCCCGGCGACAAGCGCGTCACCTCGTATCGCGACCACGGCCATATGCTGGCCTGCGGCATGGACCCCAAGGGCGTCATGGCCGAGCTGACCGGGCGCGAGACGGGCTACTCCAAAGGCAAGGGTGGCTCGATGCACATGTTCTCGAAAGAGAAGCATTTCTACGGCGGCCACGGCATCGTCGGCGCGCAGGTGCCGATCGGGGCGGGTCTGGCGTTCTCGGACAAGTATCTCGGCACCGACAACGTCACCTTCACCTATTTCGGCGACGGCGCGGCGAACCAGGGCCAGGTCTACGAGACCTACAACATGGCCGAGCTGTGGAACCTGCCGGTGATCTTCGTGATCGAGAACAACCAGTATGCCATGGGCACCTCGG
The DNA here is from genome assembly GCF_000740785.1 of Paenirhodobacter enshiensis. Taxonomy (GTDB): domain Bacteria; phylum Pseudomonadota; class Alphaproteobacteria; order Rhodobacterales; family Rhodobacteraceae; genus Rhodobacter; species Rhodobacter enshiensis. The sequence continues at coordinate 95,667 of NZ_JFZB01000007.1, read as the reverse complement.
TGAAGCGCGCGACGAAGTCGCCCTCGCTTTACGGCCGCGGCATCGCCTTCGGCATCCCGGGCGAGCAGGTCGACGGCATGGACGTGCTGGCGGTGAAGGCCGCGGGCGAGAAGGCGGTGGCACATTGCCGCGCCGGCAACGGCCCGTATATCCTTGAAATGATGACCTATCGCTATCGCGGCCACTCGATGTCGGACCCGGCGAAATACCGCACCCGCGAAGAGGTGCAGAACATGCGCGAGCATCACGACGCGATCGAGCATGTGCGCGCGCTGCTCCTCGACGGCGGTCACGCCAGCGACGACGACCTGAAGACGATCGACAAGGAGATCAAGGCGATCGTGAACGAGGCGGCCGAATTCGCCACCACCAGCCCCGAGCCGGCGCTCTCCGAGCTCTGGACCGACATCTACGCGTGAGGCAAGACCAATGGCTACCGAAATTCTGATGCCCGCCCTGTCGCCGACGATGGAAGAGGGCACGCTGTCGAAATGGCTGGTGAAGGAAGGCGATGACGTGAAGTCGGGCCAGATCCTCGCCGAGATCGAGACCGACAAGGCCACGATGGAATTCGAGGCGGTCGACGAGGGCAAGGTCGGCAAGCTGCTGGTCGCCGAAGGCACCGCCGGCATCAAGGTCAACACCCCCATCGCGATCCTCGTGGAGGACGGCGAGAGCGTCGATGACGTGAAGGCCCCGGCTGCCGCCGCAGCCCCCGTCGTCGCCGCCCCTGCCCCGGTCGCGGCCACTGCCGCTCCGGCGGAGGAAGTCGTCTCCAACGCCTCGCCCGACTGGGCCGAAGGCACGCCGATGAAGACGATGACCGTGCGCGAGGCGCTGCGCGAGGCGATGGCCGAGGAAATGCGCGCCGACGAGCGCGTGTTCCTGATGGGCGAGGAAGTCGCCGAATATCAGGGCGCCTACAAGATCAGCCAGGGACTTCTGGACGAGTTCGGCGCGAAGCGGGTGATCGACACCCCGATCACCGAATACGGCTTCACCGGCATCGCGACCGGCGCCGCCTTCGCCGGCCTGCGCCCGATCGTCGAGTTCATGACCTTCAACTTCGCCATGCAGGCGATCGACCACATCATCAACTCGGCGGCGAAAACGCGCTACATGTCGGGCGGGCAGATGGAAGCCCCGATGGTGTTCCGCGGCCCGAACGGCGCGGCGGCCCGCGTCGGCGCGCAGCACTCGCAGGACTATGCCGCCTGGTACAGCTCGATCCCCGGTCTGAAGGTGGTCATGCCCTATTCGGCGGCGGATGCTAAAGGCCTGCTCAAGACCGCGATCCGCGATCCGAACCCGGTCGTGTTCCTCGAGAACGAGATCCTCTACGGCAAGTCCTTCGAGGTTCCCGACATCGCCGATTTCACCATCCCCTTCGGCAAGGCCCGGATCTGGCGCGAAGGCGCTGACGTGACCCTGGTCAGCTGGGGCATCGGCATGGTGCACACGCTCGAAGCGGCCGACAAGCTCGCCGCCGAGGGCATCTCGGCCGAGGTGATCGACCTGCGCACGCTGCGTCCGCTCGATTACGACACGGTTCTGGCTTCGGTGATGAAGACCAACCGCTGCGTGATCGTCGAGGAGGCATTCCCGGTCGGCTCGATGTCGCATCACATCGCGGCGGTGCTGATGGAGCGCGGCTTCGACTACCTCGACGCGCCCGTGCTGTGCTGCACCGGCAAGGACGTTCCGATGCCCTATGCCGCCAACCTCGAGAAATTCGCCCTCATCACCGCCGACGAGGTGGTCGAGGCGGCGAAAAAAGTCACCTATCGGTAAGGAGATCGTCAGATGGCAACCGAAATCCTGATGCCTGCGCTGTCTCCGACGATGGAGGAAGGCACGATCTCGAAATGGCTGAAGAAAGAAGGGGATGAGGTCCGTTCGGGCGACATCCTCGCCGAGATCGAGACCGACAAGGCGACGATGGAGTTCGAGGCGGTGGACGAGGGCACGCTCGGCAAGATCCTGATCCCCGAGGGCACCGCGGGCATCAAGGTCAACACGCCGATCGCGGTTCTGCTGGAAGAGGGCGAGGACGCTTCGGCGATCTCCGCCCCGAAGGCGGCGCAGGCTGTTGCGGCTCCGGCCCCGGTCGCGGCGGCTCCCGTCGCGGCTCCGGCGGCGCCCCCTGCCCCGGCAGCGCCGGTCTTGGCCGGTGCGCGGGTGTTCGCCTCGCCGCTCGCGCGTCGCATCGCGGCCGAGAAGGGCCTCGATCTCAGCGCCGTGAAGGGCTCCGGCCCGCGCGGGCGTATCGTCAAGGCAGACGTGGAAACCGCGACGGCGGCTCCGAAGGCTGCCGCCCCGGTGGCCAGCGCCGCTCCGGCTCCGGCAGCCGTTGCCCCGGCAGCGCCTGCGGTCAGCGCCTCGGCCGTCGCCAAGCTCTACGAGGGCCGCGAGTACACGGAAATGCCGCTCGACGGGATGCGCAAGGTCATCGCCGCGCGCCTCACCGAGGCCAAGCAGACGATCCCGCACTTCTACCTGCGCCGTGAGATCAACCTCGATGCGCTCCTCGCCTTCCGCACCGAGCTGAACAAGAAGCTCGCCGCGCGGGACGTGAAGCTCTCGGTCAATGACTTCATCATCAAGGCCTGCGCGCTCGCGCTGCAGCAGGTGCCGGACGCGAATGCCGTCTGGGCGGGCGACCGCATCCTGAAGATGAAGGCCTCGGACGTCGCCGTGGCGGTGGCCATCGACGGCGGGCTGTTCACCCCGGTCCTCAGGGACTCCGAAGCGAAGTCGCTCTCGAAGCTCTCGACCGAGATGAAGGACCTCGCCAGGCGCGCCCGCGACCGCAAGCTGGCACCCCAGGAATACCAGGGCGGCAGCTTCGCGATCTCGAACCTCGGCATGTTCGGCATCGAGAACTTCGACGCGGTCATCAACCCGCCGCATGGCGCGATCCTCGCGGTCGGCGCCGGCATCAAGAAGCCGGTGGTGGGTGAGGACGATCAGATCACCGTCGCGACGATGATGTCGGTGACGCTCTCGGTCGATCACCGGGTGATCGACGGCGCGCTCGGCGCCCGTCTGCTCGCGGCCATCGTCGAGAACCTCGAGAACCCGCTCGCGATGCTCGCCTGATCCAGACCGCAAACATGAAGAAAGGGCCGGAGCGTCAGCTCCGGCCCTTTCGCATTCCAGAACCGCGACGAGCGGCCAACCGGCTCCGGGCCTGACCCCGAACCGGCCGCGGGCTCATTCCTCGCAGTCGCGGCAGCCCTTCAGCTGATGGTCCATCCGCACCGCGGGCTGGGCGCAACCGGCCTCGCCGACGATGCGCGCGGGCACGCCCGCCACGGTCTTGCACGGCGGCACCTCGCTCAGCACCACCGAGCCCGCCGCGATCCGGCTGTTGTCGCCGATGCGGATATTGCCCAGCACCTTCGCGCCCGCTCCGATCAGCACGCCATTGCCGATCTTCGGGTGGCGGTCCTGCTCTTCCTTGCCGGTGCCGCCAAGCGTCACCGAATGCAGCATCGACACGTTGTCGCCCACCACCGCCGTCTCGCCGATGACGATGGAATGCGCATGGTCGATCATCACGCCCTTGCCGATCCGCGCCGCCGGATGAATGTCCACACCGAACATCTCCGAGGTGCGCATCTGCACGAAATAGGCCATGTCGTGGCGCCCGGTCTGCCACAGCCAATGCGCCACCCGGTAGGCCTGAAGCGCCTGATACCCCTTGAAGAACAGGATCGGTTGCAGGAACCGGTGGCAGGCCGGATCGCGTTCGTAGACCGCGACCAGATCGGCCCGCGCCGCCGCACCGAGCGTCGGGTCCGCGCTATAGGCCTCATCGGCGATCTCGCGCAGGATCTGCTCGCTCATCTCGCCCGAGGCGAGCTTGAGCGAGAACCGGTAGGACAGCGCCTTCTCCAGCGTGCGGTGATGCAAAAGCCCCGCATGGATCAGCGCCCCCAGAAGCGGCTCGTTGCGAACCGCCTCCAGCGCCTCCGTCCGGATCCGGTCCCAGACCGGATCGACCGGGGTGACCGTCGCGCGCATCTCGCCCATGCCTCAGGCTCCTTCTGTTGTCGGAGGGAAAGCCTAGCACAGCCCCCCGCCTGCAACCAGAGGGGCTGCACGGCTCGCCTAACCCAGCACCAGAACCGCCGCCGGCCCGGCCCCATAGCTGTCCGAGATCTGCGCCACCCGGATCTCGACGCCCGGACCGTCGGCCGCGACCGCCGCCGCGCCGTAGCTCCAGACCGGATCCGTCACCACCGCCTCGCGCAGCACCGCCGCGCCGCGCATCACCCGCACCAGATACCGCTCCTGCGCCTCGCCAAGCGGCACGTCATAGCCCTCCCAGCTGTCGCCGTCGATCCGCGTGCGCCGCACCCAGTCGAGCCGCCATCCCGCCCCCACCGCACTCGCGCGCAGATGGCACGGGGCGTAGGGCCGCAGCCCCTCGCCGCGGAATGCCTCGATCCGGTGCACATAGGAGGGATCGTCATAGCTGCGCCCGGCGGTGCCGATGCGGTAGTGTCGCGCCAGCCCGCGCGAGGCCGCAGGAACCGCGATCTGGCTCAGCGCCGCGTCGAGCACCACGACCCGGCTGCCCGCCGGCCAGACATCGGGCATCATCGCGTCCGAGCCCATCTGCCCGCGCAGCCGCAGGCTCAGATCCCAGACGCGGGGCTCTACCGCCACCGCCGCGACGAATTGCACGATCTCCCAGCGGTCGGAACTGCCGTCGCCGATGGCGATGACATTCGCGCCCCCCAGAACCCGCGCCATGCTGGCCGAGGAGAGCGTGCCCGAGCGCAGCTTAACCCGCAGCGCCGGCCCCCGGTCCCACCGCCCCGCGGGCGCCCGTGCCAGAGGCGTCAGCGTGCGGCCCATCGCGGCGCGCCGGCTGAGCGTGCTCAGCAGCGCATAGCCCGCATCCTCGGGCGCCGAATAGACCGCGACCTTGCCGGGCCAGGGCGCCGCCGACACCGCCAGATGCGGCGAGGTGGGATCCTCGCTGCCGCTCAGCAACGGCAGGTCGAGGAATACCGGTGTCACCGGAACCGGGGCGACGAAACGGGTATTCGTCACCGCCTCCTCCGCCTCGTCCGAGGCGCGATAGACCCCGCTTTCGACCCGCACCGCCTCGACGGACAGTGCCTCGCCCCGCTCGATCCGGTCGATGCGGTAGCGTCGCCCGTTCAGCGCGACCACATCCCCGGTGCCAAGCCCGCCCTTCGACGGCGGCAGCGCGAACCGCGCCGTGTCGCGCGCCACCCGCGCCTCGGCCAGCCAGCGCTCTGCCGTGGCCTGCGCCTGCGCCCGGGTCAGCGCGAGCGGCAGTTCGGACCCCGAAGCCGCGGTATCCGCCTCGTCAGGGAAGATCGCCTCGACCGCCGCGGTCTCGAAATCGCCATCCGCCCCGACATAGACCAGACGCACCCGGCCGCTCGCTTCCGCCTCGGCGGAGCGGGCGGTCTCGATGACGCTCTCGCCCTCCGTCAGCACCAGCGCATCGGGATCGAGAACCGCATCCGCCCGCCCGTCGCGCATCCGGAACGCCAGCGTGCCGTCGCGTTCCAGCGCCTCGAACCCATAGCCCAGCATCAGCGATTGCAGCGCCGCGCGCCCCGAGGTGCCCCCCGCCATCACGAAGCCGCGCACCAGCCCGTAAAGGCCCGAGGTATCGAAGGACCGCACCCCGGAGCGCGCGCAGATCTCGGCCACCACGCTCGCCAGAGGCTGCGACACCGCCCGGCCCGAGATCCAGTGCCCGCGGGCATAGTTCTCGGCATCCGACCACAGATCGGTGCGGTTCGGAAACGCCGGATAGGGCCGCGAATCCCAGCACCAGACATGCGCCCGCGCCATGTCGATCATCCGCCCGGAATACAGCTCCGCCACCGGATTGTTGTCGCTTTCCGCCCAGTAGGACAGGATCGCACGCAGATATTGCATCTGCATCAGCTCGTCTCGCCGCCCGTCCGAGAAGAACGGCAGCACCGATTCCGAGCTTTTCGGATCGAGGAACTTGTTGGGCTGGTTCGTCCCCTTGTCGATCGCCGCGCAGCCGAGTTCGGTGAACCAGATCGGCTTCGATCCCGGCACCCAGGCGGTGGCATTCGCCTGACGCGTGCCGCCGATCCGCTCGTGATGGGCATTCGCCCACCAGTTGCGGATGTCCTTGTAGCGCCAGACCCAGGGCTCGTCATGCTCGCCATCGGTGATCGGGGTGCGGATCTGCGCCGCGCGGTGCTCGTCTGCGGCGTAATACCAGTCGTATCCCTCGCCGCCCTCGACATTCGCGCGCAGGTAATCGAGGTCGTAGATCGCCCCCCACCCGGCATCGAGATGCTCCTCCCCCTCGCGCCAGTCGGACAGCGGCATGTAATTGTCGATGCCGATGAAGTCGATCTCGTCATCGGCCCAAAGCGGGTCGAGGTGGAAGAACCGGTCGCCATCGCCCGGCTGATAGCCGAAATATTCCGACCAGTCGGCAGCATAGCCGAGCTTGCACCCCGCCCCGAGGATCGCGCGCACATCGGCCGCGAGCGCGCGCAGCGCCGCGACCGCGGGGAAGCTGTTGCCGGGGCCGCGGATCTGGGTCAGCGCCACCATCTCGGTGCCGATGCAGAACGCCCCGACCCCGCCCGCCTGTTTGCACAGATGCGCGTAATGCAGGATGAAGCGACGAAACGACCATTCCTCAGGCCCGGTATAGGCGACGCCATCGGGGCCGGGCACGAAATCGCCGGGCGCGGCGGTGCCGAAGAACGCCGCGACCTCGGCCACGGCCGCGGCCGTGCCGTCGGGGCTGCCCGCGCGGCCCGGAGCCTCGCTCAGGGTGATGCGCCCGCGCCAGGGCAGAACGGGCTGCGTCTCGGCACCGCTCCAGGGATCGGGAAGCGCATTGCCCGCCATCTGTTCCATCAGGATGAACGGATAGAACATCACCGACTTTCCGGCGGCGTTCAGCGCCTGAATGGCCTCGATCACCGCCCGGTCAGCGGGCGTGCCGCCATAGACCGCGCCGCCGCCGAGGGTGGGCAGAACCCCGGCCCCGGCGCGCGTGATCCCGCTGACCTGCCAGGGCATGTTGGTGCCCTCGCTCGCCTGCGTCTCGACCTTCGGGCGGATATCGCATTCCGCGCAGCGCAGATCGTCGCCGAACCACGACACCACCAGCGACACCGATCCGCAGGCCGGCAGCTCCTCGTCGAGCCGCTCCAGCGCCTGAGTGAAATCGGTCCCCGAACCAAGCGCATTCTGGTTCACCGCAACCCGGTCATCGGCATCCCCCCCCTCGAGGGTGCGATAGACCGGCGTGGTGGCAAGCGCATATTCCCCGGTGCCCGGGATCAGAGCGACACCGCGCACGCCGCGCACCAGATCCGGCACCGCGTCGATCCCCGGCCCCTGCGCCGCGCGCACGACCTCGAAGGTGAACTGCGGCACCCGGTTGCCGTAATCGCTCAGCTCCAGATCCTCGAACACCACATAGGCGATGCCGCGATAGGCGGGCGCGTTCTCCGCCCCCTCGACCGCGGCGATCTTGGCATCGGGAAGCTGGTCCTCGCTGCCCGGATAGATGCGCATGTTCAGCGTGCCGGGCGAGACCTCGATCCCGTCCGCCCAGACCCGGCCGACGCGCAGGATCTCGCCCTCGCACAGCGCCACCGCCACGCTGACCGAATAGCTGTAGCTCGTGGTCTTGACCGAACCCGCGCCGCCCTTGCCCTGTTTCTCGACGGTGGCGGTCTCGAAGAACCGGGTCGACCAGATCACCTGTCCCGCGACGCGCATCCGTCCCCAGCACAGCCCGACGCCATCGCCCTCGCTCGCGCTCGTCAGGCGCAGACGCTCGACCCGGCCGGTCTCGACGCTCTGCGAGCCGGTGCCGAGCAGCTTCTGGTCGATGGCACGGCCCAGAACCGCGCCCGCCGCACGTCCAAGCACCGCCCCCGACAGACCGAGGATCGTGCCGCCGAACCCCGCGCCGATGGCGCCGCCGGCGGCGGAAAGCAACAAGGTGGCCATCAGCGCGTCCCCTCGGAAAGATCGGTTGCCGGAAAGGCGAAGCGCGCCGCGATCCGCCGTTGCCAGGGCCGCGACAGCGGGCTTTCCAGCACCGCGTGCCCGCCATAGGCATGAATGAACGCCGCCCCCGCCGGGTCGGACCCGGGCCGCGAGACGATCCCCAGATGTTTCGCCACACCCCCGTCGCGCAGCCGGAACAGCAGCACCTCGCCCTCCGCCTCGGGCGCGGATCCCGCCTGTTCGGACAGCACGATCATGTGCCGGCGCGCCGCGAGCCACAGCCGTTCCTCGCGCGCGGGCTCGGACCAGTCGGGCGTGTAAGCCGGGATCGCCTCGGGCTCGTGGCCGTAAAGCGCGCGCCACACACCGCGCAACAGCCCGAGGCAATCCGTCCCCGCCCCCTGCGCCGAAGCCTGATGCAGATAGGGCGTGCCGATCCAGCCGCGCGCGATCTGGGCCGCGCGCGCGCCTTGCGTCCGTTCATCCTCGGTCATTCGAACAGGCTCCCCCCGGTGTTCTCGGTGCCGCTGACCGGATAAGAGGTCAGCCAGTCCTCGCCCGGGATATGCGGAAATCCGCGGAAATTCAGAAAGTTGGCGAATTTCAGCTTGCAGGTCTCGGCGCGCCGGTCACAGCCCGCCGAGATACGGATCAGATCGCCCGGCGCCACATCCGCCCCAAGGCGCGACCACAGCTCGACCCGGCGCCCGCCAGTGCCCTCGATCCGGTCGGTCTTGACCACGCCGACAAGCCCCGCGGCCGCGCCGCTCAGCACCTCGAAGCGGCCCTTCTCGAACCAGCGATCGTCGAACCCCGCAACGGCGGCAAAGCGAAACAGCCGCGCATCCTCGACCGTCTCGGCCGCGATCTGCAACCGATAGCCCACCCCGGAGGTATCCAGCCCGCAGCGCGCATCGCCCAGCACCGCCGCGCAGCGCGGGTGATAGATCCGCCCCTTCTCGGCCCCCAGAGGCTCGCTCAGCCCGCGCAGCTCGACGCTGAACGCCCCGGCGCCGCGCGTGACCTCGCCGAAGCTGCCGCGAAAGATCAGCGCGCGGTCCGTGGGCGCCGCCCAGTTGACGATCCAGATCCGCACCCCGGCGCCGTCATAGCGCCCGGCCAGAAGATCCGCCTCACTGATCGCGTCCGAGCGCAGCGCGCCATAGGCCTCGCTGTTGTCGACCGACAGCCCCGTGCCCTGCGCCAGCGCCTTCGCGGTCAGCCCGCTGTCGGGCTCGAAGGCGATACCGCCGAAGCTCAGCGCCCGGTCGTGATCGGTGAAGCCCAGCACCGTGCCATCGGCGCGGCTGACCGCCCAGGCGCGGGCAATCGTCGTCGTCCCGCTGTCGAGATGGGCCTGCAATTCATCCGGATAGCTCATCAGATCCGCACCTCCACCACCGGCACCTGCGGCAGGTCGCCCGCGCGGAACGACTGCACCGAAACCTGGATCCCCTCGGTGTCGAACCGCACCGGCACGTCGAACTCAAAGCCCGCGGTGATCAGCGCGCCCTCGGCCGGCGGGTCATAGAACCGCACGATGCCGGTCGTCGGGTCGACCTCGAAATGCACGGCCTCGGCGCGGGCATGGCCCTGAATGCCGGTCAGCACCGTGCCCTCGACCGGCTTGGTGATCGCCCGGACATAGCTGTGCCCGCCCGAGGCATAGGTCTTCGCCAGCGCGAATTCGGTCCTCACCCCGTCGCCGGTGCCGATGATCTGATCGTCATAGGCCACCGTGCGCGAGGCCGGACAGCTCTTGTAATCCGCCCAGTCCTTCCAGCGGAATCCGTGCAACCGGCCGCCCCGCGCCTCGAAGAAAGCGATCAGCCGCTCCACATCGTCGAGCGAGCGCAGCCCCACCCCCGCGTCATAGCTGTGGCGCGACTGCGCCCAGGGGGAATTGCGCTCCTCGAACCCGTTCGACAGGGTGACGATCTCGGTGCGCCGCTCCGGCCCGCCGACGGAGCCAAAGCTCAGATTGGCGGGAAAGCGGATCTCGTGAAAGGCCATCTGGGTCTCCTGTCAGGCGTTGCGGCTGCCAAGGCTGAGCGCGCGGTTGATCTGCTGGGCGATCTGGCTGCGGCTGCGCGCGAAGCCGGCGGTGTCGGGCGTGGTGACGTTCATCACCACATTGACCGCCCGCCCCCCGCCCGAGCTTTGCACTCCGAGCCGGCCGTCCGCGCCGCGCGTCAGCGGCATGATCGCCTCGGGACCGGCCTCGCCCATCAGCCCGGTCGCGCCGCGCATCGGGAAGCTGACCGGAGTGCTGACCACGCCGCCCTTGGCGAAGGGCATCACCCGGCCTTGCGAAAAGGCCCCGCCATTCGCGAAGGGGAACAGCCCGCTCAGCACCGCGTTCAGCCCGCCCGCGACGCTCGATCCCACCGCCTGCTCGACCGGGCGCACGGCGATCGCGTAAGCGGTATCCGACATCTTCCGCGCCACATCGGTCAGCGCCGAGGACAGGCTTTCCCCGTTGAACACCACATCGTCGAAGGCACCGCGCAGGCTGCGTCCGATGCTGTTCGCCATCGTGCCGACCTCGCGGCCGGTATAAACGAGGCTCTGGCGCATCTGCCCGAGTTCGTCGTTGAAGGCCGCCGCCATCGCCTCGGCGCCCGACAGGCTGCGCGCCATGTCCTCGGCCTGCCGGCTCAGCCCGTCAAAGCCGTCCACTTCCGTCATCTCCGCCCTCCATTGTTGCCGTATCCCGGTCCGCCCCGGGCGCCGGTTCCGTCCCCCGGTCCGGCCAGCGCGCGGCCATCTCGCGCAGCCGCGCCCGCGTCAGCGGCGGATTCGAGGCCTCGACGCCCAGCATCAGCGCCAGCTCCGCCGGGGTCAGCGCCCAGAATTCCGCCGGCCGCAGACCGAGGCCGCGCATCCCCGCCCGCATCAGCCCCGGCCAGTCGAGGGAACCGCCCGTCATCCGCCGGGCCCCGCCACAGGCAGCGCGAAAGCGCGCGCGATCAGTTCGCCCGCCAGACGCGCCGCGGCGAACGGGCTGTCGCCGATCTCGACCGTCATCAGATCCGTGGCCCGCCCGTTCCAGCCACAGCCCCGCAGCCCGGCGACGATCACCGCCAGCACGTCGCGCGCCGACAGCGCCCCGGCCTCGAACCGCTTCACCAGATCGACCATCGTCGCCGCCTGCAGCTCCGCCTCGAGTTCCGCCAGCGCCCCGAGCGTCAGCTTCGCCCGGTGCCCCACTCCGTCGAGCGTCACCTCGACCTCTCCCGCCCAGGGGTTCGCCATCTCAGATCGCCGTGAAGCTCAGCGCGCCGGCCGAGGCGAGGCTCATCTCATAGGTCGCCTCGCCGTTGTGGCTGCCGGCATATTCGATCGAGGTGATCATGAACGGCCCCTCGACGATGCCGAAATCGGGCACGATCACCTGAAAGTTCGGCACCTCGCCGTCGAAGAAGATCTGCCGCGCGCGCTCGTCCGTCGCCTCATCGCGAAACACGCCAGAGCCCGAGATCGCGGCCGAGCGCACCCCCGCACCGCCGAGCAGCTCGCGCCAGCCCCCGGTGCTTTCCAGCGATGTCACATCCACCGTCTCGGCATTGAAGCTCAGCCGCGAGGCGCGCAGCCCCGCGATGGTCTCGAACTGGCCCGCCCCGGTCAGGTCGAGCTTGATCAGAAGGTCCTTGCCGTTCTGCGCCACCATTGGTCACACTCCATTCGTGAAAGGCACACGCGCCCCCGGGGGCGCGGCGTGGAAATCAGGCGCCCACCCGGGCGCGGAAGGTCAGATCGATGCGGCGCCGGTTGGCCTTGTCGACGCGCCGCGCCTGCGCACGCAGGAACCACAGCCCGACCAGATAGCCCCGGCTCAGCGTCAGCCCCGCCCCGCTCAGCGCGTCCGAGACCGCCGCCGCGACCTCTTTCGCCAGCGCGAAGCCCGCCTCGTCGCTGACCACCGAAACGATGAAATCATGCGTCGCCCCGTCGCCGCTCCGGTCCGAGGCATCGCTCACATCCTCGGGGCCGAGGCTGACATAGGTGCCTTCCGTCGTACCGGGCGGGGCCGCGTCATAGATCGCCGTCCCGACCAGCGCGGTAAGCGGCGCATCCGCCGCAAGCCGCGCGTAAACCGCCGCCTGCAATGCGGCCGCAAGTGCATAGCTCATGCCACCACCTCCTCGCGGGCAAAGCAGGTCAGATAGCGCCCCTCGGCATCGGCCTCGGCGACGGCGAGGATGCGGAAGATCCGCTCTCCCTCGCGAAACCGCTGCTCGGGCCGGGGCCGGCGCGGCGAGGTCTCGGGGGCCGCGCGCACAACGATCTGCCACGGCATCGAGGCCAGCCGGACGAATTCCCCCGCCCGCTCGACCCCGGTGCCGGGCGTCATCGCCGCCCACAACCGGCCGAGCGCACTCCACTCCAGCCGGTATCCCCCCGCCCCGTCGGGCACGCGCTCGGCGGCCTCCAGGGTCAGTTCCCGGTTCAGTCTCGGCACGTTCATCCGCGCCCTCCCAGCACCCTGACGGTGCGCCAGCGCTCGATCAGCGCGATCACCCCGAAGGGCATCGCGGCACCTTCCGCCCCGCCGTCATGGCGCAGCTCGTAATATTGCGCGGCCAGCAGCAGCACCGCCTGACGCAGGTCGGCCGGCACATCGGACCAGCCCGTCCCGAACCCGGCGGTGAAGTCGATCTCGACCGCCGCGCCCGTGCCCCCCGGCTCCTGCCAGCCAAGCGCGATCACCCGCGGCCGCATCCCGTCGGGCGCCAGCCGATAGCGCTCGGGCCCGAGAACGCTCGTCCCCCCCGCCCCGTCGATCAGCCGCAGCTCCGTGACCCCGGTGACAGGCGCCACCGGCAGCGGCGGGCCATCGCCGCGCCAGTGCTCCAGCGTCACCGTGAACGCGCGCGCCATCAGCACCTTGGCCGTGCGCCCCTCGATCGCGGCCAGCGCCGCCCGCAAATAGGCCAGCAGCGCCGCATCCTCGGCCCCGACATCGGAAAACCCGGTGCCCAGCCGCAGATGCGCGCGCAGCTCCGCCACCGGCAGCGCCGCATCGGGCACCGCCGTCCGTTCGATCAGCATCATCGCGCTTCTCCGAAATTCGCCCCAGTCGCCGGCGCGCCGACGGCGGCGCCGGTTGCGGACGCGGCCCCTCCCGCCGCCGCTCGGGCGGAGGGAGCAGCTAGGCAGCGGCGGACAGGGCCGCGTCCGCCGGCCGGTTTCCCGGCCGGTCCCCGCCGTTACGAGGCGGCGAACTTCAGCAGCTTGATCGCGGCGAAATCGCTGACATCGCCACCCACCCGCTTCGAGGCGTAGAACAGCACATGCGGCTTGGCCGAGAACGGATCGCGCAGCACCCGCAGATCCGGGCGCTCGGCGATGGTGTAGCCGGCGGCGAAATCGCCGAACGCGATGGCATAGGTGCCGGCGGCGATATCGGGCATGTCCTCGGCGATCAGCACCGGATAGCCCATCAGCCGCGCGGGTTCGCCCGCCGCCAGGCTGTCGGTCCACAGGAACCGCCCGTCCGAGTCCTTCATCTTGCGCACCGCACCAGCCGTCTTCGAGTTCATCACGAAGCTCGCCCCGGCGCGGTATTCGGCGTTCAGCGCATAGACCAGATCGACGATGGCATCGGCGGCATTGGTCGCGGCGAAATCGCCCGCCGCCCCCGTCGCGACGTAACCCAGCGCCCCCCAAGCCCAGCTCGCGTTCGCCACCATGGTATGCGACAGGAAGCCCTTCGGCTTGTCCACCCCGTTGCCGGTGATGAACGCCGCCGCCTCCGCGCGCGAGAACTTGTCGGCGATGCGCGCGGCAAGCCAGCCTTCGATGTCGAAGGCGCTGTCATCGAGCAGCCGCTGCGATGCCTTGGGCATCGCCGCCAGCTCGTAGAGCGGGATCGAGATCCGCTCGATCTGCGGCGTCGCGGTCTCGGTCAGCGCCGCGGTCTCGCTCGCCCAGCCGGTGCCGAGGTCGGTCTTGTCGACCAGCACGTCGTAAGACGTCGCCTCGACATTCACCACCGTGGCGATCTGGCGGATCGAGGCGGTCGAATGCAGCACCGCGCGGATCGTCTCCGAGGTCTGCGGATCGACCAGATAGCCGCCCTCGGCCGCGACCGAGGTGTTCAGCCCCTTGCCCTCGAGGACGAGGCCGCGCAGCCCCTCATCATTGCCGGCGCGGACATAGGCCTCGAATGCCTTCTGATGCGGCGCCTCTTCCGAAGCGGCCGTGGCAAGGGCCGGACGGCCGGCGAAGCTCTTGGTCTGAAGCATGGTCAAACGCTCTTCCTGTTGCTGAATCCTGGTTTCAACCTTGTCCTGAAAGCCTTTGACTTCCTTCAGGAACCCCGACAGCGCGGCCTTCACGCCGGCCACCGCCCCCCGGTCCGCGGAACTCTCGTCCGCGGCCGGAACCTCGATCTGGCTCATCACCACCTCTTGTGCGAAATGCGTCCGCGCCTCAGCGCCCGGACAGGTCCGCCGCGGCTGTCCGAAGCGCCGCCGCGATCTCGTTCAGCACACCCTCGTCGAGGGTCGTGCCCTTGGCTGCCACGCGCGCTTCGCGCAGCATCGGGAAGGTGACGAGCGACACCTCCCACAGCTCCACCTCGGTCAGGCGTCGCCGCCCGCCCGCATCCTTCACCGCCGAAACCGTGCGGTAGCCGATCGACAGCCCGTCGATCGCCCCCGCCCCGATCAGCACCGCCGCCTCGCGCGCGCGGGCCACCTCCGGCAGCAGCCGGCCGCGGACATGCAGGCCGCGCTCGTCCTCGGCGATCTCGTCCCAGACCCCTATCGGCGCGCCCGGATCGTGCTGCCACAGCATCTTCACCGATCCGCCCTCGGCCGCGATCTTGCGCAGGCTGCGCGCATAGGCGCCGCGCTCCACGACATCGCCGCCCTGATCGGTCAGCCCGAACAGCGAGGCATATCCGCGGATCTCCAGCCCCTCGCCCAGCGTCAGCGGCTCGCTGGCGCAGAACTTCAGTTCCAGCCCGTAATCCTTGAGTTCCATGGGTTTTCCCTAATGCGGGGCATATTGCAGAATGCCCGTCACCGCCTGGGTCAGGATCACCGCCACGACGCCGTAGACCGTCATCCACAACCGCTTCTCCAGCCCCTCGATCATCGCCTCGATCTTGCCCAGCCGCCGTTCCAGATGGCCGAATTGCAGATCCATGATCCGCTCCGTGGTCTCGAAGCGACGCTCGTGCAGATCGAAGGGCTCCTTCAGATAGCGCGAGCCGCCGGTGCTCATTCGGGCGCCTGTTCCGCCATCGCCGGCGGCAGACCGAGGAGCGCGCGCTTTTCCGCCAGGCTCAGGAACGCCGCCTCGCCGATGCGCTTCCACTGCTGGTCACGCTCGGCCGCGAGTGCCGGCACCTGATCGAGATCGGGGCGCAGCTCCACCTCGGCGCCGAGAAAGCCCGACAGCCACCACGCCACCGCCGCGCTGACCCGCGTCGCCAGCGGCAGCACCGTCAGCCGGTAGAATGCGCGATGCGCCTCGGCGTAATTCGCGTAGGTCGCATCGCCCGGGATCCCCAGCAGCATCGGCGGCACCCCGAAAGCCACCGCGATCTCGCGCGCGGCGGCCGCCTTGGTCTCGTGGAACTCCATGTCCGAAGGCGAGAACCCCATCGGCTTCCAGTCGAGCCCGCCTTCCAGAAGCATCGGCCGCCCGGCGTTGCGCGCACCCTGATGGTGGGTCTCCATCTCGAAGACCAGCCGGTCATATTGCTCGGGGCTGAGCGTGCCCTGCCCGTCGCCGCCCTTGTAGACGATCGCGCCCGAGGGCCGCGCGGCATTGTCAAGGAGCGCCTTCGACCAGCCCGAGGCGGCGTTGTGCACGTCGATCGCCACCGCCGCCGCCTGCATCGGCGACAGACCGTAATGATCGTCCTGCGGGTGGAAGCTCTTGATATGGCAGATCGGATCGGGATGGCCGGTCATGTCGAAACGGTGCCGGCGCCCGCCCACGGCATAGTCATAGGCGACCGGCCAGCCATCCGCCCCCGGCACCACCGTCATCCGGTCCGAGCGCAGCACATGCAGCTCGGTGGGAAGCGATGCCGAGAGGTCCGGGGGCGAGACCGCCTCGAGATAGCCGTTGCCCGACAGCAGGATCTGGCCGAACAGCGCCTCGAACAGCTCGGCCCGGCCCTGACCCGGATTGGGACGAGAGAGCAGCGCGAGCACCGGATGGGTCTCGTAGCGCGCGGCGCGGTCCTGGCAGACCAACGGCACCGCGGCTGCCGCCTCGGCGATCAGCTTGACGCAGCGAAAGCCCACCGGGTTACCGGTGAAGCCGTGCCGCGTCAGCCCGGCGGTATCGCGCGGCCCCCAGACCGGGCGTCCCACCCCCGAGGCCATCGCCACGATGCGCCCGGTGACCGAGGCCTTGCGCTCGGGCGCGGATCCCGTGTCCGGGGGAGGGGCGGATTTGCGAAAGAAAGTCCTGACCATGCGGGTCTCCTTGTTGTAGCCGTCCCCCTGCGGACCGGCCACCGACGGAAAAGGCCGGGCATCGCGGCCCGGCCTCGTCATGGATTGCGAAGACAGGAGCGGGGGTTTCACACCCCCGCACCCCCGTGGGATATTTTCGGAAAGCCGAAAGGGTCAGAGCCCGCGCACCTGCGGCCGACGCCAGGCCTGCGCCGGCACGATGACCAGCTCGCTCAGCGCCCAGACCAGCGCATCCACCCTGTCGGGCGAGCCCTGTCCCTGATAGCCCTGCACCGTCATCCGGCACATCTGATCCTCCAGCGTGCCGAGCCGGCCCGAGCGCAGGTGCCGCACCCGCCCCTGTTCGTAGAGCGCGGCGACGGGCTCGGCGCGCGCGCTCTTGCCGCGGCTCGCGCGCAGCGGGCGGAACGGCACCAGAGGGTCGATCTGACGCAGCACGCTCTCGATCAGCTCGCCGCCCTGGTTGACCTCGGCGACCAGCCGCTCTGCGTTCCAGCGGTCCATCGCCGCGATGGCGGCGCGCGCCCAGTCGGTCGGCCGGCCGCGCACCGTCGCGTCTTCCAGCACCACCGCCCGCCAGTCCTGCGGCGCGCCCTGCTGCACCACCCCCGCGACCACGATGCCGCATTCGTCCGACGCCGCCCCCGAGGTCACCGCCGGATCGAGCGCGACCACGATCCGGTCGAGCGGCGGCGCCGTCTCGATCCGCGCCGCCTCGATCCCCGCGGTGGTCCACAGCGCGCCCTCCACATCGTCGAGCAACACCCCCTCCAGCTCCTGCCGGCCAAGCCGCGTTCCGCCATAGCGCGCCCGCACCTCCTCGAGGAACGAAGCCGCCAGATAGGCCCGGTTCGCCTCGGTCGGCGCATGGGTCGCGACGGTCGAGGGGTTGTTCAGGATAGCTTTCAGCACGCCCACGTTGCGCGGCGTCGTGGTCACCACCTGCTGCGGATGATCGCCCAGACGCAGCGCGAATTGCAGCATGTCCCAGCTTTCCTCCGCGCGCTTCCACTTCGCCAGCTCGTCGGCCCAGGCGGCATCGAACTGCGGCCCGCGCAGCGCCTCGGGCTCGTGGGCCGAGAACGCCGTGGCCGTCGCCCCGTTCGGCCAGACCAGACGGCGCCGGCCCGCCTCCCAGACCGGGCGCCGGTCGGGGGGCGAGCACGCCATGATCCCGCTGTCGCCGAAGATCATCACGTCGCGCACCTGATCGAAGGTCTCGCCCACCAGCGCCACCCTTGACGCCCGGCCGGGGTCGGCGGGACGCGCGCCCTCGATTTGCGCGCGCACCCATTCCGCCCCGGCCCGCGTCTTGCCCGCACCGCGCCCCCCCAGAATGACCCAGCTTTTCCAGGCCCCCGCGGGCGGCAGCTGATGCGGCAGCGCCCAGAACTCGAACACCCATGGCAGCGCCAGAAGCGCATTGTCATCGAGCCCCCCCAGGAACTCATCCAGCATCTCCTGCGTCGCGGAGGCGAGCCAGGCGGCGCCCGATTTCAGCTCTTGCCGCGTCGAAGTCGAGCTCGCACCCTCCGACGACCCCGGCAACCTGCTTGCGGAGTTTCTCAACGCGTGTCCTTTCATCCATCACCATCTGAAAGGCCGTGCGCAGGTCCTTGACCGCCTGAGCGGCCACCTTCGCCTCTTTCAGATCGCCGCGGCGAACCCCTCGCATCGCCTCGGCCAGCTCACCGGCTATTTCCCGATACAGAACTTCGGTCTCCTCCAGCAGATCGACTGCCGGAGGCTCCCCTCCCGAGAAGGTCTTTCCCATATGTCGTGAACCCGCCTCTCATGCCTGTCCGCACGAGCGAAATGAAAAAGGCGCCGCCGGGTTTCCCCGGAGCGCCTGCCCACCTCTCCTAGCATGTCACAATGGATACATCGGACCGCGCGCCAAGTCAACAGGAAAATCCTTTCCTGCCAATGGGTTGGTGCGCGCTGCGTTAAGGTTTCGTCAATGTTTTCCCGGCTCAGGGGGCGTCGCCGCCCGCATCGTCGGCCATGCCGGTTCCGGTATTGTCCTGCGTTTTCAGCTGCTTCTCGATCCGGCGCCAGTTCGCGACATTCTGGTTATGCTCGGCCAGCGTCGCCGCGAACACATGCCCGCCGCTGCCATCGGCGACGAAATACAGGAACTTCGTGTCAGCCGGATGCAGAGCGGCCTCGATCGCGGCTTTGCCCGGGTTGCAGATCGGGCCGGGCGGCAGCCCCTCGACGGCATAGGTGTTGTAAGGCGTGCGGCGCTGCAGCTCGGACTGGCGCAGCCCACGGCCGAGCGTCCCCTTCCCCTGCGTCACCCCGTAGATCACCGCCGGGTCGGTCTGCAGCTTCATTCCCTGCGCCAGCCGGTTCAGGAACACGCTCGCCACCACCGGGCGTTCCTCGGCGACGCCGGTCTCCTTCTCGACGAGCGAGGCCATCACCATCGCCGCCTCGGGCGTGTCATAAGGCAGCCCCTCGGCGCGATTCGCCCAGGCAGCGTCCAGCGCCGCCCTCTGCCGCTTCTGCATCTCGGCGATCAGCGCGCCGCGATCCGTCCCGCGCTTCAGATCGTAGCTGTCGGGCGAGAGCGACCCCTCGGCCGGAATGTCCTTCACCGTGCCGCTCAGGAACGGCGCGAGCTTCAGCGCCTCGACCACCTGCCAGCTCGTCGCCCCCTCGGCCAGCGTCACCCGCAACCGAACGTCGGCGGATTTCACCGTGTCGTCGAATCCGTCGGGTGCCTTGGCGGTCTTCGGATCGAACTTCGCGCGCTCGACATACTGACCCGTCGTCGCGTCCATCTCGCGCAGGATCATCTGCTCGCCGGTGACGCCGATGACGTAGTTCAGCTCGGTGCCGCAGCTCGACGGCCCGCCCGAGGTCAGCTGCTCCACGATCTCCGCCATCGAGCTGGCCGGCTCGATCAGATAGGAGCCGAACTTCAGGCTACCGGCCTTGCCCGCGTAATCGGCCCCGGCCCGGAAGATATAGGCCGAGGAAATGGCGCCCTTCGCCTTCAGATCCTCCGAGACGGCAGCGAAACTCTGGCCCGGGGACACCTTGACGCAGACACCCTGCGTCAGAGGCCCCGGCCCTTCGTATTGCTTCTGCGACCATGCCACCAGCCCGCCCAGGGCTGCCAGCAGCACGATCAGCACCGTCAGGAAGGTCGAGACGATGTTGCGCCACATGGTCAGGCGCGGACCTTGCCGACGATCAGACTGGCGTTGGTGCCGCCGAAGCCGAAGCTGTTCGACATCGCCACGTCGATCTTGCGGTGACGCGCCACCTTCGGCGCCAGATCAACCGGCGTCTCCGCCGCCGGCGTGTCGAGGTTCAGCGTCGGCGGAGCCACCTGATCGCGGATCGCGAGGATGCAGAAGATCGCCTCGACCGCACCGGCCGCGCCCAGCAGATGCCCGATGGCCGATTTCGTCGACGACATCGTGACCTCGGCCGCGTGGTTGCCCATCAGACGCTCGACCGCACCGAGTTCGATCGTGTCGGCCATGGTCGAGGTGCCATGCGCGTTGACGTAATCGACATCGGCCGCGGTGATCCCGGCGCGCGCCAGCGCCGCCTTCATCGCGCGGAAGCCGCCGTCGCCGTCCTCGGACGGGGCGGTGATGTGATAGGCGTCGCCCGACAGACCGTAGCCCAGAACCTCGGCGTAGATCTTGGCGCCGCGTGCCTTGGCGTGCTCGTATTCTTCCAGAACGACGACGCCCGCGCCCTCGCCCATGACGAAGCCGTCACGATCCTTGTCCCACGGACGGCTGGCCTTGGTCGGCTCCTCGGCGCCCGTCGACAGCGCCTTGCAGGCGTTGAAACCGGCGATGCCGATTTCCGAGATCGGGCTTTCCGCACCGCCCGCGACCATCACATCGGCATCGCCGAGCATGATCAGCCGCGCCGCATCGCCGATGGCATGGGCACCGGTCGCGCAGGCCGTCACCACCGCGTGGTTCGGCCCCTTGAAGCCGAACTTGATCGACACCTGGCCCGAGGCCAGGTTGATCAGCGAGGCCGGGATGAAGAACGGGCTGACCCGCTTCGGCCCGCGTTCCTTGATCAGAACCGCGGTCTCGGCGATGGTCGTCAGGCCACCGATGCCCGAACCGATCATCACGCCGGTGCGCTCGCGGCTGTCCTCGTCCTCGGGCATCCAGCCCGAGTCGTGCACCGCCTGCGTCGCCGCTGCGACGGCATAGAGGATGAACTCGTCGACCTTGCGCTGATCCTTGGGTTCCATCCACTCGTTCGGATTGAACGTGCCGTCCGAACCGTCGCCGCGGGGAACCTCACAGGCGTATTTCGTGACGACGTTCGAGGCATCGAAGCGGGTGATCGGACCGGCTCCGGACTGTCCTGCGATCAGGCGCGACCAGGTTTCCTCGACACCGCAGGCCAGCGGCGTGACCAGACCCAGACCCGTGACGACAACACGACGCATGCTCTTCCCCTTGGAAAACACTGTTTCCGCGTCTGATACACGGCCGCAAACGGGGGCGCAACGCAAAGCGCACCCCCGCCCAGGCGGCAGGCCGCAAAACGCCCGGCCAGAACGGCCGGGCGCAGGAGTTCGCCGAAATCCGGACGATGCCCGGAGGAGCTGTCAGTGCTGCGCCAGACGCGCCGCGACGGAGGCGACACGCGCGCCGTAAAGCCGCGCCGTCTCCAGATCGCCCGAGGGGATCTGATCCGCGCCCTGATCCGAGGGCGACTGCGTCAGCAGCCCGACCGAGCCGCCGAGGTTGTTGACATCATTGCGCGTCGCCGCGAGCGTGTTCGACGGCAGCATCCCGAGGCTGACCCAGATCCCGCCATGCTGCGAAGCCAGCGTCTGCAGGAAGATCAGCGTGCCGGCCTTGTCGCCGTTCAGGCTGGCGCTGTTCGAGAACCCGCCGAACACCTTGTCCTGCCAGCCGCGCGTGCCCCAGACCTTCGAGCTCGCATCGGCGAATTTCTTGAACTGCCAGGGCGCGTTGCCCATGTAGGTCGGCGCGCCGAAGATGATCGCATCGGCCGCGGCCAGGGTTTCCCAGGCGCCTTCCGGCAGGTTGCCTTCGGCGTCGATGGCGATCAGCTCGGCCGAGGCGCCGGCAGCGACTTCCTCGGCGACGCGCTTGGTGTGGCCGTAGCCCGAAAAATACAGAACGACAGTCTTGGTCATGTCTCTTCTCCCCATGGCGGGCATCCCCTGCCCCGTGGCAGGGGTTCGCCTTCATGTTAGCGCCGCGCATCATCGGCGGACAGAGTGCCGAATGCGGTCTGGCGAACAGCGGTTGTGCTCGGGGGCACCATTTTCCGGCCGGTTTCGGCCGAAATGCCCCGCGGGGGCCGCCAGCCCGCTCCGGGCGGAACCGGCATCCCGCAACGTCAGCCGGGGCTTCCCGGGCCAAGGGGAAAGCGGTCAGAGGGGAGGCGGGTCAGGGCTGCGGGAACAAGAGGATCGGGTGAAGGCATCCCTGCCCGGCAAGTGCCCTGCCCCGAATGCCATCCCCCGAAACGCAAACGGCGCCCCCCGAAGGGAGCGCCGTCCGAAAACCGGATCCGGTCAGGATCACACGGCTTCCGAGATGAACTTCACGGCATCGCCGAAGGTCTGGATCTTCTCGGCCGCGTCGTCCGGGATCTCGATGCCGAACTCTTCTTCGAAGGCCATCACCAGCTCGACGGTGTCGAGGCTGTCCGCGCCGAGATCGTCGATGAACGACGCGGTCTCGGTGACCTTGTCCTCGTCCACGCCGAGATGCTCCACGACGATCTTCTTCACGCGATCTGCGATGTCGCTCATGTCCGTTCCTCAGTTTTGAGGGCCTAGGCCCATCGTTTTCTCGTTGCCCGTCTTGCGGGCGGTTGTCCGCCCGTTCGTGCGGACGGTCGCCTCTCCCCCGACAGGCGGGAAAAGCCCGCCGGGGTCGCCCCCGGCGTCGTGCGGCCGCCTATAGCACAGTCATGCAGCAAGGCAAGCCGTTTCGCAAGTCCGCCGCGGCGGCACGCCGCGCGCACCCCTGCGTCAGATCATCGCCATGCCGCCGTTGACATGCAGCGTGGTGCCGGTGACGTAACCGGCCTCGGGGCTCGCCAGATACAGCACCGCGGCGGCGATATCGGCGGGCGTGCCCATCTTCGCGGCCGGGATCTGCGTCAGGATCTTGCCCTTCTGCTCGTCGTTCAGCTTGTCGGTCATCGCGGTGGCGATGAAGCCCGGCGCGACGCAGTTCACCGTGATGCCACGGCTCGCGACTTCATAGGCGAGCGACTTCGACATGCCGACGAGACCCGCCTTGGCCGCGGCATAGTTGCCCTGACCCGGATTGCCGGTCGCCCCCACGATCGAGGAGATCGACACGATCCGCCCCCAGCGCGCCTTCATCATGCCGCGCAGCACCCCGCGCATCAGCCGGAACGAGGCGGTCAGGTTCACGTCGATCACCGACTGCCATTCCTCGTCCGACATCCGCATGAACAGGTTGTCGCGGGTGATGCCGGCGTTGTTGACCAGAATGTCGAGCGCACCCATCGCCGCGGTCGCGGCCTTGGGCAGCGCCTCGACGCTCTCGGCATCGGACAGGTTCGCCGGGCAGACGAAGGCGCCCTCGCCCAGTTCCGCCGCCAGCGCCTCGAGCGGCGCGACGCGCGTGCCCGACAGCGCGACCTTCGCCCCCGCCTTGTGCAGCGCGCGCGCCGTCTCGGCGCCGATGCCGCCCGAAGCCCCGGTCACCAGAGCGCATTTGCCCGTCAGATCAAACATGGTTCACCCTCTTTGCGGTTTCGCGCCCTCATAACAGCCGCAACGGCATCCGGCCAGAGACCTGTGCAATCGCCTCTGCCTGCATTAGGGTGAAACCTCTTTCCCGTGCCCGTCACGCGGCCATCTTTTATCGTCAACAGTCATCCGGTCCAGAATGAGTTTCATTTCCGCCCCCGGCACCTCTTCGTCCAGTTCGGGAACAGGGGCCTCGCTGCTCTCCGGGCTGAGTTCCGACAGCCTGCCCCTGATCGTCATCGCGTTGATCGGCGTTCTGGTGCTGGTCGGCGCGGCGCTCGCCAGCGGCAAGGACAAACGCCGCCGCAGCCGTCCCTGGCATGTCCCCCGCCCACACCAGCCGTTTTCCTATCGCCGGCAGCCGACGTCCTCGGCATCGCCCGAGATCTACAGCCCGCCCACCGGACAGGCCCCGGCCGCACCGAACTCGCATCTCGATCTGGTGCAGGGCTCGGCCTTCCGGGTGATCCCGCTGCTCAACCGCTCCGAGGCCCGGCTTCTGCCGATCCTCGAACGCATCGTAGAGGAAATCGGTCAGGGGCATCGGGTGATGGCACAGGTCGCGATGGGCGAAGTGCTGCGCGCCGTCGATGCCCGGGGGCAGGACGCCTTCGACAGCGAGGCGAACCGCGCGATCAACGCCAAACGGCTGGATTTCGTGATCATCGACCGGCGCGGGCTGACGGTGGCGGCGCTGGAATATCAGGGCAGCGGCCATCACCTCAATTCGAACGCCTTTCTGCGCGACGCCGTGAAGCGCGAGGCATTGCGCAAGGCCGGCCTCACCCTGATCGAACTGCCTCCCGACACCAACGAAAAGATCCTGCGCAACCGCCTGATCGAGCAGACCGCCCTTCCCGTCGGGCAACGCGCACCACGCCGCCCGTTTCGCCGCGCACCGGACCCGAAAGCCGCCCCCCGGCCTGCCGAAAGCCCCGATTCGCCCGAACCCGCAGAGCCCGCCGGCCCCGCCGCCTGAGCGCGCCCGCTGCCCCGCCCCGAAACGCAAAGCCCCGGCCGTTTTCACGACCGGGGCTCTTCAGTTTTCACCGTCCGACCCTCAGGCCTTCAGCGCGGCGATGTCCTCGGGCGTGCCGACGGCCTTCTGCACGCTGTCCTTGGCGATGCGGCGGATCATCCCCGACAGTGCCTTGCCCGCGCCGATCTCCCAGAACTCGGTGACGCCCTGCCCGGCCATCCACTCGACGCTCTCGCGCCAGCGCACCGAGCCGGTGACCTGACGCACCAGATTGTCGCGGATCGCCTCGGGGTCGGTCTCGGCATGGGCCAGAACGTTCTGCACCACCGGAACCGAGGGCGCCTTGATCTCGACCGCGGCCAGAGCCTCGGCCATCCGGTCGGCGGCGGGCTGCATCAGCGCGCAATGGAAAGGGGCGCTCACCGGCAGCATGACGGCGCGCTTCGCGCCCTTTTCCTTGGCCAGAACCACCGCGCGCTCGACCGCCGCCTTGTGGCCCGAAACCACGACCTGCCCGGGGTCGTTGTCATTCGCCGCCTGACAGACCTCGCCCTCGGCCGCAGCCGTCGCGACCTCGGTCGCCTGCGCGAAATCGAGGCCCAGAAGCGCCGCCATGGCGCCCACGCCCACCGGAACCGCCGACTGCATCGCCGCACCGCGGATGCGCAAAAGGCGCGCAGTGTCGCTCAGGCTCAGGCTGCCCGCAGCGCACAGCGCGGAATATTCGCCCAGGCTGTGGCCCGCGACGAAGGCCGCGTCGGCCAGACCGAAGCCCTCTGCCTCCAGCGCGCGCAGCGTGGCGATCGAGGTCGCCATCAGCGCCGGCTGCGCATTCGCGGTCAGCGTCAGCTCGGCGATGTCGCCCTCCCAGATCAGCGCGCTCAGCTTCTCGCCGAGGGCCGCATCCACCTCGTCGAAGACCGCCTTGGCGGCCGGATAGGCCTCGGCCAGCGCCTTGCCCATGCCGATGGTCTGCGCGCCCTGTCCGGGGAATACGAATGCTCGGCTCATGCCAGTCTCCTCGTTTTGTCGGGGGTTTCTGTAGCGCGCGACGGCCGGCGAAACAACTGCCGCGCGTGCGGGCGCCCTCAGCCCCCCGCCGGGGTGAACAGCGTCGCGGCATAGCTTTCGCGCAGCACCGCCACCGCAGCCGCGGCCCCGAGCGCCATCTCGGCATCGAGGGTCAGCGCGAAAGCGCCCTGCCGCGCGCGCAGCCCGAGAGTGCGCCGCACCGGCCCCCGGTCTTCGAGGATCAGCCCGAAGGGGCGCTCTCCGCCCCGCAGTTCCGCCGCCGCACCGGCAGGCAGCCGGCCGGGCAGGTACAGGTTGCTCGCGCACGACAACAGACGCGCGCCGCGCCGGATCTCGACCCGGCGATAGCGCAGCTCTTCTTCAGGGTCCGTGGCGACGAAGCTGCACCGGCGCGCTTCGGCCGGGGCAAGCGGGCGGTCGCTCAGCACCCGCACCCGCACGGGAAGATCGCCCTCGGCCGGAAACCGCGCCCGGCACCACAGATCGAGCGCGCGGCTCGCCGTTCTCTGGGTGCCGAGATGGGCGATGAATTCCGCGACGAGCGGCGGCAGAGCGGAAGAGAGAGAAGGCACGGGGCAGCACAGTCCTGTTCGGCACAAGGGCAGGATGCCACCCCCGGCCCCGGCCCGCCAGCCTGTTTCATGTCGCAGCCTGTCTCACTTCGCCGCGCGGCGCGGCCCCAGCATCGCCGACAGCAGCGCATGAACCGGCCAGCGCAGCACAGACACCCCGGCGGCAAGACAGATCAGCCCGACGATCGGACCGTTGTGATAGGTGACCCAGCCCAGAAGCGGCACCCCGGTGACGATCAGCCCCCAGGCGCCCGGCCAGTGAAACCGGCGCGGCCCCATCGCGATGGCGGTGGCGACGATCGCCCAGACACAGGCGCAGATCAGCGACAGGTTCATCCCCGCCCCCGCCGCGTACCGTTGGTCCGAGCGATCCGCACCCCTCAGTTCCCGAGCTTCGCGGGCAGCGCGTTCGCCCAGGCCGATATCGTGCCCGCGCCGAGGCAGACCACGATATCGCCCGGCCGGGCCTGCTCGCGCACCAGACGGGCCAGATCGTCCTCGGACAGGATCGCGCGGGCGTGGCGGTGGCCGTGCCGGATCAGACCGGCGACCAGATCGTCGCGGGTGGCGCCGGGGATCGGCTCTTCGCCGGCGGCATAGACCTCGGCGATGGCGACGACATCGGCATCGTTGAAGGCGGTGCAGAAATCGTCGAACAGGTCATGCAGACGCGAATAGCGATGCGGCTGATGCGCCGCGATCACCCGCGCGCCGGGCGTGCCCGAGACATACTGCCGCGCGGCCTTGAGCACCGCCTTGATCTCGACCGGATGGTGACCGTAGTCGTCGATGATCGTGACGCCGCCCAGAACCTCGCCCACCTTGGTGAAGCGGCGGTTGACGCCGGCGAAACCCGCCAGCGCCTCGCGGATACGATCCTTGTCCATGCCGAGGTGCCGCGCGACCGCAATCGCGGCGAGCGCGTTCGACACGTTGTGATTGCCCGGCATCGGGAGCGTGCAACCCTCGATCAGCGCGCCCTCGCCCTCGTTTTGCAGCGCCACGTCGAAATGCGCCGCGCCGTCGTGATAGGACAGGTTGATCGCGCGCACATCGGCCTGGGCGTTGAAGCCGAAGGTGGTCACACGGCGGTCGGTGACCTTGCCGACCAGCGCCTGAACCTCGGGGTGGTCGGTGCAGCACACCGCCATGCCGTAGAACGGGATATTGGTGACGAAATCGTAGAACCCCTTGCGCAGGTTCTCGATATTGCCCCAGTGGTCCATGTGCTCGGGGTCGATGTTGGTGACGATGGCGATGGTCGCGGGCAGCCGGTTGAACGAGCCGTCCGACTCGTCGGCCTCGACCACCATCCATTCGCCGGCACCGGCGCGCGCGTTCGAGCCATAGGCATGGATCACGCCGCCGTTGATGACCGTCGGATCGAACCCGCCCTTGTCGAGGAGCGTCGCGACCAGCGTGGTCGTGGTGGTCTTGCCATGCGTGCCGGCGATCGCGATGTTCGACTTCAGCCGCATCAGTTCGGCCAGCATCTCGGCGCGGCGCACCACCGGCAGATGCCGGCGACGGGCCTCTTCGAGTTCCGGGTTGCCCGGCTTGATCGCCGAGGAGATCACCACCACCGCCACATCGTCAGTGATGTTGTCCGAGCGCTGCCCCTCGAAGAAACGCGCCCCGAGACTGACCAGACGATCGGTGATCTTCGAGGCCTTGGCGTCCGATCCCTGCACCTTGTAGCCGAAGGTCATCAGCACCTCGGCGATGCCCGACATGCCGATGCCGCCGATGCCGATGAAATGGATCGGGCCGAGCTTTCCCGGCAATTTGGTGACGGCAGAACTCATTGGCCTATTCCTGCAAGCTGTTCCACGATATCGACGAGACGTTCCGTCGCGTCGGGCACCCCGCGAGAGAGCGCCGCCTGCGCCATCTGGACCGCGCCTTCCGGATTGTCCAGAACAAGCGCCACCTGATCGGCGACGGTCTCGGGGGTGGCGGCGTGCTCGGGCAGCAAGATCGCCGCGCCCGCGTCGACCAGCCCGCGCGCATTCGCCGTCTGATGATCGCCCGTCGCCGCGGCGAAGGGGATCAGGATCGAGGGCCGCCCGATCACCGAAATATCGGCGACCGAAGATGCCCCCGAGCGCGAGATCACCAGCTGGCATTCCGCCAGCCGCTCGGGCACGTCATTGAAGAAGGGTTGCACCTCGGCGCGGATGCCGGCGGTGTAATAGGCGTCGGTGACGCGCTCGACATCCTCGGGCCGCGCCTGATGCGAGACGCGCAGCAGCGCGCGCAGATGCTCGGGCAGCAGCGACAGCCCCTCGGGCACGACATCCGACAGAACGCGCGCACCCTGCGAGCCGCCTATCACCAGCACCGACATCGGATAGGGCCCGGGCGGAATATAGGCGGCGGCGCGGCGCTGGCGCACGGCGGCCCGCACCGGGTTGCCGGTGTGACGCGCCTCGACGCCCTGCGGCAGCGCCGTGGGCCAGGTGCCGCAGCACACCACATCGACATGGCGCGCGAAGCCGAGGTTCACCCGCCCCATCACGCCGTTCTGCTCGTGGATCGCGCGCGGCAGCCGCAGCACCCAGGCCGAAGCGAGCGCCGGGATCGTCGGATAGCCGCCGAAGCCGATGACCACCTGCGGCCGGTCGCGCCAGTTGGTCCACAGCGCCGAGAGGATGCCGCCCGCGATGCGGAACGGGGCCGCGATCTTCGCCGCGAGCCCGCCGCGCGCGAAGGTCGCCGAGGCGATCTGTTCGACCTCGACCACATGCGGGAAGCCGCCGGTGTAACGCGCGCCGCGCGCATCGGTCGACAGCTTGACGCGCCAGCCGCGCCGCACCATCGCCTCGGCCAGAGCCTGCGCCGGGAACATGTGCCCGCCGGTTCCCCCCGCCGCGATCAGGAGGAGTGGAAGACTGCTGTCGGACATTTTGCCCCCTTACTCGCCACGCCGGGCGAGGATTTCCGAAATCCGCCCCTGCGGCCGCGTCCGGGTCAGCGCCAGCAGGAAGCCGAGCGTGATCCCCGAGGCGATCACCGAGGAGCCGCCATAGCTGATGAAGGGCAGCGTCATGCCCTTCGCGGGCAGCAGCCGAACCGCCACCCCCATGTTGATGAGCGCCTGCACCCCGAACGAACACGCAAGCCCCGCCCCGGCAAGCCGGGTGAACGGGTCGCGCTCGCTCATCAGCCGCAGAAGCGAGCGCACGACGACCACCGCGTAAAGCGTCACGATCAGCATCACCAGCGCAAGGCCGTATTCCTCGGCCGCGACGGCGATGATGAAGTCGGTATGGGCGTCCGGCAGCGACCATTTGACCGTGCCCTCGCCGACGCCGACGCCGAAGAAGCCGCCTTCCTGAATGGCGTTGGTGGCGTAGCCGATCTGCGTGCGCGGGTCGATCTCGGTCGACATGAAACCGTTGATGCGGCGCGCGAAATGCTCCGAGGTGTTGTAGGCGAAAACCGCGCCCATCGCGGTCAGACCCGCGACCGAACCGAGCAGCACCACCGGCGCGCCCGAGACGAAATACATCACCATCCAGGCGAACAGCACCAGCGAGGCCTGACCGAAGTCCGGCTGCAGCGCCAGAAGCACCACAATCGCCGCGGTCAGGACGAATGAGTAAAGCCGTCCGGGCGGGCCTGCCGCCTCATGCGCCGCCGCCATCAGCCAGGCGCTGAACACCACGAGGCAGGGTTTCAGAAACTCCGACGGCTGGAACGAGGCGAAACCGAGCGAGAACCACCGCACCGCGCCCTTGCCGAAGTCTGTGCCGAGAAACGGCAGCAACAGCAGCGACACGAACGAGATGATGCAGCCCAGCACACCGATTCGGCGGATCTGCACCGGGTTGAGGATCGACAGCCCCAGCATCGTCACCAGCGCGATGACCCCGAACAGCGCCTGACGCTTGACATAGTAAAACGGTTCGAGGCCGTTGCGCTCGGCCAGCGGCACCGAAGCCGCGAGGCCCAGGAGCAGCCCGATGCCGAACAGCATCAGGATCGCCGAAAGCGCCCATTTGTCGATCGTCCGCCACCAGCGCGGAAGCACCGGTTCCCCGGTCCGCGACGTGCCGGAGCCGAACACCATCTCTGTCATGGTCTATACCGCCGATACTGCCTCGAACACGCCCGTTTTCCGGGTCTGACGCACAGCTTACCGCAAAGCCCCGCCGCTGCCTAGAGCGGGCGCGCCGCCCCGCAGCGGGCATCGGGGCGAAAACCGTGCCTGCCCTGCAGGAATTCACTGATCGTTGAGCGGGATCGTGCCATCCTGAACGGATCAGCGAACGGAGGCGGGGATGAGAATCGGAATCGTCGGGTCGGGCATGGTCGGCTCGGCCGCAGGCTATGCCATCGCCCTTCTGGGCGGAGCGAGCGAGATCGTCATGGTCGATCACAAGCCGGAACTTGCCCGCGCCCAGGCTGAGGACATCGCCCACGCCGTGCCCTTTGCCCATCCGTGCCGGCTGCTCGCGGGCGATTACGCGATGCTTGAAGACGCGGTGGTGGTGATCCTCGCCTGCGGCGTGCCGCAACGGCCGGGCGAAAGCCGGTTGAGCCTGCTCGGGCGCAATGCCGACGTGTTCCGCGAGGTGATCGGCCAGGTGCGCGCCGTGGCGCCGGGGGCGATCCTGCTCGTCGCCTCGAACCCGGTCGATATCATGACAGAGGTCACGCTCACCGCCTCGGGGCTGGCGCCCGGGCGGGTGATCGGCTCGGGCACGATCCTCGACACGGCGCGGTTCCGCACCCTGATCGGCGAGCATCTGGGGATCGCGGCGCAATCGGTTCACGCCCATGTGCTGGGCGAGCATGGCGACAGCGAAGTTCTGGTCTGGTCCTCGGCCCGCGCCGGGACCGAGACGGTGGCGCATTTCGGCACCCGCATCGGACAGCCGCTGACCGAGGCCGCCCGCGCGCGCATCGACGACGGCGTGCGCCGCGCCGCCTATCGCATCATCGCCGGCAAGGGCGCGACATGGTTCGGCATCGGCGCGGGCCTTGCCCGCATCGTGCAGGCGATCCGCGACGATCAGCGCGCGGTGCTGTCATGCTCGATCCTGACCGAAGCGGTGGGATCGGTGCGCAACGTGGCGCTCAGCCTGCCCCGGGTGATCGGCCGCGAGGGGGTGCTGACCACCCTCGCCCCGGACCTCGACGCGGCAGAGGCGCGCGCGCTCGAACGCTCGGCCGAAATCCTGCGAGACGCCGCGAAAGGGGTGGTGGGCTGAGCGAGGGCCGCCGGCGCGCGGCGTCCCCCGGACGAAAAACCGCCGGGCAGTCCCCTGCCCGGCGGTCCCGAGACGAAACCGGCCCCGCCTGCCCTAGTCCGGCAGCGCCGCCACCAGCGCGGCGAAATGATCGCCGCGTTTCTCGAAACTCTTGTATTGATCGAAACTCGCCGCCGCGGGGGCGAGCAGCACGGTATCGCCCGGCTCCGCCTCTTCGGCCGCGCGCGCCACCGCGCGTTCCATCGTCTCGCAGATCTCGTGATTCAGCCCTTCAAGCTCCAGCGCGAAATCGCGCCCCGAATGACCGATGAAATAGGCCTTCTTCACCGTGCCGAGGAACGGCTTCAGGAAGGACACGCCGCCTTCCTTGCCCAGGCCTCCGGCGATCCAGCGGATGTTGTCGAAAGCCTGAAGCGCCTTCGCGGCGGAATCGACATTCGTCGCCTTCGAGTCGTTGACGTAGCGCACGCCTTTCCTGACCGCGACGGTCTGCGAGCGGTGCGGCAGCCCGGCGAAACTGTGGAACGCCTCCTCGATCACCTTCGGCGCGATCCCGAGGCAGCGCGCCGCCGCATAGGCCGCGCAGGCGTTCTGATGGTTGTGCGCGCCCGGCAGCCCCTTCACCTCGCGCAGGTCGATCGAAGCGATCTGCCGGCCCTTGCGCCATTCCGCGAGGAACCCCTTGCGCGCGAAGACCGACCAGCCGAAGTCGCCGAGCTTCTGCTCGGACGAGATGCGGATCACCCGGTCATCCTCGCGCGAGGACGCCATCTGGTTCGCCAGATAGACGCCTTCCTTCTCATCGACGCCGATGATCGCGCGGTCCGGCCCGCCCTCGGCGAACAGCCGGCGCTTGGCGGCGAAATAGCCGCCGTAACCCGAATGCCGGTCGAGGTGATCGGGCGAAAGGTTGGTGAACACCGCGATGTCGGGCGTCAGCGCGCGGGCGAGATCGGTCTGGTAGCTCGACAGTTCCAGCACCACCACCTCGCCGTCCCGCGCCGGTTCCAGCGCCAGAACGCCGACGCCGATGTTGCCGCCCATCTGCACCGGCCGGCCGGCGTGTTCGACGATATGACGGATCAGCGCCGTGGTGGTCGACTTGCCGTTCGAGCCGGTGACGCAGACCGTGCGCGGCATGGTCTCGAAATCGTCCCACTCATGCGTCGCCCAGGAGCGGAAGAACAACCCGATGTCATTGTCGACCGGAATGCCCTCGGCCATGGCCTTCGCAATGATGCGATGCGGCTGCGGATAAAGATGCGGGATCCCCGGCGAGGTGATGAGCGCCGCGATCCCCTCGAACGCGCCTTCGCGGCCGAGATCGGTGCAGGCCCAGCCCTCGGCCTCGGCGTGCGCGCGCGCCTCGGGGCTGTCGTCCCACAGGACGGGCTCCGCCCCTCCCGCCTTCAGCGCCGCGGCCGTCGCCAGCCCCGACCGACCGAGCCCCAGAACGGCCACCTTGTGACCTGCATAGCCCTGAACCGGAATCATCTTGCCCTCATGTCGCAGGCGGGGGTTTCACACCCCCGCACCCCCGTGGGATATTTGTGGAAAGCCGAAAGGGAAAGGGTTTTCCTGACTTTCCCGCTTTCGGCTTTCCATAAATATCCTCGGGGGGTGAATTTCGTTCGGCACGAACGAAAGAGGGGGGCAGACAGCCCCCCTTCTCCCCATCCGCAAGGAAACCCGCCAGAAATCAGCGGATCTTCAGCGTCGCCAGACCGATGAGCGCCAGCACCATCGAGATGATCCAGAACCGGATCACCACCTGTGCCTCGCCCCAGCCCTTCTTCTCGAAGTGGTGGTGGATCGGCGCCATCAGGAACACCCGCTTGCCGGTCATCTTGAAGTAACCGACCTGAATGATGACCGAGAGCGCCTCGACCACGAACAGGCCGCCGACGATCACCAGAACAAGCTCGTGCTTGGTGCAGACCGCGATCGCGCCGAGCGCGCCGCCAAGGGCCAGAGACCCGGTATCGCCCATGAACACCGCCGCGGGCGGCGCGTTGTACCACAGGAAGCCGAGCCCCGCCCCGATCAGCGCCGAGCAGAACACGATCAGCTCGCCCGTGCCCGGAACGAAGGACACGCCGAGATAAGACGTGTAATCGACCCGCCCCACCACATAGGAGATCGCGCCGAAGGTCGCGGCCGCGATCATCACCGGCACGATCGCCAGCCCGTCGAGACCGTCGGTCAGGTTGACCGCATTCGCCGTGCCCACGATCACCACCATCGCGAAGGGCACGAAAAACCAGCCGAGGTTGACGATCGCATCCTTCAGCACCGGCAGCGCGAGGCCGAAACGCAGCTCGCTCGGCTGCACCCAGGCGGTGGCGAGCGCCGCGAGCGCCGCGAGCGCCAGACCGAGCAGCATCCGCGTGCGCGAGCTCACGCCCTTGACGTTCTGCTTGGTCACCTTGGCATAGTCATCGGCGAAACCGATCAGCGCATAGCCATAGGTCACCGCCATCACGATCCAGATGTAACCGTTGTCGAGCCGCGCCCACAGAAGCGTCGACACCCCCATCGCGGCGAGGATCAGCAACCCCCCCATCGTCGGGGTGCCCGCCTTCGCCAGATGAGTCTGCGGCCCGTCGGCGCGGATCGGCTGACCCTTGCCCTGATGCACCCGCAGCCAGTCGATCAGCGGCCGGCCGAACAGGAAGCCGAAGATCAGCGCGGTGAAGAACGCCGCACCCGCCCGGAAGGTGATGTAGCGAAAGAGGTTGAAGACCCCCCCGCCATCCGCGAAATCGGCGAGCCAATACAGCATCAGTCTTTTCCCCTGAACAATTCGGCCGCGTCGGGTTGCCCCAGTTTCTTCAGGGCGTCAACCACGAGACTGACCTTCGACCCTTTCGAGCCCTTCACCAGAACCACATCGCCCGCATCGACCAGATGCTGCGCGCGCGCCACCATCTCGGGCGCGGTTTCGTACCATTCGCCGCGCTTCTCCTGCGGCAGCGCCTGCCACAGCGCGCGCATCCTCGGGCCGACGCAATGCACGAGGTCCACCTTCGCCATCGCGGGCAGCCTCGCCACGGCTTCGTGCAGTGCGATCTCGTCCGGGCCGAGTTCGAGCATGTCGCCCAGGATCGCCACCCGGCGGCCGCGCCGCACCCGGCCCACGCCGTCGCGGGTCTCGGCGCCTGCCAGAACCTCAAGCGCGGCGGCAAGCGAGGTCGGGTTGGCGTTGAAGGCGTCGTCGAACAGATCGAAGCTCTGATGCTCGTCGAGAATGTCGAGATAGATCCGCTGGCGCGCGCCGCGACCGGCCGGCGGCTGCCAGCGCGCCATGTCGAGGGCCGCGACGGACGGGTCCGCCCCCACCGCCTCGGTCACCGCCAGCACGCCCAACCCGTTCAGCGCGAAATGCCGCCCCGGCGACATCACCTTGAACAGCAGCGTCTTGCGGCGCAGCGGACGCAACGGCACCGTGCCCGCGCGCGTCAGCGCCGGGGCGGGCATCATCGTCTCGGCCTTCACGATGGTCACATCGCCCACCACCCGCGCCGACAACATCCGGTAATCGCAGCCCTTGTCCTCGCCGAAGGTCAGCACCTTCGCGGCATGGGCCCGCGCCGCCGCCAGAAGGATCGGCGTCACGCCGAGCCCCTCGGGCACCACCGCAACGCCGCCGGGCTCAAGCCCCTCGAAGATCGAGGCCTTCTCATGCGCGATCCCCTCGAGCGAGCCGAAAGCCTCGAGATGCGCGGCCGCGACGGTGGTGATCATCGCCACATGCGGCCGCGCCAGCCGGGTCAGCGGCGCGATCTCGCCCGCGTGGTTCATGCCGATCTCGATCACCGCGAAATCGACATCGGCCGGCATCCGCGCCAGCGTGATCGGCACGCCCCACTGGTTGTTGAACGAGGCCTCGGCGGCATGGACGCTGCCCTGCGCCGAGAGCACGGCACGCAGCATCTCCTTGGTCGAGGTCTTGCCGACGGAACCGGTGACCGCGATCACCTTGGCGCGTGCGCGCGCCCGCCCGGCCCGGCCGAGATCTTGCAGCGCCGTCAGAACATCGGGCACGATCAGCAGCGGGTCGGCCTCGGTGCAGCCCTCGGGGATGCGGCTGACCAGCGCCGCCGCGGCGCCCTTGTCGAGCGCATCGCGCACGAAATCATGGCCGTCGCGCACGTCGCGCAGCGCGACGAACAGCTCGCCCTTGCCGATGGAGCGGGTGTCGATCGACAGACCCGTCAACTCGAACGGACGCGTCGCGCGCCCGCCGGTGGCATGGGCCGCGGTTTCGGATGTCCACAGGATGGTCATGGTCGGTCCTCAGATCCGGCCGTCGAGCGCGGCGACCGCGATCGAGGCCTGCTCGGCATCGTCGAAGGGGAAGACATCGGTGCCGATGACCTGGCCGCGCTCGTGGCCCTTGCCCATCACCAGAAGCGCATCGCCCGGCCCGAGCATGTCGACGCCGCGCAAGATCGCCTCGGCGCGGTCGCCGACCTCTACCGCCTCGGGGCCCGCGCCTTCGAGAACCGCGCGCCGGATCGAGGCGGGATCCTCGGAGCGCGGGTTGTCGTCGGTGACGATGACATGATCGGCGAATTCGGTCGCGGCGCGCCCCATCAGCGGGCGCTTGGTGCGGTCGCGGTCGCCGCCCGCGCCGACGATGGCGACGATATGGCCCATCACATGCGGGCGCAGCGCCTTCAGCGCGGTCTCGACCGCATCGGGGGTATGGGCGTAATCGACGAAGACGGTGGCACCGTTCTCGCGCGTCGCGGCAAGCTGCATCCGGCCGCGCACCGTGCTCAGCCCCGGCAGCGCGGCGAAGACCGCCTCCGCCTCCGAGCCCGAGGCGATGACCAGCGCCGCCGCGGTCAGCGCGTTCATCGACTGGAACCCGCCGATCAGCGCGAGGCGCACCAGATGCGTCGTGCCCATCCACGAGAACCGCACATCCTGCCCCGAGGCATCGAAGCGCTCGTTCAGCAGGCGCATCTCGGCCTCGGCCGAGGTGCCGACGCGGATCACCGTCTGGCCGCGCGCGGTGCAGATGCCGACGAGCTCTCGCCCCTTCGGATCGTCGATGTTCAGCACCGCCACCCCGTCTTCGGGCAGCACGCGGTTGAACAGACCCGCCTTGGCGGCGAAATATTCCTCGAACGTCGCGTGATAATCGAGGTGGTCTTGGGTGAAATTGGTGAAGGCCGCGGCCTTGAGCAACACGCCATCCAGACGACGCTGCGCGAGCCCGTGCGAGGAGGCCTCCATCGCCGCGTGATCGACGCCCCCGGCCGCCATCTCGGCGAGCAGACGTTGCAGCGTGATCGGCTCGGGCGTGGTGTTGGGAGAGGGCGCGGTGAAGCTGCCCTCGACCCCGGTGGTGCCGATGTTCGCCGCCTCGATCCCCATCAGCTGCCACAGCTGGCGGGTGAAAGTCGCGACCGAGGTCTTGCCATTGGTGCCGGTCACCGCGACCACGGTTTCGGGCTGGCGGCCGAACCACAGTGCCGCGGCACAGGCGAGGCTCTGGCGCGGATCCTCGACCACCACCAGCGCGATATCGCGCCCGGCCAGAAGCGGCGAAACGATCTCCTCGCCGGCGCGGTCGGTCAGGATCGCGACGGCGCCCTTGTCGAGCGCGATCCCGGCGAAAGCCGCGCCATGCGCCTTGACGCCTGGCAGCGCGGCGAACAGATGCCCCGGCTGCACCAGCCGCGAGTCGACCGAAAGCCCGGTGATGCGCAGATCGCCCCCGCGCCGGGCCGTCAGGCCCAGCTCGCCCAGAGTCTTGGTGACGGTATCGCCCATTTGCCTGCCTCGTTCGTCGGTTCGGCGCCTTTTACGGCCATGCCCCTCGGGGCGTCAACGCGCACGCGGAGGGGGATCCGCCCCCCGCGCCAGTTCTTCGTGCCGCTCAGCCGGTCTTCTTGGCGCGGGTCAGCTGGATACCGTCGAGGACATCGGGCTCGGTGTCTTGCGGGCGCAGCCCCAGAAGCGGCGCGATGCGGCGGATCAGCTCGGCCGCGACGGGAACCGCGGTCCAGCCGGCGGTGCGCCGGTCCTCGCCCGCGACGAAGGTCGAGGGCTCGTCGAGGCTCAGCACCAGAACGTATTTCGGATCGGTCACCGGGAAGACGCCCGCGAAGGTCGCCATGACCTTGTTGTCATAGTAGCCGCCCGTCGGCTTCACCTTGTCGGCGGTGCCGGTCTTGCCGGCGACCTCGTAGCCCTTGACGTTGGCGAAGGACGCGGTGCCGCGCGTCACAACGGCGCGCATCATCGCCAGAAGCTTCTTCGAGACGTCCTCGGACATCACCTGCTCGCCGGGAGCGTGTTTCTCGTCATGCACCAGCGTCGGGCGCACCAGACGGCCGCCGTTCGCGATGGTCGCATAGGCCGAGGCCAGATGCAGCGGCGAGGCCGACAGACCGTGACCGTAACCGATGGTCATCGAGGAAATCTCGGACCAGCGGGCCGGCACGATGGGGCGGCCGGTCGGCGCCTCGGTCAGCTCGACCGGGGTCGGCGCGAGAAAACCCAGACGGGTCAGGAACGCCTTCTGACGGTCCGGCCCGATCAGCTGCACGATCCGCGCCGTGCCGATGTTCGACGAGTTCACCAGGATCTCGGTCGTCGACAGCCGCGCGCCGTAATTGTGGAAGTCCTTGATCCAGAACCGCCCCATCTTGAAGGGCGTGGTATCGAGAACCGTGGTCGGCGACACCAGACCGAGCTGCATCGCCTGCGCCACGGCGAAGGGCTTGAAGGTGGAGCCGAGTTCGTAAACGCCCTGCACCGCGCGGTTGAACAGCGGGCTGTCCGAGGCATCGCCCTTGGTCAGCGGCGACGGGCGGTGGTTCGGGTCGAAATCGGGCAGCGAGGCCATCGCCACGATCTCGCCGGTGTGCACATCCATCACGATGGCCGAGGCGCCCTTGGCCTTCATCACCGTCATGCCGCCCGACAGGATATCCTCGACCGCGGCCTGAATGGTCAGATCGACCGACAGTTGCAGGGGCGCACCCTTGTTCGCCGGATCGCGCAACCAGCCGTCGAAGGCCTTCTCGACGCCGGCGACGCCGACGATCTCGGCCGAGTTCACGCCCTCGGCGCCGAAGCGGGTGCCGCCCAGCACATGCGCGGCGAGCGTGCCGTTGGGGTAAAGCCGCATCTCGCGCGGGCCGAACATAAGGCCCGGGTCGCCGATGTCATGGACGGCCTGCATCTGCTCGGGGCTGATCGTCTTCTTGATCCAGACGAACTTGCGCCCGCCGGTGAAGTCCTTGACGAGCCTGTCATAATTCAGATCCGGGAAGATCTTGACCAGCTTGCGCGCACAGTTGATCGGGTCGATCATCATCGGCGGTTGGGCGTAAAGCGCATGGGTGACGAGGTTCGTCGCCAGCACCCGGCCCTCGCGGTCGGTGATGTCGGCGCGCTGCGCGAGGATCGCGGGCGCGGTATCGGCGGCCTGCGGCTCCTGCGGTTCGGCACCGGCGATCATCCCCATGCGCACGCAGATCGTGACGAAGGCCACCAGAAACATGCCCCCCAGCAGCAGCAGCCGCACCGAGGCCGAGTTGCGGGTGCGGTCGCGCATCTGCTCGCCGCGGATGCGGATGTTTTCCTTCTCGATCGCATCGGGATTCTCGCCGCGGGCGCGGGCGTCGAGGATGCGCGGCAGCGGGCGCAGGGGGGTGCGGATCATGGCACTTCCTCCAGCCGGGTCGGACCGTCGTCGAGGGGTTGCGGCACGTTGGTAAGCACATTGACCGGCTTCACCCCGGCCAGAACCGGGGCGGTGTTCTCATCGGGCGCGGGGGCGTCGGGATCGGGGTAAGCGATCTGCGACACGGTGCCGAACTGCTCGGGGGCGAGCGGCAGCAGACCGAGCTTGCCGAAGTTCAGATTGGCCAGCGCCCGCAGCCGGTCGGGGCGGTTCAGATAGGCCCATTCGGCGTTCAGCACGCCAAGGCCCTCCTGCAAGGTGGCGATCTCGACCTTGATCCTGCGCAGCTCGGACTGGCGGTCCTGCGTCGCGTAATTGACGTGATAGGCCCAGAACGCGAGCCCCATCACGCACAGCGCGGTGGCAAGATAAAGGATCGTTCTCATCGGGCGCGTCCCGTGACAGGGGGATGATACTCGGACAGGGCGGGCGCCGGCAGCCCGAGGGCCGCCCGGTCCGCCGACCCGGCCGGGGTATCGGTGCGCACCGCGACGCGCAAGAGCGCCGAACGCGAGCGCGGATTCTCGGCCAGTTCGCGCTCATCGGGGCCGACGGGCTTGCGGGTGAGAAGGTCGAAGGCCGGTGCCTCGCTCGCCTGCGCGGGCGCATAGCGAGAGCCGCCGCCGCGCCGGCCGGAACGCTCCTGGAAGAAGCGCTTCACCACCCGGTCCTCCAGCGAATGGAAGGTGACGACCGCGAGCCGCCCACCGGGTTTCAGCGCGCGCTCGGCGGCCTCAAGCCCGGCGGCAAGCTGGCCGAACTCGTCATTGACCGCGATGCGCAGCGCCTGGAACGAGCGCGTGGCCGGATGGCTCTGCCCGGGCTTCGGGCGCGGCAGGCACCGTTCGATCACCTGCACGAGCTGGCGGGTGGTCTCGAAAGGCGCGGTCTTGCGCGCCTCGGCGATGGCGCGCGCGATCCGGCGCGAGGCGCGCTCCTCGCCGTAATGATAGAGGATATCGGCGATCTCGCCCTCGCCCGCGTGGTTCACGATGTCGGCCGCCGACACGCCATCTTGCGACATGCGCATGTCGAGGGGGCCGTCCTTCATGAAGGAAAAGCCGCGCTCCGCCCGGTCGAGCTGCATCGAGGACACGCCGAGGTCCAGCACCACCCCGTCGAGGCCACCCGGCGCGACCTCGGCCGCGTAGGTATCGAGTTCGGAGAAGGTGCCTTCGACCAGCACCAGACGGTCGCCATACTCGCCGCGCCAGGGGGCGGCCATCTCGAAGGCCAGCGGATCGCGGTCGACGCCGATCACCGTATCGGCGCCCGCCGCCAGCAACCCGCGGCTGTAGCCGCCGGCGCCGAAGGTGCCGTCAAGCCATACCCCAGAGACAGGCGCGACCGCTTCGAGGAGCGGCCGCAGCAAAACGGGAATGTGGGGGGCGGAAGCTGTCACTGGCTGCCTCCAAGTTTCGGCAGGTTGATGAGAGGGTCGTAATGCGGCGGCCGGGTCTGGGCGCGCTCTGCCGCAACAGAGGCCTGTTCGGCCGCATAGGTCTCGGGGTCCCAGATCCGGAACGAGGTGCCGGCCGAGGCGAAATAGACGTCCGATTTCAGGCCGATCTTCTCGCGCAGTTTCTGCGGCAGCACCAGACGCCCGTCCGGGTCGATCTCGGTCTGATGCGACTGCGCATACATCAGCTCCTCGATCTCGGCGCGCTCCTGGGTGCCGCGCTGCATCATGTCGATCTGTTCGTCAATCTCGTAGACGGCTTCCATCGTGTAGACCTCGAGCCAGTTCCGCTCGGGTCCGCCGTAGACGATGACGATGTTGGGGCGTTTGTCCGGGCTCCAGTCGGGATCGCCGGCCTCAATCACGCGGCGGAACGGGGCGGGGATGGAAACGCGACCCTTCGCGTCCATCCGATACGTCTCCGAACCTCTGAACCGCCGTGCCAAGGCTGGCGTTCTCCTGTCCCGTCACCACGTTTGCCGACCCTGGGGGCCGGATATGAAAACGGCGGATCGGGCTGCTGCCACTGCCCGATCCGCCGCCCTCGTTCCCATCTCTGGGGCTGTCCGACTGCGCACGCCACCTTGGGGGATGTCTGCTCGCTCGCGCGCCGGATCTTTTTCTTCGTGAAGTGGGTGCCTGTATGAAACTGCTCTTTTCCGCGTGAGGTCTTTTCGCCTCGTTCCCATCTTCCCGATGAGCCAGTGATGCCATAAGCCCCCGCGGGAAAGCAAGGGATTTCTCCCCACCCAATGGGATTTTCCACCCCATCATCTGGGACAACCCCTTCGCCCGGCACCACAGATGGTGCCCTTATCCACAGGATCGGCGAAATTATAGCGGAACACTGCAACGATACCCACCAGATGTAGAGGTCCGGAAGATCCCGAAACTTCGCCCATGAATTCCCGGAATGAACCCGGTTCCGCCCCCAAATGCGGCCCGAAAGTCACAGGCAAGAGTGGGCGACAACGGGCGGACTCCGCCTCACGCGCAAGTGATTCGCGGCGAGGACGGGGCGCCGTCCGACAGGGGTGGGGCGAATTCCCATGCCCATCCCTCGCGGGCCCGGTCTCTTTCGGAAGGACCCGAAAGTTTTTGCCCGGGCGACGGAACCAGATACATTCACCGTTCCATATGTGAACTCCGGCAACCGGAGCGTTTCACAGGAGACCGCCATGAAGACCCCCCCGCCCCTCAGCCGCCTGCCCCTCAGCCGCCTGTCCCTCGTTGTCGCCGCCGTTCTGCTCGGCCTGCCCGGCGCCGCGTCGGCGGCGCGCTATCCGCAGCCCGTCACCGACGCGATCGAGCGCGCCCTCGATGACGAATACCAGGCCGAGGCGCTCTACAGCGTCGCCATCGCCGCGTTTGGCGAGCAACGCCCCTTCACCAACATCATCCGCGCCGAGCGCCGACATCAGGAGATGCTGAAAGACCTGCTGCGCGCCTCGGGCACGCCTATTCCGGCGAACGGCTGGCTCGACGGCACGAAACCGCGCCCCGAGGCGCCTGCCACGCGGCAGGCCGCCTGTGCGGCCGGCGTCGCGGCCGAGGTCGCGAATGCGGATCTTTACGACAAGGATCTGCTGCCCAAGGTCGTGAATTACCCCGAGGTCACGCGGGTATTCACCGCGCTGCGAGACGCCTCGCAACAGCGTCATCTGCCGGCGCTCCGGCGCTGCGCACGCTGAATGAAACGGGGCGCCCGACGGCGCCCCGTTTCACACCTCAGACG
Source organism: Paenirhodobacter enshiensis (assembly GCF_000740785.1). GTDB lineage: Bacteria > Pseudomonadota > Alphaproteobacteria > Rhodobacterales > Rhodobacteraceae > Rhodobacter > Rhodobacter enshiensis. The sequence continues at coordinate 53,761 of NZ_JFZB01000007.1, read as the reverse complement.
AGACCGCGTGCAATCAGATCCTGCGCGAGCTTCGCATAGGCACCCGCGGCCGGCCCCTCGCCCGCCGCGATCGGCGTGCCGGCATCGCCCGCCAGCCGCACATCGAGATCGAGCGGCAGCGCACCGAGGAACGGCAGATCCAGCGCCTTCGCCTCGGCCTCGACCCCGCCATGACCGAACAGATGCGCCTCATGACCGCAGTTCGGGCAGATATAGGTCGACATGTTCTCGATCAGTCCGAGAACCGGCGTCTTCAGCCGACGGAACATGTCGATCGCCTTGCGCGCATCGAGCAGCGCCACATCCTGCGGCGTCGAGACGATGATCGCCCCGTCGAGCTCGGTCTTCTGGCACAGCGAGAGCTGCACGTCGCCCGTCCCCGGCGGCAGGTCGATGATGAGAACGTCGAGCGGGCCGTGAATGTCCCAGTCGACCTGGTTCAGCATCTGCTGCATCGCGCCCATCAGCATCGGGCCGCGCCAGATCACCGCCTCGTCCTCGCGCAGCATGAAGCCCACCGACATCAGCGTGACGCCATGCGACTCGAGCGGGATGATGGTCTGCCCGTCGGGCGAGGCCGGACGGCGGTTGATGCCCATCATGCGCGGCTGGCTCGGCCCGTAGATGTCGGCGTCGAGCAGCCCGACCTTCTTGCCGAGGCGCGACAGCGCCACCGCGAGGTTCGCCGAGACCGTCGATTTGCCCACGCCCCCCTTGCCCGAGCCCACGGCGATGACGTGACGCACGCCCTCGACCCGGGTGGGGCCGGCCTGCGGCGTCGGATGCTTGCCGAATTTCGGCGGCTCCGACCCCGAGGCGGCGGGAACCACGATGGTCACCTGCTCGGCGCCGAGCGCGCGCACCGCCCGTTCCAGCGCCGGGCGCATCGCCTGCAGCTCGGCCGCCGGCGCACCTTCCAGAACGAAGCGCACCACGCCCGCCTCGACAGCCAGCGCATGGACCAGATTCCGGCTCACCGGATCCTGCCCCGAATCCCCGACCGCCTTTTTCAGCGCCTCAAGCACCGTTTCCTTGTTCAGAGCCATCTCTCTCTCCGCACGATTTGCGCGGGACTGTGGCCTTTTTGCCAAGGACTTCAAGGGCCGGCGAGAGATGAATCGCCACAACCCGTCTTCACGGCGCATGTTTTTTGAACGCCGCGCAATTTTCTATCAGAATCCTGCCTGAAATTAGGTCGGTCATTGTTATGCGTTTGCTGCATGGCAGAATTGAGCCTCCGCGCTATTGTGCAACTGCAGCATCGCGGTCATCTTGTCCTTACCGAAACGGGAAACCGACACGGTGAAGCGGGTTCGAAACCGCGACGACATTAAGTTCCTGAGGCTCCTCCTCCTCCCTGAGCCTCGGATATCGGCGGTGCCTTCCTCCTCCTCCCTGAGGGCACCGCCACCCTATATACCGGCCTCATTTGCCGGAAGCCGATGCGAAAGCCCTCCTCCTCCTCCCTGAGGGCGCTCGTAGAGAAGGCGGCGGTCCCTCTCCTCCTCCCCGGGACCGCCGCGCTTCGCCTATCGGCACAGAATACCGAAGGTCACTCCTCCTCCCTTGACCTTTGGCGATGGCGTCGCTCCTCCTCCTCCCTGAGTGGCGCCAGCTATACCAAGGCCCTTCCTCCTCCCTCGGGCCGAGGTTAGAAACGGCGGTGCCCCTCCTCCTCCCCGGGCGCCGCCGTTTTCATTTCCAGCTCCCTGATACACAGTGACGTGCCGCAGCCGCCGTTTCCGGGCTTGCGTGCAGCCGCAGCGAACGGCATTCAGACGGCGAACGGAGGGCCTGCCATGTTGTCCTATCAGCATATCTATCACGCCGGGAATCTGGCCGATGTGCACAAGCACGCGCTGCTGGCGACGATGCTCGATTACCTGACGCGCAAGGACAAGCCCTTGACCTACATGGAAACTCATGCGGGACGCGGGCTTTATGCGCTGAACGCGGAGGAGGCGCGCAAGACCGGGGAGGCCGCCGCCGGCATCCAGCGGATCGAGCGGCTGAACTGGTTTTCGCCCGAACACCCCTACATGCGCGCCCTTGCCGCGGTGCGGCGCGCGCATGGGCCCGCGGCCTATCCGGGTTCGCCCCTCGTCGCGGCGAACCTGCTGCGCCCGATCGACGCGATTCAACTTTGCGAATTGCACCCGCAGGAATTTGCTGCACTGCAGCATAATCTTGCGGCATTCGGTGGCATCCTGCATCACAAGGACGGGTTGCAGATGGCGCTCGGGCTGACGCCGCCCACCCCACGGCGCGGAATGCTGCTGATCGACCCGTCCTGGGAAGTGAAAAGCGATTACGATTTAATCCCGAAGCTGATCGGTCAGATCGCGCGCAAGTGGAACGTCGGCATCGTGGCGCTGTGGTATCCGATCTTCGCGGCGACCGTGGCTTCCGCCCCGGCGCAGCACGCGATGGTCAACGGCCTGCGCCGCGCCCATCCAGAAGCGCTGATCTCGGAAGTGGCCTTCCCGCCCGCGCGCGAGGGGCATGGCATGACCGGATCGGGGATGTTCGTGCTGAACCCGCCCTGGGGCCTCGAAGGCGAGGCGCGTCGTCTCGGCCAGCTCTTCGCGAAGCTGAAACCCTGAACGAGGCGCCCCCGGGCGCCCCGACCATGCCAGATCCGACTGCGCCAGACCCGGCGGTGCTAGAACGGCACGTCGTCCGTGGGCGACGGTGCGACCGAGAGGAACCCGGCCTTCACCCGCTTCGATCCGGACTTGTCGAATTCGACGGTCACGGTGTCGGCCTCGATCTCGATCACCTCGCCATAACCGAATTTCTGATTGAACACCCGGTCGCCGATGCCGAAGGGCATCTCGTCCGGGTCGAGGGTGATGACCTTGCGATGCGCGGCGGGTGCCGTGCCGGTGCTGTGCGCCTGCATCCGCTTCCAGCCGGGCGAATTGTAGACGTCCGCATGGGTCGCGCGTTCCTCGACCCCGCCGCCGGTATAGGCCGCGAAACTTGCCGCCGCCGCCGATTGTCCGCCGCCATACAGTCCCGGCGCGGTCAGCACCTCGACATCGGCGGCCGGCAGCTCGTCGATGAAGCGAGACGGCATCTGCGATTGCCATTGTCCATAGACCCGGCGGTTGCCGGCGAAGGAAATCGTGCACAGCTTCTCGGCGCGGGTGATGCCGACATAGGCAAGGCGACGCTCTTCCTCCAGAGACTTCTTGCCGCCCTCGTCCATGGCGCGCTGGCTCGGGAACAGGCCGTCCTCCCAGCCGGGCAGGAAGACCGCCGGAAACTCCAGCCCCTTCGCCGCATGAAGCGTCATGATCGAAACCTTGTCCTCGCCCTCCTCGCTGTCATTGTCCATGATCAGCGCGACATGTTCCAGGAACCCTTGCAGATTCTCGAACTGTTCCAGGGCCTTGACCAGTTCCTTGAGGTTCTCGAGCCGCCCCGGCGCCTCCGGCGTCTTGTCGGCGAGCCACATCTCGGTGTAGCCGGATTCTTCGAGGATCGTCTCGGCCAGACGCACGTGATCCTGACCTTCCAGCACCGCCGCGTGCCAGCGCGCCACGCCCTCGACGAATTCGCGCAGCCGCGCCGCGCCCTTGCCGCCGATCGCGCCTTGCTGGATCGCGCCGCGCGCGCCCAGTAGCAGGCTCACCCCGGCCTCGCGGGCGACGCGCTGAATGGTCTGCTGCGCCTTCTCGCCCAGCCCCCGCTTCGGCGTGTTGACCACGCGCTCGAAGGCCAGATCGTCCTCCGGGCTGACGGCGAGGCGGAAATAGGCCATCGCGTCGCGAATTTCCAACCGCTCGTAGAACCGCGGGCCGCCGATCACCCGATAGGGCAGACCGATCGACAGGAAACGGTCCTCGAACGCCCGCATCTGATGCGAGGCACGCACCAGAATCGCCTGATCGTCCAGCCGCAGCGGCCCGATGTCATGCGCGCCGCGGCGCAGCGCCTCGATCTCCTCGCCGATCCAGCGCGCCTCGTCCTCGCCATCCCAATGGCCGATCAGGCGCACCTTCTGGCCGCCCTTCGCCTCGGTCCACAGCGTCTTGCCAAGCCGCCCCTCGTTCGCCGAGATCAGCCGCGAGGCCGCCGCCAAGATATGCTCGGTCGAGCGGTAATTCTGTTCGAGGCGAATGACCTTCGCGCCCGGAAAATCCTTCTCGAAGCGCAGGATGTTGCCCACCTCGGCGCCGCGCCAGCCGTAGATCGACTGATCGTCATCGCCGACGCAGCAGATGTTGCGATGCCCCTGCGCCAGCAGCCGAAGCCACAGATATTGCGCGATATTGGTGTCCTGATACTCGTCGACGAGGATATAGCGGAACCAGCGCTGATACTTTTCCAGCACATCCGGGTGGGTCTGGAAGATCGTCACCATATGCAGCAGCAGGTCGCCGAAATCGACGGCGTTCAGCGTGATCAGCCGGTCCTGATACTGGGCGTAAAGCTCGGTGCCGCGGTTGTTGAAGGCGCTGGCCTCGGACGAGGGCACACGTTCGGGCGTCAGCGCGCGGTTCTTCCAGCCGTCGATGATGCCCGCAAGGCTGCGCGCGGGCCAGCGCTTCTCGTCCATGTTGGCGGCGATGATCAGCTGTTTCATCAGCCGGATCTGATCGTCGGTGTCGAGGATGGTGAAATTCGGCCGCAGCGTCTGGCTGTGCTGGGCCTCGATCAGATCGCCCGGACGGCCGTGCAGATCGCGCGAGATCAGCTCGGCGTGCCGGCGCAGCAGCTTGACGCAGACCGAGTGGAAGGTGCCGAGCCACGGCACCCCCTCGATCGCGCCGCCCAGAAGCGCGCCGACCCGGTCCTTCATCTCGCGTGCGGCCTTGTTGGTGAAGGTGACGGCGAGGATCTCGTTCGGGCGGGCGCGGCCGGTGTCGATCAGATGCGCAATCCGCGCGGTCAGCGCGCGGGTCTTGCCGGTGCCGGCACCCGCCAGCATCAGCACCGGGCCATCCATCGTCTCGACGGCGGCGCGCTGCTCGGGGTTCAGCCCGTCGAGATAGGGCGCCGGACGCGGCCGGGCGGCCTGCATCGCACGCTGGGACAGGCTGAGTGCGCCCTCGAAAGGGTCCTGATCGTCATAATCGCTCATGGCGGGTATCTTAGCCTCGCCCCGCGGCGAGGGGAAGCGTCGTTCTCGGTCCGTTCGCGCAATCCCTCACGCTACAGCCGGGCGAGCAGCAGACAGCTTTCGCTGTTCGTCACCCCCGGCAGCTCGCGGATCTCGCGCAGCACCCGGTCGAAGCCCTCGAGCGTATCGGCGCGGATATCCACCACCAGATCCCAGGCGCCGTTCGTCGCATGGACCGCCGTCACCTCGGGGATGCGGTTGAGCGCGCGGATCCCCATCCGCGACATCCGGCCCTGCAGCGCGACCATGGTGATCGCGCGCACGCCGGGGGTTTCCCCGACCTCGGTCTCGATGGTGAAGCGCCGGATCTGGCCCGAGGCCACCAGCCCTTTCAGCCGCGCCCGCGCGGTGACGCGCGACACGCCGACCTCCTGCGCCAGATCGGTCAGCGACATCCGCGCATCGCGCCGCAGCGCGGCGATGATCGCCCGGTCGGTTTCGCTCAGATCTTCCATTTCGGATTATTTCTTTCCGTTTCGGATAGTATTGCGGCAATATTGACCTGATTGGACAGTGACGCCAGCCCCGCCGATCTGGAATTCTCTGCCCGTCCCGGACCGCACCGGCCCGCCCCCTCCTGCTGACAGAGGCCCCCATGACCCGCCACACCATCCTCCTCGGCGCCCCGATCCAGACCGGCGCCTCGCAGCCCGGCTGCATCATGGGGCCGCAGAGCCTGCGCACCGCGGGTCTCGCGAAGATCATCGAAGACCTCGGCTGGCAGGTCAGCGACCGGGGCGATCTGACGATCACGCCGCAGCGGCCGACGCCTCATCCGAACGCCGCGATCCACCATCTGGCCGAGACCCGCGCCTGGATCGACACCGTGCGCGAGGCGGCGCTCGCCGCCGGGCGCGACTGCGATCTGCCGGTGTTCATGGGCGGCGATCACTCGATGGCGGCGGGCACCCTGCCCGCGATGGCCGCGCGCGCGGCCGAAGCCGGCCGCCCCCTCTTCGTGCTCTGGCTCGACGCCCATCCTGATCTGCACAGCCTCGACAGCACCGAAAGCGGCAATCTGCACGGCACGCCGATGGCCTATGCGCTCGGCCTGCCGGGGTTCGGCTCGGCCTATCCGGCGAATGCCCATCCGCTCGATCCGGCAAATGTCTGCATGATGGGCATCCGCTCCGTCGACCGGGCCGAGGCGAAGCGCATCCTTGAGACCGGGATCGAAGTCCATGACATGCGCGCCATCGACGAGACCGGGGTGATCGCGCCGCTCAAGGCCTTCCTCGCCCGGGTGGCGGCGGCGAACGGGATGCTGCATGTCAGCTTCGACGTGGATTTCCTCGATCCGTCCTTCGCGCCGGCGGTCGGCACCACGGTTCCGGGCGGCGCCACCTTCCGCGAGGCGCATCTGATCCTCGAGATGGTGGGCGATTCGGGCCTCGCCACCTCGCTCGACCTCGTCGAGCTGAACCCCTTCCTCGACGAGCGCGGCCGCACCGCCAGGGTGCTGTGCGACTTCACCGCCTCGCTGTTCGGCCGGCGCGTGCTCGACCGGCAGACCCGCAGCTACTGAGCCTTTCGATTCGCCCCAAATATCCTAGGGGTGAATTCGGCGCAGCCGAAGAGGGGGCAAAGCCCCCCTCTTCTTGCCGCCCTCCCCGGAGCGACGCCCTTTACGCGCCCGGCTTCCGCCGCCAGACTGCAGATGAAAAGCCCGGAGGCATCTCATGCTCAGACATGTCGGCGCACAACGCAGCGACCGCATCGACCTTGAACTTGCCGCGATCCTGTCGACAGTGGCCGGTGCGCTGAACGCGGTAGGATATCAGGTCGCCGGGGTGTTCTCGGCCAATATGACGGGGAATGTCTCGGCTCTCGCCGATCATGCCGCACATGGCGACTGGACGGGCTCCATCGCCTTCGCCGGGCTGGTCGTCACCTTCGTCACCGGGGCATTCTGCGCCGCGTCGCTGATCCATCTTGGCGAGGCGCAGCACATGCGCGCGGTCCATGCCGGAGTGATCATCCTCGAAGCCGTGCTGCTGATCGCGCTGTGGCTTTGGGTCCGGGCGAGCGGGGCACCCGCGGGCTCCGCCGGGCTGACGACGGCACTGAGCTTCCTGATGGGCATGCAGAACGCCACCACGACGGTGATCTCGAAGGCGCGGGTTCGCACCACCCATGTCTCTGGCACCGCGACCGATTTCGGCATCGAGGCGGCGGCGCTCTTCGCGGGATCCGAGGCCCGTCGTCTCGCCCGCCCGATGCTGCGCCTGCACGGGCTGACGATCCTGTGCTTTGCCCTCGGCGGCATCGGCGGGGCGCTGCTGTATGCTGGGGTCGGAGAGTGGCTGTTCGCTCTGGCGGCACTCGCGCTGCTCACCGCCGCGGTCCCCGAGGCTGTGCGGGCCATGCTGGCGGACTGACCGCCATGGGGCCTGCCTGCTTACCCCACGTCCGGCAAAAGGGGGCTCTGCCCCCTCGGGCCTTGCGGCCCTCACCCCCGGGATATTTGCGGCGAATCGAAAGAAAAGTCCGCTCTGCTCTTTCGGCTTTCCATAAATATCCCGGGGGCGCGGGGGCAGAGCCCCCGCACGTCCCCCTGGATCAGAGCAGACCGCCGAGACCGCCCTCGGCCGCCTCCGCGAAGCCGAGCTGAGCGAGCAAGGCGCGCGCGGCGGCTTCATCCGTTTTCCAATCCGCCATGCGCGAGGCGAACAGCGTCGCCTGGCTTTGATGGATCAGCCCGTCGGACAGGATCTTCAGATGGTTGGCGCGCAGCGTCTCGCCCGAGGATGTGATGTCGGCCACGACCTCGGCCGTCAGGTTCTTCACCGTGCCCTCGGTCGCGCCCTGACTGTCGACGAGCTGCCAGTCGGCCACGCCCTCGCGGGTCAGGAACTCGCGCACCAGCCGGTGATATTTCGTCGCGATCCTCAGCCGTTGGCCATGCGCCGCGCGGAACGCATGTGCCACCGCGTCGAGATCGTCGAGCGTGTCGACATCCGCCCAGCAGGCCGGCACCGCGATGATCAGATCGGCATGACCGAAGCCCATCGGCGCGACCTCGGCGACCTGGGTCGACCAGTCGGCGAGCTTGTCGCGCACCAGATCCGAACCCGTCACCCCGAGGTGGATGCGCCCCGCCGCCAGCTCGCGCGGGATCTCGCCCGCCGAGAGGAGCACCAGTTCCACCCCTTCCGCGCCCTCGACCGCGCCGGCATATTCGCGCTCTGACCCGGTGCGACGCAGCCCGATGCCGCGTGCGCCGAACCAGTCGAAGGTCTTCTCCATCAGCCGCCCCTTCGACGGCACGCCCAGCTTGATGGTCATCGGCGGCCCTCCAGCCCGGCCACGACCGAGGGGCGGATCACCCCGCCCACGGCCGGAATTTCGCGCCCGCCGCCCAGAACGCGGGTCAGCGCATCGTAGCGTCCCCCCGTCGCGACCGGCGGAAGACCGGCATCCGCGGCGGCGAAAGTGAACACGAAACCATCGTAATATTCGAGCGTGCTGCGACCGTGGCTTGCCTCGAACCACAGGGTCGAGGTGTCGATCGAGCGCGCCGCCAGCGCCGCGAGCCGCCGCTCCAGCCGCGCGATCGCCGGATCGAGCGCCGGCAGGCCGAGCGCGCGCAGCCGCTCGGGCGCCTCATGCGCCGGGCAGGCCAGACGGAACAGCGCGTCGAACTGCGCCACCACCGCGGCGGGGATCGGCGCGGCCGCGGCATCGGCGCGCAGGATGGCGATGCGGGCGGCCATCTCTTCGGGCGAGCGCAGACCGATCCAGGGCGCCCCGGTGCCGGTGTCCCCGGCGACAAGGGCGCTCTGCGCCTCGGACACCGGCAGGAGGCCGGCGTAGCGGCTGAGCAAACGGTGGAACCGGCGCGGACGCCAGATGTGATGGAGCAGCGCGTCCTTGCGCGGCGCGATGGTGTCGATCCCCTCGACCGCGGCGCGCAGGATGCCGATGTCGCCGATGGTCGCGGCCGGGCGCAGATGCGCCAGAAGCCGGGCGAACAGCGCGAAGACCTCGGCATCGGCGGCCTCGGGATCGGTGCGGTCGAAGACCTCGTAGCCCGCTTGCAGATATTCGCTCGGCCGCGCGGTGCCGCGGTGATCTTGCCGGCGGAACACCTCGCCGAGATAGCAATAGCGGGCGGGCTCGGCACCCGCGGCCATATGCGCCTCGACCACCGGCACGGTGAAATCGGGGCGCAACATCATCTCGCCGCGCAGCGGGTCCGAGGTGACATAGGCCCGCGCGCGGATGTCCTCGCCGTAAAGGTCGAGGAGCGTGCCCGCGGGTTGCAGAAAATCGGGGGTGATCTCGGCGGCACCGGCGCGCAGGAACGCGCCCAGCAGACGTTCGCCGATCTCGCGCGCGCGGGCCTTCGCCGCAGGATCCATGGCCCCGGTCATCACGCCGACAGCCCCAGCATCCGCAGCACCGAGGCGACCATCTCGCCGCGCGAGACCTCGATCTGCGCCGGATGGTCCTTCCATTCCTCGAGGCTCGCCGAGGCCGCGATCTTCGCACCGAGCACGAGATCCTTGATCTGCACCACGCCGCGCGCCGCCTCGTCGCCGCCCTGGATGATCGCCACCGGAGCATTGCGTTTGTCGGCATATTTCAACTGGTTGCCGAAGTTCTTCGGATTGCCGAGATAGACCTCGGCGCGCAGCCCGGCGCGGCGCAGCTCGCTCGCCATGGCCATGTAATCGCCCATCCGGTCGCGGTCCATCACGGTCACCACCACCGGGCCTTGCACCGCGCCGCCGATCCGGCCCTTGGCGCGCAGCGCGGACAGCAGCCGGTCCACGCCGATCGACACGCCGGTCGCCGGCACTTCCTGCCCGGTGAAACGCCTGACCAGATCGTCATAACGCCCGCCGCCCGAGACGGAACCGAACGAGCGCTTGCGCCCCTTCTCGTCGAGGATCTCGAAGGTCAGCTCTGCCTCGAACACCGGGCCGGTGTAATAGCCAAGGCCGCGCACGACCGAGGGGTCGACCACGATGCGGTCCGCCCCATAGCCCTGCCCGTCAAGCAGCGTCGCGATGGTCTCCAGCTCGTCGACCCCGGCACGGCCGAGGTCCGATCCCGTCACCAGCTCCCGCAGACGCGCCGCGGTCGCGGCCCCCGTGTCGCGCTTCGCCGACATGAAGCCCATGACCACATCGGCCTGTTCATCCGACAGGCCCGCGCCCTTGGTGAAATCGCCCGACTCGTCAAGCCGCCCCGCCCCCATCAGCGCGCGAACACCGGCCTCGCCGAACTTGTCGAACTTGTCGATGGCGCGCAGCACGATGCCGCGCTCGGCCTCGAACTTAGCGGGATCGGAGGGGTCGAGGACGCCGGCCACTTCCATCACGCCGTTCAGCACCTTGCGGTTGTTCACCCGCACCACGTAATCGCCGCGCGGGATCCCCACGGCTTCCAGAGTATCCGACAGCATCCCGCAGATCTCGGCATCGGCCGCGACCGAGGCCGCGCCGACGGTATCGGCATCGCATTGATAGAACTGACGGAACCGCCCCGGGCCGGGTTTTTCGTTACGCCACACCGGCCCCATCGCGTAGCGGCGATAGGGCGAGGGCAGCTCGTTGCGGAACTGCGCCGCGACCCGGGCGAGTGGCGCCGTCATGTCATAGCGCAGCGCCATCCAGTCGCCGCCCTCGTCGAGCCAGGCGAAGACACCCTCGTTCGGCCGGTCGACATCGGGCAGGAATTTTCCAAGCGCCTCGACCGTCTCCACCGCCGAGGTTTCCAGCGGATCGAAGCCATGCGCGCGATAGACTTCCGCGATGGTCGCGAGCATCTCGTTGCGCTCGGTCACCTCGGCGCCGAAATAGTCGCGAAACCCTTTCGGCGTCTCGGCCCGCGGACGACGCGGTTTCTTGTCGCTGGACATGGTCTTGCACCCGATCGTTTCTCGCGCGAGGGTGTAACGGAACGGCCGCGGCGCGGCAAGCTCCGGAGGCAGGAATGACCGAACGCATAGACCATATCGAGGAACAGCTGGCTTTTCAGGCCCGCATCACCGAGGAACTTTCCGAAGTCCTCGCCCGCCAGACCCGCGAGATCGACCGGCTCACCCGCCTCGTCAATCTGCTGATGGAGCGCGAGGCCGAGCGCGAATTCGACGCCGGCGGCCAGATCCCGCTCGCCGATCAGAAACCGCCGCACTGGTAAGGCGCCGCCACCGTCCGACCGGGTGCGCCCTCATTCCATTCATCTTTCCGAAAATATCCCGGGGGTGAGGGCGAAGCCCGAGGGGGCAGAGCCCCCTCCCTTTTCTTTCCTGCGCGGCAGAGCCCCCTCCCTGGCGGGCCAGGCCCGCGCAAGGCCTCAGCCGCCGCTGCGCACCGCGAAGACGCACCCGTCGGTGACCAGATCGGGCGGCGACAGGCACAGCCCGCGCGCCACCTGCCAGGCGGCGAGCACCTTGGGCACGTAATCGCGGGTCTCGGCATAGGGCGGCACGCCGCCCGCGCGCAGCACCGCGTTCTCGCCCGCATTGTAGGCCGCGATCACCATCAGCGGATCGCGGTCGAATTCCTTCATCAGCCAGTCGAGATAAGCCACCCCGCCGCGGATATTCTTCATCGGGTCGGTGCTGTCATCGACGTTGAACCGGGTCGCGGTGGCGGGAATCAGCTGCATCAGCCCGACCGCGCCCGCGCTTGAGATCGCATCGGCGCGCCCGCCCGACTCCGTTGAGATCACCGCCAGAACCAGCGCGGGAGAAACCTCCGTGCCTATGGTCGCCGCCAGAATTTCGCGCCCGTGACGGCTGGCGATATCCTGCAGCCGTTCGAGCCGCGGCGCACGCACACCTTGCCCGTTCGGCCCCATGGCAAGCGCCGCCATCGCCTTGTCGAACCGTCCGGTCCGGTCACCGATCGCGGTCGAGACCTGTGTCCAGAACCAGGCGTAATTGGTGCTGCCCTGCGGGGCGTCGAGCGCGCTGCCATTGCCGAATCCGCGCCGCACCGTGGGCTGGGCGAAGGGACGCTCCTGCCAGGCCGCCAGATCGCGGGCCTGCTCCGTCGGGTCGATCTGAATGGTCAGAAGTCGCTTCGTGCCCGGCGCCGGCGGCTGCACCCGCTTGGGCTGAAAATAGTTCACCGTGGGCGTGCCGTTGTTGATCTCGGCAAAGGCGGAATGTCCCGTCCCGAAGGCGAGCCCCAGAGCCAGACAGGCTCCCAGACAGATTTTGCCCTTCGGGACGGCAAAGCCCTTCGGACCGATTCCGCACATGCCGCGCATGGCACCTTTACCGCAGCTTCCTTACTGTTCCGTTTATCCCGGAAAAGGCCGAGGAAATCCAGCCGTTTGCAACTCCCCCCGCGTCCTGCGGTCGCGCAGAGCGGCTGACGCTCGGCCCCGGCCTGTCGCCACGAATATGAACCCAGTCTGCCTCAATAAGGTCACGATTCAAAATCATTAGTTAACGCAACCGCAGCGTAGAGCCACCCTGTGACAGCGACCAGCGGTCCAACCCATCCCCCGAGCGAAATCGGGGGCATTCAGGAGAAAGCACATGAAGTTCTTCAAGTTCGCCCGCAAGGTTCGCAACGACGAAGATGGCGCCGTGACCGTTGACTGGGTCGTGCTGACCGCTGCGATCGTCGTCCTCGGCGGCGTCGTGATGGCCGCGATCAAGGGTGGTGTCGTGACCGCCGCGAGCAACATCGGCAACTACCTGAGCAGCTCGGCCACCAGCACCACCACGCTGAGCACCACCAACTGATTTCGGGAAGCGGATGCGGACCCGAGTCCGCTATCCGATGCCTTTGCGGTGGCGACTGTCGCTTTCGCCGCAATAAGCGATCGCGAGGGGGCCGCGCAGCACAGCGCGGCCCCGTTGCATAAGAATCCAGGCCGTCACGCCCGTCATCGCCCAGGGCGGCCCGGACAGCAGTGCAGCGCTGTCTTTCCCGTGTCAGCCCGGTTCGGAGCAAACCCTCCCGATGATCAGGTTCTGGAAAATCCGCCGCCCCGATTTCCGAAGCGAAAGCGGAGCCGTGACCGTCGACTGGGTGGTGCTGACCGCGCTGGTGGTCTCGCTCGGATTTGTCGTCGGATATGCTGTATGGGGGCCGGCCGGCGAACGTGCCGTAGCCATCTCGAACCAGATCCTGAGCAATGTGAACTCTTTGCTGCGATGCGGGGAAATGTCCTGCGGTCAATGACCCGGGCCGACGGAATGAACCGGCAGGCTGAGCCAGATCAAAGCGGTGGAAATCGGCAGGACTAGGTTGTAGGCCAATGATGCGGCCCGTGACGGCCGGAGACAACGGCGTAAGGGATCACGGGATGAAGCTCATCGTTGCTTTGGTACTTGTCGCGGGCCTGGCCCTCGGAGGGCTGGCGATCCGCATGGCGCAAAGCCAGATCGGACAATATCAGAGCGACCGCGATGCGCTTCTCGAACGGGTCAAGCAGATGCCGCGCCTTGTCGATATCGTCGTTGCCAAGCACGATCTGAAATACGGCCAGCGTTTCGACAAATCCGATCTGGTGGTGACCCAGATGCAGGCCGATCACATCCCCGCCGGTGCGTTCAGCCTGATTTCGGCGCCCGACAAATCCGCCGACTCCAAGCGCGCGGTCTTTGCCGACACCGAAAACCGCCCGCGCGCCGCGATGCGCGCCTATCTGGCGAACGAGCCGATCCTCGCCTCGAAGATCACCCCGCCCGGCATGGATGCCGGCATCGCCGCGATCCTCGCGCCGAACATGCGTGCTTTCACCATGACCGTCGACGTGCAATCGAGCATCTCGGGCTTCCTGCGTCCGGGCAGCACGGTCGACGTCTACTGGTCGGGCACGATCAACAACACGCTGGTCTCGAAGCTGATCTATCCGAACCTGCGTCTGATCGCCGTCGACCAGAGTGTCGATTCGGACCGCCCGGAGATCACCGTGGCCGCGCGCACCATCACCGCCGAGGTCTCGCCCGAGGATGTCGCGGCCCTTACCCTCGCCCAGTCGAGCGGCAAGCTGACGCTCGCGCTGGTCGGTTCGGGCGACACCACCGATGTCGGAGCGATCGAGGTCAACCGAGATCAGGCGCTCGGCATCACGCCCGAGGCCATCGCCCCGCAGCAGAAGACCTGCACGATCCGGACCCGCAAGGGCACCGATGTCGTCGAGACCCAGATCCCCTGCCCGCAGCAATGACCGTTCCTGCCGCCGGGGTCAGACGCATCGCGAGCGATACTTAGCCCTGATTCCCGGCCTCGTCTTCGTCCGGCCTCTGTCAGCCGCCTCACCCCGCCCGAAAACGCGTTTCCGGCGGGGTGTTTTCATCGGGCACCGCCGCAGTCTGTGTTGATCCGACGACAGAACCCACCTTCGCTTTGATGTAAAACACGTTGATTATTGCAAAGAATTGCGGCTTCGGGCAGGGTTTGCGCGAATGGGCGGAACATCGTCCGGACAGAGTGGGGCACAGACCCGGCCACCGGACCGAGACGGGGACGAAGAACACGATGACACTGAAGTCGATCCTGACCGCCAGCCTGATGGGGTGCATCCTCGGGCTGACCTCGCTCACGCCGCTCGGTCTGTCGCCGGCCGGGGCCGAGACCCTGAAGGTGATGTCGGGGGCGACCTCGACCCCGCTGAACGTGCCGATGAACCGCGCCGTCGTCGTCGAAAGCGACCAGCCCTTCACCGAGATATCGATCGCCAATCCGGGTATCGCCGATATCACCACGCTGTCGGACAAGTCGGTCTATGTGCTCGGCAAAGTTCCGGGGCGCACGACGATGACGATCCTCGGCCCGGACGGCAAGCTGATCTCCAACGTCGAGGTTCAGGTCACCCCCGATATCGCCGAATTCAAGGAACGGCTGAAGCAGATCCTGCCGGGCGAGACCATCGAGGTGCGCACGGCGAATGACGGCATCGTGTTGTCGGGTGTGGTGTCCTCTACCGGCAAGCTCGATCGCGCGCTCGATCTGGCAAAGCGCTATGCGGGCGACCGGGTGTCGAACCTGATGCAGGTCGGCGGCACGCAACAGGTCATGCTGAAGATCCGTTTCGCGGAAATGCAGCGCTCTGTCGCGAAGGAAATCTCCTCGACCTTCTCGGCCGGGGTGAAGGGGCGCGGAGGCTTCTCGCAGGGTGTAGGCTTCACCGGCAACGGAGGGTCGACCTCGACGTCCTCCTCCGGGATCGGCTTCTCGGTCAGCCGCGGCAGCCTCGAGATGGGCGTGCTGCTCGAAGCGCTGGAATCGAAGGGCATGGTGCGCACGCTCGCCGAACCGAACCTGACCACGCTCTCGGGCCAGCAGGCAAAGTTCCTTGCCGGCGGCGAATATCCGGTGCCGGTGTCGAACGGCGACAACAACGGCGTGACCATCCAATACAAGCCCTATGGCGTCGAGATGGCCTTCACCCCGCGGGTGGTCGACAACAATTCGATCAACCTCGACATCGCGGCCTCGGTTTCGTCGATCGACGCCAGCACCACGGTCAGCGACGGCAGTTTCAGCATCAACGCCTTCAAGAAGCGCGAGGCCTCGACCACCGTCGAGATGCACGACGGCGAGAGTTTCGCCATCGCCGGCCTGCTGCAGGACGACTTCCGCAACTCCAGCTCGCAGATCCCGTGGCTGGGCGATATCCCGGTGCTGGGTGCGCTGTTCCGTTCCGTCAACTACGAGCGCAACCAGACCGAACTGGTCATCATCGTGACGCCGCATCTGGTGTCGCCCACGCGCGGCGGTGCGATGGCGATGCCGACCGACCGGGTCAAGCTGCCGTCGGATTCCGACATGTTCCTGTTCGGCCGCACCGGGGGCAAGGCCCCCAAGTCCGGCGCCGCCGGCGAAGTCGCCCGTCAGGACTTCGGGTCCTACGGCTATGTGATGCAGTGATCGAAGGGCGAAAGATCATGAAAAGCGAAACGATCATTGCGATGGCGCTGGTGGCTGCTCTGGCGGCGTGCAGCGAAACCGGCGCAGTCGACGACGAGGCCGGCTCGGGCATGATGCCAAGCTTCGGAAGTGCGGTGAATTCCAATTCCCAGGCCATGGCCAACCCGCGCGATGTGGTGATCAGCCTGACCCGAAAATTCGCCTCCGAGGCGCCGAACACCGTCAACTTCGCCTTCAACTCGGCGGTGCTGGACGGGGCGGCGCAGGACGCGCTGCGCCGGCAGGCCGCCTGGATCCGTCAGTATCCCGACGTCACCTTCCGCGTCTACGGCTACACCGACCTCGTGGGGACCAAGGCCTACAACCAGGCTCTCGGGATGCGGCGTGCGCAGGCGGTGGTCGCCTTCCTCGCCGCGCAGGGCATTTCGAAGACGCGGCTCGAGGCCGTGGTGTCCTATGGCAAGACCCAGCCGCTGGTCTACGCGCCCGGACCGAACGAGCAAAACCGCCGCGCCGTCACCGAGGTGTCGGGCTTCACCCGCTCCGGTTCGGGGATGCTGATGAACGGCAAATATGCTGCCGTGATTTTCGACGGCTATGTGAAATCGGCCACCTCCACCGCTGGAAACACGGTGCAGAATCAGAGTTCGGCGGGCAACCTGTCGGCCAACTGACATGCCTGCGGCCCCTCTTGCATAGCGGGGCCGCAACGGACAGACTGCGGGCCATCCCCGAAACGGGAGCCCGGCGCCGGGGCGACGGGGCGCGCGCATTCCAGCCGCCGAAGGTCCGGACGGATCCAGGCCGGACCCGGGGGCGTGCGCCGCCATCACAACAGAAGGACGACAGGTCATGACCGCAGCTGCTGAACCGACCCCGGAATCGGCCCCCCTCTCGGCCTGCACCGTCTCGCGCGACATCACCAACTTCGACCTGCTGATCGAGGACATGGAGCAGGAGTTCGGCGAAAGCTGGGGCGATCTGCGGTTCGATGAGGCGCTGTCGTTCCTGTCCCAGCCCGAAGCCACGGCGCTGAAGGTGCTGACGCTCGCGCTCGATGCCGAAGACGACACCCCCGCCGAGATGGAGCGGATCGCCACGCTGATCGCGAAGGCGCGTCAGGCCGGGGTGCGGGTGATCCTGATCACCGAAAACCTCGGCGCGACGGCTCTGCATCAGCTGCTGCGCCTCGGGGCGGACGATTTCGTGCCCTACCCTCTGCCCGAGGGGGCGCTGCACGATGCGGTCGCGCGCCTCGACAAGCCGCTGATCGCCGAGACGCCGGTGCCGGCCGCGACCGGAGGAACGGCCCCGGGGCGGGACGGTTCCGTGCTGGTGGTGCAGGGGCTTGCGGGCGGCGTCGGCGGCACGACTTTCGCGGTCAATCTCGCCTGGGAACTGGCAACGCCGGATGCGCCGCGCAAGATGCAGGTCGCCGCGCCTTCGGTATGCGTGATCGACCTCGACCTGCAATTCGGCTCCGTCGCGAGCTGCCTCGATCTGTCGCGCACCGAGGCGGTGTTCGAACTGTGGTCCGACACCGCGCGGATGGACATGCTGAGTTTCGATCAGGCGCTGGCCGATTACGACGGCAAGCTGAAAGTGCTCAGTGCGCCCGCCGACATGCTTCCGCTCGATTTCATCACCGGCGACGACGTGAACCGGGTGATCTCGATGGCGCGCAGCAAGTTCGATTATGTCATCGTCGACATGCCGAAATCGGTGGTCAGCTGGACCGAGGCCGCGCTCAATCAGGCAGATGTATTCTTCGCGATGCTCGAACTCGACATGCGCTCGGCGCAGAACGCACTGCGGCTGATGCGCACCTTCCGCGCCGAGGATCTGCCGGCCGAGAAGATGCGCTTCGTGCTGAACCGCGCGCCGAAATTCACCGATCTGGGCGGCAAGACCCGTGTCCGCCATCTGGAGCAAAGCCTGTCGATCAGCATCGAGGTGCAGTTGCCCGACGGCGGACGCGCGGTGACGGATGCCAACGATCACGGCGAACCGCTGGGCAAAGCCGCGCCGAAATCGACGCTGCGCAAGGCGATTTCGAAACTCGCCCGCGTCGTCGCTGCCGTCGAGACCGCGGGCCGGGCAACGGCCTGATCCCCTGACCCGGCACAAGGAGGCTGACGGATGTTCTCTCGTTTCAGAAAGCCCGGCTCCGAGGGCGAAGGGAAGCCCGCGCATCCGCGGACCGCAACCGCCGCAGCTCCGGCCACGGGCGCGCCGCCGGCCGAGCGCAGCATAGATACCGCCGCCGGCGCCCAGCCCGCGAACCCGGTGCATCGCCGCCCGGCGCCGCCCCCCGTCCCCACCACGGGCACCGCCCCGGGCGCCAAGCCGCAGCAGTCGGAGAAGGACGCCAAGCGCAAGGACCGGATGCAGGAGCTGAAGGTCGAACTGCACAAGCAGCTTCTCGAGAACCTCAACCTCTCCGCGCTGGAACATGCCAGCGAAGCCGACCTGAAGTCCGAAATCGCCGCGATCTCGACCGAGGCGATGACCAGCATGTCGGTGGCGCTGAACGCGCAGGAACGCTCCAGCCTGTTTCAGGAGCTGTATGACGAGGTGATGGGCCTCGGCCCGCTGGAGCCGCTGCTGAAGGACGAGACGATTTCGGATATTCTGGTCAACGGGCCGAAGCAGATCTTCGTCGAACGCGGCGGCAAGCTGCAAATGACCGACATCACCTTCAAGGATGAGCGCCACCTGCTGCGCATCATCGACAAGATCGTCTCGGCGGTGGGACGGCGGGTCGACGAATCGAACCCCTATGTCGACGCGCGCCTTGCGGACGGATCGCGCTTCAACGCCATGGTGCCGCCGATCGCGGTCGACGGATCGCTGGTGTCGATCCGCAAATTCAAGAAGGACAAGCTCAGCATCGACGAGCTGGTTCGCTTCGGCGCCTTCACCGAACAGATGGCCGCCTATCTTCAGGCCGCCGTCGCGACGCGACTGAACATCATCGTCTCGGGTGGCACGGGGTCGGGTAAAACCACCACGCTGAACGCGCTGTCGTCCTTCATCGACAACTCCGAGCGCATCCTGACCATCGAGGATACGGCGGAACTTCAGCTCCAGCAGGTGCATGTCGGGCGGATGGAAAGCCGGCCCGCCAACGTCGAGGGCCGCGGGGCCGTCACGCAGCGCGACTGTCTGCGCAACGCCCTGCGTATGCGGCCCGACCGCATCATCGTCGGCGAAACCCGCGGCGAAGAGGTCATCGACATGCTGCAGGCGATGAACACCGGCCACGACGGATCCATGACCACGATCCACGCCAACTCGGCACGCGATGCGGTGTCGCGTCTGGAAAACATGGTCGCCATGGCCGGCATCGAGATGCCGATCAAGGCGGTGCGCGCGCAGATCGCCTCGGCCGTCAACCTGATCGTGCAGGTCTCGCGTCTGCAGGACGGTTCGCGCCGGATGGTGTCGATCACCGAACTCACCGGCATGGAGGGCGAGGTGATCTCGATGCAGGAAATCTTCCGCTACGACCGGCTCGGGCTCGCCCCCGACGGCAAGATCATCGGCCGCTTCACCGCGACGGGGGTGCGCTCGCATTACTCCGAGCGGTTCCGCCAGTGGGGCTACGATCTGCCGGCCGAAATCTACGATCCGGTTCTGGACTGAGCGCCATGATCATTTCCCCCACCCTCATCATCTACGCCCTGATCATCGTCGCCGTGCTTCTGCTGGTCGAGGGCGTCTATCTGATGGCCTTCGGCAAGTCGATCTCGCTCAACAAGCGGGTCAACCGCCGGCTGGAGCTGCTTCAGAAGGGCGTCCGGCGCGAGGACGTTCTCGAACAGCTGCGCAAGGAAGGCTCGCAGCACGCCAATGTGCGTGGCATTCCGCTGTATTCGCTGCTCGAACGCAATGCGCAGCGCGCCAACATCGCGTTCAGCCCGCGCCAGCTGCTGCTGATGATGGCGGTGGGGGCGGCGCTCGCCTTCGGGGGGCTGACGCTCGGCACGGCAACGGGGCTTGGGGTGCGGGTCGTCGCCTCGGCGGTGATCGGCATCGGCGCGATCTATTTCTGGGTGGCGCAGAAGGCGAAGAAGCGCATCAAGATGGCCGAAGAGCAGCTCTCCGATGCGGTCGAGCTGATCGTGCGCGCGCTGCGGGTGGGTCATCCGTTCATCTCGGCCGTGCAGACCGCCGCGCGCGAGGTGCCAGATCCTCTCGGAACGGAATTCGGCATCGTCGCCGACGAGGCCGCCTATGGCCGCAACGTGGTCGACAGCCTGCGCGACATGTCCGAGCGCCTCGGGATGCAGGACCTGCGCTTCCTGACCGTCGCGGTGTCGATCCAGCAGACCTCGGGCGGCAACCTCGCCGAGGTGCTCGACGGGCTGAGCAAGGTGATCCGTGCGCGCTTCCGGCTGTTTCGCCGGGTCAGCGCGATCACGGCGGAACCGCGCTGGTCGGGGGTATTCCTGTCGGGCTTCCCGCTGGTGATCCTGCTTGGCATCCAGGTTTTCGCGCCGCATTATTTCGATACGGTCAAGGACACGCCCGCCTTCATCCCGACGGCGCTGGTGGTGCTGGGGCTCCTTGGGATCAATGTGGTCTTCATGAAGATCATGACCACGATCCGGGTCTGAGACCAATGGCGGAGACACGTCACAGATGAATGCGCTGAGCCAGTTTCTGATCGGTCTGTTCGGGCCGCTCGGTCCGATGATCGGGGTCGGGGTCGTGGCCGTCGCGCTGATCGGCGCCACGCTGCCGGTTCTGATGAAGCGCCGCGAGGATCCTCTCGAGCGATTGCGCGACCGCGAGCGTCTGGCACGCGGCGAAATGCCCGAGACCCGCCGCCTCGGCAAGGGTCGGGGGGCGCCGCAGCGGCTGCGCAATGCACCGGGAAGCGACAAGCTCGACCGCTATGCCAACTTCCTGGAGCCGAAAAGTCAGGAAGAGCTGTCGGAATCGCGCAAATGGCTGCAGCGCGCCGGCTACCGCAGCCCGACATCGGTGCGCACCTTCCACGCCATCCAGTTCGGCATTGCCATCGGGATGCTGGCCGCGGGGGCGCTGGTGGTGCTGTATATCAACAGCACCCGAGACGCCGCGCTCAGCAGCACGATGATGCTGTGCTATATCTTCGGACCGGCCATCGTTGGATATTACGCGCCCCGCCGTTGGGTGGAGAGCCGCATCAAGGCCCGCACCCGCGAAATTCAGGACGGCTTTCCCGACGCGCTCGACATGTTGCTGGTCTGCGTCGAGGCCGGGCTGTCGCTCGATCAGGGCATCGTACGCGTCGCGAGCGAGCTGAGCGCCTCCTATCCCGTGCTCTCCGAGGAGCTGGAAACCGTCGCCTACGAGATCAAGGCCGGCCTCGACAAAGCGACGGTTCTGCGCGGTTTCGGCGAACGCAGCGGCGTGCCCGACGTTATTTCCTTCGTCACCGTGCTGGTCCAGAGCCAGCAGTTCGGCACCTCGATCGCCGATGCGCTGCGTCTTTACGCCGCCGACATGCGCGACAAGCGGGTCATGCGCGCCGAGGAGCTGGCCAACAAGATCCCGACCAAGATGACCCTCGGCACGATGCTGTTCACCGTGCCGCCGCTGCTCATCATCCTGATCGGTCCCTCGGTGCACGACATGATGGCGGGTTTCGCCACCATGAACAACTGAGCCCGGCGATCATGGACAAAGCGATGCGGATGGCGCGGCGAAGGCTGATCCTGGCGGGGCTCGGGGCGCTGTGTCTGGCCGGATGCGCAGGCGGCAAGGCCGCCCTGCCCGGCATGGACCTGTTCGGCGCCGGACGGCTTGGCCAGAGAGGCGCGGACAGCCCCTTCGCGCCCGGCACCGCCCGGGGCGAGGATGTCGACGGCCTGACCGTCGGGCACCGGCTGATGGCAGCGGGCGAATATGAACTGGCTCTGCGCGCCTATTACCGGGCGGCGGCGGAACAGGGGGCGACGGTCGATGTGCTTTCGGCGATCGGTTCGGCGGATCTGAAACTCGGCCGGCTCAATCAGGCCGAGATGGTCCTGCGCGACGCGATCCGCAAGGACGAGCGGTTCGTGCCAGCCTGGAACAACCTCGGCGTCGTGCTGATGGATCAGGGCAAATATGCCGAAGCCTCGCGGGTGTTCCGAACGGCCTACGCCCTCGACAATGGATCGTCCGAGCTGATCCGCGACAATCTGAGACTCGCGCTTGCCAGGATGAACGCCACGGAGCAGGACACGCCCCTGCCGGACAGCACATTCAAGCTGGTGCGGCGTGGCGCCGGCGAGTACCGCTTGCTGACGAAGCAATGAATCCCCGGAGGATTGCGCAATGATCCCGAAGCTGTTCGTTCCCGTGGCCGTGCTGACGGGCTGCACGATTGCCCTCGCGGGCTGTGGCGGGCAGGACAAGACCCAGGCTGCGATGGATACCGTCGCCGCGGTCGACCAGTCCAACATGGCGGAAATCATGCTCACCGTCGGCGACCCGCAGGAAGCGGTGAACTATTTCACCCGGATGAGCACCGAAAAGCCCGACAAGATCGACTATCAGCGCGGGCTGGCGAAATCGCTGGTGCGGGCGGGAAAGCCCGTTCAGGGCGTGGCGATCTGGAAGAAGGTTCTGTCGATGCCCGGTGCCTCCGATGCCGACCGGGTGTCGATGGCCGAGGCGCAGGTGCGCGCCAACGACTGGAAGGGCGCGCAGGCGACACTGGCCTCTGTGCCGCCGACCTACGAGAGCTTCGACCGTTACAAGATCGAGGCGATGGTCGCGGACTCCAACAAGCAATGGTCGCGCGCCGACAGCTACTACGAAACCGCCGTGGGGCTGACCACCCAGCCCGCCGGGGTGATGAACAACTGGGGCTTCTCGAAGCTGTCGCGCGGAGATGCCGCCGGCGCCGAGCAGCTGTTCCGCGAGGCGCTGACCTACGATCCATCGAATTTCACCACCAAGAACAACCTCGTTCTGGCCCGGGCCGCACAGCGCAAATATGAGATGCCGGTGATCGAGATGAGCCAGCAGGAGCGCGCGCAGCTGCTGTATACCGCCGGGCTCTCGGCCGTGAAGCAGGGCGACATCACGACGGGGCGCGGCCTGTTGCAAGATGCCGTCGATACCTCGCCCACCTATTTCGAGGAAGCCTCGCGCGCATTGCAGGCCCTCGATTCGACCACGGTGAAACACTGAGATGCTGCACCTTCCCACCTTCGTCGCGGCGCTTGTGCTGCTGATCGTGCTGACGCCGATCTGTCTGTGGGTGATCTTCACCGATCTGAAATACATGAAGATCCGCAATGCTGCCTCGCTGACGCTTCTGGGCGTGTTCGTGGTGGTCGGGCCGCTGGTGATGCCGTTCGGAGACTGGGCCTGGCGCTGGAGCCATCTGGCGGTGGTGCTGGCGGTCGGGCTGGTGCTGAACATGGTGGCGCATTTCGGCATGGGCGACGTGAAATTCGCCGCCGCCGGGGCACCGCTGATCTCGCACACGCCGGGCAGCCTGCAGCTGGTTTTGCTGCTGATCGCAACGACGACGCTGATAACTTTCGCACTGCACCGCATCGCACGCGCCATCCCCGCAGTGCGCCGCGCCACCCCCGACTGGGAAAGCTGGAAACGCGCCGATTTTCCCTTCGGGCTGGTGCTCGCAACGACGCTTTGGGGATATTATGCGCTGATCGTGGCGATTACCGCCTGAGCGGCGACGCCCGGGCGCCCAGCACGGCCCGTAACATGCAAGGATCTGACCCGTGACCCAATCCGTTCCCGCCCCTGCCCCGCTGCGCCGGCTGGAAGACACCGGCCTCGGTCCGGTGCTGATGCGCGACCTGATGCTGAAGACGATGTTTCGCACCAACAGCGACACGGTGACGGAACTTGCGCAGAAGATCGCCCTGCCGCTGAGCCTGACGCAGGAGCTGGTCGATACCCTGCGTCAGCAGCGCCTCGTCGAGGCGATGGGCACGCTTCACGCCAATTCCGGTGGCGAGATGCGCTTTCAGCTGACCGACACCGGGCGAGACCGCGCCCTCGATGCGCTGGCGCAGTCAGAATATTACGGTGCCCTGCCGGTCCCCCTCGAGATGTATGCCGCCCAGATGCGCCAGCAGTCGATCCGCGACATCCGGCTGACGCGGCCGGACCTCGTGCGCGCAATGGGGCACCTCGTGCTGCCGCCGACGCTGATCGACCAGCTCGGACCGGCGGTGACGTCGGGGCGCTCGATCCTGATGTATGGCCCGCCCGGCAACGGCAAATCGTCGATCTCGAACGGTATCCGCAAGGCCATCGGCGACCGGATCTACGTGCCGCGCGCGGTCGAATACGCCGGCCAGATCATCACCGTCTTCGACCCGATCGTTCACGCCCCCGCCCCCGAGCCCGAGGAAGACCCGAACGCGCTGCGCCGCTCCGGCAGGCAATACGATCAGCGCTATGTGCTGTGCGACCGCCCGACCGTGGTGACCGGGGGCGAGCTGATGGTCAACATGCTCGATCTGACCTACAATCCGACTGCGCGCACCTATGCGGCACCGTTGCAGATGAAGGCCTCGGGCGGGATCTTCATCGTCGACGACCTCGGCCGCCAGGCCGAACCGCCGCAGAAGCTGGTCAACCGCTGGATCGTGCCGCTGGAAGAATCGCGCGACATCCTCGCGCTGCAATCGGGCGAGAAATTCGAGGTGCCCTTCGACACGCTGGTGATCTTCTCGACCAACTTCCATCCGAACGAAATCTTCGACAAGGCGGCGCTGCGCCGGATCTTCTTCAAGATCAAGATCGACGGGCCGAGTCAGGAAGACTTCCTGAAAATCTTCTCTCTCGTGGCGCAAAAGCGCGGAATGCCGCTCGACGAAGCCTCGCTGATCCACCTGCTGAAGGTGAAATATCCGACAATCGACAACGTTTACGCGAACTATCAGCCGGTCTTCCTGATCGACCAGATGATTTCGATCTGCGATTTCGAGGGTATTCCCTATCGGATGACCCCGGCACTGATCGACCGTGCCTGGGAAAACCTGTTCGTGCGTGAGGACATGATCGAGCACTGATCCGGCCCGCTGCGCAGCGACCGGGGCCGGACGGACAGCTCAGACGTGATGAGTGATCCGCCGCTCGTTGTAATAGGTGACGACAACCTCGTTCCGCGCGGGGGCGGCGGTCGTCTCCGCCCCGGAGGTGCGGGCCGCGACGATCATCACCTCGCACGCCGAGATGAACAGCGAAACCAGATAGATCCGCATCATCAGGCCGAAGATCTGCTGCACTTCCATCACCCCGGCGAGCGCCCCGAGAATGAACACCAACGGCGAGGCCACGATGGCCACGCAGACCGGCTCGACCACCACCGACATCGCGACGCAAAGATTCATGTCACGGCGGAACATCGAGCGGATCAGCCACTCCGTCATCGCCCGCATCGCGATGATCGCCCCCCAGAACAGCGCTCCGCTCGCCAGGGGCAATCCGCGGTCCACCTGAAACGGCTGACTGATCGCGACGAATACCGCCAGAACGCCCCATGCCAGCAGCAACGCGGGCCGAGGCCGGAACATATCGATGCTCCAGGGACGGAACCGGGTCTCGAAAGCCCAGCCTGAGCGCATGGCAGGGAAGAAGAGCAATGGCATGGCGTCGAAGTCCTTTCGCCCAAACACTGGGGTCAACACTCGGCACCGGACACGAAGGCAAACGAACCTTCGTTTGTATGCTACATGGGACACCGCGCGGATCAAGGCTTTTTCGGGGCCATTGCCACGGAGACTCCATTTTCTCCGCGAAAATCCGCGCAGTAGCAGATCTCTTCCGCGCCAGAGCGCGTGACACGCAGACCTCTTCCGGCAACGGCGAAAAAACGGGCGAATTTTTCAGCGATCCGCAGGCGCCCCAAGACGAAGACGGAGCGCTCTGCGCCAGGCTCAGCCCCGGACGTCGCGCATCCGCTGCCAGGGGCGCTGGTCGGGGATATGCAGCGTCAGCATCTGGCCGGGTTCCAGAATGCCCGGGCGCTCGACCCAGGCGGTGACGCCCTTGCGGTTGTGCGCGGCGGGCCGGAAACGGGCGCCCGCCTCGGGGAAGACGGCGTCGATGGCGGCGGCGGGCTCGGCCGTCGCGCGGTCTTCCATGTCGATGACCAGCGTCGCCCCGTCGGGCCCCTGCAGCCGCGCCGAGGGCGGCAGATGCGTCACGTCCGGCAGCCCGCGCAGCACGATCGAGGCGCCGAGCCACTCAGGCTGCAGCCCCGGAATGCGCATCGCGAAAGCGATCTCGGCAAGCTCTTCCTGCGACAGGATCACCAACTGGCGGGTATTGGCGATCGGCGTGCCGAGAGGGTGCTGATCGCTCACACGCTCATCGCTTGCCCTGAGCCGGCCCGAGCGTGTATCCCCCTCCGCCCCGTCGAAGCCGAGCACGAGCCGCTCGACCGGCACGGATTGTGCCGCTCCGGGGGGTTGCACCCCCAGAAAGATGATCTCGCCCTGACAGAAGGTTGACCGCAACGCCGGCATGGCAACACCTCGCACGAAGGGGGATGTGAAACGGGCGGGGCCATGATGGCCTCGCCCGGGACGGGTGCGGGGGCGATCCCTCCGCATCCGGAAGCGCGTGTCGCGGGGGCCGGCGACCTGCCTGCCCCCCCCCGCAGACAGATCAGATCGCGGGCGGAACCGGCGGCTTCGGGCCGTCGTCGGTGCCCTGCTCCTTGTCGTCCGGTTCGATGACGGCATCGTCATCCTCAGAGGGCTCGGCCGCCTTCGCCGCGGGCTTGGTGCGCGGCACTGCGGTGACCGAGGCTGCCGAGGGTGCCTCGGCCTCTGCGCCGATCTTCTCGCCGGCGATGACGCGGCGGATTTCCTCGCCGGTCAGGGTCTCGTATTCCAGCAGGCCCTGCGCCAGACGTTCCCATTCCGCGCGGTTCTCGGTCAGGATGCGGCGCGCTTCCTGATAGCCGGTCTCGATCAGGGTGCGGACCTCGTCCTCGATCAGCTCCTTGGTCTTGGTCGAGACGGAGAGCCCGCTCGCCTGCCCGGAATACCCCTCATGCGCCTCGGCATAGTCGATGTTGCCGACCTTGTCGGACATGCCCCACCGCATCACCATCGCCCGCGCGATGGCCGAAGCCTGCTGAATGTCGCCGGCCGGACCGTTCGAGACGTTGTCCTCGCCCCATTTCAGGATCTCGGCCGCCTTGCCGCCCATGGTCATGGCGATCTTCTGCTTGGCCTCGTCCTTGTGATAGTTCAGCCGGTCCATCTCGGGCAACGAGACCACCATGCCGAGCGCCTGCCCGCGCGGGATGATCGTCGCCTTGTAGACCGGATCGCATTTCGGCAGCTTCATCCCGACGATGGCGTGACCGGCCTCGTGATAGGCGGTCATTTCCTTCTGCTCGGGCGTCAGCACCATCGAGCGGCGCTCCACCCCCATCATCACCTTGTCCTTGGCGTTCTCGAAATCTTCCATCGAGACGAAACGGCGGCCGATGCGCGCCGCCGTCAGCGCGGCTTCGTTCACCAGATTGGCGAGGTCGGCGCCAGAGAAGCCCGGCGTACCGCGTGCGATCACCCGCAGATCGACGTCGGGGCCGGTCGGCACCTTGCGCGCGTGAACCGAGAGGATCTTCTCGCGGCCCTTGATGTCGGGGTTCGGCACGGTGATCTGGCGGTCGAACCGGCCCGGGCGCAGCAGCGCCGGGTCGAGCACGTCGCGGCGGTTGGTGGCCGCGATGATGATGATGCCCTCGTTCGCCTCGAAACCGTCCATCTCGACGAGAAGCTGGTTCAGGGTCTGCTCGCGCTCG
This sequence comes from Paenirhodobacter enshiensis, assembly GCF_000740785.1. GTDB lineage: Bacteria > Pseudomonadota > Alphaproteobacteria > Rhodobacterales > Rhodobacteraceae > Rhodobacter > Rhodobacter enshiensis. The sequence continues at coordinate 26,007 of NZ_JFZB01000007.1, read as the reverse complement.
TCATTGCCACCGCCGATGCCGACGCCGCGGGCGCGGCCCACCGCGTCGATCTCGTCGATGAACAGGATGCAGGGCGCGTTCTTCTTCGCCTGCTCGAACATGTCGCGCACGCGCGATGCGCCGACGCCCACGAACATCTCGACGAAATCGGAGCCCGAGATGGTGAAGAACGGCACGCCCGCCTCGCCGGCGATGGCGCGGGCGAGAAGCGTCTTACCGGTGCCGGGCGGACCGACGAGCAGCGCACCCTTGGGGATCTTGCCGCCGAGGCGCGAGAACTTCTGCGGGTTGCGCAGGAATTCGACGATCTCTTCCAGCTCTTCCTTGGCCTCGTCGATGCCGGCGACATCGTCGAAGGTCACGCGGCCCTGCTTTTCGGTCAGCAGCTTCGCCTTCGACTTGCCGAAGCCCATGGCGCCGCCTTTGCCGCCGCCCTGCATCCGGTTCATGAAGAAGATCCACAACCCGATCATCACGATGAACGGCAGCCACACGCCCAGAAGCGACATGAAGCCCGACTGCTGCTGCTTGACCACGTTGACCGTCACGCCCTTGGCGATCAGCGTCTCGGCGATCTGGTCGGTGAGCGGCTTGACCGTGGAATAGGAGGTGCCATCCGTCATCTGATAGCGCACGTCCTCGCCATCGATCTGGGCCGACTTGACCGAGCCCTTGTCGACCGCGGCCATGAAATCGGAATAGGCGACCTGCCGCGAGTTCATAGACGACTGACCGTCTCCGAACAGGTTGAACAATGCCAGAATCAGCAGGAACAGCACAGCCCAGAAGGCCAGATTACGTGCGTTGCCCAAAAGGAACCTCCAGAATACCCGACCCGGGCAGCGCCGGCGTCCGTCTGTGGTGAAAATAGGCATTACCCGGCGGGGTTCAACGCCTGAATTCCCGAAGGATGAAACTGCCGCGGCAGTTTCGCACCGTCCAGCCGGCCGAAAGCCCCGCAAGCGGGGCGGAAATCAGCGTCTCGCCGCGCCAGATCGCCGGGCTGACCCGCAGCGCGGCACGGCCCGGGCCTGCCGGATCGCGGCCCGCCTCCTTCGGCAGCGCCGTTCCGAGCGCCGCGACATGGCACCCCGCCCCGTCCTGCCCCTCGGGCGCGCGCACCGCCCAGCCATCCCACAGCGCCGTGCCCGCCGTCACCGGCACCCGCAGCGCAGCGATGGCCGCCGCCTCGCGCGTCAGGCTCAGCCGCCCGCGCGACAGCGCGACGCGGCACCCGTGCAGCGTCGCGCGCAACGGTGCGGCATCGGGTTTCAGGCGCGCCACAAGCGCCTCGAGCTTCGCGGCGCGCGGCGGATAATCGGCACCCGCGATCCAGTTCAGCGCGCGCCCGATCAGCCGCCGGCGCAACTCGGGATCGAGGGTGCAGAACCCGGCGAAGGGGACCGAGATTTCGCCCCCCGCCTCGCGCAGATGCGCGTCGCACCAGCGCGCCAGAATGGCATCGAGGGCGCGGTTCGCCTCGGCCAGATGCGCGACGGTGCGCGAGATGGTTTCGGCCGTCACGCCCGTCGGGGCGAGCCCCGCCAGCGCCTGGCGCACCCGCACCCGCGCGTGAGCGGTATCCTCATTGCTCGGATCGTCGAACCAGCCCGCCCCCTGCCCGCGCAGCCAGTCGCGCAGCGTCGCCCGCCCGACCGACAGAAGTGGCCGGTGCCAGATCGTCCCTGCCTCCTCGAACCGCGGTCGCATCCCCGAAAGGCCCTCGAGCCCGGACGAACGCGCGACCCGCATCAGGAAGGTTTCAGCCTCGTCATCGGCAGTATGGCCGAGCAGCACGTCGCCGAGCCCCTCCGCCCGCGCCCAGGCCCCGATCAGCGCGAACCGTGCCCGCCGACCGGCGTCATAGACATTGCCCGTGGCCGAGGCCCCGTCCCAGTCGAGGATGTCATGCGCCACGCCAAGACGAGCGCAGAGCGCCGCGACCCCCTCGGCCTCGGCGCGCGATTCCGGGCGCAGGTGATGATCGACCGTCACCGCCTGCACTCCGAACCCCGCCTGCACCGCGGCGAGCAAAAGCGCAGTGGAATCCCCTCCCCCGGAAACGGCAACCCCGACGCGCCGGGGCGCATCGGGGGCAAGAGCATCCGCAAGGATCTTCGGCAGATCGGGCGTCACACCGCCCTCACCGGCAACCCAGAGACGACCGCGCCATCGGCACCTTCGAGGCCGCACTCGACTGCGGGAAGCGCGAAATCACCTCGTTGAGCGTCGTGCAGGCCTCGGACTTCTGACCGAGCGAACCGAGCGCCTGACCGAGACGGAACAGGTTGTCGGGCGCGCGCTTGCCGTTCGGGCTGGCCGAGAAGGCATCGAGCCAGGCCCGCGCCGCGCCCTTGGTGTCGCCCGCGCTGTTCAGCGCATCGCCGCGCAGATACAGCGCATCCGCCGTCAGGGGGCTGGCCGGATAGGTCTGGGCAAAGGTCTGGAACTGGTCCGCGGCGCCACGAAAGTCACCCTGACCGAGCACCCCCTTGGCCCGGTCGAAATCAGCCTGCGCACCGCTGTCCGACGCCCCGGCCGCCGCCGGAGCAGAGCCGCCGCTGGCCTTCGCGATCGCGGCCGAAGGCGCCGAGGGCGCCGTCAGCGGCGAGGCCGCCGCCCCGGTCGAACCGCCGCCCGAAGCACCGCCCCCCGTCGCCCCGCCGAGCGGGTTCGAGCTGACCGATGCCGGATCGCAGCCCTTCTCAAGGTCGCACACCCGGAATTCGAGGTCGCCGATGCGGTTGTTCGCATCCTTCAGAACCCGGTTGATCTGGTTCTGCATCGCCTCGGTCTTGGAGGTGAGCCGCGACAGCTCTGCCTCCATGTTGTCCATGCGCTGCAGCGCGGTCGCGCCGCCCGCAGCCTGCATCCCCTTTGCGCCCGAGGAGACGAGTTCCCCCCTCAGGCCCTGGAGTTGCGCCGACAGCTGGTCGAGTTCACTGCGGATATCGGCCAGCGTCTGCTTGTCCTGCGCGAACGCGGGCGCCGCCAGCGCCAGCGTCAGCGCCGCCCCCAGCAAGAGCCCGCGCATCGATCAGTTCCCGCCGAGCGTCAGGACGGTGACGGCGCGCCGGTTCTGCGAGAAGCAGCTGTCGACCGCCTCGGTGCAGATCGGACGCTCCTTGCCGTAGGAGACGGTGCGCAGCCGGCTGCCCGACACGCCCTGCGAGATCAGGTATTCCTGAACCGCGGTCGCACGACGTGCACCGAGCGCGAGGTTGTATTCGCGCGTGCCCTGTTCGTCGGCATGGCCTTCGATGATCGCGCTGTACTTGGTGTGCGAGCTCAGCCACTTCGCCTGACCGTTCAGGATCTGGATCGCCTCGGGCGAGAGCGTCGACTGGTCGACGACGAAGTGCACCATGTCGCCGACGCGGCCGTTGAAATAGGCCGGCGAGTTCGGATCGTTGATGTTGCCGAGCGGCACGCGCGCCCCGCCGACGCCATTGCCGGTCGCCGCGCCCGACCCGTACGCCCCACCGGGATCGACGACGCCCTTGCCATACTTGTTCGGGTTGTTACAGGCCGCGAGGGCCAGGACGGCGAGCAGCAGCGCTGCCTTGGGTGCCATGGTCATTGTCATTTCCGCCTTTTGCTATGCCTTTGGGGAGACGTTAACAGATTGGAACAGTGTTGGGAATCCGCGCCGGGCGCCGATTTCACGATGTTTTGGGCCGCGGCCCGGTCACTTCAGCTCCGGACCCCAGGTCGGATCCGAGGCGCCGCCGGCATTGCCGACCTGACGCAGGTTGCGGCCGGTGACATCGACCGTCATCAGCTGCGCACCGCCGCCGGCACCGGGGGATTCGCGGGTGAACATGATCACGCGCCCGTTCGGCGACCAGGTGGGGCCCTCGTCGAGATAGGAGGAGGTCAGCGTCTTCTCTTCCGAGCCGTCGGTGCGCATCACGCCGATGAAGAACTGGCCGCCCTTCTGCTTGGTGAAGGCGATCATGTCGCCGCGCGGGCTCCAGACCGGGGTGCCGTAACGGCCGTCGCCGTAAGAGATGCGCACCGGCTCGCCGCCCGAGGCCGACATGATGTAAAGCTGCTGGCCGCCCGAACGGTCGCTCTCGAACACGATGCGCGAACCGTCGGGGCTGAAGGAGGGCGCGGTCTCGATCGAGGGGCTGGAGGTCAGACGGGTCGAACCGCCGCCCGCAACCGACATCTTGTAAAGGTCGGTGTTGCCGTTCTGCTCGAGCGAATAGACCACCGAGCCACCATCCGGCGAGAACCGCGGCGAGAAGGTCATCGTGCCGGGGGTCTCGGCCATCAGGCTGCCGCCGCCCGAGGCGACGTTGAGCATCTTGATGCGCGGGAAGCCGGTCTCGTAGGTGGTGTAAAGCACGCGGTTACCATCGGGCGACAGACGCGGCGCCAGAACGATGGCACTCGAATCGGTCAGGTATTTCACGTTGGCGCCGTCGTAATCCATGATCGCGATGCGCTTCTGACGCGCGGCCTTGGAGCCGCTTTCGGCCACATAGACGACGCGGCTGTCGAAATAGGGCGCCTCGCCGGTGATCCGGCTGTAGACCGCATCGGCGACCTTGTGCGCCAGACGGCGCCAGGCGGCGGGCGAAGCGGCGAACTGCTTGCCGTCGCCGAGTTCCTGACCGGCATAGACGTCGAACAGGCGGAACTTCACGACCACCTTGCCGCCCGACTGCGACACCGAACCGACGATCAGCGCCTGCGCATTGATCGCCTGCCAGTCCGGGAAGCTGACCGGGGCGTTCACGCCGCCGACCTTCTGCACGTAGGACCCCGGGTTGATCTGGGTGAACAGCCCAGTGCCGTCGAGGTCGGACTTGACCACCGAGCTGATCTGCGCCGCGAGACCGCCCGCGCCACCCTCGTCGACGAAGACCGGCATGGCATAGGGCAGCGGCTGGATGTTGCCGTCCGTCACCTCGATGTGCAGCGGCCCGTTCTGCGCCGCCGCGAGGCCCGGCCCGATCAACAGTGCCGCGAGCGCGGCAAATGCAAGACGGAGCATCTCTGTTTCCCTCGATTGGTCCCGGTTGCCGGGGCCTGTTCTAGTCGTTCTCTCCGCCCGTGGGTATCACAACGGGCGGAGCGCCTCAAAGTTTCGCTGCGGAGCGCCGGGGACCCCCCGGCGCCTGCCTGTCACTGCATCCGCATCTTGTTCGGATCGAAGACGATCTCGATCTGCTGCCACCAGCCGTATTTCGCGGCCGGCAACGGGAAGCCATCGGCACCGCAGCGGATGATCGCGCGGCGCGCCGCCTCGAAGGCCTGACGCGCGCTGTCGGCGCTGCCGCCGCTCGATCCGGTCATCTTGATCGAGTTGCTGATCGGATGGCCGTCGGGCTGCATGTCGACCTGGACGGTCACCACGGTCTGCATCGCATCGGTGCTGAGCGCGCCGATGTTCCAGCACTGCTTCACGTCGACGATCAGCGCGTCCTTCTCGCCCTGGGTGACGGGCGGGCCGTTCTTCGCGATCCCGAGACCGCCCGAACCGTTGCCCGTCCCCGTCGAGGTCGCGGGCGCGCTGCCCGAAGCCTTGGCCGTGGCGGCGGAGCTCCCCGAGGACGACTTGCTCCCCGTGGTGCCGCTGCCGCTCTGGCTGGACCGGCTCGCGGACGACGCGCTGGCAGAGGCGTTCGACGACGCCCCGGACGACTTCGCCGCGGAATTCGAGCCGCCACCGAGGGCCTCGGCCAGAGCATCGTGCACCGACTGCTCCTTGCCCTTGCCTGCCGCCTTGCCGTCCGTTGCGTCTCCCGTCTTGTCCGCGGGTTTCGTCGCGGGCTTGGCCGGCGTCTTCGCCGCGGTATCGGCCTTGGCGTCGGGCTTCGCATCCGGCTTGGCGTCGGATTTGGTATCGGGTTTCGCGTCGGGCTTGGTATCGGCCGCGGCGGTCTTCGTGTCGTCAGGCTTCGGCTGCGCCTTCTCGGGACGCGAGTTCGGACGCGGTGCGTTCTGCGGTGCCGAGGTCTTGTCTTCCTCGACAGGCTTGGCGTCGGGCGTCGTCTTCGTCGTCGCCTCGGCGGGCGCGGTGGCCTGCTTCGGCTTCTCGGGCGGCACCGGCTTCGCGGTCGCGTCGGGCTTGGTCTCTTCCTCGACGGTCTTCGCTTCCTTGGTGTCGGGCTGCGGCGCGGGCGCGGGTGCGGGCGCGATCTTCGGCACCGGCTTCGGCGAAGGCCTGGGCGACATGTCGGGTGTCTGCGTTTCTTCCGGCTTCTCGACCGGGGGCAAGCTCGACGCCGGGGTCTGCGTCGCCTCGGCGGGCGGCGCGGGCGGGCGGGCCGCGGGCTTCGGCGGCGTCGCGGGCTCGGGCTTCTCGGGGGCGGGCTTCGGCGGCGGCGGGGCCGAGCTGGCCGGAGCCGACGACGCCGCGGGCGCGGGCGCCGGTGCGGGCGAAGAGGCCGGAGCGCTCGACGGCGCGGCGGATTCGGCACCGCCCGCCGCACCCGAATCGGCGGCAAGCTGCGCTTCGTTCTCAGGCGCCGGGTTGCCGTCGCCCTTGGCGGCGGCGGCCTGGATCTGGGCGAATTCGTCCGAGGAGATCACCGCCACCTCGGACATCTGCACCGGGGGCTGGGGTTTCGGCTTGAAGAAATCGGCGCCCACGACCAGCCAGACGATCACCGCGATATGCAGTGCCGCCGAGAGGCCGTCTCCGATCTTCTCTGCCCGTTCCATGCGCATGTGACGCGCCTCAGTTCCGTGCGGCCGGCTTGCCCGAGGACTTGCCGCCCATCTGGGGCCCGCCCGTGTCGGTCACCAGGATGATGTTGCTGAACCCGCCGGCGTTCATCGCGCCCATCACCTGAACCACCTGCGAATAGGCGATGCCGCCATCGGCGCGCAGATAAACCTTGTCGCTCTTGCGCTCGGCCGAGATCGCCTTCAGGCGCTCGACCAGCTCGGACTGGGGCACCGTCGTGGTCATCACCGAAACCGTGCCGTCCTTTTGCAGCGAAACGGTCAGCGGCTGCTCCTGCTCGGCCGCGACGGCCTTCGCCGCCGTCTTCGGCAGATCGAGCGGCACGCCCACCGTCATCATCGGCGCGGCGACCATGAAGATCACCAGCAGCACCAGCATCACATCGACCATCGGGGTGACGTTGATCTCGGCCATCACCTTGTGATTGCGCCCGCCACGCCGGCGGCGACCGCCGCCGTCCCCCTTGCTCATCACACCCGCGCTCATGGCTCAGGCGTCCAGCTGGCGCGACAGGATGGTCGAGAACTCGTCGGCGAAGGCCTCGTAGCCGGCGGTGATCTTGTCGGAGTCGCCCGAGAGCTTGTTGTAGAAGATGACCGCCGGGATAGCGGCGACCAGACCGATCGCGGTGGCGACCAGCGCCTCGGCGATGCCCGGCGCGACGACCGACAGCGCGGTGTTCTGCGAGATGGCGATCTGCTCGAACGCGGCCTTGATGCCCCAGACGGTGCCGAACAGGCCGATGAACGGCGAGGTCGAGCCGACCGTCGCCAGCACGCCGAGACCGGCGTTCAGCCGCTCGCCTTCCTTGGCGATGGCCACATCCATCGAGCGGTCGATGCGCGACTGCGCGCCGGCGATCAGCTCGCCGTCCTGACGGTGCGAGCGGCGCCATTCCAGCATACCGGCGGCGAAAATGCGCTGGCTCGGCCCCTCGGGGTTCTGGCCGATCTGGTCGAACAGCTCATCGAGCGGCTCGCCCGACCAGAACGCCTGATCGAAGGCGGCCGCCTCGGAACGGGCGGCGCGGAACACCAGGAATTTGCGGAAGATGATCGACCAAGACCAGAAACTGGCAAAGATCAGAATGACCATCACGAACTTGACGGTAAGCGAGGCGCGCAGGAACAGCGCAAGCAACGAGAAATCGAGTTCCTGCGCCGACGCGAGGGTACTTTGGTCCATATCGGTGCCTTCTAGGCGTATACTGCTCTGAAACGAAGCCGTTCACGGCTTTCCTTACTGCGATTCTACCCGAGGTTCACCGGGAACGCCATAACATCTGCGTCATCGCACCGCGTTGCGGGCGGAATTGCACAGGGCTCATGGCTGGACCCGGGGCCCGGCGCGCCTGATTTCCACCTGTTTGCCGGCCGGGTCCAGCCCGAAATTCACCTTTTTTGCAGCTTTGCGGCGCTCCGGGGGGTGTGACTTGTGTCCGCGCGGCCGCCCGGTCACTGGCCCGATCACTGGCCCGATCACTGGATCGTCGGCACCAGACGGCGGCGCAGCTCGGCGGGCAGTCGCGCGGGTCCGCCCGCCTCGGTCAGGCACACGAGGGTCACGGTGGCACCGAACAACCGCTCTCCGGCCCGCCACACGCCCTGCTCCAGCACCAGCCGCGCCCCGCCGAACGAGACGAGATCGGTTTTCACCACCAGCTCGTCATCGAAATGCGCCGGGCGCAGATAATCCGCCTCGACCCGGCGCACGGCGAAGACCAGCCCCGCATCGCGCTTCAGCGCCAGCTGATCGACGCCGAGCGATCGCACCCATTCGCTGCGGGCGCGCTCGATGAACTTCAGATAGTTCGCGTAATAGACGATCCCGGCGAGGTCAGTGTCCTCGTAGTAAACCCGGATCGGGAATTCATGGCTCATTCGTCTTCCTCCGTTCGCGCCGTCGCAAGCGCGATCCGCGCCGCCAGACGCAACGCATGGCTCGGATCGCGGGCGACGGCGGGCATGGTGGGCGCATAGGCCGCCTGCAACAGCGCCGCGATCTCGGGACGCAGGACCGCCCGGCCCTTCGCCTCGGCCAGGGGCGCGACATCGGCGAAGGCGCCGTCGCTCCAGCCCAGCATCGTTTGCACTGCCATCGACAGTGCCACGGTGTCGGCGGGCAGTGCGGCGAGTGCGGCATCGAGGCGGCAGAACCCGAAACAGGCCTTGATCGCGCCCTCGGCGTCGAAACGGAAGGTGCGATACTGGTTCGCGCCGCGCGCCTTCAGCCGCGCCACCAACGCATCGAGCCCGTCGATCATCCGCCCGAGGTCCGGCACGCTCAGCAGCTCGTCCCAGTCGCGCAGGAAGAAGATCATGACATTCGCGCCGATCTCGGGATCGGTCTCGGCCATCTTGTGACCGGCGAGCGCCACCACCGCCTCGATCGCGCCCTTGACCACGCTCAGCGTCGCGTCGTCGACGCCGAACACCACCGGCACGATCGGCCGGCCCCAGCGGGCGAAGGCATAGCTGCCATCGGCGCGGGTGAACATCCGCGCGACCGTTTCCGAGGGCAGCCCCGCTGCGGCATTGGTCATCGTCATCTTCGGCCGGTCCCGTCCTGCACGTCATTTCCGCGCGCGAGACTACCCCCCGCGGCCGGGCAGGTGAAGCCCCCTGCCCGGTCCGAAGCGGTCAAAGCCCATGGCTGCGGTCGTAACCGTTTTCCGGCGCGGGGGCCCAGCCCTCGGGCAGCGCGGCGGGGCGCCAGACCTCGACGGCAAGCGGATGGCACGCCGCGACATCCGAGGAATGCTCGCTCGAACAATCGCCGCCCGGGCAGACCGACATGCAGCCCAGAAGGTCGATCTCGGCGAAGAATTCGAGGTAATCGCCCACCCGCACCGGGCTCGCCTTCATGAAATACTGTCCGGTATCGCGGGTGAAGCCGGTGCACATGAAGACGTTGAGCACGTCATGGATGTAGCGCTCGGCCTCGGCCAGAGGTTTGCCGGTATGGGCGGCGAAAGCGCGGGTCAGGTTGGAATGACAGCAATGGTGATACTGCCCGCCATGGCTGAGCAGATTGTGCGTGTAGGGATCGCAACGCGTGCCGATCACGTCATGGACCGCACCGCCGAAATCGTCGAACCCATACCAGTCGAGCGTGTCATGGGTGATCGTCGCCATCGGACGCATGTGAGGGAAGCTAGAGAACAGCTGATCGCCCAGCCCGACATGAGTGCCGTTCAGCGCGCGCGTCTTGCCGGAATAGAACCGCTCTTCGAGGTTGTTGAGGTTGAACAGGTTGAGGTCGGCGACCTGCGGCCCCTCGATGCACAGGATGCGGCAGAAATGCCCTGCGGGGACCGTCCAGGTGCCGGCCTCGCGCGGCGGAATGACCAGCCGTTCGACCAGCGTGACGTCATCGCGCACCGCACGGTAGCGGGCGAGATCGGGGCGCGGCAGGGTCTCGACCGGATAGCACACGAGAGGCGCGATGGCCTTGCGGGCCGCGGCGTCGAGGGGGGCTGCGGTGATCGGGGCGGGTTTCATGCGGATGTCCTCTCGGGATCGGGGGCGTCGGGATCTGGAACGACCGACAGCGCGCGCGCCCGCGCGGCGGCCAGAACCATGCTTTCGGAGTCGTTCAGATACTGTTCCATCGCGCGCGCGGCGGCCTCGCAATCGCCGGCGCACAGCTGTGCGCAGATCCCGGCATCGCGCGCGACCCAGGGCTTCTGGAACCGCTCTGCATCGGCGGCCGCGGAAAACGCCAGCCGCGCCTGCGCCGCGACCGAGGCGAACAGCCGATCAAGCCGCGGGCTGCAGATGAAACCGACGATGGCGCGATGAAACGCCAGAGACTCGGTGCCGACCGCGCGCCAGTCGCCCCGCTCAGCCGCGTCCTGCATCGCCGCGACATGGCCTTGCAACGCCCGCATCGCGTCCACCGGCGCCCTTGCGCTGCAGGCGATGCCGCGCAACTCCAGCGTCATGCGAATGGCGTAGATCTCGCGGATATCCGCGTGGCCGAGCGTCCTCACCGTCACTCCGCGATGCGGACGATGCTCCACCAGCCCCTCGGCGATCAGCGCGTGCAGCGCCTCGCGCAAGGTGTTGCGAGACAGGTTCAGCGCCTCGGCCCAGACCACTTCCCGCACGGGCGCGCCGGCCGCCAGCTCGCCGCGCAGGATCTTGTCGCGCAGCAGGATCGCCGCGACCTCGGAGGCCGACGGTGCAAGACCGGAAGAGGCAGAATCAGGGCGGCTCATGCGGACCTCCCGATCCTGCCTGTATATTGTTCAACAATTATGAAGGCAAATCAGGCATGAAATGCCACTGGTTTTCGCAATGATTGCTAAGATCGAAACCGGCTTCACGACAAGATAAAAACGAATATCTCTGACATTTTGTTGAACAACTTTCCCAAGTGCCCATCCATTCATCTTTCCGAAAATATCCCGGGGGTGAGGGCCGCGAGGCCCGAGGGGGCAGAGCCCCCTCCCTTTTACTCATCTGCGGGGCAGAGCCCCCCTTTCCCCTTTTCGAGCGCAGCAGCCCCCTGCCGCCGCGGCCCCATCCGCGCTTGCCGCGCGCTGAACGCTTATCTATAAGGCGCGCATGACTTGGCTTGTGCGCACCCTGACGCGAATTACCTGCCCGGCGCTCTGACGCGTCAGGGTAGCCGGGATTCCCACGCCGATGCACGGGCGCCACGCGCCCATTCTCCTGACAGGACTGTTTTTCCGATGAGCGCCGATACGCCCGTTTCCTCCACCCCGTCGTCCGATGCCGATTACCGCGACACCGTTTTCCTTCCCGACACCAGCTTCCCGATGCGCGCGGGCCTGCCGGCGCGCGAGCCGGAATGGCTGGCCCGTTGGGCGCGGATCGACGTCTACAACGCGCTGCGCGACAAGGCGCGCTCGGGCGACCGGCCCGATTTCGTGCTGCATGACGGCCCGCCCTACGCCAACGGCCATCTGCACATCGGCCACGCGCTGAACAAGACCATCAAGGACATCATCGTGCGCAGCCATCAGATGATGGGCCACGATGCGCGCTACGTTCCGGGCTGGGACTGCCACGGCCTGCCGATCGAATGGAAGATCGAGGAGCAGTATCGCGCCAAGGGGCTGAACAAGGATGACGTCGACACCGTCGCCTTCCGTCAGGAATGCCGCCGCTTCGCCGAGGGCTGGGTCGCCGTCCAGCGCGAGGAATTCAAGCGCCTCGGCATCAACGGCAACTGGGATCACCCCTATCTGACCATGGACTTCCATGCCGAGGCGATCATCGCCGACGAGTTCATGAAGTTCCTGATGGACGGCACGCTCTATCAGGGCTCGAAGCCGGTGATGTGGTCGCCGGTCGAGAAGACCGCCCTCGCCGAGGCCGAGGTCGAATATCACGATCACAGCTCGCACACGATCTGGGTGCGCTTCGCGCCGAAGAACGGCGCGCTCGACGGCGCTTCGGTGGTGATCTGGACGACGACGCCCTGGACCATCCCGCAAAACCGCGCGGTGTGCTACAATCCGAACATCACTTACGCGATGTATCGCGTCGATGCGGCGGACGAGAAGTCGACCGCCCGCGTGGGCGAGGTGCTGATCCTCGCCGATGCGCTGGCCGACAGCGTGAAGGCGGCGGCGAAGATCACGGCGATGACGCGTCTCGGCGAAGTGCCGACCGCAAGTTTCGAGGGCGTGGCCCTGTCGCACCCCTATGCCGGCGCCGAGGGCGCCAATGGCGAATGGGATTTCGACGTGCCGATGCTGCCCGGCGATCACGTGACCGAGGATGCCGGCACCGGCTTCGTTCACACCGCCCCGAGCCATGGCGAGGACGACTATCAGGTCGGCCTGAAGTTCAAACTGCCGATGACCTACAACGTCGAGGCCGATGGCACCTACCGCACCGATCTGCCGCTGTTCGGCGGGCTTGCGATCCTCGAACAGGACGGCAAGGAAGGCCCGGCGAATGTCGCCAACATCAAGCAGCTCGCCCATGCCGGCGCGCTTCTGGCCAAGGGCAAGATCCGCCATTCCTACCCGCATTCGTGGCGCTCGAAGGCGCCGGTGATCTATCGCAACACGCCGCAGTGGTTCGCTGCGATCGACCACAAGCTCGATGACGGCATGGGCACCTATGGCGACACGATCCGCGCCCGCGCGCTGAAGTCGATCGAAGAGCTGGTGACCTTCACCCCGGCGTCGGGCCGCAACCGGCTGCACAACATGGTCGAGAACCGCCCCGACTGGGTGCTGTCGCGCCAGCGCGCCTGGGGCGTGCCGCTGACCTGTTTCACCCGCAAGGGCCTGCGCCCGACCGACCCGGACTTCCTGCTGAGGAACGCGGCGCTCAACGCCCGCATCCGCGACGCCTTCGAGAAGGACGGCGCCGATGTCTGGTATACCGAGGGCTTCAAGGAGAAGATGCTCGACGGCATCGCAGACCCGGCGGAGTACGATCAGGTGATGGACGTGCTCGACGTGTGGTTCGACAGCGGATCGACCCATGCCTTCGTGCTGCGCGACCGCGAGGACGGCGCGAAGGACGGCATCGCCGACGTCTATATGGAAGGCACCGACCAGCACCGCGGCTGGTTCCACTCGTCGCTGCTGCAGGGCTCGGCCACGATCGGGCGCGCGCCCTATCGCAACGTCGTCACCCATGGTTTCACGCTCGACGAGAAGGGCATGAAGATGTCCAAGTCGCTCGGCAACACCGTGGCGCCGGCCGAGGTGATCGAGCAATACGGCGCCGACGTGCTGCGCCTGTGGGTCGCCCAGACCGATTACACCGCCGATCAGCGCATCGGGCCGAAGATCCTGAAGGGCACCGCCGACAGCTATCGCCGGCTGCGCAACACGCTGCGCTTCATGCTCGGCGCGCTGAAGGACTTCGACGAGGCCGAGCGCCTGCCCGTCGCCGAGATGCCGGAGATGGAGCGCTGGATCCTGCATCGTCTGGCCGAGATCGACGTCTCGGTGCGCGAGAACTACCGCGGGTTCAACTTCTCGGGCGTGTTCCAGACGCTGTTCAACTTCTGCACGGTCGAGCTGTCGTCGTTCTGGTTCGACGTGCGCAAGGACGCGCTGTATTGCGACGCGCCCGACAGCCTGCGCCGGCGCGCGACGCGCACGGTGATGGATCTGCTGTTCCACCGCCTGACCACCTGGCTCGCGCCGATCCTGCCGTTCACCATGGAAGACGTCTGGCTGTCGCGCTTCCCGTCCGAAGACGACTCGGTGCATCTGCACGACTTCGCCGAGACCCCGGCAAGCTGGCTCGACCCGGCGCTCGCCGCGAAATGGGAGGCGGTGCGCCGCGCCCGTCGCGCGGTGACCGCGGCCCTCGAGGTCGAGCGCACCGCGAAGGTCATCGGTTCGTCCCTCGAGGCAGCGCCGGTGGTCCATGTGACGGACGATGCGCTGGCGACGATGCTGACCTCGGTCGATTTCGCCGAGCTGTGCATCACCTCGGATCTGACGGTGACGACCGATCCGGCGCCCGAAGGCGCCTTCGCGCTGGCCGAGGTGCCCTCGGTCGCGGTCGAGTTCCGCATGGCGCCGGGTGAGAAGTGCGAACGCTGCTGGAAGATCCTGCCGGACGTCGGCACGCACAGCCACGCCCATACCTGCGCGCGCTGCGACGCGGCGCTTGGCTGAACGGACCCGGGCCGGGATCGCCCCGGCCCTCCCCCGAACATGAAAAGGGCGCCCTGACCGGGGCGCCCTTTGTCGTTTCAGACCTGTCGTTCCGGCGACGGTGCGGCGGATCAGTGGGCCCCACCGCGCGGCGGGAAGATCTGCTGAGCGATGCCCGCGACCATCAGATAGATCGAGGTGACGACCAGCCCCCAATGCGCAAGGCTGCCCTCGTCGAAATTCACCAAGGCCGCCCAGGCCGCGCAGACCACCCAGACCGCCGAGACCGGCAGCGAAACCGCGCGCCAGCGCTTCGTGCGCGTCGGATGGATGAACTTGAGCGGGAAGAACATCGCCACCGTCAGCGCCAGCACCACGCCCAGCACCGTCCAGTAGCCCGGATGCAGCGCGAACATCACCAGCACCACCATGTTCCAGCACGCCGGAAAGCCCGAGAACGACTTGTCCTTGGTCTTCATCCGCGTGTCGGCGAAATAGATCACGCTGGCATAGGTGATCGCGATGATCGCGAGCCAGCCGGTCCAGCCCGGCAGCAACCCCGACTTGAACAGCGCATAGGCCGGAATGAACACATAGGTCAGGTAATCGACGATCAGGTCCATCAGGACGCCATCGTAGATCGGCCAGTTGCGCGGCGTGTCGTAACGGCGCGCCAGCGGCCCGTCGACACCGTCGACGATCAGCGCCACGACCAGCCACAGGAACATGAGCGACCATTTCCCCTCGACCGCAGCCAGCATCGCCAGCATCGAAAGGACCGCACCCGTCGCCGTAAGAAGGTGCACCGAAAGGGCTTTGTACTGAAGTTTCATGCGCGCCTTCCTGCCCCAAAGCGCCCCGGCCCGCAACAGGAACAACCCCGCCTCAGGCCCTTGGATGGGCAGCGCGATAAACCTGCATCAGTCGCGCCCCGTCGACGGCAGTATAGACCTGCGTCGTCGACAGCCGGGCATGGCCCAGAAGCTCCTGGATCGCGCGCAGATCGCCGCCAGAGGCCAGAAGATGCGTGGCGAAGCTGTGGCGCAGCGCATGAGGCGTCGCCGTCACCGGCAGACCGAGCGATACCCGCGCCTTTTCCATCGCCAGATCGACGAGACGCGGGTTCAGCGCCCCGCCGCGCGCACCGCGAAACAGCGCCTCGCCGGGGCCGGGCGCATAGGGACACAGCCGCACATAATCTTCGACCGCATCCCGCGCGGCCGGCAGCACCGGAACCAGACGCTCCTTGTCGCCCTTGCCTCGAATGCGCAGAACCTCGGGCAAGGGCACGTCGGATCCGGTCAGGCCAAGCGCCTCGGAGCGGCGCAGCCCGCAACCGTAAAGCAATGTCATGATCGCCGCATCGCGTGCCGCGATCCAGGGCTCGGCCGCCTGCACCTCGACCTGGGCGATCACGTCGCGCGCGGCACTCTCGGACAGAGGGCGTGGCAGCTTCGCCTGAAACCGCGGCGCGCGCGCCGAGAGGACATGCGTCGCATCGAACCCCTCGCGCTCGGAAAACCAGCGGTAGAAACTCTTGACCGAGGACAGCTCGCGCGCGAGCGAGCGCGACGACAGCCCCCGCCCCCGCTCATGCGCCATCCAGGCCCGCATGTCGGACTGGATCACCCGTTTCAGCCGTTCGGCCCCCATGCCCTCGCCATGATGACGGCCGAGAAAGCCCAGAAACCCCGCCACATCGGCACGATAGGCGGTGATGGTATTCTCCGACGCCCCATCGAGCGCGCGCAGATGATCGAGCCACCGCCCAAGCATCTGCACCGCGCCGTCGGACAAGCCGACGGTCAGCTCGGTCATCCCAGAAACCCGCGCATCGTGCGCTCGAACACGCCGGCGAAAAAGCCGAGAAGGTCGGTCCCCTGCGAGGGCCGGAACAGATCCGGATCCTCCGAGGCCATGGCCAGCATCCCCGGCAACCGCCCGGGACCGAGGTCGAGCCGCATCAGCGCCTCGGAGCGCAGCCAGCCGCCGTTCTCGCCGGTGCCGGCCTCGCCATAGATCGTCGTGCTTCCCGACAGCCCGGCCGTCAGCCCGACATCAAGCCGCGTCGCCGGAATGCGGCGCAGCACCACCGCGCGCGCCGGCCCGCCATGCCCGCGGCGCATGTAATCGGCCACGAACCCCGGATCGGCGATACCCAGCATCTCACCGAGCGCCGCAAGCGCCGGATCGTCGCCACGCTGCTTCGTCTCAAGGATCAGCCGCACCGAATCGATGCGCAACGTCTCGGCCACCGGGCCGGAAAGCACCGAAAGAAGCTCCGGAAAGCTGCGCGCCTCCAGCAGCCGCAGCACCGCGCGATGGATCTGGTTGGTGCCCGCGAGATTTTCATACGCCGCCGCGATGACGGAGCGGTGGGTATCCTCCAGCCGGTCGAGCCGGGTTTCAAGCCGGGCCATGGCCACACCGCGCAGGTCGACCACATTCGCCCCCATCGCGCTGTCGCTGGCCGCGACCAGTGCCCGCATCAGATCCTGATCCCCCAGAATGACTTCCGGGTCCGAGATGATCTTGTCGCGCAACAGCTGCGCCAGCGCCGAATCCGTCATGTCCCCCGCGTCCGGTGGTGAATCGTCCTGACGACTGTGCCACAAAAGTCTCTGATCCGGCAGAAAATATATCCCGGATACGAAAACGGCCCGCCGATGTGGCGGGCCGGTTGCCATTTCGGGCCACTGCGGAAGAACCCGGCGCGCCGGATTCAACCCTGACGGGAAGCGCGCCCCCGATCAGAGGATCTTCTGCCCGGTTTTCGCCCAGTCCTTCATGAACTGATCAAGCCCCTTGTCGGTCAGCACATGGTTCGCCATCGCCTTGATGACGGCGGGCGGCGCGGTGATCACGTCGGCACCGATCTTCGCACAGCTCGTGATATGGCCGACGTTACGGATCGAGGCCGCAAGGATCTGCGTCCTGAAATCGTAATTGTCGTAGATCGTGCGGATGTCCTCGATCAGGTCGAGCCCGTCGAGGTCGATATCGTCGAGCCGGCCGACGAAGGGCGAGATGAAGGTCGCGCCGGCCTTCGCCGCCAGGATCGCCTGCGCCGCCGAGAAGCACAGCGTGACGTTGACCATGTGGCCTTCGGATGCGAAAGCCTTGCAGGCGGTCAGCCCGGCCCAGGTCAGCGGCACCTTGATCGCGATATTGGGGGCGATCTTGGCAAGCTTCAGACCTTCGGCGATCATCTCCCTGGCCTCGGTCGCGACGACCTCGGCCGAGACGGGGCCGGAAACCATGTCGCAGATCTCTTTCGTCACTTCGAGAATGTCGCGTCCCGACTTCAGGATCAGCGACGGGTTGGTGGTGACGCCGTCGACCATGCCGAGGTCGTTCAGCTCGCGGATCGCCGCCACATCGGCGGTATCGACGAAGAATTTCATGGGATCTCTCCTGCAACGCATTCGCCCGTCTGATAGCGCAACCGGCGCGGTTTTCCTAGCCGGGAAAGGCCGCGGCGCCCCCCTCGCCGCCCGGCCGATGCGCGCGCGGATCCGTCGCGGGGGGCTGCCTGCCCCCCGCCCCCGGGGATATTTGAAGAAAGCCGAAAGCAACCCTGTCTTTCGGCTTTCCATAAATATCCCCGCCGGAGGCCAGAAAGTTCTTCACGGGTGCGTCCGATGAGCGAGATCGGGTTCTTCGAGGAAGGCGCGCGCCTCGGCGTGCTGACCGCCGAGCCGGTGGGCCATGCGCTCGATTACCTCGCGCCCGAGGGCGGCTGCGCGCTCGGTGCTTTCGTCGAGGTGCCGCTCGGCCCGCGCCGTGTGGTGGGCGTGGTCTGGGGGCCGGGCGAAGGCAGCTTCGAGGCCGGGCGCCTGCGCAAGGTGGCCCGCGTTCTCGACGTGCCGCCGATGCGCGAAGAGCTGCACTTCTTCCTGATCCGCATGGCGGATTACACCATGACGCCGCTGCCCGCGGTGCTGCGTCTGGCGACCCGCACGCCCGGACTGTTCGACCCGCCGGGCACGCGCAAGGTCTATCGCCTCGCGGGCACGCCCGCCGGGCGCGAGACCGAGGCCCGGCGCAAGGTGATCGAGGCGCTGACCACGGCCCCGCAAAGCGGCTATTACCTCGGCGAACTCGCGGCGCTGGCCGGGGTGACGACGCAGGTCATCAAGGGCCTCGTGAAGGCCGGCGGGGTGAGCGAGACCGAGGCCGCGCGCGATCTGCCCTATCCGCATCTCGACCCGGAGCGGCCGGGCAAGACACTCTCGCCAGATCAGCGCGCCGCGGCCGAGGCGCTGCGCCACAGCGCGGGCAGCGGCTTTGGCGTGACACTGCTCAAAGGCGTGACCGGATCGGGCAAGACCGAGGTCTATCTGGAGGCCGTCGCCGATTGCCTGCGCCGCGGCCGTCAGGCGCTGGTGCTGCTGCCCGAAATCGCGCTGACCGGCGCCTTCCTCGCCCGGATCGAGGCCCGCTTCGGCGCCCGCCCCGGTGAATGGCATTCGGGCGCGACGCAGGGCGAGCGGCGCCGGCTGTGGCGCATGGTGGCCGAAGGCGGCGCCGAGGTGGTGGTGGGCGCGCGCTCGGCGCTGTTCCTGCCGTTTCGCGACCTCGGGCTGATCGTCGTCGACGAGGAACACGACACCTCCTACAAGCAAGAGGAAGGCGTGATCTACAACGCCCGCGACATGGCGGTGCTGCGCGCCTCTTTCGCGGGTGCCCAGGTGGTCCTCGCCTCGGCCACGCCGTCCCTGGAAACCTGGGTCAATGCCGAGACCGGCAAATATGCCCGCGTCGATCTGACCAGCCGCTTCGGCGCCTCGGAACTGCCCGAGATGCGCCCGATCGACATGCGCGCCGAGAAGACCGGGGCCGCGCATTGGATCTCGCCCACGCTGAGCGCCGAGATCGCCCGCCGCCTCGGCACCGGGGAACAGTCGATGCTGTTCATCAACCGGCGCGGCTATGCGCCGGTCACCGTGTGCCGCGCCTGCGGCCATCAGATCGCCTGCCCGCATTGCGATGCGCGGATGGTGCATCACCGCTCTCTCGAACGGCTGGTCTGCCATCAATGCGGCGAGAGCATTCCGGTGCCGACGGTCTGCCCGTCGTGCGGCGTCGAGGGCAAGCTCGTCCCCGTCGGTCCGGGCGTCGAGCGGCTGGCCGAGGAGGTGCGCGCGCGCTTCCCCGACAGCCGGGTCGCGGTGCTGTCGTCGGATCTGTTCGGCTCCGCCCGCGCGCTGAAGGAGACCATCGACGCCATCGCGGCGGGCGCGGCCGATATCGTCGTCGGCACGCAGATCGTCGCCAAGGGGCACAATTTCCCGCATCTGACGCTGGTCGGCGTGATCGACACCGACCTCGGGCTGCAGGGCTCGGATCTGCGCGCCTCGGAGCGGACGTTCCAGCTGGTGCGCCAGGTCGCGGGCCGCGCCGGACGGGCCGAGAAACCGGGGCTGGCGCTGTTGCAGACCTATCAGCCCGAGCATCCGGTGATCCGCGCGATCCTCGGCGGTGACGAGGAAGCGTTCTGGCGCGCCGAGGCGGCCTCGCGCCGCGCGCAGGGCGTGCCGCCGTTCGGACGGATGGCGGGGATCGTGCTGTCGGGGCCGGAACTCGCGCCGCTGTTCGCCCTGGGCAACGATCTGGCGCGGCGGGTCGCGCCGCTCGACCGGATCGGGGCGCGGGTGTTCGGCCCGGCGCCGGCGCCGATCTCGAAGCTGCGCGACCGGTTCCGGGTGCGGATGCTGGTGATGGCCGAAAAGAGCGCGCCGTTGCAATCGGCGCTAAGTGCCTGGCTGCGGCAGGTCCGGCCGGGCAAGAACATGCGCGTGGCGGTCGACATCGACCCGCAGAGTTTTCTGTAAAGGGATGTGCTGTCTCCGGCGGGAAACGAGGGGTGACCGTCGAAATGCGTCAGGCGACAGGCCCGCCTGTCAATGTTCAAGATAGGACCGGAATCAACCGCTTCTGGAAGCCCGTCTTCGACTGTTCGAACCCGGCCCGGAGATAGAATTCGAGGGTTCCCGCTTCCTTCGAACCAGTCAGCAGCATGAGCTTGTAGCACCCCGCGCGCCGGGCGGCTGCCGTAGCGGCGTCGAGGATCCGCCGCCCGTGCCCCCTCTGGCGGTAACCCTTATGAGTGACGACGTTTTCGATCAGACCGTAGGGCCTCGCGCCACGGGTCAGATTGGGCACGACGACGAGAACGCAGGAGGCGACCAGAATGCCATCGACCTCGCCAAGGAAAATCGCGCTTCCCGCGTAACGGAGAAACTGTCCGAATGCCTCGGCAGCCGAAGCGTCATCGGCACGCTCGTCACCCGCGAGGAGATGTTGATAGAGGTCCAGCAGGCGCGGCAGGTCACCTTGGGTGGCGCAGCGTATGATCAGCTCGGCGTTTTCCATGGCGCGACATTGCGCGATCCGGGACATCGGCGCAACAGGCGCGGATGTCCCGAACCATGCACCGGGACGGAGTTGCGCCCCCTTTGCTCACGGCACCCGGAATTCAGGGGCTGCGCCCCGTCACGCCCCCCCTCACGACGAATCGCGTCCGCCTTGCCACTGCCTGCCCTTGAAATCGGTCGCGGCGGATTGTATCTCGGACCGTCCCCATTAGAATGGGCCCCACCTTAACGGGATTGTTCCCGCCGGAGCGGAGCGCGGCGCTGCCGCCTTGCCCGGTCAGACTGACGAAAGGGTCACCATGTCCTGGACGGATGAACGCGTCGAACTGCTGAAGAAGATGTGGTCCGAGGGGCAATCCGCGAGCCAGATCGCCAAGGAACTCGGTGGGGTGACCCGCAATGCGGTCATCGGCAAGGTGCACCGGCTGGGTCTGTCGAACCGCACCGGCGCCGAGGAGGCCGAGGCCCCCGCGCCCGAGCCCGTGGCGAAGCCCGTCCCCGTGGCCGAGGCACCCGCTGCGCCGCGCGAGGCCCCGGCCGCCGCACCGCGCGCCGAGAACGTGACGCCCCTGCGTCCGCGCGAGGCCCAGCCCGCCCCCGCCGCGCCGCGTGCGGAAGCGCCGGTCGCGCCGGTGCCGATGCGCAAGGCCATCGTGCCCGCCGGCCAGCCGCTGCCGCCGCAGCCCTCGTTGAACGAGATCAGCCCGGAAACGCTCGCCTCGGCGCGCGAGGCGGAGAAGCGCTCGCGCAAGATCAGCCTGATGGAGCTGACCGAGCGCACCTGCAAATGGCCGATCGGCGATCCGGCGACCGACAATTTCTATTTCTGCGGCCTGCCCGCGCAGCCCGGCAAACCCTATTGCGAAGCGCATGTGCAGGTGGCGTTCCAGCCGATGAGCGCGCGTCGCGACCGGCGGCGCTGAGCGACAAGGGAGAGAGGGGCGCTGCCCCTCGCCCGTTCCGGGCTCACCCCGGGATATTTCAGGAAAGATGAAAGGGCGGGTCGGAGAGGCTCGCCCTTCAGCGTTGAAGACCGTTGCGAAACCAGCCCCTGCGGGAGACCCGAGATGACCAGCAATCCGCCGAACCTGCGCCCGGACCTCGCCCCGCAGCCGCGCTTTGACGAGCGCCCGCGCGAGGGGCAGCCGACGCTTGGCATGGTCAGCCTCGGCTGTCCGAAGGCGCTGGTCGACAGCGAGCGCATCCTGACCCGGCTGCGCGCCGAGGGCTATGCGATCTCGCCCGATTACAAGGGTGCGGATGCGGTGATCGTGAACACCTGCGGCTTTCTCGACAGCGCCAAGGCGGAGAGCCTCGAAGCCATCGGCGAGGCGCTGGCGGAGAACGGCAAGGTGATCGTGACCGGCTGCCTCGGCGCCGAGCCCGAATTCATCACCGGGGTGCATCCGAAGGTTCTGGCGGTGACGGGGCCGCAGCAATACGAGCAGGTTCTCGATGCCGTGCATGGCGCCGTGCCGCCCGCGCCCGATCCGTTCGTCGACCTGCTGCCGGCGACCGGGGTCAAGCTGACGCCGCGCCATTACAGCTATCTGAAGATCTCGGAAGGCTGCAATCACGCCTGCAAGTTCTGCATCATCCCCGACATGCGCGGCAAGCTGGTCAGCCGGCCGGCGCACGCGGTGCTGCGCGAGGCGGAGAAGCTGCTTGATGCCGGGGTGCGCGAGCTGCTGGTGATCTCGCAAGATACCTCGGCCTACGGGCTCGACCGCAAATACGATCTGAACCCGTGGAAGGGCGGCGAGGTGCGCAGCCATATCACCGACCTCGCGCGCGAGATGGGCAAGCTTGCCCAGGGCACCGGGGCCTGGGTGCGGCTTCATTACGTCTACCCCTACCCGCATGTGCGCGATCTGGTGCCCCTGATGGCCGAGGGGCTGATCCTGCCCTACCTCGACATCCCGTTCCAGCACGCGCACCCCGATGTTCTGAAACGCATGGCGCGGCCGGCGGCGTCCGCCAAGACGCTCGACGAAATCGCGGCCTGGCGCGCGGCCTGCCCCGACATCGTGCTGCGTTCGACCTTCATCGTCGGCTATCCGGGCGAGACGGAAGAGGAATTCCAGTATCTCCTCGACTGGATGGACGAGGCGCAGCTCGACCGCGTGGGGTGCTTCCAATACGAGAACGTCGCCGGGGCGCGCTCGAACGCGCTGCCCGATCAGGTGCCTGAGGAGGTCAAGCAAGACCGCTGGGACCGCTTCATGGAGAAGGCGCAGCAGATCTCGGCCGCGAAGCTCGAGGCGCGTGTCGGCACCCGCGAGCAGGTTCTGGTCGACAGCGTCGATGACGAGGGCGCGACCTGCCGCACCCGCGCCGATGCCCCCGAGATCGACGGCAACCTGTTCATCGACGAGGGGTTCGAGGATCTGAAGCCCGGCGACATGCTGAGTGTCGAGATCGAGGAAGCCTCGGAATACGACCTCTGGGGCCGGCCGGTCGCGGACTGAGGCCGACAGCAGAGTGAGGCCGGACGAACAGGCGGCGGTGCAACCTCCGACGGGTGCCCACCGCGGGAATCCGGTTTCCGGCGCCGGCGCGCCCCGGCCTTGGCCTTGCCCCCTGCCGCGCCTATGGTCGGCGGACCCGAAGCCCTTGCCGGAGCCCGCCCGTGACCGCCGAACTCGGCCATTTCGCCCTGATCCTCGCCTTCTGCACCGCGCTGATGCAGGCGGGGCTGACGCTTTGGGGGGCGGCGCGCGGCTGGGGCGGCTGGATGGCGGCCGGGCGCCGGGCCGCAGGGATGCAGCTCGGCCTGCTGGCACTGGCCTTCGCGGCGCTGACATGGGGCGCGCTGAGCGATGATTTCTCTCTCGATCTGATCCGGCGCAGCTCTCAGCGGGCCAAACCCATGCTTTACAAGATCGCCGGGGTCTGGGGCGGGCATGAGGGGTCGATGCTCCTCTGGGCGCTGATCCTTGCGCTGTTCGGGGGGCTGTTCGCGGTGACCTCGGGCCATGTCGCGGCGCGGTTCCGGGCGCGGGTGCTGGGGGTGCAGGGCGCGATCGGGGCAGCGGTGACGGGTTATGCGGTCCTCGTGTCGAACCCGTTCACCCGGCTGACAGATCCGCCCGTCGAGGGGCTGGGGATGAACCCGCTCCTCGAGGATCCCGGCCTCGCGCTGCATCCGCCGCTGCTGTATCTCGGCTATGTCGGGTTGAGCCTCGCCTATTCGCTGGCCGTCGCCGCGCTGATCGAAGGGCGGACCGGTGCCGGATGGGCCGGGCTGCTGCGGCCCTGGGTGCTGCTCGCCTGGATGTTCCTGACGCTCGGGATCGCGGCGGGGGCATGGTGGGCCTATCGCGAACTTGGCTGGGGCGGGTTCTGGTTCTGGGATCCGGTCGAGAATGCCTCGCTGATCCCGTGGCTTCTGGCAACGGCACTGCTGCACAGCGTTCCGGCCGCCGAGAAGCGCGGCGTGCTCAGCGCCTGGACGATCCTTCTCGCCATCCTCGGCTTCGGCGCGGCGCTCGGGGGGACGTTCATCGTGCGCTCGGGGTTGCTCGGCTCGGTCCATGCTTTCGCGACGGATCCGGCACGCGGGATCGCGCTTCTGGCGATCCTCGGCGTCGTTCTGGGGGGGGCGCTGGCGCTGTTCGCCGCACGCGCCGGGCGCATCGACCCGGGCCCGGGATTTGCCCTGATCAGCCGCGAAAGCGCGCTTGTTTTCAATAACCTGCTGCTGAGCGTCGGAGCCTTCGTGGTGCTGACAGGGACGCTCTGGCCACTGATCGCAGAGGCTGTTTCGGGCCGGATCCTGTCGGTGGGGGCGCCCTATTTCGAGCGGGCCGTCACGCCTTTCGCGGTTCTGCTCGGGCTGGTGCTGCCGGTGGGGGCGTTGCTTGGGTGGAAGCACGCGCGACTGCACCGGGTGCTGTCAGGGCTCGGGCCGGCCCTGATCGTGGCAGTGATCGCGGGCGGGCTGAGCTGGACGGGACTGAACGGGGCAGAGCTGGGCGGGACGGGGCTGGGCGGGATGAACCGGCTTGCGGGGGCACTGGCGGTCGGGCTCGGCGGCTGGATCGTCGCGGGGGCGGTCATTGACCTCGGGCAACGTGCCCGTGGCCGGCCGGGCCGCATTCTCCGGCTGCCGCGCGCCGATCATGGCCGCGCACTCGGCCATGCCGGCTTCGGGCTGCTGATCGTGGCCATCGGGCTGAGCACCGCTGGCCGGGTCGAGACCCTCGCCGCGCTTCGCCCCGGGGCACAGATGCCGCTTGGAGGGCTGAGCGTGACGCTGGACGCCGTGACGCGTCGCGACGGACCGAATTACCGCGCCGACGTGGCCCGCCTGACCCTGCGCGATGGACCGGAAGTGCTGGCCCGGCTGTCGCCCGAGCGGCGGGTCTATCCGCTGCAGGGGCTTGCGACGGCCGAAGCGGCGATCCGTGTCTCGGCCCGGCGCGATATCTATCTGGTGCTGGGCGATCCGCAGGGGGACGGAAGCTGGGCGGTGCGCGGCTACCTGCGCCCCGGCATGTTGTGGTTGTGGGGCGCGGCGGGGATGATGGCCGCGGGCGGCGCGCTGGCGCTGTCGGACCGGCGCGGCGGGAAGCGGAGGGTGCCATGCGCCTGCCGGTGATTGCGGTTGCGCTGGTCGCGCTCATGGCCGCAGGGGCGGCAGAGGCGCTCGACCCTGAGGAGCAACTGACCGATCCCGCCCTTGAATCCCGGGCCCGGGCGCTTGCGCAGCAACTGCGCTGTCCGGTCTGCCAGGGCGAGACAGTCGACGATTCGGATGCGGGTGTGGCGCGCGATCTGCGCGGGCTGCTGCGCGCGCGGCTGCAAGCGGGCGACAGCGACACCGAGGCCCTGAACGCGGTGGTGACACGCTTCGGCGAATCCGCCCTGCTGCGGCCCGACGCACGGGGAGCGAACCTTGTGCTGTGGCTGGCCGGGCCCACCCTGTTCGGCATGGCGCTTCTGGGCGTGGTTCTGGGACGCCGCCGCCCCGATCCCTCCGAGCCTCCTCTGTCCCCCGCCGAGAGCGCCAGACTGACCGGACTGCCTCGCTCCCCGGCCCCCCATGCCCCGGATCCCTTGCAGCCGGACGCGTGCCGGTCTAGCCAATAGGGACGCGGGCGTGGCGGAATGGTAGACGCATGGGACTTAAACTCCCTCGGAGGTATCTCCATACCGGTTCGAGTCCGGTCGCCCGCACCACGGATTTCCGGGTTTTGCGTCTATGCGTGTAAAATCAGGATGTTATTCAAGGTCATGCCCTACGGGGCTTGATCTTTTCCGGCCATTTCCGCAGGGTTCCGCGCGCGGTTTACGTATATTTCACGCACGGATTACGCATGGCGAGC